>NZ_JAMWYX010000004.1 GCF_024305245.1 Erythrobacter sp.
TGAGCAAGGCGGAAAACTCCAGACCCGAGTGGTCCGACGTTGGGTAGCAGTGCACTTGCTGCAAACAGCAAAAATAAGCTTCGCCTGAGTCTTTTTGTAGAAATCTCTCCACCTTTGAGACCCGCCGTCATAATCCTGACACATTGCGCAAATTGATTGTAGTTCACTGTATACGTTTGCTTCATCCGAACGGATATCGCGGATGATTTCCTTAAGTTCAGCAATGCGATCGCGATACTCAGGATTTTTCAGACGAGGAGCATCAATTACGAATCCCTTCGTTGCAAATTGGACCAATTTGCCAGTTGCCCATTTCCGGAAGAGAGTAGCTTGCTTGGAGGAGACGCGGTACCCTACGGAAAGGACCATATCGAGATTGTGGAGGGTCACTGGCTTGGATGATCCAGCAATTTGCACTTTCTGCAAACTGCTCGCCTCTAACTCACCTTCATCCAGTATGTTATTGATGTGGCGAGAGATCGTAGATATGTCTCGCCCAAACAGCGCTGCAATCTGGGCCTGGGTCATCCACAACTGATCCCCTGCGTAATTGACTTCCACGTGTATTCCGGTGCCATCAGAATACACGAGGAACCGATCCCCGGTATCCTCATTCTCTTGCAGATGAACAGGCTCTAAATCCGACATACCGCCTCCGTGAACAAACACAGAACGGTACGCGAGATTTAGTCGAGTAGCCAGCCCTACATTGTCGCTTTTCCACCTTCCCGCGCAACCTCGCGCCAGCCGATGTCGCGGCGGCAGAAGCCGGATGGGAAATCGATCCTGTCGACCGCTGCGTAGGCGAGGCGCTGCGCCTCGGTCACGCTCGCGCCCATCGCCGTGACATTCAGCACGCGTCCCCCGTTCGCCGCCAGCGCGCCGTCTTTCAGCGCGGTTCCGGCGTGGAACACCTTTGCGCCTGCACACTCGGCGTAGTTCAGCGCAATCGCGCCGCCCTTTTCGGGCGTACCGGGGTAGCCGTTCGCCGCCATCACTACGGTGAGCGCGGTGTCGGGGCGGAATTGCGGTGCGATCCCGCTCAACTCGCCCTTGGCGCAGGCGAGCATGATTGCCGCCAGATCGCTCTGCAGCCGCATCATCAGCACCTGGCATTCGGGGTCGCCGAAGCGGGCGTTGTATTCGATCAGCTTCGGGCCGTCCGATGTCAGCATCAGGCCTGCAAACAGCACGCCGGAATAGGGATTGCCGTCTTCGCGCATGGTGCGCACGGTCGGCTCGATGATCTCCGCCATGACGCGGGCCTGCAATTCGGGGGTGAGCACCGGCGCGGGGGAGTATGCGCCCATGCCGCCGGTGTTCGGGCCCACATCGCCATCACCCACGCGCTTGTGATCCTGCGCCGATCCGAAGGGGAGAATCGCGGTGCCATCGGTCAACGCGAAGAAGCTCGCTTCCTCGCCGTGCATGAACTCCTCGATCACGACCTCGGCCCCGGCTTCTCCGAACTGGCCGCCGAACATGTCGGCCAGCGCGATCTCGGCAGCTTCGATGGTGTCGGCGATCACCACGCCCTTGCCCGCCGCCAGCCCATCGGCCTTGAGCACATAGGGCGGCGCAAAGCGGGTGAGCGCGGCGCGCGCGTCCTCCAGCGATGCGGTGCGGACGTAGCCTGCGGTGGGGATGCCCGCGCGGGCGCACAGGTCCTTGGTAAACCCCTTCGATCCTTCAAGCTGCGCGGCGGCCTGCGAGGGGCCGAACACCGGCACGCCTGCTGCGCGCAAGGCATTCGACAATCCGTCGACCAGCGGCGCTTCCGGCCCGATCACCACAAGGCCGATGGTCTTGTCGGCGCAGAACGCGATCACCGCGCCGTGGTCTGTCACATCCAGCGCCACCAGTTCCGCCTCCTCGGCAATGCCGGGATTTCCGGGGGCGGCGTAAAGATGCGTGCAGGCTGGGGATTGCGCCAACTTCCACGCCAGCGCATGTTCGCGGCCCCCAGACCCCAGAAGCAGGATATTCATGGCCCCTCCGCCGAACAGTGATGACCCAACCGGTCGTAACGATGCCGGGCTGGTAGCGCGTGACCGTGCGGGCGACAATGCGCAGCCGCTGACCATCAGCGAGATTTCCGCGCTGCTGAAGCGGACGGTCGAAGATCGCTTCGGCTTCGTGCGGCTGCGCGGGGAGCTTTCGGGGGTGAAGCGGGCTGCATCGGGGCATTTCTATTGCGCGCTGAAGGATGAAGGCGCGGTGATCGACGGGGTGATGTGGAAGGGCAACGCCGCGCGGCTGAACTTCCGCGCCGAGGACGGGCTGGAGGTGATCGCCACCGGCAAGCTGACGACCTATCCGGGGCGGTCGAAATATCAGATCGTGATCGACAGCCTCGAACTGGCGGGCGAGGGCGCGCTGCTGGCGCTGCTGGAAAAGACCCGCGCCCGGCTGGCGGCGGAAGGGCTGTTCGATGCGGGCAAGAAGCGCCGCCTGCCGTTCCTGCCGCAGGTGATCGGCGTGGTGACATCGCCCACCGGCGCGGTGATTCGCGATATCCTGCACCGGCTGGCAGATCGTTTTCCCACGCATGTGATCGTCTGGCCGGTGCTGGTGCAGGGCAATGGCGCGGCGGATCAGGTCGCGGCGGCGGTGCGCGGGTTCTCGGGCCTTGCCCCTGACGGCCCCATCCTGCGCCCCGATGTCGTGATCGTGGCGCGCGGGGGCGGGTCGATCGAGGATCTGTGGAGTTTCAACGAGGAAGCGGTGGTGCGCGCCATCGCAGAATGCTCGATCCCCGTGATCTCCGCCGTGGGGCACGAGACCGATACGACGCTGGCCGACTACGCTGCCGACCGCCGCGCGCCCACGCCTACGGCGGCAGCGGAGATGGCGGTGCCGGTGCGCGCCGATCTGGCACTGACGCTGGCCGATCTCGGCACCCGTCAGCGGCGCTGCGTCTATCGCCCGGTTGAACTGGGGCGCGAACGGCTGGCGGCGCGGGTGCGGATGCTGCCCAAGCCTGAAAACCTGCTGCAACCGCAGGCGCAGCGGCTCGACGATCTGGCAGAGCGGCTGCGGCGCGGGCTGGGCGAGCGTTCGGCCAAGGGGCGTGAGCGGCTGGCAGGCGCAGCGGCGCGGCTATCGCCCAGCTTGCTCGCCCGCAGCATCGCCGAAGCCCGGCGACGGCTCGATCGTGCCGGTCTGACCCCTGCACTGGTGCAACGCCCGGCCCGTGACGCCGCCGAACGCCTCGCCCGCGCGCGGCTGGTGCCTGCGCTGGTCGAACGGCCCTTGCAGCGCGGTGCGGACCGGCTGGGAGCGCTCACACGGGTGATGAGCCAGCTTCATCCCGAAAAGCCGCTCGCGCGCGGCTATGCCATTATCCGTGATGCTGCGGGCAAGGCGCTCACCTCCCGCGCCGAGGCTGCGGGGGAGCCGGCGCTGGTGGTGCAATTGCGCGACGGCAGGCTGGATGTCGTGCCAGCAGGCGCTGCTCCGCCTCCTGCAGCCCCGCCAAAGCAGCGCCCGGGTGCGCCCAAACGCTCCGGCCCGGCACAAGAAGATTTGTTCGGATAGCTGCGCGGTGCTATCGGAAGCGCCATGCTGATGTCCTCCGCCGACAAGACCGCCAAGCTTTACTATGGCCCCTCCAGCTTCCGGGTGCTGCGCCCGGGCAATCACGTGCTGTGCGCCGTGACGGGCGAGCCGATCCCGCTCACAGAACTGCGGTATTGGAGCGCCGAGCGGCAGGAGCCCTATGCCTCGTGCGAAATCGCCACGCGCCGCTTGCTCGGCTCCGATACCACCGGTCAATAGCGGCAGGTGGCGCGCGGCAAGCGGCTGCTTGCGGCCGGCGGCATTGCGCTGCTGTGCGCGCCGGGTACGTGGCTGCGCAGCGAGATCGTCACCACGCCGCCGCGCGATATCGCTGTCGAACAGGTGCAGGATGCCGGCCCCGCCGATCAGACCGGGTGGCAGGTCGCCGGGGTCTGGCACTATCGCGCCGGGGGCCTGCGCTTCGGCGGCTTTTCCGCATTGCTGGCTTTGGGGCCGGGCAAGCTGCGCGCCTTTTCCGACCGCGGTTACCGCATCACCCTGACCGAACCCGATGGCCCAGCGCCGACCCAGGGCATGAACCGGCAGCAGGTCGAACGCGGCGCGGAAAATGACCTGCTCGACGCCGAATCCGCCACCCGCGATCCCGGAAGCGGGGCTTACTGGATCGGTTACGAGCAGGTTCACACGATCCAGCGCAACACGATCGCCAGCTACCCCGATGGGCTGCGCGACCTGCGCCCGATTGTCGACTGGGCGGAAAACGGCGGGGCCGAGGCGATGGTGCGCTTGGCCGACGGGCAATTCGTGCTGCTGCCCGAATGCTGCGACCGCGGGCTGATCTTTCCCGGTGATCCGGTGGCCGGAGGCATGCCCGCCGAATTCCGCTTTGTTGCGCCGGCGCCCGATTACGTCGCGACCGATATCACGCAGCTGCCCGATGGACGATTGCTGGTGCTGATGCGCCGGTTGGTGCGGCCCTCGCCCGACGCCTGGCCGCCGTTCTCGACCCTGCTGGTCATCGGCGAAGCGCCGGAGGAGGGCGGGACATTCGCGCCGGAAACTACGCTACGGCTTGATCCGGTGATACCGCGCGAGAATTACGAAGGGTTGGCGGTGCGCCCGCGCACGGATGGGCGGGTCGACGTGTGGCTGATCGCGGACGACAATTTCTCGGTCATCCAGCGCACCTTGCTGGTCAAGCTGGTGTTCGACCCGAAGGCCTGAAGCGGACAAACGAAAAGCGCCCGGGTAAACCCGAGCGCCTCGTTCATGCTACCGTCCCCGAAGGGACAGCGCCGATCAGGCGGCAGCCTGTGCCTTCACCAGTTCGCGCTTCACCTTCAGCGCGTTGGCCGAAAGCTTTTCGTCGTTGGTCTTGAGCAGCCAGTTATCGAGCCCGCCATTGTGCTCGACCGAGCGCAGACCGTGGGTCGACACGCGGAACTTGAAGCTGCGATCGAGCTTTTCGCTCATCAGCGTCACGTTCTGCAGGTTGGGCAGGAACACGCGCTTGGTCTTGTTATTGGCGTGGCTGACATTGTGGCCGGTCATACGGCCCTTGCCGGTCAGTTCGCAGATGCGCGCCATGGTCTCGTCTCTTCTCGTAAAGTTCGGGTCTAATCCGGGAAAGCGGCGCGCATAACGGGGCATAGCCGAATCGTCAAGCAAGTTGCGTACGTCGCCACTGGCCGTGCGCCAGTACCCCGCAACACCGCGTGATCGGCGGCGCATGGGGGGGCGCGCTTTCCCAACCCATGTTAGGGGCATAGCGCAGCTAGCACAGCTATGCACCTGCGTCCGTCCGTGGGAACCGCCCCCGGCCCGAGACGCGCAGGAGAAAAGAATATGAAGCGATTGATCGCCACCAGCCTTATCGTCCCCTTTGCATTGGGACTCGCCGCGTGCGATGTCGACCAGACGGAAGAAGGCGAAATGCCCGAGGTCAATGTCGAAGGCGGCAACATGCCCGAATATGACGTCGAAACCGCCGATGTCGATGTCGGCACCGAGGAGAGGACGGTCGAGGTTCCCGATGTCGATGTCACTATGCCTGACGCCGAAGGCGAGCCAGTCACCGGCGACGAATAACGCGCATCACAGCGCCGTAACCGGGCGCGCCGCGTGAAGCAGGCGGGGTTCCGCAGCTTCATGGGGCGCGCCCTTTCGCTTGCCCGCGCCGGAGCGGCGGCGGGCGAAGTGCCGATCGGCGCCGTGGTGGTGAAGGACGGGGCCATCATCGCCGAGGCGCATAATACCCCGCGCACCGATCACGATCCGACCGCCCATGCCGAGATTCTCGCGATCCGCCGCGCCGCAAAGGCGCTGGGCGACGAACGCCTGATCGGTTGCGAATTGTGGGTCACGCTGGAACCCTGCGCGATGTGTGCCGGTGCGATCGCTCATGCGCGCATCGCCCGGCTGTACTACGCCGCCAGCGATCCCAAGGGCGGCGCGGTCGAACATGGCGCGCGGGTGTTCGACCAACCCCAGTGCCTCCACCGACCCGAGGTCTATTCCGGAATCGCCGAAGACGAAGCGGCGGACCTGCTGCGCGACTTCTTCAAGGCGCGCCGGTAAGCGGTAACCGCTGCGCCCATTGGCGCGTCCGACGATCGTCCATCGGCAAACCGCATCACAGTTATCACGATAAGCCGTTTCTGCCGCGCGCCCGGCGGTTATAGGGCTGCGTTGCGCCGCCGATGACAGCCAAGGTTTGGGCTGCTGACGGACGGCGCTTTCAACGAAATAAATCGGGGTTCGATCATGACATTCAGACTGAAGGGGCTTCTGCTCCTGTCTTCCAGCCTTCTCATTGCGCAGCCGATCATGGCGACACCGCCCGGCTTCAATGAACCGGGCATGGGCCGCGTCGGCGTGCCGCAGGGCCAGTCAGCGCCGCGCTCGGTCCAGGATTGGTGGCCGAACGTGGTCGATCTCGGCCCTCTGCGGCAGAACGAATATGACGCCGATCCCAATGGCGCAGACTTCGATTACGCCAAGGAGTTCGCCAAGCTCGATCTCAAGGCGGTGAAGGCCGACATCAACACCGCGCTGACCGATTCGCAGGATTGGTGGCCGGCGGATTACGGCAACTATGCAGGGCTGCTCATCCGCCTCGCGTGGCATTCGGCTGGCACCTATCGTTCGGGCGACGGACGCGGGGGTTCGGATGGCGGGCAGATCCGGTTCGAACCGCTCAATTCCTGGCCCGATAACGGCAATCTCGACAAGGCCCGCCGCGTGCTGTGGCCGGTGAAGCAGAAATATGGCGCGGCCCTGTCGTGGTCGGACCTGATCATCCTGTCGGGCAACGTCGCGCTGGAGAACACCGGCTTCACAACCTACGGCTTTGCCGGTGGCCGCGATGATGCGTGGGAGCCGGAGCTGGTCTATTGGGGCCCGGAAACCAAGTTCCTGACCTCGGAGCGGAATGCCGAAGGCGAAAATCTCGACAGCCCGCTCGCTGCGTCGGAACTGGGGCTGATCTACGTCAATCCCGAAGGGCCGGAAGGCAACCCCGATATTCTCGCATCGGCGCAGCAGATCCGCACCACCTTTGCGCGGATGGGCATGAATGACGAGGAAACCGTCGCCCTGATCGTCGGCGGCCACACCATCGGCAAGATGCACGGCGCGCGCAAGGCAGCCGATTGCGTCGGCAAGGAACCGGCAGCCGAAGGCGTTGAGGCGCAGGGCTTCGGCTGGAAGAACAAGTGCGGCACCGGGGTCGGCAAGGATGCCACCACCAGCGGGCTGGAAGGCGCATGGACGGCGACGCCGGTCAACTGGAGCAGCAACTATCTCGACAACCTCTATGCCTTCGAATGGAAGCTGACCACCAGCCCGGCAGGCGCCAAGCAGTGGGAGCCGGTCAACGCCGATCAGGTCAAGTTCGTCCCCGACGCGTTCGATCCGGAAAAGACCCACGCGCCGGTGATGCTGACCACCGATCTCGCGCTGCGGTATGACCCGGCTTACGGCGAAATCACCCAGCGCTGGGTCAAGAACCCCAAGCTGATGGACGAAGCCTTTGCCCGTGCGTGGTTCAAGCTCACCCACCGCGATATGGGGCCGAAGGCGCGCTATGTCGGGGCCGAAGTTCCGGCGGAAGACCTGCTGTGGCAGGACCCGCTGCCGGTTGCCGATTACGCCGTGATCGAAGCGGGCGATATCGCCGCGCTCAAGAGTGCGATCCGCAACACCGGCCTGACCCGTTCGGAACTGGTGCGCACGGCATGGGCCTCGGCTGTCACCTTCCGCGACACCGACATGCGCGGCGGTGCCAATGGCGCACGTATCCGGCTTGCTCCGCAGAAGGATTGGGGCGTCAATGATCCCGAAGTGATCGCCCGCGTGGTGACCGCGCTCGAAGGCGTGCAGGCCAGCTTCAACGCGCGTTCGGGTGCGAAGCGGGTGTCGATCGCCGATCTCGTCGTGCTCGGCGGCGTGGTTGCGGTGGAAGATGCGGCCAAGGCGGCGGGTCACACCGTCACCGTGCCGTTCACGCCGGGCCGGGTCGATGCGACCGATGCCCACACCGATGCCGAATCCTTCGAACTGCTGCGCCCTGCGGCAGACGGTTTCCGCAACTTCACCAGCGACCGCGCCC
The DNA here is from genome assembly GCF_024305245.1 of Erythrobacter sp. GTDB lineage: Bacteria > Pseudomonadota > Alphaproteobacteria > Sphingomonadales > Sphingomonadaceae > Erythrobacter. Next base: position 8,129 of record NZ_JAMWYX010000004.1, read on the forward strand.
GTCGCTCACCCAGCGAAATGCTGGTCGATCAGGCCGATACGCTGACTCTGACAGTGCCGGAGATGGCGGTGCTGGTGGCGGGGATGCGGATGCTCGATGCCAACACCGGCGGCGCGAAGCACGGGGTGTTCACCGACCGTCCCGGCACGCTCGGGAACGACTTCTTCGTGAACCTGCTCGACATGGGCAATGAATGGAAGCCGGCGGCCGATACCAACGGCGTGTTCGAGGGCCGCGACCGCAAGACCGGCGCCCTGAAGTGGACCGCGACCGAAGTCGATCTGGTGTTCGGTTCCAATTCGGAACTGCGCGCCGTTGCCGAGGTCTATGCCGTCAATCGCGGCGGGGCGAAGTTCGTCGCCGATTTCGCGCAGGCGTGGAACAAGGTGATGATGCTCGACCGCTTCGATCTGCGCTGACGCTGCGATACCCTGAGGCGCCGGGCTTTGCCGCCCGGCGCCTCAGTATTTGCGGCTGGCGAGCTCGGCGCCTTCGGCCAGCGCAGCGAGCTTCGCCCAGACAATTTCGGGGTCGAGCGCATTGCTGCCCGCATGAACCGAGAACCCGCAATCGACCCCGGCCATCACCCGCTCTACCCCCAGCAGATCGGCATAGCGCCCGATGCGCTGGGCGATCAGTTCGGGGTGTTCGATATAGGGAGACTGCGGCTCGACCATGCCGGGGCACAGGATCTTGTCGTCTGGCAGCGGGTTCGCTTCAAAAAACGCGAATTCATGCGCGTGACGCGGGTTGGCGCCTTCGATCAGCACGGTCTGCGGCTTGGCGGTCCAGACGATATCGGCGATCTCTGTCAGGGCCACGTCGCAGTGGTGCGGGCCGGGATAGTTGCCCCAGCACAGATGCATCCGCAGTTGCTCCGCCGGGATGTTCTGCACCGCATGGTTGAGCGCGGCAATGTTCATGCCGATCCGCTTGCGGAAGTCTTCGAGGCTCAGATGCGTGAACTGCACATGGCGGCCCATCGCGAGGTCGGGGCAATCGACCTGCAAGGTGATGCCCGCCGCTGCGATCGTCTCGTATTCGTGGCGCAGGCCTTCGGCGAGGGCGAAGACATATTCCTCGTCACTGGCGTAGAACTGGTTGGGGAAGAACAGCGCGGTCACGCCGGGCGATGCGGCGGACATGAAGGTGGCGTGGCCATTGGCGAGCCGCACCAAACGCTCGGCGTCGATGCGCGGCGCTTCCATGTCGATGACGGTGATCGGCGCGGTGCAGGCAGGGGCGGAACGCTTGGCCCGGCCCTTGTTGCCGAACACCTGCGCCTTCGCGCCGGGGAAAGCCTCAAGGTCAGCGAATTCATACTGCCCGGCCTCACCGCCGAAGCCCGACAGGCGGTGCTTGATATAGGTGGCGTAGCTGGGCTTGGACTGTTCGCCATCATTCACGATCGATATGCCCGCTTCGATCTGGCGCTTGATGACATAGGCCGTGGCTTCTTCCACCGCCGCATCGAAATCGGCTTCGGACACCGGCTCGCCGCCTTCGCGCGCGAAGACCAGATCAAGCAGCGCTTCGGGGCGCGGCAGGCTGCCGACATGGGTGGTAAGAAAGCGGGTGCGGGTCATTGGTATGGCCTTGTCTGGGGGGCGGTCAGATTGCGCAGGAATGCAGCGACCAGCGCGTCGAATCGAGCGGGGTTATCAGCGTTGGCGAGATGGCCGGCCTCCGGCACCGCCGCGTGCATGGCGCGCGGCGCGATGTCGGCCAGCGCGGCAGCACAGGCCCGGCGCCACGGCGTATCGTGCTCTCCCGTCAGCGCCAGCACCGGCACGGCCAGCGTGCGCAGCACATCGCGCGGCAGGGCGGGCGGTTCCGACAAGGCGGCAAGATCGCGCCCGTCGTAATCGGCAAGCATCGCGGCGAGCAGCGCGTGCGCCTCACGCGAGTGCGCCTGCATCAGCGGGTGCAGCGCCCAGTCGCGCCGCAGCGCCGCCAGATCGCCTGCCGCCGCCCACTCGCGGTAGGTATCGATCTCGATCACCTCTTCGCGCGGCACCAGTGCCGGCAGCGGCGCGCCCGAGACGACCACACCGGTCAAGCGCGATGCGAACATGCGCGCCACATCGAGCGCCACGGCCGCGCCCTGCGACAGACCGAGCAGCGCGAACCGGTCAAGCCCGAGAGAATCGGCCATCGCGATCACATCCTCGGCCTCGCGCGCCAGATCGGGCGGTGCGGTGGCTCCCCCGCAGCCGCGCCGGTCGGGCATGATGAGGAAGTGCTGCGATCCGAGCCCTTCGATCTGCGGAGTCCACATCCGGTGATCGAGCGTCCAGCCGTGCAGCAGGATAATGGGCGTGCTGCCGCTCTCCATCGCCCCTGCCAGCGCGACTGGCAGCGTGCCGCCGTCGACGGCGACCTCGTCATAAATAGCCGTGTTACCGGGAGCAGGAGCAGCCATCATAGAACGCGCGCCCGCTGCCGCGATCAGGCGGCTTCGTCGGCGCGGAACGGGTTGTTGTTGTGGTGCTGCCCGGCCAGCCAGCGCTTCAGTTCACCATGCGCCGCCGCGCGGCGTTCGGCATCCAGTGGTTCGGCGCGCGGATCATCGTGGGTAAATTCGATGATCATGCCGTTGGGATCGGTGACATAGACCGAGCGGCAATAGCCATGCTCAAGCGTGTAGGTCTGCGGCTCGGTGATCCCGGCGGCGCGGATGCGGTGTTCCAGTTCGACCTGCGCATCGGCATCGACCTGAAGCGCGATGTGGATGAACGGACTCGAGGGAATGTCCGGCCCGAATTCGGCCTGATCGTCGGGATCGGCGAACTGGAAGAATGCCAGCGCGCTGCCATCGGCCAGTTCGAAGAACACGTGGCAATAGACGCGCTCCTTGCCGAACAGCTCGTCCTTCTCGCAATAGGTCGCCATCAGGGGGAAGCCGAGCACGTCCTCGTAAAAGGCGCGGGTCGCCTCCAGATCCTTGGTCACATAGGCGGTGTGGTGAAGTCGGTTGGCGAGGATTCTGGTCATCGTGCTCTCTCCATCAGTGCTTCGAACAATCAGACGGCCAGCTTGCCCGCGATTGTGGCCACGTGTTCGCCCTGAAACCGCGCGCCGGCAAGTTCGTTGTCACTCGGCATCCGACTGCCGTCGTTCCCCGCCAGCGTGCTCGCGCCGTAAGGCGTGCCGCCGCTGATCTCGCCCATTTCGGAATTACCCTTGAAGGTGTAGGGTAGCCCCACGATCACCATGCCGTGATGCAGCAGGGTGGTGTGGAACGAGGTGATGGTGGTCTCCTGTCCGCCGTGCTGGCTGGCGGTGGAGACGAACACCGAACCGACCTTGCCGACCAGCTTGTTCTGGAACCACAACGGGCCGGTCTGATCGAGGAAGTTCCGCATCTGTGCCGCCATGTTGCCAAAGCGGGTGGGTGTGCCGAAGATGATCGCGTCGTAATCCGCCAATTCATCCGGGGTCGCAATCGGAGCCGACTGATCGAGCTTCACACCTGAAGCTTGCGCAATCTCCTCCGGCACCAGTTCGGGCACGCGCTTGACCACAACCTCGGTGCCGGGGACGCTGGCTGCACCCTCGGCCACCGCAGCGGCCATCGCTTCGATATGGCCATAGCTCGAATAGTAGAGCACCAGCACCTTGGTCATGTCGCGTATCCTTTAAAACTTGTAGCCGACCTCGACACCATAACGCCGCGGACGCGCGCGGAAAACGAATCCGCCCGGAGAAAACTCCGCGTTGTAGGTTTCATCGAACAGGTTGGCGGCGAATGCGGTGACGGACACGCCGTCGAACGTCACCCCGGCGCGCGCATCGACGATGTCGACGGGCTCACGCACGGTGGTGTTGAACGGTTCCCACCAAGTCTTGCCGGTGCGGCGGTAATCGATCCGCAGCAGGCCATCGAGCGTGTCGGTCAGCGCCCCGGCATATTGCGCGCCGAGGTTGATGGTGTAGCGCGAGATCTGCGGCGCCTCGTTCCCGATCACCGTCGGATCGGGGAATTCCTTGATCTCGCTATCGGTCACGCCGATTGCGGCGTTGATATCGAAGTCGGGCAGCACTTCCGCGCTCGCTTCGAGTTCGAAGCCGTTGATCCGCGTCTCGGGAATATTGCCGAGGTTCTGGGTCGAGGACTGGGCCAGGAAGACGAAGAAATAGCTGTTCTTCGACAGGGTCGTGTAGGCCGCGCCCGCCAGCCTCACGGGGCCGATCTGCGCCTTGGCACCGACTTCGAAGGTGTCGGCCGTTTCCGCTTCGAAGATGTCGCCCACGCCGACAATGCCGGCGTTCACCGATTCCGCGCCCACGCCGGTCTGGTTGAAGCCGCCCGAACGGAAGCCGCGGCTGTATCCGCCGTAGATGGTCAGATCGGGGGTGGGTTCGTAGGTCAGGGTCAGCTTGGGCTGCCAGTCGTCGAAGATCGCGGTGCGCACTTCGCCGCTTTGCGCCGTCGGCACGCCCGGCACCACCGGCAGGAAGCCCTGCGGGGTCAGCGTGGTCTGGCGGCGCTTGTCACGGTCGTAACGCAAGCTGGCATCGACGCGGAATTCGGGCGACAATTCATACCCGGCATTGGCGAACAGCGCCCACGCGAAATTGTCCTGCCCGTCGGACAAAAAGCTGAACTGCGGGTTCAGCGGATTGGTCGACGGGGTGCGGAACACCGGGAAGACGCCGTTGCCGGTGTCGATCATGTTGCCGGTGGAAATGAACCGCTGCGTATCGATCAGATAGCCGCCGACCATCCAGTTGAAGCGCCCGCCATCGGTGGGCGAGGCGAGTCGCACTTCCTGACTGAAGGCCTCGACATCGAGGAACTGGCTCTGGTTGAGGTCGAACCCGTTGCCGGGGCCGAAGATGCCCTCAAACAGGTTGAAGAAGAAGCTGTCCTCGATCGGCAGGAAGTCGAACGCGTCGCCGGTCAGCACTTCTTCGAGCGTGTCATACGACGAGATCGAGGTGAAGACGGCATTGTCGCCTTCATATTCGACCTTGAGCGAGACATTGTTGATGTCGCGGTCGTTCTGGCCCGGATTGTTGACCCGTACCGGGGCGATATCGTTCACGTCGGCAACGATGTTGTAATACAGCCCCTGGGTGCGCAGCCGGTTGATCGACCCGCGCACATCGAAGGTCAGCCGGTCGGTCGCTTCCACCAGCAGATTGGCGCGCAGGGAGTAGTCCTCGACCGGGTCGGCATCTTCGCCCAGGAAGGTATTGGGGATGAATCCGTCGGTGTTGTAATAGGAACCGGCCACGCGGAAGAACGCATTCTCCGCCACCGGCCCGCTCACCCCGCCGCGCAGGAAATAGCCGAAGCCATTGTCGATCCCGGCGGTGACATTGCCCGAAAATTCATCGGTCGGCTGCTTGGTGGTGATGATGATCGCGCCGCCGATGGCGTTACGACCATAGAGACCGCCCTGCGGCCCCTTGAGCACTTCGATCTGCTCGATATCGAACAGATCCTGGTTGAATTGCGCGGGGTTTACTTGTTGCACCCCGTCGACAATCACTGCGACCGAAGGCTCGGAATTGCGGTTCTGGGTGATCCCGCGAATGATGACGAAGGCGTTGCCCGCGTTCTGCGTCTCGACCAGCGTGACGTTGGGGGTCAGCGCGATGAAATCCGCCGGACGTTCGATCCCGGCGTTCTCGATCGCCTGCGCATTGAAGGCTGTGACCGCGGCCGGAGTGTCCTGCAGGCTTTCCTCGCGCCGCAGGCCGGTGACGATGATGCCCTGATCTTCGGCCTCGTCCGCAGCGGGTGTTCCCGCATCCTGCGCCTGAAGCGGCACTGCCGCGAGCGTCGCGGTTGCAAGCGCCATTGCACTGACGAGCCTGGAGCCCCGGTTCTGCATCATTCTCTCCCTGTGGGCGCATTTCACGCCTGCTTCGGTCCCCTCCGAAGGGGCCGGAATATAATCTTCGCATTGCGAAGTCAACTTCGATATACGAAAAAACAGTCTCAGGGCTTCAACGATGCCTCCAGCGCGGGCCAGCGGCGCAGCGATGCTTCGATCTCGCCGGCTGCATTGCGCAGCAGCGGCAGGCGGGTGCGCACCAGTTCGTCTTGCGAGATGCGGGTGGTGGAGGTGGAGCAGTTGATGGCGGCGATCACCTGCTTGTCCCGCCCCAGCACCGGCACCGCGACCGAGACGATGCCGTAATCAAGCTCGTCGAGCGCCGAATCGTAACCGCGCGCCGCGACCAGCGTCAGCCGCTCGTCCAGCGCCGCGCTCTCGGTCACGGTCCGTTCGGTAAAGCGCTGGAACGGGGCGGCGGCCAGCAGCGCCCTGCGCTCGGCCTCGGGCAGGTGCGCGGCGACGGCTTTTCCCAGCGAGGTGGCGTGAAACGGGAAGCGCGTGCCGACATTGGCCGCGACCCGGAACCGCCGGTCGGTGGAAACATGGGCGACATAAAGAATGTCACTGCCCGACAGCACCGCCAGCGAAGCGCTGTCGCCGGTCTGGTCGCGCAAGGCTTGCAGTGGCGGCAGCACCACCTGTTCGATCTGCATCGAGGCGAGGAACGCCGAACCGATCGTCAGCACCGCCGGGCGCAGCAGGAACTTGCGTTCGTGCTGCCCGACATAGCCGAGTTCGACCAGCGTGATCAGGCACCGCCGCGCGACCGCCGGTGGCAGCGCGGTTCGGGCCGCGACTTCGCTGAGGGTCATTTCCGGATGATCCTCGTCAAACGCCTTCAGCACGCGCAGACCGCGTTCGAGGGTCGAGAGGAATTCGGGGTTTTTGGCGCCCGGATCTTTGCTTTCGGCGTCAGCCCCTACGTATCCCATGGTCCGGCCTTTCGATGCTGCGGCGAATGTCCGCGTCGTCAGCCCCCAATACGGGGGGTGCGGTGACGCTGTCCATCCGCTCGCCATCGAAGCTGAGCGGGAACCGGATCGTGCGGAACTCGCCGTGCGGCCCATCGGGATCGGTGACTTCGATGCCGAGCACCTTGGCCTGCTCGGTCGCCAGCACTTCGGCGCTGTCGAGCACGGGGGAGTTGGGAACCTCCAGACCGGTCAGCACGTCCGCCCATTCGCTGCGCGGACGGGTGGCGAAGATCGGGGCGAGGAACGCCACCACATCCTCGTAATGCGCGATCCGCGCCTCGCGGCTTTCGAAGGCGGGCAGGCTCAGCATATCCGGCTTGCCCACGGCGGTTGCCAGATTTTCCCAGAACTTGGGCGGCGATGACATGTGCAGCGCCAGCCATTTGCCGTCGGCGCACTGGAACACATAGCTTTGGCTGACATGCGGGCGGCTATACGGCCCCATCACCTGATCGGCGGACAGCAGGTGGGTGAAATCATCGAGGTTGAAGTGGCACATCGCTTCGAACATCGACGTTTCGACCACCCGCCCCTTGCCCGTTGCGTGCCGTTCGTTGAGCGCCGCAAGGATGCCCAACGCGGTGTAGAACCCGGTCATGGCGTCGGCGATGGCGGGGCCGACCACGCGCGGATGTTCGGGATTGACCAGCAGCCGCAGAAATCCGCTCGCCGCCTGGGCCACGGTGTCGAACGCGGGACGGTCACGGTCCGGCCCCTCGGTGCCGAAGCCCGAGATCGAGGCATAGACCAGCGCCGGGTTGATGCCGTGGAGCCGGTCCGGGTCGACGTTCAGCCGGCCAGCCACGCCGGGGCGGAAGTTCTGGATGAACACATCCGCCGTTTCGACCAACCGATCGAGAATGGCCAGATCGTCGGGCTGTTTGGGATCGATGGTGATCGACCGCTTGTTGCGGTTATAGGTCTGGAAGTGCGGCGAATAGAGGCCGCCCTTGAACGAACGGAACGGATCGCCGGTGCCGGGCTGTTCGACCTTGATGACATCGGCGCCCAGATCGGCGAGGAGCATCCCTGCGGCCGGGCCGGTGATGAAGGTCCCCATTTCGAGAACGGTAACGCCTGCTAACGGTTTGGCCGCCATCCGCCTGATCCCACCTTCTTGCCTTGACAGTTCGATGATAGTATATTCTTCGCATACCGAAATCAACTTCGAATAACGAAAAAGGAATGCTCATGCGCATCGGCAAGCAGGATAACGCGGTCACCTCGATCTGCACCTCGGATGCGACCAGCATCACCGTGCGCGGGATGGACCTGTGCGACGAGGTGATCGGCAAGGTCGACTTCACCAGCTATTTCTGGCTGCTGGTGACCGGCACCATGCCTTCCGCGCCGCAAAAAGGGCTGGCCGATGCCGTGCTGTGCGCGATTGCCGAACATGGTCTGGTGCCGAGCGTGGTCGCCACCCGCATGACCTATGCCGCCGCACCCGAGGCATTCCACGGCGCGGTTGCCGCCGGGCTACTGGGCTGCGGATCGGTGGTGCTGGGCAGCGCCGAAGTGGCGGGCAAGTTCTACGCCGAGGTCGTGGCTCAGGCGGAGGCTGACGGCAGCGACCCTGCCGTCGTCGCAACTGCCGCTATCAAGGCTCTGCGTGCCGAGAAGAAGGTGATCCCCGGCTTCGGCCACCCCCAACATTCGGGCGGCGATCCGCGCGCGCATCGCCTGCTGGCGCTCGCCAAAGAACACGGCATGGAGGGCAAGCATATCGCCATGTTGCGCACGATCGAAGCGGTGCTGCCCGATGCGATCGGGCGCAGCCTGCCGATCAATGTCAACGGCGCGATCCCCGCCGTCATGCTCGACGCGGGCTTCCCGCTCGCGGCACTGAAGGGCATCTCGCTGCTCGCCCGCACCGCCAGCCTGATCGCGCATCTGCAGGAAGAAACCGAAAAGCCGATCGGTTTCATCATGAGCGGCGCTGCGGCGGAACGGATCGACTTCCAGCCCGATAGCTAGCGGGACGCGGCGGCGCATGGTCACCGCTTTGCCTGTAACCTTACCATGGGCGGGTCCGAACAGGTCGATGTGAGCCGATCAGGCGCACACTGGATCTGGAAAGGATTTGACCATGAAAACCACCATCGGACTTGCCGCAGCTTCGCTTGCTGCGGCTTCGCTGCTCGCGACCTCGCCCGCCATCGCGCAAAGCGCGGGCGCCAAGGAGAAGTGCTACGGCGTCGCGCTCAAGGGCAAGAATGATTGCGCTGCCGGGCCGGGCACCAGCTGCGCGGGCACCTCGACCGTTGATTATCAGGGCAATGCCTGGAAGTTCGTCGACAAGGGCGAATGCGCGAAAATGGGCGGTTCGCTGACCGCGAAGAAGGGCAACACCAGGCCGGTTCCCCAGAAGGACTGAACCTCCCTCTGGCACCCTGGATGCTGGCCGACATGAAGGCACCGACCTCCCCCACCTCCGCCCCCGCCGACGTCGGCGTGGGCCTCAAGCCGCAGCACTATATGCCAGCGCTTGAGGCGGTGTCGGCCAGCACCCCTTTTCCTGCCGGATGCCCGGCATGGTTCGAAGTGCACCCGCAGAACTATTTCGGCGCAGGCGGCCCGCCGCATCGCTGGCTTTCGGCTTTTGCCGAGCAGGTGCCGTTGAGCTTCCATTCGGTCGGCCTGTCGCTGGGCAGCGCCGACGGGGTGAACGTTCGGGAACTGGAGCAGCTTGCCGCGCTGTGTGATCGTTACGCGCCTGCGCTGGTATCCGACCACCTCAGTTGGAGCGGCAGCGCGTCCAACCGCTATCCCGATCTGCTGCCGGTGCCTTACACGCGGGGTGCGCTCGATCATTTCGCAGCGCAGGTCGCGCGTGTGCAGGACCGGCTGGGCCGCAGCATTCTGGTCGAAAACCCGTCGCGCTATCTTGCCTTTGCCGCGGACGAGATGACCGAGGCGGAGTTCCTGCACGCGCTGTGCGCCCGCGCTGGGTGCGGCTTGCTGCTCGACATCAACAATATCGAGGTTTCCGCGACCAATCTCGGGCTGGATGCAGACGCGATGGTCGATGAGGTCGAACCCGCGCTGGTGGGCGAGGTGCATCTGGCAGGCCACGCGCGCGAAGATCATGCGCATGGGGCGCTGCTGATCGACGATCACGGTTCGGCTGTGTCGGACGACACATGGCGGCTGTTCGAACGCTTCGTGCAGCGCGCAGGTCCGCGTCCCACCTTGATCGAGTGGGACACCGATGTGCCCGCCTTCGATGTGCTGCTGACCGAAGCCGGGGTTGCAGGCGCGATCATTCGGCGGGCTATGCGCCGACACCAGTCTTTCGCCGGGAAGCCCCATGCGCTGGCATGACGGCGGGCAGAGTGCGATGATGCAGGCGCTCGATTACGGCCCGGCGTTTCTGCCCGAGGGGCTTTTTGCAGGCTCGCCCGAACGGGTGCTGGCGGGCATGACCGTTCACGCCAACACCATTTCTCACGCGCGGCTGGTGGCGCTGGAAGAGACATTTCCGCGCACCCGCGAACATATTGGCCATGACCGGTTCAACGCACACTCCCGGTTGTTCATCCAACAGCCGGGAGTGACCGCAGCGGCGCTGGCGGAGATCGGCGCACAATTTCCGACGTTCCTGCGCGCAGCTGATGAAAGCGAGGGCGTGGCCGATCTGGCCCGGTTCGAATGGCTCTGGCTCCAGTCCTATCATGCTGCCGATGGTGTGCCCCTGCATCTCGGCGCGTTGGCTGGCCTGCCGCCCGAAGCCGTGCTCCAACACAGGCTGGCGCGCCACCCTGCGGCCATTGCCGGAACGTTTGCGCGGCTGGTGCACGATCTGATCGGCGCGGAGGTGCCCGGACTTGGCGATGCCGATGCGATCCTGATTGCCCGGCCGCACGCCGATGTGCTGGTATCCCCGGCCAGCGCGATCATGGCCGATCTGCTGATGGCAGCGGAAAATCCACTCACCATCGGTAACCTTTTGGCTGCGGCGTCCGAAACCCCTGGCAGCGAGGCAGCGCACGTGAATGCAATCATGCAATCGCTGATTGCGCTCATCAATGCCGGCGCGCTGAATGCGGCGTGATCGCCGGATTGCAATCGGGTAAGGGGATCGATGTGACCGCCATTCTGTCCAGCTATGATCGCGCTGTCGGGTTCGTCGGCGGCACTGCGATGCAGAGCCTTGCCCTGCTGTTCACCCGCGTCGTGCTGGCCGGGATCTTCTGGCGTTCGGCCCGCACCAAGGTCGAGGAAGGCAGCTGGTTTTCGATCAGCGACACCACCTATTTCCTTTTCGCCGAGGAATATGCGGGCGTTCCCTTGCCCAGCGATTTTGCGGCGGTGATGGCGACGGTGTCGGAGCACCTCTTCCCGATCCTGCTGGTGCTGGGCCTGTTCACGCGGTTTTCGGCCCTGGCCTTGCTGGGGATGACGATGGTGATCCAGATCTTCGTCTATCCCGAAGCGTGGTGGAGCGTGCACGCGGTCTGGGCGGCGCTGGCGCTGATGCTGATTCTGCGCGGCGGCGGGCAGTTGAGCCTCGATGCCGCGCTGCTGAAAGCGCGAGGCGCGGCATGAAAGCCGACGAAGCCACACTCGCCCGGCTGATGGCGATGTCGCAACAAGGCGACCGGCAGGCCTATGCCACGCTGCTGAGCGAGTGCCGGTGGTGGCTGAGCCGCTATTACAGCCGCTGGATCGCGCCCGCCCAGCTTGATGATCTGGTGCAGGAAACCCTGATGGCGCTGCATAACAAGCTCGCCACCTGGGATTCCTCGCGTCCGTTCCTGCCGTGGCTGGCGGCGATTGCGCGCTATCGCTGGGTCGATCACCTGCGCCGCCTGTACCGCGCTGACGAATGCGAGCTGGTGACGGATTTCGCCGGGCAGGATGAAGAACCGGCGATTGCAGCACGGATCAGCATCGACCGGCTACTGGGCCTGTTGCCCGACGCGCAGGCCCGCGCCATCGAACTGGTCAAGATCGAAGGGCTGAGCATTGCCGAGGCATCCCACGCCACCGGACAGAGCGAATCCCTCATCAAAGTCAATATTCACCGCGGCCTCAAGAAACTGGCCCACATGGTCGAGAAAGCCTGACGCATGACACATCCTTCCGACACCCTGATTGCCAACCTTGTGGGCGACCTTGAGCCGGTCAGGCCGCTCAGCTTTGCGCGTGGGCTGTTCTATGCCCTCGCTGCGGCTGGCGTATCGGTGCTGGCGGTGGTCGCTGCGTTCGGCCTGCGCGCCGATCTGATCGCGGGCCGGTTCGATCCGGTCTTCCTGATCGCGACCGGACTGTTCCTGCTGCTGGGGATTGCCGCTGCCGTGACCGTGATCGTCATGAGCCGCCCGCAGGTGGGCAATGATCACGGCGGCTGGGTCTGGGCGGCGGCGATGGTCGCCCTGTTGCCGGTGGCGGCAGTGATCGTCAGCCTAGGCGACGGAAGCGCAATGCTGGCGGGCGAAAGCGTCACGCACGGGTTGGAATGCCTGATTATCGGCGGAGTTTCGTCGCTGCTGGTGTTCGCGATACTGGTGGGCTGGCTGCGCAAGGGCGCACCGACTGCGCCCGACCGCGCCGGGCTGCTTGCGGGCGTCGCCGCCGGAAGCCTCGGCATCTTCGCCTTCTCGCTGCATTGTGCCGACAACGATATCGTCCATATCGGCCTGTGGCACAGCGCGGTCGTGCTGCTGATGGCGGGTCTGGGCCGCGCTGTGGTTCCGCGCCTTGTGCGCTGGTAAGCGGCAGCGCACCTCCATCGGCTAATCGAGCGCTTCTTGGCCGCCTGCACCCCTCGCGCGTCAGCAGCCTGATCGCGCAGGGGCGGCCCTGACGGGCGATGAGCCCTGTTGATTCTCGCGCCGATCACCTAAAGGCCGGCTCCGGCGTGCACAGAGCGCGCGGCCGGGCAGAAGGCGGCGCGCCCCGCGCGACCTGCCGCAGGCAAAGGGACGCACGTGACGATTGCAGAAATGACATTGCGGGATTTCGACGCCGGTGCGTTCCTGCGCGACCACTGGCAGCAAACGCCGCTGTTGATCCGCAACGCTTTCGATCACTGGGCGAACCCGATCGAGCCGGACGAGCTGGCGGGCCTTGCGTGCGAAGATTGCGTGCAGTCCCGCATTATCACTCGCCTGGAACAGGCATGGGAACTGGAACATAGCCCTTTCCCCGAAAGCCGCTTCACCCAGCAGGCACGCGCGCCGTGGACGTTGCTGGTGCAATCGGTCGACCACCATATTGCAAGCGTTGCGTCCCTGCTCGATCTGTTCCGGTTCGTCCCGAACTGGCGGGTCGATGATGTCATGGTAAGCTACGCGGTCGACGGCGGCGGTGTGGGCGCGCATTTCGATCATTACGATGTGTTTCTGGTGCAGGGCCTTGGGCGGCGCCGCTGGGAAATCGGTGCGCTATGCGATGACGACACGGCTTTGCTGCCGCACGACGGCCTGCGCCTGCTTGCCGATTTCCAGCCGACCCAGGAGTGGATTCTGGAGCCGGGCGACGTTCTGTATGTCCCGCCGCGCATCGCGCATCGCGGCACGGCCATCGGCGATGATTGCATGACCTATTCGATCGGCTTTCGCGCCCCGTCACGCGGCGAACTGATCGAGGCCTGGGCCGACGATATGGTGCCAGATCTGTCGGACAGCGACCGCTACGAAGACCCGCATCTGGTGCAGCAGGACAATCCCGGCGAAATCGGCGCGGATGCGATCGAGCGGATGCAGGGCATGATCGCCGAATTGTTGCAGGACCAGACCCGCTTCGCCCGGTGGTTCGGGCAATACAACACCGCCCCGAAGAACCCCGAGATCGACTGGCGGCCGGAGCATCCTGCCAGCGCCGATGACATCCGGCAGTGGCTGGCAGCAGGCACCCCGCTGGTCCGCAATCCCGCCAGCCGGTTCGCTTTCATACGCCAGTCGCCGTCATCGGTGCTGCTGTTTGCGGACGGGCACTGTTTTGCGTGCCGCGATGCGGCGGCCGATCTTGCGCAGAGGATTTGTGCCGAGGTGCAGACAATGGTCGCACCGGATTGCGACCCGGAAGTGCTGGAACTGATCGCCGCTTTGTTCAACGAGGGCAGCCTCGCCTTCGATAGTCCGGACTAGGCCGAGGTTTCCTCGAACTGCCCCGGTGCGATTCCGGCAAGGGTCCAATCGCCGATCGACCAGCGCACCAGCCGCAAGGTGGGCAGGCCGACCGCCGCCGTCATCCGGCGCACCTGCCGGTTGCGACCTTCGCGGATCGTGATGCGCAGCCAGCTGTCGGGGATGGACTTGCGCTCGCGGATCGGCGGATCGCGCGGCCAGAGCGCCGGCGCTTCGATGCGGTCGACCTCGGCGGGCAGCGTCATGCCGTCCTTCAGGCGAACTCCGGCGCGCAGGGGTTCCAGGTCGTCCTCCTGCGGGTTGCCTTCGACCTGCACCCAATAGGTCTTGGGCAGTTTGAACCGCGGATCGGCAATCCGCGCCTGCAGGCGGCCATCGTCGCACAGCAGCAACAGCCCCTCGCTGTCGCGATCGAGCCGCCCGGCCGGATAGACGCCTTTCGCATCGATGAAGTCGGAAAGCGTCGCCCGCACCGTTGGCGAACCGCGATCGGTGAATTGCGACAGAACGCCGAAGGGTTTGTTGAACAGGATCAGCCGGGCCATCCCCGACTCCATATTGATGGATTGCAGCGCTGTCTTCAGGCTTGTCTTCAGGCCCGCGGAGCCCTTTTCGCTGTCAGGATTTGCGCTTCTTGCGGGCAGCATAGCGCGCATCACGAGCAGCCTTGAGCTCTGCTTCGGACTTCGGCGGGGCTGCCGGCTTTTCACGCTCACGCTTGGCTTCTGCCTGTGCTTCGCGTTCGCGAAGGCGGGCTTCTTCCTTTTCCGCGCGCTTGGCCGCTACCTTCGCATCGCGCTCCTGCTGCCGCGCGACTCGGGCCGCCACCTCGGCGGGATCGAGCTTGGGCGCGGCCTTCAGCTTCTTCAAAGCGCTGGTCTTGGCCCGGGCCGAAGCTGCGGCGCGGTCCTGAAACCCCGGTTCTTTGTAGCCCTTCATCGTCATTCCTCGTCAAAATCATGTGTGCCGCAGTGCAAGACCGGGTCTGTTAACGGCGCGTGTGGTCGAAACTGGTCGTGGGGGCAAGGGCGGTCACGATCCGGCCGCCCGAAACGCGGGGCTGAAGGAGGGTTGCAGACCGACGCAATTCCTTTGTTGTAACACCAGCGCACTCACCATTTGCCAACTTCGATCAGGGAAATTCGGGATCCACGATCCTACACGGTCGCACGTCCACATCCACCATATCCCATCCATCCCGGCACTGGCCCACGCATCCGCTTCGATTGCGCAAAGTTGCGCATCGGAAGCGCCGAGCTTCCACTTCCAGGGGCCTGTCGGTTCATCCTTCGAGGTTTCGCATGCGTTCATCCCTGCTGACTGCCGCCGCCACCCTCTCGATCCTGACGCTTGCGGCATGCGGCTCGAATGATGCCGGGGATGATGCCCGAGAAACGCCCCGGCCTACGGCGCGCGCAGACACCAACGGCGCAGACGCGATGGCCTCGCGCGATCCCGGTTCTGAGCCGGATCCGGGGATGGCGCAGGCCAACAACATTCCGGATCCCGAGGATCGGCCCGTCATGCAGGCCCAGGTGGTGCTGGAGCGGCTTGGCTTCGGTCCGGGCGTGATCGACGGGAAGCGAGGCATGTCGTTGAGCAATGCAATCGCGGGATTCCAGGAATCGCGCGATCTTCCGGTCACAGGCGAACTCGACGAGGCAACCCGGCAGGCCCTTGCGCAATGGGATGATATTGCCGCCACCCGCGTGGTGACCGTTCCGCAGGATTGGGGGGATATCGCATTTTCCGAAGTGCCCGAAGACGCGGCGCAGCAGGCGCAGATGAAGCGTCTGGGATATGAAGACATGGCCGAGAAGCTGGCCGAGCGCTTTCACACCACGCCCGAAGTGCTCGCCGCGCTGAACCCGGGCGGGCGGCCAGCCGGTTCACCGGCAAGTGCCGATGCGCCGGGTGAGTCCGGCCCACGCTACAATCCCGGCCAGCAGTTGCGCGTCCCAAATGTCGGCGCCGACCGGATTGTCGCATCCGAAGTCGACAACAAGGATTGGCTGGAAACCCTGCGATCGCTCGGTGTGGGCACTGACCAGCCCGAGGTCGCCCGGATATTGGTCGACGAATCCGAAGGCTGGCTGAAGGCCTATGACAGGGATGATCGGCTGGTTGCGCTGTATACCGTCACCACCGGGTCACGGAACGATCCGCTTCCCGTGGGGGACTGGCAGGTGACCGGCGTCGCCTATAACCCGCCCTTTGCCTATGATCCCGACCTGTTCTGGGACGTGCCCGACAGTGCAGAGGACCTACAACTCCCGCCGGGACCGAACGGTCCGGTGGGCGTGGTCTGGATCGATCTGACCAAGGAGCATTACGGGATCCACGGCACGCCTGCGCCCGAAACCATCGGCCGCGCGCAAAGCCATGGCTGCGTCAGATTAACCAACTGGGACGCTGCACGGCTGGCGCAGATGGTCAGTCCGGAAACGCAAGTGGTGTTCAGGAAGTAGAGTCCGCCTGCTCTAGTACGAGCCGCGCGCTGCGAACACGCTGGGCACCGTCATCACGATGATCCTGAGATCGCGCAGCACGCTTTTGCTGCTGACATATCGGGCATCGATCAGCACCCGCTCGAAATAGCGGACATCGCTGCGTCCCGAGATTTGCCACAGCCCGGTAAGTCCCGGACGTACGAGACAGTAGAGCGCAAAATGCTGGCCGTACCGCTCCGCCTCGGCCTCGACGATCGGTCGCGGCCCGACAATGCTCATCTCGCCGCGCAACACGTTGATCAACTGCGGCAGTTCATCGAGGCTCGATTTGCGCAGGAAGCTCCCCAGCGGGGTGACGCGGGGATCGTTGCTGAGCTTTTGCGACTCCCTCCATTCACGCGCGGCGCGCGGATCGGCCTGCAGCAGCGACTCGAGTCGCGCTTCGGCATCGATCACCATCGTGCGGAACTTCCAGCACAGAAACGCGCGCCCGTCCTTGCCGATACGGCGGTGTCCGAAGAACACCGGGCCGGGATCGCAGATTTTCGTTGCCAGAGCGATCAGCGCGAATAGCGGAAGAAAAAACAGCAGCGCGACGCTGGCGATGACAATATCTATCGCTCTGGAAATCATTCCCGGATCATACACGGAGAAAGGAACGGGCTGGCTGGTGGTCTTTGCCGGCATGTTCGATTGATGGTGCATGTTTCCTGCCTATTTTGATCTTGTCACAATCTCTACGATGGAACCGAGATTCAACAGGACTAGGCCAAGGCGCCGCCCCGGAGTCGCCATCCTGTTGCAGGCAAGTGTGTAGAAACATCGCCGAAGCGTGACCTTAGGACAGGTTAATATCCGCCTACCTTATCGCAATCCGGTGCTGCAGGAGGCTCGGTTCGTCCTATTTCGATAGGAAGTGCAAAAAACGCTAGAACGCCGCGAAGGATTGAGCGAACAAGGTGATGCAAGAGAATGCGCGGGTTAAGCGCATCGCGCATTTCCGGGGAGCGGCAATGATGAAGATCGCAGGACTACAGAGCGGAGCGAGGCCCGCGAACCCAACCCGGGAAACGCGGGGGCGGCGCAGCGACCGGCCGTTTCCCCGACCGGTGCGATTGGCGATCATGCTGGTGGTGCCGGTGACCTTGTGGACCGCAGTCTTCTTCGCGGTGCGCGCGCTCTTCTGAAACGGGCGAGTCCGCGATTAACCGGGGGCGCCGCCTGGCGGGGCAATGGGCGTGACCGGACAGGGAAACGTTTCCTGCAACGCCGACACCACCACCGATGCCGCCTGCGCCGTGGTGAGCGACGGATTGGCGACCAGATGCGCCTCGAACACATCGGCGAGCTGGCCGAGCGTAAGGTCGCGGGGAAGGCACGGATCGCCGCCGCCCAGCCATTCCCGGTAAGATCGCGCCGCATCTGCCGTCGCGGCAAGATAGGCGAAGCAGTAGCTCCGCCCGAAGCTGGAGCTTTCGCGGCATTTGCGCAGCAGCTCGCCGGCAGATTCGAACCCCTCGACCGGATCGGACGCGAGCGTGCCCCGGCTGCTCTGCGCAGCAAGCGGTATGACCGGCACAGCCGCTGCCAACGCCAGACCGATCAGCGCTGCGCCCCGATGGCCAAACCTCATTGCGACCGATCTTCTGCCGTCGCGAGGCGCAGCGGACGGGCCTTGAACGCGGCGGGCGCTGCGGGACGCACGTTGCCTGCGGGCAATGCGATGGTTCTGTTGCCCGCGTCATTGTCGGGCGCGCTGACGGCCGCCAGGGTTTGCTGCGGCTCAGGCGTGACAGCGGACCGCGCGTTCCATTCCGCGATCAGCGGCTCGCGCCCGGCATAGGCTGACGAGAACGCCTGAGGCCGTCCCGCATTTCCGCGCCAGCGATAGAACACGTGGCGTCCGATCTGGCCGGTGTAATCGAGGGAGCGGCTCCAATACGGCTGCACGTAGTCGGCGTGATAATGGGTCGACAGCCCGACGTCTTTTGCCACCATCCCGCCCAAGGCTGCCTTGGCGACGAGATTGGCCTTGCGCCACAGGGTGGGCATCGGGGCGCGGGCGCGCGAACCATCGCAGGTGAAGGTGAACTGGCAGCCGGTCGACAGGTGCTGGCCTTCGAACACCACGCCGCACACGCTGTTGGGATATTCCGGGTGTCGCACGCGGTTGAGAACGACCTGCGCGATGGCGCGTTGACCGGCTTCGGGCTCTATCGCGCCTTCGTAATAGATCGCTTGCGTCAGGCAATCCTCGGCGCGGCGCGGGCTGGCCGCATCGCCATAGGATGCGATGAAGGGCACGGCGGGATCGATCGCGATCTGCACCGGCTGGGATGCCGGCACCGCTTCGCCGCTACGCGACTGCGGATCGTGAGCCGCTGTCAGGTTGGGCAGGGCGGCTTCGAAGCTGGCCGAATTGCCGGATTGTTCCGGCACGACGAACAGCACCGCCGCCGCCAGCATCGCTGCAGCGCGCAGGCCCCAGGCGTAGCGTTTGCCCGCCCGGTTCGAGCGGGGGGAGGGCGCGCGGTAGGCGAAGCTGGTATTGGCAGTCTGTGCGGAAGACATAGGCGTCGCGGTTCTCCTCGGAAAAATTGAGCGAGGGGGCTGCGGGGCATCGCGTCGCGCACGGCGCTGCCGCAAAGGCGGCGCTGCGGCCCTAAAATGGGTTGTTATCCTCGCGCTTTGTGCGGGGAGCCGCCCTAGGCCCGCGCTGTGCCCCTCAGCCAGCGGGGCAGAAATTGGGTAAGCGCCCAGCGCCATGTGAAGGGCCGATCCGGCCGGTGGCGGATCGCGCGGGCCGCATGCGCCAGCGCATTGGTGGTGCGCCCCCCTGCCAGAAACAGCTCGCGTTCGGCGCAGGCGATGAAGAACAGGTGCGCGACCCCGGCGCGCTTCATGTCATCGCCATACCGCGCCATCAGGATGCGGCGAGAAACGCGGTTGGCGTGCGGGTTGCGCGAGACGCGGGCGGCGCCGCCTTGATGCGTCATATCCCCGCTGTCGTGATAGCGCGCGGCGGGTGCAGCCACGCAGTCCGCTTCGAAGAAGCGGGCGACGCGCAGCACGAGATCGTAATCCTCATTGGCGGGGAGCGCGGTGTCGAAGCCGCCGACCAGATCCAGCGCCGCGCGCCGGAACATGGTTGTCGAACCGCTGCCCGTCACCACGTTACGGGCCAGCAGGTCGCGGTAGATCCAGCCGCGATGCCGTGCCTCGTGCACATGGCGCACGCCGTCTGCGCCGAGGCTTTCGAAGCCAGTGTAGACGAGGCCGAGCCGGGGCGAACCGCGCATGAAGCATTCGGCCTGGGCGGCGAGTTTTCCGGGAAGCCATTCGTCATCGGAATCGAGCAGAGCGACAAATTCGCCGCGCGCTTCGGCGATGCCGCGATTGCGCGCGGCAGCGACCCCGGCATTGGGCTGGGCGACGAGCCGCAGGCGCGAGTCGGTGATCGCTTCGAGGGCGGCGCGGGTGTTATCGGTCGAACCGTCGTCGACCACGATGATCTCGAACCGGTCGTAATCCTGCGCGAGCGCGCTGTTCACGGCGCGCGCGATGGTTGCGGCGCGATTATAGGCGGGGATGACGACACTGATGAGCGGGAGGGTGGCGGTATCGGTCGTTGCTGCCGGGGACGGCGCAGGCTGCGCCGGGGCCGGTCCGGGCGGTCCGGAACCCAGCGGCAGGCTGCCTGTGCGATAGCTATCCGGCGGCGGCGGGTTTCCCAGCCGCGCCAAGGCATCGGTACAGCGCTGCGCAAGCGCTGCTTCGTTGGCGCCAAGATCGGCGGCCAGCATATGAAAAGCCTCGCCAAGCGGCTCGCGATAGTTCTGAACCCGCCCCTCGATCTGCAACAGGCGGGTAATCCGTTCGAGCACGGCGAGGCGCGATCCGAGCCCTTCGCGGCTCATCCCGCCCGCCGATAGCGAGTGTGCACCGGTACGGCGGTAAAACCCCGCGCCCTGCGCTGTCGGTGCAAGAACATTGCCCCGCACCAGTCCGCGCATCATGATGTCGCCATCGTCATTGACCCCGATGTCGGGATCCCAGCCGCCGCTGCGATCATAGGCCTCGCGGCTCCACAACACGCTGCAGGGCGGGTGATACCAGCCGGTGAGCCATGCCGCGAGGTCATCCTGCCCCGGGCGGCGCGGTGCGCAGGACGGCGGCGCCCAGACCCATGCCGGGCCGCTTCGTTCGAGCCGATACCACGGTGCGACCGCGATCTCGCCCGCGCCCGCTTCCAGCGCCGCGACCATCGCCTCGAGCGTTTCAGGCGCGATCAGATCATCCGCGTCGAGGAACATCAACGCCTCGCCCTGCGCTTCGGCCGCGCCTGCCAGCCGCGCCCGGCTGGCACCGCGCATCGCTACCTCGATCACCCGCACCGGACTGCCGAAGCTGCGCGCGACATCGCGGCTGCCGTCGGCCGAGCCATTATCCGCGACGATGATCTCGTGCGGCGGGTGCGTCTGGTTCAGCAGCGAGCGGATTGCTGCGCCAAGATAGACCTCGGAATCGAGGCAGGGGATGACGACCGAGACTTTCACCCGATCACCTCGAGCGCCTCCTCGACCCGCGCGATATCGATGGTGAGGTCGCGGTCGAGCGGGTGATCGGCCTCGCCCGCCTGCTCGTGCAGCAGCCAGTAGCCAAGCCCGAGGCTCGCAGCGAGCGCGTAGAAATTGGGATTGGGAAAGCCGGGATCGGCCATTTCGACCACATGACCGGCCTCGGGACAGAACAGCATATTGGTCAGCCCCGCGCCGTGCGGAGCCAGCAGCACGCGGGTCTGCTGCATCATCCGCACCTGTTCGGGAAAGGCGAGGTCTTCCATCAACACCTTTTCGAAGCCGCGCCGGTGCAGCATCGCCCATAGCGCGCTCTCGTTGGTGATCCGCCGCCCGCGCGATTTCTCGCGGCTGATGAAGATGCGGCGATGGGGTGCGGCGGCGCTCGAGCCGGGTTCGGCGAAGGCATCGCGCACCGCGCGCATATGGGCGGGGTCGAAGCGGTCGGTGCCCACCAGCGTCAATTCGTCCACTTCGACCGGACGCGCAGGGTCGAACGAGCGGAACGCTTCGGGATCGATCCCCAGCATCCGCATGCTCGCGTCCATTACCCGCGTACGCTGGCGCGGCATCAGCACCTCGCCCAGCATCCCGCGCTCCTTGAGCAGCAGCAGCTTGGGCAGGTGCGCGGTAAGCCAGTGCGAATGGTTGTGATAGGCGCGCTCGAGAATCCACGTGGCGCGGGCGAAGTGCTGAGCCGAGCCCTTTTGCATCGCTGACTGCGCGGCGTGACCCGCCCGGTGCGAAATCTCCCGGCATTCCAGCGACGTATCGTCGGCTGTGATGATGGCGGGGAAGAAATCGCGCTTGCCGGGCGTGTGGAAGAACAGCAGGCGGACATCGGGAATGCGCGCGATCCAGCTTTCGGACACCGCGCGTTCGGGCACGTCATATTGCGAATAGCCCCACAGCGCGCCGTCGCGGCTAAGCGCGTCGCGCTGCGTCACGTTGCGCGGCAGCGGAAAGGCGCTGCGCGAGGCGGGACGGATCACCTGCTTGGTGTGCAGCCTGCCGATCCGCGCAAGATATTCGTCCAGACCTTCGCGCGTGCGCCAGCGCCAGCCGAGCAAGGCGGGCGGGACGCCGTGTTCGACCGCGCGTTGGGGCATCCGCTTGAGGTGCCACAGCATTGAATAGGGCAGGTCGGCCAAAGGCATCTGCAGCGTTCCGCTCTTCATGTTCCCGCCGTCCCTGCCGGGTTCTGGATGTTCATGCAGTGCGCGCAATGTCGAGAGCGGCAGTGTCGCCCTCGGCGCTTGCGACTGCGATGGCATGGTAATCGGGCGTGCGCCCCCGCAGCGCCTCGTCCCACAGATCGGTAAGCAGGTGCTTGTGCCGCTCGATGTCGGATTTTTTCGCCTGTTCGAAACCGCGCTCGCGCATTTCCTCTGGCACGGGGCCGGATACGATTCCCGGCAATTCGTCGATCGAATCGTAGAGCACGCCCGCGCCTTCACCGACATATTGCGCAAGGTCGGGGCGCAGGTTGGGCATGCACACGCCGACGCCGGCGGCCTGCGCTTCGGCGATGGCCATCGGCCAGCCGACGGTGGGGATGTCGAAATCGCCGGTATAGACCAGCCAGCGGTGCTTCTTGTATTCGGCCGGCATGGCTTCGGGCTGGATCGGGTCGATGAAATTGACCCGCGCGCCCATCTCGGCTGCATCGCGCTTCAGCCCGTCGATGTGATAGCCCATGGCATAGAGGTTGAACTCGCGTTCGGGCACCTTCTTCGCCAGCCGCAGGAAATCGGGCATGGCCTTCTTCGGGGTGGCGACCCCGGTGTTCATCACCGCGTCGCCATTGGGCGATCGGTCGTGAAAATGTTCGAACCGCACCACCGGAAAGCAATCGATCAGCTTGGCCTCGCTCACTCCGGCCCGGCGCAACCACTCGCGCGAGCAGGGGAAGGTCAGCACCCCCAGGCACAGATCGCTGTCCATCGCACGGATCCCTTCCATGAACCACGGCGTGCGTTCCAGCGGCGGCTGGCGCTTGATCATCTGCTTGATTCGGCCCTTCAGGCTCTTCTTGCGCAGCGCGATGGTGTCGAACGAATGGGTGCGCACGGTGAAGGGAATGTCGGTGATCTCGGAAAGCTGGCCGATAAAGCGCAGTTCGGTCAGATAGTGGGTGTGGAGAATGTCCGGCCGGAACGCGCGCACCGCCGCGACGAAATCGTCCATATCCTCGGCGAAGCTGTGCGGCAGGTGATTGTCATAGGGAATGTCGGGGCCCTTGCGGGTGACGATCGCGACCTCGTAATCCTCGGTCAGCGCCTCGATTTCGTTCTTGATATAGGTCTGGCTGATCTGCGGATATTCCTTGAGCAGGAATAGAACGCGGGGCTTGTTGGAGCCGGAACGCTGCGGTTCATGAAAACTCATCGTCATGGGAACTCCCGTGATTGGCGACGGTAGGTTTGCGGCGTCACGAACAGGGGCGATCAGGCCGCCAGACACGCGCTGTTGCTGCGATGCAAAAAGACAGCTTTGTTCCGCAAATCGCCCTTAAGCAGGTTAGGGACGTCCGGCGGCATCTTTCGCATCCTCCAGCAAATGGCAAATTCGCAAGCTCGCAGGGCGCTGCCGATCAGCGGCGAAGATGATTTGCGGGTGTCGATCATCCTCCCGACCTTCAATCGTGCGCACCTGATCGGTGAGAGCATCGCTTCGGCGCTGGGCCAATCGCATCCGCCAGCGGAGATTATCGTGGTCGATGACGGATCGACCGATCGAACCGCTGATGTCGTGTCGAATTTCGGCGATCCGGTGAGGTATCTGCGACAGGACAACGCGGGCAAATCGGCGGCGCTGAACCGCGGGATTGCGGCAGCGTCGGGCGATGCGCTGCTGGTGCTCGATGATGATGATCTGCTGCCGCCCGGCGCACTGGCCGCACATGTCGCAGCACTTGTCGCCGCGCCGGAAGCGGGATTTTCTTTCGGACGGTTCGTCCGGTTTTCCGGACCGTCGGAGAACGCGTTTTCCAGCACCGACATCGAACCCCTGCCACAGCTGGGAGAAAAGCGGCTGCTGGTGCAGCTTATGCAATGCTGCTTTCTGCCGAATCCGGCATGGATGGTACGGCGCGATCTGCAGGTGGCCGCCGCGCCCTACCGCCGCAACCTGCCGCGCGGGCAGGATTACGACATGATCTTGCGAATCGCGCGGGCTGCGCCGGGGGTCTACGCGGGCGGGATCACGCTCCACCAGCGCAAGCATGTTGCGGCTCGCAACACCAGCAAGGGCAAGGTCGTTGCCAAGGACACCGTGTCGGGTTGGATCGAAGCCGAACAGATGATGTTCCGTGAGCTTGATGCGACGTGGAGCGATGCGGATTTCCAGCCGTTTTCCGATAGTCCTGCAGGGCCGGAGGGCGAACGGCTGGCCATTCTTCAGCGCGCCATCATCATGTTCATGCGCAAGGTCCACGACCGCGCGGCGTATCATCTTGTTCGCTATGCCGAACGCCTCGGCAACGGTGCTCCGACACCGCGCGAACTGATGATCGCGGGCGATCTTCTCGGGGCGCGTTACGGGATCGATGATTTGATCGATGGCTCGCATGATCCCGAGCAACTGGGCGCGCGCCATCTGCCGCTATCCCTGCGCAAGGCGATGGCGCGGCAAATGCCCTGGCGGATGCGTGAATTGCTGCGGGACGGGCGGTTCGAGGATGCGGCGCACTTGCTGGAATGGGGTGCACGCGCCTTTGGTACGGCGGCGCTGCTGGCGGCAGGTGCCGACCGGCTGATCGCTTATCGTTCCACCCCGCAGGCCACGCCACGCAAGACAGCCGCGTAGGTATCGTGGCTGTGCTCGATCGAGAAATCCATCGCCCGTTTGCGCGCCTGATGTCCCAACGCGCCGCGCGCGGCAGAATCGTTCAGCAACCGCCCCACTGCCGCCGCCAAAGCGTCGGGGTCTTCTGCGGGCACCAGCTCGGCAGTGCCCGCCGCGGTGCGTGCCACACCGCCCACGTCGGCGGCGACACAGGCCATTCCGGTCGCCATTGCTTCAAGCAGAGCAAGCGGAGTGCCTTCGCTGCGTGAGGGCAAGACGAACAGATCGGCTGCGTGCAGGCGGGCGCGGACCGCCTCGCGCGACAACCGCCCGACAAATTCGATCTGATCGCCCACCCCGGCCCGCTGCGCCTGTTGTTCGAGCGCCGCCCGCTGCGATCCGTCGCCGACGAGTGACAGGCGCACCGGGGTACCGGCGACGCGCAGGCGGGCGAGCGCTTCGATCAGCAGGTCGAACCCCTTGACCTCTTCGAGCCTGCCGATCGCGACAATCCGCCCTTCCGCCGGGCGTTGTCCGGGGGCGTCGGGCGAGGCGGGGTGCCAGAAGCTGGCGTCGACCCCGTTGGCGATCACCGTGACCTCGCGCACCCGCTGCGGGCCCAATTCCTCGTCGATCTTCGTAGCTATGTCGTGCGATACGGCCGTCACCGCGTCCGCACCTGTGATGATGGCGGCAAGCTGCGGCGCGTCCTGCGGCAGCGGGCGCAGCACGTCGCTGCCATGGCAGGTCAATACCGTGCGATAGCCGAGCAGAGGCGCGAACAGATAGAAATAGCGCGCCGATGGTGAGGCGAAATGGATGTTCACCACATCGGGCCGCTCGCGCAGCAATCGGGTCAGCAGATGCACGGCGGTGGGCAGGTGCAACCACCGCAGCTGCCCGGTGCGCACGGGGAACTGCTCTGCCCATTCGTCGGCATCGCACTTTCCGCCTCCGCTCGCGCTGCTCCAGCCGAGCGAGACCCGGTGGCCTTGCCCGCGCAGATGATCGCACAACGAACGCACGACCGCCTGCGCCCCGCCCGCTTCATCGCGTTCGACATTGGCGTAGACGAGGATGCGCAGCCGCCGGGTGGAACCGGACGCGGCAGTCACGACGCCGCGCCTAGAAAAAGCGCTCGCCGATCCTGATCGTGTCGCCCGGGCGCACCAGGAAGGCGGGGTTCTCGTCAAGATCGACAAGGCTCTCGCGCGTCTGGGTCGCCCGTTTCAGGAACACCCGGTCGCTTTTCGCGCGGTAGGTGAAGCCGCCTGCGGCGGCGATCGCCTGTTCGATGGTGAGCCCTACCGAATAGTCATATTGCCCCGGCCGGGCGACCTCGCCGAGGATGTAATAGGGGCGGTAATCGATGATTTCGGCGCTCACCCGCGGGTCTGCCAGATAGCCTGCACCGAGCCGGGTGGTGAGATCGGTCTGGAGATCCTCGACCGTGCGCCCCTCGACCTTTATGTTGCCGATCAGCGGGAAGGACACGTCGCCCGCTCCGGTCACGCGGTATTCGCCGGTCAGGGTTTCCTCGCCGAACACGATGATGCGCAGCTTGTCGCCAGCCCCCAGCGTATAGGGCGCGCTGGCTGCGATCGGCGTCGCGCGCGGCAGGTCGCCTCCGCCAGAGCAGGCGGCGAGCGCCAGTGACAGGCAGGCGACGAAGAATGCGATCAGCCGGGAAATCATGCAGGTTTCCTTTCGGGTCGGGAACGGGTTCGGGGTGATGGTCGGGGGCGCAGGACGCCGGTTCTTTCACGCCCATGCGCGCGGTCGGGCGAACCCAGCGGCAGCGCGATCAGCGCGGCGAGCACGGCGTAAAGCACCACGGTCTCGGTCAGGAACGGGCCGATGACCAGTTCGGTGCGGACCCGCAGCAGGATCGTCAGCAGCGTCACAAACGCAAAGGCGCGCGGCGCGTCCACGCGGGCGATCAGCAGCAGAATGCTTCGCAGCAGAACGAAACCGAACGGGCCGAGGAACAGCAGCAGGCCCACCATCCCCAGATCGGCCTGCAATTCGCGGAAGGTATCGTGAAAGTGGAAGGCGCGCCCGTCGCTTTGGCCGTTACGGGCGAGCAGCCCCTTGCCCTGCGGCCCCAACCAGATCGCCTTGTAACCATGGCCGATCCCCGGCTGCTGGCGGATCAGGCTGTCGGCGGCCTCCCACAGCAAGGTGCGGCCCGTCAGCCGCGAATCCTTTCCCAGCACATCGGAGCGGAAGCGGTTCGCCTCGGCTTCGATCTGGGGCAAGGCGACCAGCACCGGCACGGTGAGCAGTCCCGCTGCGGCCAGCGCGAACATCCGTCCGCCGCGCCCGAGCCAGTGGGCAAGCGCCAGCAACGCCAGCATTGCCGCCATGACCGCCGCCGAAATGATGGCGGTCATCGAACTGCCCTGCACCAGCACGAAAGCCGCCGGCACCAGCGCCAGTGCGGCCATGACCCTGGCGGGCAGGCGATATTTCGCCGAAGCCAGCACGCACAGGGCCGAACCGAGCCAGAACAGTGCGAAATAGCTGAACTGGTTTTTCGACCCCGCCAGCCCGATCAGCACCGCGCCGTCTTCCGACAAACCGGTCCGACCCGAGGCGAGGCCCAGCAGGCAGGCGAGCGAAACGCCGATGAATATGGCCAGCACCAGCTGGCGCAGATCCAGAACGCGGGCGAGCGCAACGCCCATCAGCACGGTCAAAAACAGTTGCACGCCGTAGCGCAGCGAGATCATCGGCACGTCGGACCACAGCGCCGAAAGGGTGGCGAAAACGGGAAGCAGGACGAACGGCAGCGCGGCCAGCAGCATCGCGGGCAGGCGCCGCCAGTAAATCGCGAGGATCGCGCCGAATGCGGCGATCTGCAGCAGCAGTGCCACAACGCCGATGGCCGGCACGCACAGGCAGAAGATCATCAGAACCGCGAACGGGAACACGGGCAGGCGTTCGAAGCCGAAGACCTCGTCCGCCCCGCTCCATCCCTGTCGCACGATCCTGTCTGACCTCGCCAAGCTTGTCGGCTCCCTGTTTGCTGCGGGCGGAACCGTGGCCGAAGCGCCGCAAGGATTTGATCACACAGGTTAGACTGATGCGGTGCGCTGCTGCTGTTATGGGCCTACGAGAAAGCGCGGCTCGGGCGGGGGCGTCGGCCCGCCCGTCTTGCGCTGGTGGTCGCGCCACTTGTCCTGCGCCACGCCTTTGGCGGCATCAAGGATCAGGCGCGGCAAAGCAGCATTTTCGGCCAGCGCCCGCACCAGACCACGTTCGCGCTTGGCATCCAGAAAATGCCGGTGATGCCAGCGCTCGGCGCATTGCGCGTGATGTGCGGCCAGCGCGCTGCGATCGGTGGGCGACAGCGATTGATCAAGCATCCGCTGGTCAGCTGCCACCAGTGCAGCAAGATCGGCCGCCGAGTGGTTCGCGCTGAGCGAAGTTGCGCTTTCGACCGCCACGTAACCGCAGGCCGCGATGATCCGGAACCGCGCACCCGCCAGCAGCATCCGGGCATAAAGTTCGAAGTCTTCGCCCAGCCGCAGGCGCTCGTTATAGGCCAGATTGTGCTGTTCCAGGAATGCGCGCCGGATCACCGGCTTGAGAAAGCCGAACTCGCCGCGTGGACGATCGGGGCGTGACATGTTGGCCCGGACGAACCGTTCGAAGGTGAGCCGCTGGGCCATGCCCCCGGTATCGAACGCGGCTTGGCCCGCAAACTGCTGTGCTTTTTCGGCGGATGCGAAGACGACGTTGTCAGCCGAAAGATCCCAGTCCGCCTCCGGGTCGGCCAGCGCGGCGAAACGCCCGGCGAGCAGGAAATCATCGGCATCGAGTATCGCGATATGCGGGGCGAAAGATTGCGCAATGGCAAGGTTGCGCGCACCGGCTGGTCCCAGATTACGGGCGCTGGCGATGACTTTCAGGCGCCCCGATCCGTCATCGGCAGCGCGTGCGGCCTGCGCGGTGTGATCGCGCGAGGCATCGTCGACCACGACCACTTCGGACACTTCATTCTGCACGAGAGCCGATGCGACAGCGCGCCCGATCGTGTCCTGAGCGTTCATCGCGGGGATTATGACGCCGATGTCCTTCATGGTGTCTTTCGCCCTTCGCTCCTGCCTGTGACTGGACGTATGATCGGGTTCCGAAACTGGCTGGCTGCGCCACCGATCCGGCCAATCTGTCACTAGGCGGACGCCGGTGGGGCGAAACTAACCCTGTTAAGGTCAGCCATCCGCCTGCCTGTCCTATCGCTTCGTTGCGGCGCAATCAGGAGGAATCACAGCTAGCCATGCCCGCCGGTTCGGCACTTTGCCCCCCGCAGCTTTCGCTGCTGATGGTGGTCCGCAACGGAGCCGCGCATATCGACGCCGCAATCGCCTCGGCGCGGCGGCAGAGCCTGACGGAGCTGGAGATTCTGGTGGTCGATGACGGATCGACCGATGCGACCTGCGCGATCGTGCGCCGCCACGCTGCCGAAGATGCGCGCGTGCGGCTGGAGCCCGGCCCGCGGCAGGGGCTCGCCGCTGTCCGCAATCGCAGCCTTGAACTGGCGCGTGCGCCGTGGGCAGCCATCCTCGACAGTGACGACATCCTTCACCCGCACCACGCCCGCAACCTGCTGGACTTGGCCCGCCGCAGCGGTGCCTCGCTGGTGGCGGCGAACATGATCGCTTTCGATGCGGACAACGCCGCGCTGTTCGCGTCCGGCAGCGACTGGTCGGCGGAGCGCACCATCGAACTTGCGCCCTTCGTCGAGGCCGGACGGCTTGACCGTGCCGGAGTCTCGCTCGGTTACCTCAAGCCGCTGTTCCGGCGCGATGCGCTGGCCGCGCACGGCTTGCGCTATGATGCGCGGCTGCGGATCGGGGAGGATTACGATCTGATCGAACGCACGCTGGCAAAGGGGCTGGCCTATGCGTTCTCGCCTGAACCGACCTATTTTTACCGCCGCCATTCCGGCTCGACCTCGTTCCGGTTGGGATGCGAGGATCTGCGCGCGCTGATCGCAGCCGAGGACGAACGCCCTTGCGCTGCGCCCGGCACGCCGTTGGCCGAAGCGCGCGCGGCGCGGCGGCATTCGCTGGTCGCGGCGCTGGCCCATGCCGAGGCGGTGGCGGACATCAAGGCGGGGCGCATTGCATCGGGTTGCGCACGCTTGCTGCGCGATCCGGCAGCGGCGCGATTGATGGTCCGCAGCGCGCGCGAAGGGCTGACACGGCGCATCGGGTTTCCCGCACGCGATCGGGCGAGCGCGCGCTGGGCGGCGGTTTTGTGCGGCGCGCCGCTGCCCGGCTCACGGATCGAGCGGGCGGCACGGCTGCTGGCCGGGCAGGGCTGCGACCTGCGGTGGATCGAGGATGCGCGCTGCGCCGATCCGCTGGTTCTGGCACAGGCGGGGCGCGGGGCATCGCTGGTGCTGGTGGCGGATGAAGATCAATGCGATCCCGCCGCCTTCGTGATCGCCGACCGTGCGCCGGTGATCGGCGACGGGTCGTTCTGCCACCCCCTGATCGATTCTGTGCTTCCTGCTCGGCCCGCGGAATTGCTGCGCTTCGCCGTTGCAGCAGACGTAGACGCACCGCGCAGCCGCGCACAGGCGGAGGTCGCGGCGTGAAGCAGGTGCTGATCGTCAGCCGCCAACGCCTGATCGGGGCGACCAATGGGAGCTCGGCCTATCTGATCGGCCTTGCCCAGACGATCCGCGATGCGGGGATGGAACCGCATCTGTTGCAGCCATCGCCTGCCATCATGGGCCGTATACCATTCTTCCGGACGCGCGAGGATATCGACGTGTTTGCCAGCCACAAGGTGCGCGGCGTCACCCGCATCGGCCGCTGGTTCGTATCCCGCGATCCCGCTGTGTGGCGCGATGCTGCCATCGGCGCTGCACGCGGGCTGGCGCGGCGGATTGGCTTCACCGGCGGCTGGACCCGCGACCGGCCACGTCCCTATGCGATTGCCGAGGAATGGAGCGAAGCCGACCGCGAATGGCTACGCACCGAAGCAAGCCCGCGCGACTGGGAGGTGGTCATCGCCGACTACGCGTTTCAGGCCGAAGCCTTCGGCGTGCTCGGCACGCCCCGCACCCGCAGCGCCATCATCATGCACGACCTGTTCCACGCCCGCCCGGCATCGGGCGAAGGCGGGGATAAGGACAGCGTGGCCCTGCTGACCCGTGACGCGGAACTGGCGATGCTGGCGCGCGCCGGCACGGTGATCGCAATCCAGCAGGAAGAGGCCGCCTTTTTGCACGATGCCTTGCCCGCAAGCCGGATCGTCATCGCCCCCGCCGCGCACGAACCCGATCCTCCGCCTGCGCCGGGCGACCCTTTCCGCCTGCTGTTCGTCGGCAGCCGCACCGCGCCCAACACCCACGGTCTCGGCTGGTTTCTCGAACAATGCTGGCCGATGCTCATGGCCGCCTCGCCCGGCACCCGGCTCGATGTGGCGGGCACGGTCTGCACGGATTTCGCCGGAAGCGCGCCCGAAGGTGTGCGCCTGCTTGGCCTCGTCCCCGATCTTGACCCGTGTTACGCCGAGGCCGGGATCGTGATCTCGCCGCTGCGGTTCGGGTCGGGGCTGAAGATCAAGCTGGTCGAGGCGCTGGCGAAGGGCCGCCCGGTGGTGGCGACCCCGGTGACGCTGCAGGGCGTGGCCGAGACGTGCGGTCGGGCGGTGATCGAAGCCGGAAGCGCGGAAGGCTTCGCTGCGGGCATCGTGGCACTGCAGCGCAGCGAGGATTTGCGCACGCGGCTTTCTGCCGAAGCGTTGCGGGCGGTGACGCAGCACTTTGCGCCGCGCAGCGCACACCGCGCCTTTCGCGAATGGCTTCAGGATGCGGCGAAGGGTAGTGCCGGGCCGGGCAGGCTTCTGCCCCCCGATGCCAGCGCGCCGATCTCCTGCTTCCAGTAGCCCGCCGACCAGCCAACATGCATGATCATCGCCGCGCTGCCCGCCCAGGCCGCGTCGGCACGCCGTTGGCGCAGCGCCAGCGCGATACCCCACGCCTGACATACGCCCGCCCATCCCAGCGCCGGTAACGCAAGCGCCGGGACGATCGGTGCGCCCAAAGCCAGCGCGCAGGCCGGGGCGACCGCCAGTGGCAAGGCCTGACGCGGGCGCAGGCGGCGCCGGTGACGCCGCGATGTGGCTGCGCGGCCAGCGCCATAGCGGAAATATTGCCGCAACAGACTGCGCAGCCCCCGGCGCGGAAAATAGGTCACCGGCAGGTCCGGCTCCAGCCAGATGCGCGCGCCGTTGGCGAGCAGCCTCAGGTCGAGTTCGGCATCTTCGTTGCAGGCCATGTTCTCGCAATAGCCTCCCGCGGCCACGAACGCGTCGCGCCGCATCAGCGCATGGTGGCCATGATCGACCAGCCCGCCCGCTCCGCCGGTGCGGTGCGCCGCGCCTCCGGTGCCTAGCCGCGAGTTCTGCGCTGCTGCCACGCCGCGAGCGAACCCGCTCTCGGCATAGGTTTCCAGCCGGACCACCACCGCATCGACCGATTGTGTCTGCGCGGTTGCGATCAGGCGCGAGACATAGCGATCGGGATAGACGCCGTGTGCATCGATCCGCGCGATCCATGTCGCATCCGCGCCATAGCGTTCCACCGCACGGTTTATCCCGGCGCTCTGGATGCCGTCGGGATTGTCCATCAGCACGATCCGGTCGCCTTGCGCGGCCATCTGCCGGATGATCGCGCGCGAGCCATCGGTGCTGCCCCCGTCGGCGACAACGATCCGCCGGTTGACCGGATCGGTCAGCAGGCCGCGCAGCAGCGGCGCGATGTGCTCCGCTTCGTTGAGGCATGGGATGATGGTGAGGACGGTGTCCTCTTCGCGGCTGAAGCTGGTGGTCATGCGGCGACTGATCCTATGAGGCGTGCGACAAGGCGCTGATGGTCAGGTGGGGCGAAGGCGATCCGGTCTGCAGGCAGCGCCGCGACCTTCCGGCGCAGTGCCCGGAATTGGTCTGCGTCCATCGCTGCAAGCAGCGGGCCGATGTCGGCGCCGTCCGTCAGGGTCACCCCGACATCGGCTTCTTCCAGCCAGCGCCCGGTTTCCACGCCCGCCAGCGCGATCGGCACCGCGCCGTGGGCGATGCTTTCATACAGGCGATTGGGAAGCAGCCAGCGTGAATTGAGGCCCTCTTCGAAATAGTCGATGCACCATGCGAAATGCACGCGGGCGTAAAGCCGGGGCAGGTCGTCCGGACGATAGGCTCCGGCAAATTCCACGCCGTCCAGCGATGCGATCTCGCGCTCGAAATCGGGAAACTCGCTGGCCGAGGGGATGCCTGCGATCAGCACGCCGATGCGCCCCTGCGATCCGGCGGCGATCCGGCTCAGCAGGTCGAGGCTGCGGCGGCAGCGCAACATCCCGAACCAGCCGAGGATCCAGCGCCCTTCCGGCGCTTGCCCGGCGAGCGCGGCGGGCATCGCCGCGACCTTGTTTTCGACCAGTTCGATCGGCCCGCGATGATGCTGACGGTGCCGGAAATAGCTGCGTTCGAACGCGGGCGAGCTGACCAGCACCAGATCGACTTTCCGCAGCAGCCACCGTTCGATCGCGCGCATCGCCTTGCCCGCCATGCCGCTGCCCAGCATCAGCCGGTGAATGTCGAGGCATTCGTAAACCAGCCGCTGACCCGATTGCCGCAGCCGGGCGGCGATGATCAGCATTTCGAGATTGCGCGCGATCACGACGTTCGCGTTCCGGACCAGCGGGGCAAGCCGTCCGGGTGCCAGCAGTACCAGCAGCACCAGCAGCGCGCGCCGGGCCAGCCGGGCATCCTCGGTCCGGCCCAGAGCAAGCGGCTGCGTGCCTGCTACCCGGTCGGGCGGCGGTCGGCGGAAGAAGCCCGCCAGCCGGACATCGCCGCCACCGCCCGTCAGACTGGCGACCCGCCGCGCAACGGCAGCATCCCCCAGATCATGGACGAGATAGGCGATCGTAACTGGCACTGGCCCCCCTGGACTGTGTAATCGGCCCAGCGCCATGTGGCCCAGCCCTGCCGCGCTGGAATTCAAGCGGGTTGCCAACATCGGTTAGGGACGTATGCGCGGGAACGAGGCACCCCTTCGGCGGCCGTGCAGTCGGCGCGGAAACGTCAGAAAAAGGGGAAACGCGCTTGGCGGCAACCGCATACGGGCTCGTCGAAAACAGGACAGATGCAGCGGGATCGGCGAACGCGCCGCCCGCTGGCACGTCTGCTGCGCACGACAACCAGCGGCATGGCCCTTCCGGTGGCGGAGGCGGCGGCTCGGGCGGTGGCTCGGGCGGCGGCGGAGGGGCACCATTCCTTCCCGATCCGGGCTTTCTGTGGCTGGTGTTCCGCCGCCGCCTGTGGCTGTTTCTCTGCGTGGTGGCGGGCGTGCTGGCGCTGGTCGCGGCCTACACGCTGACCCGGCCCGAACTCTATTCGGCCACCGCGAGCGTGCTGATCGAGCCGCGTCAGCCCGAAGTGCTCGAATCCGATCCGGTCTCGCCCGAACTGGCCAGCGATACCAACGTGATCGATACCGAAGTCGAAATCCTCTCCTCGCGCCGTCTTGCCGGACGCGTGGCCGAAGCGCTCAGGCTGCATACCTGGCCGCAATTCGCCGGGGCCAGAGTTCCGCCGACAGCCGCCGATGAGCCGGGCACCCACCCGCTGGCCGGTGCGGTGCTGGCGCGGATGGACATCCGGCGCTCCGGCCTCACCTATCTGATCGACATCAAGGCAGAGGCCGAGACTCCCGAACTCGCCGCCGCGCTCGCCAACGAGTATGCCAAACAATATCTGGCGCAACAGGAGGACCGGAAGGCAGGCACGTCGCAGGAGGCGCAGGAGTTCCTGCAGACCCGGCTGACGGAGCTGCGCCGGAACGTGGCCCAGGCCGACGCCGCGCTGCAGAACTACATGATCCGCAACGGGCTGATGAGCGCCGAGGGCGCGACCATGGCCGAACAGGAAGTGTCCGTCCTCAATCAGGAAATCTCATCTGCCCGCGCCTTGCTGGCGGAAAAGGAGGGGCAGCTTGCCGCGGCGCGCAACCGGATCGGGCGCGGCGGAGGCGGGGCGGAGGTTCCCGCGGCACTGCAATCGGGCACGGTCGCCCAATTGCGCGCGCGTGAGGCGGAACTGACCGGCGAGGTCGCCCGGCTCGAAAACCGGCTCGGCGATCAGCACCCCGAACTGCGCCGTGCGCGGGGCGAACTGGTCGATATCCGCAGTCAGATCCAGCAGCAGATCGACCGGGTGATGTCGTCGCTCGAATCCGATGTGCAGGCCGCCCGTTCGCGCCTCGCTTCGCTCGAAGCCAGCCAGCAACGCGCACGCGGCTCGCTGGCATCGAACAATTCCGCGCAGGCAGGCTTCCTCCAGCTCGAACGCGATGCCGAGGCTGCGCGGCAGATCTACGAGACCTTCCTGCGCCGTTCGCAGGATGTCGAGGCGCAATCCGGGTTGATCCGGCCCGATGCCTCGATCGAATCGCTCGCCCGCGTTCCGGTCATGCCGTCATCGCCCAGCTACCCGCTGGCGACTGTTGGCGGCCTGACGCTTGCGCTGATCCTCGGCTTCATGGCCATCGGCGGCGCGGAATATCTCGACGCGCGCATCCGCACCCGCAATGATGTGGAGCGGCGGCTGGGGCTGGCCTATGCCGGCGCCGTGCCCGAGCTGGACAGCACCGTGAAGCGCTCCGTGCGCGGTGAATTGCCTTACGAATACATGCTGGATCATCCGCAATCGAAGTTCACCGAGGCGATCCGCGCGCTCAAGAACACCTTGCTTCTCGGGCAGGGCAGCGCCGCGGGGCGCAGCATTGCCGTCACCTCCGCGCTCCCGCGCGAGGGCAAGTCGACCACCGCGATCTGTCTGGCGCGATTGCTGGCGGATTCGGGTGTGCGCACCGTGCTGGTCGATTGCGATTCGCGCCGCCACGCGGTGAGCGATGCCTTTCTGGCTGAAGATTGGGACGGTTTCGGCCAATATCTGCGGCGCGAAGTTCCGCTGGCGCAGGCGTTGGCGGTGGACGAGCGCACCGGACTGTCGGTGCTCGGTTCGCGCCACGCCGATCACAACGGACGCGAGCTGTTTGTGCAGGTGCCGCTGACCGAGATGCTCGACGAACTGGCTTTGCGGTTCGAAGTGGTGGTGCTCGATACCGCGCCGGTGCTGGGTGTCGCCGAAACGCGGCTGATCGCAGCGGAGGTGGGGCAGGTGCTGATGCTGGCGCGCTGGCGCGACACGTCGATCAAGGCGGCCGAGACCGCTGCCGACCTGCTGCTCGCCGCCGATGCCAACCTGACCGGCGTAGCGTTGACACGGGTCGATGTGCGCAAATACGGCAGCACCGGCCAGCAGGACGTCTATTCATACCACAACAAGTTCGCCGGCTATTATGTCGATTGATCGGCCGGATTAGGCGACAGGGTATCCGGGTGGACTAGAAAGCCACCCGGACCCCTGCCATCACCCTGTTGCGGGCGAAGTCGCGAAAGAAATCCCCGTCCGAGAACCGCTCGAACCGGTCCGCCCGCGCGAACACGCGCAGGTTGCGGTTCAGCCGCCAGGTGGTTTCTGCCATCAGCATATATTCCTGCGCGCTCACGTCGATCTGGCCGATCGTGTCGATCTGGGCATACGACGCCTGACCTTCCAGCACCACATTGCGCAGCAATTCGTGTTCGACCACCAGCCGCGCCTGACTGCGAACATTGCCGCTGACCAGTTGCGATCCGCCTTCCTCGACTTGCCGGTCGGCAAACAGACGAAGCGTGGTGAGCGGCGTCACCGACCAGTCGAGATTGGCCCCGAAGGATACGCCGGTGAGGCCCCGGGCAGACGGATCGTCGACATCGCGGTGCAGCACGCCCGCCCGGATCTCGCCGGACAGGAGATTGTCGAGCTCGAGCCGGACCCCGGCTTCGAGCGAATAGCCCGTCGTGTCCCGATCGAACGGGTCGGGCTCTTCTTCCTCGCCGGTGAACGACAGCCGGTCGACCTGCCCGCGCAGCAGCCCCGATACGCGCGGTGAAATCTCCAGCGCTGCGGTCAGCGAA
The DNA here is from genome assembly GCF_024305245.1 of Erythrobacter sp. Classification (GTDB taxonomy): domain Bacteria; phylum Pseudomonadota; class Alphaproteobacteria; order Sphingomonadales; family Sphingomonadaceae; genus Erythrobacter. The sequence continues at coordinate 44,900 of NZ_JAMWYX010000004.1, forward strand.
CCGCGCAGATAGGTCGAATCGCGGAAATCCTGTTCCAGCACGCCCCCGCCCTGCGCCGGCACGTCATCGAAATCGAGCAGCACGATTTGCGCATCGCCGGTCAGTTGGAGCGCGCCGAAATCATGCGCTACGGCGGCGAGCGCATCCGCGCGGCGGAATCGCGTCGGCTGGAGCGCGGCGCGGGCACTGGCGATATTGGCGCGGTTTTCGACGAGCGAATCGATCGATGCGACCACCCGTGCGGAGGTGTCGCGATCAATGTCCAACCGCCCGTTGATCCGCGCACCGCCCTCCATCGCATCTTCGCTCGACAGGCGGGCGTGGAAGTTCTGCTGGATATAGGCATTGGCCTCGAGGCTGTGGCGCTGCCACTGGGACTCGATCCTAGCCGCGCCCCTGACCGTGAGTTCGACATCGTCCTCGCCGCCGCCGGGCAGGGCAAGGATGTTGTCGTCATATTCGATCCGCGCCTCGGCGCTGGGATAGAGCAGAAAGCTGCCGATCCGCCCGCCGATAGGTTCGTAATCGTCGAGTTCGCGCTGGCCGGGGCTGGGCGGCGCGTCCTGCGCATGCGCTGCTGTATGGATAGTCGTGCCGAGCAGCAAACCGGCGAGGACGATGCCCCCCTTTGCGTAGGCCCTTGTCTGGCGCAGTCGGTGCATTGGTCCCCCCTTTTCTGTGTTTTTCTGTTGCGGGATTTGTCGCAGGTGCGGCGTTAGGCACTTACATAAATCAGGAATCGGGGGCGGAATGGACAGGTTGGCGTGCCCCCACGCTGCGTTCGGCCATCACCAGCCGCGCCAGCGGACCGTCGCCTGCCGCGAGATCGGAAAAGCGGCCCACTTCGACCACACGCCCCGAATTGAGCGCGATGACGTGATCGGCGGCGGCCACCATCGACAGGCGGTGCGCAATGGCGAGAATAGTGACCTGGCCCTTCAGCGCCGCGATCGAACGGGCAACCGCAGCCTGGCTTTCCCAGTCGAGCGCGCTGGTTGCCTCGTCCAGCACCAGCAATTGCGGCTTCATCACCAGCGCGCGGGCGAGCGCGATGCGCTGGCGCTGACCGCCCGAAAGCTGCGCGCCGTTATCGCCCAGCGGCGTGTCGATCCCCTGCGGCAGGCGGGATGCGAACGCCAGCGCGCCTGCGCGTTCCAGCGCGTCCTCGATCTCGGACCGGCTCGCTTGCGGCTGTGCAAGGCGCAGATTGGCGACGATGCTCTCGTCGAGCAGGAACGGGTCCTGCGGCACATAGGCGACCTGCTGACGCCACGCCCGCGCGCCCTCCGGCGTAAGCGGCGCGCCGTCGATCAATACTTTGCCGGTATTCGGGGAGAGCAGCCCGCAGACGATATCGGCAAGGGTGCTCTTGCCGCTGCCCGAAGGGCCGATCAATGCGGTGATCGCGCCTGCGGGGATGGTGCAATCGACCTCCTCGACCGCGGGGCGCTCCGCGTCGCCGGCATAGGCAAAGCTCACCTGTTCGAGCACGATGGCCCGCTCCAGCACCAGCGCGGGCAGCGCGGCCCCGGCAGATGGCGGCGGTTCGGCCTGCGTGCTCCATTCGGCCTTGCAGCGTTCGATGTCGTCAAACACCGTGACGTTCGCCAGAAGTTGCTGAAAATGGTTCTGCAAACCGGTGAAGCGCGGCGCGATCCGCATCAGCAGCACCAGCATGGCGACCAGTTCCGGCAGAGCGAGGTTCAGACCGCGGATACCCGCAAACACCAGCACCGCCACTGCCAGCGCGCTGACCAGCTGCGAAACGATCGTGCCGAGCGACGTCAGCCGCATATAGCCGACAGCCTCGTCATGAACCTTGTCGAGATTGGCGGAGAGCCGCTGGCGATAGGGTTCCTCGGCATTGTGAATGCGCGCGGTCTTCAGCCCGCTCAGATATTCCGAAACCATGCGGTACTGATCGCGCTTGTTCTGTGTCCGCTCCAGCCCGAACCGGATCGCCCGGCGGCGCAGTGGCGCGAGAATGGCGAGGATGGCGATACCCAGCCCGCTCGCCAGCAGCATCATCAACGGCGAGATCACCCACGCGACGGCAAGATAGACCGCCAGCAGGATTGCGGTCTGCAGCAGCATCATCACCGCCATTGCCGCAGCATAGACCCGCTCGACATCGGCGGTCAGCAGGTGGTGGAGATCGGACGGACGCTGGCGCACCATATGCTGCCAGCGCAGCGCACCGATTGCGGCGAACAGGTCCAGCCGGAGCTGGTTGAGCAGATCGAACAGCAGATCGGCGAGGTAGATGTTCTTGGATCGGGTGAACAATCCGTGGAGCGCGATCAGGCCGACCAGCGCGGCCAGCGCAGCGGCCAGACTGACCGATGCACCGCCGAACGGGAGCCATTCGGGCAACACGAAGCTGCCGCCGCTCTCGCCATCGATGATCGACAGCAGCGGGATCACCATCAGGATCGAAACGCCCTCGGTCAGCCCGCCCAGCACCAGCAATCCGAGCGCGAATGCGAACCGGTGTCGGCCCCGCTTGACGAGGAACGCAAGGAAGCCGCCGACGCCGCTTGCCGGAGCGTTTGCGGGCGTCACGGCGCCGTATCGGGGCGGCTGAGCTCGCGCTCGACGAAGGTGACCACTTCGGACAGCCGCGAAAGATCGTGCGGGACCGACAGGATCGCAGCGCGCGTGCGGTGGGCCAGCGCGGGGCATTGCCGCGGATGGCGGGCAGCGATTGTCGGGGTGATGCCCCTCATCCCGAACCGCGTTCCGTAGGAGAAGCGCAGGAACGCCTTCATCCGCTCCTTCGGGTCGAGCCACTGGATGCCGAGATGATCGCTCCGGTGCAGCAGCAGGAACAGGTCCGGGGGCATCCGTTCCTGCGCGAAGCCCTGCCCCAGCAGAAAGCGTTCCTTGTAAAGCACGATCGGCACCTTCGGGCGTTCGCGCACTTCGGGCAGGGCCAGGCTGGTGGAAGCCTCACGGGTCAGTTTGACCTGCGGAAAGGCGGGAAGAATGCCGCCCTGGCCGTTTTCGAGACCTTCGATCGCGACGATATCGTCGGTCAGCAGCGAATGGCCTGCGCGCAGGAATGCGCCCGCCGTGGTCGATTTGCCCGCGCCCTTGTCGCCGAGAAAGCACACCGCCTTGCCCCCCACATTGAGCGCGCTGCCATGCAGCAGAAACGCGCCGCGCGCCTGCAACAGCAGGGCGATCACCGGGCCAAGCAGCGGGAAGCACACCAGTCCGGGATCGACACCGGGCACCGGCTCGACCTCGATCCGGCCGGGCGGCAAGACGCGGAAGGCACCGATCTGCGGATAGAGCAGAAAGCATTCATCGTCGCCGAACCGGAATTCGCCTTCGGCTTCGGGCGGCGGGAACGTGCGCCCGGTATCGACCAGCCGGATTTCCAGATCGGCGCAGGCGCCGGGGGCCTCGACCAGTTCGGGCAGTTCGATGTCGCTCGCAATGGCGAGCCCGAAGGCGCGGTAGCGCGTCACCGGGACGGTGCTTGCCGCAGGAGGCTGGGCAATGGTGGCAAGGGTGGCGTTGTTCATGCAGCAACTCCGCTGACTGCTGGACGGGATTGCGGCTGCGGGGCTGACGCGCGAAGCATCGTCAGCCACGTGCCGAGTGCGATTGCGCGCCACACCATCTGCACCTGCGTGCCCGGCGCGGCATCGGGATCGGCGCAGATCGCGGCAAAGGCCGACCGGGCCACGCCGAGATCGCAGTAATCGCCGAGCCGGTTGCCGGGCTCGTCGGCGAACAGCGCTTCGATCCGGTCGCGGTGGTGAACCACCAGGCCGCGGGCGAGATGGACGGTGAAATCCAGCTTGTCGCGCCGCGCCAGCACCGGCTCTGGCACGATGCCGGCCATCGCCCGGCGCAGCACCAGCCGCGACCAACCGCCGGAAAGCTTCTCGTGCGCGGGCAGGCTCAGGCAGAACTCGACGAGGCGGCGATCCCAGAAGGGATAGCGCGCCTCCACGCCCATGCTGCGATAGAAGGCGGCGTGGACTTCGAACGCATAGGGTTGCAGCGCGCTGGTGAGCACCGCGTGATGCTGCTGCTGTTCGCCCGCCGCCGTTTCGGGTTGGGCGAAACTCCGCAGCCGTTCCTTGAATGCGGTGCGATCGATCAGGTCGCGCGACAGCAGGTGCGCGGGACCGCCGCCGCTAACTTTCGGCGCGCGGTCGAGCGGGGCGAGCAGGCGGGCAAGGATCCGCGCGTCCACCCTGTTCTGGCGCGCAGCGAACTGGCGGGTGAGCGCCAGGCTCGATCGGCCGTAATTGTCAGCGGCAGCGCGCGCTTCGCGCCACAGGCTCAGCCAGTTTCCGCGCGCCGCGAGTTCTCCCAGCAGGCCGTAGCCGTGGCTTACCACCTCGTCCCCGCCATGCCCGTCGAGCAGCACGCCGATGCCGCTTTCGTTCGCGGCGCCGACCGCGCGGCGCATACACGCCAGGTTGGGCGCGTGGGTTGGCCCGTCGCAATCCTCCAGCAGCGTCTCCAGATCATCGAGCGGGCGGTAGCCGTCAAGTTCGAGCACGCGCGAGGCAAAGCCCCCGGTGGCGAGCACATGGTCGACGAAAGGCCGCTCGTTGCTGCGCTCGGGTTCGCGGAATACCATCGAGAACACCGGGACATTGCCGCCGCCTTCGGCCTGCTGATGATCGCGCAGCAGGCAGGCGATGGCAGAGGAATCGAGCCCGCCGCTCAGCAGCGCGCCGACCTGCCCGGTGCCAGCCGCGCGCTTGCGCACGGCCTCGTCGAGCAGATAGCGGAATTGATCGTGCAGATCCCTGCCTTCGGGCTCTGCCGGGGCCAGATGAAAATAGCGGCGCAGCGCCAGTTCGCCCTCGCGCAGCACCAGCACATGGCCTGCGGGAAGCCGGCTGACGCCCTCGAAGAATGTCCCCTCGGCCTCGATCACGCGGCCATAGAGGTAATCGGCAATCGCTTCGTCGCGCAGGGCCGGTGGGCTGCCCGCCCGCCGCACCAGATCGCCGGGCGATTGCGCGAACCGCAGGCTGCCGCCGGTATGTGTGTAATAAAGCGGACGAATGCCGAACGGGTCGCGGGCGCAAAGCAGGCGGTGTTCGCCCGCGTCCCAGATCGCAAAGGCGAAGTCGCCTTCCAGGTGGGAGGGGCAATCCTCGCCCCAGCGCCGATAGGCGGCGGCGATCAGTATTTCGGTGGAGGCGTCCGGCGCCAATCCCAGTTCGCGGCCAAGATCGGCAGCATTGTCGATCCGCGCATCGGCGACGATGGCGAGGCCGGGGGCGATCTCGACCGCCGCGCCGCCGCGGCTGGCCAGCGCCGCGCCTGATCCCGTCCATTCGCAGGTGGTGCCTTGAACCCGTGCGGGCCCGCGGCTGTTGGGGTGCAGTGCCCCGCATTGCGGGAAGCTGTGCGGGGCGATGTCGCCGACCAGACCGGAGATTGATCGCACCGCCATCAGCCAAGCTCGGCGATGGGGGTGAAATCGGCGAGTTGCGTGCCGCGCTGGCCCAGCACCACGCGATCATTGCAGGTCACCCAGGCATGGGCCGAAAACGCCCCGTCGAAACGTTTGCGCACCCCGATCTGGAGGCGGCTGGCATGGCCCCTGCGCGCCAGCACGAATTGCAGCGTGAGTGCCTGTGTCAAACAGCTCGCGCCGGGGACAAAACGTGCCAGCCGTTCGATCCGGCGGGCGACCTGACGGGCCCAGAAATGGGAGTCGGGCCGGCCTCCAGGGCGCGGCATGCGGCGGCGGATCGCGGCATAGCCGATCGTGCTGAGCGCGATGCGCATCACCGCGAGCATCGCGAGACAGCGGGCATCGAAGGCCGCCGCCCGCAGCCCGCGGAACCGGCTGTGCACCGCAGGACGGCGCGCTGATGCGCGGGCGGGCGCGGGTGCCGGCGGTGCGGCTGGTCTGTCGTTCATTCGTGGAAGCATTTGACCAGTCCCGCCGCGTCCATCTGGCAGACGAGATTGGCAAGATCGCCCCGCACGCGCGCGGAAGGAGCGCCGAATTCGGCTTCGGTCCGGCGGCACAATTGTTCGAAGCTCACCGGCAGGGACATTTCATCCCAGACGAAAGCACCCACTTCGTTGAGGCTGTAATAAATGTTGGACTTGAGGCTCAGCAGTGCAGAGCCTTCGCCCAACTGGCACCCCACCACTTCTTCATCGGCAGCAATCATTGTTGCCGGATCAACTTTGGCCATGCGCATCTCCCCTTATGGAAACAGGGCCACCACGGAAGGAGCGACAGGAAACACGGTAACGCCGAGCGGTTTTGCCGCATGCGTGCGATATGCCGCGCTCCCTGACGCCATTCGGGTCAGGACATTCCGTCTTCACCGCAGGTCAGCTCGCCGAACGGCGTGCCGGCCGGGAACATCGAATCCAGCGCATCCGGGCAGCCAGTGGCCTGCGTTAGACGCTCGAAGGTTCCGAGCTCTTCGAGAAGCGGAGTGTCATAGGTTTTTGAAGTCATATCTGTTCTCCTTGTTAGTGTGCAGTAATGCACCAATAAGCGGCTGCCGTATGCGCACCGCCATTTACGAACAATTTGGGAAGACGTGACGAATTCTACTTCATAGCGAACGCTATAATGATAAAATACGTTGTTTAAATTCCCCTCTTTGTCCCTATCGCAGGCTTACGAGTCTTGCGACTGACACCTTCTGACTTTGGGGAATCATGACTGCACTCACACAGGATATAAACCATGACGCGGCGCAGCTTAGCCTTTGCGCTGATTGGACTGAAACCATGCGCGAGGCGGGCGATTTGAATGCGTTAGTCGCTTTGTGCCGCTGCGCGCTAACCGGAGATTCGCGGCACCTTGGCGAGGTGCTCGAAACCGTTGGTCCGCCCGAAATTTTTGCCGGTCTGGTCGATCATGCTCGGTTATGGGCGGCGTGCGAGACGGGCTTTGCGCGTGCGCAACTGACGCCCCCCGATTTCGTGAAGGAACGCGCGCAGGCGGCGCGGGCGCGGGCGATGCTGGTCAACAGCCGGGCGATGGGGCTTGCGCGGATCGCTTTCCCCTGTCTCGAACAGCACCATATCCCCGCGATCGCCTTCAAAGGCCCGTTCCATCAGCGCCAGCTTTATGACGACTGGTTCGTCCGACGGTCGAACGATCTCGATCTGCTGGTGCCGCATTCCCGGTTCGAAGAGGCATTGTCTGCGCTCGCATCGGTCGGGTTCCGGATGCGTCCGGAAACGTCGCAGTGGTGGAAGTTCTCGCTTGGCGAGGTGCATTGCGATTATCCCGGCGGCGGGGTGATCGATCTGCACCACCGGCTGCAACAGCCCGGCTGCCCGGCACCGCGCGATACCGCAGACTTCATCGAAACGGCCGAAATCCAGCAATTGGGCGAGACTTCGATCCCGCTGCCATCGCTCCAGCACGCGCTGCTGATATCGGCGCTCAATTTCTGCAAGGAGCTGTTCCATCGCAAGCCTTCGGCCCGCTATGCGTTCGACTTTGCGGCGGGCGCGCTGCAATTGTCGCCCGGTGCAGGCCGGGAGTTCGCTGCGCTGGCGCGGCGGCAGGGGCTGGAAGGGCCGGTGGATTTCACCATCGCGGCCTGTGAGAGCCTGTTCGGTCCGCTGCCGGATATGATTGCAGCATCCGTGCGCCGACCGGTTGCGGCGGATTGGGCTCAACCCGCGCAGCTCGCCCGACTGGTCTTCACACCCGATGCGCCCGGACTGCGCTGGCCGCGTCGGCGCGCATTGCTATGGCAGTTCTGCGGTGGTGAGCCGAGCGCCCGCTGCTCGTTCGATTTCGCCGCGCAGGCCAGCCGCATCGCGATGGGCGAAGTGCTACGCAATGCCGCTCCGGAGACTGCGGGGAAGGCGGTATCGTGAGGTCCGGTCGTCAAATCGTGCGCGGCGCGCGCGTCAGGCTGGCGCGTTCTATCAGGTCGGGCGTGGGTGCGGAGGGTGCCTCGGCCCCGATGGCATCCCCGCCAGCGGCGGTCCGTGCCGCGATCAGGCGTTCGCAGGCAGCAGCGAACCGATCTGCGGCGGGGTCGTGCAGCGCTGCAATCGCCGGCTGGCTCCGCGTCAGCGCCGGATCGTCCTCCAGCGATATCAGCGAAAGATCGCGCGGTATCCTCAGCTTCAGCGCACCTGCCACGTGCAGCACCGCCAGCGCCGCGTCGGCCCGTTCGGTGATGATCGCTGTCGGTCGGATGGTCGGCATCAGCCACGAATGCGCACAATCGAGCACCGCCGGGATGTCGGGCTGGTCGTCAGCGACGAAATACCGGTGCGCGCGGCTGCCGTTCTGCGCCAATGCCCGGCGATATCCCGCCAACCAATGACGGGAGCGCTCAGGGTCGCCTGGCCCGGTAATGTATCCCACTTGCCGATGGCCGAGCGCGAGCAGCCTTTGCGCTGCGCTCTCGCCGGGGTTTTTGCGGGTATCGTCGTTGTCCCGAAGGGTTTCGCAGGCGATCCGGCGCGGCTTTTCCAGCACTTCGCGCAGATCGGCGACTTTGCCGAGCGGCGGGAGCAGGATCACGCCATCGGGCTGCACCGCGCCCAGCGTAGCGGCAAGCTGCGCCGCCGCCTGAGCCGGAGAGGCATTCGGAGCAATCGGCTCGAACAGCAGGCGATACCCGCGCGCACTGCACGCAGATGTTCCCGACAGCAGCAACCGATCGAGCGGCAGTGCAGGACTTTCGCCGGGCGCGGGCGCTGCAAACACCGCAAGCAGCAATCGGCTGCCACCCCCGGCCATGCTGCGCGCGGCGAGGCTGGGAACGTAGCCGAGCCGCGCAATCGCCTGTTCAACGCGTGCCTTGGCTTCGGCGCTGACCCGCGGACTGTAATTGATCACGCGCGACACGGTCTGCCGCGATACTGCGGCAGCCTTCGCCACGTCCTCGATCGTGATGCCTCGCGCCGCTGCCTCCTGCATCTGATTGCGTCTGTGTGCCCCCGCGCACCCGTTTGCCGCCGCACAATTGCCATTTGATGGCAATGTGAGCGTTCACGCAAGCAGTTTTCCGACAGGAATCCGCCCGCCGCGCCTCGCTCATGGTTGTGGGACTTGCGCTTCGCCCGACCTGTTCGTCCTCCGGAGCGTGCGTCCGGTCGAAAACAGGCAGCTGTGGGCCCGAATGTTACAGCTGTGCGAAATATGACTGTGGAAAGTTGGTGTCCGGATAACTATAGGGTCGCAATGGCCACGCCGATTTACGAATTTGCGCAGACAAGCAGGGGCGATGCTTCGGATAGAAGCCGCACCCGTCGTCGCGGCGCGAGCGATGAGCCGCCTGTGGTCGGCGTGATCTACAATCCGCGCAGCCATCGCAATCTCGGGGCCGATTTCGATTGCGGCCTTTCGCCCCATGTCCACATCGCACAGCCCGGAGCGCGCGCGCAGCTTCCCGCGGCGCTGGCCGAACTGGCGGAGCGCGGGATCGATCTGCTCGTCATCAACGGCGGCGATGGCACGGTGCGCGATGTCCTGACCTGCGGGCGGCCGATCTTTGGCGACGACTGGCCGGCCATCGCCGTGCTGCCGAAAGGCAAGACCAACGCGCTGACCGTCGATCTCGGCATCCCTGACGACTGGACGCTGCAGGACGCGATCAACGCGCTGGATGATGGCGGACGCGTGCGGCGCCGACCGTTGGAGGTCATGCCGCTGGACGATAGTGGCCCCGGCAGCAGCCCTGCGGGCGTTTCCGGCTTCATTCTGGGGGCCGGTGCTTTCACCACCGCGACCCGGGCCGGGCAGGGCGCGCACAAGCTCGGCGCGTTCAACAGTCTCGCGGTGGCTGTCACCGGGCTGTGGGCGCTGACCCAGTCGCTGTTCGCCGGACGCGCCAACCATTGGCGGCGCGGGGCGCGGATGCGGATCGGGCTGGGTGCGGGCGACGTGCCGATGGCGCATAGCGGGCGAGGCGATCCCGATATGCGGCAAGTTCTGTTTGCCTCGACATTAGAACGCATGCCTGCGGGGATTCGCCCGTTCGGGGTGCTGCGCAGCGGGCTGAAGCTGGTCGCGCTCGACCAGATCTCGCGCCGCACCACCGCGCTGATCCCGCTGGTGCTGCTTGGCCGCGGGCCGAAAAATCTGCGGGAGCGCGGCATCCACCAACTCGCCGCAAGCCATTTCACCCTGTCGATCGACGATCAGTTCATTCTCGATGGTGAAGCCTTCCCGGCGGGCGATTACCGGGTCGGTCTCGGCCCGGAGCTCGCCTTCGTCAGCCCATGAGCGGCGACGGCGGAGGGCTGACTGCCCCTCTCGGCGCGCGGATCGATGCCCAGCTTGCGGCTCCGGTCGATCCTGCAGTGGCCGAATTCGCCGCTTCGCTGGGTAGGGCTGCGGGCGCGCGGGCGGTGCTGTTCTACGGTTCCAATCTTCGCACCGGCTCGCTCGACGGCGTGCTCGATTTCTACATTCTGCTCCCCGGCATCCGCGAGGCCGCGATCTGGCCGAGGGTCAGCTATCACGAGGCCGCGCATGGCGGCACGATGCTGCGCGCCAAGGTCGCAAGCATGCGGCTTTCCACCTTTGCCCGCGCGTCTGCGGGCGATCTGACCGATACGACGATCTGGGCGCGGTTCGTGCAGCCGAGCGCGCTGGTGTGGACAGCCGACACCGAGGCGCGGGGCGCGGTGATCGCCGCTATCGGATCTGCGTGCATCACCGCAGCGCGGCTGGCAGCGGCGCTCGGCCCGGCGCGCGGCACGGCGGAGGATTACTGGCGCGCATTGTTCCGCGCGACCTACCAGGCCGAATTCCGGGTCGAGAAAAGCGGGCGGGAGAATGACATCCTCTCCGTCAACGCCGCGCATTTCGCCGGATTGTTGCCGCTGGCGCTGGCGGCGGGCGGGATCGCGCCCGGACAGGAGGGCGAACAGCTCAGCCCGCAAATCCCTGCGACGCAGCGCCGCGCGATCCTGACGTGGTGGAACCGCCGCCGCCGGATGGGCAAGCCGCTCAATCTGCTGCGGCTGGTCAAGGCCAGCACCACCTTCGAAGGCGCGGCGCGCTATGCAGCGTGGAAGATCGAACGGCACACCGGAATGCCGGTCGCCGTCACCCCGTTCCGCGAGCGTTTCCCGCTGCTGGCGGCGCCGCAGGTGATGTGGGCGCTATGGCGTCACCGGCGCGGCGCGTAACGACCGATCAGCTCTGATACTTCACCTGAATCGCGATCCGGGTCACCCCGTCGCCCGCGCGGAAGCGTGTCTGGTCCAGCCCCGGCGGACGGGGAATGCCGAGGAAGGTCTTGATTGCCGGGTTGTTGGACATGCCAGCGCCGTCGGTGGAGAAGTCCTTGCTCCGGTTGCCATTGGCGTCATGCTGGACAACGATGGCATAATCGCCCGCCGAAGGCAGCGGTACGCATACCGTCGTACTGCCCTTTCGCGGCGTGGTGTCGATCCGGTGGAGATAGCGGCGGCTTTTCAGCCAATCGCCTTCACGCGCACGGTAGGTGCGCACGAACAGGTTGCCGCTCGACGATTTTAACCCGCTGATGTCGAGCCGCACCGCCGGGCCCTTGCCCGGCGCGCAGCGGCTCATGTCATTGTCGATCTTCACGCCCAGCGTCTGCGCCGCTGCAGGGCTTGGCGCGGCGAGGTCGAGCGCGCCCAGCCCCGCAGCGGCAAGCACCGCGGCAAGCGAAAGGCGGGCAGGTGCGTCGAAGGTCATCGGCGAAAATCCTGTGGGTTGAAAGGAGAAGGGGGTGCCGGATCGGTCCGGTTGCAACGCATGGCGCGCCGCAGTTGAAGGGCCGCAATGGCAGGCTGCGGCTGAATTTGCGCTTAATCATGTAAATAAGCCGCAGTTTAGGCCGATTTCGGTCCCGCTACAGTGGAAAACGTTGCGCTGCACGCTTGTCGCCCGATTCGAGCCTCCCGTATTGCCGATTATGCAGCTTCATAAGGGGCCTTGCGCCACATCATGCCCGCGCCGCTGATTTCGCCTTCGATCCTCTCTGCCGATTTCGCTCGGCTGGGGGAGGAAGTGCGCGCCATCGATGCGGCGGGCGCGGACTGGATCCATATCGACGTGATGGACGGGCATTTCGTGCCCAACATCACCATCGGCCCGGACGTGATCAAGGCGCTGCGCCCGCACAGTGACAAGCCGTTCGATGTCCACCTGATGATCTCGCCGGTCGACTCCTACCTTGAAGCCTTTGCTGCGGCGGGCGCGGACATCATTACCGTCCACCCCGAAGCCGGGCCGCATATCCACCGCACGCTGCAGGCGATCCGCGGGCTGGGAAAGAAAGCGGGCGCGGTGATCAATCCGGGCACGCCGATCGAGGTGCTCGACAACCTGATGGACATGGTCGACCTGATCCTGGTGATGAGCGTCAATCCCGGCTTCGGCGGGCAAAGCTTCATTGCCTCGCAGCTTGATAAGGTCGCCCGCATCCGCGCCATGATCGACCGCACCGGCCGCGACATTCATCTTGAGGTCGATGGCGGGGTGAATGCCGAAACGGCCCGCCTGTGTGTCGAGGCGGGGGCCGATGTGCTGGTGGCGGGATCGGCCACCTTCAAGGGCGGGCCTGAACGATACGCCGCCAATATCGCCGCTCTGAAGGGGCAAGGCTGATGGCGACGCTGCTGCGCACCCCGGCTGGCCGAAGGGCCGATGCGCTGGTGGAGCGGGTAAGCGACGGGCCGGTATTGGCGCTGGCCGACGGGGCCGAGCCGAATGTCGCTGCCAGCGACGCGCCGCTGCCTCCCAAGCCCGAGGAGCCGAGCCGTGCGCTGGCGCTGAGCGATATCATCGCCGCGCCTGCCGGGCCGGGAGAAGCGCTGATCCGGCTGGCCTATCGTATGGGGGTGCCGGGCCACGCGCTCGCCGCGCCGTTCCGCAGGCCGCAGGCGCTGCGCATGTTGGCGACGGTCGACAGCCCCAATCGCGGTGACCGGGCTGCAGGCACCGCGCTGCGCGCCGGGCATTTCCTTGTTCACGGCGCGCGCCTGCCGATTGCCAGCCTCGATTTCGCCGGTTCGGCGCGGCCCGCGCCCGGCGTGGAGCGCGTGCTGCATTCTTTCTCGTGGCTCGCCGATCTTGCGGCCAGCGCGCCGCGTGCGGATTGCATTCCGGTGGCCGAGCGGATCACGACGATGTGGCTGCATGCCCACCGCGAACCGAACAAAACCCCCGCCTGGGATGTGGAGCACGCCGGGCTGCGGCTGGTCGCATGGCTGGTGCACGCGCCGCTGGTGCTGACCGGTCAGGGCGCGGAGCAGGGCAAGGGGCTGAAATCGCGGCTGCTGGCTGCCATCGCAGAAACCGCGAACTGGCTCGATCGCAAGGTGGTGCGCGAAGGGGCAGGGCTTGGGCAGGTCGCAGGCTGGGCCGGCATAGTCGCCGCCGGGCTGCTGCTGCCGAACGGCAAGCCGCGCCGCCTGTTTGGCGAAGCCGGGCTGGTGCGCGCATTGGGCGACATGGTGGGCGAGGATGGCGGCGTGCTGTCACGCTGTCCGGCCGCCCAGCTTGAGGCGATCCGGCTGCTGACCGATCTGATCGCCTGTTACGACGCTGTCGAAATCACCCCGCCGCCTGCGCTGGGCGTCATGCGCGAATTGCTGGTGCCGCCGCTGCTGTCGCTGCGTCACGGCGACGGGGCGCTGGGCAATTGGCAGGGTCAGGGCGCGCTTCCCGCCGAGCGGGTGGCGGCGGTGATCGAGGCTTCGGGCGTGCGCACCCGTCCCTTGGGCGCGGTGCAGGGCTGGGGTTACCAGCGGATGCGCGCAGGCGATACGCTGGTGCAGTTCGATGCCGCCCCGCCGCCGCGTGCCCGGCACGTCCGGATCGGCTGCGCTTCGACATTGGCGTTCGAACTTTCGGATGGCCCCGCGCGGGTGATCGTCAATTGCGGCGGCGCAGGCCTGACCGGCGGGCAGCTTCCGGCGCGTGTCGGGCAGGGCCTGCGTGCCACGGCGGCATTTTCGACGCTGGTGCTCGACAATGCCAATTCCACCGCCGTCATGCTCCACGGCCAGCTCGGCAAAGGGGTCGAGACGGTCGAGATCGAGCGCCGGACGGTGCCCGCGCGCGGGCGTGACGCGACCCGGATCGAGGCGGCGCATGATGGCTATGCCCAACGCTTCGGCCTGACGCATCAGCGCATCCTGACCCTGAGCGGCGACGGCACCGAACTGGCGGGCGAGGACATACTTGTGCCGGTTTCGAAGAAGGGCAAACGCGGCAAGATCGGCTTTGCCATCCGTTTTCATCTGGGGCGCGGGGTGGAAGTGCAGCTATCGGGCGACAAGCGCGGGGCCAGCCTGCTGCTGCCCGACGGCCGCCTCTGGCAATTCCGTCTGCGCGGCGATAGGGCGAGCGCCGACGAGATCACTCTGTCTGCCGAGGACAGCCTGTGGGTCGACGGTGAAGGCCGTCCGCACGCCACCGAGCAACTGGTGATCGAAGGACTGGCATTGCGCGCCGGGGGGCAATTCTCCTGGTTGCTGAGAAAGACAGGATAGAGGTTTCCCGCAATGAGCGACAAGGCAATCACCCGGGCGCTGCTGTCAGTGTCCGACAAGACCGGTTTGGCTGATCTGGGCGCAGCGCTCGCCGCGCGCGGTGTCGAACTGGTCAGCACCGGGGGCACCGCCAAGGCATTGCGCGAAGCGGGGCTGGAGGTGCGCGATGTGTCCGACCTCACCGGCTTTCCCGAGATGATGGACGGGCGGGTCAAGACGCTGCATCCCAAGGTGCATGGCGGGCTGCTGGCACTGCGCGACAATCCCGAACATGTGGCGGCAATGGAAGCGCATGATATCGGCGCAATCGATCTGGTGGTGGTCAATCTCTACCCGTTCGAAGCGACGGTGGCGAAGGGGGCCGACCGCGCGGAGGTGATCGAAAATATCGACATCGGCGGGCCTTCAATGGTGCGTTCGGCAGCCAAGAACCACGGCTTTGTGACGATCCTGACCGATCCGGCGGATTATCCGGCGCTGCTGCAGGAACTGGAGGCGCATGACGGCGCGACCTCGCAGGCGTTCCGCACGCGGATGGCAGGCAAGGCCTATGCCCGCACCGCCGCCTATGACGCGGCGATTGCCAGCTGGTTCGCGTTCTCGCCGACCGCGAGCGATGAACCGACACAATTCCCTGAAACCCTGCCGATGGCGTTCAAGCGCGCCGACACGCTGCGTTACGGCGAAAACCCGCACCAGTCGGCGGCGATCTATGTCCCGCAAGTGATCGGCGCGCGGGGTGTGCCGCAGGCTGCGCAGCTGCAGGGCAAGGAACTGAGCTACAATAATCTCAACGATGCCGATGCCGCGCTGGAACTGGCGGCGGAGTTTGCGGGGCAGGAACCTGCGGTGGTGATCGTCAAGCACGCCAATCCCTGCGGTGTGGCACAAGGCGGATCGCTGCTCGAAGCATGGGAAGCGGCGCTGGCATGCGATAGCGTCTCGGCGTTCGGCGGGATCGTCGCGGTCAATTGCGAGCTCGACGGCGCAACGGCCGAGGCGATTGCAGGGATCTTCACCGAGGTTGTGATCGCTCCCTCGATCAGTGCCGAGGCACGCGAAATCTTCGGCAGGAAGAAAAACCTGCGCCTGCTCGAATCCGGCGCGCTGCCCGATCCGCGCCGTGCAGGTCTGGCGATGAAGACGATCGCTGGCGGCCTGCTGCTCCAGTCGCGCGATGCAGGCGCCGTCACGCGTGACGATCTCAAGGTCGTCACCAAACGCGCGCCCACGGATCAGGAATTGAAGGACTGTCTGTTCGCCTGGACCGTGGCGCGCCACGTCAAGTCGAACGCTATCGTCTATGCCAAGGACGGCGCAACCGCCGGTATCGGCGCAGGCCAGATGAACCGGCGCGATTCGGCGCGCATCGCCGCGATCAAGGCGAAAGAAGCCGCCGAAACCCACGGCTGGGACGCCCCGCGCACGCATGGCAGCGCGGTTGCCTCGGACGCGTTCTTCCCCTTTGCCGACGGGTTGATCTCCGCCGCCGAAGCGGGCGCGACCGCCGTGATCCAGCCGGGCGGTTCGATCCGCGACGATGAAGTGATCGCCGCCGCCGACGCTGCGGGCTTGGCGATGGTGTTCACCGGGATGCGGCATTTCAGGCACTGACTTGGGTTTCGAAGGCGCCTCCGCGCCTTCGTCCTCGGTGCTGTTTCGCGCTGCGCGCGAGCACCTGCGGGCGGCCGGTCGGCCTTGCGGCACTTTGCGCCGTTCGGGGTTTTGACCGTGCCTGACCGCTCTGGCGCAACTTTTTGCTCTTCGCCTCGTAACTAAATCGTCTCCTTGCCCTAATGGTGGCTGACTGCCGCGTTCAGGCCGGTGCAAGTCGGCGTCCTCCACAAGAGGCAGGACGAACGGAAACACGAATCGCGAGCAAGCCCATGCGCCTTTTCTCTCCCGAACTTCTCCGCAATTTCTCGATCGGATTCGCGATCGGAGCACTGCTGATTGCCGGAGCCAATGCCGAAAATTGGGGCGGCGAGCTGTCCTCGCCTGCACAGGCCGCGACGATGCCCGAGACGCTGGAGCCGACCGCCGAATTTGTCATTGCACCGGAACAGCCACTTTGATGAACAAGATTTCCGCCCTGTTGCTGGCCGGATCGCTCGGCCTGTCGGCCTGCGCCGGGCCCGCTGTTGCCGCAGAGGAGCTCGTTAACGCCCCCGCTTCGGCTCGCATTGCCAAGGAAGGTTCCGGGGGCTTGAAAACCGCGATCTTCGCGGGCGGCTGCTTCTGGGGCGTGGAAGGCGTGTTCAGCCATGTGAACGGCGTGAAATCGGCGGTTTCGGGCTTCCACGGCGGCAATGCGGCCAGCGCCAAGTACGATATCATCGTCAGCGGCCTTACCGATCATGCCGAATCGGTGAAGGTCACCTATGATCCGGCAGTGGTGCGCTATGACGAATTGCTGCGCATATACTTTTCCGTGGTGGCCGACCCGACTCTGAAGAACCGGCAGGGGCCGGACGTCGGCGCGCATTATCGCGGCGCGTTGGTGCCGACCAGCAAGGAACAGGCGGCGGTGGCCCGCGCCTATATCGCCCAGCTCGGCAAGTCCGGCCTGTGGTCGAAGCCGATTGTAACGGCGATCGAACCCTACAAGGCGTTCTACCCGGCAGAGACCTATCATCAGGATTTCATGGCGAAAAACCCGCGCCACGGGTACATCATGCGCTGGGACAAGCCCAAGGTCGACGCGCTCAAGGCGCTGTTTCCCACCCATTACCGCGCCACCTTCCTGCGCGACGCAAGCTGAACGTGCGAACCGCTTGGCGAAATGGTGAACCAGCGCCTATATTCGTGCCCATGGGCCAGCCAGCAAACGATCTTCCGCACAGCCACACGCACCACGAACACGCCGGTGAAAGCCTGGTCGTCGCGGCCGCCCGCGCGCTGACGACTGCGGGCGAGCAGTGGACGGCAATGCGCGAATCAGTGTTTGCCGAACTGGCGCAGCACGAACGCCCGGTGTCGGCCTACGACATTGCCGACAATCTCTCGGCGGCGCGGGGCAAGCGGGTCGCGCCCAATTCGGTCTACCGCATTCTCGATGTGTTCGTGGCGAACAACCTCGCGATGCGGGTCGAAAGTGCGAATGCCTACCTCGCCAACACGCACCCCGGCTGCGCGCATGACTGCATTTTTCTGGTGTGCGACGAATGCGGCGAGGCCGCCCATGTCGATGACGAGGACGTGAGTCGATCAGTGCGGGCGATTGCCGCTGCACGCCAGTTCAAGGCGGAGCGTCCGGTGTTGGAGATTCGCGGGTTGTGCAGGAGCTGCACGTGAAGCGCCGCGAAGTTTGAGCGTGATCAACCCTGCATCGACAGGTTGGTTCCCAATGTGTAAAGCTAAGCCCTATGACACAATCGCCTTACACCCCCCTGCTCGATCAGGTTGACACTCCCGACGATCTGCGCCGCCTCAAGCCCGAACAGCTCCGCCAGCTCGCCGACGAACTCCGCTCCGAGATGATCGACGCGGTCAGCACGTCGGGCGGGCATCTGGGTTCAGGGCTGGGCGTGGTCGAACTGACCGTGGCGATCCACTATGTCTTCAACACGCCCGACGACAAGCTGGTGTGGGACGTGGGCCACCAGTGCTATCCGCACAAGATCATCACCGGGCGGCGTGACCGCATCCGCACGCTGCGGCAGGGCGGCGGGCTTTCGGGCTTCACCAAGCGTTCGGAAAGCGAATACGACCCGTTCGGCGCGGCGCATTCCTCGACCTCGATTTCGGCGGCGCTCGGCTTTGCCATCGCCAACAAGCTGAAAGGCCAGCCGGGACGCGGGATCGCGGTGATCGGCGATGGTTCGATGAGCGCCGGGATGGCCTATGAGGCGATGAACAACGCCGCGCAGGCGGGCAACCGGCTGGTGGTGATCCTCAACGATAACGACATGTCGATCGCGCCGCCGGTGGGCGGGCTGTCCGCCTATTTGGCGCGGATGGTGTCCTCCAGCGAATATCTCGGCATCCGCAGCCTCGCCAGCCGCGTGATCCAGAAGATGAGCCGCCGGATGCACGATGCTGTCGGCAAGGCGGAAGAATTCACCCGCGGCATGGTGACCGGCGGGACGCTGTTCGAGGAATTGGGCTTCTACTATGTCGGCCCGATCGACGGGCACAATCTCGATCACCTGCTCCCCGTGCTGGAGAATGTTCGCGACACATCCGAAGGCCCGGTGCTGATCCACGTCGTCACCGAAAAGGGCAAGGGCTACGCGCCTGCCGAGAACAGCGCCGACAAGTACCACGGCGTACCCAAGTTCGATGTCATCACCGGCGAGAAGAAAAAGGCTGCAGCCGGCCCGCCTGCCTATCAGGACGTGTTCGGCCTGACGCTGGCGAAGCTGGCCGAGACCGACGACCGCATCTGCGCGATCACCGCCGCCATGCCCTCGGGCACGGGTGTCGACAAGTTCGCCAAGGCGCACCCGACGCGCACCTTCGATGTCGGCATTGCCGAACAGCACGCGGTGACCTTTGCGGCCGGGATGGCGGCAGAAGGTATGCGGCCGTTTGCGGCGATCTATTCCACCTTCCTGCAGCGCGCCTATGATCAGGTGGTGCACGACGTATGCATCCAGAACCTGCCGGTGCGCTTCGCGATCGACCGCGCCGGTCTGGTTGGGGCCGACGGCGCGACCCACGCAGGCAGTTTCGACGTCACCTATCTCGCTACCCTGCCGAACATGGTGGTGATGGCCGCCGCCGACGAGGCGGAGCTGGTCCACATGACTTACACCGCCGCCGAATATGACGACGGCCCGATTGCCTTCCGCTACCCGCGCGGCAACGGCACCGGAGTGGCGCTGCCGGAAGTTCCGCAGAAGCTGGAAATCGGCAAGGGCAGGCTGGTGCGTGATGGCACCAAGGTCGCGATCCTGTCACTCGGCGCGCGCTTGCCCGAAGCGCTGAAAGCCGCCGACATGCTGGAGGCCAAGGGGCTTTCCACCACGGTTGCCGACATGCGCTTTGCCAAGCCGCTGGACGAGGACCTGATCGCCCGCCTGATGCGCACGCATGAGGTGGTGGTAACGATCGAGGAAGGCGCGATCGGCGGTCTGGGCGCGCACGTGCTGACCTATGCCAGCGACGAAGGGCTGACCGATTCGGGTCTGAAGGTGCGCACCATGCGCCTGCCCGACATTTTCATCGATCACGACGATCCGGTGAAGCAGTACGACGAGGCCCGCCTCAACGCCCCGCACATCGTCGAGACCGTGCTGAAGGCGCTGAAGCACAACAGCGCCGGGATCGAAGAAGAGGCGCGCGCCTGAACCTAGCGCGTGGCGGGTATGGTGCGCGCGGTCAGCTGCACCTGCTCGACCAGCGATAGCGGCGGCTGATCCGGGGCAGTGGCCTGCGGGTCTGCCGGTTCCGGCTGCGCCTCGCCTGCGACCGGCGCCTCCGGCTCATCCTCAACGACTTCGCCCTTCAGCGCAGCGATTTCGCGTTCGCGCCTCGCCAGATAGGTATCGCGCCGCTCGGCATAGGGGTCGTCCGACGCGCGGATTTCGGCCAGTTCGGCATCGACCTCGAGCCGCTGGTCGAGCCCGTTGACCACGAAATAGGTCACCGCATATTCCGGCTGGTTGAACGGCTTGCCCACGGCAAACGGCAGCAGCGACTGATCGAGCGTGCTGCCGATGATGTCGCGCAAGCTGGTTGCGCCGGTCACCGGCAAGTACAGATACGGCCCCGATTCCACCCCGTAGAACCCCATGGTGTTGGCAAAGCCGTTGCGGCGATAGGGGATGCCGATGCCCGGCTTGGCCGCGATGTCGATCAGCCCGCCCAGCCCCAGCGTCGAATTGATCGCCAGCCGTCCCAACGCGCCGAATGCCTTGCCGATCTTGCCCTGCAGCAGGAAATTGAGTGCATTGCTCGGCTCCCCAAGGTTGCGCACGACATTGCCGAGGCCATCGCGCAAAGGCTCCGGCAAGCCGTCGCGATAGGCATAGGCGACCGGCTCGATCACAGCCTGGTCGACCGCCTGCGTGATCCGGTAGCTTTCCGCGTTGAGCTTTTCCGCCGGATCGCCTTCGGGCGGACCGTAGGCACCTTCGACCACGATCTCGTTGACCTCGTCGGGGGGCGTCTGCTCGTCCTGCGGTGGCAGATCGCTCTCGGGCGGAGCGGCGCCTGGGGCTGCCTGCAGCGACCATGCCAGCGGCGCGGGCGCTGGGGCTGGCGCGGCTTGCGGCTCTGCAGGAAGCGGGCCGGACACTGCCATCGCGGCGCTCAGCACGGGTTGGGAGATGGTGATAAGTGCAAGGTTCGGCATGACAATCCTCTGTTCCCTCCCTGCTGTCCCCCGCCTATACCTAGGCTTAACTCCATGTCGACATTGTGCAAGGTCCCCCCGAATGCCCAACAGCACCTCTCAATCCCTGATCCGGATCGCCCGCGAAGGCCCGGTCACCATTCTGACGCTCGACCGGGCTGAGACAATGAACCCGCTCGGCGCGCCGGGCGACGGAGATGCGTTTGTCGGCGTCGCCGATGCGATCAACCGTGACATGGAATGCCGGGTGGTGATCCTGACCGGCGCGGGCCGGGCGTTCAGCGCGGGCGGCGATATCAAGGCGATGCAGGGCAAGACCGGCACCTTTGGCGGCACCGCGCCGGCGATCTCCGACGGGTACCGCGACAATATCCACCAGATGCTGCGCGCGCTTTACGGATTGCGCGTGCCGGTGATTGCGGCGGTCAACGGGCCCGCGATCGGGCTCGGGTGCGATGTCGCCTGCCTCGCCGATATCCGCATCGCCAGCGAGGCGGCGAAGTTCGGCGTGACGTTCCTCAAGCTCGGGATCATCCCCGGCGATGGCGGCACCTGGATCCTGCCGCGCGTGATCGGGATGAGCCGCGCGGCGGAATTGTTCTATACAGGCGACGTGATCGACGCTGCCACCGCGAAGGAGTGGGGTCTTGTCAGCCGGGTAGTACCCGCCGAGGCGCTGCTGGACGAAGCCCGCGCGCTGGCCGCAAAGATCGCCGCGATGCCGCCGCACGCGCTCAGGCAGACCAAGATGCTGCTGCGGCAGGGCCAACAGGTGAGCTACGACAGCGCGCTCGAACTGGCGGCGAACACGCAGGCGATGATGCACACTACCGCCGATCATGCCGAAGGCGTGGCAGCACTGATCGAGAAACGCGCGGCGGTATTTACCGGCGAATAGTCACCCGACCCACCGGAACACCCCTGCCGGGATGCCCGCGCGCCACAGGTGCACCCAGCTTGCCGCCAGCCACAGCGCGGTGCCCGCCAACAGCGGCAACGCGCCGATGCTGGGGAACCGGCCAAGCCGCGGCCAGTAGCTGGTCTTGCTCTCCCATTGCGCCCAGGCATCGCCCATCAGCGCTTCCTTTTTGGCGTCCTGAAACTTTGCGCCGACCAGCGCGAGGATGCCCATCGCCAGCGCCACGATCAGTGTGCGGGTGCTCCACCACAGCACCATGTGCGACAGCGCCCACAACCCGATCCCCCACATCATCGGGTGGCGGGTGACGCGGAACACGCCGCCCGGTTCTGCACGCGCCTGCGCCTCGGCCATGGGCGTGGGCAGCGCGGGATTGCCGATGAACGATCCCGCCAGCAGGATCATGGCGGGGAGCGTGATGATCGTTGCGGCGATCCAGCCGACCTCACCCGAACCGGGCAAGTCGGCAGGCGGCGCAGCGACAAAGGCGAAATAGACCCATGCCAGTGTGGCGAAGCTGACGACAATATAGGCCGCCTGAAACCCGCCCGCGCCCATGGCCTTGACCATCGGCGCGCGCAGCGGGTGCGACATTGCGAAATGCGTGCCGACAAAGGCGACATTGGCCGCGACGAGAATCCACAAAGCTTCGTTCATCACCCCACCCCCAAAGCAACGCCGGAACCTAGTCTTCGATTCCGATCAATTCCACTTTGAAAACCAGTGTCGCGTTGGCCGGGATCGGCCCCCGCCCGACCGGGCCATAGGCGAGGTCTGCGGGGATCGCGATTTCGATGGTTTCACCCACGCCCATTTGGGGGATGGCGCGCTGCCAGCCCTCGACCAGTCGGCCCAATGGGAAGGTCGCGGGTTTGCCGCGCTCATACGAACTGTCGAACACCGTCCCGTCGAGCAAGCGCCCCTCGTAATGGACCGTGATCCGGTCGGCGACGGTCGGCTTGCGGTCCGATGCAAGATACGTGAGCCAGCGCCAGCGCACCCCGCCGTCGATCAAATGCCACCCGTCCTGCGCTGTCAGGCCGAGCAGATAGATCTGCTGCTGCGAATGCCAGACGGGATCCTGCGCTCTGGGATCGGCTGCGGGGCCAACCGCCCCATCCTGCGCCAAAGCGGGCTGACCGGCGCACAGCAGCGCGCCAGCCAGTCCGGCAACCGCCAGCTTTGCAGGCCAGCGCATCACCAATCGTAAGCCTTGGGCAGTTCGCTCTCGTCGAGGTCGCGATAACGATCACGCAGGCGGCTCTGATGGCTTTCGAGGTTCTGTTCGACTCCGCCGATGAACACCCGCGTCGGCACCGATCCCACTTCGAGCGGATCGCCGTCCCACAGCACCACATCGCCCAGCGCGCCCGCTTTCAGCACGCCCGCCTTGCCGCCCATGCCGCTGATTTCCGCCGGAACGGAGCTGATTGCGGCAAAAGCCTTGCCCCAGTCCATGCCGGTCGCCCCCGGCACGCGGGTAAGCGCCACCAGATTGCCCGCCACCTGCTGTAACCGGCGCGGGTCCTGCATGGTCGCAGCATTGAGCGCGACCTTGACCCCGGCGCGGGCCATGCGCCCGGCATTGCTCTGGGTCGCGCCGAGCTGTTCGAAGGTGTCGGGCAGATCGAGCAGACCATTGGCGATCACCGGAACGCCGGCCGCAGCGATCTCGTCCGCCACCAGCCAGCCTTCGGTCACGCCGACCAGCACCAGATCGAGCTTGGGATAATCATTCTTGAGCGCCAGCACGGCGCGGATATCCGCCGCCCGCTCGACCGCGACATACAGTTTCTGCCGCCCCGTCACGACCGGCACCAGCGCCTCGGCATCGAAGCGGCTGAGCAGCACTTCGTCGTCCTTGACGATCTCGGTGGTTCCGGGAATGCCGGGCTTACCGTCGAGCGCCTGCGCCTCGCGCAGCGACGCCTTGAGCAGCGCATAGGCCGCGACCCGGCTGCCGCCTGCCAGTCGCCCGCCGCCTTCGCCCAGATTGATCATCTGGAACGCGCGCGCCTGCATCACAGGCTGGCTATCGCCGTCGAGATCGATGATCGCGCCTTGTCCGGCAAAGATCGACCCTGCGGGCAGCGTCGTCGTCGCCGCGCGGGTAATGCCCGACGCGCGGTGGACGAGGATGTGCTGCGACACCGGATTGATCGCACTCGCCGCATCGAGCGCCGCGCTGAACGGGGAGCCGCCTGCGCGGATATCGTTCGATTCGCTCACCGCCGAAACATCCGCGAGGCCGAGCGAGGTGAGCGTGGCGAAGATGCCGGGCGTGACCCATGCTCCGTCCGCGTCGATCACCACATCGGTTTCGTACCGCTCGCCCGGAGCGGGCTTGCCGGCGAATACCACCCTGCCATCGTCCACGATCACCACCCCACCATCGAGCGGGGCGGAGCCATCACCGATCACGAGGCGGGCATTGGCGATCACCACATCCTGCGCCAGCGTGGGGGTGGCCGAAAGCGCCAGCGCGCTGGCTGCGAGTTGAAGGAGGCGCTTCATTTCACATCTCCTTCACCGGGCTGGCCCAGCTCGAAATCGCTCACCGGACGGCGTTTGGGATCGAGCGCGTCGTACATCAGTGCGCCGTCGATCCAGACCTTCTCTGGCCGCGAATAGACGCTGAGCGGATCGCCGTTCCACAGCACCACATCGGCCATCTTGCCGGGTTCGAGACTGCCGGTCATCTCCTCGATCCCCATCGCCTTGGCGGCGTTGTAGGTGATCCACTGGATCGCGGTCGCATCGGAGATGTCGATCCCGAGCCTGAGGCCAGCCTTCTGCGCCTTGCGTGCTTCCTGATTGAGCCGCTGGATATCGTTCGAATCGTCCGAATGGATCACCACGCACGCGCCTTCGCGTTGCAGGAAGGCGGCGTTTTCGAGGATGCCGTCGTAGCTTTCCATCTTGAAGCCGTACCAATCGGCCCAGATCGCGCTGCACACGTCGTTTTCGCGCAGCAGATCGCCGATCTTGTAGGCTTCGACCGCGTGGTGGAAGGCGGTGACTTTATAGCCCATCTCCTTGGCCATATCCATCACCAGCGCCATTTCGTCGGCGCGGTAGCAGTGGTTGTGGACGAGGATATCGCCTTCCAGCACGCCCACCAGCGTCTCCTTGCCGAGGTCGCGCTTGGCCTTCTTGTCGTTGGCATAGTCGATCGCGTCGAGCCAGGTGTCGCGGTTGACCGCAAGGTTGCCCATCCGGGTCGAAGGCATCCGCCCGCGGCCGCCATAGACGCGCTTGGGGTTCTCCCCGCAGGCCATCTTGAAGCCGTAGGGCGCGCCGGGAAACTTCATCTGCTGGGTGGTGCGCCCCGGCACGTTCTTGAGCGTGACCGAACGTCCGCCCATCAGGTTGGCCGATCCGGGAAGGATCTGCAGCGCAGTGATACCGCCATTGGCGAGCGCGCGGGCAAAGCCGGGATCCTGCGGCCAGACCGAATGTTCGGCCCAGACCTCGGGTGTGGTCGGGCTGGTCGCCTCGTTCCCGTCGGAATGCGCGTCCACGCCGGGCGAGGGGTAATCGCCCAGGTGCGAGTGGATATCGATGATGCCGGGGGTGACGAATTTACCGGTGCCGTCGAACACCGCGATGTCGGCAGGTATCGGGGTTTCCGGCCCGCCCACCGCGACGATCTTGCCGCCGGACATGAACACCACACCGTTCTCGATCTTGCCGCCCTTGCCGTCGAACACGGTCGCGCCTTTCAGCGCGGTGGCAGTGCCGGGATAGGGTGAGTAGGTCGAGGGGAACACGCCCTCGGCCTCGGTCTTGGGGGCGAATTCCTTCGCGTCGGATTTGGTGCTGGCGGTGTCGTCTGCGGTGCCTGTGGTGGCGCAGGCACCCAGCGCGAGCGCGCTGGCGAGAGTGGCAAACGCGCCCATGCGCGTCCGCAGATTCAATATTTCTGGCATTCACAAACCTTCCCGTTTCCCCGCCGTGAAGTGTGGCGGGGAAACGGGGGTGTGTCCATACGGTTGGACCGACTTTGTGGCGGGTTTATCTATTCCGCCGGACGGGTGGAGGGATGGACCCCGGCCTGCTGCGCTTCCATCCCGGCTTCGCTCTGGCCCTCCAGATCGTCGCCGACATTGTCGTCGCGCAGCGTGTCGAGGTGCATCAGCTTCTTGATGAGCGGGCTGATGACCATGACGCCCACACCAATCGCGATGGCGTACCAGCCGACGGTCGAATAGACGCTCAGCACCAGTTCCTTGCCCGCTTCCTCGCCCACGCCTTCTGCGCCGGTGGCCGCCGCGATCAGGCCTGCGGCGAAGTTCCCCGTCGCCGAGGCGAAGAACCATGTGCCCATGATCAGCGATGCCATGTGCGCCGGTGCCAGCCGGTTCATCGCCGAAAGGCCGACGGGGCTGAGGCAAAGCTCACCGGTGGTGTGCAGCAGGTAGATCAGGAAGATGAAGACCACCGGCACCGCCACGTCCACACCCACGCTGTTCGCGCCCCATACCAGCACCAGGAAGCCGAGGCCCACCTGCACCACGCCCAGCCCGAATTTCAGCGGCGAGGACGGCTCCAGCCCCTTGCGTCCGAGCACGGTCCACAGCGTTGCGAAGATCGGCGCGAGCAGGATGATGTAGATCGCGTTGATCGACTGGAACACCGATGCCGGCACCCCGCCGCGATCGACATGGCGATCGGTGAACAGGTTGAGCGAAGATCCGGCCTGTTCGAACAGCGCCCAGAACACGATCGAGGTGACGATCAGGAACAGCGCCGCAAAGATGCGGTCGCGGTCTTCCGGATCGAGCTTCACGACGGCGGTAAACAGCACGTAGGCCACCAGCAATCCGCCGAACCCGCCGAGCAGCCAGCCCACCAGCGACTGATACTGGATCAGCACCCAGCACAGCCCGACCAGTGCGACGCCGATGGCGTACATCGACCACTCGGTCCGCTTGGCGAGCGCCTTGGGCGGTTCGCCCCGGCCCAGCAGCAGCCCCTTGCCGAGCGAGAATACCACAAGGCCCGCCAGCATCCCGATGCCCGCCAGCCCGAAGCCATAGGCCCAGCCATAGGTCTCGCCGATATAGCCGCACAGCAGCGAACCCATCGCTGCGCCAAGGTTAATCCCCATGTAGAAGATCGTGTAGGCCCCGTCGCGGCGCACATCGGTGCGCGGATAGAGCTGGCCCACGATCACCGAGATATTGGCCTTCAGAAAGCCCGATCCGACGATGATCAGCGCCAGCGCCAACCAGAACACGTAGATGATCGGGTTGCCTTCATTGCCCGCCGCCGGTTCGCCTTCGAACGCCATGAAGAAGTGGCCCAGCGTCAGCAGCACCGCGCCGAACACCACGGCCTTGCGTTGGCCGAGATACTTGTCGGCCAGATAGCCGCCCACCACCGGCGTGATATACACCAGCGCGGTATAGGCACCGTAGATGATGCCTGCGTCGCTATCCGAAAACAGCCAGTGCTTGGTGAGGTAGAAGATCAGCAGCGCCCGCATGCCGTAGTAGGAGAAACGCTCCCACATCTCGGCGAAGAAGAGGACGAACAGACCTTTCGGGTGGCCGAGGAAAGTCCCGGCGCTGTCCCCGTGCGGAAGCTCAGCTGTAGCCATGTAATCGGATATCCCTAATGCGCGCCCCTCCCGGGCGCGGTCCCATGGCGGGGCAAACTAGCGGCTCAATCGCCCATGTGAAGCTTTTGTTTCGGATGTAACCGTTTCCCTGCGATCCTTGACGCGCATGGCTGTATTATGGCACTGATGCACCTCGCAAGGGACACTGCACCACGATGAACCCCAACCGCCCCAACTCCAACAGGCCCGTCTATCTCAAGCTGCGCGACCAGATCGCCGCTGCCATCATCGACGGCGCCTATGCCGAAGGCGCGATGCTGCCATCGGTGCGCGCGCTGGCGGCGGAGCAGGGCGCGAACCCGCTGACTGTGGCGAAAGCGTATCAGCAGTTCCAGAACGACGGCCTGGTCGAAGTGCAGCGCGGGGTCGGGATGTATGTGGTGAAGGGCGCGGCGGAACGCTTGCGGGCGCGCGAGCGCGAGGCCTTCCTGCACGAGGAATGGCCCGAAATCCGCAGCCGGATGGCGCGCCTGGGCCTCGATCCTGCGGATCTTGCGCTCCTATCCTGACACAAGTGCGGCTATGTCGATGTGAACATTGCGCAACCTATCGATTTATGACACTTTATGCACTGCAGAACGCAATGGGATTGCATCGCGTTGCGTGCTGCGATTAAAGGGGGCGCCTTTCGGGTCGGAGGCGAGTACATAAAACCGCGGGGCAAACCCGCTTACGGCGTTACATGGGACAGGTGAGCTTATGAACGCCGGGAGATCGCGATGATCAGATCCGAGTTGTTGCAGGAACTGCACAAGAGCAATCCCGAACTGCGTGCCGAGGAAATCGAGCAGGTGGTCGACATTTTCTTCGACGAAATCGCCCAGCGATTGGCCGAGGGCGGAAGGGTGGAACTGCGCGGCTTTGGCGCGTTTTCGACCCGCGAGCGTGACGCCCGCAGCGGGCGCAATCCGCGCACCGGCGAAACGGTGGACGTGCCATCCAAGCGCGTGCCCTATTTCAAGGCCGGCAAGGAAATCCGTGAACGCCTGAACGAAGGCTAGACCGAAAAACGCGCGCGCGCCGCTCAGGCGGCGGCGCTGACGCGTTCTTCGTCTGCCCAGCCGAACGCCGCGTGCCGGCGTTCGCGGCCGAGCGCGGCGAACACCGCGTCGGCCAGGCGCTCGTTTCCGGTGTCGCGGCTGACATCGACCGGCACCATGCCGAGCGTGTCGAACTCCTCCACTGCATCCGGGCCGGGCAGCGCGATGATTCGCGCGATGCCGGGCATGCGTTCCTGCACCAGCGGAGTCAGCTCGCGCGAGACCGCAAGGTTGCCGGTCGCCACCACCACCACATCGCGCCGCCCCATGCCGATCGCGTCCCAACTGCGCGGATCGCCGGGGTTGGCGCTGTGCACATGATAGCCGTCCGCCAGCGCCAGCTGGAACCGGTCGTGATCGGGTTCGATCGCAAGATAGCCGATGGCGTTATAGGCCAGCGCGTCGGCTACCGCTCTGCCCGCAGGAGTCAGCCCGATAATTACCACCGGCGCATCATCGCCCGCCAGCTTGGCATCTGGCGGCCCGGCGCGCAGGCGGCCTGCCAGCTTGCGCCCGAGATTTGAAACCGGCGGGGTGACGGCAAGGCTGATCGCAATCGCGGTGACGAGCGTCGCCACCAGCCGCGGCTCGGCCAGCCCGGCCACCGCAGGCAGCGCCAGCAGCACCAGCGTGAATTCGCTCCCCTGTCCCAGCAGAAAGCCCAGCTGGATCGACCCCGGCACCGACCAGCGGTTGACCAGCGCGGCGACGACATTGAGCGCGCACTTGATCGCGATCAGGCCCGCCGCAGCGAGCAGCACCCAGTGCCAATCCTGCGCGAGCAGGGCCGGATCGATGCTCAGCCCGACCGAGATGAAGAAAAAGCTCAGGAACAGCCCCCGAAACGCGTCGATCTCGGTCTGCACCAGAATGCGGTAGCGCGAATCCGCCACCGCCATGCCGCCCAGAAACGCGCCCAAGGTCAGCGATAGTCCGGCCATGCCGGTGGCCCAGCCCGCCGCCAGCGCGATGAACAGCGCGGTCGCGGTGTAGACCTCGGTGGTGCCGGCGCGCGCAATCAGGCGGAACAATGGCTCGGTCAGATAGCGCGCGAACAGCACGGCGATGCCGAACGCGGCGAGCGCCTTGGCTCCGGCCATGCCCAGCGCCGGGGCCAACGACCCGCCGCCCGCCAGCGCGCCGGCCGCCACCAGCAACAGGATCGCGGCGATATCCTGAAAGATCAGGATCGCCTGCGCAGCGCGGCCCACCGGGCAATCATCCTGATCGCGCTCGCGAATCAGTCCTATCACCACCGCGGTGGATGACAGACCCATCGAAAACCCGGCGATAGCGGCAAAACCGGTAGGCAGGCCGAGCGCCGCGAACAGCGCCGCAAACACGCCGCCTGCGATCACCATCTGCAATGCGCCGAAGCCGAAGATATTGCCCGCCTCGGCCCGGATGCGTCCCAGGGAGAAATGCAGGCCGAGGTTGAACAGCAGGAACATCACCCCCGCTTCGGCCATCGCGGCCACCAGCGGCCCGCTGAAATCGGGCGCCATGCCGAGGCTTGCGAGCCCCAGTCCCAGCCCGATATAGCCGACGATCGGATTGAGCCGCAGCGCGCGGCTGGCCAGCGCCGCGCCGATGCCGAGCCCGAGCAGGGTGATTGCCGGCTGGATCGTGGCAACCACCGAATGCGCGTCGTGTACCGGATCGCCTGCCATGTAAGCCCCTGTTGCCGCCCATCTTGCAGCCAATGTTCAGACAAATGGGCGTTCGCGCAAAGTCTGACAAGCTCTGGCGCTCGGCAGGCAAGTTGTGGCAAAGGCGCGCCGTGCGTTGGCGGGTGTGGCGGAATGGTAGACGCCGGGGACTTAAAATCCCCTGAGCTTTGCTCGTGCGGGTTCGAGTCCCGCCACCCGCACCAGCAATCCGCGTTTCAAGCCCGTCCGGGGGACGGGCTTGGCCGGATTGCTCCCAAACGAAGCGCGGGAGGTGTCAGGAACGGCCGCTTGACGGCTCAGCGCAGCGGGGCTTCGCGCGGGCCGTCACCGGCGCTGAAGATGAAGGTGGTCACATCGGTACCACTGCCGAGATTGACGCGGTTTTCCTGCCGCGCCCAGACATCGGTCAGGATCTGCGAATTGACCCGCACCGTCGCATTGGCGCGCGGGGCGGGGGCTTCGAGATAGACCATCAGGCTGCCGCCGGTGATTTCGCTGCCGACATATTCCATGGCGGCAGGCGCGCCGTCCACCTCCAGCAGGAACCGGCGCGCGACATACCGGGCAAAGGCTTCGCGGCTGTCGGCGCTGCCGACGATGTCGGGCGTCTTGGCGCCCTGAGCCCTCAGCGCGTGTTCGGCATCGTGCACCGGCACCTGATGCACCGCTTCGAGGCGGTCGGTCCGGGGGTTCACCGACACAGTGCTGATCGCGATCTTCTGCTGGTGCGCAGCCACAGGCAGCGCCAGAGGAGCCGCCAGCACCAGCGCGATCATCAAGGCAAGGCGGCGCAGCATCACTTGCGTCCGTCCGGCTCCGCGCCTGCCGCTTCCCCCATCAGGTCGCGGCCGACGCGCGATTTGCTCGCCTCGGACTTGAAGGCTTCGATCCGGCTGGGGATGATCCGGCGCGGATAGTGGTTGTTTTCGATATCGGCATCGGCGGTTTCCCAGTCGGGATCGACGACGACCTGCACCAGTTCCTTGCCCTTGGGGAAGACCAGAAGCTTGGCGACTTCGTGCGAATTGCGGCGCCAGATTTCGGCGGGGATGTTCAGCTTTTCGGTGCTGCCATCCTCGAAGGTGAGGCCGAGAATGATCGGCATCACCAGCCCGCCCTTGTTGGCAAAGTTGAGGACGTAATAGCTCGCGTCCTCCTTCACCGCGCGGTCGAACACGCGGCGTTCCCACGGGTCGAGCCCGTCGAGGAAATCGGTGTATTTCTTGCGGTCCTTGGGCGTGACGGTGAATTCGTCATTGGCGTCGTAGAAATCGGTGACGCCGCGGTTTTCCAGCACCCAGATCGGCAGGCGCTGCTGGCGGTTCAGCGTGTTGCCGATCACCTCGGGCTCCGAATCGCTTTCGGCGCGGCGGCGGGGCAGGTCGATATCGGGATCGGCAGTGTCGATCTGCAGACGGTAGATCGAATCCAGCGAAATATCGACGTGATCGGTGGTGTAGAACCAGCCGCGCCAGAACCAGTCGAGATCGGTCCCGGATGCTTCCTCGATGGTGCGGAAGAAATCGGCAGGCGTCGGGCGTTTGAACTTCCAGCGGCGGGCATATTCCTTCAGCGCGAAATCGAACCGCTCGCGCCCGATCACCGTGTCGCGCAGGACGTGATAGGCCGCCGACGGCTTGCCATACGCGTTCGCGCCGAGGTTCGTCACCGAGTCCGATTGCGTCATGATCGGTTCCTGCTGGTTCGACACCATGTAGGACACCATGTCGCGCGGCAGGCTGCGGGTCCACGGCATGTCCGGGTCCCACTCATACCCGGCGACCGAATCGAGGAAGGAGTTGAGGCCTTCATCCATCCACGTCCACTGGCGTTCATCCGAATTGACCGTCATCGGGAAATAGATGTGGCCGACTTCGTGGATCACCACTCCGACGAGGAACATTTTCTCGGCCAGCGAATAGGTGCGGCTGCCATCCTTGTTCAGGATGGTGCGCGGGCCGTTGAAGGTGATCATCGGATATTCCATGCCGCCCACCGGCCCGTTCACGGACTGCGCGGTGGGATAGGGATAATCGAAGCTGAAGCGCGAATAGACCTTCATGGTGTGAACCACGGCAGCGGTGGAATATTTGCGCCACAATTCGCCGCCTTCCTTGGGCCAGAAGCTCATGGCGAGCACGGTTTCGTGCTCTGCGCCGGGCTGCTTGTGGCCTTGCGCGTCCCACATGAACTTGCGGCTGGACGCCCAGGCGAAATCGCGCACGTTTGTGGCGGAAAACTGCCACGTCTTGGTTCCGCGCGGATTGCCTGCTTCGGCAGCGGCGGCTTCTTCGGGCGTGACGATGAACATCGGCGCATCGGCATTTTTGGCCGCCTCGATCCGCTGGCGCTGGGTCGCGGTCAGCACCGCGTCGGGGTTCTGCAGCACGCCGGTCGACGCGACGATGTGATCGTCGGGCACGGTCATCGCGACCTCGTAGTTCCCGAATTCGAGCGTGAATTCGCCCCGGCCGAGGAACTCCTTGTTATGCCAGCCTTCGTAATCCGAATAGGCGACCATGCGCGGGAACCACTGGGCCAGCAGGAAGATGTCGTTGCCGCCCTTGCGCGGGTCGTCAGGGAAATGTTCGTAGCCCGAACGCGCGACCACCGCGTCTTCCTCGACGATGTTGAATGCCCACTCGATGGCGAATTCGGTGCTTTCGCCGGGCGCGAGCGGCGCGGGCAGATCGATCCGCATCAGTGTGCCGACAATGGTGTGCGGCAGGTCAGCGCCCGCCATGTCGCGCACCGCGCCGATGTCATAACCATAGGTGTTGTCCGCCATCGCCTGCTGTCGGCGCAGTTCCTCCATCGACAGCTTGGTCGGCTCGCTCGCCGAACCGAGGCTGACCTTCGGCCCGCGCCGTCCGGGACCGCCGAACGCATCGGTCAGCTCGGCCATGGAATCTGTGCGGAAGATGTTCTGGTCAAGCTGCATCCAAAGCCACGGCAGGGCGTCGGGCGAATTGTTGGTGTAACGGATCGTCGCGCGCGCGGTAATCCGGCGGCGCGGCTCGTCGAGCTCTGCGGTGATGCTGTAATCGACCTGCTGCTGCCAGTATTCATGCCCCGGCGCGCCGCTGGCATTGCGGTAGACGTTGGGCGTGGGCAGCACTTCATCAAGTTGGCGGAACTTGTCTTCGTAGTCCCCCTTGGTCTGCTCGATCCCCTGGGCGTTCACGGGTTGAAAGACGGGAATCGCAAACAGCAAAGCGGCGACAAACAGCGCGAAACGCAAGGGCGTTCTCCGGGTATGTAACAAGCGGATGATGGCCCGACAAAGCGCAAAAGGATGAGGCGCGCAAGCCGTTATCCTGCCGATCCGGGCAATTTTGTTTCGTGCATGGCATCCGGGTGACTTTCGCCCTATCTGGCGCAGGATGACCGAACCCGCGTGGCATTCACTGCACGAAGCCGCCTGCGCCCGCGGGGAGGCGACTTATCGCGATCCGGCCACCGGCTACATGGTGTTCACGCGGGCGGCGCACCTTGCGCGCGGCAAGTGCTGCGGATCGGCGTGCCGCCACTGTCCCTATGATCACGAGGCGGTAAAGCCCCGCACGTGACCCTTGCCAAGCGGGGCCCGGCGGGAATAGGCGTCGCGGCAAGGAGAATGTATCCATGAAAACCCGCGCCGCCGTCGCCTTTGCCGCCAAACAGCCGCTCGAAGTGGTCGAACTCGATCTCGAAGGCCCCAAGGCCGGTGAAGTGCTGGTCGAGATCATGGCAACCGGCATTTGCCACACCGACGCCTATACGCTCGACGGATTCGACAGCGAGGGTATCTTCCCGAGCGTTCTGGGCCATGAAGGCGCAGGCATCGTGCGCGAGGTTGGCGCGGGCGTGACCAGCGTGAAGCCCGGCGATCACGTGATCCCGCTTTACACCCCCGAATGCCGTCAGTGTAAGTCGTGCCTGTCGGGCAAGACCAATCTGTGCACCGCGATCCGCGCCACGCAGGGCAAGGGGCTGATGCCCGACGGCACCACGCGCTTCAGCTACAAGGGCCAGCCGATCTTCCATTACATGGGCTGTTCGACCTTCTCGAACTTCACGGTGCTGCCCGAAATCGCCGTCGCCAAAATCCGCGAGGACGCGCCGTTCCAGTCCGCCTGCTACATCGGCTGCGGCGTCACCACCGGCGTGGGCGCGGTGACCAACACCGCCAAGGTGC
This sequence comes from Erythrobacter sp., assembly GCF_024305245.1. GTDB lineage: Bacteria > Pseudomonadota > Alphaproteobacteria > Sphingomonadales > Sphingomonadaceae > Erythrobacter. The sequence goes on from NZ_JAMWYX010000004.1 coordinate 79,087, forward strand.
AGGTCGGCGACAATGTCGTGGTGTTCGGCCTCGGCGGGATCGGCCTCAACGTCATTCAGGGCGCGCGGTTGGCGGGCGCGAACCTGATCATCGGGGTCGACATAAATCCCGCACGCGAGGAATGGGGCAAGCGGTTCGGCATGACCCACTTCCTCAACTCCAAGGGGCTGAGCCGCGAGGAGACCGTCGCCAAGATCGTCGAAATGACCGATGGCGGCGCGGATTACACCTTCGATGCCACCGGCAACACCGACGTGATGCGCACTGCATTGGAAGCCTGCCACCGCGGCTGGGGCACCAGCATCATCATCGGCGTGGCCGAAGCGGGCAAGGAAATCGCCACCCGCCCGTTCCAGCTGGTGACGGGCCGCAACTGGCGCGGCACCGCGTTCGGCGGAGCCAAGGGCCGCACCGATGTGCCCAAGATCGTCGACATGTACATGACCGGCAAGATCGAGATCGATCCGATGATCACTCACGTGATGGGTCTGGAAGAGATCAACACCGCCTTCGATCTGATGCACGAAGGCAAGTCGATCCGCAGCGTGGTAGTGTTCTAGGGCGTTGTTCTAGGGCGCGATTTCCTCGAACCGCCCGCCGAAGAACACCAGCGGGCGCAGCGCCGATGCGGCCTGCGCCATGCCCTCGACCTGCCCGAGGATCAGCGTGTGATCGCCGGCTGCGTGCGCGGCAAAGCGGCGGCAGGCGACATGGCCCAGTGCGCCCGCGATCACCGGCAGGCCATCCGGCCCGGTCTCGAAATCCGCCGGGCTCAACGCCGTGCTGCCGCGCGCGGCATAGCGCCGGGCGAGCGACTGCTGGCCTTCGGCCAGAATGCTGACCGCGAACCGTTTCGCCCCGGCATAAAGCGCGAACTGGCTGGAGGAATTCTGCAGGTTCCAGCACACCAGCATCGGATCGAGCGAGACCGAAACCAGCGAGTTGATCGTCATCGCCGCGACTTCGTTACCGGACTCCGTCAGCACCGATACCACCGCCACCCCGGTCGCGAACTGGCCCATCAGCTGGCGGAAGTCAGCCGGGGTAAGGGAATCGGGCAAGAGGCTCTCCGGAACAAATGGCGGGACAGGCAGAAAAACGGGTGCATCAGCGGCGCGGGGCAGCGTTGCCCCGCGGATCGGCAGCTTGTCAATCAATGCCGCGGCCACAGGTTCCGGCGCATTGCTGCCCGGCCATAAAACAGCTGCTTGGTTAACCGGGTGGTTACGCCGCCGCGCTAGGGCAGCCCAAAGCGCCATTTCCCCCGGACGGCGCAGCAGGTGATTGATGTTCGCAACGAAAATCGCAGCCGCCGCGCTCACGCTCGAAAGCAGCGCAGGCTTTGCGTCCGCAATCGACGCGCTGGCGGAGCGAAGCCTGTCAGGCCGCGGGTTCCTGCGGGCGGCGTGGTTTGGTGCAGGGGCAGCAGGGAAGGGGCGGACACTGATCGTCCGGCGCGATAGCGGAAGCATGATCGCGGCCATCCCGACCACCGGATTTGGCCCCACTCCGCTGGTCACAGCCGTGCTGGGCGCACGCAAGGTGCCGGGCAGTTACTGGCCGTTTCGCGGCATTCAACTGGCGCAGGATACCGATGCGTTCGAACTCGCAGCGGCGCTCCGCCATCCGGCTGCGCGCAGCCTTGGCCGCGTGTGGCGGCTCGGCCCGGCGCGCAGCGACGATCCCTCCACGGTGATGTTGGTCGAGGCGGCGCAGCTGGCCGGTTGGCACGTGCTGTCGCGCCCGGCAGGCACGGCCTGGCTGATCGACTGCGATGCCCTGCGGGCCAAAGGCTGGCCGCAATCCTCGACCGCGCGGCGGCTGCGGACGGCGTGGCGCAAGCTCGAAGCGCTCGGCACCCCGCGCTGGCGCCATGTGCGCGGCAGCGCGTGGAACGACAGCGTGCTCGACGACATGGGGCGGATCGAGGCGGCAAGCTGGATCGCGCGCACCACCGATGGCAGCGGCGCCAAATTCATGCGCCCGCACCAGCGGCAGGTGTGGCGCGAGGCGCTGACCGATCCGGTGATCGCGGCAAACCTCGCCGCCACCATTCTGATGCTGGATGATCGCCCGGTTGCCTTCAGCTTCGATCTTCATGACGGGGCGTGGCAATACGGGATCGCAGCCAGCTATGCCGAGGACTTGGCGAACTGCAACATCGGCAAGCTGGTCAATTACAAGGTGCTGGAAGATGCGATCGCCGATGGCAGGTCGGTGATGGACATGGGCACAGGCGACAGCGGCTACAAACGCGCGATGGGGGCATATGCCGGCTATGACCTGGCCGACCTGCTGTTCGTGCGCAGCCGCACCGCCGCGCGCGTGCTCGCCAGAATCTGGGGCAAGGCCGCAACCGGAGGGTCCGCAACCCGCAATGGCTGAGGCCGACCCCCTTTCCGCAGGCCCGTCGCTATCGGCGCAGGTGCGCGCGGCGGTGATCTGGCGTTCGGGCAGTCAGGTGCTGACCCAGATCGTGTCCTGGTGTTCGACCCTGATCGTCATCCGCCTGCTGGCGCCCGAAGATTACGGCCTGTTCGCGATGGCGCAGGTGATGCTGGTGCTGCTGTCCACCATGAACGGGTGGGGACTGGCGAGCGCGCTGATCCGCGAGAAGGAAGTTACCGAAGAACGCCTGCGCCAGACGCTGGGGATGCTGATCCTGCTCAATTGCGGGCTGGCCCTGATCCAGTTCCTCGCCGCGCCGCTGGTGGCGCTGTGGTTCGATCAGCCGATGGTGACCGATCTGCTGCGGGTGCAATCGCTGATTTATCTGGCGGTGCCGTTCAGCGCGCTGCCGCACGCGATCCTCAGCCGCAAGATGGATTTCCGCCGTCCGGCGCAGGTGCGCCTCGCCGCTGCGCTGACGGGGGCGGCGACCGCGCTGACCGGCGCATTTTCAGGTTGGGGCGTGTGGACGCTGGTCGCCGCGCCGATGGTGATGTTCATGACCGAGGCGGTCGGCATGACCTGGGCCGCGCGTTCGCCGATCCGCCCCAGCTTCCGCTTTACCGGGGCAGGTCATATTGCGGGGTTCGGCGGGGTGATGACCGCGACGCAGCTGTTCTGGTTCGTGCAGAGCCAGGCAGATGTGATGATCGCGGGCCGTGTGCTCGATCCGCATACGCTGGGGGTCTATACCACCGGGCTGTTCCTCGCGCAGTTGCTCGCCGCCAAGTTCGTGCCGCCGATCAACGAGGTCGCCTATGCCGCCTATTCGCGCCAGACGGGAACGGGGCCGGAGCCGCTGCTCGCCACCATCCGTCTGGTGATGATGGTGGCGCTGCCCGCCTATGCCGGGCTGGCCGTGGTCGCTCCGGCGCTGGTGCCGGTGCTGCTGGGGGAGAAGTGGATGGAAATCGTCCCGCTGCTGCCGATCCTCGCCGCCGCGATGGCGATGCTGACGCTGCAGATCCTGTTTTCGCCCGCCACCAATGCGCGGGGGTTTCCGGGAATCGCGCTGAGGGTGACGATGCTCGGCAGCGTGGTGATGCCCTGCGGCTTCCTGATCGGATCGCAGTGGGGCGTGACCGGCTTTGCATGGGGCTGGGTTGGCGGGATGGCAGTGCTGACGGCGGCTACGGTGCGGTTGTCCGGGCGGGTGCTGGGGCTCAGGCTCGGCGGCTTGATCCGCGCCGTCCTTCCCCCGCTGGCCGCTGCTCTGACGATGGCGGCGGGCGTGGCGCTGGCGCTGCACCTGCTGCCGCCGGTGTTGCCGCTGGTGGCGCTGGGGAGGGCGGTGATGCTGGGGATCGGGATTTATGGCGCCGCGCTGCACCTGATCGCGCCCGACCGGATGGCCGAAGCGCTGCGTTTCCTGCGCGAGCGGGGCGAGAGCGAGCCTGCCCCTGCAACCTGAGCCGTAACCGGCACGCGCGATTGACACCGTCGGCGCGATGCGGTTGGGCGGCGGCATGACTGCACTCCGCCCGGCTCCGACCACCCGCACATACGGCGTCAACGGCATCGATCTGGCTGTCCACGAATGGCCGGCGGCCCCCGCTAGCCCATCCCACGCTTTGGATGCGCCGCCGCTGGTTTTCGCCCATGCGACCGGGTTTCACGGGCGGGTGTTCGATACCATCATCGCGCAGTTCCCGGCCCATGCCGCCTACGCGATCGACCTGCGCGGCCACGGACAATCGGGCGGCGGGCCGATTGCCGATTGGCGGTTGGTCGCCAGCGATGTCGCCGGGTTCCTCGAACAGGCGCAGATCAGCGGCGCGATCGGCATCGGGCATTCGATGGGGGCGCACACGCTGTTGCAGGTCGCCGCCGATCATCCGTCCGAGTTCAGCCGCCTGGTGCTATTCGATCCGGTGATCCTCGCGCCCGATTACTACACGGGGCCAGAGGCCCTGTTCACCGCCGACAACCCGCACCCGGCAAGCCGCCGCAAGCGCGATTTCGCGTCGCCCGAGGCGATGATGGAACGGTTCCGCGCGCGCGATCCCTATTGCCTGTTCGATGCGCGGGTGTTCGAGGATTACTGCCGCCACGGACTGGTCCCCGCCGCATCGGGCGAGGGATACGAACTGGCCTGCGCGCCCGAGGTCGAGGCCAGTGTTTACGCCTCCAGCCGCAGCAACGGCGCGATTCTGGAGGCGGCGAAGACCGTCATGCTGCCGGTGCTGGTGGTGCGCGCCAAGGCCAGTGACCTCACCGATTTCAAAAGCTCGCCGACCTGGCCGGAACTCGCTGCGATCCTGCCGCAGGGCGAAGATCTTTACCGTCCCGACCGGACCCATTTTCACCCGTTCGAAGACCCGGAAGATGCGGCGCGGATCATCGCCGGGATGATCGGCTGAGGGCGCCGGGTTTCGGCAAATGTTTCACGTGAAACATTGCTAGCTGCTCACCCCGCCGCCGCCAACAGATCGCGCAGATCGCCGCGTACGCGGGCGATCTCCTCTGGCCGGGCGCGGGCGAAGTTCGCGCCGATCTGGCTTGCCAGTCCGCCGTAGAATGTGACGAGACTGCCGTGCAGCGGGTGTTCGGGCGCGACCGAGCGGGCGAGCCACAAGGTGATCGTCTGCGCCCGCGTCAGCGCCTCGCGCGGGATGGTATCCGGGTCGCGCTCCAATGCCAGCAGCGCCTGCCCAAGCGCGGCGATCGCTTCCTCCAGACAGATGCGGGTGAGATCGGCAGCGCTCGACGCTTCGACCCGGGCGTCGAGTTCGACCCGGCGATAGGCGGCGGCGGGATTGCGGGAAAGCAGTTGCATGTCCGGTGCTCTCTCAGTTGTCCGCCGACCAGATATCGACCTGCTGGCGAATGAAGGTCAGCGTCGATTGCGAGGCCGCGACCCGGCGTTCGGACGCAGCCAGATCGCGGGTCAGGCGTTCGCGCAAATTTTCCTGCTGTTCGGCGATCCGGGCCAGCCGATCGTCGCTGCGTTCGAGCTGCGCCTCGAACCGTCGCACCGATCCGCCCAGCGATCCGGGATCGTTGACGAGGCTGTTGTCGCGCGCAAACCGGTCAATGGTGGCGAACACGCCCGAAGGCCCGACGGTGAACATCGCGGCGACCGCATTCGGGCTGGTTTCGAGCGCCTGATTGAGCCGCGCCGTGTCCAGCCGGAAGGTACCGTCACGGTTCAGCACAAGCCCCAGATCGGCCAGCGTGCGCGGCTCCCCCGCACCTGCGCCCGGCATCACCACCTGCCCGGCCAGTGCCGCCAGATCGCGGCGCAATTCGCGCGCGCCCGGATCATTGCCAAGCTCGCCGCCGAGCGGGGAGGCGAGGTCTTTCACCTGCGCGGAAATATCGTTCAGCGCCGCGACGAAATCGCTCATCACACCGGAAATCGCATCGGTGTTGTTGGCGAAGGTCAGGCTGGTCGGCGCTCCGGTGTTGGTGCCGGTGAGGTTGAGGGTGAAACCGCCCGGCAGCCCGGTGACGCGGTTGGAGGCGCTGGTCATCGCTACGGTATCGAGCAGGAATTCGGCATCGCTGGCGTCGGCGCGCAGTTCGCCTGCATCGCTGGCCGGGTTCCAGCCGAGGTAGCTGAGGTCGCCCGGCACCGCGCCGCCGCCCGCGCCTGCGGGTTCCAGCACAAAGCCGTTCGCCGCGCCCTCGGCGCCCTTCAGCACCAGCTGCGCGCCGTCGGCGCCAGTGGCGACATAGGCGCTCACCGCGCCGCCGCTTTCGCGGGTGATCCTGGCCGCCAGCGTCGCGAGCGTATCGTCGGAGGTGACAGTGATCGCCAGCGGATCGCGCGCGGCATCGGCGGTAAAGTTGCCAGCGCCCGCTGTACCGAACCGGATGTTCAGCGTGCCTTCGCCGACCAGATCATCGCGGCTGGCATAGGCATTGCCGACCAGCGTCTGCCCCTGCGCAAGGCTGGTGACTTCGAGCGAGTATGTGCCGCGCGGGGATAGTCCAGCAGGCACGCTGACCCGCGCCACGCCGGGATTGCCCAGCTCGCCGCGCGGGGCGAGATCGCCATTGCGGATCCGGTCGCCCAAGGCACTGGCAAGGCTGGTCACGGCATTGCGCAATTGCCCGGCGGCGGAAATCTGCGCTTCGAGCGTTTCGCGCCGCGCCTCCACGGTGTTGCGCTGAAAGGCAAAGCTGGCGTCGGAGATATTGCTGGCGAGTGCGATAAAATCGATGCCGCTGCCTGCGCCAAGCGCCGAGATGATCGAGGAGCCGGGATTTTCCATGTCCTGAATAACGGACATCAGCGGCGGGGTTTAAGCCTGCATCGGCAGCTTTCCATCGCCGTCGAAACACAATTCGGGTGGCACCGCCACCGCCGGGCGGCGCGGGTGCTGGCCGCGTTTCAGCGCCAGCACGAACGCCACCAGCGAAGCGATCGCGACATACAGCTCCTCGCGCACCATCTGGTTCGGCTGCGTGGTGAAATAGACTGCGCGGGCAAGCTGCGGATATTCCAGCACGGGCAGCCCATCCTCGCCTGCGATCTCGCGCATGGCGAGCGCGGTATCGCCGCGCCCCTTGGCCAACACCACCGGAGCAGGTGCCAGCGCGGGATCATAGGTCAGCGCGACCGCGAAATGCAGCGGGTTGACGATCACGAACTGCGCCTCCTTCATCGCCTTGGCGACCCCGCCGCGCGCCAGATCGCGCTGACGCTGGCGGCGGGCGGATTTCATCTCGGGCGAGCCTTCGGCCTGCTTGTGCTCGTCGCGCATGTCCTGCAGGCTCATCTTCAGCCGCTTGTCGCGCTGGAAACGTTGCAGCGGATAATCGATCATTGCGATCACCGCGAGCCCGGCCAGCAGTGCGCCGACCAGCCCGGTAATCGCCCCGGTCGCAATCCCGATCTGCGCCTCCAGCGGGCTGCGGCCCAGCACCAGCAGCGCAGGCAGCTGCGCCGCTGCCCAGAACCACGCGATCCCGCCCAGCAAGCCCAGTTTCAGCAGGCCCTTGCCCAGCTCGATCAACCCCTGCCAGCCGAAAATCCGTTTCAGCCCGGAAAGCGGGTTGATGCGCGAGGCCTTGAACGCCGCATTGCCGGGGACGAAGCGCCCTTCGCCCAGCAGCAATTGCGAAACCACCGTCACCAGCGCCGCTATCAGCCCCAGCGCCATCACCGGCGGCAGGATCGCGGCGGCAGCATTCGCCATCGCTGCGCCTGGCGCAAACCCGTCGAGCGCGCCGCGATCGAACATGAAGCCTGCGCGGGCCGTCGCCGCCATGCTGTCCGCCAGCCACGGCCCCAGGCCCAGCAGCGCCAGCGCACCGGTGCCGGTCGCGGCCACGGTGGCCACCTCCTTCGACCGCAGCACATCGCCCTTCTTGGCGGCATCGCTGCGGCGCTTGGGGGTGGGATCGAATGTCTTTTCACCCGGAGTTTCTTCAGCCATCAGCGCGGCTCCTGCGTGACCAGCGTCGTGGCCTGATCCAGCCCGGCCTCGATCACGCCTGCGAACTGTTCCACCATCACCGGGATGGCGATGATCAGCGCGGCGATCCCCGCCAGCACGCCTGCAGGCAGGCCGAGCGCGAACAGGTTGAGCGCCGGGGCCGAGCGCGCGACCATCCCGGTCACCACCTGAACCAGCAGCAGCACCAGCACGACCGGCAGCGCGATGGCGGCTGCGGTGGCGAGGCCATACCCCATGAACATCACCACGCTCTGCGCCCGCCACGTCCCGAAGGCGAATTCGCCTGCAGGCAGCAATCGGTAGCTTTCGATCAGCAGTTCGAACCACAGCAGATGCGCGCCGATGGCGTAGAACAGCAGGCTGAGCACAAGCCCGAAAAACGTGCCCAGCGCGCCCGATTGCGCGCCGCTGCTGGGATCGATCGAGGTGGCGATGGCAAGGCCCATGGTGCCCGAAATCTGCTCGGCCGCGATCAGCGGGATTGCAAAGGCGAGTTGCAGCACGAACCCCAGTGCGGCGCCGACCAGCATTTCATGGAGCACGGCGAGGACGGCGGCGAAACTCAGCATCGCAGGCGCTGGCGCGAGCGGCACCCAGGTCGCAACGAAGAACCCCAAAACGATGCTGAGCAGGATGCGCACCGGCGCGGGCACGGCCATGCCGCCCACCATCGGCGCGGCCATCAGCGCTGCGCCGCAGCGGATCGACAGGAAGAATATCTGCCACAACTGCCCTTCAAGGCTGCCCAAGCCGAAATCGAGCACGTTCACCCGGTCACGCTCCGGTTCGGGCGATCTGGGCGACCTGCGCCATGATCTCGCGCATAAAATCGGCCAGCAGGCCCATCATCGCCGCCCCCAGCACCACAAACACCAGTGCGGTCACAGCCAGTTTCGGGATGAAGCTGAGCGTCTGTTCATTGACCGATGTCGCGGCCTGAATGATGCCGACGACAAGGCCGACCACCAGCGCCGCGATCAGCGCAGGCCCGGCGATCAGCGCGGTGACCCACAGCGTCTGGTCGGCCAGCGCGAGGAGGGCGGCGTCTTCCTGCATCAGGCGAAGCTCATCGCTAGGCTGCCCATCAGCAGCGCCCAGCCATCGACCAGCACGAACAGCAAAAGCTTGAACGGCAGAGATATAATTGTGGGGCTGAGCATCATCATGCCGAGGCTCATCAGCACGCTCGCCACCACCAGATCGATCACCAGAAACGGCAGGAAGATCATGAAGCCGATCTGGAACGCCGTTTCCAATTCGCTGGTGACGAAGGCGGGAAGCAGGATCGAGAACGGCACGTCCGCGCCGCTGGCAAACGTCCCACCCCCGGCAATATCGGTGAACATCATCAGGTTCGCTTCACGCGTCTGGCGCAGCATGAAAGCGTGGAATGCCTCTCCGCCCTGCGCGATGGCCGCATCGGCGCCGATCGTCCCGGCGGCATAGGGCGCAATCGCCTGCGCGTTCACCAGTTCCAGCGTCGGCGCCATCACGAACAGCGACAGGAACAGCGCGAGCCCCGCCAGCACCTGTCCCGGCGGCGAGCCTTGCAGGCCCAACGCCTGCCGCAATATCGCCAGCACCACCAGAATGCGCAGGAAGCTTGTCATCATCAGCACCAACGCGGGCAGGATGGTGAGCAGGCTCATCACTACCAGCAATTGCAGCGACAGGCTCAGCGGGCTGTCCCCCTCTGCATTGCCCGCGCCGTTCTCGCCAAGCGCGCGCTCGATCGCGGAGCCGACACCGGCGGTGATCGGATCGGGCGCAGGCGCCGCGGCGTGGGCCATATCGGGCAGGGCCAGAAACATGGTTAACGCAGCAAGGCATGCCAGGGCCGTGCGGGCAATCGACGACGCGCGCATTACTCGCTCTCCGGCTTTTCGGCAGGGGTTTCGGCCAGCCGCACCATCCCGTGGCGCGATAGGCCGAGCAGGATCTCGCGCTCGCGGAACCGCACCACGGCGAGCTTCACACCCGGCGCGATCAGGCTGGTTTCGATCAATTGCAGATGCCGCCCGCCCCCGCGCGTTCCGGCACCCGGTTGTCCGGCAAGCCGCGTCTGCATCGCGCGGGTCAGCCACAGGCTTCCCCAGATCAGCCCCGCCAGCAGCGGCAGCAGCAGCGCAAGGCGCAGAAGATATTCGAGCATCGCCCCGCCCTGTCAGAGCACGTCGGCCGCGCCGAATGCCGGATCGGCGGGCGCAGCGGAACCGGCGGCATCGGCGGTCGCAGGCATGGGGGGCACGTCCTGCCCGTCCTCGCCCACCAGATGGACGATGCGCAAGGCAAAGCGGCCCTTTTCCGCCACCACCTCGCCGCGGGCGATCACCCGGCCATTGGCGGTCACGTCGAGCAGTTCATCGGTCAGCCGGTCGAGCGCAACGGTGCTGCCTTCGCCGAGCTGGAGGACATCGCGCAGCGGCATTTGCGTGCGGCCCAGTTCGACCGACAGGCGCACGGCAACCGCGCCGAAGCGGTGGAATTGCGAAGGGTTGAATTCACTCATCGGGCAGATCCTTCTGCGGGAAAACGGGCGAGGCGGATCGCCATGCGGTCTTCGAACGTGCCGATGCTGCCATGTGCGATCAGCTTTTCGCCCATCATCAGCGGCACCTGCCGGCCCATCGCCAGCGGGATGCACGCTCCGGGCGCGAGAGACTGGAGCCGGGCCACCGACAGATCGACCTCGGCCAGCACCACATGCAGCGGCAGCGGGATGGCGGCGAAGGGTGCGGCGATGGTGCCGGCCGGGGTCCGCTTGGCCGGGTTGCCTGATTGCGGGCGTGTGTGGCCGGGGGCAGGCAGCAGGCGTTCCATCCGCTCGGCGGCAATCGCCAGAACGCAGCGCCATTCGCGGCCGTCCCGGTTGGCGACCAAAATCGTGAACAGCAGCGCTTCGCCTTCGGGATCGAACGGCTTCAGGCGCGCGGCGGTTTCGCTGCGGACGATCACCTCGCCGCCGGTCGCCGCGCCGTTGACCGGGTCGGCACCGTGACTGATCAGGGTGATCGCCTGCGCGATGGTGGAGGCCGCCTCGTCCACCAGCAGCGCGGCAGAGCGCGGAAGCTGATCGGGGGCATTATCGGTCCGCGCGCCGTCACCGCCGAAAGAACGGTCCGTCAACGCGATTGCAGTGGCGAAGTCGAAGGATAGCAGCACAGTCTCGCTACTCGAACCACCCGACGAACCCACGCGCAGCAGGCAATTGGCCGCGATCGGGCCGATGCGGGCAAGCGCGGCGCTGCCGGACAGGGTTTCAGGCTCGGAAACGCTCACGTCAAGCCGGTCGCCCGACAACAGGCCGGACAGATCTTCGGCCAACGCGCGCGCCAGATCGCGCCGCCATGCCGTCAGCAGCACCGCGCGTTCTTCAGGGCGCGGCCCGCGGCCGGATGAATGGGTGGTCAGTTCGCGGCAATGCTGCGCGGCGGTGCGGGCAGCGGCGAATTCGTGCTGCATCCTCATTGGACCAGGAACCCGCGGAAATGCACTGCGTCAATGCCGCCGAAACCTTCGTTTTCCTCGAGCACCGCGTTGATCGCCTTGGTCAGCCGCGCCGCCAGTTTCTGCTTGCCGGTGACATCATAGACTTCGGCCTCGGATGTCGCCGCCAACTGGGCGATGATCGCCGAACGGATCGCGAGTTCGTGGTTGTGGACCCATTGCAGCACGCGGCCATCGCGCCGGGTCGACACCGCCAGTTCGACCTGGACCAGGCCGGGCGAGTCCGCGAGGTTGGAGGTGAAGCTTTCCTCGAAGCTGTAATAGGCGGTGCGATATTTGCTGCCGCCTTCGCCGTAGACGGGCGCAGCCGCGTCCTTTTCCTTCTCGGCGCCGGGCAGGGGGTAGGGATCGTCCTCGCCCTTGAGCACTAGCTTGGGCTCATCCGGCTCGGCCACGCCCTTGTCGCCGCCGAACAGGCCCGCGGCATAGGCGCCGTAAGCCCCGCCCGCGCCCAGCCCGAGCAGCAGCACCGCGCCGAGGACGAGCTTTATCATCCCGCCCTTGCCGCCGGTTTCAGTGTCCTTGTCGGCTTTGTCCTTGGCCTTGGCCATGGCAGTTCAACTCCCTCTTGCAGCGGCGCCGTTCAGGCGAATAATCCGCGTTCGCGGTGGTCTGGGCGATCACTGTCCGGCCCACCGGCAGACGCGGCCTCGTCGGCGCGGTGCTGCTGGTGGCGTTGGTGCTGCGAGGCCCCTTCGTCGCGCTGACCGGATTGCGCCAAGTATGGTTGAGACGATCCTTGCCCCGACCCTGGGGAAGACCCGTAGCGCTGTTCGGATGCGGCGGAGCCTTGGCCGGAATTTGCGCCCGTTCCGGTGCTCGCGGTTTCTGCCGAAGCGGTGACGGCGCGTTCTGCCAGCGCGGTCTGAACCGCCGGGACAAAGCCCGGGTCGCGGCTGGCCAGCACCGCGCGCCAATCCTGCGCAGCGCCGGTGGCTTCGATGCGCAGCGAGATCATGCCGAATTCGGCGTGGCGCAAGGTCATCTCGGGCCGCGCAGCGCGCAGCGCCTCGCGGATGTCGCCGACCTGCGCGATGGCGCTTTCCACTTGCGGGGCGGGCGTGCGTAGCTCGGCGCGTTCGGCGGAGGGAGAGATTGGGCCGACCGGAGTTGGCTGGCCGAGCGCGTTGGCTGCGGGTTGCTGGGTCGGGGTGCTGGACGGGGCAAACGGAAGCGCGGGCTCGGCCGAATCGGCCAGCAGCGCGCTGGAAGCCGAGCCTTCAGGCGCGTCATCGACAATCGGTTCCAGCGACGCGGCAAGCGCGCGCGTTGCAGTTGTGCTGCGCAACCCGGCGGGCAGTGCCGCAGGGACGGGCGCGGGGACGGCAGCAGGGCCGGACGCAAGGTTATCAGGAGGGGCAAGCGGCGCGGCCATGGCCAGCAACACAGCCGTGCCGGGCTGCGGGGCGCTCGCTCCACCACCAACCGTCACTGCGTCCGCACCATTATGCAAGGCGGGGGCGCCGCGCGGCGGTAACTGAGGGGCGGCGGCAGTCTGAGGAATGATCGGCGCAGGTGGCACATCCGCGCCGGACGGCGGCAAGGCCGTGCCGGTCTGCGGCGGAATTGTGCCGGGCGGCAAGGGCGCTTCGCCAGCAGGATCGGGCAGGAGCGCCGTCCCCGGAGGCATAGGCAGCGCAGCAGGCTCCACCGGTTCAGCCACAGGCAGGCCGGGCAAGGCGACCGGTGAGGCCGCGTCGGGCGAAAGCATCTCCTCGGCGGGAAGGGCGGCATCGAGCAGCCCGGCGAAATCGAGCGTTGCGCTTCCCCGTTCCGACCGTGCTCCCGCCTGCCGCGGCAGCGACGGGGCAGAGCCGGAAGCGGCAGACAGATCGGGCAAGAAGGAGATCATCACAGTGTCCTTGAAGGCGGGTCGAACAGGGCATGGCAATCACGGTTGCGGTTTGGACTGCAACTTGCGTGCCAGCAGCGGCGCTTCGGCTTCGGCGCGGCGCAGTTTCAACGCCCCAAGCGCGGCGCGTGCCTCGCCCTCGTGCTCGGCAAGGCGTTTGGCGCGGGTCTCTGCCTGCGCCAGTGTGTCGGCCTGCCATGCGGACTGGCGCGCGGCATCCTCCGCGGCATCGGCGGCACTGGCGGCAAGCTGGACGAGGCTGGCGGTAAACACGGCGCGCGCGGCGAACACTTCGGCCGCCATCGCGCCGGGTTGCGGCGTGCTGGAGGCAACCAGCTGGCGGCTGCGTTCGGCCAGAGCCGTGCTGCGCGCCTCGGCATCGAGCGCTTGGGCGAGGCCTGCGAGCGCTTGGCGCCGCGCCACCTTTGCGATCAGCGCCTGCCGCCGGATCAGCGCAAGACGGCGTGCCTCACGCAACCGCGCCCTCCATCAGCGCGGTGAGCGCTGCGTGGCTGGCGGCAAGCGGCTCGGCGCCCCCGCGTTCCTGCGTCAGGAAGCCATCGATCGTCCCGCTCAGCGCCAATGCGGTGTCGAGCAGCGGGTCGCTTCCGGCGCGATAGGCACCCATCAGCACCAGATCGCGATTGCTCTCGCGCGCGGCGATCAGCGCCCGCAGACGGCGCGCGGCGCGGGCGATATCGGGCGTGACCAGATCATCCATCACCCGGCTCAGCGAAGCGGGCACGTCGATCGCCGGGTAATGCCCGCGCTGGGCCAATTCGCGCGACAGCACGATATGACCATCCAGAATGGCGCGGGCGGTATCGACCACCGGATCATTGGCGTCGTCGCCATCGGCGAGCACGGTATAGATCCCGGTGACCGCTCCGCCGGTGCGCGCCGAATTGCCCGCACGCTCCACCAGCCGGGTGATCGCGGCGAGCGCGGATGGCGGATAGCCGCGCGCCGCACCGGGTTCCCCCAGCACCAGCGCGAGTTCGCGCGCGGCATGCGCGACGCGGGTCAGGCTGTCGAGGATCAGCAGCACGCGCTTGCCCTGACCGCGGAAATATTCGGCAATGGCACTGGCATATTGCGCCGCGCGCAGCCGCAGGTTGGGAGCGTGATCGGCGGGCACCGCGACCACCACGATCTTTCCGCGCCGATGGCCTGCCATGTGGCGGTTCACGAAATCGGACACCTCGCGCGCGCGCTCTCCGATCAGCGCGACCACGGTGACATCAGCGACCGCGTGGCCCGCGATGGTATCGACCAGCACCGATTTGCCGACCCCCGATCCCGCCATGATGCCGAGCCTCTGGCCGACGCCCATTGTGGCAAGCGCGTTGATCGCGCGCACGCCGCAATCGAACGGGGCTGCGACACTGGCGCGTTCCAATGCGCCTTCGCGTTGTCCGGCGAGCGGCCAGGCGTGCGGCAGATTGAGCCGCGGCCCGCCATCGATCGGCGCGCCCAGTGCATCGACAGCGCGGCCCAGCAAGGCCTCGCCCACGCGCACCTCGCCCGGATTGCCCAGACCGCGCACGCTTGCACGCGGGCGCAACAACATCGTGTCGCCCAGCAGCATCATCAGCGAATGCCCGGCGCGAAAGCCGATCACTTCGGCGAGGCAATCGCTGGCCCCCCTGTTCTCGGCGCCGTTTTCGATCACGCCGAGCGAGCCGACCGGCAGCGGCAGGCCCGCGACTTCGATCAGCCCGCCGTCGCAGGCGACCACGCGGCCCATCCGCACCGGCCCTGTATCGACTGGCGCGGCGCGCATCCGCGCCAGATCGAGCTGCAATTCGGCGATCATCCGCGCACCGCAGCGGCTATTGCGCGGCGCCAGTCGGCGGGGCCTTCGCGCACTGCGCCGTCCGGCCCTTCGAGTAGCAGCGCGCCGCGTTCCAGCGCGCTGTCGGCGATCACCGTCCAATCGCCGAGCGCGTCCGGGCCAAGGTGGTCGATGTCATCGGGATGGAGATGCAGCCGCAATGCGTCCGCTGCGCCGCCGATCCGTGCCGCAGCCGTGCGGCAGCGGGCGAGCAGTTTGTCGCGATCGGTCGCATGATCGGCCAGCACCCCATCGCACAGCGCGATCACGGTTTCGGCCAGATCATCGGCAAGCACCTCCAGCGCGGCTTCATCCAGAGTGCGGAATGCCAGCCGCAGCGCACGCTGCCTTGCGGCATCGCGCTGCGCCTCGGCCAAGGCGGCGGCGCGGCCTGCCGCTTCGCCTTCCGTATAGGCCAGCGCCAGCGCGTCTGGCGCAGGATCGGGATCCGGCGCAGGCTCCAGTTCAACGGCAAGGTCGGGCTCCGCCGACGGCGTACCGAACGGCAGCGCCTCGCGGAACTCCGCCGGTGCGCTTAGCAGCGCCAGCCAGCCGGGCTCGGGCGATGAGGGCGCGGCCAGCGCGCCGAGCCACTCAGACGAATTCGCCATCACCGCTTCCGATCACGATTTCGCCCGCTTCGGCAAGGCTGCGTGCGATGTCGACAATCGCCTTCTGCGCGGCGACAACCTCGCTCTTGGGCAGGCGACCGCGCAGTTCGATCTCGTCCTTGACCCCGTCGGCCGCGCGGCTCGACATGGCGGCGAAGAACGGCGCACGCTCGGGTTCCTTGAGGCCTTTCAAAGCATCGATCAGCTTTTCCGATTCCACATCGCGCAGCAGACGGCCCATCGCCATCGGATCGAGATCGAACAGCATTTCGAAGGTGAACAGCTCCTCCTCGATGCTTGTCGCCAGCGGGCCGTCGCGCTCCGCGATCGCCGGGAGCACCGTGTGACGCAGGTCGCCTGCAGCAAGGTTGATGAGGCTGGCAGCCTCGCGCGGGCCGCCCAGCGCCAGCGCCGCCGCGCCGAAGCTGGCCGTGATGCGCTGGGTCAGCAGGGTATCGATCGCAGCGATGGCGTGCGCAGAAACCGGGCCGCTTTTCGCCACGCGTTCGACCACCATGGTCTGCAATTCGAACGGCAGCGCGGCCAGCACTTCGGCAGCGGGTTCGGGTTCGATCAGCAACAGCAGCGCCGCGATTACCTGCGGGTGTTCGTCCTCGATCAGGCGGACCAGCACCGGCGGCACCAGCCAGCGCGCCATTTCCAGAGTGCGCGGACGGGCCTGCGGCTCGATCCGCTGCATCATGCTGTCCGCCCGCGCCGGGCCGATCGCGCGATCGAGCAAGGCGCGCACCCGGTCATCACGGCCGCGCTGGGGCAGCATCTCGCGCCCCGCCTCGGCGGCGAAGTCTGCCAAGGCTTCGGCCATGCGGGACTGGTCGATTTCGCCCAGCGCCATCATCGCCGCGCCGAGCCGTTCGAGTTCGGCGGGGCTGAGCCGGCCAAGGATGCCGCTGGCTTCCTCGTCGCCCAGCAGCATCAGGAACACCGCCGCGCGGTCGATCCGGCTCAGCAGGGTTTCGGACGCAGATGCATCGCCTGCGGTGTCGAGAACAAGGTCGATGCTCATGTTGCGCTCGCCTCCACGCTGGCATCGGGTGCGGCGAGCATCCGCTGCAAGGCTTCGACCGCGCGTTCGGGCTGGCTGGTGGCAAGCTGCCGCGCGAGTTCGACCTGACGCGGCAGATCGCCGAGTGCCACGCCGTCCACGCCCGGCGCCAACGGCTCTCCCGCATCGGCCAACAAGACGGCAGCGTCATCGGCGGGGGCTGCCTGGGCAGCAGGTTCGCCGCGCCCGCGCAGCTTTCCGATCAGCGGGCGTACCGCCAGCATCAGCACCAGCAGCACCGCCAGCAGCGCCGTGCCGTAACGCACCAGCATCGCAAACCACGGCTGTTCGTAGAAGGCGGGTGGTTCGAGGTTCGACGGTTCGAACTTGCTGGCCACCACTTCCACGCGGTCACCGCGCTCGGCATTGGCGCCCACGGCGGCACCCACCAGCGCTTCGAGCTGGGCGGCGGTCATCGGCGCGGCCTTCTTCAAGGCTTCGTCGCTGACCGCGACCGCGACCGAAAGCTTGGTCAAGCCGCCCGGACGGGTGCTGGTGACAGCAACCTCGCGCCCAAGTTCATAGCTGCGCTGCACCGCGCTTTCGGTGTCGGTTCCGTTGGCGGCGGCAGGGGCTGCGGGCTGCGGCGGGCCATCGACCAGCGTCGCATCAGGCGGCGGGGTGTTGGCGGGAACCCCCGGCACGCCGCCGACCGGCTCTGCGCCGCTGCGGGTGGCGTTGCGTTCGCTTTCGTTGCGGACGACGCCTTCCTTCTCGTAGCTTTCGCGCGCCGAGGTGACCTCGTTCTGGTCAAGCTCGGCCTGCACCTGCGCCGAATAATTGCCTTCGCCCAGCAGGGGCAGCAGCAGCGCATCGATCTGATCGCGCAGCTTGGATTCGAATTCGCGCTGCAGCACGAGGCTATCCAGCGCTTCCTCGCGCGGGGAGGACAGCAGCCGGCCGTTCTGGTCGACCACCCGCACCGCATCCGCGCTCAAGCCCGGCACGGATGCCGCGACGAGATTGACGATCGCTTCGACCTGGCTCTGCGACAGGCTGCGCCCGCCCACCAGCCGCAGCATCACCGATGCCGAGGGCGCGTTGTTCTCGCGCACGAACACCGATCGTTCGGGCGTGGCGAGGTGGACCCGCACGCTCTCGATCCCGTCGATCTCGCGGATCGTCAGCATCAATTCGCGTTCGCGCGCCAGTCGCAGGCGTTCGCCTTCCAGCGTGCGCGAGGTGCCGAGCGGCATCGCGTCGAGCATCTCGCTCGCACCCTGCGGCGCGGCAATCCCGGCGTCGCTGGCAACCAGCATCCGGGCGCGGTAGAGATCGTTTTCGGACACAGACAAGGCGCCGGTCTGGTTGTCGATGGCATAGCCGATCCCGCCCGCTTCCAGCGTTTCGACCACCTTGGCGCGCTCGCTGTCGGTCAGGCTGGAATAGAGCAGGCGGTCAGGCCCGGACGCCAGCGTCATCCACAGCATCCCCGCCGCCGCCAGCGCGCCGACCCCGGCAAGGGCGGGCAGTGCACGCGACAGCGCGGGCTGCGCCAGAAATCCGGCGACCGGCTCAGGCAGCATGGTGCGCCAGCTCGGCTGAGGCGGCGCGGCGGGAAGACCCGCAGCATCAGCGGCCACGGCAAGACTTGTCTCGGCCATCTAATCAGCCCCCCATCCGCATGATGTCCTGGTAGGCAGTGAGCAGCTTGTTGCGCACTTGCAGGGTCGCCTCGAAGGCGACTCCCGCTTCCTGCCGGGCCAGCATCACTTCCGCGATGTCGGTTACCTGGCCGCGTTCATACGCGACCTGCATTTCGGACGAGCGCTGCTGCACGGAGTTCACCTGTTGCAGCGCATTGTTGAGCGTATCAGCGAAGCCGGCGGCAGGCACATTGGCCGGGCCGGTTGCAGGCGGCGCGGCGCTGGCCGCGCGCACATCCTGAAGCGCGGCGCTGCGGGAAAGCACCTGCTGGCGCAGCGCCATCACGTCGGCCGCACCGAAACCGGGACGAATCGTGCTCATGCACGGCCTCCCGCAGCGGCAGCGGCCATCACGCCGTTCGCGCGCATCGAGGCGAGGCGATAACGCAGGGTGCGTTCCGAGATGCCGAGGCTGCGCGCGGTCGCGCTGCGGTTGCCGTCATGGCTGGCGAGCGCACCGAGGATCGCCTGCGATTCCGAGGCGAAGGCGACATCGGACAGCGTGCGGGCAGCAGCAGCGGAAGGTGCGGTGTCGGTAACGGGGCTTGCACCGCCGTCACTCACCGCGCGCACTGCGGTATCGAACATGATGTGCTCCGCCATGATCGTGGGGCCTTCGCCAGCCAACAGGATCGCGCGGCGGATCACGTTTTCCAGCTCGCGGACATTGCCCGGCCATGCGTGGGTTTCCAGCAGCGCCAGTGCCGCCGCGTCGATCCAGCCCGGCTGTCCGGGCGCGGATGCATGACGCAGCAGCATTCCGAAGGCGAGCGGGGCGATATCGCCCGGCCGGTCGCGCAAGGCGGGGATGCGCAGGGGAAAGACATTGAGGCGGTAGAGCAGATCTTCGCGGAACCGCCCGGCTTCGACCTCGGCGGCGAGGTGCCGGTTGGTGCAGGCGATGATCCGCACGTCGACCTTGATCGGGCGGGTCGCGCCCAGCGGCAGCACCTCGCCTTCCTGCAAGGCGCGCAGCAGCTTGGATTGCAGCGCCAACGGCAATTCGCCGATTTCGTCGAGCAGCAGCGTGCCCTTGTCGGCGGCACGGAACAGCCCTTCGGCCGCATCGGCCGCGCCGGTAAAGGCGCCCTTCTTGTGGCCGAACAGCAGAGCTTCGAGCATCGCTTCGGGCATCGCCGCGCAATTGACCGCCACGAACGGGCCGGTCCCGCGCGGGGAGAGATGGTGGACGAACCGCGCCAGCACTTCCTTGCCGGTGCCGGTCGGCCCTTCGAGCAGCACCGGAATGTCGCTGGCGGAAATGCGTTCGGCCAGTGTCAGCAGCGCCATCGATTGCGCATCGCCCGCGATCGGCCAGCCGCCATGCGCCGATGCCGCGAGCAGCGCGGCGCGTGCAGGGGCTAGGGCGGCGGGATCATAGGCGAGGTTAATGCGGTTAGGGCCGGTGAGCGTCAGCGCGGGTGCGTCGGTGTGGGTTAAACCGATCCCGATCATGCCGGGGCCGCGGGCTGCGCCATCGCCGAACATGATCCGTTCGCGCTGCCAGCGGCGGCCCATCAGCGGCACCGTTGCGCCGATCAGCGCGTCATGGCCTGCGTCTTGTCCCGCAGATTCGACTTCTGGCGGGATCGCCCCTGTGCGCGCCGGAATGGTCATGAATTCGCCCCTGTTCTTACCTGATGGCAAGCTTTTGCCGCCCGGACGTCAAACATGTTGCAAATTTAAGCCCCCGTAGCTTCCCTTAGCCGCCTGCGGGCCAGAGAGGGTTCGGCGTGACCCAGGGGTACGGCAGACTGTGGCCGGGGCGGCAAAAAACCTGCTTAAACATCCCGGCGACCGGCCGATCTAAGGGCCAGCAGCGACGGGCCTGTTCGTCCTGCCTGACCATTCGGGAGTTACCAATATGTCCGTTATCAACACCAATATCTCGGCCCTGCGCGCCACCAATTCCAGCGTTTCGGCGGGCAACATGCTCGGCACCGCGATGGAGCGTCTGTCGACCGGCAAGCGCATCAACTCGGCCAAGGACGATGCCGCCGGCCTCGCGATTGCCGCTTCGATGACCTCGCAGATCCGCGGCATGGCGCAGGGCGTGCGCAACGCCAATGACGGTATCAGCCTTGCCCAGACCGCAGAAGGCGCACTTGAAGAAGTCACCAACATGCTGCAGCGGATGCGCGAATTGTCGGTGCAGTCCGCAAACGGCACCTATTCGACCGAAGACGTCGCCAACCTCACTGCGGAAAAGGATGCGCTTGCTGCCCAGATCACCGAAGTGGTCGAAAACACCACCTTCAACGGCAAAAACTTGTTCTCCACCGCGACCAACACCATCAACATTCAGGCCGGGGCAGAACTTGTCGATCAGATCAGCGTCACGCTGCCTGAACTCGATGTGGCCGGGGGCGCGCTTGCCGGCGTCGTTACCGCCGGTGCTTCGGTCGCTGCGGCCACGCTCGATAACTACGACACCGCGATCGGTGCCGTAACCACGGCGCGCGCGGGTCTGGGTGCGGTGCAGAACCGCCTGCAGTCGGCGGTGAACAACCTCACCAATGTTTCGACCAACCTCACCGACGCCCGTTCGCGCATCGAAGACGCCGATTATTCGACGGAAACCACCAACCTCGCCAAGGCGCAGATCCTCGGCCAGGCGTCCACCGCGATGCTGGCCCAGGCCAACCAGTCGCAGCAGAACGTGCTGTCGCTGCTGCGGTAAATTCCGCCGCAATAACCTGCGTCGTCCTTGCCCCCTAGGGGCGACCACCAAGCCCGGAGCCGCAAGGCTCCGGGCTTTCGTGTGTCCGGCCCGCGCGCTCGGCCCGTCGCCTGTCAGCACCGCTTCACGGCGATAAGGCTGCGTTCGGGTCGTTTTCGCGCCGGAGCCGGGGCAGCCTTGCTGTTAAGGGCGGTAAATGATGAAGCGGCAGACAAAGTGACAATTCGTGCGATCTTTCCGGCGATAGTCGCAGCCCTGTTGCTGTGCCTCTCCACTGCGTTGCACGCGCAGAGCGCCGCCGACCTGACGGGAGCACCGGCAGCGGAGCCGGCCGAGGCCCTGCCGGACGATCCGATCGACCCCGGTACCCTGACAGAGGAGACCGATCGCGCAATCGCCAGCGGCCTCGCCAATGTCTTCACCCAGATCGAGGGGCTGCGCGATGTCGGCATCGCGGTGCAATCCGGCGTGGTCACGCTGTCGGGCACGGTCACCAATCAGGCCGACCGCGAACGCGCCGAAGCCATCGCCGCCCGGATAGAAGGCGTGGTGACCGTGGAGAACGCGATCGATCGGTCCTACGAAGTGGAAACCAATGTCTCGCCCGCGGTAAAAACGCTGCTCGACAATATGCGCGGGCTGGTGCGCGGCTTGCCGCTGTTCGGCGTGGCGCTGGTCATCGGCGTTTTGATCGCCGGGCTGGGCTATCTGCTCGCCGGGCGGCGCCGGTTGTGGCTGTGGGCCACGCCCAATCCCTTCCTTGCCGAGCTGCTGGCCGGCGCGATCCGGGTGGCCGCCATCCTCGCCGGTCTGGTCGTGGCGCTACAGATCGTGGATGCGACCGCGATGCTCGGGCTGGTGCTGGGGAGCGCGGGCATTATCGGGATCGCCCTGGGCTTCGCGGTGCGCGACACGGTGGACAATTACGTATCGAGCCTGATGCTCAGCCTGAGGCAGCCCTTCCGGGCGAATGACCACGTGGTGATCGACGGGTGCGAGGGCCGCGTGATCCGGCTGACATCACGCGCCACGGTTCTGATGACGCTGGACGGCAACCATCTGCGCATTCCCAATGCCAAGGTCTTCAAGGCGATCATCCTCAACTACACCCGCAACCCGCAGCGCCGGTTCGAGTTCGAACTGGGTGTGGATTCGGCCGATGATCCGCTGGGCGCGATGGAGGTCGGGCTGCAGGCGATCCGGGCCTTGCCGTTCGTGCTCGATGAACCGCGCAGCCAAGCGGTCATCCAGACGGTGGGGGAATCGAGCATCATCCTGCGGTTCTTTGCGTGGGTGGACCAAGGCTCGACCGATTTTCTCAAGGGCCGCAGCCTGGCGATTCAGGCGGCCAAGCATGCGGTCGAAGAGGCGGGGGACGAACTGCCCGAGCCGATCTATCGCATCCGGGTCGATGACCGGCGCAAGTCTTCCGAGCCAGCACCCGCCGATGCGCCGGTCCCGGCGCCTGCTGCCGCGAAGCCCCGCAAGGCGCCGCCGATGGTCGCCGACGGGGCCGAGCCGGATCGCGCAGTGGAGAAGCTCGTCAGCGAAGAGCGCGGGAGCGCGGCCGGGAGCGATTTGCTCGATACCCAGCGACCTATCGAATAGCGCGCCCCGCGCCTCCGCCCCTGCCTCGGCCTGCGGATTTGCCGTCCAGCAGCAGTAGCGAAATCCGGCGGTTGCGCGGGTCGGCAGGATTGTCGGCGATCAAAGGCTCGGTATCGGCCACGCCTTCGATCCGGGCAATGCGCGGTTGCTGAACGCCGCCCAGCACCAGCGCCTGCCGGGTCGCTTCGGCCCTCCCGGTGGACAGCGACCAGTTATTGGCCGCGACCCCGCTACGCCAGGGCAGCGAATCGGTGTGTCCGCGCAGGATCAGCGGCGCGCTCTCGTCTTTGAGCGTTTCGGCCATGACTTCGAGCAACCCGCGCGCATCCGTGGTCAGGATCGTGGTGCCGAGCTCGAACATCGAAAAATCGGCATCGTCGACCAGATCGATCCGGATGCCCTCGGGCGCGCGCATCACCCGAACCTGCCGTGCGAGATGCGAAAGCTGGCGGCGCTGCACCAGTTTTTTCGCGATCTTGTCGCGCAATTCCTTGAGCTTGTCGGAGTCCAGCTCGCCGCGCCCGCCGCCCTCCATCGGCCCGCCGGTAACGCCGCGCGGGATGGTGATTGCGCGCGTGCCGGTCTGGCCCATCGCGTTGGGATAATTATCCGCTTCGGTTATGGAGGACCCGCCCAGCAGCCCGTCGGACCCGGCGCTTTCCTTGCGCATCTTGACCAGCGTGGGGGTGAAATAGTCGGCGATCCCTTTGCGCTGCTTTTCTTCCGTAGCGCCCAGCAGCCACAGCAGCAGGAAGAATGCCATCATCGCGGTCACGAAATCGGCATAGGCGACCTTCCACGCCCCGCCGTGGTGACCGCCTTCGACAATGGTGACCTTTTTGACGATGATCGGCGCGGGCATTGCCGCCGCCGAACCTTCGCCCGATTGGGTTGGATCGGACAGCGCCACCTCAGCGCCCCCGCATCATATCGAGCAGGTCGGTCAGCTTGGGCCGGTGCGCGGGCGGCAGGCCCGATCGCGCGGCTTCCAGCACCAGTGGCTGCGGATAGCCGTGCAGGCTGGCGATGATGACCTGCTTGATTGAATGGAAGATCTGGCTGTCGTGGGTGTTGATCTGCTTCAGCCGTGACCCCAGCGGGCCGGCAAAACCATAGGCCAGCAGCACCCCCAGAAACGTGCCGACGAGCGCAGAACCGATCATTTTGCCGAGAATTTCGGGCGGTTCGTTGATCGCGCCCATCGTCTTGATTATGCCGAGCACCGCTGCGACGATGCCCAGCGCAGGCAATGCATCGGCGAGCGACTGGATCATGTGCTGCGGCTCGTCCATTTCGTGCAACTGCGTCTTGATCGCGGAATCGATCACTTCCTCGACCGCATGCGTATCGAGCGTACCCGATGAAACCACCATCAGCGTCAGCGGATCGCAGATCATCGCGCTCACCACCGGATCGGCCTGCAGGCGCGGATATTCGCTGAAGATGCTGGACGAACCGGGCTCGGTGACATGGCTTTCCAGCGCGACCGCCCCTTCGGACCGCAGCAGCTTCATCAGCTTGGATGTCAGCGCGATGGCATCGATATGATCTTCGTCGGTGTATTTCGGCCCCTTGAAGATCTTGCCCACGCCGCTGCCCAGCAGCTTGATCTCGTGCATGGAATTGCCGATCAGCGTGGCGCCCACTGCCGCCCCGCCGATCATCATGAATTCGAGCGGCAGCGCCTTGAGCACCGGGCCCATCGCGCCGCCAGCGAGCATGAACCCGCCGAACACCATCACCAGCAGCACGACTATGCCGATTGCAACAAACATCGATCAGGGCTCCTGTCAGCGCAGCGCGTCGAACAGCGACAGCGAACTGACGCGAGTAAAGGCGGCCTGGCTCGCTTCGAGCGCGGTGAGCGATTGCTGCAGACGCGCGATGGCTTCGGCGATGTCGGTATCGCCGACGCGGCTGCGGCGCTCGGCCAGCGCGACGCCGCGGGTATCCTGCTGCTGCTGCACCTGTTCGACCCACGCCATCCGGGTGCCGATGATGGTCTGCGCGCGGCTGGCGGTGTCGAGTGCAGCGTCGATCCCTTCGAGCGCGGCATTGGCCGCCGCAGCCGGATCGGGCGACCCGCCGCCCAGCGCCGCAGCCAGCCCGCCCAGCACCGCAAAGGCGCTGGTGGGAATCCCGCCGGACACGAATTCGAACACTTCATTGCCCGGCAGGCCGCGATCGATCGCGGTGCCCGGCGCAACCGGCACCGCGCCGCTGGCGGGGGTGCCGCTATAGGTCACATTGCCCAGGCCATCGCGCGTGAAGGCGGTTCCGGAGGACAGCCCGGCGAACAACGGCTCACCAGTCAGCGAGGTGGCATTGGCGCGGGTGAACAATTCTTCGGAAAGCTGTTCCAGCTCGAACGCAATTGCTTGCCGCCCGTCCGCGCCGGTCGGATCGTTGGCGGCCTGCACCGCCAGCTCGCGGGCGCGCTGTAGCAGGGCGGTGACGGCTTCGAGTTCTGTCGAGGCCGCGCCCAGATCCTGATCCAGTTGCGCGGCATTGTCGCCTTCCACACTGGCCAGCGCCTCGCGCCGGGCGATGCTGCGCAACTGTGCGGCGGCAGCGGGATCGTCAGAGCCGCGTTCGATCCTGACCCCGGTGGCGATCTGCGTCTGCTGGCGCTCGATCCCTGCGCGCAGGTCGGCCATCTGCGCGAGCGAGCGGTTGAAGAACGAACCGGTGGAATTGCTGATAAAGCTCATGACGGCGCGATCCTGTTACCTGAGGCCCAGCAGCGTATCGAACAATTCGGTGGCGACCTGAAGCACCCGGCTATTGGCTTCGAACGCCTGTTGCAGGCGCACCAGATTGGCGGCTTCGGTATCGAGATCGACGCCGGTCGCGCGCAGCAGCTCGCCCTCGGCGCTGGCGGCGACGATGCCCAGCCCTTCGCGCCGCGTGTCGAGTGCGGACACCCGGCTCGACAAGCCCAGCAGCAGCGTATCGGCCCCGGCGGCAGGGCCGGTTGCGGCCCCCAGCGAAGCCAGCAGCGTGGCAAGATTGCCGGTGTCGCGGCTGCCTGCAGGCGCACCGGCGGGGGCGGTGGCGAGCCCGTTGGCAGAGGCCAGCGCTACGTCGATGTCGGCGGCGTTGGTGCCCGAAAGCAGCGGTTGACCGGGATTGCCGTCGGTATCGACCCCGGCACTCTGCGCCGTATTGGCGATTGCGATCACCGAAGCGGCGAGACTGTCGATCCCGGTCTGCAGCCCCACCATCTGATCCAGCGCGGCGGCGCGTCCGGCCATCGCCCCGCCTGTGGGGGCAAAGGCGGTGCCGCCGATGTCGAAGGCAAGCGTGCCATCGGCAGCGAAGGCAAGATTGACGCTGGCGGCAACCCCGCCCGTCACCAGCGCAACCGGCGGCGCGGCGTCGATCGTGACGTCGGCGGTGCCGTTGGCATTGATGGTGGCGGCGATGCCGAATTCTTCGGCCAGCCCCCGCAACGCCTTGTCGCGCGCATCGAGCAGCGCCGCACGGCCCGCTGTGCCTTCGCGCGAGGCGACCAGATCGCGGTTGACCTTGGCGAGTTCGGCCGCAAGTTCGTTGATATCGGGAACCATCGCCGCCGCTTCGTCCTGAACCAGGCTGCGGGCATTGGCGAGCGTGCTGTCGGCGACGCGGAAATTGGCCGCCATCGTCCGCACGCTTTCCAGCGCGGATAGCCGCAGCGCGGGTTCCAGCGGGTTGCCTTCCAGCCGGGTCAGGGCGGCTTCGAATGCGACGAGGCCGGTGAACAGGCCGGAGGTTTCCAGCGCGCTTTCCGCCTCGCGCATGGCGAAGAATTCCGTCTCTGCTGCAGCCAGACCGGACGAGGTGTCGCGCGCCTGACGCTGCACCAGCGCACTTTCGGCCCGCACCACCACGCCCGGACGGATGCCGCCGAGCGAATCCGCCGATGCGCCGATGCCGATATTGCCGGTCATCACTAGCTCGCTCTGCGTCAGCGAGCGGCGCGAATAATCGGGGTTGGCGGCATTGGCGACGTTCTGCGCCGTCAGTTCAAGACTGAGGCGCGATGCGGTGAGGCCGCTCCGTCCGATAGTGAAGATCGCGGATGGCATTATCCGTCACCTTTCGCAGGAAGATATTGCGCAAGCTGTTCCTCGATACTGCGGGCAAACCCGAAGGCACCGCTGGCCGCAGCGAGATCGGCAAAGTGTTCGTCGCGCATGGTCTGGAACTGCTGCATCCCGCCGCCGGTCAGGGGGGTTTCCTCGGCGAAGCTGGCGGAGCGCGCGGTGGCGAGCATCTTGCGGATCATGATCGCCTCGAACCCTTCGGCCGCTTCCCGCAACTCGGCGCGTTCCGGAGAGATATCCTGGCTGCGCGCCGAGCTGCGAGGGGCGGGGCCAAGCGATTGGGGGCCAGGCGATTGAGCGGCGGGGATCAGCGGTCCGGTCACAACACGACCATCTCGGCTTGCAGCGCGCCGGCCTGTTTGAGGCTTTCGAGGATCACCACCAGATCGGACGCGCCCACACCGAGCAGGTTCAGGGCATCGACGATTTCCGACAACGAGGCTGCGCCCGGCATATAGGCGACCCGGTCGGAACGTTCGTTGATGGTGATTTCGGTATCCTGCTCCACCGCGGTCTGGCCTCGGCCGAAGGGTTCGGGCTGCACCACGGTGGGGTTCTCGTCGATCCGGATCACCAGTTTGCCGTGGCTGACCGCGGCGGGCGACAATCGCACCGCGTCGTTTATGACGACCGTGCCGGTGCGGCTGTTGACGATCACCCGCGCGGCGACAGGTGCAGGGGTGACGGCGAGCATCTCGATCTCGGCCATGACGCCTGACCGAACATCATTGCCCAGCGGCAGCGCCAGTTCGATGCTGACCCCGTCGGCAATCGTGGCGATGCCGGGGTAGCGGCTGTTGATCGCATCGCGCACACGCGCGGCGGTGAGGAAATCGGCCTGGTGCAGGTTGAACCGCAAGGTCGAGGACTGGTCGAACCCGGTCGCCACGGCGCGTTCTACCGATGCGCCATCGGCGATCCGGCCGACGGTGGCGATATTGACGGTGAGCTGCGATCCATCGCGGCCCGTCACGCCTAGTCCGCCGACCGCGACATTGCCCTGCGCCATCGCATAGATCTGCCCGTCCGCGCCATAGAGCGGCGTGAGGATCAGCGCTCCGCCGCGCAAGCTTAGCGCCTGACCCAGCGTGGACACGGTGATGTCGATCCGCTGGCCGGGCTTGGCGAAAGCGGGCAGTTCGGCGGTCACGATCACGGCGGCGGCATTGCGCAAAATCGGGCTGACGCCGGGCGGCAATTGCAGCCCGAGCCTGCCGGACACGCCGCGCATTGCCTCGGTCACATATTGCAGGTTGTTGTCGCCGGTGCCTTGCAGGCCGACGACCACGCCGTAGCCGGTCAGCTGGTTGGCCCGCAGACCTTCGAACTGGCCGAGATCGCGGATGCGCTCGGCAGCGGCAGGGGTTGGGGCCAGGGCCGCCAGCAGCGCCAGCGCGGCGGCGAACAGGGGGGAGAGAATGCGGATCATGGCGGCTCTCCTCAGAATGGCGAGATTTTGTTGAAGAAGCGGCTCAGCCAGCCCGGACGGCTCGCCTGCTGCACTGCGCCCTGGCCCGAATAGATGATCCGGGCATTGGCGACCTGCGAGGAGGCCAAGCGGTTGTCGCTGTCGATATCGATCAGCCGGATGCGACCGGCGAATTGCACCCATTCATCGCCCTGGCTGAACATCATCTGCTTTTCTCCGACCACTTCGGCGGTGCCGTTGGGGTAGATCGCGGCGATGGTCACCGCGACCGCACCGTTCAGGCGGCTTTGCTGCGCAGCATTGCCCCCTCCACTGAACGACCCTTCGGCCGCAGCTTTAAGGGCGTTGGGGTTGAGGAAATCGAGCGGGCCGGAGGCAGGCGGGGTTATTCCGAAGCTGCCGGAACGGTTGGTTTGTCCGGCAGTGCTCTTGGTGGTGGTGGTGTTTTCGGTGAGGATGATCGTCACCATGTCGCCCAACATCCGTGCGCGGGTGCCGGTGACAAGGCCGGAATAGCCGGTGCCCACCTGAAAGATCGCGCCTGCGCTGGCCTGCTGCTGCAAGGGTTGCGGGGCGGTGATGAACAGCGGATCGATCGCACCAGCCGTCACCATCGCTGCACCTGGGGGCGGGGGCGCGGTAAAGCCGGCCTGCGGCCCGCTGCTGCCTGTGCCCATGCAGGCGCCCAGCGCCAGCGCCGCGCCAAGGATCAAATATCGAGCGGTCATCATCTGTCTCACAATGTCTGATTGGCGTTGCGCAGCATCTCGTCGACCGCGCTGACCATCTTGGAATTGATTTCATAGGCGCGCTGGGCCTCGATCATCTCGACCAGCTCCTCGACCACGTTGACGTTTGAGCTTTCGAGCATCCCCTGCCGGATCTGCCCGCGCCCGTTCTCGCCCGCAAAGCCGAGTTCGGCCGGGCCGGAAGCGGCGGTTTCGACCAGGAAGTTGTCGCCGATCGCGCGCAGGCCCGCCGGGTTGACGAAACTGGCGACCGTCAGCTGGCCCAGCAGCGTCGGCGCGGCATCGCCGGGCGTCAGCGCGCTCACCGTGCCATCGGGCGCAATGGTGATCGACTGCGCACCCGCCGGCACCTGCAACGGCGGCTGCAGCGCATAGCCTTGCGACGTGATCAGCGTGCCATCATTCGACAGCGTGAAATTGCCCGCGCGGGTAAAGCCGATCTGTCCGCCGGGCGGCAGTTCGACCTGAAAATAGCCGTCGCCATCCAGCGCCAGATCGAGCGCATTGCCGGTGGTGCCCAGCGTGCCCTGCGTCGAAATACGCGTGGTGCCCTGCACCTGCACCCCGGTGCCGAGGTTGAGGCCGACCGCAAACGCGGTCTGCCCGGTCGATGCCTGCCCTGCGACCCGCTGTTCCTGATAGGCCAGCGTGGCGAAATCGGCGCGGTCGCGCTTGAACCCGGTGGTGCCGATATTGGCGAGGTTGTTGGCGATGACGCGCATCCGCGCATCCTGAGCCTCAAGCCCGGTGCGGGCGACGTGAAGGGCGGAAGTGGGCATTGGTCAGTGCTCCCTTGGAAAAATCAGCGCAGCGCCATCAGGCCGCTGGAGGCTTCATCGAGATCGCCTGCGGTGGCGATGATCTTGGCGCGCTGTTCGAAAGCGCGTTGGGCTTCGATCATCTGCACCAGCGTATCGGCGGTCTCGACATTGGATTGTTCGAGCGCACCGGTGGAAAGCCGCGCAGTCGGATCGGGGGGCAGAACGCCGCCAAGGCCATTGGCATTCGGCACCTTGAGGAAGCCGTCGATCCCCTTTGCCAGCGGGCTGCCACCGGGTGTCACCAGCCGCAGCTTGTCCAGCGCTTCGGCCGGGGCGGACGGCGCGGACGGGTCGCTCGCCATGATCGTGCCGTCGGCAGCGATGGCGATGCTGAAGCCGGGCGGCACGGATATCGGCGTGCCGGCTTCGCCAAGCACGGCCAGCCCTTCGCCGTTCTCGATCACACCCGATGCCGACACCCGCAGGTCGCCGCGCCGGGAGTAGATCTCGCCCTGAAGGTCGGGCGACTGGTAGGCCAGCAGCGCCGTGCCTTCGAGCGCGACATCCATCGGATTGCCGGTTGGCACCACGCGTGCCGCGGTCATGTCCGCACCGCGCACATTGCCGCGCGCCATGGCGCGGGCCTCCAGCGATCCGTCCTTCAGCGTGGCGGGCGTGACCGCGAAGATTTCCTGACGAAAGCCCGGCGTGCTGGCGTTGGCGAGGTTGTTCGCCACCACCCGCTGCCGGTCCATCGCCGCGTTCATCGCGGTCATCGCGGTGTAGATCATCCGGTCCATGGGTCAGCCGCCCTTACTGCTGCCGCAGGTTGATGACGGTGGTGGAGATCTGCGTGGCGGTATCGATCGCGCGGGCATTGGCCTGGAAATTGCGTTGAGCTGTGAGCAGCGAGACCATTTCCTCGGCCAGATCGACGTTCGAACGCTCCAGCGCGCCGCTGATCAGATCGCCGTTCGCGCCGATGCCCGGGTTGCCGAAGTTCGGCGGGCCGGAATCGCCCGATGCCTGCCACTTGGTCTGGCCGATCGCGCGCAGGCCGCCCGGCGCGGCAAAGGTGGCGAGCGCGACCTGCCCGATCGGGGTTGCGGTGCCATCGGCATAGGCCGCATTCACGATCCCGCGATTGTTGATGGTGACATTGGCCAGCGCCGAGCCTGCGCCGTTGGTCAGCGGCACAATCACCGGGGCCGGCACAGTCGATGTCGCAACCCCGGCAGCATCGACCGGAAAGGCCTGCAGCCGGTTGCCGAGCGTGTCCTGCAAGTCGCCGGTGGCGAGCAGCTGGAAATTGCCGTTGCGGCTGAAGCTGAGATCGCCCGAGAACGGGTTTTCCAGCGCGAAAAAGCCGTCGCCGTCGATCGCGATATCAAGGCTGCGGCCGGTCTGTTCGAGCGGGCCGAGCGCGAAATCCTGCGTGATCGCGGACACGGTTGCGCCGATCCCGGCGGTGCGGCGCGGATCGGTGGCCGAACCGCTGGCGACCAGATCGGCAAACTGCGCCGAGCTTTTCTTGAAGCCGACGGTTTCGGCATTGGCGATGTTGTGGGCGATAACGCGCAGATCGGTCTCGGCATTGCGCAGACCGCTGAGGGAGGTGAAGAACGACATGTCGGGGTGATCCTTTCGGTTTGGGGCGAGGTCAGGTTTGCGGGGTGGTGGCAGGCTGCAAGGCAGCCTCCTGCGCGGCGATCAGCCGGTCGAGCTTGGCGGAGATATCATCCAGCGTGGCCCCGCTTTCGGTGGTCGCCGCAAGCGAGGAAAACTGCGCCATCTGCGCCAGCATCGCTTCGTTATCGGCCGGTTCGAGCGGGTCCTGAAAGGTCAGCTGCGTCGTCAGCAGCCGCAGGAAATCGCCGCCGTCTAGCGAGCCGAGACCGCCGCCGGTCAGCCGCGAAGGGGTGTTGAGCCGGTCGAGCGTGCTCTGCGCGGCAGGGGTGATGGCATTGGTGGTGGTCATTACTGGCTCCTCAGGGTTTCGAGCATCAGTTGCTTGGCGGTCTGCAGCGCCTGCACCAGGTTCTGGTACTGGCGCGCGCTCTCCATGATCTCGACCATCTCGGCGGTTTCATCGACCGGGGCTTCGAACACGTAGCCATCGGCATCGGCGAGCGGGTGGGAGGGATCGTGGCGTTTGGTGGCCGCAGTTTCAGAGCGTACCAGCCCGCTGGAGGTGACCCCGGCAAGGCCCGAGGCGCGATCGAGTTCGACCGAAAACACCGCGCGGATCGGGCGGTAGGCACCTTCCTCGGTGGTTGAGACCGACCCGGCATTGGCGAGGTTCGATGTCGCCGCATTCATCCGCACCATCTGCGCGCTCATCGCGCGGGTGGTCATGGAGAACAGTGTCATGGGAGCGCGTTCGGGCATCGTCATTCACCCTTCAGCGCGCGGGTGATGGTGCTGACCTTGCCTTGCACAAAGCTGAGCGTCGCCGAATAGGCGACCGCGTTTTCGGCAAAGGCGACCTGTTCGTGGTTCAGTTCGACCGTGTTGCCATCCAGCGTCGGCATGGTCGGCGTGCGCCACACCATGCCGGCCTGCGGATCGGCGAGATTGTTGCCGCGCTGATTGGCGAGCCGGGCATCGAGCGCGGCACCGAAATCGATGTCGCGCGCCTTGTATCCAGGCGTCGCGGCATTGGCGATGTTGGAGGCGATCACGCCCATGCGTTCTGACCGCAGGGTCAGCGCCGCGCCGTGAATGCCGAACAATCTTTCGTTCATGCGGGTTCCTCCCGTGTCGTGCAGACCATCTGAAAAGCGGCGGCCTGCCAGTGCGGCTTCGTATCAGCACGAAGCGTGCCAGTTTGCCGAAAGGGGGCGCGGGCGGAGGCAAACGCGGCCATGTGGCAAGTCCTTGCCGCTTCTCCGGCAAGGCCCTGCCGCAAATACCTAGTTCTTAATCCGGCAGCGCCGCTGACGTTCTGCCCTTGCGACCGCACTGATTTGCGTGGGGCCAGCGAGGGAAACCGATGCCAGACAGATTCAGCGCCCTCATCGATCCGGGCGCCTTCACCATCGTGGTGGCAGGCACTGTGCTGGCCTGCGCCGCACGCTGCGGCTGGCGCGATTTCGGCGCGGCTTTGCGAGAGGCGGGGGCGCTGGCGAAGCCCGGCTTCGATGCCGAGGCCAATCGCAAGGCGCTGGCACTGGCGGTCACGGCGATCAGGCGCGATGGTCCACGCCGCGCCGATCCGGCACTGCCGCCCGACCGGGCGCTGGGGCTGATGCTCGAAACCTATCTGCGCCACGGCTCGCTGGAGGCGTTGCACCGCATTCGCCGATCCGAACGCGCGCTCGACGAGGCGCGGCGGGTGGCGGCGGCGCAGGTGTTCGCATGGGCGGGCGAACTGGCCCCGGTATTCGGGCTGATCGGCACGCTCTACGCCTTCACCCAGCTGGCCCCGCCCAGCGGCGCGAATGCGATCGGCGTGACGCTGGCTGCGGTCGCGACCTCGGTACTTTCCACTCTCTACGGCGCGCTGCTGGCTCACCTTGCCTGCTATCCGCTGGCCGGCGCGATCGAGCGGCGCGGGTTTGCGCGAGAGGAACAGCGCGAGGCGCTGGCCGACTGGTTCGTCGAACAGATCGCCGCTCCTGCCGTGCACCCGCATGACGGGCGCACGCATTTGCGGGGTGTGGCATGAGCGCGGGCACTGTTTCCATCAAAAGCAGCGGTCATGGCTGGCAGCTGATCCTGGCCGACCTTGCGCTGATCCTGTTCCTGCTGATTCTGACCGCGCTGCCCGCTGCAGAGGCCGAGGCCGGGCGGAAAGCCGCTGTTCGCGCCGTACGCGGGGAGCAGGCGCGGGCGGCCTCCGTCACAGCTGAAATTGCTGCGGCGCAGGCGCTTTATCGCCCCGTGGCAGGCGGGCCGACATTGAGCGAATGGCTTGCTGCACAGCCGCATGATCCGCGCGCCACGCTGACGATCTTCGCGCGCTACGACGCGGAGAATGCGGATGCACCGCGGCGGGCATCGGCGGCATGGGATGCGGCGCGCGGATTGGCTGCGAGCGCGGCGGGCAGCGGCGTGGCGGTGCGCACCATCATCACCGCTGGCGGCGAGGCCGATCTCTATGCCAGCCTTGCCTATGATCAGGTGCAGGCAGCGTCGGTGCGATAACGAAGCGGCTGTGCCTCAGCCCACCATCACCCGGTTGCGGCCTTCCTGCTTGGCGCGGTACAGCGCTGCATCGGCCCGCGCGAGTGCGCTGCGGGTGTCGGTATCCTCGGTCACTTCGGCCACCCCGCCCGAAAAGGTCACGCGCCCGAACGGCTGACCGGTGTCGCGGTTCATCAGCAGGCGTGCGGCCTGCGCGCGGCGGATCGCATCGAGCTTCGCGCGCGCTGCGTTCTTGTCCATGCCGTAGAACAGCAGGACGAATTCCTCACCGCCGTGGCGTCCGACGAAGCAGGCAGACCCGGCGTGTTCGTTGAGCGTCCCCGCCAGCGCGCACAGCACCCGGTCGCCCGCCTCGTGGCCGTGGCGATCATTGACCAGCTTGAAGTGGTCGACATCGCAGAACGCCAGGCTCAACGCCTCGCCCTTGGCCCGCGCTTCGAGCGAGGCGGACACCAGCCGGCGTTCGAAGGCGCGGCGGTTGGGCAGCCCGGTGAGGTGATCGACATCGGCCTCCATCCGTGCCTTGGCGAGGTTTTCCCGCAGGCGATCGGTTTCTTCCTGACTGCGCGCCATCGAGGCTTCGGCCTGTTCGATCCGCGCCAGCATCGCCCGCGACAGGTCGATCACCTGCGCCAGCTCGCCCGCTGCCGCCGGGGCGAGATCGATGTCGGCCATCGCCTCGATCTTCGCGCCCAGCGCGCCGCGATGATCGCTGGTCTCGCTGCGCGCCGAACGCGCGGTCTGAGCGAAGCGCATCAGCGAATATTCGAGCTTGTCCATGAGTGCTTCCAGCCCGGCGATGCGCGAATGCCCCTCGGGATCGAGCCGCGCCAGCGTATCGAGCCAGCGCTGGTCGATCGGCTCGCCCGCGATCTCGCGCGCGGTGAAGGCCTGCGCCAGTTCGGGATGCGAACCCGACAGGCCGCCGCAGATGGTGGAGAGATTGCTGGCGGTGACGGCCAGATCATGGGTTTCCACGAATTCGCCGATCCGCGCCAACAGCGCGCGGCGGGCTTCCTCGGCGCGGCTGGCCGGTGGCGTATCCGTTGCCGCATC
The DNA here is from genome assembly GCF_024305245.1 of Erythrobacter sp. Taxonomy (GTDB): domain Bacteria; phylum Pseudomonadota; class Alphaproteobacteria; order Sphingomonadales; family Sphingomonadaceae; genus Erythrobacter. Next base: position 113,973 of record NZ_JAMWYX010000004.1, read on the forward strand.
GGCGGCGGCCGGATCGTGCGGACGGTAGGAACGGGTAAGGAAACGGGTTGCGAAGGTCATGGTAAAGCCCCGGCGTCTGGAATCGGACAATTTCGCAGGGACTTACCCCGATCATGCTTAAGCCGTGACCAGCCCCGCCTCCGGTAAGACCCGTAGGCCGGTTCCGGTCGCACTTGGCACGACCTTTGCTGAACCTCGGGCGGATATTCCGTCCGCATGACAGGAGCACACGCATGGAAATCACCAATCCCTGGCCCGATGGCTGGCGGCTCGCCCCGCTGGCGGCAGCGATGCTGCTGCCGCTGTGCGATCCCCCGGCCGAAGCGCAGACGCGCACGCAGCCGGCATCGATCGACCGCGCGGTGGCAGAATTCACCGGCGCGGCACCCGGCACCCCCGGCGGCGCGCGCGCACCGGCCGACCCGCGCTTGCAACTCGCCGCCTGTGCCGGGCCGTTGGCGGTCTCGTGGCATGGCAATGCGCGCAATTCGGTGCGGGTCGAATGCCCCGGTCCGGACGTCTGGCGCGTGTTCGTCGCGGTCGACGGCGCGGACGGCAGTGCCGCTTCGAACCGCCCTGCCCCGCCAGCGATCAAGCGCGGCGATGCGCTGACGATACAGGTGCGCGGGCGCGGCTTTTCCGTGCAGCAGCAGGGCGAGGCGATGGAAAGCGGCGCGGTGGGCGAATGGATCTTCGTGCGCACCGCACGCAAGGCCGAAGCCCTGCGTGCCCGGATCGAGCGCCCCGGCTTGGCGGTCATCCCGGCAAGCTGAAGAAATCTTTAAACCTCCCTTAAAGCAGGCCCCGCACAGCCGTTCTCCGGTTCAGCAGCCCTACCAAGGATTATCGCCATGCCTTCTGTCGAACTGAGCAAATTGCAAGGGATCGCCGCAACGCGCGCGCTGTCGACCAGCGACCGCGCGCAGATCGAGACCCGTACCGGCGCACCCCGCCCCGCCAACGCCCCGGCGAGCGGCGTCAGCGTCGAAATCGGTGGCACGGTGGATGCCGCCAGCCCGCCCGTCGATGCCGAGCGCGTGCAGCAGATCCGCGCTGCGTTGAAGGATGGCTCCTACCCGCTGGTGCCGGCGCAGATTGTCGATGCGATGATCGCCGCGCAGGTCAGCTTCGCACTGCCGGTGAAAGCGTGATCCCGATGGCCGAAGCGCTTGAACAGCCCCAGCCCGAGCCCAACCCCCCAACACTGGCCGGCAACTTGCGGCAAATGATTGCCGTGCTCGAGGCAGAGCGGCAGGCGCTTGCCGCACTCGATGCCGATGGACTGATCGGATCGACCCGCGAGAAGGAGACGCTGTGCGACGCGCTGGCCGCCATCGGTCCGGGCGCGCTCGACGACGAGTCCCGCGCCCTTGCAGAGACTGCCCGCCATCTGAACGACGTCAACCGCCGGGTGCGCAACCTCCTGGCCGCCAATGTCGCTGCCCGGATCGAGGCGATGGGCGGGCCGCGCCGCATGCCGCGCCCGGCCTATGCATCGCTGCGGGGTTAGACGTTCCCGTTTTCCGTTCGTGCCGGATGCGCGCCGAAACCCAGTTTGGCACACCTTTTGCTGAAACCCGTCTGAAAACGCCGCCCCTTGCGGCGTTCCCGATCCGGCGGAGTTTGCGTGTCCACGTCTTCCCCTGCTTACATGCCTACCGGGCCGATCCGGGCCGGGTTCGAGGCTGCGGCCCGCACCCATGAGGCGGCCCGCCGCAGCGGCCCCGCGCAGCCGGTTGCCGCGCCGCGAACGGGCGCCCCGGTCGAAGCCGCGATTGCCCGCGCTGCGGAGCAGACCAGCGTCGATTTCGGCTACCTGCTGGCCCAGGCCGAGGTTGAATCCGCGCTCGACCCAAATGCCCGCGCCCGCTCATCGAGCGCGACGGGGCTTTACCAGTTCATCGACAGCACCTGGCTTGGCACCGTGAAAAAGCACGGCAGCCGGTTCGGCCTCGGCGATGTGGCCGATAGTATCGGCGTCACCGCCTCGGGCAGTGCCTTTGTCGCCGATCCGGCGCAGCGCGATGCGATTCTCGGCTTGCGCAAGGATCCGCAAGTCGCCGCGCTGATGGCAGCCGGGCTGGCGGAGGATAACCGCGCGCACCTCACACCGATTCTCGGCCGCGAACCCGATCATGCCGAATTGTACCTCGCGCATTTCCTCGGCGCAGGCGGAGCGGGGCGGTTCCTGTCGGAGATGCGGGCCGATCCGGGCCAGAGCGCGCCCGCGCTGTTCGCCAAACCTGCCGCCGCCAATCGCGCGATTTTCTACAGCCCCGATGGCAGCCCCCGCAGCCTGGCCGGGGTGATGGACGTGCTGGGGAGCAAGCTCGAACGTGCGCTCGACCGGGCGGGCAGCGCACCGGGCGTGCGCATTGCCCGCGCAGATCGTGCGCCTGCCGCACCGTTTGCAGCCACGCCTTTTCCGGTGACGGGCAGCGCGATGTCCGGCTTCGGCGCTCCGCCGCGTATCGCCGCCGCGCCGCAACTGGCCGCGTTGCCGCCGCGCATGGCAATGTCGCAGGTGCTGGGCGCGGCCTTCGGCAATGATGCCAGCGCCGCGCCTGTTCAGGTGCGCCGCGCCTATGACCAGCTGAAGGCGTTCGGGCTGTGAGCGGGCCTGCCATGATTGCCACCCCGCTTCAGCGCGTGCTGGCCATGCCCGCGGCTATGGTGTTGCCGGCTGGCATCTTCGCGCTGCTGGCGCTGATGGTGCTGCCGATCCCGGCGCTGCTGCTGGATATCTTCTTCGTCCTCAATATCGCCATTTCGATTGCGGTGCTGATGGTGGCGCTGAACGCCCGCAAACCGCTCGATTTCTCCAGCTTCCCCAGCGTGCTGTTGTTCGCGACCCTGCTGCGGCTGGCCTTGAACGTAGCCTCGACCCGGATCGTGTTGATGAGCGGGCACGAAGGCGGCGCGGCGGCGGGCGAGGTAATCGAAAGCTTCGGCGCGTTTCTGGTCGGCGGCAATTTCGCGGTCGGGCTGTTCGTGTTCGCAATCCTGATGATCATCAACATGATCGTCATCACCAAGGGTGCGGGCCGGGTGTCGGAAGTGTCCGCGCGGTTCGTGCTCGATGCGCTGCCGGGCAAGCAGATGGCGATCGACGCCGACATCGCCGCCGGGCTCGTCACCGCCGACGAGGCGCGCGAGCGTCGCCGCGAAGTGACGGTTGAAGCCGATTTCTACGGGTCGATGGATGGCGCCTCCAAATTCGTGAAGGGCGACGCGATTGCCGCGCTGCTGATCCTTGGGGTGAATATCTTCGCCGGGTTCGCGCTCGGCATGATCAGCCACGGTCTTTCGGCGAGCGAGGCGGGCGAGGTCTATGTCACGCTGGCAGTGGGCGATGCGCTGGTCGCGCAGGTGCCATCGCTGCTGCTGTCGATTGCGGCAGCCGCGATTGTCACCCGCGTTTCCGACACCCGCGACCTTGCCGGGCAGATCGGCGGCCAGTTCGCCGATCCGCGCGGCTGGTTGCCTGTGGCGCTGATCCTCGGCGCGATCGGGCTGGTACCAGACATGCCGCAGATGATTTTCTTCCCCGGTGCGGCCATAGCGACGGCAATCTGGTGGCAGCTGAAACGCCGCGCCGCCGCACCGCCGCCGCCGCCCGCACCCGCTGCCGAGCCTGCCGCAGATCATATCGCGTTGGCCGACGTGTCGGATCAGACGCTGGTGACGGTGGAGCTGGGATACGGCCTGGTCGGGCTGGTCGATGAGGCACAGGGCGCGCCCCTGATCACCCGCATTACCGGCATCCGCAAGCAATTGTCGCGCGATCTGGGCTTCGTATTGCCGCAGTTCCGGATTCGCGATTCGCTCGATCTGGCGGCGCAGGATTATACCGTGCTGCTGGGCGGGGTGAGCATCGCGCGCGGCAATGTCAGGCCGGGCAAACTGCTCGCCATCGACGCGGGCGAGGTCCGTCCCGGCCCCTATGCGGAACTCGGGCTGACCGGCGAGGCGACCCGCGATCCCAGCTTCGATTGCCCGGCGCTGTGGATTGCCCCCTCCGCGCGCGATCATGCCGTGGCCGAGGGGTTCCTGGTGGTCGATCCCGCCACTGTCATCGCCACCCACGCCAATCAGGCGCTGCTGACCGAAGCGCACCAGCTGCTCGGCCCGGACGAGGTGCGCGAATGGGTCGATGGCCTCAAGGCCCGCGCGCCCGCGCTGGTCGAGGCTGTCACACCCGATCCACTGACCCTGCCCGCGCTAACCCGCATCCTGCGCGTGCTGGTAGCCGACGGGATCGCCCTTGCGCACCCGCAGCCGCTGTTCACGTCGCTGGCGCTCGCCTTGCAGAAGACCACCGATTTCGATGCGGTGGTGGATATCGTCCGCGCCGATCTGGGCGCGCGGCTGATCGCCCGAATCGCCGCGCCGGGCGAGCCGTTGAAGGTGGCGACGCTGGATGCCGGGCTGGAGAGCGCGATCCTGGGCGGGATGGTGGATCCTGCCACCGGCCAGCCGCTGATCGAGCCGGAATGCGGCGGCATGATCGTGCGCGAGGTGAACCGCCTTGCCGATGCCGAGAAGGCGGCGATTGCGCTGATCGTCCAGCCGCCGGCCCGCCGCGCACTGGCCGCATTGCTGAAGCAGCGCAGCCCGCGCTGCCTTGTCCTGTCGATTGCCGAACTGCCCCCGACCCAGCCAATCGCGGTGATCGGCGTGATCGGCGAGCCGAACCCGCCCGAAACGCCCGCGCTTGCTGCGCCTGATGCGACGGAGCCTGCCTGATGAAACATGACCATACCGGCTTTGCCGCCGCCACCTCCTATGCGCCGTCCCGCGCCGAGGTCGAAGACCGCGTCCGCCGTTTCCTGCCGCTGGTGCGCCGCGCGGCGTGGCACATCAACGGCAACGGACGCAGCGGGCTGGAGATCGAGGATCTGGTGCAGGCCGGGATGGTGGCGCTGACCGAATGCGCCCAGCGCCACGCCGGGCCGACCGAGGACGGGTTTGCCGCCTATGCCAAGATCCGGGTGCGCGGGGCAATGCTGGACGAGGTGCGCCGCGCCGCCCATGATACCCGCACCGCCCGCCGCAAACGCGCCGCGTTCGAACGCGCGCTCTCCAGCCTGCGCGGCACGCTGGGGCGGGAGCCGAGCCGGGCCGAACTGGCACGAATGCTGGACGTGGACGATGCCGAACTGCTCTCGCTGGAAAGCGCAGGCGTGACGCTGACCTCGATTGCCGAGGAATATGACGAGACCAGCACCGCCTTTGCCAGCGACGATCCCGACCCGTTCGAGGCGCTGTGCGCGGCGGAGGACCGCGAACGGCTGCTGCGCGCGATGATCGCGCTGCCTGACCGGCTGAAGCTGGTGCTTCAGCTGTTCTTCGTCGAGGAGATGAACCTCACCGAAATCGCCGCCGTGCTCGATGTCAGCGTGCCGCGCGTCCACCAGTTGCGCGCCAAGGCATTGAAAGACCTGAAGGCGCTGATGGAGGAGGGGGCGGGTTAAGCCGCCCCCTCCCAGACCGAACTAGCCCGCATCGCCATCGGCGTGACCTTGGCCTGCGTGGGTCGCAGCTTCGGATCCGCCCGCACCCTTGCCGCCATTGGCGTTCCACCAATAGGGCTGGCGGGTCGCGGTGCCGGTGCCGACTTCGTTGAGCGTTGCCGCATCGTACAACCGCCCGCCGAGCATCACCTGTTCGATATTGTCCGAATTGGCGATATCGACGCTGGGATCGTCGGACAGGATCACGAGGTCGGCCAGCTTGCCGACTTCGAGGCTGCCGATATCCTTCGCCATGCCCAGCGATTGTGCCGCAGCGATGGTGCCCGTCTTCAGCGCCTCGACCGGGCTCATCCCGCCGCGCGCGAAGCTCCACAATTCCCAATGCGCGCCGATCCCGGATTGCTGGCCGTGCGCACCGATGCTGACCTTCACGCCGCGCTCGCTCAGCTTCTTCGCCTCGCGTGCGGAATTGTCATCGACGAAGGCCCACTCCGGCGCTTTCACCCGCCGGGCATTGGCGGCCAGCAGCGCGCGGGGCGGGGTGTGGATCATCAGCGGGTGATCGAACACGTCCATTGCCTGCCGCCAGTAAGGATCGCCCGCCAGCCCGCCATAGGTCACCACCAGCGTGGGGGTGTAATTGCTGTTCGACTGACCGAAGAATTGCAGCACGTCTTCGTAAAACACATCGATCGGGACATTGTGTTCGATTGTGGAATTGCCATCGGCGACAAGGTTCATGTCCATCCCGAACAGCGATCCGCCCTCGGCCACCACCAGCATGTTTTCGGCTGCGGCCGCGCGCGCAACCATCTGCCGCTGTTCGCGGCGGGGCTGGTTGTAGTTCTTCACCGAGACACCGCCCTGCGCCTTGATCCGGCGCACATGCGCCAGCGCATCGTCATAGGTATCGATCCGCGCATACACGCCGGGCGCCTTGGCCCCGTAGATGATCTCTCCGGTCGAGAAGATGCGCGGGGCCAGCGTCAGCCCTGCGCGCTGGCGTTCGGCGGCGGCGAACACCGTGCTGGCCTGGCTCGACGGATTGTGAACCGTGGTCACGCCCAGCGCCAGATCCTGCAGCAACGTCCAGTTCTGCTGCGGAATCAGATCGCCGACCCCGTAAGGCCCATGCGCGTGCGCATCGACGAGGCCGGGCATGATGGTCTTGCCGCTGGCGTCGATGAAGCGCGTGCCTTCGGGGAAGGCCATCTTCACGGTCGTGGCATCGTGGACGCCGGTGATGCGGTCACCTTCGATCACGATCATGCCGTTTTCGATCACCCCGGCATCATCCGCGGCAAGGCCCGCCGCCATCGTCAGCACTCGCGCCCCGGTGATTACCGTGGTGCCGCTCGGCGCGGCTTTCTCCACCGTCACGCCCAGCGCAATGCCGCCGGTGGGCGGGGCATAGCCTTTCGCCTTGTCGTCATCGGCCTTGGGTGCAGCAGCAAAGAAGTCGCTGACCTGTGCGCTTTGCAGGCTCGGCCCGATCGACCAGAACAGGGTTTCGCCCCCGTTCGCCCAGCCGAGGTAATCCGCGCCGCCGCTGCTGACCTTGGTGACCGGCAGCGCACCGCCCTTTTCGCTGACGTCGACCGGCTTGCCGCCCGGCACCAGCGGCATCGCGAACACTTCGTAATTCTGGCGAAAGGCGATGGTTCGGCCATCAGGCGCGATGCGGAAATCATTGGCGAGTTCGCCGCGCGCGTGGACGCGGCTGGCTTCGCCGTTGAGGTCGGTGGAGACGAGCGCCAGCTTGTCACCATCGCCGGTCAGCATGAACAGCCGGTCGCTATCCGCGCCCCATTGCGGGCTGCCGCCGTCACGGCTGACAAGACGCGGCTCGCCGGAGCCGCTTGTAGGCATCACGTAAACACCGGGGTTTTCCGAATATTCGGGCGCGGTCAGGTATCCGCCTTCGCGCTTTTCGAAGGCGATCATGCTGCCATCTGGCGAAAAGGCAATGTTGCCGAAATGGCCCGGGCCGGTCAGCACCCGGCGGTTCTGCCCATTGGCATCGGCGAGCACGATCTCGCCCAATGTCTTGTCGTTCCAGCGCACGTAGGCGAGGCTGCCGCCATCACGGCTGAACGCGGGGAAGGCTTCCACTGCATCTGCCGGATCGCCGGTCAGAGGAGCGGGGGCGTCCTTGCCCCTGGCCGACTTGGAATGCAGCCGTCCGAGGGTTTCGAACACCACCCGCGAACCATCGGGCGAAAGCGTGGCGAAGCGCGGCATCGAAGTGGCGAAGCGATCGGGTGACACTTCGATCACCGGATGCGGCGCATCGGCCACGCCCCGGGTGTCGTTGATCGCGAACGGGATCACCGCATGGCCGCTGCCGTCGCGATTCACGCGGTTGAGCTTCCCGCCCGCCCAGAACACGATCCCGCTGCTATCGGGCAACCAGTCGATATTGGGATAGACCCCGGTGACCGCCCAGGTTTCCTGCACATCCAGATCAAGCGCACCGTAGATCATCCGCTCGCGCCCGCTGGAGAGGTCTTTCACCCACAACTGGCTCTGATCCTTGTCGCGCCGGACGAAGGCGATCTCGGTGCCGTCGGGCGAGGGTGCCGGGCGAACCGCGCCGCCATAGCCGCCGACTGCGGTGGTGACTTCGCCGGTCGCCAGATCGTGGCGTTCGATCGCGAAGATGCCCGCGTTGGAATCCTGCGCGTATTCGAAGATGTTTCCGCCCGTGGTGTTGCGGGTGTAGTAGATTGCGCTGCCATCGGGGGCGAACACCGGCTCGCCCAGTTCCTTCTGCAGCTTCTCGTTGGCGCGCTCGACCACCTGCACCCCGCCGCCGCCGCTGACGTGATACAGCCAGATTTCGCCTGTGCCGAGCGAACGGCCGGTGGTGAAATGCTTCTTGGCGGCAATGAATCGCCCGTCGGGCGACCAAGTTGGCTGATTGAGCAGGCGGAAATCTTCCTTGGTCACCTGCCGCGCGTCACCGCCGTCGATGTTCATAACCCAGATGTTGTCCCCGCCGCCGCGATCGGAAGTGAACGCGATGCGGGTGCCATCGGGCGAGAAACGCGGGTGCACGTCCCACGCAAGGCCTTCGGTAATGCGCTTGGGCGTGCCGCCGGTAATCGGCATGGTGTAGATATCGCCGAGCAGCGTGAAGGCGAGCGTCTGCCCGTTTGGCGCGACGTCGACATCCATCCACGTGCCTTCGTCGGTCTTGATCGAAACCTGCGTGATTGTCGCACCCTTGGGCGCTTCGACGCTCCAGCTTGTCTCGGCTTTGGCGTCTTTGCCCTTCGATTGGGCTGAGATCGGTGCTGCAATGCAGGCGGCCCCGGCGAGCAGGGCGGCGGCGATATGGCGCATGAAAATGTCTCCTCTGTTGAGGGGGAGACTAGCGGCGCGCAAGGATATTGCCAGCGGTCACATATGTCATTTGTCGATTAGGCCCCATTGCTGGTCCATGCTAACCCCCTCGCAGGCTATTGCCGAAATTCGGTGCGGTGCACCGTCGCGACAAGGGGGGATCGCGTTTGACCGAAGCACGCACGCCGCCGCGGGTGGTCGGACCCGTAGGCGCAACGCTCATGAGCATCAACGGCATGATCGGGGCAGGGATCTTTGCCTTGCCCGCGCTGCTCTATGCCGAAGTCGGCAATTTCGCGCCGTGGATGTTCCTGATCTTCGGCCTGTTTTACTCCTGCGGCACGCTGATCGTCGCCCGGCTGTGCAACATGTTCCGCTCATCGGGCGGGCCGCAGCTCTGGATACAAGCCGCATTCGGTCCGTTTGTCGGCTTTCTGATCGGGTTCTGGGCAGTGCTCGGCATAAGTGCTGGCCGTGCTGCGACCCTGTATGTGCTCGTTGCTTACATGGCGGTTATCTTTCCGGTGCTGGCCGAACCCGGTGCCCGGGCGCTGGCGCTGGCGTTCCTGCTCGCGGCGCTGACCGGGATCGTTCTATCGGGGATGCGCAACAGCATCGGTTCGCTGGCGGTAGGAACCGTGCTCAAGCTTACGCCGATTCTGTTGCTTTGCGGGGTGGCCTACGCTTCGGGGGGGATTGCGACCGAGTTCGTGCTGCCGCGTTTCGGCCAGTTCGAAAGCATTGCGCTGCTGGTCTATTTCGCATTTTCGGGTGCGGAGCTTGGGGCGTTGTCGGCCGGCGAACTGAAGCGACCACGGCGCGATCTGCCGCTAACGATGCTGGGTTCGCTGGCGCTGATCACCGTTTTCTACATGATGGTGCAATGGGCTTTCATCGCGGCTGGAGCCCCCCAGAGCAATGGGGATGCAACCCCGCTGGCTGCCGCCGCCGGAGCCGTGATGGGCGACACAGGCGTATTGATCGTCAGCGTGGCAGCGGTCTTCTCGATCGCAACCAGTGCACTGAACTTTTTCATCGGCGGGCCGCGGATCGTCTTTGGCATGGCCGATCGCGGTCTGTTGCCCGCGACATTCGCCCATATATCGCCCCGGTTCCAGGCGCCCGACCGTGCGGTGCTACTGTTCGCCGCTACCACAGCCGTCATGCTGTCGAGCGGAGCCTTCGTCTTTCTGGCGCAGGTCACAGCGCTGGCATCGACGGTGACAAGCCTGCTGGTGATCGCCAGTTTCGTCGTCCTGATGCGCCGCACGGACGAGCGGCACAATGGCCGCCTCGCGCTCTACTGGTGGCCGGTGATGGCGGTGTCGGGCGGGTTTACCGTGTTCACCATGATCCAGGCGCCGGCCAGCGCGTTCGGGCTGATGATCGTGCTGCTGATCGTGGGAACCGGGCTCTATTTCGTCGCGCGCCGCCAGGAGGCGCGGGTTCCCGATCCCGTCTTCGACTAACCGAATTTCAGGAAAACTGGCCCCGCTTTGGCCCGAGATAGCCGAACAGATACGCCCCCACCTTGCGCATCTGGATTTCCTCGCTGCCTTCGGTGATTCGGTAGCGGCGGTGGTGGCGGTAGATGTGTTCGAACGGCTTGTGGCGCGAATAGCCGATGCCGCCGTGGACCTGCATCGCCCGGTCCGCCGCCTCGCACACCAGCCGGTTCGCCCAGTAATTGCACATCGAGACCTTGTCGCTGATGGTGCGCTCGATCTGTTCGTGGGGCATATTGTCCATTTCCCACGCGGTCTTGAAGATCAGCAGCCGCAGCATTTCCGACTGCGTGGCGAGCTCCACCAGCGGAAACTGGATCGCCTGATTGCGGGCGAGTTCCTCGCCGAAGGGCTTGCGTTCCCGCGCATATTTCACGCTCTCGTCGATGCAATAGAGCGCCGCGCCGCAGCTCGACGCCGCCTGCCGGATGCGGTTCTGATGAACGAAGCTCTGCGCCAGCGCGAGGCCGCGCCCTTCGATGCCCAGTACAGCTTCGTCCGGCACCCAGACATTGGTGACGCTGAGGCGCGGGTGATCGGTGGGCATGTTGAAGGTCCACATCCACTCCTCGATTTTCAGGCCCTCGGTGGGGTTGGGGACGAGGAAGCAGGTGATACCGCTGGCATCGCCCGCCTTGCCGCTGGTGCGCGCGAACATCGCGCAGTGGGTGGCGACGTGCATGCCGGTGATCCACATCTTCTCGCCGTTGATGAGCCAGCCGTCGATGCCATCGCGGGTTTCTCGGACGGCGACCGTCTCCATGTGCGTGGCGTCCGATCCGTGGTCGGGTTCGGTCAGGCCGAAGGCGACGCGGCGGGTGCGCTCGAACCCGCCGGTGATGAATTCCTGCTTCTGCTCCTCGGTCCCCCACTGGTCGAACATGGCGACGAAGGGGAAATTGCCGACGATGGAGTGCTCGTTCTGCAAGTCATTGTGAAGGCCCAGCCCTTGGCGCGCGAAATGCTCGCGGATCACCGCCATCCAGAGGTTGCTGCCATCCTTGCCGCCGTAACGCTTGGGCGCAGAGAAGCGCCAATGGCCCGCCTTGTCGGCGCGGCGGGTGGCCTCTTTAAGGAGTTCTTCCCACTCGTGCCGGGGCAGCCCGCCCGCTTCGAAGTCCGTCCGCGCATATTCGCGGCGGTGGTCGAAGAAGCGGATATTGTCGTCCTGCTGCTCGAGCGGCTTGATCTCGGCGGCGATGAAGGCATTGAGTTCATCGAGATAGGCTTGCAGTTCGGCGGGGATGGCGAAGTCCATGGTTATTCCTTCTCCTTCATCACCCATCGCTCCCGCGCCACAGCCAGCGAGGGATAACCAGGGACGTCTGCGCTTAATTTCTCGATTGCATCTTGCTGCAAATCCCAGAGCAAGTTTGGCGTTGCGAGGGATTCTTTTCCGGAGAGAATGTCCCGTGCTCGCTCACGATCACACGCCCGAGGCCAGAGCGATTCGTCCCGCACAATCATCTTGAGGGCATTTCGAGCGACCGCGTGCTGGAAACGGTCATGTCCGGACATCAGCGGCTTGATCGTTTCCAGCCACTCGATGACGGCTTCAGCAAGCTCACCATTGGTCGCCTCGCCAGCTTCTTTCTCCACTTCGAAATCGAAGCATGCTGGTTCCCGCTCCGCCTCCGGAGCATCCTCCTCCAGCAGCAGCAGCAGATCGAGTTCCTGCTCGCTCGTACGCCTTGAGATCACTACGCGTTCGAGCATCCGGTCCGCGCCCGAGCGCCATTGCGCCGCCATCTTGAGGCAACCGAGCGCCCACCACACGGTGCGAAAGATCGTCCAGAAGCGGAAGCGCGCCGGGTCTATTGTTCCCCCCGCCTCGGCCTCATAGGCGGCGAGGTAGTCCGCGATGCTCCCCAGCCCCAACGCCGGCCGGTCGTAGCGGGCGAAGCGCCACACCGCCATGCAGCCGAAGGCGAGGTCTTCGTGGGGGTCGCCGAAATGGGCGAGTTCCCAGTCGAGCACGCCGGTCAGGCGCGAGCCTTCGACCAGCAGGTTGCCCATGCGGTAATCGCCGTGATTGAGGACAGGCTCGACTGGCGTGGGACAATTGTCCTCCAGCCACTTCAGCCCCAGAGCAATGATCGGGCGATCCCCGCCCGCTTCGATGAACTGCGCCTTGAGGTCGGCAATCGCGGCGCGGTAATCCATCACCGGTACGCCTGCGGGCACATCGGCCTGACGCAGGCGATGAATCCGCGCCAAGTCCCGCGCCGCCTCTCGCAGCAACCCCGCCGGATCGCCGCACGCCAGAATGACCTTGGGATCAGCGGTCCCCGGCAGCGCGCCCATGATGAAGCCCGAACCGAGGCCGTCCGCTTCTTCCAGCACCGCCACGACCTCCGGCGCGGTCACACCCTTGGCGCGCGCCGCCTCGATCAGCGCGGCCTCGGTAGCATGCCCGTAAGGCCGCCCTTCCATGAAAGCGATACTCGGCGCGCGGCGCAGCACGAAAGCCGCGTCCCCGGACACAAAGCGCCAGCTTTCCATCACCGCCCCGCCGGTGAGCCGCTGCGGCTCTTCCGACATCGCGCCAAGCCCGGCGCGGGTACACACCCGCGCCAAACCCGCCTGCAGTATATCTGTATCGATCACTTGATCTGCTTGCGCATCCGCTTGGCGCGCGCGGCGGGGTTGGGGTGGGTCTGCAGCAGTGCAATCCCGCCACCGCCGCCATTCAACGCCGCCAGCTTGTCCATCGCGGAAGGGCAACCCTGCAGATTGTAGCCTCGCGCCGCCATGAAGGTGAGCGCGTAGTCATCCGACGCCGTTTCCGCCTTTTGCGAATGCTGCGCATACATCACGTTCTGCAGCAGCCCGCCCAGTTCCGAATTGGCGACTTGGCGCACCCCGCCGCTGGCGGTTCCGGCAACGCTGAGTGCCGCATCCTGTTGCAGCGCGCGGCGCATCCGCTTTTGCCCGTGTTCCAGCTTCACATGGCCGATTTCGTGGCCGATCACGCAGCGCACTTCATCGTCGTTCATGGCGTCCATCAGCCCGGAATAGACCCGCACCGTGCCATCGCCCATCGCAAAGGCGTTCACGTCATCGGCGAGGTATGCCTTGATATCGAGGTTCAGCCCATCATAGCTGTCCAGTCCCTGCGTCAGCTTGGCGAGGCGGACGGCATACGGATCTTTCGCCGGAGCGAGCGGGTTCCGGCGGTCCATCTCGTCGGACATCTGCCCGAAATAGGCGACCATCTGTTCGTCCGATACGGTTGCGGCCTGCGCCACTTTCCTGGCTGCCCCCATGACGTCGCCCATGCTCTGCGAATGGGCCGGAGCCGCCGGTGCGAGCATTGTCGCACCGGCCAGTCCAGCGGCGGCGAGCACCGGTGAAAGCGCGGCCAGAAGCTTGATTCCCTTAAGCATAAGTCATCCTCCCTCTGGCCGTACGATGCTCGCCAACCGCCCGATTATCAAGCGGGGACGTTGTCCTTCTTGACGGTGATTACCTGCGCATAGGTGAACTCCTTCAGGCCTTCCTTGCCGTATTCGGCGCCGAAGCCCGACTGCTTGTGCCCGCCGAACGGCGCGAAGGGCGACAGGTGGAGGAATTCGTTGACCCACACCGTCCCGGTTTCGAGCTGTTCGGCGATTTCGACGCCCTTTTCCGGGTTGCCGGTCCACACCGCGCCCGCCAGCCCGTAATCGCTGGCATTGGCGCGGGCGATCACTTCCTGCTCGCTGGAGAACTTCATCAGCGGCATCACCGGGCCGAATTGTTCCTCGGCCACGATCCGCGCGTCTTCGGGCGGGTTGTCGAGGATGGTCAGCGGCACGAAGTAGCCGGTGCCGCTCGGATCGACATTGCCGCCGAGCAGGAACTTGTAGCCGTTGTCCTTGGCATCCTCGATCAATTCGACCACGCGGTCGAACTGCTTCTTGTTCTGGATCGGGCCGACTCCTGTGCCCTGCTGTGCGCCGTCGCCGACGGTTACGGTCTTGGCGAATTCGACGATCGCGGCGGACAGTTCGTCATAGATATCCTCGTGGATATAGACGCGCTTGGCCGCGACGCAGATCTGCCCGGCGTTGGAAAAGCTCGACCAGAACAGCTGTTCGGCAACCTTCTTGGGATCGGCATCGGGCAGCACGATCGAGGCGTCGTTGCCGCCGAGTTCGAGCGTGATGCGCTTCAGGTCGGCGCTGGCGCCCTCCATGATCTTCTTGCCGGTCGCGGTCGATCCGGTGAAGGTGATCTTGTCGATATCGGGGTGCGAAGTCATCATCGGGCCAAGGTCGTCCTCGCCGGTGATGATGTTGACCACGCCTGCAGGCACCTTGTCGGCGATCAGTTCGGCGATCCGCAGTGTGGTCAGCGGAGTGAAGGGCGAAGGCTTGAGGATGATGGTGCAGCCCGACAGCATGGCGGGCACGATCTTCTGGATCGCCATCATCACCGGGAAGTTCCACGGCACGATCCCGGCGACCACGCCCACCGGCACGCGGCGGGTGCGCGACAGGCGGGTGTCGCTGTCCTCGGTCACTTCGTCATCGAGGCTGAGGGTCGATTGCGCCGCGCTCATGCCCGCCGCGCCGTAGATTTCGCCCTTGGCCTGATCGTGCGGCTTGCCCTGTTCGCTGGTCAGCAGGCGATAGAGTTCGTCGGCATTGGCCTTGATCGCGCCCGAAATCGCCATGATCGCGGCGCGGCGTTCCTCGATCGGCGTGTTCTTCCAGCTCTTGAACGCGGCGCGCGCGGCGGCGACTGCCTTGTCGAGCTCGTCCTGGCCGCAAGCCGGAACCTGGCCGATGACCTGTTCGGTCGCCGGGTTGACCACGTCGAGCCAGCGGTCGGTGGTGATCATTTCGCCGTTGATAAGATTTTTATACTGCGTGGCCATGATGGTTCCTCTCTCGTCGAATGGGGGAGTCGTCCCTCGCCTGCGTAAACTGGCGCGTTGCAAAGCAAAACGCAATCGCTGGCTGTGGTGGTGGTGTCGGCGGCGGGGCTGTTCGCTCCGCCTGACGATTGCGCATTCGGGGCGGGCGCTTATGGAAGCAACCGAACACGCCTACACGGAGAGCATGCATGAGTGATTCCCGCCCCGATCTGGTCATCTACGGCAGCCCTGTTTCGCCTTTTGCCCGCAAGGTGGCAGGCGTGTGCATCGCCAAGGGCGTCCCCTACGAGACCGAGGCGGTGAACGTGTTCGACCCGCCGCAATGGTTCCGCGATATCTCGCCCATGAAGCGCATTCCGGTGCTGCGCGACCGTTCGGTGGCAGAGGAAGGTGTGGCGGGCACCAT
The DNA here is from genome assembly GCF_024305245.1 of Erythrobacter sp. Taxonomy (GTDB): domain Bacteria; phylum Pseudomonadota; class Alphaproteobacteria; order Sphingomonadales; family Sphingomonadaceae; genus Erythrobacter. The sequence goes on from NZ_JAMWYX010000004.1 coordinate 129,564, forward strand.
CGCCGACAGCTCGGCCATTTGCGCGATGGTCGAACGCAAGCATCCCGAACCCGCGCTTTATCCCGCAGACCCGATGGCGCTGGGCGAGGCGCTGTTCATCGAGGAATATGCCGACACCTCGCTGGCGATGGCCGGGGGTCTGGGCATCTTCCGCCCGATCTTCTTCGCAGTGAGCAAGGGGCAGGAGCCCGATCTCGACAAGGCGCGCGATACCTGGGCCAATCAGCTGCCGCCGATCTTCGATGTGCTGGAGGCGCGGCTGGGCGGGCGCGAATTCTTCGCCGGCGATAGCGTGTCGATTGCCGATATCTCGGTCGCCTGCGTGCTGATGCAGGTGTCGCTGGTGGCGGAAACGCCGCTGGGGCAATGGCCCGCGCTCGAAGCACATTTTGCCGCGATGCAGGCGCTTCCTGCGATTGCGGAACCTTACGCGGCGGCGGATACAATCATCCGCAAGGCCTTGCCGACCCGCTTCGACCTGACCTAATCCCACCACCGGCACAGCAATCAAGGGGCAAGAGCAGCGCACATGGCCAGTGAATGGTGCATCGGGATCATCGGCGGATCGGGTCTCTATGCGATAGACGGCATCGAGGATGCGCAATGGATCGCGATCGACACGCCGTGGGGTGATCCCTCCGACGAAATTCTGTGCGGCACGTTCGCCGGGGTGAAGGTGCGCTTTCTGCCTCGCCACGGACGCGGGCATCCGATTACGCCGACGCAGCTCAATTCGCGCGCCAATATCGATGCGCTGAAGCGCGCGGGATGCACCGATATTCTCGCGATCAGCGCAGTCGGCAGCTTGCGCGAGGAACTGGAGCCGGGACGGTTTGCCGTGGTCGAACAATTCATCGATCGCACGGTGCATCGCCCCAGCACGTTCTTCACCAACGGGTTTGTCACGCATGTCTCGATGGCCGATCCGGTGTGCCCGCGCCTGTCGGAAATGGCAGCCAAAGCGGTCGCCAAGGCGAAGGGCAAGGTCGCGGTCGGCGCGACCTATCTCGCCATGGAAGGCCCGCAATTTTCCACCCGCGCCGAAAGCCGGATGTACCGCCAGTGGGGCGCGGATGTGATCGGCATGACCGCGATGCCCGAAGCGAAACTCGCCCGCGAAGCTGAGCTGCCTTATGCGCTGGTCGGCATGGTCACCGACTATGATTGTTGGCGCGAGGGCGAGGCGGTGGATGTCGCCGAGGTGATCGGGCAGATGCAGGCCAACGGCGCGCTTGCCAGGACAATGGTGAAAAACTTCATCGAAGCCCTGCCCAAGACGCGCGATCCCTCGCCGATCGACAACGCGCTGGACGATGCGGTGATCACTTCGCCCGACGAGCATGATCCGGCTGTGCTGGCGAACCTCGATGCGGTCGCCCGGCGGTTGCTCGGGTAAAACCGCAACCGCATTCCGGCGCGCGCCGTGATGCCTCTTCCGCCGGGCAGCCGTGACCTCCGCACGGGCCGCCGCACGCCAGCAACCGGCGAGCCTGCCGGGCGGATCAATCATCCGCTGCGCGACTTGCTCGGATGCAGGCCACCACGGAAGAACCACCACGGAGGAAAGCGCGTGTTGAAATCGATCCTGATGGGTCTTGTCGGAGGCCAGCGAGCATTGACCCCGCTCGCCGTTGTCGCGGTAGCGGCGGCGCGCGGAGAGCTTCCCCGCGATAACGGAGCGCCGCGCATATTAAGCCATCCCGCAGTGGTCGCCGGTGCGGTCGCGCTCGCCGTGGGCGAAATGGCGGGCGACAAGCTTCAATCCGCGCCCGACCGGGTGATGCCGGCGGGTCTGGTGGCACGGTTCGCCACCTCGGCAATTGCAGGCGCCGCCCTTGCGCCGCGGCACCAACGCTGGACGGCTGCGGCAGTCGGCGGCACGACCGCGCTGATCGCGTCCTATGTCGGATGGCGCGCGCGGATGAAGGCGATGGAGCGGCAAAGCCAGGCCGCCACCGGCTTTGTCGAGGACGCAGCGGTGCTTGGGTCAGCCGTGGCAGTGGTGCGGGCCTGACCGGAAAAAGCGGCTCTCCGGCATTGCCGGGCGCGCGTCTGGCTGCATTTTTGACGATTTATTGACGCTGGCGGCGTTGACGCTCACCCGCTTTGCGGCGCAGTATTGCTTCAGGAAATCCACCGATAATTCAGACCTTCCGGGCTGGGCAGGGAAACCGCGCTGCCGCCGTCGGGAAAGCCGTGTCCGGTGAGATCAGGAGGCGGAGATGCGTGGTTCGATCAAACCCGGAATGGCAATCGCGGCCGCTGGATTGTGGCTGGCAATCGCAGGCATATTCGTCGTTGCCGCTGCGGATGCCGCAGACGGCAGGCTGGTCACCGCGCAGGTTGCATCGGCGGTTTCCGCGCTCCCGACCATCGAAGCAGAGTTGCAAGCAGGCGGAGATCATTCGCGCGGTTCCGCTCCATCCCGATGCGGTTTTGGTGAAGGCCGACTGCTGAAACGGCTGTTCTCTACGCCGGATCATTTCGAGGGCGAATGCAGCCAGCCATGATTTCTGCGACAGGTGCCGCCCCCATAACGTCGCAGGAGCGCGTCGGCGTGCTCGACGTGCTGCGCGGCTTTGCGCTGCTGGGCGTGCTGATGGTTCATCTCAACACCTGGCCCGCGCCGCCATTTCTGACGACCGAGGTGCAATGGGCGGCGTTGACAGCGACGCGCGCCGACCGATGGACCGAATTTCTCGCCACGTGGCTGTTCTATGACAAGGCCAATACGCTGTTCGCCTTCCTGTTCGGCGCAGGCTTCTGGGTGCAGATGCAGCGGATGATGGGCCGGGCGGCGGTGACGGGGGCGGCAACCGGCACAAGCGGCAGCTTCGGGACGCTCTATCTGCGCCGCCTTGCGGTGCTGCTGGCGATAGGCATCATCAACTGCGCCTTCTTCTGGCCGTGGGACATCCTGCACGTCTATGCCATCGCAGGCTTCGCGCTGTTCGCGCTACGCAACGCCAGCGACCGGCTGCTGCTGATTGGCGGACTGGTGTTCGCTTTTGCCGGTCGGCCGGTTCTGGACCTTGTGCTCGAACGGCTCGGCACGATGGGCCCTGCACTTGAGATGGCCTATGCCGATGCGGCCATTCTCGAACGCCAATCGGCGACAAGTTACGCCGATCAATTCGGGCTGTTCCAGCAACTGACCTTCGTCGAATGGCTGTCGGGCGGGCTGATCGTCGGCTGGCTCGCCTATGCGCTGGGGCGGTTCATGATCGGCGCTTACGTCGCGCGTCGCGGCTGGCTGCAGCGCTCGGGCGAGCTGCTGCCGCAATACCGCTTCTGGCTGGCGGTATGCCTGCCGCTCGGTCTTGCGGGTGAATTTGTGGCCACAGCGCTTTCGCTGGAGACGTTTGCAGCACTCGCACCGCTCGCCGGGATGAAGACCGCGCTGCATTTCGCCAGCGTCCCGCTACTCGCTGTCGGCTATGTCTGCCTGATCGTGCTTGTCTATCATTCGGGTGCATCGGGGCTGGTCCGCATCTTTGCGCCGGTCGGCCGGATGGCGCTGACCAATTACATTGCGCAAGGGATCGCCATCGGCCTGCTGCTTTACGGCTTCACCCCCGCGCTCGACATGCTGGGCAAGATCGGCCCGCTCGCGCTGACCGTTTGCGGACTTGGCTTTTTCGCAGCGCAAATCGTCGTCAGCCACTGGTGGCTGCGCGTCTTTGCCTATGGTCCGCTCGAATGGGTCTGGCGGGCGCTGACTTACGGCGCGCGCCCGCCGATGCGGCGCGCCGTCACGCGGGCGATGCCGGCGTGACGGCGCTCACCGTGCAAGCGCTTGGCTGATCTCACCCCGCCGCCAGCAGACTGGCGTTGCCGCCCGCTGCCGTGGTGTCGATCGTCATCACCCGTTCGGTGGCAAAGCGCAGCAGATAGTGCGGCCCACCCGCTTTCGGGCCGGTGCCCGACAGGCCCTCGCCGCCGAACGGCTGGCTTTCCACCACCGCACCGATCTGGTTACGGTTGACGTAGAAATTGCCGACCCGCGCGCGCGCCTTCACGAACCGCCGCGTTTCCGCGATGCGGCTGTGCAGGCCGAGCGTTAGGCCGAAGCCGGTGGCGTTGATATCCTCGACCACCTGCCCCAATTCGCTCGCCCGGAAGCGCGCGACGTGCAGCACCGGGCCGAAATGTTCGCGTTGCAGATCGCGGATCGAGCCGAGCTCGACGATGGTCGGCGCGACGAAGCAGCCCTTTGCCACCCCCGGTGGCAGCGGCAGGCGCGTGACCTTGCGCTCGCTTGTCAGGCAGCGCGCTACGTGGCGTTCCAGCCGCGCCTGCGCATCGGGATCGATCACCGGGCCGACGTCGGTGGCGAGATGCGCCGGATCGCCGATATGCAGCGCCTCGAACCCGCCGCGGATCATTTCGAGCATCTGATCGGCAATGTCATCCTGCAGATACAGCACCCGCAGCGCCGAACAGCGTTGCCCGGCGCTTTGGAAAGCGCTTCCCACCACATCGCGCACCACCTGTTCGGGCAGGGCCGAACTGTCGACGATCATCGCGTTCTGCCCGCCGGTTTCGGCGATCAGCGTGGCGATCGGGCCATCTCTGCCCGCCAGCGTGCGGTTGATCGCCTGCGCGGTCTCGGTCGAACCGGTGAAGGCGACGCCTGCGAGCTTGGGGTGGGCGGTGATCAACTGGCCGACAGTGCCCGCGCCCGGAAGGAGCTGCAACGCTTCGGGCGGGATACCCGCCTCGTGGCACAATCTCACCGCCAGCGCAGCGATCAGCGGGGTCTGTTCGGCGGGCTTGGCGATCACGCTGTTGCCCGCCGCCAGCGCGGCGGCGGCCATGCCGGTGAAGATTGCCAGCGGGAAGTTCCACGGCGAAATCGTGGCGAACACGCCGCGGCCGTGCAGCGAGAGGCTGTTCTCTTCCCCCGTCGGCCCCGGAAGCATGATCGGTGCAGCGAATTGCCGACGCGCCTCGACCGCGTAGAAGCGCAGGAAATCGACCGCTTCGCGCAACTCCAGCACCGCATCGAGCAGGGTCTTGCCCGCCTCGCGCTGGCACAGGCTGAGGAATTCGTCGGTATGCGCTTCGAACAGGTCGGCGGCTTCTTCCAGCAGCAAGGCGCGCTTGTCGCCGCCCAGTGCATCCCAACCCGGCTGGATCGCGGCGGCGCGGGTGAAGGCGGCATCGACTTCCTCGGCCGTGGCATCGCGGCGGGTGCCGACGACCACAGACAGATCATGCGGCATGGTGATCGGGGCGCTTTCGCCCGGATTTGCCGCCGGGAAAGTCGGCTCGGCCCGCCAGTGGACGTTTTCGAGCGATGTCAGCCGCGCTTGCAGCGGTTCTCGCACCAGCGGATCGCTGAGGTCGATGCCTGCGCTGTTGCGGCGGTTTGCAAAGATATCGCCAGGCAGCGGGATCGCCGGATTGCGGCGCGGAGCCAGCGCGGCGAGTTCGGCCACCGGATCGCCGACCAGCTCCTCGGGCGCGGTATCGGCATCGCCCATGCGGTTGACGAAGCTGGTGTTCGCGCCGTTTTCCAGCAGGCGGCGCACCAGATAGGCGAGCAGTTCCTTGTGCCCGCCGACCGGAGCATAGATACGCACCGGGGTTCGCCGGTTGCCTTCGAGCGCGTGGAGCGCGTCATACACTTCCTCGCCCATCCCGTGCAGGCGCTGGAATTCGAATGATCGCCCTTCGCTGAGTTCTTTGATCGATGCGATGGTGTAGGCGTTGTGCGTGGCGAAGGCCGGGTGGATCACATCGGCGTGTTCGAACAGGCGCGCGGCGCAGGCGAGGTAGGACACATCGGTTGCCACCTTGCGGGTGAACACCGGGTAATCATCATATCCGCCGACCTGCGAAAGCTTGATCTCGCTGTCCCAATATGCGCCCTTGACCAGCCGCACGAACAGCTTGCGCCCGTGTCGCCGGGCCAGCTTGCCCGCCCAATCGCACAGCGGCACGCCGCGCTTCTGATAGGCCTGCACCGCAAGCCCGAACCCTTCCCAGCGGCTGCCGTCGGGACGGCGGAACAGTTCATCATCCGCCACCAGTTCCTCGATGATGTCGAGGCTGAGTTCCAGCCGCTCGGCTTCTTCGGCGTCGATGGTGAAGTGGATGTCGGCATCGCGCGCCCTGATCGCCAGCGCCTTGACCACCGGCACCATCGCCGCGCGCGCCTGATCGGCGTGGAAGAAGGTGTATTTGGGATGCAACGCCGACAGCTTGACCGAAATGCCCGGTGATCCGCCCACGCCTGCGCCAGCCTCGCGCGCCAGCCGGGTCAGCGCGGCTTCGTAGGCCAGCCGGTACTTTTCGGCATCGTGATAGGTCATTGCGGCCTCGCCCAGCATGTCGAAGCTGTGGGTGATGCCCTTCGCACGTTCGGGGGCCGCGCGCTTCAGCGCTTCCTCGATCGTGCGGCCGAACACGAATTGCCCGCCCAAAATCCGCATTGCCTGCATCGTCGCGGTGCGGATCACCGGCTCGCCCAGCCGGTTCATGGTGCGCTTCAGCACTTTGCCCATCCCGCGCTGGTGCGCCTCGGGCTGTTCCAGCACTTCGCCGGTCAGCATCAGCGAAAAGGTCGCCGCATTGACGAAGGTGGACGAGCTTTCGCCCAGATGCTCGCCCCAGTCGATGGTGCCGATCTTGTCGCGGATCAGCGCGTCGGCGGTGGCGGCATCGGGCACACGCAGCAGCGCTTCGGCAAGGCACATCAGCGCGATGCCTTCATCCGTGTCGAGCCCGTATTGCTGCAGGAAGGCATCGACCCCGCTGGCCTTTTCCTCGCGCGCGCCTTCGATCAGGCGGATTGCCAGAGCGGCGGCATCGGCATGGACCCGCACAGCCGGAGCCGCCTGTTCCAGCCGCTCGGCGATGCAGGCTTCCTCCTCGGCGCGATAGGCGCGGCGCAGCGCGGTGCGATCCACGGGGGCAAAGGAAAAAGCAGCTGCTGCGTCGGCCATATATGTGTTCACCTCATACGAATCGGGGCAATTCGCCGCGCCTTGAACCCCCAGCGGCTGCGCTTCAAGTTCAGTGTTTGCAACATTGCTCCGGTGCGGCCGCCCAGTGCAGGCGGCGTGCTTGAACGCAGGCGACCGGCTGTTAAGGTCGCAACCGAGCAAAAGGGGATCACCAGCCATGCGGATGTTCTGCTTCCACTGCCGGGATGGCGAAGACGGCGGCCGCCTGCGCGGGATCCACCGCCCGGCGCATCTCGACTTCATTCACGCCAATGCCGACCATTTCGTGATCGTCGGCCCGCTGAAGCGCGGTGACGGGCTGATCATCGGATCGCTGCTGATCGTGAAAGCGGAGGATGAGGAGGCCGCGCGCGCCATCCTCGCCGGCGATCCCTATCTCACCGGCGGCGTGTGGCAATCGATCCGGGTCGACGAGTTCACCCCGCTGCTGGGCGACTGGGCCTAGGCCGGGACTAATGGCCGCTTTCGGGAAGTGGTTGGGACGAGGTTGATGACCGGGATTGGGTGGAAACCTGCCATGGATTCCGAATGATTGCCACACCCGTTCGTGCCTGTCAGACAGGCACCGCGATGACCTATTTGATCTACATCGGTGCGGCACTGGCCGAGATCGCGGGTTGCTTCGCATTTTGGGCTTGGCTGCGCCTTGATCGCACACCGATCTGGCTAATCCCTGGCGTTCTGTCGCTGTGCCTTTTTGCCTTCCTGCTCACGCTCGTCGAGGCTGAGCATGCTGGTCGCACCTATGCGGCTTACGGTGGAATCTATATTCTTTCAGCGCTGGGTTGGCTTTGGATGGCTGAGGGGATCAAACCTGATCGTTGGGACATTATCGGAGTGGCCATCTGCTTATTAGGGGCGTCGATCATTCTGTGGGGACCGCGCCCAGCTTGAATGAGGGAAGACCGATCGTCGCTCACAGTTTGAACTGATCACCCTTCTCATGCTCTGTGCCATCCTCATCATGGACGTCCATGTGGGCGTCCCGCAGGATATCGATACCGCCATATAGCGCTATTCCGGCGACAGCGATACCGACCACAAGATCGGGCCAGTTTGCGCCGGACACCATCACGATGATGGCGGCAATGATGATGCCGCCGTTGGAAATAAAATCGTTGAAGCTGAAGGTCGTCGCCGCGCGAAGATTGACGTCCTTCTCGCTCATCTTGTTGAGCAGCCTCAAGCAGATCAGATTCACGACAGCCGCCACCGCTGCCATCGCCATCATCATGATGCCAACTGGCTCTGATCCTTCAACAAACCGCCGGATGGCATCGGCGATGACGCCGCCTGCAAAAACGAGCAGCATGATACCGGAAAAGCGTGCCGCGCCGCGCTTCCAGGTTCGCGAACGCGACAGGGCCAGCAGGCTCAGCGCATAGACCACCGCGTCCGATGAATTATCCAGTCCGTTAGCGAGCAGAGCGTTGGAATCGCCCGCGATGCCGGTGATGAAGAAGCCGACAGCGATGGCGACGTTAAGCCACAGGACGATCCACAAGGTGCGCCGCTTTTCGGCTGTGTCGAGGTGAAGGTCGCCTTCGCCGCTCATCTCATTATCTCCTTTGCCCACCGACTATTCTGCTCAGACCAGACGGGATGGCCGCCAGCGCGATGGTCAAGTGCAGAAGCTTTCCACATCGCGTTGGCTCCCGACTTCACCTAGTTAAGGCCGCCAAACTCCCCCTGTTCGTCCTGCGTAGCGTGACGGCGCAAGCCGTCGCGCCACTTCTGCCTCCAGCTGCGCCTGTCGTCGGAATCGCCCAGCACAAGTCTGGCGATCGCCGGCAGAACGAAAAGCGTGAGAATCGTCGCGGTGATCAGGCCGCCGATGACCACAGTCGCGAGCGGCCGTTGCACTTCTGCGCCCGTCCCGGTCGCGATCGCCATCGGCACGAAGCCAAGCGATGCAACCAGCGCAGTCATCAGCACCGGACGGATACGAGCCAGCGCACCGTCAATGATTGCTTCCTCCAGTGCCATGCCCTTGTCGAGGCGCTGTCGGATGGCCGTCATCATCACCAATCCGTTGAGCACCGCCACGCCAGAAAGAGCGATAAAGCCCACCGCCGCCGAGACCGAGAAGGGCAACCCCCGCAAGGCCAGAGCAAAGACGCCGCCTGCCAAAGCCATGGGGATGGCGCTGAACACCGCCAGAGCCGGAACCCATCCGCCGAGCGCCATGAACAGGAGCAGCAGCACCAAAGCGAAGCAGACCGGCACGACGATAGCGAGCCGCGCCTGCGCCGCTTGCAGGTTCTGATACTGACCGCCCCATTCGATGAACGAGGCGGGGGGCATCTCGACCTGCGTCGCGACGCCCTCCTGCGCTTCCTCGACGAAGGAGCCCAGATCACGTTCGCGGACATTGGCCGATACAATCACGAGCCGCCGCCCTTGTTCACGGCGCACTTCTGCCAGACCATCGACCACCCGGAAATCGGCGAGCGTCCGCAGAGGTATGGACACACCGTTTTCAAGCACGATCGGAAGCGCACCAAGCTGGTCAAAGTCGTCGCGCGTGGCAGCATCGAGGCGCACAACGACATCGAACCGCCGGTCGCCTTCGAACACCATGCCCGCGGGCCGACCGCCCAAAGCGATGGCCACCGATTGGGCCACCTCCTCTATGGTGAGCCCGTAGCGGGCGATGGTCGGCCGATCGAAAGCAATGTCGAGCGTGGGGAAGCCCGTGACCTGCTGCACCTTTACGTCTGCGGCGCCTTCCACTTCGCGCAGAACACCGGCAACTTTGCCTGCCGCTTCGGTGAGCGCGGTAAGGTCATCGCCGTAAAGCTTGACCCCCACATCACCACGGACGCCGGCGATCAGTTCGTTGAACCGCAATTCGATCGGCTGGCTGAACTCGTAAAGGTTACCGACAAGACCGCTGAGAGCCTCCTCAATTTCCGAGATCAAGGCGTCCTTGGACAAGCTGGGGTCGGGCCATTCCTCTCGCGGCTTGAGAATGACATAGGAATCCGAGATGTTGGGCGGCATCGGATCGCTGGCAACCTCAGCTGTGCCTGTTCTTGAGAACACCAGCTCCACCTGCGGAAACTCTTCAATGCGGTCCTCGACCTGTCGCTGCATGGCGAGCGAACGTTCAAGCGAGGTGGAGGGAATGCGCAGGGATTGCACCGCCAGGTCGCGCTCGTCGAGCTGCGGGGTGAACTCGCTGCCGAGGAAGCTGAACACCACAGTCGCAAGCGCAAAGGCTCCTGCTCCGGCCCCAATCACTGGCCAAGGCCGGGCAATCGCCTTGCGCAAGGCCGGACCATACCGCTCCTTTGCCCAGACAATCGGCTTCACTTCCTTCTCGGTCAGCTTCTTGTTGAGCAGCACCGCAATCATCGCCGGGACAAAGGTCAGCGACAGCACGAAGGCCGATGCCAGCGCCAGCATCATAGTGATCGCCATCGGCGAGAACGTCTTGCCCTCGACCCCTGTGAAGGTGAGCAGCGGGGCAAAAACAAGGAAAATGATCGCCTGGCCGTAAACGGTCGGTTTGATCATTTCCTGTGCCGCAAGGCGGGTTTCGGTCAGGCGTTCCCCGAGGGTGAGCAAGCGCCCTTCATGATGCTGCCGTGCAGCCAAGCGCGCGACGCTGTTCTCGACGATGATGACCGCACCATCGACGATCAGCCCAAAGTCCAATGCGCCGAGGCTCATCAGATTGCCCGACACACCGAGCCGGTTCATCCCTACCGCTGCGAGCAGCATCGAGAACGGGATGACCAGCGCCGTGATAATTGCTGCCCGGATATTGCCAAGCAGCAGAAACAGCACTGCGATAACCAGCAAGGCCCCTTCGAGCAGGTTTTTCTCCACGGTCGCGATCGTGGCATCGACCAGCGATGAGCGGTTGTAGACGATCTTCGCCATTACGCCTTCAGGTAGCGACGCACGAACCTCTCCAAGCCGTGTAGCTGCGTTCGCAGCCACGGTTCGGCTGTTCTCGCCTGCGCGCATCAGAACCGTGCCGACCACGGCTTCTTCGCCATTGAGCGATGCCGCCCCGGTGCGCAGATCGCCGCCGATGGCGACATCGGCCACATCGCCGATGCGGATGGGAACGCCCTCGCGGGTCGCCACCACAGACTCCTTGATCGCCTCGACACCGTCAAGCCGGGCATCGACGCGCACCAGCAATGCCTCGCCCGCTCGGTCAACGAAGTTGGCTCCGGCCGCAAGATTGGCTGCTTCCAGCGCTTCAATCAGCGAATCGAACGAAAGACCATAACCTGTAAGCCGCGCCGGATCAGGCTGCACCAGATACTGCTTTTCGAAGCCACCTATCGAATCGACCCCGGCAACGCCATCGATGGACCGCATGAGCGGAGCCACGACCCAGTCCTGCACGGTGCGCAGATAGGCGGCCTTGGCAACCTCGCTGTCGAGCCGGTCGCCGCGCTCGGTAATGAAGCTGCCGTCGGACTGCCAGCCCGTTCGCTCGCCTGTTGCCGCACCCTTGCCGCCGGGATGCTCATATTCGATCGTATACATCAGCACTTCGCCAAGGCCGGTCGAAATCGGCCCCATGGTAGGTTCCGCGCCTTCGGGCAGCGATGCGCCGATCGGTGCGAGCCGCTCGTTCACTTGGCTGCGAGCGAAGTAGATGTCGGTCCCTTCCTCGAAGATCGCTGTCACCTGGCTGAAGCCGTTGCGCGAAATCGAGCGGGTCATTTCGAGCCCCTCGATCCCGGCGAGGCCGGTCTCGATGGGGAACGTTACCTGCGTTTCGACTTGAGAAGGTGAAAGTGCAGGCGCGCTTGTGTTGATCTGGACCTGCGTGTTGGTGATGTCAGGAACCGCATCGATCGGCAGGCGGACCAGATTGAACGCGCCATAGACTGCCGCAAGGATAGTCAGAGCGATGATCCCCCAGCGAAACCGCACCGCAATGGCGAGAACCATGCCGATGACGCCGTGGCCATCATCACTGCCGTGGGTCGGACTATCCTCGTGCGAGGGAGCTGCGGTGTGATCAATGCCCATCTTCGGCTTCCCCCTTTTCGAGTTCAGCTTTCAGCAGGAAGGCGTTTTCAGTCGCAACGGCTTGTCCGGCGCTCAGACCGGAAAGGATCGTCACCATTCCGCCCGAGCGGTTGCCTGTCTCCACCTCACGTGCCTGAAACCCGCGTCGGGTTCGAACAAACACGACGTCTCTGCCGCCAACCACTTGGACGGCATCTTCAGGAACAGCGATGCTGCGCCGGTCCACTTCGCCCGAGGGACGGATGCGGGCCTGCAGGAAAGATCCGGGTTGGAGGCCAGAGACGCTTCCCGGAAGATTGAGAATGGCAGTTGCACTGCGGCTTTCAGGGTCGAGCGAAGGCGTGACCGAGCGCACGCGTGCACCGATTTCCCGTCCATCGCCGACGAGCAGCGCAGCTTCATCGCCGGGCTTGATCCGGACAGCATCGCCAGATGGCAGGGCGACCTCGATCTGCAAACCATCGGGATTGATGACCTGAAACAGTTCCTCGCCCGCATCGACATATGAACCAAGCACGATGGGCGCAGTTGTCACACGGCCTGATATGGGGCTGGTAACGGCCAGTGAGCGGCCATCCCCGCTTACCCCAGCTGCCGAGACAGCGGCCTGTGCACGGGACAGTTCGGACCGGGCGACATCAAGGTCGGCCCTGGCAGCTTCAAGATCCTGCCTGGCCGTGACGTTCCCCTCGAACAAGCGTCTCTCGCGGTCATAAGCGGAGGATAGCGCCGTCACCCGCGCGCGCGCCGCACTCAATTGCGAAGCGAGCGCAGCAGCATCGGCGCTTTCGATCCGGGCGACCGTCTCACCCTGGCTGACATAGTCACCCAAAGTCTTGCTGATGCTGCGCACCACACCGGTGGCGCGTGCATCGATCCGTGCAGTCGCAGCCGGGCTGGCCGCAACCGTCGCGGGAAAAACCAGTTCAACGGCGGCGCCGGACTGCACGGACTCAACCTTGATCTTGGCAGCGCGCAGTTGCTCATCACCGATCAGGACAAGCCCTTCCGGCAAGGCGGCTTCGGCCGCCTCACCGTCTTGCTGGACAACAGCCTCGTTTGCTGGCCAGAGAAAATACAGCAGCGCTGCGGCGGCGATCACAATTCCGGCGACTATCGCCAGCGTTCTGCGGTTCATGACAATATTCCTCATTGCGCGGCCAGCCTGATAAGTTCGGCGGCGGCCTGCCCCCGGTCCTGCTGCGCAGTGATCAGCGCTTCGCGGATCGCATCGCGGGCATCGGCGGCGGCCAGCACTTCGATCAGTGGGAAGCGGCCATTGCTGTAGCCGATGCGGACGAGCCTCAGAGCTTCTTCGGCCTGTGGCAGGGATGTTGCGGAAAGGGTTTCAACGCGCGCCTCAGCAGCAACATAGGCGGCGCGTGTGCGGGCAACGGCCTGTTCGTAATCCGCGAGCGCAACAGCTTCGCGGGCAGCTGCTGCGCGCAGATTGGCTTCGGCAGAAGCGATATTGCCCTGATTGCGATTGCTGATCGGAAGCGGAATCGAGACGCCGACAATAAAGGCATTGGCGTTGCTCTCCTCGAACCGCCGCACGCCGGCCGAGACGGTGGGATCTGGGATGCGCAAGCTGCGTTCCCGCGCTATTTCTGCGGAAGCGGCGGCTGTGTTTGCCCGCGCGAATTCCAGCTGCAATGGCGCACTGGTTGCCATTATCTGGTCCGGCGGTGCAATGGCAGGAAACTCGCTCGGCACCACAGGCGGCGCGGCCTGCTCGCTCCACAAAGCGGCAAGGCCGGTTCGCGCGGCAAGGCTTGCCGCTTGCGCAGCTTGCAACTCTGCCTGCGCTTCAGCAAGTGCGGCTTGCGCCCGCAAGGCTCGTAACGGCGGCTCGCGGCCGACCTCCACCAGCAGGTTCGCAATGCGCGCCAGTTCCTCATTGCGCGCGACGATATCGCGGGCAAGATCAAGGCGCGATGCCGCCGCAACGGCTGCGATATAGCGTTCGCGCACTAGAAACCCGAGCTCCGCCTGCGAGAGGTTAGCCCTCAGGGTTGCAAGGTCGGCTTGGGCCTCGGCCGCGTCGATCCGCGCACCCCGCTTTCCGCCAAGTTCAACCCGCTGGCCGACCGAAAGGGTATATTCGGCCGCGCGCAATCCCGAGAGCGCCCCGCTACCAGCAAAATCCTCGGCTTCAAACGAGACCTCGGGGTTCGGCCGCAAGCGGGCCTGACCGATGAGCGCCTGTGCTGCCTCGGTGTCAGCGCGTGGCCCGATAAGGCGCGGATTACTGTCGGAAAACGCGGAGCCTGTTGCGACCCCGCTGCGGTCGAGCGCTTCATCGAGTGACACGATCTGCGGCTCCTGCGCAGCGGCAGGCTCCGATAACGTGGCGAAGGCAAGCCCTGCAATCAGGGCGCCCCGCCATAATATGGCTGACATTTTGGATGACTTCCTCTGCTGACGTTCAAAAAGCGACACCGGAAATCATTCCGGCGCGCGTGGAGCGTCAGACTCGAGGAGGGGGGCTCACGATCTCGCGATCAACCGAAGGCAGGCGGTCAAAGCGTGCCGACAAATGCACGGCCAAAGGCTCCGGGCTCTCGATACCAATCGCGGCGCCCTCTACGTTGGAGCCGTGGTGGCAATGACCGTGAGCGCATACGCCGTGCTGCTCGACAGGGGGATCGGGATCGCCCTGATCACTCTCGCCAGGTGCTTCTACCTGAAGGGAAGTGGTTGCAATTCCAGACCCGTCCGTAAATCCGGCTTCAGTCCCGCAGGTTGCGGCATCAGCGACCGTTGCCAGGACAAGCATCACCAGCGCCAGAAGTATGGCAAGAGGGCGCAGGGCAACAGGGCGGAGTGCAAGCGTCATGGCCGTGATTGCGCCAGTAACATTGGCAAATGGGTGGAGCAAGGCCGAAATATGTCGGTAATATATTAGGTTATATTGTCACACCGTAACTGAGCACGATCCGGCATCATCTGTTAACTTGATCAGGCTGATCCATTTCAAGCTGAAGATCATCTGGCACCGGCATTGGCGCAAAAGCGCTCACATTCGATCGCCCGGTATTGCCAACCGGCAGCCGTCCCGTCAGCGCGCCAAGTGGTGCCAGAATGATTCTGAGAATCTGACCCAGCGCTTCGCCCCAATCACGTTGCCGGATCGCAAATCGCAGCATTGCACCATGACTGGCAAGATGCGGGCCCAAATGCGGCTGCGACATGATATGCACCCGCTCTAGATGGTGCCACGCACGATCATCGTCGCCCGCTTCTACCGCTGACCGGTATGCCGCCATTTCGGCCGCGATCACCCTCCGCGCCGCGAGGCTCTTGGCAAGCCCCCGCCAGCGCCGCTGCCGGTGCCAATAGAAGATCTGCGCAAAGGCCCAGATGAAAGGGGTCAGAAATCCGGCTGAGACATCGACATCATCGCTGTAGTGCGTTCCCCCGTTTGGATCCGGGGTGACGGTGATCCAATGATCCCACTTGGAGATGAGGGCACTGCGCCCGTTGTCACGCAGTCGTTTCGGCCATTCGGTGCCGTCAGCTTCGTGCAGAGACGTCACGATCCACTGTGTGCCCAACGGAATGACGCCAAAAAGGCGGAGCTTTACCTGGTAGCGCCCACCCGGTCGAAACCTGTCGAACGACGTGCTGGATACCGGCTCGAAGCGCACGAGGGGCCACGCGATATGCTGCAACAGGCCCGCCGTCTGGACTTCTGCCCAGACAGTTTCCGGCTTGAGCGCGATATGTGTCGAACGGGAAACCTTCATGCCGCAACGCTCCCCAACTCACGTCGTGCCTGCCGGACAATCTGAATGCCGCCGCTGATCCCAAGCAGCGCCAGGATCGCTGCAACAATAAGGTCGGGCCAGGCCGTCCCGGTGCCGAACACGCCAAGTGCAGCCGCCATCACGGCGATATTGCCGATCGCGTCATTGCGCGAGCAGATCCAGACCGAACGCATGTTCGCGTCTCCGGTGCGGAAGCGATAGAGCATGATGGCGACACCGGTGTTGGCTGCGAGCGCGAGCGCACCGATGATCCCCATTAATTCAGGCTCGGGTGCAGCGCCGCCAAGCGCCGCCAGAACAGCCGTGATCATCACCCAGCCACCCAGACCGATGAGGGTAAGACCCTTGGCCAGCGCGGCCCGGGCCCGCCATGCCAGCGCCATGCCGGCGACCAGCAGACTGATCGCATAATTGGCAGCATCGCCCAGAAAATCGAGTGCATCAGCCTGCAATGCACGGCTGTCAGCAGCGGCCCCTGCTGCCATTTCCACCGCGAACATGCCGGCGTTGACGCCGAGCGCGATCCACAAAGCCCTGCGCCAGCGCGGGTCATTCAGCGTTGCCGTCGTTCCGCACGCGAACTTGCAGCAATCATCAGCCATCATCTTACCTTCTCGACAATCTGCGAGTCGGCACTCTATCTACGCCCTGTAGCAACTACAGGGTCAAGCCCGAAGGAGTGACAATGAAAATTGGCGAGCTCGCGAGCGCCACGGCGACCAAGGTCGAGACCGTGCGCTACTATGAAAAAATCGGGCTGCTGCCTCCGCCCGCTCGGACAAGCGCGAATTACCGTGCCTTTGGCAATGATCACTTGGCACGCCTGTCGTTCATCCGCCGCGCCCGCGATCTCGGTTTTACGCTCGAAGCGGTGCGCGAACTGCTGGCTCTGTCGGATGACAAGGCCCAATCCTGCGAAGCAGTTGACGGTATCGCGCGCGTTCACCTCACCGAGATTGACCGCAAAATCGCCGATCTGAGCGCTCTGCGCGGCGAACTCGACCGGGTGATCGGATCCTGCCGTCACGGAACAGTCGCCGACTGCAAGATCATCGAGACGCTCGGGCCGCGTGCTTGTTAGTGGGACATCATCTGCGAGCGGCAGCTCAGGGGTCGAAAGCCGAACGGCAGGCTTAGTCGCAAATCGCCTCGAAGCGGACGGGCGGTTGGCGCAAAAAAGGCCCCTGCCGCGAGGCAGGGGCATGAAGTCTGGGGCTCAATGCCCCTCGGGTCGCAGCCCCTGTTTACCGCAACAGCCGAGAAATTCTCGTGACAATCGCTGTTAGGTCGCGTCGCTGCGGGCTTTTTGCGCCAACCGGGAAGGGGGATATGTCGGCGGCGCATCTTGCCCCGGCGCGCGGCATCGGGAATCCCTTGGCTCATGGCGATTCTCTCCGACAAATGGATCCGCGCCCAGGCGCAGGCGCATGGCATGATCGAACCTTTCGTCGAGGCCCAGCGGCGCGACGGGGTGATTTCCTACGGCCTGTCCTCCTACGGCTATGATGCGCGCGTGGCGGACGAGTTCAAGATCTTCACCAATGTCGATAGCGCGGTGGTCGATCCCAAGGATTTTGCCGCCAACAGCTTCGTCGATCGCAAGACCGAATGCTGTGTGATCCCGCCCAATTCCTTCGCGCTGGCCCGCACGGTCGAATATTTCCGGGTGCCCGAAGATGTGCTGGTGATCTGCCTCGGCAAATCGACCTATGCGCGCTGCGGGATTATCGTGAACGTGACGCCGCTGGAGCCGGGCTGGGAAGGGCACGTGACGCTGGAATTTTCTAACACCACGCCGCTGCCAGCGAAAATCTACGCCAACGAAGGCGCGTGCCAGTTCCTGTTCCTGAAGGGCAACGAACGCTGCGAGGTCAGTTACAAGGACCGCGCGGGCAAATATATGGGCCAGCGCGGTGTGACGCTGCCGAAGCTTTGACCCTTATTCCGTTCGGGCTTAGCTTGTCGAAGCCCTGCTTTTCCTGTTGAAGGGTCGCAAAGAAGAGCAGCCCTTCGACAAGCTCAGGGCGAACGGAGAAGAGATCACATGAGCACCCGCGAATTCGACATCATCATCTTCGGCGCGACCGGTTACACCGGACGCCTCGTCGCCGAGTATCTCGCCAACCATTACGGCAGCCGCGATGACGGCCCCAAGTGGGCGATGGCGGGCCGCAGCCTCGCCAAGCTTGAGGAAGTCCGCGACCTGATCGCCGCCCCTGCCACCACCCCGCTGGTGGTCGCGGATGCCGATGACAGCGCCGATCTGGAAGCGATGTGCCTGCGCACCAAGGTAGTGCTGACCACCGTCGGCCCGTACCAGCTTTACGGCGACAAGCTGCTGGCCGCCTGCGTGAAGACCGGCACCGATTATGCCGATCTGTGCGGGGAGCCTGCATGGATGGCCGAAAAAATTGCCGAACATCACAACGCGGCTGCCGCCAGCGGCGCGCGCATCTGCTTTTCCAGCGGGTTCGATTCGATCCCGTTCGATCTTGGCGTGATGATGACGCAGAAGGCCTGCGTCGAACGGTTCGGCAAGCCGGCCCCGCGCATCCGTGGCCGCGTGCGGGCGATGCAGGGCACGTTCTCGGGCGGCACCGCAGCCAGCCTCGGCGCAACGATGAAGGCGGCGGCGAAAAGCCCGTCGCTCATCAACGTGCTGCGCAACCCCTTTGCGCTCACCCCCGGTTTCGAAGGGCCGGATCAGCCCTCGGGCATGATCCCCAGCCATGAAGAAGACCTCGGCAAGTGGTCCGCGCCGTTCGTGATGGCGCCGATCAATACCAAGAACGTGCACCGCACCAACTTCCTGCTCGGCCACCCTTACGGCACCGACTTCCGATATGACGAGATGATGCTGACCAGCCCCGGCGATGCGGGCAAGGCGGCGGCCAATGCAGCGCTGGAATTCATGAAGAACCCGTTCGGCAACAAGCCGCCCAAGCCGGGTGAGGGGCCGACCAAGGACGAGCGCGAGAACGGGTTCTACGATGTCGTGTTCGTCGCCGACATGCCCGATGGCGGCCGGCTGCAATTCGGGGTCAAGGGCCGGTATGATCCGGGCTATGGCTCGACCTGCCGGATGCTGAGCGAGACCGGCATCGGGTTGCTTTCGTGCGACAAGCTTGGCGGCATCGGCACGCCGGGCAGCTTCCTCGGCGAAAAACTGGTCAAGCGGCTGGAGGAGCACGCCGAACTGACGTTTGCGGTCGAAGCGTAAGCCGCGCGCCCGCCCGCTGCGCGATGGAACACGCGGCGGGCGGGCGCGTTGGTCAGGGAAAGGGGCATTGTCGTGACGAAAGGCGTCCCATGCCCGTTTTTTCCCTGTCCCTCACCCAGCTTCAGGTGCTGCTGCCGCTGCTGAGCGCGCTTTCGCTGCTGTCGGCGGCGTGGCTAGTGCTGCATGCGCGCGACGTGGTGCTGTTGCTGCGGCAGGCGTTCCCGCTCGAGCCGGGGCAGGGACGCAGACTGGCGAGCTTCAAGGCGGTGAGCGCGGTGCTGACGCTGTTCGGCTTCAGCCTTGCGGGCGAAATGTTGATTATCGCTCAGGTGGCGCTGGGGTAGCAGCGCATGAAAAAGGGGCAGCCGGTTGCCCGACTGCCCCTCGTTCTGACCCGCTCCGGAGCAAGGTGCTTCAGAAGCTCATCCGCACGCTGGCGCGGAAGTTGCGGCCCACCAGCGGCACGAAATCCTTGGTGAAGCTGGCATGGCGGCGGCCGTTGACATCGAAGATGTTGTCGGCGGCGATCTGCACCGTGACGTTCTGATTGTTCGCCAGCGGGCGCCAGGCGACCAGCGCATTGACCAGAGTAAAGCCGTCTGTCGCGGTTTCGAAGGCGGTGACGCGGTCCTGATCGTCGAACCACTGCACCTCGCCGCGCAGGTCGAACGCATCGGTCTGCGCTTCCAGTGCGCCGAGCAGGCTCAGCGGCGGAATGCGCGGGACGGCGGTGCCATCGGCCAGTTCCGCCTCGACATAGGAGGCGCGCAGGTCCGTCAGCAGGCGGAAGGCTCCGGTGTCGATGATCGGATAGGACAGATCCGCTTCGATCCCGACGAAATCGGCATCCTGCTGAAGGTACTGGAACACCGGCAGTTCATCCTCTTCCTCGCCGGTTTCGTTGAGGAAGATGTAGTTGCCGAACCACTGACGGAACCCAGTAAGACTGAATGTACCCGCGCCGATGCTTCCCCGCGCATAGGCTTCCAGCCCCCACGCGGTTTCGGTGTCGAGGTCGGCATCGCCGATCTCGAACGCCTGCGTGGCGATGTGCGGGCCGTTGGAGAACAGCTCCTCGGCGCTCGGCGCACGCTCGGCGCGTGACCCGTTGATGCCGATGCGGATGCCCTCGAAGCCTTCGTAAACCAGGCCGAGCGCGCCCGAGAAGGTGTCGTAATCGCGTTCGATCCCGATGGTCTGGGCTTCGACATTGGTGAATTCGGCGCGGGCTGCGGCTTCGATCTGGATCGGGCCGGTGCCGAATTCCTGCAGCGTGAACACCGCCAACTGCTCGGTCAGGTTCGGCGGCACGTAAGCTTCCGCGCCTTCTGCGAAGAAATCGCGATGGGTGTATTGCAGGCCGATCGATCCGCGCAGGGCACCTTGAGTGCTCTGCACCAGTTCGGCGCGCGCTTCGATGCTGGCGCTGTCGAACACCGTGCCGACTTCGGCACCTTCGAATTCGGTGTGGGTGTAATCGGAATAGCCGACCCGCAGCTTCAGCCGTTCGAACGCGCCTTCGCCTAGATAGACGTCGCCCTTGAAGTCGGCCCGGAACTGTTCGAGCCCGATGGTGATGATTTCCTCACCTTCTTCCTCCGCGCCCTCTTCCTCTTCGCCTTCCTCGCCGTGGTGGTGGCCTGCGCCGGGTCGAGTGGGAACGCCATAGCTGGAATCGTAATAGCCAAGCGATGCGCCGAAGGTGCTTTCGCCGAGGATCAGGCCGAACCCGGCATTGACAGTCCAGCTTTCGGCGCCGGTGTTGGGCACGGTGCCGCGCTGGTTGGCGGCTTCACGCAGTTCTTCGGCTTCCTCGAATTCGCCTTCTTCCTCCTCTTCGGCGGCATCCGCGAGCAAGTCGGCGCGCAACGCGTCGGCCACCTGAAATCCGCCGATGTCGATGTCGCCGCTCTCGCGCCATGACCCATCGACATGCAGCACGAGGTTGGACCCGACGCCGACATCGAGCGACGCCGCGCCGGTGCGCATATTGGTGGCGCTGTCGACCCCGCCGAAGGCATCGAGGTGGAACGCCTCGTCAGGCATCCGGGTGGGAATGCGCTTGTCGATCACGTTGACCGCGCCGCCGATCGCTTGGCTGCCATACAGCAGCACGGCGGGGCCGCGCAGCACCTCGATCCGCTCGACTGTGATCGGATCGATGGTGGTCGCATGATCGACCGAGGTATTCGAAACGTCCGCGGTGCCGACCCCGTCGATCAGCACGCGCACGCGCTCACCTTGCTGGCCGCGCAGCACCGGGCGCGACGCGCCGGGCGCGAAGCTGGTGGAGGACACGCCGGGAATCTTGGTCAGCAGGTCGCCGATCTGTCCGGCCACCATGTCGCGCTGGATGTCGCGCGCTTCAAGCACGGTCGTGCCGGCAAGAACGTCAAGCTCGCGCAGGCCCGAGGCGCTGACAATGATGTTGCCCGGCCCTTCGCCTTGCCGGTTATGGACATCATCGTCGACCTGCGGTTCGCCGCTGGCAGGCTGATCCTGCGCTTCGGCAGCCTCATCAGCGAGGGCAGGGCTGCTGGTGATGGAGATGGCCAGCACGGCGGCGAGGGCGAAGTGCGAGGGCGCGAGACGAGTCTTGCGAGTGGTCATGGAGTTTCCCGGTCTTTGTATGAGATAACGTATCATGCAATTATCAGTGTCGACGGCGGATGCAAGCGGAAAACCGCCGTCCGACCGGTCGCAGCCGATCAGGTGCGGCATTTATGCGACAACGGCTCGCGCCCGCTTGCCCCTGCAGCAATTGGACCGGTGTCATCGGCTTCAGAGGCGGCGACCACTCATCACTGACATTGGTGTCTTGGGATAAGGCCAACCTGTGCAGGCCCGGACATCCTGACGGTTCGCCCCGTCCCTCTGGAGGAATCTGCATGCCCGCCAAATCGAAAGCCCAGCAAAAGGCCGCCGGAGCCGCTCTCGCCGCCAAGCGCGGCGATCAGCCCAAGAACAGCCTGAAGGGCGCCTCCAAAGACATGGAAAGCTCGATGTCGGAAGACGAGCTGGAAGAGCTTGCCAGCACCGACCGCAAATCCCTGCCCGAACGCAAGAACTGAGCGGCCGCCAATGTTGCCCATAACCAGCACCGCCTTAGGCTTTGCGGATTCGAGGAGGAACCCCGTGGCCCACGAAGATCATGAAGTCTCGCTGCTCAATTCGCTGATCGAAACCACGATGGACAGTGTCGAGGGGTATCGCGAATCCGCCGACAAGGCTGCGAATCACGAACTCAAGGGCCAGCTTGCCGAGCGGGCGATGGAGCGCCTGCAAGTGGTGGCGATGCTGCGTGATCAGGTGCTGGTGCTGGGCGGCGAGCCGCGCGAAACAGGCGGTATCCTTGGCGGGGCCCACCGGATGTTCGTCAATCTCAAATCGGTCGTCGCCGCTCGCGACGAAGACGCGCTGCTCGAAGAAATCCGGCGCGGAGAGACGTATCTGATCAACCGTTTCGATGAGGCGCTGGCAGATCGCAACGCATCGCCCGACACGCGTGAGGTGATCGCAGCGGGGCATGGCCGGATCTCCGCCGGATACGGCAAGATGCTGGCGCTGGTATCGCAGCGGATATCCTAGAGCGCTCACCTGCCCGGAGGAGGTTCGCTTTGCTGCAGCTGCTGCTGCCGCTCTGCGCCGCTACCGGGTGAATAGCCGGGCGTTTCCGGAATCAGCAGCCAGATCGCCGCTGCGAGCGCCGCCGAAAGCAGCGTCAGCAACCATGACAATATCCGGATGCGAACCGGTGTGAGCGTGCTGACCTCATGCGTGTCGAGGCGACCCAGAATCCGCCGCGCGCGCTGCTCCGCCGACAGGAAGATATAGGCCGCCACGATCAGGAACGCAGTGGCAATCGCCTTGGGCACCCACACCGGATCGATCGAGCCGAACAGCGCGTTGAAGCCCAGCCCGATCCCGATCGCCGCCATCCCGGTGCGCACCCAACCGGCGAAGCTGCGTTCATGCGCAAGGATGGTACGATCTTCGGCAAGATCGGTGCGATCCTCGGCCAGATCTTCGCGATCTTCGGACCCATTGTCTCTCTCCATCGCGCCACAAAGGCAGTTCAGGCGAGTGGCCGCCGCAACATAGGCTAGGCTGATTTATGTGAGTGCCGCCGCTGGCCCTCAGCCGCAGCCTGAGGGCGTTCACAAATGGAGGAACTCATCATGGCAAATTCGGTCAACACCAACGAAACCGGACAGCTCATCGCATCCGACAAGGTCGAGGGAACCGCAGTTTACGACCGGTCGGGCGAACGGCTCGGCACGATCAACAACTTCATGGTCGACAAGCGATCGGGTCAGGCGAAGTACGCCGTCATGCAGTTCGGCGGATTTCTCGGGATCGGCAGCGATTACTACCCGATCCCGTGGGACATGCTCGACTACGACGTCAATCAGAGCGGCTATGTGGTCGATCTCGATCAGGACAAGCTCAACGACGCGCCGCGTTACCAGAGCCAGGAGCCGGATTACAACGAAGCCTATGACCGGCAGGTCTACAGCCATTATGGCGTGACTTACTGACGCGATGCCGGAGACCGGCTGCCCGGGCCACAGGGTCCGGGCAGTCGGGTTTCCGGCGTGTTGATGCTCAGCTTTTCTCCGGCGGTTCCAATGCCACGCGGCTGCGGTTGAGGCTGCCGGACAATTCTCTGGCGATGAACCCGGTGACGGCCTCCCGCACATCGCAGCGCAATTCGAACAATTCGCTGCCGTCGCGCCCGCTCATCAACACGCGCACTTCGAGCGCCTGCGCGGTCATGTCGGTCACCTGCACTTTGGCCACGCGCCCATCCCACAGCGGATGCTGCTCCACCGCCGCAATCGCGATCTCGCGCAGACGGTCGACATCGGCGGCATGATCGACATAGACCATGACAGTGCCCAGCAGATGACTGGTCTCGCGGGTCCAGTTCTCGATCGGCTCTTCCATCAGATTGGCGACCGGCACCACCAGCCTGCGATCGTCCCAGATCTTCAGCACGACATAGGTCAGCGTGATGCTCTCGACCCGCGCCCATTCGCCGCGAAAGACGATCACGTCGTCGATTCGCAGCGGCTCGGTGAAAGCAAGCTGCATTCCTGCGACCAGGTTTTTGAGCAATGGCTGCGCGGCCACGCCCACTGCCAGCCCGGCCAGCCCGGCGGATGCGACCAGCGCCATGCCGACTTCGCGCACGGCGGGAATTTTCAGCAGCATCAGACCCACCGCGATCACCGCCACAACCACCGTCGCGACCCGTGCAAGGATGTCGGCGCGCGTGCGCTTGCGCCGGGCTTCCAGATTGTCGACCGCGCTCAGATCGGCCTGCATCCGGATATAGCGATGGACAAGCCGGATCGCCGCAATCGCCAGCCAGCCCCACAGCAGCGGCATCGCCGTGCCGGCGATGGTCACCACCAGCTCTGCGGTTTCCTCGCTGCGCATCGCGATATGGTCGGTCCACAGCAAGACCAGCGCCACGATGATCCAGCGCAGAGGCCGGGACAGCAGCGGTAGCAGCGCCTCATCCCGGGCCGTGCGGGTGCGCCTGACGATACGGCGGACGACGAAGACCAGCGCGGCATGAACGGCAAGCCCCGCCAGCGCCAGCATCGCAGCGGCTCCCAGCGCCGCAGCCGCATCGACCAGATCGACCCGGTCCACAGGAAACCGGTCGACACGGATACGGCCTGCCACGTCCTGCAACAGGTTCATGGCGGGGAAGTTCGTGGATGGCGTCATCATGGCAGCGGCGGTTCAGCTGCCGACTATGATCCCGCCATTGGGATGCAGGATCTGCCCGCTCATGTAGCTGGAATCCTCGCACGCCAGATACAGGAACGCGGGCGCGACCTCGTTGGGCTGGCCCGGACGGCCCATCGGGGTGGATTCGCCGAACCCTTCCAGCTTCTCCTTGCTCGCACCGCCGAACGGATTGAGCGGGGTCCAGATCGGTCCCGGCGCCACGCCATTGACCCGGATGCCCTTGCCGACGAGATTTTCCGACAGGCTGCGGGTAAAGGCCGTGATCGCGCCCTTGGTGGCGGAATAATCCAGCAGCTCGTCCGCGCCCTTGTACATCGTCACTGATGTGCAGTTGATGATCGCTGCACCTTCCTTCAGGTGCTTCATCGCCGCCTGCACCATGTAGAACATGCCATAGACATTGGTCTGGAAGGTGCGCTGCAGCTGCTTTTCGGAGATCTGCGTCACGTCCTTGTCGGGGTGCTGCTCGCCCGCATTGTTCACGAGGATGTCGATCCGGCCGAACGAGCGGACCGCCAGGTCGACGATCTCGCGGCAATGGTCGCGCTCGCCGATATTGCCCGCGATGGTGACGGCTCTGCCGCCCTCGGCCTCGACCAGTTCGGCGGTCTTCTGCGCGTCCTCGTCCTCTTCGAGATAGGCGATGACGACATTCGCGCCTTCACGCGCGAACAGCACGGCGACAGCGCGGCCGATGCCGGAATCGCCGCCGGTGACAATCGCGACCTTGCGATCGAGCCGACCCGATCCGGGATAGCGCGGCTCCCAATCGGGCTTGGGATCGAGCTCGGCCTCGCTGCCTGGCAGCTTGCCTTCCTGCAATTTCGATACGGTCTTTCCCATTGGTGGAATCCTTCAGAGCGGTTTCGGGTGGGGAATCGTCGGGCGCCAGAACGCATGTCGTTTGCCGCGCGCGAAGACTGCGGGCGCGCGTTCGCCAACCCAACAACATGGGTTCGGAAAACGGGAGAATTCGGGCGAAAACCTGCAGGTTCACCTATGTAAGACAGCGCGCGAATGCGGCGGGCTAGGGATTGATTCGACCAGACACGACTCGCCGGCTCATTCCGGCAGGTGGCTGGCACCCCGGAGCCTTACGCGATGCACCGCATACCCCAGCATAACCCCACGCCTGCCGCATCAGAGCGCCCGGTGATCATCTGCTTTTCGCATCTGCGCTGGAATTTGGTGTTCCAGCGCCCGCAACACATCATGACCCGGCTGCTCGAACAGTTCGAGGTGGTGTACTGGGAGGAACCGCGCGCCGATCCGGCGTGCCGCACTCCGTATCTCGACCGCGTCCCGCTGAGCGGCGGGCCGGTGCGCGTGGTGCCGGTTCTGCCCGAAGGCCTCGATGCCGAGGCGAGCGAGCACGCGCTGCGCCAGCTGCTCGATGTCGAGCTTGCGCGCCAGACATGTCCGATCATCTTCTGGTATTACACGCCGATGATGCTGGCGTTCAGCGCCTCGTCAGCGGCGGATCTGGTGGTCTATGACTGCATGGACGAACTGGCGAATTTCGCCTTCGCGCCCGAAGATATTGCCACGCGCGAAAACGAACTGCTGAAACGTGCCGATCTGGTGCTGTGCGGCGGGCGCAGCCTGTACGAGGCGCGGCGCGGACGCCATCACAACATCCACTGCTTCCCCTCTGGCGTCGATATCGCACATTTCGCCCGGGACCCGGCGGACGTGCTCGATCCGCAGGATCAGGCGCAACTGGCGCGACCGCGGCTCGGTTTTTACGGTGTGATCGACGAGCGAATGGACCTTGACCTGCTGAGCGAGATGGCCCGTCTGCGGCCGGACTGGTCGTTCGTAATGGTCGGCCCGGTGGTGAAGATCAGCCATGAAGACCTGCCGCGCCCGGCCAATATCCACTGGCTCGGCCGCAAGGAATATGACGAGTTGCCCGATTATGCCGCGCACTGGGACGCGGCGCTGATGCCGTTCGCGCTGAACGCATCGACCGAGTTCATCAGCCCCACCAAGACCCCGGAATACATGGCCAGCGGTCTGCCGGTGGTCTCCACACCGATCACCGACGTGGTCGACGCTTACGGTGGGCTTGCCAGCATTCGTATCGCCGGGGACGCACCCGGCTTTGTCGCGGCCTGCGAAGACCTGCTGTCTGCCGGGGCCGGGGCGCGCGCTCACAGGCGTTCGCAGGCAGAGCAGTGTCTGGCGGACAAGAGCTGGGATACCATCGTCGGCGCCATCGCCCGCAAGCTGCAGAATGCACTGGTCACGCGTCAGGTGACGAAAATCATCGGCGCCGGTCCAAAGCGGGAGCGGCGGCATTACGATGTGCTGGTGGTCGGCGCAGGCTTTGCCGGTGCCGTCATGGCCGAACGGATCGCGGCAGGTTCCGACCGGTCGGTGCTGTTAATCGACAAGCGCGATCATGTCGGCGGCAATGCCCATGATTTCCATGATGCGGCGGGCATTCTGGTGCACAAATACGGCCCGCACATCTTCCACACCAACAGCCGCGACATCTTCGAATACCTCTCGCGTTTCACGGCGTGGCGGCCTTACGAACATCGCGTGCAGGCACAGGTGGACGGCAAGCTGGTGCCGATGCCGATCAACCGAACCACGCTGAACCAGCTTTACGGGCTGAACCTTTCAACCGAGGAGGAGGCGGCCGAATATCTGAAATCGGTCGCGGTCGATCCGGGCGAGATCCGCACGTCGCGCGATATGGTCGTGGCGCAGGTGGGCGAGGATCTCTACGAGAAGTTCTTCGAAGGCTACACCCGCAAGCAGTGGGGCATGGACCCGCGCGATCTCGACAAGAGCGTGGCGGCGCGGGTTCCGGCGCGCACCAGCACCGATGATCGTTATTTCACCGATGCCCACCAGTACATGCCGGCGCTGGGTTACACCGCGCTGTTCGATACCATGCTGGCGCATCCCGATATCGACGTGATGACCGGCCAGTCCTTTGCCGGTCTTCCGGCGGAGATCACCTGGGACCATCTGATCTGGACTGGGCCGGTCGACGAATATTTCGGGTATCGGCTGGGCCGCTTGCCCTATCGATCGCTCCGCTTCGAGCATGAAACCCTGCCGCTTGCACAGGCGCAGCCGGTGGCGGTGGTCAATTACCCCGATCCCGCTGTGCCCTACACCCGGATTACCGAATACAAGCACCTGACCGGCCAGAACGCGCCGGTCACCAGCATCACGCGCGAATATCCGGCCGACGTGGGCGATCCCTATTACCCGATTCCCAATCCCGAAGCGCAGGAGATGTACCGTCGCTATGCCGCGCTCGCCCGGACCTGCGATGGCGTGACATTCGTCGGCAGGCTGGCGACCTATCGCTATTACAACATGGACCAGATCGTCGGACAGGCACTGGCGACATGGCGGCGGCTGGACGCCGGGTGGCGGGAGGCCGAAGAGGAACTGATCGCAATGGTCGCGGCGGAATGAGGCACGCCGAAGCCCTGCGCGAACGGGTCATCAGCCGTTCCGATGCGCCCCCGATCGCCGCGAACTGGGTGCGATGCGCCAGCGGAGCCCCCTATTTCGCAACCGAGTCCGGCGCGGTGTGGACTCCGGTGGGCCTTAACGAGGCGGTCACCTGGCCTAACATTGCCCCGCTTTACCGCAGGCGTGATCCCGCGGCGGTCGAACGGTACTTCGCCATGCTTGCCGCCAGCGGGGTCAACTGCCTCAGGATGATGCTGGACTATAGCCAGGTCTCCCACCGCCATCTCGAAACGCGCTGCGGCCGGTTCAGCCCGGCGATGGTGCAGCTGTGGGACGATCTTATCGCATTGGGGGAGCGGCATGGCATCCGGTTCCTGATCACCCCGTTCGATACCTATTTTATGGCCCGGCGCTGGCGCAGCCATCCTTACTCGCGGGCGGCGGGCGGGCCGTGCCGATCGGTCAGACAGATGTTCACCTGCGCCCGCACGCGCACCGCTATTATCGAGCGGCTGCGGTTCGCCACCCGCCGCTGGGGTCACAGCCCGGCGATCTTCGGCTGGGATCTGTGGAACGAGATCGACAGCTTTTATTCCGGCGGTGATATGGCCGCTGTGGACGCCTTCGTCACCGAAGTTTCGGACGCGCTTCGCACCGAGGAATTGCGGCTGCACGGGCGCACGCACCTGCAGACGGCGTCGGTCTATATGCCGGTGCTGGAGAAACGCCCGGAACTCGCGGACATCGTGTTCCGGCATCGCTCGCTCGATTTTGCCAGCGTCCATCTTTACGACCGCGGCACGATCGATCATCCGCGCTGCTCGCTCGACCCGGCCAGGGCGACCGCACAATTGATGACACAGGCGTTGGAGCAGTGCCCGCCGGATCGCCCGCTGCTCGATACCGAACATGGGCCGATCCACGCGTTCACGGATCACCGGATCAGCCTGCCCGATGATTTCGATTCCGATTGTTTCCGCCGCACGCAATGGGCGCATATCGCCAGCGGCGGGGCGGGAGGCGGAATGCGCTGGCCCTATCGCGATCCGCATGTGCTGCTGCCCGAAATGCACCGGGCGCAGACCGTGCTGGCGCAATTCCTGCCGCTGATCGACTGGCATCGCCTGCAACGCCGCCCGCTGGGCGCACGGCTCAAGGCGCATGATTTCACCGGATTGGCCTGCGGCTGCGGCGACGAGACGCAAGCGGTGGTTAGTCTGATGGCGGCGCCCGAGCAAGGCGGCAAGCCTGCGGCGCTGGAAGTTTCGGGGCTCGAACCGGGCAGCTACACGGTCACGCATGTGAACACCGTAACCGGCGAACGCGAAAGCGGCCAGGTTCACACCCGGCAGGATGGCACGCTGGTGGTGCTGGCCGGTGCTGCCGGACAGGACGTGGCGCTGGCGCTGGTGCGTGAAGACGCCGCGGATTAGTCGGCGGTTCGTCCGGCCACTGTCCGGATACCGATCGCAAGGGCCGCAAAAGCGGCGAGGTTGCGCACCTCGCTACGGGGCCGTTCGCCGTAATCGACCCGGTAAACCCATGATTGGCTGGGGACGGCAGCGCCGACATAGACGACACCCGGCCCCTCTGGCTCATCCAGATCCGGCGTGCCCGCAAGCCCTGTGATCGCCAGAGAGAGATCGCAGCCCGCGCGCGACAGGCTGTTTTCCGCCATCGCGCGGGCCACCGGTTCGCTGACTGCGCCATACCGGTCGATCAGGTCAGGGCCAATGCCCAGCATCTGATGTTTGGCGGCCTTGGAATAGGTGACGAACCCCCGGTCGAGACAATGGCTCAACCCCTCGATATCGGTCAGCAGCGAGGCGAGAAAGCCGCCGGTGCAGCTTTCCGCCGTCGCCAAGGTCATGCCGGCCCGATCAGCCTGAACCAGCAGGCTGCGCGCCGAAGCCCGCAGTTGCGCCATGTCCGGCACGCCGCATTGCGCCCAGTCCTGTCCTGCCGTCTGTGCCATTTGACGCCGATGTCAGGCCTGGATCGCGACCGGCTCGGGTCGCGGCAGGTCGCCATCCTTGGCCTGCTGCTGCAACTGCGCTTTCAGTTCGGCCATTTTCTCGCCGAGCGCGTCGAGATCGAAATCGGCCTTGCGCACTTCTGAAAACATGCTGCCGCGCTGGCGTTCTTCCTCGTAGACGTGGTGTTCGACCTGCTCCTTGAGCACGCTCACCTTGGCGTCGTAATATTCGTCCGAGGGTTCGGCGTTCTGCAAAGACAGGATCAGCGCCTTTGCGCTGTCGTGTTCGACCTGCGCTTCGTTCATCATGTCGGCTTCCACCGCGTCGCGGATCGCGGGGTAGAACACCTGCTCCTCCACCATCGTGTGGATGATCAGTTCTTCGCAAATCTGGTGCACGATTTTCTGCTGGGCGGATGCGCCGCGCGCGCTTTCATATTTCTCGAACAGCGATTCCACCTTTCGGTGATCGTCGGCCAGCATCTGCAGCGCGTCGCGCTTGTCGTTCTTGTCAGTCATGATTGGGTTTTCCTGTGTTCGAGTCGGCAGACGACCATGATCCCTGTGTCGTCCCGCCCGCGCCCGGCGGCACACGCCTATGTTAGTGTGGCAGCCCCGGACCTGTTTCAGACCGCAGGCTGGGCACGCGTCCCCGCAATCTGTGGCCCGCAATCCGAGGCCCGCAAGACGAGGTTGAAAGAAAACACCGCAAATGGCTGCACGTGCATATTGGTCTGGCCAGATTAGACTGGCGCTGGTCTCGATCCCGGTCGAGATTTTCTCGGCCACGCAATCGGGTGCGAAGATCCGCTTCAACCAGATTCACCGCCCGAGCGGGAAACGCATCGCCTATGAAAAGGTGGTGCCCGGCATCGGGCCGGTCGACCGCGACGACATCATCAAGGGGTATGAAATCAGCAAGGGCAGCTACGTCCTGCTGGAGGAGCGCGAGATCGAGGCGGTCAGGATCGAAAGCAAGCGCACGCTCGAACTGGTGCAGTTCGTGGATACGGGCGAGATCGATCCGCTCTATTTCGAAAAGCCCTATTACGTCGCGCCCAAGGATCAGCTTGCCGAAGAAGCATTTGTGGTGCTGCGCGACGCGATGCGGAAGGCGGGGAAGGTCGGCCTGGGGCAATTATCCGTGCGCGGGAGCGAGAAGCTGGTCGCGCTCAAGCCCTGCGGCAAGGGCCTGCTGCTCGAAACTCTGCGCTATGCCGACGAGGTGCGGCAGGGGCGCGCGTTCTTCGAGGATATCGACGATATCAAGCCGGATACCGAACTGCTCGACCTCGCAACCACGCTGATCGACAAGCGCACAGCGCCCTTCGATGCCGGCGAGTTCGAGGATCGTTACGTCGAGGCGCTGCGCACCATGATCGAGAAGAAGGCCAAATCGAAATCTGGCAAGGCGATCATTGATGATGCCGAAGCGCCCGCAGGCACGGGCGGCAACGTGATCGACCTGATGGCCGCGCTCAAGAAATCGGTCGGCGGGGAGAAGGGCGGCAGCAAGGACGCCAAGAAGCCGCCTGCGAAGAAGAAGCCTTCGGCCAGCACCCGCAAGAGCGCCTGATGGAACTGAACGCTGCCGTTCCCCTTGCCGGGGCCGATGCCGAACTCGTGCTGCGGCTGGGCCTTGCTGCGGTGCTGGGCCTGCTGCTGGGGCTGGATCGCGAATTGCGCGGCCACGCCGCCGGTTTGCGGACACACGGCCTGATCTGCCTTGCCGCTGCAACGATCACTGTCTCCGTCATTGGTCTGTACGGCAATATGGACATGCTCAACGCCGATCCGCTGCGCCTTTATGAAGCGGCAGGGGCGTTCATCGGAATTATCGGCGCAGGGCTGATCGTGTTCAACAAGGGCGAGGTGCAGAACATCACCACCGCCGCGCACCTGTTCCTGACGGCGGTGATCGGGATCGCCTGCGGGGCAGCGCAATGGCCGCTGGTGGCAATTGCCGCGCCGGTCGGGCTGCTGATGCTGTCGGTTCTGGGGCTGCTGGAACGCAAAGCGCACAAGCATCGCATCAAGAGCGCGGACGATGCCCGCAAAACGTGATCCACTCGCCGATTACAATGCGAAGCGCGACTTCGCCAAGACGCCGGAGCCTGCGGGCAAGGCGCAGGCGGGCACTTCCGGCCACCGCTTCATCGTGCAGAAACACGACGCCACGCGGTTGCACTGGGACTTGCGGCTGGAAATCGGCGGCGTGCTGAAAAGCTGGGCGGTGACCAAGGGACCAAGTCCCGATCCTGCGATCAAGCGGCTGGCCGTGCGGACCGAGGATCACCCGATGTCCTATGCGGATTTCGAAGGCACCATTCCCAAGGCCGAGTACGGCGGCGGCACGGTGATGCTGTGGGA
Organism: Erythrobacter sp.; assembly: GCF_024305245.1. Taxonomy (GTDB): domain Bacteria; phylum Pseudomonadota; class Alphaproteobacteria; order Sphingomonadales; family Sphingomonadaceae; genus Erythrobacter. The sequence goes on from NZ_JAMWYX010000004.1 coordinate 162,075, forward strand.
TCGCGGGACGTGGGCACCGGTGCCCGGCAAGAGCGCGAAGGATCTGGACAAGGGCCACCTGCACTTCACGCTGGATGGCGAGCGGATGAAGGGCGAATGGCTGCTGATCCGGCTGAAGCCCAAGCCGGGCGAAAAGCGCGAGAACTGGCTGCTGCGCAAGCTCGACGATGCCCATGCAGGCGCAGGCGACACGCTGGTGGAGCAGGGGCTGACCAGTATCCTCACCGGCCGATCGATGGCCGAGATCGCGTCGGGGAAGGCGGGTAAGGCAAAGCCGCAGGACAACCGGGACACCGTCCCCGCCCGGATGAAGCAGGCGGCCAAGGATTCCGGAACGGCCAGCAAAAAGCCCCATCGCCCACGTGCCGCACCGCTCCCCAAGTATCGCCAGCCGCAGCTGGCGACGCTGGTCGACGACGTGCCGGCCGGCAATGGCTGGATGCACGAAATCAAGTTCGATGGGTACCGCGCGCTGGTGGCGGTCAAGGGCCGCGAGGTTCGGGTTTATACCCGATCCGGTCAGGATTGGACGGACAAGTTCGGCCCCCTTGTCGAGGCTTTGGCCGCGCTCGATCTGCCGTCCGCGCTGATCGACGGGGAAATCGTGGCGCATGATCCGGCGGGCAATCCCGATTTCGCCAGCCTGCAGAAGGTGCTGAAACGCGGGCACGGATCGCAAGGCGCAGGCGACGTGCTCGCCTTCCACGCGTTTGATCTGCTCGAAATCGGCGGTGAGGATTTGGCCGGGCTGCCCAATATCGAGCGCAAGGAACGGCTCGAGGCGTTGCTCGCGGCAGCAGCGCCGCCGATCCATGTCGCCGATCACGTCATCGGCGCGGGCGAGCGGCTGCTGCGCGGCATGTGCGATGCCGGGCAGGAAGGGATCATCTCCAAGGCGATCGACGCGCCCTATGCTGCGCGACGCAGCCGTGACTGGGTCAAGGTCAAGTGCACGCGGCGGCAGGAATTCGTGATCGTCGGATGGAAAGCGTCTGCGTCGCGCGGCCGCCCGTTCGCGTCGCTGCTACTGGCCCAGCATGACAGCGATACGCTGGTTTACAGGGGCAATGTCGGGACCGGGTTCGACGGTGACACCCTTGCCGATCTGGCCGCCAAGATGAAGCGGATCGAACGCAAGACCGCTCCGGTGGAGGTCGATCGCACCGCCGCACGCGGGGTCACATGGGTCACACCAAAGCTGGTCGCCGAGATCGCCTTCGCCGAATTCACCACCGAGGGCCGCGTGCGCCATGCCAGTTTCCTTGGCCTGCGCAGTGACAAGCCTGCGGGCGAGGTGCGGCCCGAACAGCCCGAACCCGCCCCTGACAACGCGGTTGCCAAAGTCGCCATTTCCAACCGCGACCGCGTGATTTTCCCCGACAGCGGCCAGACCAAGGGCGACCTGGCCGATTACTATGCCGCCATTGCGCCGCTGATGCTGCCGTTTGCCGCCAATCGCCCGGTCAGTCTGGTGCGGTGTCCGCAAGGCCGGGCGCGCAAGTGCTTTTTCCAGAAGCACGACAGCGGCAGCTTCGGCGAAGGGGTGCACCACGTTCCGATCCGCGAAAAGGACGGCGGGCACGAGGATTACCTGTTCATCAAGGACGCGCGCGGCATCCTGCAATGCGTGCAGATGGGCACGATCGAATTCCACGGCTGGGGCGCGCGCGCCGATGCGGTCGAAGCGCCCGATCGTATGGTGTTCGATCTCGATCCCGACGAGGGGCTGGAATTCGGCGCCATCTCGCGCGCGGCGAGCGACATTCGCGCCCAGCTTGCCGATCTCGGGCTGGTGAGCTTCGCCATGCTGTCGGGCGGGAAGGGCGTGCACGTGGTGGTGCCATTGACGCCCGGGCATTCGTGGGACGAGCACAAGGACTTCGCGCGCCGGTTTTCCGAAGCGCTGGCGCTGGCGGAGCCCGAACGCTTCACCGCGACGATGTCCAAGGCCAAACGCAAGGGCAAGATCTTCATCGACTGGTTGCGCAATCAGCGCGGCGCGACGGCGGTCATGCCCTATTCCGCGCGCGCGCGGAGCGGAGCTCCGGTGGCGGTGCCGATTCCCTGGAACGAGCTGGAGCAGGCCGACAATGCCCAGCTCTTCGCGATCGGCGATGCGCCCGCGCTGATCCGGCGTGCCCGCGCCGCTGCGCTGGCCGGATGGGGCTTCGCCGCGCAGGCGTTACCGGCGGTGTAACCCCGCCTATTCGCGGTTGAAGTGCAGGTAATTATTGTTGAACATCGCGATCCGCTTCAGCTTTTCGAGGTCGAGGATGCGCAATTGGCGGTCCGCCAGTTCGATCAGCTCCATGCGCCGCATTTCCTGCAATGTCCGGTTGACGTGAACCAGACTGAGGCCGTTGGCTTCGGCAAGATTATGTTGGGTGATCGGGAAGTCGAAACAGTGATCCTGCGCCTGACCGACCGCCTTGAGCCTCGAATAAAGCTCGACGAACAGGTGTGAAAGCCGCTCCACCGGAGTGCGCTGGCCAATCGACAGCAGCCATTCGCGCTGGATGCCCGATGCCACCATCTCGTGCCACAGCAATGCCCGCAGCAGGTGCGGACGTTCATCGATGACCTGCTGGAACTGGTGCGGCAGAAGCTCGAAATATCGCACCGGGGTCAGCGCGCCGATCGAATGGTCGAGCTCGCTCAGGATATAGACGCTCAGATCGCAGAAATCGCCGGGCAGGAAGAAGGCAACGATCTGACGCCGACCGTCGGGCAGGTCCTTGTAACGGCACGCCCAGCCCGAAACCAGCAGGCGGATAACGCTGGGGTTTTCCCCCTCGCGCGCCAGGTCGGCGCGCGCTTCTTTGGTGCAGATCGGCCCGACTTCCAGCATCGTTAGTGCCGCGCGATCTTCGGCAGTGAGCGGCATGTACCGGCTGAGCAGACGAAAAAGCGGCTCTATCCCCGCAGAGACCAGTTCGGTCATTGGTCACCCCTCATGATTCGCCGAGGCCCACCACCCCGGCAATTTCCAATCATAGATGCTTTTTTTCAAAGCGCTGGAGTGCTGCGACTAGTTGCACCTAACGCAAGTTATAATGAGTTCGATGGTCGGCGGCTTGCCAGCTTTTCAGTAGGTTGCCGGCGGATCGCTGGCGGGGAAGCTCTGGTCGACGGCTTGGTCCACGTCCGACCATTTTTCGGTTGGCTTGTCGCGCATCGCCTCCGGACCAGCATCACGCACGGCATTGGAGCTATCGTAGCTTTGCTCGTCGTCGAACGCGGCGTGGCGCTTGCGGCGGCTCTTGGAAAGCTGGTTAACCGCAAAATAGCCGGCGGCCCCTACGGCCAGAAGTTTTACAATGGCAGACAATTTCGCTTCCTCTCGGCTATGGAGTAAAACCGGCCAATGCGCGGTCCGGCGCTGGGTCGTCCCTCACCTGAGTTAGGCTGCACCGCGCCTGGCAGATGGATCGGCCCCGCTATGCGTCAGGCCGAAGGAGCAGAACCCTAACCTGGGTTAGAAAGCCTTTTGCCGTGTTCGCGTAAGGCCATCCGATCTTGTCCCGCGATTCTGCCCGTTTCTGTTGTTTCAGGCCCGCTCGCGCAGGCATTTCCACGACATGTGATCACGGGACGACACGCTACCTGATGCGCCGCGAGAGTCACGCCCATGCCGAATGATCCGCGCGCGCACGGCCACCAGAACCCGCTCGGCGAGAATATCTTTCGCGCTGCCTTTCAGGCATTCCCCGCCGCCGCCTGCATTCTCGAACCGGCCGGAGATGATAGCGAAGCGAATCGTGACTGGCGTTGTGTCGCCGTCAGCGATGCCATGCAGACCATGTTCGAAGGCGATGAACTGACCGGTCAAACCTTGCGCGGACGATTTCCCGCGTGGGCCGACGAATGGTGCGCCAGTTGCGAACAGGTGCTGGCGGACGGTAAGGAACACCTCAGCATTTCCGCAGGATCGCAGGAATCGCAGCTGTTCGAAATTGCGCTTTCCCGGCTGCCTTGCGAAGGGCGCGATGCCGTTATTGCAAAGGTGCGCGATGTCTCCAGCGAATATGCGGCTCTGGCAAGCCAGCGCCAGATCGACGCGCGTTACAGGACCTTGTTCAACGCCATCGACGAAGGTTTCTGTATCGCCGAGGTGCTGTTTTCCGAAACGGGCGAACCGGAAGACTACCGCTTTCTGGAAGCCAACCGTGCCTTTGTCGAGCATACCGGACTGAACGACCCCGTCGGCAAGCGCATCCGCGAAATGCAGCCTGACATCGAAGACCACTGGGTCGAAACCTATGGCAGGATCGCGCAGACCGGCATGGCCGAACGCTTCGAAAGCGAATCCTCCGCGATGGGTCGATGGTTCGATGTCTTCGCTTTTCCGATCGGCGATACGGCCCCATTTTTTGTCGGCATCCTGTTCGAGGATGTGAGGGAGCGCAAGGAGATGGAGCTGGCGCTGCGCCATAGCGAAAGCCGGCTGCATTCGCTGATCGATGCGACATCGGATCTGATCTTCCGGATGAACCCTGACGGTACCGATATCCAGCAGCTCGATGGACGCGGGCCGCTCGGCTCGGAAAAGAAGATCGCCAACCTGCTGACCGAACATATCCCGGCAGACGACCGCAAAGCGCTGAAGCAAGCGCTCAAAACCGCCATGCGGAACCGCGCGCCGCTGGCGATGGAGCACCGGGTCATCAATCCCGAAGGGATCATCCGATGGCTCAATTCGCGCGCCGTGCCGGTTCTGGATGATCGCGGTGAGATCACCGAATGGTTCGGCATGGCGACCGACATCACCGGCCGCAGGAAGGTGGAAGAGCAGCTCGCCCACGGCGCCCAGATGCTGCGGGTGGCGAGCGAGATCGGCAAGGTGGGGCTGTGGGACTGGAATGTCGAAACCGGTGATCTGACCTGGTCCGACGAACATTTCCGCCAGCAGGGGTTCGAAGTCGGCGAAGTCAGCCCGACCTTCGAGATCTGGGCCAGCGGGGTTCATCCCGACGATATCGGTCCGACCCGGGCGAAGCTCGACGAAGCCATGAAGACGGGCGAGGAATACGTGAACGAATACCGCGTAACCCACCGGGACGGCACCATCCGCTGGCTTTCGGGACGTGGGCGGTTCCTGTACGATCCCGCCGGAAAGCCCGTCCGGATGCTGGGTGCGATGATCGATGCGACCGAGCGCCGCCGTCAGGAAGAGTGGCACAAGCTGCTGGTCGCCGAACTGCAGCACCGGGTGCGCAATCTGATCGGCATGGTGCGTTCGGTCGCGCGGCTATCGGCGCCCAGCCATCGCAATGTCGATGAATATGTCGATCATCTGATCGGCCGTCTGCAGGCCATGGGCCGCACGCAATCCACGTTGACCCGGTCGCCGGGCGCCAAGGTCGATCTGGCCGAGCTGGTGCGCGAAGAACTGCTGGTGCACGCCGCACGGCCCGATCAATGCCTCGTAGAAGGGCCGGATGTGGCGCTGTCCCCGCACGCAGCCGAGATCGTCACGTTGGCCATCCATGAACTCGCGACCAATTCGATCAAATATGGCGCACTGGGCGACAAGGGATATATCCGGATCGTCTGGACCGTCAGCGATCGGGAGGCCGAAACCTGGGTGGCGCTGCGCTGGCAGGAAACCTCGCCCCACGGCAACCCCAAGCCATCGCGCAAGGGCTTCGGCCGCCGCCTGATCGAGGAACGGGTGCCCTACGAATTGCGCGGCACAGGCCGGCTCGACGTGCACGACACCGGCGTTCTGGCGCAGTTAGAATTTCCGCTCGTGGAAGGCCCGAGCATTCTCGAGACACGCAGCCACAGATTGGGCCGTATATGAATTCCGAGCCTCTTGCCGGCCGCCGAATCGTGATTGTCGAGGATGATTACTTCCAGGCGGAAGATTCCCGGCTGCTGCTCGAACGCGCGGGTGCGCAGATCGTGGCGATATCCGCGACCACTCCGAATCTGGCGGAACTGCTGGCTCAAGGGTCGGTCGACGCGGGCCTGATCGACATCAATCTGGGGCAGACCCATTCGCTGGATTTCGCGCGCGCGCTGCGCGATCATGCGATTCCGTTCGTGTTCCTGACCGGATATGATGCGGGAATGCTGCCTGACGATCTGACGGACGGTCCGTGCATCAGCAAACCGGCGGACGCAGAAAAGATCGTCGCCGAATTGTGCAACCTTATCCCCCCGCGCAACTGAACCGACCGCCGCGCCCGCGCGTGATATAGCGCGGGCGTGGCGGTCGGTCAGGCAGGTCAGGCGGCGATCGCCTTGTAGTTGACGAGCATATCCTGATTATCCGTGCGCGGCGCGAGATAGGCGCTGTCGAACCCGGCGACCTGCTGCAATTCGCGCAAGTCGAGGATCGTCATCTGCTTTGATCGCAAGGTGATCAGCTTCTCGTGCCGCAGCTGCTGGAGCTTGCGGTTGATGTGAACCGGGGTCAGGCCGAGCACATCGGCCAGATCATCCTGCGTCAGCGGAAAGAAGAACTGGTTGCCCTGTGCCCCGTCCACCAGCGCGAGCCGGAAATGGGCTTCGCAGATCAGGTGGGCCATCCGTTCGAGCGCATCGCGGCGCCCGACATTGACCGCCCAGGATGCAAGAATGGCATTTTCCATGCAGCCGTAGTTGCGCATGGCTTCGCCGATCGCGGGGTAGCGTTCGATCGCGCGGTTCATGTCGGCATGCGGAATGTTGACGATCTGGCAGGGGCTCAGCGTGATGACTTCTTCGATCGCCACCGCATCGGGCGAGGAATCGAAATAGAAGGCATCGCCCGGCAGCAGCAGCCTGGTGATCTGGCGCGCGCCGTTGCGAAGGATCTGGTAGCGGGCGGCCCAGCCGCTCAGAATAACGGGAAAGGTGACGATCTCGTCGCCATCGCGGGAGAGGTACTTCTTCGCCGGGATTTCCCGCGGATTGCGGCAGAGTTCTTCAAGAACACCGATTTCGCTCTGGGAGAGTGCTGCGGCATGCGACAACCGTTGCAGGAAGGCGTTGGTCATAGAAGTCCTCCTCATAATAAGCATGAGGGGGTAGTGTCCTAGGAGTTGGCCGTGCGCTCCTGCTCAAATGTTATTCGCGGTGTTGATTCTTGTGCAACTCACCGTGGAAACAGGGCGAACCATCGGGCGCCGGGCCGAACGTGATGTAATACGATGACATTTACCTAGGATGATATCGTCCAGCGAATCGGTCTGCGCCCTTTTATCGCGGCCGATCAGGCTGATGCCGGACTTTTGTGGCCCGGGTGCAGCTTCGCACGGAAGGGCAATCTGCGACTTGTGAATCCCCGTGTCGACCAATCGGGCGCACCCGGCGATGGGGCGCGGCGGGTGGGTAATACAGGATAGTCGCCCCTCCCGATGCCCATGTCAGGTTCAAGCAGAACCGAAGCGGCGGCCCGGTCGCCCCTTTCCGGTTCTCACTTGGGAAAGGAACAAGACATGGCAGACGAGCGCAATCAGAATCGCGAAGGCCAGAACGAAGGTGGCCGCAATCAGAACCAGCAGCGTCAGCAGGGCCAGCCCGGCCAGATGGAGCAGCAGGATCGCCAGCAGGGCCGCGATCAGGACGATAGCGGCCAGCGCGCGCAGGGCGGCCAGGCCGAGCAGCGCGGTTATGGCGGGCAGGGCGGGGTAACCGGCGGATACCAGCCGGGCTCGCAAGGTTCGCAGGACCAGCAGCGTGAAGGCCAGCAGGATCAGGGCCAGCAACGTCAGGGCCAGCAAGGCCAGAGCGAAGGTCGCCCGTCCTCCTCCAGTGGTTCGAGCAGCTCGGAGGGTTCCGGCAAGTCCGGCTCCTCCTCGAGCTGATCGACGTGGCGGCGGGCAAGCGCCCCTGCCCGCCGCCACACCTCTATCCAAGCAAGATCGCGCAGACCGGGAGAAACCGATGCACCGTCAATCGCGCCGTTCATGGCCGAAACTCGCCGCTTTGGGAATCGGCCTCGTGGCGATTCCCGCGGTGGCCTTTGGAGTGGCGAGTTCCCGCCGCCGTGCCGATATCCGATCGGACAACGCCCCCGGTTTTACGGCCCGGCGTTCCTTCGGCAGCTTCGATGTGGTCGGCCGCAGCGTCACGATCCGAAAACCGCGGGACGAACTTTTCCGCTTCTGGCGCGATTTTTCCAACCTTCCGGAGTTCATGGAGAACCTCGACAAGGTCGTGCCAGACGACACCGAGTCCGGGCGCAACACCTGGTTCATTCGCGCCCCGGCGGGCAAGACCTTTGCGGTCGAAACGCGGGTTGTGCGCGAAATCGATAATGAACTGATCGCCTGGCGTTCGACCCCCGAATCCGAGATCGAGACCGAGGGCCGTGTCACTTTCGAGGATGCGCCGGGCGAGCGCGGCACCCGCGTCGGGCTGATCATCGCCTACAAGCCGGTCGGCGGGGTGGCGGGCAAGATGCTTGCCAAGCTGCTGCGACGATCGCCCGAACTACAGGCCCGGCACGACCTCAAGCGGTTCAAGATGCTGTTGGAAACCGGCGAGATCTCCACCTCCGCGCGGTGCCGAACCGATCACGGCGCAACGCAGCAGGCAAGCAGTCACACAGATCGAAACGAGGAGCAGGCATAATGCGCGCGTTGACATGGCAAGGCACTCAGGATGTGCAGGTCGACACCGTCGCCGATCCCGAGATCATCAATCCGCGCGATGCGATCATCAAGGTCACCTCGACCGCGATCTGCGGCAGCGACCTGCATCTTTACGACGGCGTCATCCCGATGGTGAAGCCCGGCGACATCCTCGGCCATGAATTCATGGGCGAGGTAGTCGAGACCGGCGCCTCCAGCACCCTGCAAAAGGGTCAGCGTGTGGTCGTCCCCTTCACGATCAGCTGCGGGGGCTGCTTTCACTGCAAGATCAGCCAGTTCAGTGCCTGCGAGAACTCCAACCCGGTCGAAAAGCAGGACGCCTCCGAAATGCTTTACGGCCATCCAATGGGCGGCATTTTCGGCTATTCGCATCTGACCGGGGGCTATTCGGGCGGGCAGGCGGAATATGTCCGCGTGCCGTTTTCCGATGTCGGCCCGCTCGCGGTGCCCGATCACCTTGATGACGATCAGGTTCTGTTTCTGTCGGACATTCTGCCGACAGGCTGGATGGCGGCGGAGAACGCCGAGATCCAGCCCGATGACACCGTGGCGGTATGGGGTTGCGGCCCGGTCGGTCTGTTTGCCGTGCAATCGGCGCTGGCGATGGGCGCGGCGCGGGTGATTGCGATCGATCACTATCCGCATCGGCTGGCGCTGGCGCGGATGCTTGGCGCTGAAACCGTCGATTTCCGCCATTCCAACGTGCGCGAAGCCTTGCTGGAGATGTCGGGCGGCATCGGCGTGGACGCGGTGATCGATGCCGTCGGGATGGAAGCGCACGGCTTTGCGATCGACAACATGATCGATGTCGCCAAACAGAAGGTCGGCGTCGGCGCCGATCGTGCGAGCGCGCTGAAGCAGGCGATCCTTGCGGTGCGTCCCGGCGGGCGGGTGTCGATCCCCGGCGTCTATGGCGGCATGACCGACAAGTTCCCGCTCGGCGCGCTGATGGAGAAGGGGTTGCAGATCCGCACCGGCCAAACCCATGTCCAGCGCTACCTGCACGATCTGCTCGCCAAGATCGAGGAGGGGGCGATCGACACGACCTTTCTGATCAGCCACCGCCTGCCGCTGGAAGAAGCCGCTTACGGTTACAAGTCCTTCAAGGAAGAGCAGAACAACTGGATCAAGGTGGTACTGAAACCCGGCATGGATGCCTCGGGCGCAGCGAGCCGCGCCTGATGGCGGCACGATGGTTAACGCGATTTCACCTAATAGCGCGAAAGGCAATTCAGGTTAGAGCCAGATTTGGTCCCGGGCCGCAAAGCCAAAGGCACCAGGAGGCCCCGATTCTTTCTGGCAAACGCTTTTACCGGATGCTGTGCGCTTTGACGCCCGTCCGGTGATTGCCCCATACTCCCCCGCCCAGCGATGGGCGGGGGTTTTTTGTTTTTGCTTGTCGTAAAGCCGGATTGCGCCATTTCGGCGGCGGTTTCACGCCCTTGGACGTGGGCCTCGCCGGAGCCGTGCAGATTTGCGGAATGCAGACGCGAAAGCGCCCGCAAGGGGGAAGGATGGAGCCGAGGGGGCTCGCGGGGCACCTTCTCCTGCTTGCGGGCGCTACCCCGATCCGGGCCAGGCGGGTCGCGAACTGGCGGGGACGGGGATAGGGTGTCAGCCGGACATCAGCCGAGATCGACCCGGTCGAAATAGTTGCGGTATTCGACGCTCATGCGCTGGCGGGCTTCCAGCGGTGCGTTGCGGATCACGTCCGGCAGCCAGCTGCCTTCTTCCTGATGGATGTGCTGCTGAACGGCGCTTTCGATGTGATCGAGCTTTTCGATCCATTGCTCGCTACCCGGTTCGAGCTTTTTCAGCTCCGCCAGCTGCACTTTGGTCATGGCGTGTTCTTCGTAAGCCATCCCGGCATGGGTCTTGCCGCTGTTCTCGGACACTTCGGGATAGATCACCGCCTCTTCCGCCATGGAGTGGGCATTGAGCAGCAGGCTCAGTTCGGTCACGGCTGCCTGCGCTGCCGGGCCCGATGCGCTGCGCGCCTGCGCGAAGAGTTGCTCGATCTGCTTGTGCTGGCGAAGAATGTCCTCGGCGAACAGCTGGCCTTCGGCCATTTTTTCGAACCCGATCCGCCTTTCTCTCCGCTCCTCCTCGGAAGCTGATGGAGCGAGTGTGGCGGCTATACGATCGATGAAGGACATCGAGAAAACTCCTGATCCGGATTGAACACTTGTCGAACTGCGTTGCAGGCTAGCAGTCAGACGAAGCCCATCCATTTCCTAGCTTGCTATCTCGCGTTAGGGCGCGGCGTTGTTCGGCTGATTGCGCGGAAAATGGGCGACTTAACGGTTCTGCCGAAGGCCCTGCGCGCGACTGGAAATCTCGCCCCCGCGAGGGCCGTTCCATCACATGGGCTATATCTTTGCCGCGCCGGGTGCGCGATCCGACAGCCCAAGGGGGGTATGATCGCACGCGGACGCAAATTCGTTTTCGGCGATGTGTCTTTGCCAGAACGAAAGGGCAATCCAATGCGCCGCCTGATCGCCATTTCGAACCGCGTGCAAGTCGATCACGAAGGGGAAACCGCCAATCGCGGCGGGTTGGCGGTCGCTCTTGCCGCAGCCTTGCGCGAAAGCAACGGCATCTGGTTCGGCTGGTCGGGCGAATTGACCGAGGAATTCACCGGACAGATCACCTTTCGCCGCGCTGAAGGGGTGGCCACCGCCACCATCGATCTCGAGGCGCAGGATATCGAGGAATATTACAACGGCTTTGCCAACCGCACCTTGTGGCCGCTATTCCATTACCGGCTCGATCTGACCGAGATCGCCCGCGACTATGCCGGCGGCTATGCGCGGGTGAACAGCCGGTTTGCCGACACGGTCGGGCCGCTGATCGAACCGGACGATCTGATCTGGGTGCATGATTACCATCTGATGCCGCTGGGTCAGCAACTGCGCGAGCGCGGGTTCGACAACCGGATCGGGTTCTTCCTCCACACCCCGTGGCCACCGCCCAGCCTGCTGGTATCGCTGCCGGATCATCGCAAGCTGGTGGAAAGCCTGCTCAGCTATGATGTCATCGGCTTCCATTCGCACGAGTGGCGGCAGGCCTTCATGGATTATGTGACGGCGCATCTGGACGCGCGGCTGGAGGGCGACCGGGTGATTTTCGGCGGCCGGTCGTCGCTGCTGCTGATCTGTCCGATCGGGCTCGACACGGAGGAATTCTGCGCCGCCGCCGGTACGCCTGCCGCGGTCGAGGCCGAAACCCGGCTGATCCACAGCGCGGTGGGCAAGGCTGTCATCGTCGGTGTCGACCGGCTGGACTATTCGAAGGGGCTGCAGGAACGCTTCTCGGCGTACGAGCTGCTGCTCACCACCCGGCCCGAACTGCGCGAGAAGGTGTTTCTGCTGCAGATCGCCCCGCCTTCGCGCGGGGATGTTCCCAGCTATCAGCAGATCCGCGCCGAACTCAACAGCCTGTCGGGCAGTATCAATGGCGAATTTGCGGCGACCGACTGGGTGCCGGTCCGCTACGTCAACAAGGGCTATTCGCGCGACCAGCTGTTCGGCATCTACCGGGCGTCGCGGGTCGGACTGATCACGCCGCTGCGCGACGGCATGAACCTTGTCGCCAAGGAATATGTCGCCGCCCAGGACCCCGCCGATCCGGGCGTTCTGGTGTTGTCGTGCTTTGCCGGTGCCGCGGCGCAGTTGACCTCTGCGGTGATCGTGAACCCGCACAGCACAGAAGACATGGCGGACGGGATCGCGCGCGCCTTGGCAATGCCGCTCTCCGAACGCCGGGCGCGGCACAAGGCGATGCTCGAATGCGTCGAGAAGGAAGATGTGCGGTGGTGGTCGAAACGCTTCATGGAAGCATTGATTGCCGAAGATGCCGCTGTCGGCCCGGCACGATCGCCCGCAGACGCCGCACAGGAGTGAAATCCGGGATCCTTAATGAAAACGGGCGACCGCAGGGCCGCCCGTTTGCCGGTGTGCAATGTGCTGCGTCCTAGATGCTCGCGCTAGACGGTCGGGTTCGTCCGATTGTCGCGCCCCGCTTTGCTATCATGCTCCGCCGCAGTCGGCGCATCGCTGCGCTGCTTGCGGTAGCGATTGAGCACGAACGCGCCTGCGCCGATGGCTGCGAGTCCGGGCAAGGCCACGCGCGAGAGCACGAACGGAAGCGCGGTGGCGATCACCGTTCCGGCCGCGCCGCCCACAGCCGGTGACGACTTGGCGAGCTTCGCGCCGAGGGCAGCGCCGATGACTTTTCTGATCATGCTTGGTCTCCTTGAAAACGGAACGTGTGTAGAACCAACCGTGCCGCACCAAACTTGTTCCGCTGCGCGCGCTGTACTGCTGTCCTCGCAGGTGGAGCGGAACATTTTGCTTCCGCTGTTGCTCTACCCCGCTGTTCCCCCCGCGCCGCCCTGCGTTCCGATTGTCAGGACGCGCAGCAGCAAGACGGACAAACTGATGATCGAACGCCCCTATCGAACCGGCATAATCTGCCGTTTTCCGACCGGAATCGACCCCCTCGATGCCGCGATCAGGCGGATTTTCGACCGCATCGCCGCCGAGCAAATACCTGCAGAGTTTAGTGTGCTGGCCGCCAAGCTCGGCGATGAACGGGAGAAAATAAGGGAACAAACAAATGTCCGAGACAGCATCAGTCGCACTTGCCGGGGACGATCTTGAATCCTTCAAGGATCACATGGTCACCCTGATTCCCTCGCTCCGCGCCTTCGCTCGCGGGCTGTGCCGCCACCGCGAGGCGGCCGATGATCTGGTGCAGGAGGCGATGATGCGGGCGTGGTCATCGCGCGACAGCTTTACGCCGGGCAGTAATCTGCGCGCATGGATGTTCACGATTCTGCGCAACCACTTCTACACCACCATCCGCAAGGACGGCCGATCGGTCACCTGGGATCCGGAAGCGGCCGAACGCATCCTGATTCAGGAGCCCGAGCAGGAAATGCCGATTCATCTCGAAGACGTGGAGCGGGCGCTGCTGGAACTGCCCGACAAGCAGCGTGAGATGCTGCTGCTGGTGGCGGGCAGCGGGCTGACCTATGAAGAGGCCGCGCAGATCGCGGAATGCAACATCGGCACAGTCAAGAGCAGGTTGAACCGTGGCCGTGCAGCGATTCGTGCTGTGATCGACGGCGCGCAGGCAACCACGATGGTGCAGTGACGACGGTACAGTGACGACAGAACGGCGCGCCAATTGATTGAACCGCGCCCGAATTAACCAGCGGGCCTGCCTTGATCGCAAGCCCGCCGGTCAATCGATCATCCGACTTCGCAGGTCGTTCCTGGCCGCCGCTCGCCGCCGGTCATTCGGGCCGGGGCGAGGGCGACCATGGTCGCGGTGCTGCGGTCTTTCATGATCTGCGCCTCCGGCTCAGCGCACCGAGCCGCGACGGAACAGGTTCACGATCGCCAGCAGAACCAGCGCGCCGATAAAGGACGCCACCAGCGACATGATGTCGAAGGAACCCGAGGTGATCGGTGCTCCGCCGATGAGCGGCGTGATGAGAAATCCTGCCAGCAATGCGCCGACGATCCCGACGACGATATTGAGGAAAATTCCCTGGCTGGCATCGGTCCGCATGACGATGCTCGCCAGCCATCCGAGAATGCCGCCCACGATTATGATCAGTATGAAAGTCATTTATCCCGTCTCCTAACTGAGAGGCAGGGTTGAACCGCATCGGACACAGTTTGTTCCATTAGGGCGCGATCACCTGCCGCCGCCTCTCCGGGACGAATCGTCTGACTTATGTGAATGGCCGCGCCCTGCGCTCCCCCTATCGCAGCGGTGCAGGAACGGGACGGGAGTGCGAGATGGCCACCACAAGAGAAACGCAGCAGGGACAGGACCGCAAAGGGCGCAGCGGCGGGCATGTTGCCAATCACTGGATCGCGGTGCGGCTCAACTCGCTCGCTCTGCTGGCACTGTACACCTGGCTGATGACGGCCTTGTTCCTGTTGCCCGATCTTTCCTTTGCCGGGGTGCGCGGCTGGCTGCGCCATCCGCTCAATTCCGTGCTGATGATCCTGCTGATCGGCGTGAGCTTCTGGCATTCCAAGGATGGATTGATGGAAGTGATCGACGATTACGTCCACCAGCCGGTTGCGCGCGCGATCAGTATCGCGGCGCTCTATACCTTCATCGTTGGCGGCGCGCTGTTCGGAATATGGGCAGTGGCGAGGATCGCGCTGCTTTCGGTCTGACACGCACCGGTTGCCGCCGCAGGCAAAACCGCACGGGCCGCTGACGCGGAAATTCTCGATACGGATCGGAAAAATGGAGCGGGCGAAGGGATTCGAACCCTCGACCCCAACCTTGGCAAGGTTGTGCTCTACCCCTGAGCTACGCCCGCTCACTGGCGCTGGCTGCTATCGTCACGAAGGGCGGTAGCTGCCGGAGAGGCGGCGCGATTAGCAGTGCCTTGCCAAGCCTGCAAGCGCAAAATGGGCAGGGTGCGAAGCGTGATCGGCATGCGCTTGACCGGCGGTGCAAATGCGCGCTTCACATTGGGCAAAGATGCCCCACATTGGGCGGCACAATCCTTAACGACGCACAACGACAGGAGCATACCTTGGCCAGCACGGGACTGAGCATTGACGAACAGAAGGCCGTCGAACGCTTCCGCAAGGACGTGGTCGATCCTTCGCAGACGAAGCTCGTCATCCTCGATTTCTGGGCAGAATGGTGCGGGCCGTGCAAGGCGCTCACCCCGGTGCTGGAAAAGATCGCGGCTGAATACGCGGACAAGGGCGTGGTGCTGGCCAAGATCAATGTCGACGAGGAACAGTTCATCGCCGCGCAGTTCCAGGTGCGTTCGATCCCTACGGTCTATGCGATGTTTCAGGGCCAGCCGGTGGCCGATCTGACCAGTGCGCGCAGCGAATCGCAGCTGAAGGCGGCGCTCGATCAGTTGATCGCGCAATTGCCGCTCCAGCCGGGGGCGGACGCAGGCGCGCCGAAAGGCCCCTCGCCCGAGGAACTCGCGCAATATGTGAAGATGGGCGAGGAAGCGCTGGCCAGCGGCGATCCGCAACGCGCGGCGGGAATTTTCGCGCAGATCACCGAATTCGCGCCCGATAACGCGCCTGCCCACGCCGGGCTGGTACGGGCACTGGTACAGATGGACCAGATCGACGAAGCGGGCCGCGTGATGCAGGCGATAGAAACCGATCCGCGGCTTGCCGCCGATCCTGCCATCGCCGCCGCCCGCAGCGCGATCGAGCTGGCGGGCACGCGCGTCGATGATGGCGAGCTTGCCGCTCTGCGCGCCGCAGCAGAGGCCGATCCGGCCGATATGGACGCGCAGTTCGCCTATGCCGAAGGCGCCTTTGCTGCCGGTCAGCGCGATGTGGCCGCCGACACTCTGCTCGCCATGGTCGCCGCCGACCGCGAATGGAACGAGGGCGCGGCGCGGGCCAAGCTGCTGAAGATTTTCGAAGCGATCGGGCTGGAGGATGAATGGGTGGTCACCGCCCGTCGCCGCCTGTCCAAGATCCTGTTCGGCTGAGGACGCGATGACCAAACGCCTGTCGATATTCCCGCTGACCGGAGCCGTGCTGTTCCCGGGACTGCAATTGCCGCTCCACATGTTCGAGCCGCGTTACCGCGCGCTGGTGGGTGACGCGCTGATCCGCGACCGGCAGATCGCGATGATCCAGCCGCAGCGTTCGGTGGAGGGCGCGCCGCTTTACAATGTCGGCTGTGTCGGTCGCATCGGCGAATTTCAGGCGATGGAGGACGGGCGCTATAACCTCGTTCTCGAAGGCATTGCCCGCTTCCGGCTGGTGCGCGAACTCGATGTCACCACTGCCTTCCGCCAGATCGAGGCGGATATCTATGACGAGGACGAGGACGAAACCCTGTCCCACGCCCAGCGCGGCGGATTCGAGCGGGAGGCGCGGCTGTTTGCCGAAAATCAGGGCTACAGCGTTGACTGGGATTCGGTCGAGCGGCTCGATGATCGCACGCTGATCAACGGCGTATCGCAGATCGCGCCGTTCGATCCGGCGAGCAAACAGGCGCTGCTGGAGGCCGAGACGTTGACCGATCGCTGCGAATTGCTGGTGCAACTGATGCAGTTCTACGGCCGCCACGACGGCGGCGAGGAAATCGTTACGCTGCAGTAGAGCGTTGCCAGCGCGTCAGTTCTCGATCAGCACGAATGGTGCCCAGATCGCAGGATGGCTTGCGCCTTCCATCCCGCTATCGCCAATCAGCGCCAGCTGCGCCTGCCGCAGCGCCCCCGCCCGGCTTTCGCCCGCGTTCACCGCCTCAAGCGTCCGCACGCTGAGCCAGGCCGCCGCATCGTCGCGCACCCGCCAGTGCGACAGCAGCAGCGCGCGCGCCCCGCTTTGCGCGAAGGCGGTCGCCAGCCCCGAATAGGACGGCGCGCCGTCGCTGGCCCCGCTGGCGGTGTTACAGGCCGACAGGATCACCCAGTCGGCATCGATCGTCAGCTGCGCAATCTCGCTTGCGCCCAGCAGCCCGTCCTCGCCTGCGGTCGGATCGCTGGTGCCGAGCAGCAGTGCAGGCTCCCACAGGCCCGTCATTTCGCCTGCCACCAGCCCGTGCGTGGCGAAGGCCAGCACGTCGAGCCCGGCCAGATCGGCGCGCTTGAAGCGTTCCTCGGCGGCATCCGGCCCGATCAGCAGCATACGCCCGTCTGCCGGGAACGCCTCCGCCAACCCGCGCAGCTCCTGCGCCGCAGCGGGCAGGGCGGGCAAATCACCGATCACGCCGCGATCCGGGCGGCCGCTGCGGAACAGTCCGGCAAGGCGCGGTGCGTTGTCGGCAGAGGCGCCGGGCAATTCCACCCCGCCGACACCGACGAAGCGGCGGCTGCGCTGCGGCGCGCGCACCGGCTGCTCCGGTTTGAACAGCGCAAGATTGCTCACCACCTGCACGCTCGCTGTACGGACCAGCCAGGGCGCATCGGCGAGCGGCCCATCATGCGCCTGCGTGGTCAGCAGGGCGACAGGCAGGCTGGCGAGTCGCTCCCCGCCATGGACCAGCACCCGGCGCGCATCGCCCAGCCCTTGCGGAAGCAGATCGCGGAACAGGGCGTGCGCGGTGCCGAGCGGGAAGCTGGTCAGCGCCGGATCGGGCAGATCGACCGCTTCGCGCAAGGCCGCAACCTGCTTGCCCAGCTGTGCGGTGTCGAGTGTCGTCCAGCGCAAGCTGTCCTTGCCGATCGCCAGCACCCACGTCCGCGCCTCGCCTTCGACCGGGGCGAGCAGCAGGTCACCGTCCTGCATCCGCGCGCGCAACTGGGCGAGGGTCAGCGGCTGCGGGCGGTAGCGCGCGACGAAATCGGGAAAGCGCTCGGTCAGCTCGGCTTCGGCGGCGCTGGCGGCGTTGTCGGCGGCGGCCAGCTTTCGCGCCAACCCGTCACGATCGGCGATTTCATCGAGCTGCGCCGCCTCCAGCCGCGCGCGCAGTTCGGCGGTGGTGCGGGCGAGATCGAGCAGCCGTGCCCTGAGGGCCAACGCCCCATCCTCGTCGCCGCCATCCGCAGGCTGCGCGAATTGCTGCCCGCGCGCCAGTTCGGAGATGTTCGCCAGCTGCATCGAGCGGACCATCCGCTCGTCGTCGGCCAGATCGGCGGCCAGCGCGAGGTAGAGCAGCGCCGCCTCGCGGTGGCGCTGTGCCTCGCGCACCAGCGCCCCGTCAGACACCGCGAGATCGGCGAGCTTGCTTTCGAGCTTGTCCATCGCCGCGTCGGCGAGCGTGGTCACGTTGGCCACGTCCTCACCCGTCAACTGACGCAGGCGGGCGAGCAGCATTTCTGCCCAGATGCGGTCTTCGTGGGCCGCGATCAGATCCGATTGCATCACCGGCACCCATCGTTCCGCCTCGGCGCGGGCAGCCGCAAGATCGCCTTTGCGCAGCAGCCATTCGGCGCGGTACAGGTGGATATGCGCCTGTTCCGCGCTGTCCTGTTCAAGCGCGGCATCGGCGCTTTCGAGCGATTTGTCCGACAGCGCGAAATAGCGATCCCACTCGCCCCGCCGCGCGGCGAAATCGGCCAGCTCGGCATAGAGATAGGCGAGCGCGAACGGGTTTTCGACTTCGCCGGTCGCCTCGTAGATTTCGAGCGCGCGGCGGTTCAGTTCTTCGGCGTCGGCCTGCTGTCCGCTCGCCTTCAGTGCGGTAGCGAGGTTGCGCATGGTGATCGCGGTGCCGCTCGCCTGTTCGCCGACGGTGGCGATCCGTACCGCCATCGATTCGCGCAGCACCGGGATCGCCTCGCGGAAAATGCGGTTCTCGATCAGGGCATTGCCGAGATTGTTGAGCGCAATGCCGAAGGTGGGGTGTTCGGGCCCGAGATATTCGCGCGCCAGCGCCTCGGCCTTGCGCGCAGCGACGAGCGCTTCGGCGGTGCGGCCCGATCGGCCCAGCACGCTGGCGAGCGAGGCCATGCGCACGACCGGCAGCGGATTGCCGGGCCGCACGAAGTCGAGCTGCTGCTCCGCCGCTTCGCGCAGGTAGGGCAGCGATTCCTCGATCCGCCCCTGCCGGTAATAGACATAGCCCAGCCCGAACAGCGATGATGACACGGCCTCGCCGCGTTCCCCCTCGATACCGCGGCGGATCGCGAGCGCGCGGCGGTGATCGGCCTCGGCCTCGGCATAGCGCCCGATCGCGGCGAGGATCGAAGCGCGGTTGTTATAGAACCCCGCCAGTTCATCGGGCGGTGCGCCTCCTGCTTCCAGCAGCGGTCCGGCGCGGCCATAGGCCGCTGCGGCGGCGTCGAAATCGCGCAGGTAGAAATGCGCGGCGCCCTCGGCGGATTCGAGCAGTCCCAATTCGGTGGCAGGCAGCCCGCCAAGCGCGGTGATGCGGCGGCGCAGGTCGGCGATTTTGACCAGATCAGCGGCCGGATCGGCTGACGCATCGCCTGCACCGAAGGCCTCGATCTCGGCGATAATAGCAGCCTGTTCGGTGCCAGTGGCGGCGGTAGGGATATCTTGTGCCAGCGCGGCAGGCGCAGCCAGAATCCCGAACCATAGCGCTGACGGCAAAGCCGCAGCCCGAAACGTAAACGGCATGGCGATTGTCCCCCCATTCACCTGCGCCGGGGACGATGCCAGAATTCTGCGGCAAGGCAACTGCGCTTGTACGCGCACCGGCGATGTCAGATGCCGAAACTGCCCTTCAGCCCGTCGATCACATATTGTGCGGCCAGCGCTGCCAGCAGCACGCCCAGCAGCCTTGTGATGACCGCTTCGACCTTGTCGCCCAGCAGCCGGATCAGCGGACCCGCCGCCACCAGCGCCGCCGCCGTAATCACCAGCACCGCCGCCAGCGCCGCCAGCACTTCGATCATTTCGGGCAAACCGTCGGCCTCGTTCATCAGCAGCATGATCGCCGCGATCGCGCCCGGCCCGGCCAGCATCGGCATCGCCATCGGGAACACCGAGACATCCTCGACCTCGGGGGTCGCGGCGATCTTCTCGGCGCGTTCCTCGCGGCGCTGGGTGCGCTTTTCGAACACCATGTCGAATGCGATGAAGAACAGCATCAGCCCGCCTGCGATACGGAAGCTGTCGAGCGCGATGTGCAGCGCGCCCAGCAATTGCTGGCCGAACAGCGCGAAGATCAAGAGGATGATCGCCGCGATAAAGGTCGCGCGCAGCGCCATGTTGCGCGCCTGCTGGGCGGTCGCGCCCTTGGTCAGCCCGGCATAGATCGGCGCGCAGCCGGGCGGATCGATCACCACGAACAGGGTGATGAAGGCGGACACGAAGAGCTCGGTAAAGATCATCGGCGGCGCATCACTGCCCGCCTGCAGGCGTCAGGCTTTGTTCGAACGCCTTCATCCAGCGGCCTTCGTAGAAATATTCGACCTCGGCATAGCGGGTGCCATCGTCGCGGTGCTCCCAGCGCCAGCGCAAGGTGCCGTCGCGGCTGAGGCGGGCATCGGCCTTGCCGTTTTCGCCGATCGGCATGGCAGGCGGCGGCGGTACCGCGCCGTCGCGCGGGCAGGAGGCGACCAGGCCCAGCACCGCGTCGATCGAGGTGACGACGATATCGCCGTCGTCGAACTGCTTTCGCGGCGGTGGCTGCGGCACGTCCGGCCCGCCCGCATCGAAGACATAGCGATATTCGCCGTCCGACTGCCGTTCCCATACGGTCACGAAATTGCCGACCATGCCCTCGGGATCGCGATATCGCCCCTGACTCACCGCCATCGCTCCGTCGCAGCTGATCGCTACGGCGCGCGGCTCCCACTGCACCGCTTCGGCGGGGTCAGCCTGACCGGCGAGGAAGGCGTCGACCGTAACCGGGCCGGAAGGCGCATGGATCAGCGCGCCGGGCGCCGCGAACTGGCGAAAGGCGGTCCATTGGCCCTGTTCCTGCGCGGCGCGGGCAAAGGCGATTTCGGCAGCGACAACGGTGCTCGGTTGCGCCGCGCCCGGTGCGCTCGCCAATGCGCGGTTGATCACAGCGGTCGTCGGCCCCCGGCGCGGTGCGGCGCAGGCGGTAAGCGAGACAGCAAGCGCCCCGATCAGCAGACCCGCCGCAGCGCGCTTCACAGCCCCTCCGGCGCAGGCAGGCCCGCGTGGTGGTGTGCGGCGATCAGCGTGTTGCGCAGCAGCACTGCGATGGTCATCGGCCCGACCCCGCCCGGCACCGGTGTGATCGCGCCCGCAACCTCCCGTGCCTCGTCAAAGGCGACATCGCCCACCAACCGGCCCTTTTCCTTGCCCGGTTCGGGCGGCAGGCGGTTGATCCCGACATCAATCACGGTTGCGCCCGGTTTGATCCAGTCACCCCGGACCATTTCCGCCCGTCCGACAGCGGCGACCACGATATCCGCGCGCCGCACCAGCGCGGGCAGATCGCGGGTGCGGCTGTGCGCGATGGTGACGGTGGCGTTGGCATCCACCAGCAGCTGCGCCATCGGCTTGCCGACGATGTTCGACCGCCCGATCACCACCGCATCGAGGCCCGACAGGTCATTGCCCAGCCGGTCTTTCAGCAGCATGATGCAGCCTAGCGGCGTGCAGGGGACGAAGCCCGGCTGACCCACCGCCAGCCGTCCGGCGCTGATGACATGGAACCCGTCGACATCCTTGTCCGGATTGATCGCGGCAATGATCGCCTGTTCGTTAAGATGCGCGGGCAGGGGCAGCTGCACCAGAATGCCGTCGACTGCCTCGTCCTGATTGAGCCGTTCGATCAGCGACAGCAGCGCAGGCTCGCTGGTTTCGGCGGGCAGGCGGTGTTCGATGCTCGCCATGCCGGCAGCGGCGCAGGCCTTGCCCTTGGCGCCGACATAGACCTGGCTGGCAGCATCCTCGCCCACCAGCACCACCGCAAGGCCGGGACGCCGCCCGGTGTTCTGCGCGAACGCCGTGGCCGCCGTGCCGACGCGCGCGCGCAGACCTTCGGCAAAGGCCCTGCCGTCGATCAGAGCCGCGCTGTCCTTCGCCTGTGTCGCCATCAATATGCCCCGGTCAGCCCGATCAGCACGCGGGTCAGGATCTGCAGGCCGAGGATCAGCACCAGCGGCGAAAAGTCGATCGCGCCGGTATTGGGCATGATGTTGCGGATCGGGCGCAGCACCGGTTCGAGCAGGCGATTGATCGAGTCGTACACCTGCCGCAGGAATTCGTTGCTGGGGCTCACCACGTTGAAGGCGAACAGCAATCCGATCACGAATTGGACGATGATCAGCATCACCAGCACATTGGTGAGCATCACCACGATATCGACGAGTACAGCCAGTCCTTGCATTACATTCCGTTCCGTTACCGGGGCACCGCGATCGCCGCGCCCTGTGAAGTCCCTCGAAGGCGTATTAGCCTCTTAATACGCCTCGCGCCATAGTGTTCCCGAGCGATCTCAGGCGCGGACCAGTGTGCCGGCCCCGCGGGCGGTGAAGAATTCGAGCAGCATCGCGTGGCCCACCCGCCCGTCGAGCACCACCGCCGCTTCGCATCCGGCCTCGACCGCGGCGATGCAGGTTTCCAGCTTGGGCACCATGCCGCCGCGGATCACGCCGTCTTCGCGCAGTTTGGCGATGTCGGCGGGGGTGAGATCGGTCAGCAGCTTGCCTTCGCCATCGAGCACGCCTGCTACATCGGTCAGCAGGAACAGCCGTGCCGCGCCCAGCGCCGCCGCGATCGCGCCCGCCATGGTATCGGCGTTGATGTTATAGGTCGCGCCGTCCGCACCCGGAGCGATCGGCGCGATCACCGGGATCATGCCCGCCGCCACCGCGGTGTCGATCACGCTGGTATCGACGTGGTCCGGTTCGCCGACGAAGCCGAGATCGACCACGCTTTCGATCAGGCTTTCGGGATCGCGGGTGGTGCGGGTGACCTTGCGCGCGGTCACCAGCCCGCCATCCTTGCCCGAGATGCCGATCGCTTTGCCCCCGGCCGCCGCGATCCAGCTCACCAGTTCCTTGTTGATCGCGCCCGACAATACCATCTCGGCGATCTTGGCGGTCGCCTCGTCGGTCACCCGCAAGCCATCGACGAAGGTGCTTTCCACCCCCAGCCGCGCCAGCATCTGGCCGATCTGCGGTCCGCCGCCATGCACCACAACCGGATTGATGCCGACCGCTTTCAGCAGCACGATATCCTCGGCAAAGTCGCGCGCGGCCTCTGGATCGCCCATCGCGTGGCCGCCGTATTTCACCACGAAGGTGCGCCCAGCATAGCGCTGGAAGTAGGGCAGCGCCTCGATCAGCACTTCGGCTTTCGAAAGGTCGAGCATCTGCGCGGCGGGTGCGCTGGGCTTGGTTTTGGTCACAGGCGTCACTTTCCCTCGCCCGTTGCGGGCACATCCAATGCCGCGCCCCTAGCGGCTTGGGCGCGCAGTGCAAGGCGGCTTGGTACGGGTGTGACCGCGATCTTTGGATTTCAGGGGTTTGGTGCTATGACAATCCTCTCGGAGGTGCTTTATGAGTGACGAACCGATTGCCCAGCCTGACGATACCCCCGCTGATGACGCTCGCCGCAAGGGTGACCGGCGCAAAGGCCAGCAGCCATTCGACGGCCCCGATCGCCGCAAGGACGATCGCCGCTCGGGCGATGACCGCCGCACGACCGAGCGCAGCTAGACCCGGCCTCAAGTCACCCTCCCCCGCGCTGCCGCGTTAAGGCGCAGCGCGTGTAGGAGACACATGAGACACTGTCCAGGAACCGAAAAACCCGCTCGGCGGATGCGGTGTCCTGCGCCCGCACGATTGGCGCGCAATGGCCGGGTTCGGCAGGCGAGGTGAGGGCGGAGCGGCAGCATGGCAGCGCGCAGGCTACCCCGGCATGGCGGCAGTAGGAAAGCGCGGGCGGACCCCCTGTGCTTCACGGCTGAGCGGGAATGCCCCAGTCATCGTCGCCCGTGTCGTTGAAGGCGTTCGGATCACCGCCCCATTCGCTGCCATCGACAACGTCCCCGTTCATGCCGTTCGTCACTTCGCGAAAGTCGTCGCCCTCGCGCGTGTTGAACGGATCGAGCGCACCGGGCGCCGCATCGATGTCGCACCCGGCCTTCTTCAACTCCCGCTCGGCAGCGTTGAGTTTGGCGATCGAGCGCAGCGCATTGGTTTCGATTTCGGTCGGCATTCCGTCAGCGCTGAAGCCGAGCAGCTTGTCGCGCAGGCCGGGGCAGTGCGGCCCCCAGGCGGCGTTCTTGTTATCGGCGATCTCGGCCTGCCGCACGGTTTCCACCGCATTGCGCACCCCCTGCTCGCCGTCGAAGAAGCCGGTGAGGTAAAGCCCCCCGCACACCACCACCATGCACCCGCCGAGTGCCTTTGCGAAGAACATGACCTGCAACCTCCCGTAATCGTCCGGGGGCAATTGTCGGCTGCGAGCGGTGAAGAAACGGTTACGCGGGGTGCGGAAAAATCCCTGTTTTTGTGACGCTTGCATGACGGGGAGGGGCGCTGCCCCACAACCGCCGCCCTGTCGGCCATCGCACCGACGCTGGAGAAAACGGGGCCGCAGCCTGCAACGGGTCACGCGCGGCGGGACAAGCCTCGGCGCGGTGCTGGTGAACGAAGGGCTGGCGGAGGAATGGGGCGGGCCGCGCAAGGCGTGGTGTTAGGGGCGGGGGAGCGCCACCCCTTGCTCTCGCCCTTGTCCTCGCCCTCGCCTTTGCCCTTGCCCTCTCCCCAGTCGCCGTCCCGGGCTTGACCCGGGATCCCGCTGTTTCTTCACCGCCGCAGAAGGAAGTGGGCCCCCGGATCAAGCCCAGGGAGGCGCTTTTATGCAGTCCCAAAAAGTGGGCCCGGCCCCATAGTTTCGCCACGCCGGCCTTTTGCTGCTGACGCGAGAACCTCGTGCCAAATTTCATAAGTCTGGCGAACGTCGGCAATGATTTCGTCGTATGTGAATAAATCAGTCTCAGAACACTCAAAGACTTCAATTTCACGAGCAACAGTATTTTTGTAACGCCAAATTTGCAGGCCGAGGCGCGAGAGGTCTGGATTATTTTCTTTCCAGCGCTGGTGCATGAAAGATAAAGCTGTGCGTCGGCCTATTCCCGTCAAAGGATCGGTGCGCCGAAGGTCAGGGAACGCGGCAACTATCTTGCCGTTAGGGTAAGCCATCAGCAAAGGCATACCAAATTCATATGCATGCCCGAAGGGCAGAATGAGATGCCGAACATCTTCGCGGAACGCGACAATCTTGTTTTCCATTGCAAAACTGTGCGTTGATCTAGCAATAGGAAGATTCATCGCCAGCAAATCTTCATTCCCCTTGCATGCTTTTGCGACGACAGCTTCCAGCATTTCCAAGGACGTTGCATCCTGTGCTTCGGCTATAAGTGGAAGTTGCAGGTTTACCGCATCGGCATTCGAGCGCCGGAACGGCTCATAGGAGCCGATAATTTGCTTCGGGCGCTCAATGTTCGTCAAGCGCGCAAGCTTCGTTTCGACAGGCTTGAAGGCGAGATTGACTATATCTGTTTCAGTAAGGCGACGACTCTTCATGGGGTTCTCCAGAACGGGGTGAATTTTCAATTGAAACCTTATGATGACGAAAGTTATCTTTGATACTTTGGTTCGTAATCCTAAGGCCGAATGTTCTCCCCCCATCCGGACCTCTTGTAATTAACTCCCACGGGCTATTCTTGGCGTGAGAAAGTTCGACCAACCTTCCTGGGCTCAAGTTGAAAAACGGTGCCGCATGGTCGAGTATTTTTTGCTTTATCGCATCATCTACTGATGGGTAAGCAATCTCTTCTCTTTTGGTAAATATGTCCCTTTGAGTAGCCCTTGAGTTTATTGGCGATGAGCCAAATTTTTTGAAAGAATCATAAACTGAAATACTAACGGGCCCATACTGCCAAGCCTCAAAACTTCCCGCAAGGAGGGGTGTTTCTTCCTCCACCAGAAACCGACCATGAACAAAATACAAAATCTTTTGGAGCGCAAGATTGGTAATCTTGCGTCCTCTATTATCTGCTTCATCAAGAATTAGGTTAGCAACACCTCTTGGGTCTAGATCCATAGAATGGACTCACTCCGCAGCCTCAGCCCCGAACAGCCCGACCTCGGGCAGCTCGACGCTGTCCTCGTTCACGGCTCTGGCCTTCTGGCGCTTGTCGAAGCTGGACCACACGGTGTTCCAGTCGCCGGTGGTCGCGCCCTTCGAATATTCGGTCGCGCGGGTTTCGAAGAAGTTGGCGTGCTCGACACCGTTCAGCAGCGGGGCGAGCCACGGCAGGGGGTGGTCTTCGATCATGTAGATTTCCTGCAGGCCCAGTTGCTTCAGCCGCCAATCGGCGATGTAGCGGATGTAGCGCTTGATCTCCTTGGCGCTCATGCCGTTGACCGGGCCCATTTCGAAGGCGAGGTCGATGAAGTTGTCCTCCAGCCGCACCGTCTTCTGGCAGATGTCGATCAGGTCTTCCTTCACCGCCTTGGTGAGGCACTGGCGTTCCTCGCAGAAGGTGTGGAACAGCTTGATGATGCCTTCGCAGTGCAGCGATTCGTCGCGCACGCTCCAGCTGACGATCTGGCCCATGCCCTTCATCTTGTTGAAGCGCGGGAAGTTCATCAGCATGGCGAAGCTGGCGAACAGCTGCAGCCCTTCGGTAAAGCCGCCGAACACGGCGAGCGTGCGGGCGATATCCTCGTCGCTTTCGACGTTGAAGGTCTGGAGGAAATCGTGCTTGTCCTTCATTTCCTCATATTCGAGGAAGGCGGAGTATTCGCTTTCGGGCATCCCGATGGTGTCGAGCAGGTGCGAGTACGCCGCGATGTGCACCGTCTCCATGTTGGAGAAGGCGGCCAGCATCATCTTGATCTCGGTCGGCTTGAACACCCGGCCGTAATTTTCGTGATAGCAGTTCTGCACCTCGACATCGGCCTGGGTGAAGAAACGGAAGATCTGGGTGAGCAGGTTGCGCTCGTGCTCGGTGATCTTCTGCGCCCAGTCGCGGCAATCCTCGCCCAAGGGAACTTCCTCCGGCATCCAGTGGATCTGCTGCTGGCGCTTCCAGAAATCATAGGCCCAGGGGTACTGGAACGGCTTGTAGGTGGAGCGGGCTTCGAGCAGCGACATCGGGTTACTCCCTGTGGACGTCTGGATGTTGGATATGGGCGGTGCGCGCCCGGTTTTCAGCTACGGAACGCAAGGGGTGAAGGATTCACCCGCTTGCGCGAAATTCTCAAGGTGCCCAGGCGATCAGGACATAGAGGCAGAACGGCGCGAGCATCGATACCATCGCGATGTGGATCATCGCCGCGTTGCGGGCATGGCCGGGCTTGTCGCGGCGCAATTCGCGGACCGAATTGAACGCGAACACGGCGCAGATCACGAGCCCGAAGATCGCCATTCCGAACGGCAAATTCATATACTTCCCCTTGTATTCGAATCCGGTGAGCCGGCGGCTGCCGCAGCACGCCGCCGGCCTGCCACTTTCGCGCCTACTGGCAGCTCAGGCATTCCTCGTAATCGGTCTCGCCCGCCGACAGTTCGATCTTGGCGAGCGCGGAGGTGTTGTCCGCCTCCACCCCGCCGACGAAACCGGCGCGCTGCACCGACTTGGAGCGGAGGTAATAGAGCGACTTGATGCCCTTTTCCCACGCCTGGAAGTGCAGCATCATCAGGTCCCACTTGTCGACATCGGCCGGGATAAACAGGTTCAGCGACTGCGCCTGATCGATATAGGGCGTGCGGTCGGCCGCGAATTCGAGCAGCCAGCGCTGGTCGATCTCGAAGCTGGTCTTGAAGGTCGCCTTTTCTTCCACCGTGAGGAAGTCGAGGTGCTGCACCGACCCGCCGCGTTCGAGGATCGAGTTCCAGACATTGGTCGAATTCTTCGACTTCTTGTCGAGCACCTTTTCCAGATAGGGGTTCTTGACGATGAAGCTGCCCGACAGCGTCTTGTGGGTGTAGATATTGGCCGGGATCGGTTCGATACAGGCCGAGGTGCCGCCGCAGATGATGCTGATCGACGCGGTCGGCGCGATCGCCATCTTGCAACTGAACCGCTCCATCGCGCCCATGTCGGCCGCGTCGGGGCAGGGGCCGCGTTCCTGCGCCAGCAGCATCGATGCTTCGCACGCCTTGGCGTGGATCTGCTTGAACATCTTGAGGTTCAGCGCCTTGGCCATCGCGCTTTCGAAGCCCACGCCCTTCATCTGCAGATAGGAGTGGAAGCCCATCACGCCGAGGCCCACCGAACGTTCGCGGCTGGCCGAATACTTGGCCCGCGCCATCTCGTCCGGCGCGCGGTCGATATAGTCCTGCAGCACGTTGTCGAGGAAGCGCATCACGTCCTCGATGAACTGCTTGTCGCCGTTCCACTCGTCCCACTTCTCGAGGTTGAGCGACGACAGGCAGCACACCGCGGTGCGATCATTGCCAAGGTGGTCGATCCCGGTCGGCAGAGTGATTTCCGAGCACAGGTTCGAGGTCGAGACCTTGAGGCCCAGATCGCGGTGATGCTTGGGCATCATGCGGTTCACCGTGTCGGAGAACACGATATAGGGCTCGCCCGTTGCCAGCCGGGTTTCGACCAGCTTCTGGAACAGCGAGCGCGCATCGACTGTGGCGCGCACTTCACCGGTCTTGGGCGATTTGAGGTCGAACTTGTCGCCCGCGCGCACCGCTTCCATGAACTCGTCGGTCAGCAGCACGCCGTGGTGCAGGTTCAACGCCTTGCGGTTGAAATCGCCGCTGGGCTTGCGGATTTCGAGGAACTCCTCGATTTCCGGGTGGCTGACATCGAGATAGCACGCGGCCGAACCGCGCCGCAGCGACCCTTGCGAAATCGCCAGCGTCAGGCTGTCCATCACGCGGACGAACGGGATGATCCCGCTGGTCTTGCCGTTGAGGCCGACCGGCTCGCCGATGCCGCGGACATTGCCCCAATAGGTCCCGATCCCGCCGCCCTTGCTGGCGAGCCAGACGTTTTCGTTCCAGGTGCCGACGATGCCTTCGAGGCTGTCCGACACCGAGTTGAGATAGCACGAAATCGGCAGGCCGCGGTGGGTGCCGCCGTTCGACAGCACCGGGGTGGCGGGCATGAACCACAGCTTGGAGATGTAATCGTAAAGCCGCTGGGCATGGGCCTGATCATCGGCATAGGCATCCGCCACGCGGGCGAACAGGTCCTGATAATTCTCGCCCGGCAACAAATAGCGATCGGTCAGGGTTTCCTTGCCGAACTCGGTCAGGTTGGCATCGCGTTCGGGCGTGGTGGTGACGACGAAACGGCGGTCATTGACCTTCTTGCTGTCGGTGCGCGCGGCTTCCTTGGCCGCCTCGGTCATTGCGCCGGCCAGCGCCTCGCCCGCCTTGGCGGCGATCAGTTCTTCCGAACCGCTATCAGCCTTGTTCATGGTCACGGCCTTTTCATCCTTCATCGCGGTCGCCGCCAGAGCGCCGCCCGCATCCATTTCGTTCAGCAAATCGCCTGATCCCGTATTCCCCACGCCGTCGCTCACCTTGAATTCCATTGCTTGCCCCACTTGTGCCGCCGAATCATCCCACGGCACAAGGCCTGTGTTCTAATTCTGTTCTATACAGGACGATCCACAGATCCGCCAACAGGATGTCCCCAAGGGGCTCCACAGTCGGGCCTGCCATTCGCTTCCCGGCCTGCAACATTCCCCCTGATTCCGCAGCGACTCCGCCCCCCTGTCGCCCTTGCGGGCTGTGCCGGGGAATCACCAATGCTTGGGGGTCCGCCTAAAGCCGAACCACTACATAGTGAATCAGGCGCGATTCCACGTCAACGGGCGATTAACGCATAAATTACCACGAACGGGCGGTCTGCGATACGTCCCGGACCCGCGACGCGTGGACCAAGCTTGAGTCGCGCGGCCCGCAAGCCCCAAATTGAATCTGTGAAGAAAAATTTGGTGATTGAATCATGTGAATCAATCCGTGAATCTTTCGCACGTCCGATCGCATGATTGTTGCGCGGCGGGCCTCGCAAGCCCCCGCCGCAAACGTCCGG
The DNA here is from genome assembly GCF_024305245.1 of Erythrobacter sp. Taxonomy (GTDB): domain Bacteria; phylum Pseudomonadota; class Alphaproteobacteria; order Sphingomonadales; family Sphingomonadaceae; genus Erythrobacter. Next base: position 192,083 of record NZ_JAMWYX010000004.1, read on the forward strand.
CGCATGCCCCGATGATCGTAACGCATACCGCTGGCCGGGCGTTCTGAGGGCGCGGGCGTAGCCCGTCCCGAACCCCGTAGTTCCCACAGGTTGCTGCATAGGCTATACCCCCTATCCGCGCTGCGATCACGGATGGTCGCCGCCCCCGCCCTGGCATCGATGCCGAAAATGGTCGGGGAACGCGCTGTTCGTTCTGCGCTCCGCCGGGATCACAACCCGGCAAAGGGCGCTGCGATCACAGTTCACCACGCTCTTGCGCAGCGAAGAATGGCGAACAGCCACCATAGCTCGCAAGCCCGCCGCGGTGCGCGGCCCAGGCGAAACCAGCCACCCCGAGATGGCGAGACCGATCTTCAGCTTTGCGACCTGCCGACAGAACAAGCGCCGAAGATCTTGCAGCCTCGATACAAAGCGAAAAATTGTTCATGTTGAATACGGAAAACCAAGCTCCGAACGAAGCTGAAGCCGAAGCAAAGACCGAAGCCGGCACCACACCCCGAGTATACGTGATCGACGACGACAGCGGCGTGCGCAAATCATTGCATTTCATGCTGGCGGCATCGGGCATTCAGGCGTGGCCGTTCGCGTCGGCGGCCGATTTCCTCGACCAGTTGCCGTTTCTGACCCCCGCGCCGCTTCTGGTGGACATCCGCATGCCCGAAATCGATGGTCTGCAATTGCTGACCATCCTCAAGGAACGCGGGGTGACCTGGCCGGCTGTGATCCTGACGGCGCATGGCGATGTCTCGGTCGCGGTGCAGGCGATGAAGCTGGGCGCGATCGATTTTCTGGAAAAGCCGTTCGCGGCCCAGGCGATCAATCAGGCCATCACGCAGGCGTTCGACGTTCTCGACCAGATGCAGCACATGCTCTCCGCGCGCGATCAGGCGCGTTACGGTATCGCGCAGCTGACCGCGCGCGAACGTGAAACAATGGCGATCCTGATGGAGGGCGTTCCCAACAAGGAAGTTGCGCACAGGTTGGGTCTGAGCGTGCGCACGATAGAAATGCACCGCGGCAATGCGCTGGCGAAGCTGAATGTCAAAAGCGTAGCAGAAGTTGTGGCGCTGGCGAATTTGGCGGGCTTCACCGCAGAAATGCAGCTGAATATCGAAAACCTCCCTGAAAATTCGACAGCCGAGCCCAGAACCTGAGGCAGGATACAAACTTTCATTTGATCGTTTGATAAGGTGCAGGGACACAGGAGGCCGGTTCGAAGCAATCCGTAGAGCCGGAAAACCAGCGATGAACAAACAGGCGCATATCGGCCAACCGGGCAGTTCTGCATGCCGTCAGGCGTGGTCGGGCGCTTTGGCGCGGGCGGTCAATCGCTCTCCTCTGCCGACGATCGGCACGAACACTCTGATCGAAGGCAATCCGATCATGTTCGTCAACGATGCTTATCTCGCGATGACGGGGGCAAACGGCGATGCGGTTCTGTTTCGACCGGTCATGGAAGTGCTGCACGACGGGGCGGATGCTGCGGCCTTGTCCGAGTTCCGGGCGGCGCTGGAGGATGGCCGCAGCGGATCGTGGCGGATGCAACTGGCGCGTGCCGACGGCGCGGCGTTTCCGGGGGTCGTCTATATGTCGGCCATCTGCGACGCATCCGATCGGGTCATCGGTCACTACATCAACTTCATCGATCTGGCGACGGTCGGCAGGCGGCCCCGTGAACGCCGCGCCATCGATCCCGCGATTTACGAGAACGCACCTGGCTTCATCGCAATCTCCAGAGGCGCGGACCACCGGTTCGAATACGCCAACGCCTCGTACCGAGAGTTCACGAAGCGCGATGATCTGATCGGCAAGACGGTGGCCGATGTCTTTCCGGAGCTTGCGGCTCAGGGCTTTCTCGACCTCATCGACGAGGTTTACCGGACGGGGACCCCGTTCCGCGCGTCGGATTTGCCGATCAGCATATTCGATCCGGCGACCAACAGCCTTCAGCGGCGCTGGATGGACGTGGTGTACCAGCCCTTGCGGAACACAGACGGGACGATCAGCGGCCTGTTCTGCGAAGGTCAGGACGTCACCGATCTGCACGAGATCAACAAAACTCTCGCCGCGATGGAGATGAAAATGATTCATGCCGCGCGGGTCAACGCGATGGGAACGATGGCAGCGACCTTGGCGCATGAGCTCAACCAGCCGCTGACCGCGATCACCAACTACCTCGCCGGTCTGCGCGCGAATGGCGGGCGGATGCCCGAAGCCGACCGGCTGATGATCGCGCTCGACGGCATCGGCGAGGCGACCGAGCGGGCTTCGGGCATTCTCGATCATCTCCGCCAGCTGACCAAGCATCGCAAGCCCAGGCGGGAGCCGTTCAATCTGCGGGAAGCGGTTGCCGAATGCGTGCGTCTGGTGGGGTCTTCGTGCCGCATCGAGATTGGTTTCGACAACCGTGTCGCGCGGGAGACGACCATGATCGCCGACCGGGTCAAGATCCAGCAGGTGCTGATCAACCTGCTCCAGAATGCCTGCGATGCGATGGCGGATACCAACTGCCCGCGCGCCACCATCGCCGCGACCGAGGACGAAAGCGGCATCACCGTCTGCATTGCCGATCATGGGCGCGGCGTATGCCCCGAAGCGGTGCCGACGATGTTTTCGTGGTCCGAAACCCAGAAACACGAGGGCATGGGCATAGGGCTTTCGATCTGCCGCACGATCGTGGAGCTTTACCGCGGCCAGATCTGGCTCGAGAAAAGCGGGCCGGAAGGATCGGAGTTCCGGTTCTGGTTGCCGTGGCCCGCGTCGGCGGCGCCTGCCGACGATGCAGAGGGTGATGCTGCGCCGCTGTCCTAGCGCGCGGCGGGACCTTCGGCGAATTCCCACAACAGATCGCCGAGCCATTCGGCGCAGCGCTGCCGTGCCGGCGATGCCGCGTCCGGATCATCCAGCAGCCGGGTGACGTGCCGGGCCACGAATTGCGAGGGGCCGGAATAGGCCATGCTCCATCGGCCGAACTGCCGTTCAGCGATCGGCGCGCGGGCGGCCACGGTGATCCCCTCATGGCGGGGATCGCGCGTGACGCTGGCCATCAGCGTGTCCACCGCCGCCGCCGGCCCTTCGAGCACCTGCGCGAAATGGTCTCCGGTGAACAGCAGCGCCCCGGTGATGCCGAGCCCCGGATTGCGTGCCCGCGACCCGGCGACGATCCGTTCGACCATGGCAGCCGCCGAAGCCGCGGACAGGGTGCTGCGGCTGACATACAGCAAGGATACGAGCTTCACGTTCGGGTTCCTTCCTACACGGCCTGCGCTGCCGCAGCGTTGCCGAAGCGCGCGATCATGGCGGGGACAAATGCGCCCGGCTGCGCCTTGCCGAAGTAGAAACCCTGTCCGATGTCGCAGCCGTGCGCTGTCGCGAATTCGGCCTGCGCTGCGGTTTCGATTCCTTCGGCGACCGTAGTGATCCCGAGGCTTTTGCCAAGGCCGATCAGCGCCCGGACGATCGTGGTATCGTCAAAATTGGTGCCGATCCCGCTGACGAAGGAGCGATCGATCTTGAGCACGTCCACCCGGAACTGCTTGAGGTGGGTGAGCGAAGCGTAGCCGGTGCCGAAATCGTCGAGCGCAATCCGCACTCCGGCCTTGCTCAGTACCTTCAGCGCGCGGCCGACATGCTGCGCGCCGCGGCCCAGAAACACCCCCTCGGTCACTTCGAGTTCGATCATGCTCGGCGAAAGATCCCGCGCCGCGATTTCCTTCAGCAGCATTTCGGCGAAGGCATTGCTGCGAAAATCGGCGGCACCGGTGTTGATCGCGACATGGCCGAAATGGAGGCCGCGATCGACCCAGGTGCGGATATCGTCGAGCACCGAGGCAATCATCTGGCTGCTGATCGCAACCGCCAGTTCGCGATCATCGAACGCCTGCGCGAAACTATCGGGCATGATCGTGACGCGATCGGGGGTCTGGCACCGTACCAGCGCCTCGAAACCGACCAGCGCGCCCGTATCGAGGTCGATCTTCGGCTGATAATGTGCGACCAGCCGCCCCGCTTCGAGGCCTTCGCGCGCGACCGACAGCATTGCGGTGCCACGGTCGAATTCCTCCATCAGCCGCGGGCTGAAAGTCTCGGCCCGTCCGCGCGAAAGCTTTGCTTCGGCCAGCGCGAGATCGGCGCATTTCATCAGCCCGTCGGGATCGGCGGCATGATCGGGATAGATCGCCACCCCGACGCTGGCCTTGCAACTGATCAACCGCCCGCGATGCAGGATCGGTTCGTGCAGCCGGCGGTTGAGCGAGGCGACGACATCGGCAACCTGCTCTTCGCGGTCTATGCCGCCGAGGATCACGCCGAATTCATCGCCGCCAAGCCGTGCAGCCGTGTCGGTATGGCGCAGAAGGTTGCGCAACCTTTGCGCAAACCCGCACAGCAGGGCGTCACCCGCGTCATGGCCGAGCGAGTCGTTGATCTGCTTGAAATGGTCCACATCCACGACCAGCAGCGCAGCCCGTTGGCCGTTCTGGCGGGCGCCCTCCATCGTCCGGGTCAGCAGCCGGTTGAACAGGTCGCGCCGGGGAAGGCCGGTCAGATCGTCATGTTCGGCAACATAGCGCAGCCGCTCGGTGAGTCGCGACTGCGCCACCACCTGCGAATCGCGTTCCTGCACCAGTCGCCGCAGTTCGAGCAGCGCCTCGACCTGTCCCGCCAGCGTGCGCAAGGTTTCTTCTTCCAGCGGGGTGATGCCCTGCGGGCGCGGCGTGGGATCGAATACGCACAGGGCAGCGATGGGCGTGCCGTCGGCCGCGAGAATCCGCATCCCGGCATAAAAACGGATGTTGGGCACGCCGGCGACCAGCGGATTATCGGCGAACCGGGGATCCTCGGCCGCGTCTTTCACCACCAGCGGCGCTGCGACATCGATCGTGTGGACGCAAAACGAGACCGATAGCGGCGTTTCGCGCGGATCGAGACCCCACCGGGCCTTGAACCACTGCCGTGTCTCGTCGATGAAGCTGATCGCCGCCGTCTTCGCCCCGGTGATCCGGGCCGCCAGCCTGACGATATCGTCGAAATGCGGCTCTGGCGCGCTGTCGAGGATGCCGTAGCGGGCGATGGCATTGCGGCGCTGCAATCGCCCATGCTCCGCTTCAGGCAGGCAGGCGAGCGCGCGCGAAGGCGCAAAGGACTGGAGCGCCGCAGTCATTTCTGCGCCACTTGATCTGCCCCCTGCGGCTCCTGTCGCAAGCCCACCGGCGGCTCGGGCGTGCGCATCAGCCGCTGGATCGACCCCAGCGCGTCGAGGCTCAGCGATTGCAGCAGCATCACGCCGGCCCGGTCGCCGCGCACCCACCGCACACGGCCGAGTCGTTCGATCCCGGATGGCAGCGTCACCTTGAGATCGAGCCCCTCGGTCAGGCTCCCGTCATGCTCCAGCTTGAGCCCGCGCAGCGATATGTCGACCACCTTGGCACTGCGCAGGCCAACCTCGCTGCGGGTCAGCGCTGTGACCATCAACGGTAGTCTGACCGGGCGGTTGCTGCCCAATCGCGCCCCTTCCGCCAGAACCGCGAGCAGATGCGCGCAATCGATCGGCTGATCGAATTGCAGGCCGAGATGTTCGTTCTCTTGCCAGACGACATGCCCGCGCAATTCCACGCCGTCTGCAAATTCGAGCGTGAGACTTTCCGACAGGCTCGCGGGCATCATCATGCGCAGGCCCGCACCCCGATCGGACAGGTTGGTGATTCGGGCGAGGCCTTCGTCGGTGCCGGTAATGACGCGGGCAATGCGGAATACGGTCTGAACGCGGCCGTCGGTGCGACGATCGCCCTCCGGCAGGATAGCGCTTCCAGTCTGCGCAGTGATGGCGTGAGGCGATCCTATGGTCATACAGTGTCTCCCACTGCCTCTTTGCACCGCTGCAAGGCACGGGAAAATCTGTTGAACTTACCGGAACCCCATTAACCCGCGCGCAATAACCTGGTTTAGCTTGCCGCTGCGGAAAGCTGCACTCTCCGAATCCTCGGGGATTTCCTCACTAGTTGCGCGTGTGGGCCACGATTTCGTCGGCGATTCGCGCAATCAGTGGTTCGGGAATATCGTGGCCCCAGCCGGGAAACGTCACCAACCGCGCACCGGGAATCGCCCGGGCGGTGTCTTCTCCCGCCTCGAGCTTGACCAGCGGATCGTCCTCGCCGTGCAGCACCAGGGTCGGCACGCGCACATTGGCGAGCCGCGACCGGCGGCAGCCATCGTCGATGATCGCGGCAAGCTGGCGCGGCATGCCCGGCGGATAGACAGACCGGCGGACGCTGCGCAGCACCACCTCGCGCTGCCGCACCGGATCGGGGCGGTAGCCGGGGCTGCCGATATTCTTCGCGACGTCGAGGCCGCGTTGGACCAGCGTTTCCTCCTCCATGTCCTTGAGCGGCGCAATCAGCGCGTCCATCGCGTGCTTTTCCGCCTGCGGCAGCTTGCCGTTGCCGGTGGTCGACATGATCGAGGTGAGCGTGCGCAGGCGCGGGCCGTGATGCACCGCCATCAGCTGCGCGATCATCCCGCCCATCGACGCGCCGACCACGTGCGCCGATTCGATCCCAAGCGCATCGAGCACGCCGATGCCGTCATCGGCCATGTCCTTGAGCGTGTAGGGCACCTTTGCGGGCCAGCCGACCTTCTTGCGCAATATCTGGATCGGGAGCGAGGGGGCGCGCGCGCCTTCCATCTTCTGGCTCAGCCCGATGTCGCGGTTGTCGTAGCGGATCACGCGGAAACCTTCGCCCACCAGCGCTTCGACGAATTCGTCGGGCCACAGGGTCAGCTGCGCGCCCAGACCCATCACCAGCAGGATCACCTCGCGTTCGGGGTCGCCGTGGTCTTCGTAGAAGATTTCGATGCCGGTATTGGGGGTGGTGATGGTGGGCATTGGTGATCGGGCCTCTCGCGCAAACTCGTGCGCGCCATCATTTCCACGCCGGGCCGGCGATGTCGAGGCCTTGGGCAGCCAACCGGTCGAGCACGCCGTCGCTTTCGGCCAGCACCCGCAGCGGCACGACGGCCAGCGTGACACCCGGCTGGGTTTGCGCTGCGTTGATGTTGTCGACCCAGATGGCGCGCAATTCGGTGCCGAGCGTCTCGTCCGCCCACGGCCAGCACTGGCCCAGCGCCTGTTCAAGCGGGTTCGCCATCACCGCCGGGATATCATAGCGCCGCCAGTCCGCGCCGCGCTGTTCGACGACGTCTGGCCCGCTTTCGACAGCGTCCATCGCGGCGGTGAGGCAAGGGATGTGCGCGGCGGGCGGCGCATCGGCGAGGTTGTCGATGATATCCTCACCCCGCAGGGTGGCAGCGCGGGTGATCGGGACATCGGCCTTGTCGGCGGCCTTTTTGACCACGTCGGCAGGCTCGTCGGCGGTGTCGCGGTTGAAGCGCAATTCCTTGCGCAGCATCTGAAACGAGGTGAGCAGGAAAGACTGGCGGGTGTAATCCTCGTCATGTGCGGTGCCGAGTGCGGAGAGCCGCGCCCATTGTTCGGGGGTGAGGTATTCGGGCGCCACGGTCTTGTCGGGCAGTTTGGTGAATTTCGACCCGCTGAAGATCAGCCGCAGCACATCGCCCGGAGAAATCTTGGGCCGCGCGCCGAGGATCACCCGGCTCGCCTGCGCAGTCGCGTCCTTGAGCCGGTCGGGCTGCCAAGGGGTGGTTTCGGGAATCGCCCGGATTTCCCCGACGAGGATGATGGTGCCGGTGGGGGTATCGATCGTCCACATCGGCGCACCGGAGCGCTGCGCGGTGACGACGATGGAGTTTTCGGTGGGGGCGGGGGTTTGGGCGGTGGCTGCTGCGGGGATCAGCGCGGCAAGGCAAAGGAAAGGCAGGGTCTTTGTCATCATTGCGCCCCTTCAGGAGTTTCCCACGCGCCCTTAGCGGCGAACAGATGAACCCTATCCGAACTTCCTACGCCCGCTCGTGCTGAGCTTGTCGAAGCACTGCACTTACTCTTGACCCCAGCTCCAAAGACAAGTGCAGCCCTTCGACAAGCTCAGGGCGATCGGATTTTATTCGCTTTTTCCCCTACGGAACCAGCACCGTATCCTTCGGCTCATCTGCCATCTCGGGATAATCCATCGTGTAGTGCAGCCCGCGGCTTTCCTTGCGGGCGAGCGCGCTTTTCACGATCAGGTCGGCGGCTTCGATCAGGTTCCGGAGTTCGATCAGGTCGGTGGTGACGCGGAAGGCGCCGTAATATTCCTCGACCTCGCGCTTCAGCAATTCGATCCGGTGCTTGGCGCGTTCCAGCCGCTTGGTGGTGCGCACGATGCCGACATAGTTCCACATGAACCGGCGGATTTCGGTCCAGTTCTGCTTGATGACGACTTCCTCGTCCGAATCCGTGACGCGGCTTTCGTCCCACGGCAGGATCGCGGGCGGCGGCTCGAGGCTGTCCCAGCGTTCGAGGATGTCCTGCGCCGCCGCCTCGCCGAACACGAAGCATTCGAGCAAGCTGTTCGACGCCAGCCGGTTTGCGCCGTGCAGCCCGCTTTCGGTACATTCGCCCGCCGCCCACAGGCCCGGAATGTCGGTGCGCGCCTGCAAATCCACCACCACCCCGCCGCAGGTGTAATGCTGCGCGGGCACAACCGGGATCGGCTGCACAGTCATGTCGATGCCCAGACCCAGCAGCTTGTCGTAGATCGTCGGGAAATGCCCCTTCACGAACTCGGCGGGCTGATGGCTGATATCGAGATGCACGTAATCCAGCCCGAACCGCTTGATCTGGTCGTCGATAGCGCGGGCGACCACATCGCGCGGGGCCAGCTCCATGCGTTCAGGATCGTAATCGACCATGAAGCGGCGGCCGGTTTCGGGGTGGAGCAGGTGCCCGCCCTCACCGCGCACGGCCTCGGTAATCAGGAAGTTCTTGACGTCGAGATTGTAGAGGCAGGTCGGGTGGAACTGCATCATCTCCATGTTGGAGACACGTGCGCCCGCCCGCCATGCCATCGCGATCCCGTCTCCGGTCGCGCCGCGCGGGGCAGTGGAGAACTGGTAGACGCGCCCGGCACCGCCGGTGGCGAGGATGGTGGCGCGCGCGACGTGGCGCTCGACCCGGCCGGTTTCCTCGTCGAGCGCATAGACACCCCAGACGCGCCCGGCGGCGGAGAACTGTTCGCGGTGGCGGTCGGTGATGAAATCGATGCAGGTGCGGCCCGGCAGCAGGGTGATGTTGGGATGGGCCTCTGCCGCCTTGACCAGCGCGCTCTGCACCGCCCAGCCGGTTGCATCATCGACATGGACGATCCGGCGGTGCGAATGGCCGCCTTCGCGCGTCAGGTGCAGCGCATCGGCATCGCGGTTGAACGGCACGCCCAACTCGCACAGCCGGTCGATCGATTGCGGCGCGCGTTCGATCACGAACTCCACCGTCTCGCGGTCGTTCAGCCCCGCGCCCGCTACCATCGTATCGCGCACGTGGTTGTCGAAGGTGTCGCCGGTGTCGAGCACCGCGGCGATTCCGCCTTGCGCCCAGGCGGTCGATCCGCCGGTCAGCGTGCCTTTCGCCAGCACCAGCACCCGGCGCGTCTGCGCCAGCGCCAACGCCGCGGTCAGCCCCGCCGCGCCCGATCCTATGACCACCACGTCATGCGGTTGTCGCATTGCATCCTGCATCGCCATTATCGCGCCATGGCGCGCAACGCCGGACGGAGCAAGCCCCCGCCGCGCGCGCCAGATTACGTATTTACCCTTAGGTGCAGTGCAGCAAGATGGTATCCTGCGGCGAGCGCGTGATTCGGAAAGCCGGACACGGGTGAGGATCGCAGCCTGACATAAGCCAGATAAACGTCATCCTCATTTCGGGACTCTCTCTGCAATGTCCATATTTTCGTTTTTCGGCTGCATGGTCGGCCGGCATCAGCCGTTGCGGCGCGATGTGAAATGGGACGGAAGGTTCTATTCCGGCACGTGCCGTCACTGCGGCGCAGCGATCAGGCGCCACCGGCACCGTAGCTGGCGCAAGCTCAAGGGCTAGCCGGCAGCGGCGGTCAGCTGCACGAACACGTCTTCCAGATCCGCCTCGCGGGTGGTGACATCCTCGATGGTGAGGCCCTGTTGCTGCAGGATCGCCAAGACCTGTCCGGCGCTGAGGCGGTCCTTGTCATACGTCACCTCGACCCCGCGCGCACCGTCCCATTCCACCCGCACGAAGGCGTCATGCGTCGGCGCGGCGGCCAGATCGTCGGCCGCGGTGACCGCGACCACTTTCTCGCGCGCCATGTCGACCAGTTCGCGGGTCGGTTTGTTGGCGATCAGCTTGCCATGGTTGATGATCGCGATCCGATCGCACAATTCCTCGGCTTCTTCGAGGTAATGCGTGGTCAGCACCACCGTCACACCGTCGCGGTTCAATTCGCTCACCAGTTCCCACAACTGGCGGCGCAGATCGACATCGACCCCGGCGGTGGGTTCATCCAGCACCAGAATCGGCGGCGAATGCACCATTGCCTTGGCCACCAGCAGGCGGCGCTTCATCCCGCCTGACAGCGTGCGGGCATAGGCGTCGCGCTTGTCCGCCAGCCGCACCGCTTCCAGCAATTCCGCACTGCGGCGCAGTTTGGCCGGGATGCCGTAGAACCCCGCCTGATTCTCCAGCACCTCGAACGGGGTGAAGAACGGATCGAACACGATTTCCTGCGGCACGATCCCGATCGAACGGCTGGCGTTGCGGCGATGGCGATCAATGTCGAAGCCCCAGATCTCCGCCGATCCGCCGGTCTTGTTGACCAGCCCTGCAAGAATATTGATCAGCGTCGATTTGCCCGCGCCGTTGGGGCCGAGCAGGCCGAAGATCGATCCTTCGGGCACATCGAAGCTGACCCCGCCCAGCGCCAGCTTGCCTTCGGTCACCGCGCCTTTCGGCCCCTTGGCAGGGGCGTAACGCTTGACGAGGTCGGTGATGCGGATCGCGGGCTCTGCTGACATGGACGCAGCCCTATGGGAGCCGCCGCCGCGCGGCAAGCCTTGCGCAAAGGCAATTGCAACCGGGCAAGGGCGCGGGTAACGGCAAGGCCATGAGCATTCCCCCTCCCGAAGTCCTGCTGGTCGATACGCGGCGCGTTGCCTGCGACGGGGCCAGCGCCATCCGCGCCGGTGCGGGCTATACCCCGGCGGCGCTCGGCCATCCGCGCGTGTTTCTCGAGATCGACGAGCATGGCTATGTCGATTGCGGCTATTGCGACCGGCGCTTCGTGCTGCGCGGCGGCCCGGCGGACGGCGCGGATCAGGCCAGCCTGCCCGACATCTCCTCGGGCGCCAGCGCCGCCCGCAGCTGATCGCCCGCTCAGCGACGGTTCAGGCGCGATGCGGTAGAACAGCATGGCATTTGTGATGGAGAATCGCCGTGACCCGACTTTCAGCCCCCGTTCGCCCGCTTGTCACTAGCCTTGCCGCCGCTCTCGCGCTGGCAGTGGGCATGCCCGCAGCCGCGCAAGGCCAAAGCCGGGCAGATGTCGAAACCGACGTGGCAGCCGAGCCCGCGACCAAGGGCGAAAAGCGGCTGGCCGAGCTGCTTGAGGGCCGCGAGGCAGGCGAGCCGGTGCGCTGCATCCGGACATTGCCCAGCCAGCGCATGCAGACCATCGACAAGACCGCCTATGTCTTCGGATCGGGCAACACGATCTATGTCCAGCGCACCCGCGACCCCGAGGACATCGACGATACCGATGCGCTCGTCACCCGGCGCTTCAACGGCAGCCAGCTGTGCCGGCTCGACGTTATCACCACGGTCGATCCGCTCGTCGGGATGTTCACCGGCGCGGTTTTCTTCGAGGATTTCGTGCCTTACACCCGCGTCGAGAATGGTTCCGCCGATCGGGGCTGAATGCGGGTAGGTCGCCGGTGCGGTCAGGCGCGCGCCAGCGCCTGCATCCGGGCAATGATCTCCTCGGCCTGTAGCATGATCCGGTCGATCAGTTCCTGACAGGTCGGGATATCGTGGATCAGCCCGGCGACCATGCCGCAGCTCCACGCGCCCTTGTCCATCTCGCCTTCCATCATGATCGACGGATAGACCCCGGCCACTTCGGGCAGGATGTCCTGAATGGTGAGCGCATCGCCAAGCTCCTTCTCCTTGAGGATCAGGCGTTCCACCGCGGCATTGTTGAGCACGCGTTCCGTATTGCGCAGCGGGCGCATCACGAGGCGCGTGTCGAGTTCGCTGGCGGCTAGAATCGCCTGCTTCACATTGTCATGCACCGGCGCTTCCTTGGTGGCGATGAAGCGGGTTCCCATGTTCATCCCCTGCGCGCCCATCGCCAGGCTGGCGACAAGGCTGCGACCGTCGGCCATGCCGCCGCTGGAAACGAACGGGATTTCCAGCTCGTCAGCCGCGCGCGGCAGCAGGATGAAGTTGGGCACGTCGTCCTCGCCCGGATGGCCGCCGCATTCGAACCCGTCGACGCTCACCGCATCGCAGCCGATCTCCTGCGCCTTGAGGCTGTGCCGCACGCTGGTGCATTTGTGGATCACCTTGATCCCCGCGTCTTTAAGATGCGGCAGCAGATCGACCGGGTTGCGCCCGGCGGTTTCGACCACGGTCACCCCGCCATCGATCACCGCCTTCACCAGCCCCGGATAATCGGGCGGCGTCAGCGTGGGCAGAATGGTCAGGTTCACGCCGAACGGCTTGTCGGTCATGTCCTTGCAGCGCGCGATCTCGTTCGCCAGCTTTTCGGGCGTGCCCTGCGTCAGGCCGGTGATGATCCCCAGCCCGCCTGCATTGGAGACGGCCGCAGCCATTTCGGCGAACCCGACATAATGCATCCCGCCCTGAATAATGGGGTGCTGGATGCCGAACATTTCGGTGATGGCGGTCTTCATGGCGTGGTTCCTCCCGTGCAATCCGTGTTTGCGCGGGACACAAGCCTGTTTGCGGAACGCTTTCAAGCCCGCTGTTGCAAAGCGGCTGCGTCGCCCACGCGCGCCGTAGCGTCAGCGCGCCTGCCGATCCTTGCGTCCGCCGGTCACTGCGGTGATCTGCCGTCCGATCCACCACGACACTGGGATGGAGACCACGAAGCCCGCCACAGCCGCCCACAGGATCGGCTGGCCGGTCGCCCAGATATCCATCGTCAGCACGGCAACCACGCCGATTCCCATCAAGGTCGTCGCCACAATCGGAAAAAGAGCAAGGCCAAGCCGGTTCATGTGTCCACCTTTCGAAGCCGGAGGCTGGAAGCGGCGGGATCGAGGCGCGCCCGGCCACTCGGCACAGGCGGAATGCCCGCAGCGGCGCGGGGGAACATTGATCCAGCGCAAATCGGCTGAAAAAGCGCGGTAATCCGCGTCAGGAACGGGTGAAAGCGAGCATGAAGGTCACCGGCACCGCGGGCGTGATCGACGGCAGTTCTGCCAGTGCGCGCAATTCGCCCAGCTCGTCGGTCAGTTCGAACATGTCGGTGGTGATGATCACCGGCGCGGTCGGCACCACGGTCACGCGGTCCTCGGCGGTGCGGGTTACCAGCACTTCGGTCTCGAACGCCTGCTCGACCCCCTTCAGCGCGAGCGTGGCTTTGAGCGGGCGGGCGAGCGACTGGCCCACGGCAAGACCGGCAAAAGCCGCCGGATCGAGCTTTGCCGTGACCACCGCGCTGGGGTTGTCGACCACCTGGAAGAAGATCTCGCGCATCCGTTCGTTGCGGATATCGACCCCGGTGCTGACCGAGGAGAGATCGATGTCGACCTGCGCCGTGCCATCGGCGGCGATGGTGCCCGACAGCGTCTCGAAAGCGTTGTTCTCGGCAATCTCGCCCGCCTTGATGCTGACATAGCCGAGCCGCGATGTTGCCGGATCGAGCGTCCATGCGCCCTCGGTCACCGCAGCGTCCATTGTAGCAGCGGGCGCTTCAGCGGCAGGCTCGGCGCAGGCGGCAAGGCCCAATGCGAGCGCGGCGGGCAGGGCAAAAATGCGGGCGATGGGCTTCACAGGGGCAAACCTCTCATGGGGCGATATCGTCGGCGAGCATTATTCTATTCTACGCGCTGCCGAAAGGGGCAGATGCACGCAGGCTGCCGGGTGCAGGGGGTGGGGGTCAGGGGGCTCATTCCCACTCGATCGTGCCGGGCGGTTTGCTGGTGTAGTCGTAGACCACCCGGTTGATGCCCTTCACCTCGTTGACGATCCGGGTCGCCACGCGGGTGAGGAAGCTGGAATCGTAGGGGAAGACATCCGCCGTCATCCCGTCGGTGGATGTCACCGCACGCAGCGCGCAGACGTTGTCGTAAGTGCGACTGTCGCCCATCACGCCGACGGTCTTGACCGGCAGCAGCACCGCAAACGCCTGCCAGATCGCGTCATACAGGCCTGCGTTGCGGATTTCCTCCAGATAGATCGCGTCGGCCTTGCGCAGGATGTCGCAGCGTTCCTTGGTGACTTCGCCGGGGATGCGGATCGCGAGGCCGGGGCCGGGGAAGGGGTGGCGACCGACGAAAGCATCGGGCAGGCCCAGCTCGCGGCCCAGATCGCGCACCTCGTCCTTGAACAATTCGCGCAAGGGTTCGACCAGCGCCATGTTCATCCGTTCGGGCAGGCCGCCGACATTGTGGTGGCTCTTGATCGTGACGCTCGGCCCGCCGGTGAAGCTGACGGATTCGATCACGTCGGGGTAGAGCGTGCCTTGGGCGAGGAATTCTGCGCCGCCGACTGTGTTGGCCTCCGTCTCGAACACGTCGATGAAGGTCTTGCCGATGAACTTGCGCTTGGCTTCGGGGTCGGTGAGGCCTGCCAGCCCGCCGAGGAACAGTTCTTCCGCCTCCACATGCACCAGCGGGATGTTGTAATGATCGCGGAACAGGGTGACGACCTGATCGGCCTCGTTCATGCGCATCAGGCCATGGTCGACGAAGACGCAGGTCAGCTGGTCGCCGATCGCTTCGTGGATCAGAACGGCCGCCACCGCCGAATCGACCCCGCCCGAAAGCCCGCAGATCACGCGCTTGTCACCCACCTGCGCGCGGATTTCGGCGATCTTGGTCTTGCGGAATTCGGCCATGGTCCAGTCGCCCGCCAGCCCGCAGACATGGCGCACGAAGTTGGCGATCAGCTTGCCGCCATCGGGGGTGTGGACGACCTCGGGGTGGAACTGGGTGCCGTAGAACTTGCGCGTTTCGTCGGCGATCACGGCAAAAGGCGCGCCGTCGGAGGTGGCGACGATTTCGAACCCTTCGGCAAAGCGGGTGACCTTGTCTCCGTGGCTCATCCACACCTGATGGCGCTCGTCCACCTCCCACAACCCGTCGAACAGCGCGCATTCGGCGGTGACAGTCAGGAATGCGCGGCCGAATTCGCCGCCTTCTCCGGTTTCGTGTCCGGGCCGCACTTCGCCGCCCAGCTGGTGCGTCATAACCTGCTGGCCGTAACAGATGCCGAGGATCGGCACGCCGGTATCGAACAGCATCTGCGGCGCGCGGGGGGAGCCTTCGTCGGGCACACTGGCGGGCGATCCGGACAGGATGATGCCCTTGGGCTGCATGCGCTGGAACGCGGCCTCTGCCTGGGTGAAGGGCGCGATTTCCGAATAGACCCCGGCCTCGCGCACCCGGCGGGCGATCAATTGCGTGACCTGCGAGCCGAAATCGACGATCAGAATCGACTCCGATGCAATAGCTTCGGGGACAACGGAATCGCCCGAGGCCGGGCCGGTGGGGTGCACGCTCATGACGGGCGATTACGAAGCGCGCCCGTTTCTGTCCAGCGCGGGCGCATGCTGCGCGGTGCATTTCGGGTGCTGGTCTCACCAAGGTTGCGTTTCGTGCAACAAAACTTAGCGTTTTCGCATTTGTATTCGATGCAATCGAACATCATTTAGCCGCCACACGATGCGCGCCGGGGCTTCTCTCTCCACCCTCGGCTTCCCCCATGCGGGGACATCGTTTGGCGGAACCAGGCCGAATACGGCTGTTCTGCCAGCCTGCGAAACCCGGTTCAGACGGCCTCTCCCCCCCTTGGCCCTCTGCCCCCGCCGGGCGCCCTGCCGCAAAAGGCCGGGCCAGCAGTGAGCGAGACGCGGCCCCCAGTCCTCCCCCCCTTAAATTGGTGGCCGCGTCTCCAGCTGCGCGGCATCGATCCCGCGCCTGTGATTGCAATTTCCGCTTTCGGTGATGAAATATTTTCGTGCGTTATCGGGTTTGATTATTGCGCAGCTTCATCCATATAGTGCGCAAGCCCGCACGGTGATTCCTCTCCGCTTTGCCGCGCCGGGCCGATTTAACCACAACAGAACAGGGAAACAACCCATGCGCATGATCAGTGAAAAAGCCGTCGCCTTCATCCTCGCGATCGCTTTCAGCGGCGCGGCGTTCAACACGCTCATCGTCTAACGACGCGCCAACGACCCGTTAAAGCGCGAGAACCCTCTCCCTCGCGCTTGGCATCTTCGGCCCGGTTGCCCACTCCCATCGCGGAACAGGGCAGCCGGGCCGTTTGCTATTCCACTCCGCCGAGCCGCGCGGCTTCTTCGCGCAGGTCGCTTTTCAGCAGCTTGCCGATGTGGCTGCGCGGCATTTCGGCGATGGTGTGCAGCGCGGCGAGCCGCTGAGTCTTGCCCAGCCGCGCGTTGACCGCGGCCATGATCGCCGCCGGATCGCCATCACCCTTCAGCACCACGAAACCGACCGGGCTTTCGCCCCATTTGCGGGACGGCAGGCCGACCACCGCCGCCTCGACCACGCCGGGTTCCTTGCACAATTCCGCTTCCAGATCGGACGGGTAGATATTGAACCCGCCCGAAATGATCATGTCCTTGGCCCGGCCCACCAGTTCGACGAAACCTTCGGCGTCCACCCGGCCGATATCGCCCATACGCATCCATGCCTCGCCGGTCGCAGGATCGATCCACTGCGCTTCGGCAGTGTTGTCGGGACGGTTCTTGTAGCCGCTCATCATGGTGAGGCTGCGGCCGATCAGGTTGCCCGGTGTGCCCGGCGGGACTTCGCGGTCCTCGTCGTCCAGCACCTTCA
Source organism: Erythrobacter sp. (assembly GCF_024305245.1). Taxonomy (GTDB): domain Bacteria; phylum Pseudomonadota; class Alphaproteobacteria; order Sphingomonadales; family Sphingomonadaceae; genus Erythrobacter. The sequence goes on from NZ_JAMWYX010000004.1 coordinate 209,054, forward strand.
ATTCGCTGCCCGGCGCGGGGCGGCCGACCGTGTGAAGCTTGTCGGGGAATTCGTGGCACGGCAGCAGGCACACCACGCCGCCTTCGGTCATCGAATAGATCTCGATCAACCCGCCAGGCATCCGGCCCAGCACTTCACGCTTCAGATCGGCGGGGAAGGGCGCGGAGGTGCAGTATTTGAGCTTGAGCGCCGACAGGTCGAAATTGTCGAACCCGGTGAAGTCCATCAGCCGCTGATATTGCACCGGCACCAGCATGGTGATGGTGGTGCGGTCGGCTGCGGCATGGGCGAGCCACTTCGCGCAATCGAACTTGCCCATTACCCGCACGCAGCCGCCCGCCAGCAGCACCGGCAGAAACGCCACCATCGTGGTGTTCGAATAAAGCGGGGTCGAGGCGAGCGAGCGCACTTCCAGCCCCGCACCGAGAAAGCTGAGCGCGGTCGAGGCAAACTGCCGCCAGCGCATCCGGTGCGAATGGACGATGCCCTTGGGAATGCCGGTGGTTCCGCTGGAATAGATGATGTTGAACGGATCGCCGGGTTCGGGCGCGAAGGCCGGGGCGCGGCTGCCGGGAGGGGCCATCCACTGGTCGATCCGCTCCAGCGGCACGCGAATCAGATCGGCCATGAAGTCCGGCCCCAGCTCCGCCGCCTTGGCTGCATCGATGAACAGGTGCCGCGCGCCCGAATCATTCGCCATGCCAGCGAGTTGTTCGGGCGAGGCGCTGGTGGTGAGCGGCGCGGCCACGCCGCCTGCACGCATCGCGGCGAGGAACACCAGCGCATAATTGACGGTGGAGGTACCGAGGATCGCCACCGATTGGCCGCGTTGCAAGCCCCTCTCGACCAGCCGCGCCGCCAGCCGCTCGACCAGCCCGATCAGTTCCGCCCAGTAAACCTCGCGGCTTTCATCGATCAGGGCAAGATCGTCGCCCTTGATGCGCGACCATTCCATCAGGATGTCGGGGAAGCTGCCGAACGGTTCGGCAAGGCGGGCGGTCATCATCTCGGTGTTCATGACCGCCATGCATAATCAGGCGCGGCGCCCACGCAAAGGATTTGCGAAGTGGCTCGGACAAGTGGCAGACAACGCGCCGAGGAGAGGCAGACACGATGACCCGCACCGCAAACATGATCGCGCTGGCCGTACTGGCCATGACCCCGGTGAGCGCGCAAGAGCAAGGCAATCCGCGAAATGTGCTGGTGGTGCTCGCCCATCCGGATGATGAACTGGTGATCGCCCCTGCGCTGGCAGCGATGCGCCGTGATGGGGCGCAGGTTCGTATTGCCTTTGCCACCAGCGGCGATGCCGGACCGGGCGAAAGCGGCATGGCCCCCGGCGCCGAGCTTGCGCAGGTGCGCGAAGGCGAGGCGCGCTGTTCGGCAGCGGCGCTGGGCCTCGGCGAACCGGAGTTCTGGCGGCTGGGCGACGGCACATTGGGTTCGTCCGCGCGCGGGCCAGACAGCCCGGCGGCACAGGTGCTGGCGCGTATCGGCGCCGCCATCGCTGCAAACCGCCCCGGCATGGTCATCACCTGGGGGCCGGATGGCGGGTACGGCCATGTCGATCACCGGATGGTGAGCGCGCTGACGGTTCAGGCGGCGCAAGCCATGCCCGAAGCCGAACGGCCGATCATGCTGCATCCGGCGATCCGCACCGGCACCGCACCTGCAATTCCGCAGTTGGAAAGCTGGGCAACCACCGCGCCCGAACTTGTCCAGTACGGTTTGGCCTACACCCCCGCCGATCTTGCCGCCGCCAAGACGGCCGCTGCTTGCCATGTCACCCAATTCGACGAAGCCTCGCGCGCCGGGATGATGCCGCTGTTCGACGCCACGATCTGGCAGGGCAAGGTGCATTTCCGCCGCGCCTTTTGACGGGCCTTCTGATGGGCCTTTTAACGGCGCATTCCGGCCTGCTCGTCGCCGCCCCGCGCGCGTTCGTGGAAAAGCCGCCGCTACGGCCCTCTCATAGTTGGGTTTCGCCGCCCGAGCGCCTATATGATGGTCATGAACGACACCACTTCACAAACCCCTGAACCGACACCCGTCAGCCTTCCCGAAAAAGTCCGCCAGATGGGCGACTATGGCGCGGATTCGATCAAGGTTCTCAAGGGCCTCGATGCCGTGCGCAAGCGCCCCGGCATGTATATCGGCGATACCGACGACGGATCGGGCCTGCACCACATGGTGTTCGAGGTCAGCGACAACGCGATCGACGAAGCGCTGGCGGGGCATTGCGATCTCGTTCTGATCGAATTGAACCCCGACGGCAGCGTCAGCGTGGAAGATAACGGACGCGGTATCCCGACGGGCATGCACACCGAAGAAGGCGTGTCGGCGGCCGAAGTCATCATGACCCAGCTGCACGCGGGCGGGAAGTTCGAGAACACCAGCGACGACAATGCCTACAAGGTTTCCGGCGGCCTGCACGGCGTCGGCGTGTCGGTGGTCAACGCGCTGTCCGAATGGCTCGAGCTGGTGATTTGGCGCGAGGGCAAGGCGCACTGGATGCGGTTCGAACACGGCGATGCGGTCGAGCCGCTGGTGGTGACGGGCGATGCCCCGCCGGTCGACAGCAATTGCGACGATAATGGCCTGAAGAAGGGCACCCGCGTCACCTTTAAGGCCAGCCACGATACCTTCAAGAACGTGACCGAGTATGATTTCGACAAGCTCGAACACCGGTACCGCGAGCTGGCGTTCCTGAATTCGGGCGTGCGCATCAAGCTGCGCGACAAGCGCCACGAGGACGTGCTGGAGCACGATCTCTATTACGAGGGCGGGATCGCGGCCTTCGTGAAATATCTCGACCGCAACAAGCAGCCCCTAGTGGGCGAGCCTATCTCGGTCTCGGCGGAGAAAGACGGCATCGGCATCGACGTCGCGCTCGAATGGAACGATTCCTATTACGAGAACGTGCTGGCCTTCACCAACAACATCCCGCAGCGCGACGGCGGCACACACCTGGCCGCCTTCCGCGCCGCGCTGACCCGTACGCTCAACAATTATGCTGAACGGTCAGGCATGCTGAAGAAGGAAAAGGTCAGCCTGTCGGGCGAGGATATGCGCGAAGGCCTGACCGCGATCGTCAGCGTCAAGCTTCCCGACCCCAAGTTCTCCAGCCAGACCAAGGACAAGCTGGTGTCCTCCGAAGTGCGTTCGCCGCTCGAAGCGCTGATGGGCGAGAAGATGAACCAGTGGCTGGAAGAAAACCCGGCCGATGCCAAGCAGATCATCCAGAAGGTGATCGATGCCGCCGCCGCGCGCGAAGCGGCCCGGCGCGCCCGCGAAATGAGCCGTAAGGGCGCGATGAGCATTGCCAGCCTGCCGGGTAAGCTCGCCGATTGTCAGGAACGCGATCCCGCCAAGTCCGAACTGTTCCTGGTCGAAGGGGATTCCGCAGGCGGTTCGGCCAAGCAGGGCCGCGACCGCAAGACGCAGGCGATTTTGCCGCTCAAGGGCAAGATCCTCAACGTTGAACGCGCACGGTTCGACCGGATCATCAGCTCCAAGGAAGTCGGCACGCTGATCCAGGCGATGGGCACCGGCATCCGCGATGAATTCAACCTCGAAAAACTGCGCTATCACAAGATCGTGATCATGACCGACGCTGATGTCGACGGCGCGCATATCCGCACGCTGCTGCTCACCTTCTTCCACCGCCAGATGCCCGAGATCATCAAGGGCGGGCACCTGTTCATCGCCCAGCCGCCGCTGTTCAAGGTCGCCAAGGGGCGGAGCGAGGTTTACCTCAAGGACCAGCCTGCGCTCGACCGCTATCTGGTCGATGCAGGCTTGCATGGCCGCGTGCTGGAAACCCCGGAAGGTGCGCGCGGCGGTGCCGACCTGCGGGCCGTCGTCGATGCGGCACTGCGGCTCAAGAACCTGCTCGGCTTCGTGCCGCGCCGCTACGATTCGGGGCTGGTCGAGCAGATGGCGCTGACCGGCGCGCTCGAACCCGGGCTTGCGGGTGAGGCACTGGCAGCGGCATTGCAGCGCGCGGCCGGACGGCTCGGTGCAGGCGACCGCGAAGCGCGCTGGACCGCGTATCAGCGCGACGATGGCACCGTGGTGTTCGAACGCCTGTGGCGTGGCGTGACCGATGTGCACGAAATCGACGCGCGGTTCCTGTCGAGCACAGAAGCGCACAAACTCCACGGCCTCGCCGCGGCGCAGGCCGATACCTATGCCACACCGGTCAATCTGGTGCGCGCAGGCGAAGCCGAACCCGAGGAGCCCGAGGTCGACCCCGCCACAAACGATGTGCTCGCCGGCGAGGTGGAGGAACCCGCCGCCGCGCCGACAGTGGCGGTCGATGGTGCCATCAGCCGCCCGACCCAGCTGCTCGAAGCGATCTTCGCTGCCGGCCGCAAGGGCCTGTCGATCGCCCGCTACAAGGGATTGGGTGAAATGAACGCCGAGCAATTGTGGGAAACCACGCTCGATCCCGAAAACCGCGCGCTGCTGCAGGTCAAGGTCGAAGATGCCGATGTGACGGACGAGATTTTCACCCGGCTGATGGGCGACGTGGTCGAACCGCGGCGCGAATTCATCCAGGATAATGCCCTCAACGTGGCGAACCTCGATGTCTGATCGCCATGAACAGCCACCGGGGACGCACGGTGCGGCCGATCCCCGCGTCTAGGCGACCACAGGCGAGACCTTCCAGCATGTCACAGCAGCCGCACCGCACCGATGAATTGCAGCACGCCAGCTTTCTGATCATCCTTGCCGTCGTCACGCTGATGATGGCGGTGATCGTGTGGCCTTTCTCGTCGGCGCTGTTGTGGGCGGCGCTGGCGGCAATCATGTTCCAGCCGCTGTACCGCTGGATGCTGAAAGGCACGCGCGGACGGCGCAATCAGGCGGCTATCGCAACGCTGCTGGTGATCTTCTTTGCGGTGCTGGTGCCCGCCGGATGGCTGGCGGCGATGGTGGTGCAGGAAGCGCTGGAACTGGTTGCGGCGCTGCAGGCCCAGCCGATCGATCTCGCGGCAACCTTCGACAGTGTCTATGACGCTCTCCCCAGAATTGCGCAGGAATCGATCGACCGCGCAGGGTGGGCCGATGTCTCATCGGCGCAGGCGCGGCTTCAGGAAGTGCTGGCCGAAAGCGCCGGGATGATCGCCAGTCAGGCCGTGTCGATCGGCAGCGGCGCGCTCGGCTTTCTCCTGTCGCTCGGCGTCGGGCTGTATGTGATGTTCTTCCTGCTGCGCGATGGCGAGCGCATCGGTCGCACGCTGCTGCGGACCGTCCCGGTGGAACGTTCGATTTCCGAACGGCTGGCCGAACGCTTCCTCGGCATCGTGCGCGCCACGATCAAGGGTTCGGGCGTGGTCGGGCTGGTCCAGGGCGTGCTGGCGGGGATCAGCTTTGTCATTGTCGGGCTGGAATCCGCGCTGCTGTTCGGCGTCATCACCACGATCTTCGCGCTGGTGCCGGTGATCGGTGCGGGCGCGGTTTATGCGCCGATCGGCCTATGGCTGCTGCTGACCGGCGCAGTCTGGCAAGGCGTATTCGTGCTGGCATTCGGCATTGTCGTCGTTTCATCGGCGGACAATGTGCTGCGCCCGATTCTGGTCGGGCGCGACACCGGGATCCCGGACTGGATCATTCTGGTCACGACCTTGGGCGGGATCAGTTTCCTCGGCTTTTCGGGCATCGTGCTCGGGCCGCTGGTGGCCGGTCTGTTCCTTGCCAGCTGGTCGATCCTGCAGGAATACCGCGAGGAGGACGAACGCGCGGGCGAACACGATGAGATCCGGGTCGATGCCTCTGGCCGGACGCCCGAAGCGGAAGGTGCGGCTTAGACCATGCGTTCACTGACCCGGCCCGGCAGTCAGGCCGAACAGGCCGGCCGGCTGGTGCTGGCCGGGCTGGTGGTGGTGATGCTGCCCGCGCTGCCTTTCGGCAATTATCTGATCTATCCGTTCATGATCCTGACCACCTGGTTCCACGAGATGGGCCACGGCCTCACCGCGCTGCTGATGGGGCAGGAATTCCGGCAGCTGATGATCTTCGCCAGCGGGTCGGGTGTCGCCGAAAGCCGCCTCGCCGCTGATGCTTCGGTCTTCACCTTCGCCGCGATTGCCGCCGGGGGGCCGCTGGCGCCGTGCATGGCGGGCGCGCTGCTGATCCTCGCCAGCGCGCATCCACGGCTGTGGCGGCCGGTGCTGTGGCTGGTGGCGGGCGCGATCGTGCTCAGCACCGTCATCTGGGTGCGATCGCCGGTCGGCTATACGATGTTGCCGCTGGTTGCCGCGCTGCTGGGGCTGGCGGCATGGCGCGCGTCGCCGGGGCTGGCGCGCTTCACGCTCCAGTTTCTCGGCGTGCTGGCGGCGATGAGCATGCTGCGAGATTTCCGCTATCTGTTCACCGAACAGGCCGTGATCGAGGGGCAGTTCGTCCTGTCCGACACCGGCCAGATCGCCGCGGTGCTTGGTATGCCGCACTGGTTCTGGGCGGGCGTTATCCTGCTGGTTTCGGCGGTGATGGTGGGGGCTGCGCTCAAATACGCGCTGGCGGAACATCGCCTGCGCCCACCGCCGCGCAATGTGTTGCAATTCCGGCGCGACTGACGCCCCTCAGGACGACGCGATCTTGAGCTTGTTCACCCCCGAGGCATCCGCCCCGGCCTCGCCCGACAGGCCTATGAACATCGTGTCGACAATCCGCGCCAGCTTCTGCTCGCTCAGCTTGTCACCGAGATAGATCAGCGCATCGGGCAGCGTGTAGTTGGAGATCATCTGGTTGATCAGCGACAGCGCCTCGTCGATCTCCAGCCCGGCGAAGAACCCCTCGGCCTGCGCCTCCGCAATCAATTCACACAGGTAGTGGTCGGCCAGATCGACATAGCTGCGCACCCGTTCGAAATTGGCGGCACCCATTTCGCACAGGATGGTGAAATATTCGGGATCGGCGCGAAACCGTTCCTGCGAGATGACGAAGCGGCGGCGAAAGAATTCGTACATCTTGCGCTGCGGAGGCAGGCCTGTCGCCAGCACCTCCTCCATCACCGCCATGTGCGGGGCGAGCCACGTCTGCGCGACGGCATCGAACAGGTCGTCGTAATCGGCGAACAGCGCCTCGAACCGCGCGCGGGTCAGCCCGCTTTCGGCCATTGCGACAGTCCATGGGATTTCCGAGCCGCGATCCTTGACGAGGTCGAGCACATGGCGCGCGATGCGTCCACGCTCGGCCTCCCGCGCCGTTTCGGTCATTGGCATAGCGTGCGCGCCTCCTCGCTTGCGAGGCAACATAGGCCAAGCGGGCGCAGGCTTAAAGTGCAGCTCGTCGATTTTTGTGCGACGCAGCAAGGGGAAAGGCATGATTTGCAGTGCCTCGGGCCGGATCAGCTGCGCGGCGGCCTCGGGAAAAAGGCCGATGTCCGCCGTTTGTAGTCGGCGTATTTGTCGCCCTTGGACTTGTCCAACCCCTTCTCCAGCAGCGCCGCGCCCGACCATTTGGTGAGCGTGAAGCTGAGGAACAGCGGGCCGATCACGGTCGCCGCGGCATATTCCCACCCTGTCGCCGCGCAAGCCAGCCAGATACCCCACCATGCGGCGAAATCGCCGAAATAATTGGGGTGGCGGGTGTAGCGCCACAATCCTGTGTCCAGTACCTTGCCTTCGTTCGCGGGATCGGCCTTGAACCGCGCCAATTGCCAATCACCCACCCATTCGAAGAACACGCCGATGCACCACAGGCCGAAACCTGCCCATGCCAGCGGCAGAATTGGGGCAGGGTGGCCGCTCGCCAGAATGCCGACCTGCGCAGGGCTGCTGACTATGAACAGCAACACCGCCTGCAGCAGCCACACCTTGGTCAGCGCGGCGCTGGCGAAGCGACCCTCGGCGCGGGCCTTTTTCATGATCAGGATATACCGCTTGTCTTCCCCTTCGCGCCGCCAGCGGCGGAAAAGGTGGATGCCCAGCCGGAAGCCCCAGGCGGTGGTCATGACCATGATCAGCGTCGCCAGATCGCCCGGCCCGCCATAGACGTGGAGCCAGCTCGCCACCGCGAGGATGCCCATCCCTGCGCCCCAGAACGCATCGATGAAGCTGACGTCGCCGATTTTCACGCTGATCGCCCAAAGGATCAGCACCAGCGCCAGCAGGATCGCAGCGTTCAGCGCGAGCAGTTCAAACATCGTTCTTTCCGGCGATGATGTCGCGCGCCTGTTGTTCCAGCACCTTGAAGCGTTCGTAATCGGGCAGTTTCGAGCGGAACCATTCGGCGATTTTCAGCAGGTCCTCGCCGTAATTGCCGGTCGGGATCATCGGCGGACCGAAACTGACGATCCGCCGCGCATTGTCGGCAAAGGCGGGGACGATCGGCACGTTCGCCGCGCGGGCGATGTGGTAGAAGCCCGAGCGCCACTTGCCGTCGGACTTGCGCGTGCCTTCGCAGGCGATCACCAGCGCCAGTTCATCGCGTGCGGCGAATTCGGCGGCGACCTGCTCGGTGGCGTTGGCCTTGGCCGTGCGGTCGATCGGGATGCCGCCCATGTCGAGCATGAAGTTCTTCATCACGCCCTTGAACAGCGTGTGCTTGCCCATGAAGTTGGGTTTCACGCCCTCTTCATGCGTCGCGCCGGTGAAGAACACGAAATCCCAGTTCGAGGTATGCGGCGCGCCTGCCAGCACGTATTTTTTGAGATGCCGGGGCAGCGGAGAGTCGATCTTCCAGCCCCTCGCATACCAGATGGCGAGGATGATCCGCCGCACGATGCGCGAAAGCAGCGTGGGCGTGCGCGGCGGCGCGGCGACGAATTTTTCCTGAAGCAAAAGGCGCGCCCCTCCCAAAGGCCATGACCTTGTGGCCTATCTTGGGTTATTTACGCAAGTGGGGGCGTGGGGGTTTCAGATTTCACCCCGCGGATGGTGCGGTACTGATCCATATTCACAGCATCAGCGGCAGTGCATTGCCAAAATTGTGCGCCGCGATTGGCAGCAGCAAGCTACCGGTGCGCTCGCGCAGCCACACCGCCAGCAACGATGGGATCGCGGTGAGGGCGAGGTAAACCGGATCGATCGCGAAGCCTTCGCCCGCCGAATAGGAGAACGCGTGGGCGAGCCCGAACACCAGCGACGACAATAGCGCCCCCCATCCCCAGTTGATGCCCAGCAATCTGATCCGTCCGCGGAACGCCTCGTTCAGGGCCAGCAAAAGGATGCCGCGGTAGAATATCTCCTCCTCAAGGCCGGGCATCGTCAGCTGGAACGCCACGGTTTCAGCGGTTGCATCGCCGGCATCGAAAGCCAGCGCGATGACGAGGAAGAACAGGATATATGCCGCGAACACGAAAGCTGCCGAGCGAAGCGAGCCGGGATGTTGCCGCAAGGTCAGCCCGGAGCGGCGCCATCCGAACAATCCCAGCGCCGCGACGCCAAGCGACAGGACCAGTGCCATCAGCTTGCCCTGCCAGTTCCAGTCGCTGTCCGGCAGGAGATCGGGGATCAAGCCGTAAACGCGGGTGAGCATCGCATCATTGGCGAATACCAGCGCGGTTGCCACTACGAGCCAGCCGGGGGAGAAGTTCTTGCGGTCTGCCAACCCCAGCCCGGTTCCGACAAGGATGAGTATCCCGCAGATGGAGACAATCGCCGTGATCTGATCGCTCATTCTCGCGCTCCCCTGCCTGTGCCTTGCGCTACATCCTGAACACGCCAAAGCGCGGCGCTTCCGCAATCGGCGCTTCCAGACACGCCGCCAGCGCCAACCCCAGCACATCGCGGGTCTGCACCGGGTCGACCACCCCGTCGTCCCAGAGGCGGGCGGTGGCGTAGTAGGGGTTGCCCTCGTCCTCGTATTTCTGGCGGATCGGCGCCTTGAACGCCTCGGCCTCGCGCTCGTCCCACTTGTCGGCGTCGCGGTGGACGGTGGCGAGCACGCTCGCGGCCTGCTCTCCGCCCATCACCGAAATGCGCGCGTTGGGCCAGGTGAACATGAAGCGGGGCGAATAGGCCCGCCCGCACATCCCGTAATTGCCTGCGCCGAAGCTGCCGCCGATGACGACAGTCACCTTCGGCACGGTCGCGGTGGCGACGGCGGTGACCAGCTTCGCGCCGTGTTTGGCGATCCCTTCCGCCTCGTATTTCCCGCCGACCATGAAGCCGCTGATATTCTGGAGGAACAGCAGCGGGATGCGGCGCTGGCAGGCGAGTTCGATGAAATGCGCGCCTTTCTGCGCGCTTTCGCTGAACAGCACGCCGTTGTTGGCAAGAATAGCCACTGGCATCCCCCAGATATGGGCAAAGCCGCAGACCAGCGTGCTGCCGTAATGCGCCTTGAATTCGTGGAATTCGCTGCCGTCGACCAGCCGCGCGATCACTTCCTTCACGTCATAGGGCGCGCGCACGTCATCGGGGATGATGGCGTAGAGATCGTCCGCGTCGAACTTGGGCGGGCGCGGGTCTTTGAGCGCCACGTCCGCCGCCGCGCCAGTATTCGCACCCAAGTGGCTGACGATATCGCGCACGATGGTGAGCGCGTGTTCGTCATTCTCGGCCAGGTGATCGACCACGCCCGATTTCTTCGCGTGCAGGTCCCCGCCGCCCAAGTCCTCCGCGGTGATTTCCTCGCCGGTGGCTGCCTTCACTAACGGGGGCCCCGCCAGAAAGATCGTGCCCTGATTGCGCACGATCACGCTCTCGTCCGACATCGCGGGGACATAAGCGCCGCCCGCGGTGCAGGAGCCCATCACGCACGCGATCTGCGGGATGCCCAGCGCGCTCATGTTGGCCTGATTGAAGAAGATCCGCCCGAAGTGGTCGCGGTCGGGGAAGACCTCGGCCTGATGCGGCAGGTTCGCGCCGCCGGAATCGACGAGGTAGATGCACGGCAGGCGGTTCTCCTGCGCGATCTCCTGCGCGCGCAGGTGCTTCTTGACCGTCATCGGGTAATAGGTGCCGCCCTTCACGGTCGCATCATTGCACACGATCATGCATTGGCGACCGGACACGCGCCCCACGCCGCAGATCAGCGAGGCCGCGTTGACGTCACCTTCGTACATCCCGTTCGCGGCCAGTTGCCCGATTTCGAGGAAGGGCGAACCCGGGTCGAGCAACCGCTCGACCCGCTCACGCGGCAGCAGCTTGCCGCGCGACACGTGCCGTTCGCGGCTGCGCTCCGATCCGCCGAGAGCGGCCTGCGCCACGGCAGCGCGCAGTTCCTGTGCCAGCGCGTGGTTATGCGCAAACCGCGCCTTGGCCTCGGGGCTTTCGCGGTCGAGCTTCGATGTCAGGACAGGTGCGGTCATGTTGCCTTTGCTTTGCCTTTCGTCTCGGGGTCATGCCCCGACAGGAGGTAGCGATAGACCCCGACGAGGTTGATCGCCAAGAGCCCGATGTTCTGCCAGCCGATTCCTTCCCCCTCGTCGTTCATGAACCCCCAGGCGATCAGCGCGATCGAGGAAGTGACGAAGATCACGAAACCCCAGCCGGTTGGGCGTGGCCCGAGATTGAGCGACACGATCAGCGCCGCGACGAGGCCAGCGCCCGCGCCGTAATACTGGAGGGCGTTCAGGAGGTTTTCGTTCATGTCCGGTCCTTGGCTGTGAAGCTGCTCCGGTAGAGGGTCGGATGCGCCTGCGCCCACCAACCATGTGAGGATCACCGCTTGCGCACGAACTCGGCCCGCAGCACCAGCCCCTTGATGCCGGGATATTTGCAGTCGATTTCCTGCGCATCGCCGGTCAGGCGAATCGATTTGATCAGCGTGCCCTGCTTCAGCGTTTGCCCTGCGCCCTTGACTTCGAGATCCTTGATGAGCGTCACCGCATCGCCATCGGCGAGGATGTTGCCGACCGCGTCGCGCACCTCGACCGCATCCTCCGCCGCCTGCTTGGCCGCAAGCTCGGACGCAGCCATCCACTCGCCGCTCGCCTCGTCATAGACGTAGTCTTCGTCGGTGCTCATTTGGGGGCTCCTGCGTTGCGAAGTAGCGATGGGGGCGGTGATGGCGGTCGGCCTACCGTGGTGCAGTATCAATACGAAGTTCAAAGACTTTGTCGTTTTCCCGTTCGGCAGGCGGCGTACTCAGCCATGCTACAAGTTCACGAAGACTTTCGCTTTGTATGCCTCCGGAGGGGTATTTCTCGGTATCAGATATGAACAGGAAAATGTCGGGTGAGGACACGAAGAACGTGTTGTAGATGCCGCTGCCTCGCATGAAACGCATGCGAGGGTTATCCATGCTGGCATTCTCAGCAACAATGATGGCCTGAATGGTCTCGGACTTCAGCCCCTTTGGCGGGAGACGCCCATCCAGTCTGATCGCCAGATGCGGAAGATCATTGAAGCCTATTGCCTCAGCGGATCTCGCCACGTGGACAGTGCCGGGGCATTCATTTTTCAAGATTACCGGTTCATAATCGCCTCGTAAGTGAGCCTTCTCTTCGTCTGGGCTCTCGGACAAAGCAGTGGGTATCCAATCGGTAGGCACGAACAGGCGTGTCTCACGGAACCGTGCGATGCGAACATCGTGGACCACGCCTCGAGCATCCGTGACCAAATGCTTCTCTGCGTCTTTGCAGGTCAACGCTTGCCTCACTTTCGGCTCATCTTCGGCAGGCTGCTCTCCAGTGCAGGCAAGTAAGGTCAAGCAAAGCACGGATGTCCGAAGACCGCGCCTTAGACTTATGAACCTCACCCCGCCGCCCCGATCAATTCGCGCCCGATCAGCATCCGGCGGATCTCGTTCGTGCCCGCGCCGATATCGAGCAGCTTGGCGTCGCGCATATACCGCTCCACCGGCCAATCGAGCGTGTAGCCCGCGCCGCCCAGCGCCTGCACGCTTTCCGCCGCGACCTTGAAGGCGTTCTCCGACGCCAGCAGGATCACCCCTGCCGCATCGAACCGCGTCGTCTGCCCGGCGTCACACGCCTTGGCCACCGCGTAGGTATAGGCGCGGGCCGATTGCAGGGCGACATACATGTCGGCGACCTTGGCCTGCATCAGCTGGAAGCTCCCGATCGGCTTTCCGAACTGCTTGCGCTCGCGCAGGTAGGGGATCACCGTGTCGAGGCACGCCTGCATGATGCCGAGCTGCAATCCGGCCAGCACCACGCGCTCATAATCGAGCCCGCTCATCAGCACGCCGACACCGCCGTTCAGCGGCCCCATGATGCGGTCTTCGGGGATGAAGCAGTCGGTGAACACCAGCTCGGCGGTGGGCGAGCCCTTCATGCCGACCTTCGAGATTTTCTGGCCGATGGCAAAACCCTCGTCGCCCTTCTCGATCAGGAAGGCGGTGATGCCGCGCGATCCGGCGTGCCCATCGGTCTTGGCATAGACCACCAGTGTGTCGGCTTCCGGCGCGTTGGTAATCCAGAACTTGGTGCCGTTGAGGACGTAGCCGCCCTGAACAGCCTCGGCCTTGAGCTTCATCGAGACCACGTCCGACCCCGCGCCCGCTTCGGACATGGCCAGCGACCCGACATGCTCGCCGGAGATCAGCTTGGGGAGGTATTTCGCCTTCTGCTCGTCATTCCCCCAACGGCGGATCTGGTTGAGGCACAGGTTCGAATGCGCGCCGTAGGACAGACCGACGCTGGCGCTGGCCCGCGAGACTTCCTCGACCGCGATCACGTGTTCGAGGTAGCCGAGGCCCAGCCCGCCCCATTCTTCCTCAACCGTGATGCCGTGCAGGCCCAGCGCGCCCATCGGCTCCCACAATTCGCGCGGGAAGCGGTCTTCGCGGTCGGTGCGTTCGGCCAAGGGCGCGATCTGCTCGTCTGCAAAACGTGCGGTGCTGTCGCGGATCATCGTGGCCGCTTCGCCAAGGTCGAAGTCGAAATCGGGGGTAGCGCGCATTTTATGTTCCTGCCGGAGTAATGATCGTTCTGCGGACGCGCATAGCAAGCGCTCACGCAAAGGCCAATCGCCTGCGCTGGCCCTCTGCGACTTTCGCCGTTAGGGAACAGCGGCATGACGGCCACCGACCCCTTGCTCGTATTCGACGCCGTGACCCGCGCTTACGGCGAAGTGCTGGCTGTTGCGGGCGTGAGCTGTGCGATTCAATCGGGCAGTTTCGTTGCGCTGGTGGGGGCCTCGGGCTCGGGCAAGTCGACGCTGCTCAAGATGGTCAACACGCTGGTCGAGCCGACCGGCGGGGCCGTGCTGTTCGGCGGCGAGGACGTATCCACACTGCCGCCCGCCCGCCTGCGCCGCCGGGTCGGCTACGTGTTTCAGGGCATCGGCCTGTTCCCGCACATGAGCGTGGCCGAGAACATCGCCATCGGCCCGCGCCTGACCGGCGAGAAACTGGGAGGCGAACGCATCACCGAACTGCTCGAACTGGTCGAGCTGGAAGCGGGAATGGCGAGCCGGATGCCTGATGAGCTTTCGGGCGGGCAACGCCAGCGCGTCGGCGTGGCGCGCGCGCTGGCGGGAGGGCCGGAACTGCTGCTGATGGACGAACCCTTCGGCGCGCTCGACCCGCTGACCCGCGATGCGCTGGGCACCAAGGTGCGCGAGTTGCATGAACGGCTCGGCCTCACCACGGTGATGGTGACGCATGACATGGCCGAGGCACTGCTGCTGGCCGACCGGGTGCTGGTGATGGATACTGGCAAACTGGTCGCTGACGCGACGCCGCGCGAATTGCTCGCGGGGGAAGGCGGTGACATCGCGCAAGGCCTCGTCGCCGTGCCGCGCCAGCAGGCCGAGCGTTTGGCGGCGTTGGAGAGTCTTGGGGAAACCCCGCGCTGATGGGCGATATCTGGGAAATCCTGCCGGGCCTTGGCGACAAGCTGGCGGCGCATGTCGTGTTGTCGGCCAGCGCGATCGGACTTGCGATGCTGATCGCCTTGCCGATGGCGGTGTGGGCGAGCCGTTCGCCCACGGTGTCGCGCATCGCGCTGGGGCTGGCGAGCCTCGTCCAGACTATCCCCGCGCTCGCGCTGCTGGCGCTGTTCTTTCCGCTGTTGCTGAGCTTGCGCAGCGTGTTCGGCGAGGGATTGCCGACCTTGGGCTTCCTCCCCGCGCTGATGGCGCTGACGCTCTATGCGCTGCTGCCGATATTGCGCAACGCGGTGACCGCGCAGGCCAATCTCGACCCCGGCGTGCTCGAAGCCGCCGACGGCGTGGGCATGACCAAGTGGCAGAAGCTCACGCTTGTGGAAGCGCCGCTGGCCGCGCCCTTCATCATGGCGGGCATCCGCACGGCATCGGTGTGGACCATCGGTGCGGCAACGCTGGCCACCACCATCGGTCAGCCGAGCCTCGGCGATCCGATTTTCGCGGGCCTTCAGACCCAGAACTGGGCGCTGGTGCTGGCGGGATGTCTGGCGAGCGCAGGGCTGGCGCTGGCGGCGGATAACCTGCTGTGGGTGATCGAGGTCGGGTTGGCCAAGCGGTCGCGCTGGATGACTTTTGGCGGCATGGCGGTGGTGGCGCTGGGCATTGGCGCCGCGCTGTGGGCGCAAGGCGCGGGTAGCGATGAACGCCGCATCGTCATCGCTTCCAAGCAGTTTTCCGAACAATATATCCTCGCCAAGCTGATCGGATCACGGCTGGAGGCGGCGGGATATGCAGTCGAATATCGCGACGGGCTGGGCAGCGCGGTGGTGCATTCCGCGGTCGCATCGTCCAGCATCGATATCTCGGTCGATTACACCGGTACGATCTGGACCAATTACCTGAACCGCGACGACAATCCCGGACGCGAGGCGATGTACGAGACGATCCGCGAGTGGGAAGCGCGAGAGAACGGCGTCAAGGTGCTGGGCCGTCTTGGGTTCGAAAACGCCTATGCCTTCGCCATGCGGCAGGACCGCGCGGCGGAGTTGAGCGTTACCTCGCTCACCGATCTGGCCGCGGTCGCCCCGCAATTGACGGTCGGCGGAGACCCTGAGTTTTTCGAGCGGCCCGAATGGATCGCGGTGCGCGATGCCTATGGCCTGCGGTTCGCAGGCAACCGCAACTTTGCGCCGACCTTCATGTACAATGCGCTGCAATCGGGCGAGGCGGACGTGATCAGCGCCTATACCTCCGACGGGCGGATCGCGGCGGACAAGCTCGTGGTGCTCGAAGACCCCGAGGGCGCGCTGCCGAGCTATGATGCGATGCTGATGCTCTCCCCCCGGATCGCGGACGACGCGGGCGTGATCGCGGCGCTCGAACCGTTGATCGGCGCGATCAGTGTCGAGGCGATGCGCGAGGCGAACCTTGCCGTCGACCGCGAGGACGAGGCAAAACTGACCCCGCGGGCGGCGGCAGCTGAACTGGCGGACAAGGTGGGGCTGTAATTCCCGCTTTCGCAGGAGCGCACCGCATCAACTCACCCGCTTCCACACCTGTGTCTGGCAGAACGGGCCGATGCAGCCTTTGACCTCGAGCACGTTCGCGCCCTTGCGGCGGATCACCGAACGATAGCTCTTGCCGCTTTTGGGATCATAGATCCGCCCGCGCCACAGGTCGCCATCCGCGGTGAAGCCCGACAGGATCGGCAGGCCGAGCAGGCGGCGCTTGCGCAAGGCAGGATCGGGATTGTTGATGTCGCGCTGGTCAAGGCCGTCGGGCGGCGGGACAAGGAACTTGTCGACCGTGCCGCACACGGTCTTGTCCGATGCAGCCCTGCCGCACGGCTTGATCGCGACCACCGCGTCCTTTTCGGCCGTCACCCAGCGCCCGGCCACCGGCTCCGCCGCATGGGCGGGTGCCGCCGCTGCGGCCACGATGATCAGCGCGCCCAGCCACTTCATCATGCAAACCCCACCCCATACGGCCAGCGCCGCCCGCAAATGCCCAGCACCTTGAACAGGGTGCCCATCTGGTTGTCCTCCACCAGCCGGTCACGCTGCCGCTTGAGCTTGTCGACCTCGCCCGGATTGCGCAGCTGGAGCGCCTCGGTGCGGGTGTCGATGCCCATCTGGCGCAGCCATTCGCCCTGATACTGCAGGCCCATCACGTCCGCACCCTGTTCGCGCGCGACGTGGGCGAGCAGTTCGAAATCCACATGGGCGGTGATGTCGGCCTCGCCCGGATGGGCGAAGACATCGACCTTCTTGTGCGCCTTCAACGCCTGCAAGGTGGTACCGGCGCTGAGTTCCATGTGGCCATAGTCGATGATCAGCGCCCCGCCGCCCTGATTTTTCAGGCGCTGCGCGATTTCGGTCATCACCGCGACCGCCGCCGGGCTGGTTTCGATGGTTGCGCCCTGCGCTGCCCTGAGCCAGCTGGGCGGGACGATGGAATCCATCCGTTCCTTGCCCGCGCCGAACACGAAGTTCTCGCCATCAAGCCCGACCATCCGTTCGAACCAGCCATCGGCGGACCGCACCAGCTGGTGGATCGGCAGGGCATCGAAAAATTCGTTGGCAACGATCAGCAGCGGCGCATCATCGGGCAAGGTCGAAAGATCGTGGTGGTGGTGGCAACCGGGGAATGCCTCGCGCTGCAACTGCCGCAGTGTCGGCGAAGTTTCGACGAAGTGCACCTCCGGCGCGAATTCGTAACGGGCCGCGGTCGTCAGCGCGTCTTTCGCCAGCGTGCCGCGTCCCGGGCCGAGTTCGACATAGTGGATGCACTTGCGGCTGCCCATCCGCACCCACAGATCCGCGAACCACAGCCCGATCAGTTCGCCGAACATCTGGCTGACTTCCGGCGCGGTGATGAAATCGCCCTGATCGCCCAGCGGATCGCGGCTGGCATAGTAACGCGCATTGCTCTCGGCCATGAACTGCGCAAGGCTGATCGGGCCGGTCTCGCGGATCAGGCGGCGGAAGCTTTTGCCCAGATCGATCTTGGCGCGGGCGGCGGCTTCGGCTTCGACTTCGGCTTCGAGGCGCGCCTGTTCTTCGGCTGCGGCCTTGGCTTCCGCTTCGAGACGGGCCTGTTCTTCGGCTTCGATGCGCGCGCGCTCGGCCGTTTCGGCCTCGGCTTTCGCCTTGGCTTCAGCTGCCAAGCGGGCCTTTTCCTCGGCTTCCGCCTGTGCGCGAGCGGCGGCTTCGGCCTTCGCTTTGGCCTCGGCTTTGGCCTGCGCTTCCGCCTCTGCTTGTGCCTTGGCCTCTGCTTCGGCTTTCGCCTTGGCCTCCGCTTCGGCCTTGGCCTGCGCTTCGGCCCGTGCTTTCGCTTCGGCTGCAGCTTTCGCCTTCGCTTCTGCCTCGGCTTTCGCCTTGGCTTCGGCGTCCCGGCGCGCCTGTTCGGCGGCGGCCTTGGCGGCGGCTTCGGCTTCGGCCTTGGCGCGGGCTTCGGTTTCGCGGCGGGCCTGTTCTTCGGCCAGTGCCTTTTCCTTGGCTTCCTTGCGCGCCTTGGCTTCGGCTTCGGCCCTGGCCTGCGCTTCGGCGGCGAGCCGTGCGCGTTCGGCGGCTTCGGCTTCGCGGCGGGCACGCGCTTCGGCTGCGGCCTTCTCGCGCGCTTCGCGTTCGGCGGCGGCGCGGGCTTCGGCTTCGGCCTTGGCGCGCTCGCGTTCTTCGCGCATCAGCCGCGCGCGTTCCTCGGCTTCGGCCTTCAGGCGTGCGGCAGCTTCGGCCTTGGCTTTCGCCTCGGCTTCGGCCCGTGCCTTGGCTTCGGCTTTGGCCAGCGCGCGGGCTTCGGCTTCGGCACGGGCTTTTTCTTCCGCTTCGGCGCGGGCGCGGGCTTCGGCCTCGGCTTTGGCCTTCGCCTCGGCTTCGGCCTTCGCGTCCGCTTCCGCCTTTGCTGCTGCCTCTGCTCTTGCGCGCTCCTGCGCTTCGGCAAGGGCACGGGCTTCGGCGTCAGCTTTTGCCTTGGCTTCGGCAGCGGCGTGCTCGCGCGCGGCGGCTTCGGCTTTCGCCGCCGCCTGCGCTTCGGCCTGCGCTGCCGCGCCGGATTCCGCCGTCTCCCGCTCCGCAGGCCCGGTTTCAGGGTCGATCAGCCGCAGCCCGCCGCGCCATGCGCGCGGGGCATCGTCGCCCGATGTCAGGCCGGAGCGACGCCCCCACTCGCCAGCGGTTTCGTCCGCAGCGCGAAGAACACGACAATCAATCCAATCAAGATCAGCGGTATGCTTAGCCATTGCCCCATCGATAGCCCTGTCCGGGCCGCAAAGTCAGCCAATTGTGCATCGGGCTGACGGAAAAATTCATTAACGAAACGCGCGATTCCCATGCCGAGCGTGAACACGCCGACCAGCAAGCCGGGGCGATAGCGCGCGCGGGTTTTCCAGAACAGCAGCAACATCACGATCAGCAGCGCGAGACCTTCCAGCCCGGCCTGATAGAGCTGGCTGGGGTGCCGTGCGAGTTCGTCCGCGCCGGGGAACACCATCGCCCATGGCACGTCGGCCGGACGGCCCCACAATTCGCCGTTGATGAAATTGGCGAGGCGCCCCAGCAGCATCCCCATCGGCACGCTGACCGCGACGTAATCGGCCACGCGCAGGAAGTTCAGCTTGTCGCGCCATGCGACGTAAATCATCGCTGCCGCCACGCCGGCCAGCCCGCCGTGGAACGCCATCCCGCCGTCCCACAGCCGCAGCAATTTCCAGCTGATGAAGCCATCGCCCGAAAAATCGGTGAAGGCGCTGGGAATGCCGGTCTCGCCCCCGGTGTAGAACATCGCGTAGCCCAGCCGCCCGCCGAGAATCACCCCCAGCGTGCAGTAGAACACCAGATCGTCGGCATGGCGCTGCGCCATCGGCGCGCCGGGTTCCCGCAGCATCCGCGAGGTATGCCACCAGGCGAAGAAAATCCCGAAAAGATAGGCCAGCGAATAATATCGCAGGGTGAAGAACCCCAGTTCGATGCCCGGACGCAGCCCGAGGTCCGACCAGTAGATCGGATCGGCGGCGCTGCTTGCGGCAAGTAGTGACAGCACGGAGCGAACCCCTTAATGATGATGATATGCCGTATCGGCGGGCCTGATGTGGCCCCGTTGCGCTGGCGCTTCTGGCACAGCGCGCGGGGCAGGGGAAGGGGCGCAGGCGCGCAGGCAGATAATGGGATCGGAAGACCGGACAGGCGCACGCCGCAGCGGTCTTCCCGTAAATGAGAGAGGAAAGGACACCGCATGCCCACCCAGCTGGACAATGCGCTTGAAGCGATCATCACCGGCCTGACCGCACCCGGCCAGCCCTTCGCCCTCGCGCCTTATGTGCGCGACGGGGTGGAAATGCCCGCTTTCGCCGCCGCCCCGCCGAGCCTTGCGCACTATTTCGCGCATTTCTGCAACGAACACCGCGATCTGCCCTTCCTTGTCGATGGCGAGGTGCGGCTGACCTTCGGCGAGACCTACAGCGCCGCGACCTGCGTTGCGGAAAGTCTGGTGCAGGATCATGGCATCCAGAAGGGTGACCGGATTGCCATTGCCGCGCGCAATTCTGCCAACTGGATGATCGCCTATATGGGCATCCTGATGGCTGGCGGCTGCGCCACATTGCTCAACGGCTTTTCGTCCGGAGAGGAACTGGCTTACGGAATCGATCTGGCCGAATGCAAACTGGTGCTGGCCGATGAAGGCCGCGCCGCCCGACTTAAAGGGCACGCCCACAGCGCGAAGCTGGTCTTGTTCAGCCACGGCAATGCGCCTTCCGAAGGGCTCGCCGATCTCTGGGCTTTGCCCGAGGGCACCAGTGCGGCAATGGCGATGCTGAGTCAGATCGGCCCGGACGATATCGCCACCATCCTCTATACCTCCGGTTCGACCGGCAGGTCCAAGGGCGCATGGTCGGATCACCGCGGGGTCGTGCACGGGGTGATGAATTATGTCGCCCAGAGCGCGATGGCCAAGGTGCATATCGAAAGCCAGGAAGGCCCGATGACGGTGCAGCCCTGCGCGCTGGTCGCGGTGCCGCTGTTCCACGTGACGGGCGAAGTGCCGCTGTTCCTGCAAAGCTTCGCGATCGCGCGCAAGCTGGTGCTGATGCCCAAGTGGGACGCAGGTCTCGCGATCCGGCTGATGGCGGAAGAAAAGGTGACCTATTTCGTCGGCGTGCCGCTGATGAGCTATGAAATCGCGAGCCACCCCGACCGTGCCAAGTACGACCTTTCGGCGTGCAAGAGCTTTGCCGCTGGCGGCGCGCCGCGTCCGGTCGAACACGTCACGCGGATCAAGGAAGCCTTCCCCGGCGGGTTCCCGCTGCTCGGCTATGGCCTTACTGAAACCAACGCGGTCGGCTGCGGCAATTTCAACGAGAACTACCTCGCCAAGCCAGGCTCGACCGGGCGGGCGAGCAAGCCGATGGTCGAGCTCGCGATTCTCGACGATCTCGGCAACGCGCTGCCGCAGGGGCAGGTGGGCGAGGTGTGCATTCGCAGCGTCGCCAATTTCCGCGGCTACTGGAAGAACGACGAGGCGACCAAGGCCGCCTTCACCGACAACGGGTTCTTCCGCACCGGCGATCTCGGCTATCTCGATGCCGACGAATACCTGTTCATCGTCGATCGCAAGAAGGACATCATCATCCGCGGCGGCGAGAATATCTCCTGCATCGAGGTGGAAGATGCGATCTACGCGCATGACGACATCGGCGAATGTTCGGTGTTCGGCCTGCCCGACGAACGCTTCGGCGAAGTCCCGGCGGCTGTGTACCGCATGAAGGAAGGCCACGCCGCGATCACGCCCGCCGAACTGCGCGCCTTCCTGCTGGAACGCATCGCCCCGTTCAAGGTGCCGCTGGAACACCAGATCTGGTTCACCGAGGACGCCTTGCCCCGGCTCGGCACCCAGAAGATCGACAAGCGCAGCGTCAAGGCGCGCTACGGCGATGACAAGGTGGCGGCCTGATCCGCTGACCTGCCTGCGCCCCAATCTTGCGCCTCGCGCCGGGGGCTTGATGCGGGAGATATTCCCGTGAGCCCCCGGCGTGTGCCCGGCCAGCGGGCGATCATCGACCGGCGCGTGCTGGCCGACGAGATCGCCGCGCTGTTCGCGGCCGGCGGCGAAGGCGCGCGCGCCGATATCGTCAAGAGCTTGCGCGGCGCGCTCGACGCGGGCCGGGCCGAGTTGGAACGCAGGCTGGCTGAAACGCCGTCAGCCGGACATGATGTCACCGGCGGCTATTCCTTCCTCACCGACCAGTTGCTCCGGGTGATCCACGATCACGTGACCACCCATCTCTATCCGGTGCCGAACCGCACGCAGGCCGAACGGCTCGCGGTACTGGCCGTGGGGGGCTACGGGCGGGCCGAGATGGCGCCGCATTCGGATATCGACATCGCCTTCATCACTCCGATGCGCCGCTCGCCGTGGTGCGAACAGGTGATCGAGGCAATGCTGTATCTGCTGTGGGATCTGGGCCTGAAGGTCGGCCATTCCAGCCGCACCGTCTCCGATGCGATGCGCATGGCGAAGGAAGACCTGACCATCCGCACCGCGCTGCTCGAAGGGCGGCTGGTATGGGGCGATCAGGCGCTTTACGAAGAATTGCGGAGCCGGTTCTGGAACGACGTCGTGAAAGGCAATGAACGCCAGTTCCTGACCCAGAAGCTGGCCGAGCGCGACGCCCGGCACAAGCGGATGGGCGACAGCCGCTATGTCGTTGAACCCAACATCAAGGACGGCAAGGGCGCGCTTCGCGACCTGCAGACGCTCTACTGGATCGGCAAATATGTCCACCGGGTGCAGAACGCCGCCGAACTGGTCGATGTCGGGCTGCTGACTCGCAGCGAATACCGCAGCTTCCGCCGGGCCGAAGGGTTCCTGCTGGCGGTGCGCAGTCACATGCACATCCTGACTGACCGCGCCGAGGATCGCCTGACCTTCGACCTGCAGCGGCAGGTGGCCGAACGGATGCATTTCGCCGACCGTCCGGGCAAGAGCGCGGTCGAACGGTTCATGCAATACTACTTCCTGCAGGTGAAGCGGGTCGGCAGCCTGACAGGCGTGTTCCTTGCTCACATGGACGAGGAATTCGCCAAGAAACGCACCCGCAGCGGCTTTTTCGCCGGCTGGACCCAGCGTCCGCGCGCGTTCAAGGGCTACGTGGTCGATGGCGGACGGCTGCGTGCGCCGGGCGACGACTGGTTCCGCGCCGATCCGGTGCGACTGATCGAAGTGTTCCAGCTGGCCGAGGCCGAGGGGCTGGAAGTCCACCCCGAAACCATGCGGCAGGCCGACCGCGATTCCAAACTGATCGACGCCAAGATGCGCCGCGACAAGCGCGCCAATGCGCTGTTTCTCGATCTGCTGGCCGGGCGCAAGGATCCCGAGACCGCCCTGCGCTGGATGAACGAGGCCGGGGTGTTCGGCCGGTTCGTGCCCGATTTCGGCCGGGTCAACGCGCAGATGCAGTTCGATATGTATCACCACTACACGGTCGACGAACACACGATCCGCGCCATCGGGCTGCTCAGCCAGATCGAGCGCGGGCTGCTGACCGCCGACCACCCGCGCGCCACCCGCGAATTTCCCAAGCTCGCCTCGCGCCGGGCGCTGTATGTCGCGGTGCTGCTGCACGATATCGCCAAGGGGCGCGGCGGCGATCATTCGGTGCTGGGGGCGGATGTCGCGCATGAATTATGCCCGCGTTTCGGACTCGACGAGAAGGAGACCGATCTGGTCGCCTGGCTGGTGCTGCAACACCTGTTGATGAGCCGCACCGCGCAGAAACGCGACCTCACCGATCCCAAGACGATCGAGGATTTCGTGGCCGAGGTGCAAAGCCTCGAACGGCTGCGCAACCTTGCGATCCTGACTGCGGTGGACATCCGCGCGGTCGGGCCGGGGACGTGGAACAGCTGGAAGGGGCAGCTGCTGGGCGAGCTTTACGATGCCGCGCAGGAACGGCTGCGGCTGGGCCACAAGGGCAAAGGCCGCAAACAGCGGGTCGCGGCAAAGAAGGACGCGGTTGCGCGCCTGCTGGGCGAACGCGATCATCTGGTCGACAATATCGGCGCGCTGCTGTCCGATGCCTACTGGATTGCCGAGCCCGAAGACATCATCGCCAGCAACCTTGTGCAATATGATGCGGCGCAGGCGGCGCAGGATCAGCTGTCGATCCATTGCGAACCGGACGAGACCCGGGGCGCGACCCGCGTCAATGTCATCGCCGCCGATCACCCGGGCCTGTTCTACCGCATGGCGGGCGGCATCCATCTGGCCGGCGCGAACATCATCGACGCGCGCATCCACACCACCCGGAACGGTTTTGCAGTCGATAATTTCCTGGTGCAGGACCAGCATGGTCAGCCGTTCCGCGAGGCGGCGCAGATCGCGCGCATCCAGAAAGGCATCCGCGAGGCGCTGCTGGCGGAGATCGAACTGGTGCCCCGGCTGGCTGCGCGCCCGCTTGCCCATTCGCGCGCCCGCGCGTTCGATGTCGCGCCGCGGGTGGGGTTCGACAATGACGCCTCGAACCATTTTACCGTGATCGAAGTGACCGCGCGCGATCGCCCGGCGCTGCTCAACCGGCTGGCGCACGCGCTCTACAAGGCCAACCTGATCGTGCATTCGGCACATATCACCGCCTATGGCGAAGCGGCGGCGGACACTTTCTATGTCACCGATCTGACCGGAGCGAAGGTCAAGGCGCCCGAGCGGCGCGCCGAAATCGAGGCCGCCCTGCTCGACGCCGCCAGCGACCGCAGGCAGCAACAGCTTGAAAAGGCATGATTGCAAACCCCGGTAGATAGAAAGCCCTGAAGGTGTGGCGTGCGTGCTTCATGCTCGCGCTAATGCCTTTTTCTGCTGTGGAGATAGGTTGCAATCGTGTGACTTATTGCTAGGGCAGCCAGCCTCAACTCAGGGAGAGTTAAAAGACATGACCACCGCATCCCCCGTGCGGAGCCGGTTCCGGCTCGGCAAAATCGCACTCATGCTCGGCACCGCCGCGCTGACCCCGTTCGCCGCAAACGCTCAGGACGCCGAAGACGAAGCGCCGCAAGAAGCGCGCGCCAGTTCGCTCGACACCATGAACGAAATCCTCGTCACCGGCACCAAGACCCGTGACCCGGAAAACGTGCAGGATGTGCCGCTGGCCATCACCGCGTTCAATTCCGATACGCTGGAAGCTTACAAGATCCGCGATATCTCGGGCCTTTCGTTCCAGGCGCCGACTGTCAGCCTCGATCAGGTCGGCACCAGCCGCGGCACCGCCAACTTCACCATTCGCGGCCTCGGCATCAACTCCTCGATCCCCTCGATCGACCCGACCGTCGGCGTGTTTGTCGACGGCGTCTATCTCGGCATCAACGGCGGCGTGGTGTTCGACCTTTTCGACCTCGAAAGCGTTGAAATCCTGCGCGGCCCGCAGGGCGTGCTGTTCGGCCGCAACGTCACCGGCGGCGCGGTCGTGATCAACACCGGCAACCCGACCGAAGATTTCCGCGGCAAGTTCCGCGCGGCAGTCGATGGCCCGGCGCTCGACGGCGGTCGCGGCGGCCCCAACTACACCGCCAGCGGTGTGATCAGCGGCCCGATCATCGAAGACACGCTGCTGTTCAAGGTCGGCGCGTACTACAACAAGGACGAAGGTTATTTCCGCAACCTCGCTGCCGACACCATTCCGGGTCTGCGCGAGAACCACGGCCGTGCCGACACCAAGATCCTGCGCGGCGCATTGGAAGCGCGGCTCGGCGATCTGACCCTGACCGGTAAGCTCGACTACTTCGAAAGCGAAGGCGACGGCCCCTCGGCCCAGAACCGCGCGTTCTTCGACCGCAACAGCTTCGACCTCGCGATCGACAATCCCGGTGGATACGACAACAAGATCTGGACCGGCTCGCTCACTGCCGAGTGGGACATCGGCCCCGGCACGCTGACCAACGTGTTCGGCTGGCGCGATTACGACTCCACCACCGATGGCGACATCGACGCGACCCCGCTGTTCCTGTTCCACTCGAACACCGAGACCCAGCAGGAGCAGTTCTCGAACGAACTGCGCTATGCGATGTCGTTCGATCGGCTCGATCTGACCGTGGGCGGTTTCTGGTTCGAACAGGACCTCGCCTATACCGAGACCCGCGAACTTCGCCGCGACCTTCCCCCTGCCTTCCAGCCGCCGGTGTTCTACGGCGGCGGTCAGCAGAACCACGAAGTGATCGGCGTGTTCGCCAACGCCCAGTACGAGGTGGTGGACAACCTTTCGATCATCGCCGGTATCCGCTGGAATCAGGAAACCAAGGACGCTGCAGTCACCTATGTCCGGCCGCGCCCGGAATGTTCGGTGGTGCAGGGCACTTGCCCGACATCCGGCACCAACCCCTTCGTTCCGACCGAAGGCAACGGCTTCACCGATCGCGTGCGGTTCCGCAATGTCTCGCCCAAGGTGGGTCTGCAGTATGAATTCGCAGACAGCCAGATCTACGGCCACTGGAGCCGCGGCTTCCGTTCGGGCGGGTACAACTTCCGCATCACCGACGTGGCGGTCTTCAACCGTGCGCTCGCGGCGACCGGTAATCTGTTCTTCGACGAGGAAAAGGTCGATAACTACGAAATCGGCGGCAAATTCCAGACGGCTGATCGTTCCTTCACGCTCAATGCTGCGGCTTACCTTACCCAGGTCGGCAACATGCAGCGCGAAGTGAACCTGGCCGATCCGGGCGCAGGCGTGGTGCAGAACATCCTCAACACCGCCGATGCCACCATTCTGGGCTTCGAAGCCGAAGCGCGGATGCGGGTATCGGAAGCACTGGTGTTCACAGCCAATATCGGGATCACCGACGCCGAGTATGACGAAGTCATCTTCGACATTTCCGGCGACGGGATGATCGACGACGCCGATCTGGCGCTGAGCCTGCCGCGCGTTCCCCCGATCACGGTGGGCATGGGCCTGATCCACGAATGGGATCTGGGCAGCAGCAACATCCTCACACGCGTCAACTATCAGTACCGCGACGAGGCAGCCTATACCGATGACAACCTCGGCTGGCTGAATGCGCTCAGCAACCTTGAAGCCAACATCACCTGGAACACCCCGGTCGATGGGCTTGCGCTGTCGATCTACGGCCGCAACCTGCTCGACGAAGTGCAGGAAGGTGGCGATACGCAGGTTCCGTTCGGCGGTCCGAACTCGACCGGCGTGCGTCAGCCCTTCGCGCCGAACCCGACCGCGGGCACGTTCTCGCCGCTGATGCGCGGCCGGAACATCGGCGTCGAGGCGCTGTTCGAGTTCTGATTTTCGCACCCCCTCACGGGGGTGCGATTTCCTCGCTCACGCGACCTGAAGGTCGCGTCGCTGCGGGCGGCCGGTCGGCCTTGCGGTCGCTTTGCGACCGATGCTCGCCGCGAAAGATCAGGGGCGCTCCGGCAACGGGGCGCCCTTTTTCGTTTAGCTTTCGGCGGTCGCCAGCAGGAGCGCAATGGCGCCATCGTCAAAGGCGACGAACGCCCATTCGATGCTTGCCGTGGTGATCGGGTTCCAGCCGAAATACATCCGGTTGGTGACGATCTGCCGTGTGCCGGGATCGAAACATCCCAGAAATTCCTCGCCCATCGCCAGCGCGTCATCCTCGCCCAGCCAGGGCTGTTGCGCGATCACCATGTTGCGGGCGAAGGCTTCGACCAATGCGGCGCGGGCGGAGCGCGGGCCTTCCATGCCCGCCTCGGCATCGAGCAGTTCCCAGTTTCCGCCGATCGGCGTCAGGCCAAGGCTGGTGACGAAGGCGTCGGCGCAGGCGGCATGCAGCCCCGGCGAGATCGCGAGCGCGTCTGCCGCGATCCGCACCGTGGCTCCATCGGCGTTCAGGCGCAGGTGCCATCTCGCGTGAAAGGCGTCGAGCCGGGCGAGCGTGTCGCTCACCCCCTCCATCAATAGCGTCCGCCGAACAGCGCCGTGCCGACCCGCACATGGGTTGCGCCCAGCATTACCGCGGTCTCGTAATCGCCGCTCATTCCCATGCTGAGTCCGGTCAGCCCGTGATCGGCCGCCAGCTTTGCCAGCAACGCGAAGAACGGCGCGGCTTCGGTATCTGCGGGCGGAATGCACATCAGCCCGGCGAGCGGGATATCGGCGGCGCGCACCCGATCGAGAAATCCCGGCAGGTCGGCCAGCGCGCAGCCGCCCTTCTGGTCCTCGTCGCCGATATTGACCTGCACGAAGCACGGCACCCGCCGCCCAGCCTTGTCCATTGCTTTGGCCAGAGCTTTCAGCAGGCTGGGCCGGTCGAGCGAATGGATCACGTCGAACAGCGCCACCGCTTCGTCCGCCTTGTTCGATTGCAACTGGCCGATCAGGTGAAGCTCGATATCGGGATATTGGGCGCGCAGATCAGGCCACTTGCCAGCTGCCTCCTGCACGCGGTTCTCGCCGAACACCCGCTGGCCTGCCCCGATCAGCGGCAGGATCGCCTCGGGCCCATGCGTCTTGCTGACCGCGATCAGCGTGACATCGGCGGGCTCGCGCCGCGCAGGCTTGCACACGCGGGCGATATTGCCGCGGACGGCTTCGAGGCGGGAGGCTGTATTATCCATACAGCGGCGCTATAGCGCGGGCATGGCGCAAGACCAGTCCGTACCCGACATCTGGCTGCTTTCGGATGCACGCAACGATGCGGTGCTCGAACAGGCCATCGGGCGGCTGCCACCACAGTCGGGCTTTGTTTTCAGGCACTATCACCTGACCGCTGAGGCTCGCGCGGCCCGCTTCGCGCAGCTTCTGCCCATGCTGCGAAGCGCCGGACACTGGGCGATCCTCTCGGGCAGTGTCACGATGGCCGAAGCATGGGGGGCAGACGGGGTCTATGGCGTTTTGCACGCCGCCGCACCTGCCGGGCTGCGCTGGATCGCCACCGCGCATGATGCCGCCGAAATCGCCGATGCGAACAGATTGGGGGCGAGCGCCGTCATGCTGTCACCAGTGTTCCCGACCCGCTCGCATCCGGACGGCGACACCCTCGGGATCGACCGCTTCCGCGAACTCGCGGCGCTGTCCCGCGTTCCGGTTATCGCGCTTGGCGGCATGACGGCAGAGCGTGCCGAATCCCTCGATTGGCGGCGCTGGGCCGCGATCGACGGGCTGAGTTAGCGCAAACGCCCCGTCGCACACGGCTTGACCGGAGTCTCCCGAGGATTCATGATGTGTTCCGCTCAGGAGACCCCCGCCATGGCCAGCCGCGCCGTCACGCCCCGTAAAGCTGCCGTTCGCAGCAAGACCGACGCCGAATGGCGCGCAGGGCTACGGCGTTCGCTCCGGCGGCTGGCGCAGATGGTGGGCGCGGGTGTGCTGCTGGGGGCAACGGTGTTCCTCACGCTGGCGCTGGTGAGCTACACCCAGACCGATCCCAGTCCCTCGACCGCCGCCGATCCCGCTCAAGTCGCCAACTGGATGGGCGCTGGCGGCGCGTGGGTAGCGGACCGGGTGCTGCTGATCTTCGGATTGCCCGCTGCACTGCTGCTGCCGCTGCTCTACATTTCCGCGCGCAAGCTGTGGCGCGATGTGGAGAACGGCGACGAAGCCGAAACGACTCCGTGGTGGGTGCCGACCGGGTTGCTGCTGATCGCGATCACGCTGCTGTCGACCGTGCTGGCGCTCGCTTTCGAAGGGCCGGGCGGGACGCTTCCGGCGCAGGCCGGGGGGCTTGCCGGTTTGCTCGGCGCAGGCGCGATCGAGGCGGTGGCGGCACGTTTCGGTGGAGATGCGCAAGGCTGGGTCATGATCGGCGCGGCGCTGGTCTGCCTTGCCGCCGGGGTGGCGCTGCTCACGCGGATTTTCGCTATCGATTGGCGCGTGTTGCTGAGCCTGCCCGAATTTCTCGGCGGAGGCACGCTTGCCGGGCTGATGCGCCGCTTGCCGCTCATGGGCCGCGAATCCGCGCCCGCGCTGACCTTCGCCGGTGACGAGGATGACGACGACGACGCGGCACCGGCCCGCCCGCGCCGCGCCGCCAAGGGGGATGCCGCTACGCCGCCAAGCGCCGAACCGCCGCGCCGCGCGCCCGAGATCAGCGATCCTTCCGCACCGCCCAAGCGCGCGCTGCCGACCAAGACCGCGCAGAAGGACATGTTCGCCGCCTTCAATCTGCCCAGCCTCGACCTTTTGGCCGAACCGCCGGTCGACAAGGCGCCCAAGCTCGACAGAATGGCGCTGGAACGCAACGCCCGCCTGCTGGAAAACGTGCTCGACGATTTCAACGTGAAGGGTGAAATCACCGCCGTGCGCACCGGCCCGGTGGTGACGATGTACGAACTCGAACCCGCGCCCGGCATCAAGGCCAGCCGTGTGGTCGGCCTTGCCGAAGACATCGCCCGCAACATGAGCGCGATTTCCGCGCGCGTCTCCCCGATTCCGGGCCGCACCGTGATGGGGATCGAATTGCCCAATCAGGATCGCCAGGTGGTGATGCTGAAAGAACTGGCTGCCTGCGCCGATTTCGCCGATGCCAAGGGCAACCTGCCGATCATTCTGGGCAAGGATATCGCGGGTGAGCCGATCATCGCCGATCTGGCCGCGATGCCGCACTTGCTGGTCGCGGGCACCACCGGATCGGGCAAGTCGGTCGGGCTGAACGTGATCCTGCTTTCGCTGCTGTACCGCTTCACGCCAACCGAACTGCGCCTGATCCTGATCGATCCCAAGGTGCTCGAACTCAAGACCTATGACGATATCCCGCACCTGCTGTCGCCGGTGGTGACCGAGCCGCACAAATCGGTGCGCGCGCTGAAATGGGCGGTCGAGGAGATGGAGCGGCGCTATCGGATGATGAGTGCGGTCAGCAGCCGCAACATCCATTCCTTCAACGAAAAGGTCAGCGCCGCGATTGCCAAGGGCAAGCCGCTGGGCCGCCGGGTGCAGACCGGGTTCGATCCCGAAACCGGCGAGCAGTTGTTCGAGGAAGAGCAGCTCGATTACCAGCCGCTGCCGCAGATCGTCCTGATCGTCGACGAACTCGCCGACCTGATGGTCACCATCGGCAAGGAAATCGAAGTGCTGATCCAGCGTCTCAGCCAGAAAAGCCGCGCGGCGGGCATCCACCTGATCATGGCGACGCAGCGCCCCTCGGTCGATGTCATCACCGGCGTCATCAAGGCCAACCTGCCGACCCGCATCAGCTTCAAGGTCACCAGCCGGATCGACAGCCGCACCATTCTCGGCGAACAGGGGGCGGAGCAGCTGCTGGGCAAGGGCGATATGCTCTACAAACCCAACACCGGCGCGATGGTGCGCGTCCACGGACCGTTCGTCAGCGACGAGGAAGTCGAAGCCGTCGCCGATTTCTGGCGCTCGCAAGGCGCGCCCGAATATGTCGATGCGGTCACCGAGGAACCCGAGGATGGCGGCTTCGGCTTCGAGGACGACATGACCGCGTCCGACAACCCCGAAGAACGCAAATACCGGCAGGCGTGTCAGGTGGTGATCGAAAACCAGAAGGCGTCCGGCAGCTGGCTTCAGCGCCAGATGGGCGTCGGCTACAACACTGCGGCCAAATGGATCGAGCGGATGGAGGAAGACGGCCTCGTCGGCCCCGCCAACCACGTCGGCCGCCGCGAGATCTACCGCGACCGGGACGGAAACCCGCTTTGATATTTTCGCGCTGACGCGCGGGGCGGGTGGTCCGCGCCAGCAAAGGAGGCCGCCAGCAAAGATGCATTTTGGCAACGTCTCGAAACTGTAAATCCGGCGTAACGCTCCCGTCACTCCACCGTCGTCGCAGCGTCACCATCGACTGCCACGGGCAGGGCCTCTCTCCACCAAGAAGGGCCTTCCCGAATGCTCCGCACCCCGTTCACGCGCGTCTCGCTGATCGCGCTTACCGCTACGCTCGCCGCTGTCCCGCAGGCCGTTTTCGCGCAGGACGCCGAGGCTTCCGAGGCTGACGAGCAGGCCTCCGGCAACCAGATCATCGTGACCGCGCAGAAGGTCGAACAGCGGCTGCAGGACGTGCCGATCACCATCTCCGCCACGACCGGCGAACGCATTCGCGATCTGGGCGTCACCGATCTGGACGAGCTGTCCAGCTACATTCCCGGCCTGCTGATCCAGGAACAGAGCGCCAACAACCCCGGCATCGTCATCCGCGGCATCACCTCGGACAGCGGCTCGGCGCAGCAGGGCCCGCGCGTCACGCTCTATTACAACGGCGTCGACATCTCGCGGTCGCGCGGGTCGTATCAGGCGATCTACGATCTGGAACGCGTCGAAGTCATCAAGGGCCCGCAGGCGACCCTGTTCGGCACGGCTTCGGCAGTCGGCGCGATCAGCCTCGTCTCGGCCCGCCCGCGCGAAGGCTTCTCGGCCGAAGTGCGCGGCGGCTACGGCAATTTCGACCAGACGCTGGTGGGCGGCTTCATCAACATCGGTTCCGATGTGATCGCCGCGCGCGTTGCGGGCGAATGGCGCAGCCGCGACGGGTATGTCGAGAACCTCAGCCCGAACCAGAAAGA
Organism: Erythrobacter sp.; assembly: GCF_024305245.1. Classification (GTDB taxonomy): domain Bacteria; phylum Pseudomonadota; class Alphaproteobacteria; order Sphingomonadales; family Sphingomonadaceae; genus Erythrobacter. Next base: position 241,276 of record NZ_JAMWYX010000004.1, read on the forward strand.
AGACCTCTACGCACAGGACCAGCTCGGCGTGCGCGCCTCGCTGCGTTACACGCCTACCGCCGATTTCACGCTTGATCTGGTCGCCACCTATGATCAGCAGCGCAATGGCGGCACCCCGTTCATCTCGGGCGCTTTTCCCGCCTTCGCAGGTGCGCCGGGCGGCCCCGCCAATGCCTTCGTCGATGCCAATCTCGGCGGCAACCCGGCGGGCGCGGCGGTGCTCGGCAATGATCAGCTCGGCCTCAACCGCGAAGTCTACGATTTCAACCTGACCGCCGACTACCAGATCTCCGACGAGTGGAGCTTCACCACCGTCAACGGCTACCGCGAATTCGACAGCCGCGAGGTGTTCGATGCCGATGGTTCGGCCGCGCCGTTCCTCGAATTCGCCGAAATCGCGGATGGCTGGCAGATCAGCCACGAAGGCCGCTTTGCCTATGCCGGCGACAGCCTGCGGGCGAGCGCGGGCTGGAACCTGTTCATCGAAGACAGCCTGCAGAACGTGCCCTTCGCGACCGAGGAAGGCACCTACCTTCAGTGCCTGACCGGGCTGTTCGGCGCGCCGCTGATCCCGGGTATTCCCTGTGTTGCGCCTGATGGGAGCGTTCCGGCATCGGCGGTCACCGGTCTGCTGACGGGCGGCGCGGTTCAGGCCATCCCCTATGCTTCGGTGTTCGAGAACCAGGGCCGCAACGAGGCCTATTCGGTGTTCGCCGATGCCACCTGGATCCCGATCGATGCGCTGGAATTGACTGCCGGCGTGCGGGTTCTGCAGGAATATCGCCAGTCGGGCTTCTTTGCCGACATTCCCAACAGCGCGCTGAGCGGTTCGCCGCTGATCCCCGGCCAGATCGACACCAACGGCCAAACCTTCACCACCGACGACAGCTTTCAGGCGGTTCTGCCGCGCTTCAACGCGCTGTACCGGATCAGTGACGACGTGAACGTCTTCGCCACCGTGTCCAAGGGCCGCCGCTCACCGGTGGTCCAGCTCGGCGCGCGGCGCGATGCGGCGGGCAATGTGGTCCCCAACCGGACCGACGTGCCTGAAGAAACCGTGTGGAACTACGAAGGCGGGATCAAGCTCGCGGCTGGACCGGTTTCTGGCTCGCTCGGCGTGTATTATCAGGTCTATGACGGCTTTCAGGTCAGCGTTGCCGAAGTCGATGCCCAAGGCAACCCGACCGGCGCGTTCGTCACTCAGAGCGCGGGAAGCGCGTCGAACCTCGGGGTCGAAGCCGAACTGGCTGTCGAGCTTGCCGACTGGTTCCGGGTGTTCGGAAATGTTGGCTATATCGATGGCGGGATCGACGAGGACGGCGCGTTCTCGCCCGCGTTCTCCGGCGCGCGGTTCCGGCTCCAGCCCGAATGGCAGGCAGCGGGCGGGTTCACTGTCGATTACGAATTCGGCAACGGGATGCGCCTGTTCGCCACGCCGAGCATAACCCACCGCAGCCGGATTTTCTTCGAAGTGCCCAACAATCCGCTGATCTCGCAAGCAGCGGTAACGCTGGTCAACGCGCGCGGCGGATTGAGCTTTGCCGATGGCCGGTACGAAATCGCAGGCTTCATCCGCAACGCGACGAACGAGGACTTCCTGCTCGATGCGGGCAACACCGGCGGGGCATTCGGCATTCCGACCTTTATTCCGGCAGAACCGCAATTCTACGGGGTCGAAGTCTCGGCGCGCTTCTGATCCGTTCCGTTAACCATGTCAGGGGGCGGGGGGCCGGTTGCGCCCCTCCGCCCCCCTTCGTGTAAACCCCGTATCCATGGTTTATGGATCTGGTTAGGAATTCCTAAACGTTACTACCGTAGCCCTACGTGAATTAACGGGGGCTACTGCCATGAAACACACCTTCCGAGCGCTCTGCGTCCTGCTGGTCGCAGCGTCCGTTTCGCTCGGCGCGCGCCCGGCGACGGCGCAGGAGACCGGCTGGAGGCTGGAACCCGACGCGCGGATCGAAGTGCAGACGGTAAGCGCCCAGACCACCACCCGCGACGATGATCTGGTGATCGATGGCGAGGCGGTATCCGTGCGCGCTCAGGTCGGCGCAGCACTGGAAAAGCGCGGCGTGCGGCTGCGGGTCGAGGCCGACCGTATCGAAGTGATCCGGCTGGGCGAAGACCGGCGCGATTTCGCCCGCGACCGCTTTACCGCGACGCTCCAGACCGATATCGAGAAAGACTGGGAGCTTCAGCTTCAAGCCCGCCACTACGACGATGCGATATCGGTCGAGGCGATCGACACCGACGAATGGCAAGGTTCTGCGCGGGTGACGTGGGAGCACGATCGCGCGCACCGGGTGCGCGTGCAGGGCACCTGGCGGGAACGCGAATATCGTAATGGTGCGGCTGCCGAGACCACTGGTGAGGGGCCGCGGGTCGATGCGCAATATCGCCGCCGGTTCGGGCGTTATCACTATCTCGCCTTCGATCTGCGCGCGGAATCGATCCGTTCGGACGAAGCGCGGCGCGGCTATGAACGCGAGTCCGCCGGCGTCGTCTATACCCGCCCGATCACCCCGGACCTGCGCGTGCGGCCCGCGATCGAGGTGATCCGCACCCGGTTCGACGGGCGGCTCACCGACGATGGCGAGCGTCGCCGCGACAGCCTGATCGTGCCCGAGGTCGAACTGTTGTGGTGGCCGGGCCAGTGGCGCGTCGAAGCCGAAGCCAAATACATCTTTTCCGGCAGCAACGAACCCGTGCGTGAGCGCGAAGGTTACCGACTGACGCTTTCGGTCGGATATGCGTTCTAGGCTGATTTCGACCTTCCGGCAGTTCTGGGAAAGAGCGACGCCGCAAATCCGGCGCCCGATCTATATCGGGTTGGTCGTCGGCCTGTGCATTGCTGCGCTGGTCGCGCTGGGCTTTGCCAACACGCAGGCTTTCTTCGCGCTGCCATCGTCATTCAACGGGGTCTCCACTTCGCAGGCGGTGTGGGGGCTGAAGCCGTCCAACCTGCTGATGGTGCTGCCGTTGGGGGCGTTTCTGGTGGTGCTGGCGCGCAGTTTCGTGGGCCTCAAGGCGTTCGGCCTGTTCACGCCGATGCTGATCGCGCTCGCATTCCTGCAGATCGGCCCGATCATGGGACCCGTGGTGCTGGTTTCATCGGTGCTGACGGGAATGCTGGTTACGCCCACCCTGCTCAAACTGCGGATGACGCGCGTGGGGTTTTTGGGCGTGTTGATCTCGCTGATCGTGCTGGTGCTGGTTGCCTTGCAGATGATCCTCGATACCAAGCTTCAGGTGGATGCCTTTCCGGTGATCGTCTGCGGGCTATGCGTCGAACGCTGGTGGAAGCAATGGGGCAAGGATGGCGCAAAGCCGGCGGCGAAGATGGCGCTGAACACCTTCGTACTGGCGGTAGTGATCGAGTTTGTGATGGTCAGCGAATTCGCGCTGGCGCTGATCAATACCTCTCCGCTGCTGATGCCCGCGGCAACCGGGATCGCGATCGCCATTCTTGGCCGTTATCGCGGATTGCGGCTTTCAGAAATCGCCCGGTTCGCGCCGATCTGGCTTGAACGGCGGCGGAAGGCACGACAATCGGCCGATCCCGACCAGTTCGAGCTCGATCTGGAACCCTGCGCACGCGCTGAAGCGACCGTGCGCGCGCCGCCGCTTGATGGTATCTGGGTGATCCAATCGCCCGCGGACCTCACCCCCGGCAGGAGCAGGCGGGTTCCGCAACCGATCAGACCCAACAAGGAGGCCCAGTTCGAGCCTCGCCTTGGCGCAAATGGCCGACCGATGATCCACAATGCCTGGATCATCCGGTCGGCAGAGGACGTTTGAGATGTTCGGGTTGCTGCGCCGAAGATCGGCCAATTACGATGCGTTGAGCAAGCTGCGCCCGCCGCAGTTTGACCGGATGGACGAGATCCTCGGGATCAACATGCGCAATGCCCTGATCGCAAAATACAACCCGCGCAGCGCGATCGAGCGCGCGCGTGACAAGGTGGCGGCCAAGGTCGCGCTGGAAGCGGCAGGGATTGCCTGCACGGGCACGGTGGCGGTGATCGATGACCATCAGAAACTTGGGCAGTTCAAACCCTTGCGCGATATGCCCGATGCCTGGGCGATCAAGCCTGCGCGCGGGTCGCAGGGCGACGGTATCCTGCTTGCCGTCCGGCGCGAAGGTAATATCTGGTACAAGGGATCAGGCGCGCCGTTGACCGAAGAAGCGGTGATGCATCACATCCAGAAGGTGGTCGATGGCGGCTTTTCCGGCGATTCCGCGGCCGAGGACGCGGCGCTGATCGAACCGCTGATCATCGCCGATCCGGCGCTCGCCAGCATTGTGCCCGAAGGCCTGCCCGATCTGCGCGTCATCAGCCTGCATTACACGCCGCTGATGGCGATGGTGCGGCTGCCCACCAACGAATCCGACGGCAAGGCCAACCTCCACCAGCGGGCGATCGGCGCAGGAATATCGCTGGAAACCGGGCGCATCACCCGCGCGGTGGTCAAGGGCGAGGTCATCACGCACCACCCCGATACCGGCGTGCCGCTGATCGGGTTCGCAATTCCGGGTTGGGAGCGCGTGCTCGAACTCGCATCGAAATGCGGGCCTGCGGTTGGGCTGGGTTACTGCGGGGCGGACATCGTGCTCGACGTCAATGATGGTCCGCTGGTGATCGAAGTCAACGCGCACCCCGGGATCGAAATCCAGAACATCAATCAGGAAGGCCTGAAGGCGCGGATCGCGGCGACGGGTGAGGATTTCCGGTAGGCGGCGGCCGCATGGCACGCCGCCCTGGCTTCCGGGTCACTCCGCAGCGAGATCCGCGCGGGTGAGGGTGATCTGTTCCACCACCTTGCGGGCATTTTCCGCCATCGTCTCGGGCGGCATGGCGACCATGCCGATGCGGGCGAGCGCCCCGTCCTTGCCCCAGTTCTGAACCCATTGATCCAGATAGGCGCTGAGACCGGGAATGGCGCGCATATGCGCTTTCTTTACATAGATATAAAGCGGGCGCGCGCCGGGATAGGCGAAGCTGGCAATGTTGTCGTAAGTCGGCTGGACGCCGTTCATCGGCAGCCCCTGCACCTTGTCCGAATTTTCATCGAGATAGGAAAAGCCGAACACCCCGACAGCGCGCGGATTGCTTTCGATTTTCTGGACGATGAGGTTGTCCTGTTCGCCCTGATCGACATAGGCGCCGTCGTCGCGCACTTCGGTGCAGACCTGACTATAGCGGTTCTCGTCGCTTTCCTTGAGCGCAGCCATCTCCGGGTTCGAGGCGCAGCCGACTTCAAGCACCAGCTCCTTCAGCGCGTCACGCGTGCCCGAGGTACTGGGCGGCCCGTAAACGAGGATTCGCTCTGCCGGGAGCGCCGGGTCGACATCGGCCCAGGTTTCGGCGGTCTGTTCGCGGCCATAGGGATTGGCAGCCAGCGCTTCGTAGATTGTCTGCGGCGACAGGTTCAGCATGATGCCGCCCTGCGCCGAGGCGAAGGCGATCCCGTCCAGCCCGACCTGAAGCTCGATGATCTCCTCGACATTATTGGCGGCGCAGCGATCGAATTCGCTTTCCTTCATCCGGCGCGATGCGTTGACCATGTCGGGGGTGTTGGAACCCAGCCCCTTGCAGAACAACTGGATACCATTGCCGGTGCCGGTGGATTCGATCAGCGGCGAGCGGAAATCGGTGTTGGAGCGGGCGAAGTTCTCGGCCACCAGCTTGGCGAAGGGATAGACTGTCGAAGAGCCGACTGCATGCACCGTGCTGCGCGCACTGCCCCCTCCGCCAGAGCTGTCGCAAGCGGTCAGAGCGAGTGCGGCGAGCGCCAGCGCAGCGCCGGTGCGGGCGAGGGAGGAGAGACGACGGGTCATGGCAATTCCTGATTGGGGTTCAGGCGGTCGCTAGGGCCGGTTCGTGACAAGTGCATGACATCGACGAGGCTGCGGCGCAGGTAGCATCGGCCGAAAAGCACAACGTCATGAGTTTCAAACAAAATCGCTCCAAAATGGAGGTAACGCGCTTAACAGCATCGTAAGGGCTTTGGTGCTACTTGCGCGGGCATGGCTCGATTGCGCCTCACGGTATGGTTCTGGCTGGCTGCGGCGCTGTTCGCGCTGGGCCTTGCCGCGCCTGCTTCAGCCGATGACCATCATCTTGCGATTTTTCAGGCTGATTGTCATGCTGCATCGGGGGCCGACCGACCTGCCGGGGCGATGATCGATTCGGCTGCATGGAACTGCAGCGGTGCCGATTGGCAGGCCACCGCACCGGTGGCGTGGCTGCGTTTCGATGCGGAAAATTGGCACGGTTCGCGCGTGCCGCTCCAGTTCTTCAGCCGCACCTCGCGCCACGAGAAGATCACGCTCTACGCGCTCGATAACGACGGCACCCTGCGCTCGCGTAGCTTCGCCGAAAGCGATGGCCGCCCGTTTGCCGGTGGGCCGGTTTTCCGCCTGCCCCTGCCATTGGTGACAGCCGAAACCGAAGCTGTGCTGGTACGGATCGAAAGCCCGCATTCGATCCCCTTGCTGACCGAAGCGGGGCTGGTGCGCCATGTTGAGGATGCGGGCCGATCGGTCGAGGAGATGATGCTGCTGGCGCTGGTGCTGGGAATGCTGGTGCTGCCGCTGCTGTTCGATGTCAGCTTCTACCTCGTCCTGCGCGAACGGTTCGTGCTGTTTCATGCGGCCATGGTCGTGGCGATGATGGGTTACGTGCTGTTTGCTGGCGGTGTGATTTCGGCGGTGGTGAGCCTGCCGGTCGTGTTCCTGGCCGTAATGGCGCCCCTGTCCTGGGCTGTGGGATGCGGGGCGGCGCTGTTGTTCCTCAGCGAATTTCTCGAACGCGGTGCGTTATCGCGTACGATGCGCCGGATCACCTTCTGGACGGGGTGCTGGACGATAGCGGTGCCCGGGTTTTTCTCGTTGCAGCTGCACGCCACGCAGGGCGTCGATGATGCCGCCTATTTCATCACCATCACCCCGGCCGCCGTCGTGGTGTCGGCCGCGCTGGTGCATGCGATCCTGCGCGGCAGTCGTTCGGCCAAGTTTGTCGCAGTGGCGTGGTTCCCGCTGATCCTGACCTCGATCGAGCGGCTGGGTCGCGGCCTGGGTGTCTATGCCGGGCCGGCGAGCCTCGACATGATGATGTTCGTCGCAACCGGGATCGAGGTGGTGGTGATCAGCCTTGCGATTGCCGACCGCTTCCTCGCGATCCGCCACGAACGCGACGCCGCGCTGACCGAGGCGCGAATGCTGGAGCAGATTTCGACCCGCGATTCGCTCACCGGCCTGATGAACCGCCGCGCGATCGAGGCGCGCTTCGATGAGTTGCTGGCGCAGGGCTTCGATACGTTCACGCTGGTCGATCTCGACCGGTTCAAGGCGATCAACGATCTTCACGGCCATCAGGTCGGCGATGCCGCGCTGATTGCCTGCGCCAATGCCATTCGTGCTGCCGGAGACCGGGATTCGATCGCGGTCAGGCTCGGCGGTGAGGAATTCGTGGTGCTGCTGCGCGGCGAACGCACGCTCGAACGGGCCGAGGCGATGCGGCAGGCGATCCCGATGCGCATCGCAAAGGACGTTCCGGGGCTGGAACTGCCGGTGACCGCGAGCATGGGGGTGATCATGGTCTCGCGAACGGCGCACCAGACCATGCAGTTCGCCGATTTCTACGCCCGCGCCGATGCGCTGATGTACGAGGCCAAGGCTGCGGGCCGCAACCGGCTCGCCTATGAGCGCCTGACGGTGTTCAGCGAGCCGCCGGCCGCGCGCCGACGCGCAGCGAATGACGAGGAAGCTGCCTAGTCGCCGCGAAACGGCGCGAGCACTTCGGGCCGCACCCGCGCCAGCCTCCCCGATGCGCGATCCAGCATCGCCCATGTCGTCGTCGCGCTGACGAGGCGTTTGCCGGAAGCATCGGTGAATTCCACCCGGCGGAGCGATTTGGCGCCCTGCGCCGGGCCTTCGATCCATGTGGTGGCGGTGACGCTTTCGCCTTCGAATACGTTCCCGCGATAATCGATCTCGTGCCGCACCACGACCCAGAAGAACGCCGCGCGATCTTCCGGGCGGGCAACGGCATCCCAGTGGGCGGTAGCCATGTCCTGAATCCACTGCACCCACACGGTGTTGTTGACGTGGCCGAGCTCGTCGATGTGCGAAGGTTCGGCCACGAAGGTGCGGGCGTAGCGGTTCGCGGTCATTCCCCCTTGCTCTTGGGCGCCATCCCCATCTGCCACAGGATGAAGGCATATTCCTCCGCCGTTTCCTTCAGGCTGTTCCACCGGCCCGATTGCCCGCCGTGGCCTGCGCCCATGTTGGTCTTCATCAGCAGCAGGTTGTCGTCGGTCTTCACTTCGCGCAGCTTGGCGACCCACTTCGCCGGTTCCCAATAGGTCACGCGCGGATCGTTGAGGCCTGCCGTCACCAGCATCGGCGGATAATCCCGGGCCACCACCTGATCATAGGGCGAATAGGACAGGATATAGGCAAAGGCCGCCTTGTCGGTGATCGGGTTGCCCCATTCCTGCCATTCGCCCGGCGTCAGCGGCAGTTTCTCGTTGAGCATCGTGCCCAGCACATCGACGAACGGCACATGGGCGACAATCGCGCCGTATTGCGACGGGTCCTGATTGATGATCGCCCCCATCAACTCGCCGCCGGCCGAACCGCCGCTGGCGGTCACCATGCCCTCGGCAGTGTAGCCCTGCGCGATCAAGCCGCGCCCGGCATCGACAAAATCGTTGAAGGTGTTGGTGCGTTCGAACAGCTTGCCTTGCAGATACCAGCGCCGCCCCAGATCGTCCCCACCGCGAATATGCGCGATGGCATAGGCAAAGCCGCGATCGACGAGGCTGAGGCGCGAGGTCGAAAAGCCCGGCGGGATGGCATAGCCATAGGCACCGTAAGCATAAAGATGCAGCGGCCCCGGCCCTTCGACCCCGGCCTTCTTGAGGATTTCGGCGCGGTCTTTGCGCATCACGATGCTGACCGGCACCATCGTCCCGTCGCGCGCCTGCACGCTCACCCGCTCGGTAGTGTAGAGATCGGCGTCGTAACCGCTGGGAATTTCCTGCGTCTTCAGGGTTTCCAGCTTGGCCGTAGCCACGTCGTAATCATAGACCGTGCCGGGCGTCACCATACTCTGGTACGACAGCCGCAGCTTTTTCATGTCATATTCGGGATTGTTCGAAAGGCCCGCCGTGTAGCTGGCTTCGGGGAAGGTGATCGGCGTGATCCGGGCCGGATCGGAATATTGGCGCAGCTGGATCTGGTCGAGCCCGTTCAACCGCCCTTCGGTGACGAAGAAATCCTTGAACAGGTCGAAATCGGTCAGATAGAATTCGTCCGATCCCGCGATCACTGTCTGCCAGTCGTCCGGCGTTTCCAGCGATGCCTTGGCGAGGCGGAAGTTGATGTGATCATCATTGGTCCACACCCACAATTCATCGTCGCGCACATCGACCGCATATTCGACGCCCTTCTGGCGCGGCTTCACGAGGATCGGGCGCGCGGTGGGGTTGGCGGCGGGGACAAGGCGCACTTCGCTGGTCTCGTTGTCGCCGGTGGCGATGATCAGCCAGTCTTCCTGCGCACTCAGCCCGGTGCCCACGCTGAAGCTCTGATCCTGTTCCTCGTAAAGCGTCACGTCCTGACCGGTCGGCGTGCCGATCATGTGCAGCTTGGCTTCCAGCGTGCGCCATTCCTCGGTTGCAGGGCTATAGACCAGCGCGGTGTCATTCGCGACCCACACCAGCCCGCCGCGCAGGTTCTCCAGCACATCGGGCAGATGCTCGCCGGTCTGCAAATCCTTGATCCGCGCGGTATAGCGCTCCGACCCGCTGGTGTCGGTCGAATAGGCCAGATAGCGCCCGTTCTGGCTGACCGAAGCTGCGCCGAGGCTGAAATATTCCTGCCCCTCGGCAAGTGCGTTCTCGTCGATCAGCAATTGCGTCTCGCCGCCCGCGGCAGGCTTGCGATAATGCTTGCGGTACTGCGCGCCTTCCTCGAACTCGCTCCAGTAGATCCAGTCGCCGTCCTTCTGCGGAACGGTACTGTCGTCTTCCTTGATGCGCGCGCGCATTTCGGTGAACAGCGCCTCGGTCAGCGGGGCCTGGGCTGCCATGTTCGCCTCGAAATAGGCGTTCTCGGCCTTCACGTGATCGAGCACGTTCTCGTCATCCACCACCGGATAGGACTTGTCATACAGCCAGTCATACGGGTCTTCGATGGTGATCCCGTGGTGGGAGTAGGAATGCGGACGCTTCTCCGCGACCGGCGGCTTGATGTCGCCGGTAGACTTGGGGGCAGGCGTTTGGGCAGCGGCGGCGGCAGATGTGGTCACGCGGGCGAAATCCTCACTATTGGTCGCCAACACGGCGGCAGGGGCAAAGGTGGTGGCGGTGAGCGCGGTGGCAAGAGCGATGGCGCTGATGCGGTGGGTCATGCGAAGGCGATCCATTGTTGGGCCATTCTTTGGCCATTCTCGGGCCATTCTCGGGCTGTTCACGGGTGTCCGGGTGGAAAGACGCGGCCAACCGGACTATGTTGGCGGTTCTAGTGATACATTCCCGCGCGGCAAGAGCCTGCGCCGATACCTGAGGATCGATGCCATGCTGATGCAGACCCATGAAGCCCGTCTTGCCGCCCTGCGTGAAGAGTTGAAGCGGCGCGGCGTCGATGGCTTCATCATCCCGATCAGCGATGAACATATGAGCGAATATGTCGGCGATTATGCCCAGCGACTGGGCTGGCTGACGGGGTTCGGCGGATCGGCCGGGTTCGCAGCGGTGACGACCACTCACGCTGCGATCTTCGTCGATGGACGTTATACCGTGCAGGTGCGCGATCAGGTCGATGGCAAGCTGTTCGATTACAAGAGCGTTCCCGCCGAAAGCCTTGGCGGGTGGCTGGCCGAGGTGTGCGAAGACGGCGCAACCATTGCCTATGATCCCTGGCTGCACACCTGGGGCTGGGTCGAGGCGCTGGAAAAGCAGGTCAATCCCAAGGGCATCACGCTGGTGCCTGCGGACAGCAATCCGATCGACGCCGTGTGGGCTGATCGGCCTGCAGCCTCGCCCGCGCAGGCGATCGTGCATGATGATGCGCTGGCAGGGCAATCCTCGGCCGAAAAGCGCGCAGCGGTGGCCGATTGGCTGGTGAAGGAAGGCCACGATGCGGTGGTCATCCCGGCGCTGGATTCGGTCGCATGGCTGCTCAACATCCGCGGGGCTGATGTGTCGCATACGCCCGTCGCGCTCAGCTATGTGATCGCGCACAAGGACGGCAGCGCCGAATTGTTCATCGCGCCCGAGAAGGTGACGCCCGAACTGACGCGCCATCTCGGCAACGCGGTCAAAATCCGCGACCGGACAGCATTCGAGCCTGCGCTGACGGGCGAACTGGCAGGTAAAAGCGTCGCGCTCGATCCCGATTTCGCGGTGGTCGGCATTGCGCAGGGCCTGCGCGCAGGCGGCGCGAAGTTTGCCTTCAAGCAGGACCCGACGATTCTTGCCAAGGCGATCAAGAACCCGGTCGAACAGCAGGGCCACCGCGATGCACAGGCGCGTGACGGGGCGGCGGTATCGCGGTTCCTGCGCTGGCTGGAAGTGGAAGCGCCCAAGGGCGGTGTCGATGAACTCGCCGCCGCCGCGCAGCTAAAAGCGTTCCGCGCCGAAGACGCTGGCCTGCGTGACCTCAGCTTCGACACCATCTCGGCTGCCGCCGGCCACGCCGCGCTGCCGCACTACAAGGTGGACGAGGACAGCAATATCCCGATTCCTCCCGGTTCGATCTATCTGGTCGATTCGGGCGGACAATATCCGGGCGGCACCACCGACATCACCCGCACGGTCTGGGTCGGGACGCCGGATGGTTCGGGCGAGCCGACCGCTGAAATGCGCGACCGTTTTACCCGCGTGCTCAAGGGCCACATCCAGATCGACCGTGCCGTGTTCCCGCAAGGCACCTGCGGCGGGCAGCTTGACGTGCTGGCGCGGCAATATTTGTGGGAAGCGGGCGTCGATTACGCCCACGGCACCGGCCACGGGGTCGGCAGTTTCCTCGGCGTGCACGAAGGCCCGCAGCGCATCGCCAAGCCGGGCGGCGGACAGGCCGGCACAGCGCAGGAACTGTTTGCAGGCATGATCCTGTCGAACGAGCCGGGCTATTACAAGGCCAACGCATTCGGCATCCGGATCGAAAACCTCGTGCTGACCGAAGAACGCCAGATCGACGGCATGGAAGGCCGCTATCTCGGGTTCGAGACGCTGACCTTCGTGCCGCTGGATCGCAAGCTGATCGCGCGCGAGCTGCTGACGGCGAGCGAAATCGCGTGGGTGGATGAATACCATGCGAAGGTGCGCGCGCTGCTCGCTCCGCAGCTTTCAGGCGAGGATCTGGCATGGGTGGAGCGGGAAACGCAGCCGCTCTGACCCGGCTTGTCGACACCGCCCTGTTCCTGTAATGTTCTCACATTGGCGAGTCGCAACTGGCGGTGCGCAGAATGGGAGGAACAGACATGATCGGTTACGTTACAGTGGGCACCAATGATCTGCCGCGCGCGGCGGCGTTCTATGATGCGATTGCCGTGCATTTCGGTGTCGGACGGATGATGGACAATGATCAGTTCATCGCCTGGGGCGACATGGCATCGCCCAGCGCCGGGCTGGCTGCGACCAAGCCGTTCGACGATCAGCCCGCCAGTGTCGGCAATGGCACGATGGTCGCGCTGATGGTGGATAGCCCGGAAAAGGTGGATGCGGTCTATGCCACCGCGCTTGCCAAGGGCGGCAGCGACGAAGGCGCGCCCGGACCGCGCGGCGATGACGGTTTTTATGCGGGCTATTTCCGCGATCCCGATGGCAACAAGCTGAACGTGTTCTGCATGGTCGCGCCGACCGGCTGACCGCAGCAGGGTCAGCGCATCAGCCCGCCGATCAGGTTGCGCACGAACCGCCCGGCAATCGGTCCGGCCAGATCGGTCGCGATCGATCCGACGGCCGAGGTAAGGCCTGAGGCAACCGGATTGGCGCGACTTTTCTTGCCGAGCATTTTCGACGCGGCCATTCCTGCCGCGCCGCCAGCGGCAACCTTGACCCCGCGCGAGACTGCCTTGCTCCACAAGCTGGTGCTCTTGCGCGAACGCTTGCCGACTTCCTCTTCGCCCAGTTCGGCGACTTCCTCGGCGGTGGCGGCGGCATCGGCGGCCTTGGCGGCGAGCACTTCTTCCGCGCTTTCGCGGTCGATCCGGGTGTCGTACTTGCCATCGAGCGGGCTGATCGACTGGATGATCGCGCGTTCCTTGGGGCTGACGGGGCCGAGGCGTGACCGCGGCGGCTTGATCAGCGTGCGTTCGACGATGGTCGGCGCACCGTCCTCGTCCAGTGTCGAAACCAGCGCCTCACCGACCTTCAATTGGGTAATCGCGGCCTCGACATCGAGATCGGGATTGATCCGGAACGTCTCTGCCGCCGCCTTGATCGCCCGCTGATCGCGCGGGGTGAAAGCACGCAGGGCGTGCTGCACCCGGTTGCCCAATTGGCCAGCGACTTCCTCGGGAATATCGATCGGGTTCTGGGTGACGAAGAACACCCCGACCCCCTTCGACCGGATCAGCCGCACCACCCGCTCGATCGTGTCCTGCAGCGCCTTGGGGGCATCGTCGAACAACAGGTGCGCCTCATCGAAGAAGAACACCATTTTCGGTTTTTCGGGATCGCCCACCTCGGGCAGGCTTTCGAACAGTTCGGCCAGCAGCCACAGCAGGAAGGTCGCGTAAAGCTTGGGACTGCGCATCAGCTTGTCGGCGGCGAGCACGTTCACATAACCGCGTCCCTGATCGTCCAGCTTCAGAAAATCGTCGATCTCCAGCGCCGGCTCGCCGAAGAAATTGTCCGCCCCTTGCGATTCGAAGCTGAGCAACTGGCGCTGGATCGCCCCGACCGATGGCTTGGTGACATTGCCGTACTTGCCGGAAAGCTCCGCCGCGTTCTCGTTCGCCCATTGCAGCATTGCCTGCAGATCGCCGAAATCGAGCAGCAGCAGCCCATTTTCGTCCGCGTGGCGGAAGATGATCTGCAGCACCCCTTCCTGCGTCTCGTTCAGGTCGAGCAGGCGCGATAGCAGCAGCGGCCCCATCTCGGACACGGTGGTGCGGATCGGGTGGCCCTGTTCGCCGTACAAATCCCAGAAAATCACCGGATTATCGGAATAGGCATAATCGCTCATGCCCAGTTCGGCGGCGCGCGATTCGAGCTTGTCGGCGTGTTTGAAGGTCGGCGAACCCGGCATGGCGATGCCCGACAGATCGCCCTTCACATCGGCCACGAATACCGGCACCCCGGCGGCGGAAAAGCTTTCGGCAAGGCCTTGCAGGGTCACGGTCTTGCCGGTTCCGGTCGCGCCCGCAACCAGCCCGTGGCGGTTCGCGCGGCTGAGGCTGAGCGCCTGCCGCGATCCGGCTCCGCCCAGACCCAGAAAGATATCGGTTGCGCTGTCCGTCATTGCTTGCCCCTGTCGGTTCCCGATCGCCGCGATCGCCCTTTGAGTCGATGTGAAGGGGGCGGACGCAGCGGTCAAGTTCTCGACTTGCGCGACATTTGCGGTATGGCTGGCGCGCATGGGCCAACCATCACCATTCGTGCTGCTCGACGATGCCCGCGCCGGGGAAACGGCCGCCGACGCGCTGCTTTACGCGGCGCCGCAATCGCTGTTCGTGGCCACCCGTCCGGACGAAGTCGAGGGCGTGCTCGCCGCGGCAAAGGCGGCGCGACGGGATAGCGGCGGATCGCTGGCGGGCTATATTTCCTATGAGGCCGGGCTGGCGCTGGAGCCGAAGCTGGCCGCGCTGGCGGGGCCGCGTTCGGGCGCGGCGGGGCCGCTGGTGTGGCTCGGCCTGTTTGCCGCGCCCCGGCGGATTGCCGCTGGCGATGTGGCGGGCTGGCTGGCCGACCGGGCCGAGGGGGCTGGTACCATCGGGCCGATGGAGCCGCAGCTGTCGGCCGGCGGGTATGCCGCCGCGTTCGAGCGGCTGCGGGAGGCGATCCACGCGGGCGATATCTATCAGGCGAACCTCACCTATATGCTGAGCGGTTCGTATCGCGGCGATCCGGTGGGGCTTTACGCGGCGCTGCGTGATGGCAGCCGCGCCGGATATGGCGGGCTGATCTTCGATGGATCGCACTGGCTTTTGAGCTTTTCGCCCGAGCTGTTCGTCGCGCTCGACGGGGCCGATGCCAAGGTCAAGCCGATGAAGGGCACGCGGCCCCGCGCCGCCGATCCGGAGGCGGATCGCGCCATGGCCGAAGACCTTGCCGCCTCGGTCAAGGACCGGGCCGAAAACCTGATGATCGTCGACCTGATGCGCAATGATCTGTCGCGCGTGGCCGAGGCAGGCAGCGTGCGCGTGGATGCGCCCTTCGCGGTCGAAACCTATCCGACGGTGCACCAGATGGTGTCGACCGTGCGCGCGCGCCTCGAACCCGGCAAGGGCGCGATGGATCTGGTGCGGGCGCTGTTTCCATGCGGATCGATCACCGGCGCGCCCAAGATCCGGGCGATGGAGTTGCTGGCCGATATCGAGCGTGATGCGCGCGGGCCTTATTGCGGGGCAATCGGGCGGATCGACGGTGATGGCAACGCTGCGTTCAACGTGGCGATCCGCACGCTGCGCCTCACGCCGGTCGAGAACGGGCAGGGCAACGCGGTGCTCGGCATCGGTTCGGCGATTGTGGCCGATAGCGATGCACTGTCCGAACGCCGCGAATGCGAGGTCAAGGCGGGTTTCCTGCGCCGCGCCGCGCCCGGGCTGGCCGCGCCGCTGTGCGACCTGATCGAGACGATGCGGTTCGATCCCGAAAGCGGGATACCCCTGCTCGAACTGCACCTCGCGCGGATGAAGCGCAGCGGCGCGGAGCTGGGCTTTGCGCTGGACCGCCATGCCTTGCGCAACCAGATTCAGGCGCTGTGTTTCGAACTCGATGCGCCTGCGAAGGTGCGCCTGCTGGCGGCGCGCAGCGGCGCGAGCGCGCTCGAAACCGGGCCGCTGCCTGACGCCATGGCAGAGCCGGTGAAGGTGATCGCATTGCCCAATCCGCTCGATCCGTCCGACTGGCGGCTGGCGCACAAGACCTCCGACCGCGGCTTTTACGATGATGCGCTCGCCGCCGCGCGGGCGATGGGCGCGGACGAAGCGGTGCTGGTGCGGGCAGATGGGCTGGTGACAGAGGGCAGCTATACCAATATCTTTGCCGACGGGCCGGACGGCACGCTGCTGACTCCGCCCGCGGCCGTTGGCCTGTTGCCCGGAATCCTGCGCGAACATCTGATTGCAACGGGCAAGGCACGCGAAGCGGAATTGACGCTTGATGATCTCAACCAAGGCTTCTGGCTCGGCAATGCCCTGCGCGGGCTGATACGGGCAGAACTGATATGACACTCCCCATTCTCTATGAAGACGGCGAAGCACTGGTGATCGACAAGCCTGCGGGCCTGCCGGTCGATCGTCCGCGCAAGGGCGGAATGTGCCTCGACGACCATCTTGACGCGCTGAAGCTGGGCTTTCTGCGGCGGCCGGTGGCGGTGCACCGGCTCGATACCGATACGTCGGGCTGCCTGTTGCTGGCGCGCAATCCCAAGGCGCTGGCACGGTTCAACAAGTCGTTCGAGGAGCGGTTGGTGGGCAAAACCTATCTCGCCATCCTCGCAGGCCGCCCGCCGGGAACGCAGGGCACGATCGAACTGGCGCTGTCCAAGATCAGCTCGGAGGAGAAGGGCTGGCGGATGATCCCGGCCAAGAAGGGCAAGCCGGCCGTCTCGCATTGGGAGATGGTGGGCGAACTCGGCCCCCACAGCCTGATCCGCTTCCGCCCCGAAACGGGCCGCACCCACCAGCTGCGCGTGCATGCGCTGAGCGGCCTTGGCGCAGCCCTGCTGGGCGATCCGGTCTATGGCGCGGGCAATGCTCCGGGGGCGAAGCGGACGATGCTCCATGCCGAAAGCCTCACCGTCACCCGCCCCGGCAAAACCCCGATCGAAGCCCGCGCCGCCCTGCCGGCCGATTTCCGCGCGCTGGGGGCGCATGATGGATGACGGCGGTGATCAGAGCGCGCCGGAACCGCTGAGCGCCCGCGCCATCCGGCTGGCGCAGGAAAGCTTCCTCGCCGGATCGGGGCCGGGCGGGCAGAACGCCAACAAGGTCGCGACCGAAGTCGAACTGCGCGTCAATATCTACGCGCTGCGCCTGCCGCCGCCGGTGTTCACCCGGTTGCGCGCGCTGGCGGGATCGAAGCTGGCGGGCAATGGCGATCTGATCGTCACGTCCAAGGCCCACCGCACGCAGGAGGCCAACCGGCAGGACGCCCGTACCAAGCTCGCCGCATTGCTGGAGGACGCGCAGACCGAACCCAAGCGCCGCGCAAAGACCCGGCTCAACCGGGTGGGCAAGACCGCGCGGCTCAAGACCAAGAAAACGCGCGGGACGATCAAGGCCAATCGCGGCAAGCCGCGCGCGTCGGACTGGTAGCGCCTGCTTACGGCGCACCTTGACTTTTTCCCGCGATTCGGCGAATGGCGCCAGCGTGAGCGGTGTGCCGGGCCTTCCGGGCGCGCCGCATTTGCTTTTTTGACGCCCGCGTTCGGCAATGCGTGGGCCAATCGATTTGACAGGAAACCGCCATGGCGAAGCCCACCACCGTGAAGATCCGCCTCGTCTCGAGCGAAGGCACCGGCTTCTTCTACGTGACCAAGAAGAACCCGCGCAACATCACCGAGAAGATGAGCTTCCGCAAGTACGATCCCGTCGCGCGCAAGCATGTCGAATTCAAGGAAGCCAAGATCAAGTAAGGCTTCTTTCGCGCCTGCCCCTCTATTGTGGCGGGCGCGTTAATTCATCGACAGTTCAAGCCAGCAGCCTTAGGCGCGTCGGCATGGAACAAATCAAAACCACTGCTCGTACCCTGCTGCTTGGCCTTGGAGCCGGGGCGATGGCGTTGGGCCTTGCCCCCCCGTTGCCCGCTGGACTCGCCCCGGCGCCGCTTGCTGCGCAATCGTCCAGCCAGATCGACGCGGCGGTAAACGCCCTGCGCGCGATCAGTACGATGCGCGCCGATTTCACCCAGACCGACCGGCAGGGCAACGTCATGTCCGGGGTGATGACGCTGAAGCGTCCGGGCAAGATCCGTTTCGATTACGGCAAGAATTCCGATTTCCTTGTCATCTCCAACGGCAAATCGCTCTACGTGGTCGATTACGAGGTTTCCCAGGTCGAGCGCTGGCCGATCAAGAATTCGCCGCTGGGCGCGCTGTTCGATCCCGAGCGTGACGTGAAGCGTTACGGCAAGCTGATCCCGACCGGCAATCCGGACGTCATCAGTGTCGAGGTGCGCGATCCCAAGAAGCCCGAGTTCGGAATGATCAATTTGATCTTCGTGCGCAACGCGTCCGCGCCGGGCGGTTGGCAGCTGACCCACTGGGTCGCGCTCGATGCGCAGAATCACCGCACCCGGGTGCAGTTGACGAATCAGCGCTATGGTCTGTCGGTGGCTGACAATACTTTCACCTTCCGCGATCCGCGCCGTTCATCTCGTCGCCCCGGCTGAACGGCTGGGCCGCAACCGGTTGTAAGAAAGCGACAGAATCCCGCAATCGTTCATCTTGCTGAAAGGCTGGAACGGCTAATTATTCTCAACAAGGCGGGCCGAAGGGCGGTTTCCCCCCTGTTGCCCACCCTTCCAAAGGGCCTGTCTTGTACAAGCGTGACGAACGCTAAAACGGAACCCTCGACCCATCGCCCCCGGGTCGGGGGTTTTGTTTTTTTAGGGGTTGGCGTTCTTGTCCCTTCGGCGGTTCAGCTTCGCTTCCGCTGCGGGCGGCCGGTTGGCCTTGCGGTCGCTGTGCGCGACCGATCCAGCGCACAGTCGCGACAACGGCGGCGCAGCGGCCGCAAGCGCGAACGCGCGCCCGAGCTTATGCGAGGAAAGCCAAGTGGGCCGGATGGCCCGCGCCCGGCGCCTGAGGGCGAAACAAAATCAATCCCAGCCCAGTGCCTTGCGGATGATCGAGTAGATAACGTTCTGTTCGATCACGCCGCGCGCACGGTCTGCACCTGGCCCGGTCGCGAACAGCGCAACATCCTCGCCCGCATGGGTTTCGCCCCCGGTGGGCACGGTTGCCTGTTGCCGTGCGGCGATGCCGGTTTCCGGCACGGTTCGTTCCCCGCGCAGCGCGCCGGGGCCATTGGCATAGCCGAGCGTCGTGTAAGGCTTGCCGTCCGCCGCCAGCACCGGCGTTTGGCCGTCCCCGCCATCCTCACCGCGCCCGGCGGGCGGCACCACCAGTCCGAGGATGTCGTTCCCGCGCTGCGGATATCCGGCGATGGTGAACACGTGGCTGTGATCGGCGGTGACGAGGATCAGCGTCTCTTCCGGATCGGTGTGATCGACCGCCCATTGCACCGCGCGCGCGAATTCGACCGCTTCCTCCAGCGCATAGCCTGCCTGCCCGCCGTGATGCGCGTGATCGATGCGCCCGCCTTCGACCATCAGGTAGAAGCCATCGGGATCGGCCTGCAACCGCGCGATCGCCTGCGCGGTCATGTCGGTCAGCGTGGGCTCGGGCGAATCGGGTGTGCGATCAGCCATGTAGGTCATGTGGCTGGGCGAAAAGATGCCGAGCACCGGTGTGTTCATCGGTGCGGCGCGCAGACTGGCGGTGTCTTTCACCACCACGCCGCCGCTGCGTGCAGCCCATGCGCCCGGCAGGTCGGCCGATGCGTCACTGCGTTGCCCGTCCATTTCCTTGCCGTAGAATACCGCCGTGCCGCCGCCCAGCGCCACGTCGAAATCGGCTTCGGCCAGTTGCAGCGCGATGTCCTTGCAGCCCTGCCCTTGCTGGTCTGCGGGGATCGCGGCGTCGGCTTCCCAGTCGCGGTCGGCGCTACGGGTGACGACGCTCGCCGGAGTGGCGTGGGTGAGCCGGGTGGTGGTGACGATCCCCAATGCCAGTCCGCGCTGTTTCACTTCCTCGCCGAGCAACGGCAGCGGGTGCGCCAGCGCATCGGCGCACACGCCCTTTTCCGCCTCCGGACCGATGCCCAGCACGCCGATGCGGGTCTTCACGCCGGAATGCATCGCGGTCGCCGTGCCCGCGCTGTCGGGCACCTGCGCATTGGTGTTGTAGGTCTTGACCAGCGCGACATTGTCGAACTTTTCGAAGCTGAGGCTGTTTTCCTCACCCGTCTCCCCGCGCTTTTGCGCTTCGTAGATGCGCGCGGCGGTGATGGTGGAAATGCCCATGCCATCGCCGATGAACAGGATCACGTTCTTGGCCTTCGGCTCTGCGGGAGCATCCTCGGCATGGGCCGGGAAAGCGGCACCGGACAGCAGCAGGGCGGCAAGGAAGGTGCGGGTCATGGGGCGTCTCCGAAAGTGATGCCTCGCCCTATCGCGCCCCAATGCGTCGATAAAGTGAAAGCTGGAAAGACAGCGTTCTTGCCGTCCTATCGGTTCAGCCTCCGGCTGTGCTTCGCAACCGCTACTTGAGGACGTTCTTGTCGTCCTAACGCTTCGCTACTTGAGGACTGGCTCACACCCCCCTAAGCCCGCGCGCATGATCTCTGTTGCCACCTGGAACATCAATTCGGCCCGCCTGCGCGTAGGGCTGATCGAAAAACTGCTCACCGAGGCAGCGCCCGACATCCTTTGCCTGCAGGAGATCAAGTGCGAGAGCCACCTGTTCCCGGCGGAGGCGCTGGCGGCGCTCGGCTATACGCATCAGGCGGTGAGCGGGCAAAAGGGCTATCACGGCGTCGCCACGGTCAGCCGTGTGCCGATCCGCGAAGTCACCCGCCACGATTGGCAGGACAACGGCGAGGCGCGGCACATCGGCGTGGAAGTGCTGGGCAAGGATTTGGCTGTAGAGAACGTCTATGTTCCCGCAGGCGGCGACGTTCCCGATCGCGAGGTGAACAAAAAGTTCGGCCAGAAGCTCGATTTCCTCGGGCGGATGACACGCTGGGCGGACACGCTGGATCGCCCCACGCTGATCGTCGGCGATTTCAACATCGCGCCGCTGGAAAGCGACGTGTGGAGCCACAAGCAGCTGCTCAAGGTCGTCAGCCATACACCGGTGGAAGTCGAGACCTTGGGCAAGTTCCAGTCCGCGCACGGATGGGTCGATATCGGGCGCGAGCATGTGCCGCATCCGGAGCGGTATTACAGCTGGTGGAGCTATCGCAACCCGAACTGGCAGACCAACGACAAGGGGCGGCGGCTCGATCACATGTGGGCTTCCCCGAGCCTCGCCAAGCAAGCGACTGCGCACCGCGTTCTGGAGGATGTGCGCGGGTGGACGCAGCCGTCCGATCACGTGCCGCTGATCACGGAGTTCGACCTCTGAGTGAGGCTCCATCCCCTGAACGCCGCGCGGCGCAGGCGGTCGACGCGCTGCGCCACGGCTGGCCGCTGGCGTTCGATGGCGGGCCGGTGCTGCTGCCGGTCGAAACCGCCATTGCGTCGGGCGCTAGCGCCGCCCGGATGCTGATTTCCGCCGCGCGCGCGACGACGCTGAAACTCGCCAACCAGCGCGATGCCGCCGTTCCGCACGCGCCGGTGCTGATTACCGGCGGAGAGCCGTTCACCTTGCGCGATGCGCTGCCGATTGCCGATCCTGCGCTCGATCTCGGCAATCCGCTGAAAGGCCCGTTCAAGGCGCTGACGCTCGAGTGGGAGGATACTGCTGCTGCCGCGCTGGAACTGGCACGGATTGCCGGGATCCTGCCCGCGTTTCTGGTCGATCCGGTGGACGCGGGCGAGGCAGCGCCGGTCGCCGCGAGTGATCTGGCCGCCTATTCCGCCGCCGGGGCGCTCCGGATCGTCACCCGCGCGCGGCTGCCCGTTTCGGCCAGCGAAGACGCAGAGATCGTCGCCTTCCGCTCCGCTGCCGACCTGCGCGAGCACGTGGCGCTGATCATCGGCAAGCAGTCCGGCGACCGCCAGCCACTGGTGCGGCTCCATTCCGAATGCCTTACGGGCGACATCCTCGGCAGCCTCAAATGCGATTGCGGCCCGCAGCTGGACGGCGCGCTGCACGCGATGGCGCATGAGGCGAAGAATAGCGGCGGCTGGGGCGTGCTGCTGTATATGCGGCAGGAAGGGCGCGGAATCGGACTGGTCAACAAGCTGCGCGCCTATCGCTTGCAGGATCAGGGCTTCGATACGGTCGAGGCGAACCAGCGGCTCGGCCTGCCTGACGAAGCGCGTGATTTCCCGGTGGCGGCGCGGATGCTGGAACTGCTGGGGGCGGGCCAAATTCGGCTGCTGACCAATAACCCGGCCAAGGTGTCGGCGCTGGAAGCTGCAGGAATCACCGTCAGCGAACGGGTGGCGCACCAGCTCCCCGAAAATCCGCACAATGCCCGCTATCTGGCGACCAAGCGGGATCGTTCGGGGCATTTGCTGATTTAACGCGCCTCGTACTGCTTCAGCCCCGCCGCCAACCGGTTGCCCTGCATCACCACGCGCTCGCCGGTCCAGTCGGCCAGGAACACGCTGTTGCGCTTCAGGCCCGGGACGAAGCGCGCTTCGTTGTTCACCACCTGCAAACCGTCCGACGGGTGGAGGATATCCTCCGCCCCCAGCGCGATGAAGGCCGAGTAGTTTTCCTTGTCACGCCCCTGCACGAACCAATTGTCGGCGATCCGTCCGCGGCTGCCCGCCGGCAGGTCGATCATATAATTGGTGGTGCGCCCGTTCGCATCGTCGAAGCTGTTGCCTTCGATCGTCACTTCGGTTGCGCGCGCTTTCAGGTAGTGTCCTCCGGTGCCGCGTTCGAACCGGCTTTCGCGCACGGTCAGCGCGCCGATATCGCCGATATAGAGCGAGTGCGCGCAGCCCGCGCTGTTCTCGCAGGTGCCCAGTCCGCTGAAGGTCGAACGGGTGATATAGACGCGCATCGCCGGATCGGCCGCGCTGAGGATGCCCTGCTCGCTGTTTTCGAACCGGGCATAGGCGACATTGAGGCTGCCTGCCTCCAGCCGGATGCCCGCGCCGTTGCCATCGGGGACACTGATGCCGGTGAAGGTGAGGCCGCGAATTTCGGCTCCGGTGCCGCGCAGCACCAGCGCCGCCTTGCCCTCGCAGGCTCTCCCGGCGAGCGTGACGGTGCCGGGCTCGGCGGCTTCGTAGACGATGACGCCTGCTTCCTGCACCGCGCATTGGCGGTAGTTGCCGGGAGCGATCCGGATCGTCGCGCGGGTGTTGCCCACCGCATCCACGGCTGCTTGCAGGCTGGCATAGCTGCGCCCGGTCTCGGCCACGGTAAAGCCGCCGTCGCCGCTCTGGGCGAACGCGGCGGCAAGTGGCAGGGCAAGGGCAGTGATCGCGATTGCGGCGCGGGTGTGATAGGCTTTCATGTGCCCCGCGTTACCAATCAATGGTTAAGGCACCGCTTAAGCCATGATTTGGCGCTTGGCCCAATTGCCGCTTGGCGTATCCCCCAAGGCTTGGCTAAACCCCCACGTGCAAGACGGCCGGGCTCAAGCGCGGCAATTCAGCGATACCTTAGGAGAGAGAGTGATGAACACCCGCGCAAGCCTGGCCGCCCTGAGCGGCGCTGTATTGATGCTGGCAGCCTGCGGCAGTGCCGACGACGCCTCGACCGAGGCGACTGCCGACACCGTGGAAATGCCCGCGGACGAGGCGCTGGAGGCGATCAGCGATGAGCCGGTGGCCGATCCCGATGCCACCGCGACCGACGCACCGGATATCGACGGCGAGGCTGCCGCCGAAGTGGAAGCCACCACTGAAGAAGCTGCCGACGCCGCAGCCGATGTGGCTGCCGAGGCTGCCGCTGCTGCCGAGCAGGCCAGCGAATAGGCGGACGAGCCCGTGCGCCGTCTGCTGATCCTCGCCGCGCTCGTCCCCGCTCTCGCGGCGTGTGAGGGCGAGCGCGCCGATGCGCCCGGCGGCGTCAGCCCCGGCGAGGCCGAGGCGTTGGAGGATGCGGCCGACATGCTCGACGAGCGCCGCCTGCCGCCCGAGGCGCTTCCGCCAGAGTCGACACCGACCGGCGCCGCTCCGGCGCGAAGCGGCCAGTGATCCTGCTTCTGATCCTGCCGTGACCCCAAAAGCCGGTGCTGCGGCACCGCCCGAAGGATTGTAATTGCCATGAATGCCCCCAGCGCGCTTTCCGCTCCCCTCAATGCCGGCATGGACGAGGAGGTGTTCGCGCAATTCGCCGAGCAGCTCACCCGCTACGTCCGCGAACGGCTGATCCCGGCCGAACCGCAAGTGATCGCCAATGATGCGATCCCGCCGGAAATCGTCGACGAGATGCGCGAGATGGGGCTGTTCGGCCTCAGCGTGCCCGAAGAATACGGCGGCGCGGGGCTGAACATGACGCAATATGCGCGCGTGGTGAACATCATGGCCTATGCCGCGCCCGCCTATCGTTCGATCTTCTCGATCAATGTCGGCATGTTTTCGAGTGCGCTCAAGAACGGCGCGACCGAAGCCCAGAAGGCGGAATGGTATCCGAAGATCGCCGAGGGCAAGATCGCGTGCTTCGGCCTGACCGAGCCGGGATCGGGCAGCGATTCCGCTGGCCTCCAGACCACGGCTGTGCCCGATCCGGACGGCAATGGCTGGATCTTGAACGGGACCAAGCGGTATATCACCAACGCCCCCCACGCCGATGTCGCGCTGATCATGGCGCGCACCGACAAGCAGGCGCTGCCCAAGAACGCGCATGTTTCCGCCTTTCTGGTGCCGATGAACGCGCCCGGTGTTTCGACCGGCTCGCCCGACAAGAAGATGGGCCAGTCCGGATCGCACATTTCCGACATCATGCTGGATGATGTGCGCGTGCCGGGTGACGCGCTGCTCGGCGGGGAGACCGGCAAGGGCTTTGTCTTCGCGATGAAGAGCCTCGATAACGGGCGCATTTCTGTGGGTGCGGCGGCGACCGGCTATGCCCGGCGCGCGCTCGATTCGGCGCTGCGTTACGCCAATGAACGCAAGGCGTTTGGCGAGCCGATCGCCAATTTCCAGCTGATCCAGGCGATGCTCGCCGACAGCGAGATCGAAATCTACGCCGCCGAAAGCATGATGGCGGACGTCACCGCACGCGCTGACCGGGGCGAGAACATCCTCGTCAAGGCCGCCGCCTTCAAGGTCTTCGCTTCCGAGATGTGCGGCCGGGTGGTCGACCGGGTGGTGCAGGTCTACGGCGGCGCGGGGTATCTGGCCGAATACGACGCCGAACGCTTCTTCCGCGATGCGCGCATTTACCGCATTTACGAAGGCACCACGCAGATCCTCCAGCTCCAGATCGCCAAGCACATGCTGCGCGAGTGGAAGGAGACTGCTTGAGGTGCCGATGCCCGCCCCATTGCAGCTAGGTTCGCTGCGCTCACCAAGCTTCATTCCCCTCCCGCAAGCGGGAGGGGCGCGAGACTTGCCAGCTTGCTGGCTAGTCGCAGCGGGGTGGGCCTGAGCGACCGATGTACAACCTCCTCAACGACCTCTCGATCATCGAAGTTTCCAGCTTCGTCGCCTCGCCCACGGCGGGGCTGTATTGCGCGCAGATGGGGGCGGAGGTGATCCGCGTCGATCACACGGCGGGCGGGCTGGATTACAACCGCTATATGCTGACGGCCGAGGGGCGCTCTCTGAGCTGGGAGAACCTCAACCGCGCCAAGAAATCGGTCGCGCTCGATCTGCAATCGGGCGCGGGGCGCGAGCTGTGCGTCGAACTGGCGGCGAAAACCGGCCAGTGCATCACCAATCTGCCCGAACGCAGCTTCCTCGGCCATGCGGCGATGGCGGCGCAGCGGGCGGACATGATCAGCCTGCGCATCATGGGCTGGCACGATGGGCGTCAGGCGATGGACTTCACCGTCAACGCTGCCGCCGGATACCCGCTGATGTGCGGGCCGGAGGACTGGGACCCGGCCACCGCGCCGCCCGTCAATCAGGTGCTGCCCGCGTGGGATTTCATCACCGGCGCCTATTCCGCCTTCGCCATGCTCGCGGCGCTCCACCACCGGGGCCGCACGGGGGAGGGCAGCGAGGTGCGCGTGCCGCTGGGCGATGTCGCGATCGGAACGCTCGCCAATTCGGGGACGATGGCGGAAATGCTCTATCGCGGGGCCGACCGCGAGCGGCTGGGCAATGCGATCTGGGGCGCGTTCGGGCGCGATTTCCGCAGCAAGGATGGTGTGCGCTTCATGGTCGCCGCGCTGACGCCCAAACAGTGGGTCGGCTTGGTCGAGGCGTTCGGGGTCGAGGCGGGAATCGCTGCGCTGGAGAATGAACTGGGCGTGCGCTTTGCTGACGGAGACACGCCGCGCTTCCGGCACCGGGCCGCGTTGTTTACGCTGTTTCAAGGCGCGGCGGATGGGTTCGACTATGCCGATCTCGCCGCGCGCATGGCCGCGCAAGGCTGTACCTTCGAACGCTATCGTACCGCACATGAGGCCGCGAACGACAGGCAACTGGTGGCGGATAATCCGCTGTTCGGTCCTTCGCCCGCCAACCCTTCGGGCTTCGAATACCCTGCCACGCGCAGCTTTGCGAACCTTCCGGGTCATGAGGTCGGCGATCCGCGCCCCGCGCCGTATCTCGGCGAGCATTCGGAGGAAGTGCTGGCCGAGCGGCTGGGGCTTTCCTCGGGCGCGATCGGCAAGTTGGTCGATGCGGGCACGGTGGCACTTTCCGACGAGAACAGATAACCCAAGTCCGTTCGTGCTGAGCTTGCCGAAGCACTGTCCTTCTTCGAGGGACACGGATCAGAAGAAAGTGCAGCCCTTTGAGAAGCTCAGGGCGAACGGAGAGTTGAAAGCATGACCAGAAGAGCCGCCATCTGCACCCCCTTGCGCACCCCGGTGGGCAAATTCCTCGGCGGGTTGTCGAGCATGAATGCGGGCCAATTAGGCGCGGTGATCCTCGGCGCGTTGATGGACCGCAGCGGGATCGATCCCGCGCGCGTCGACGATGTCGTGTTCAGCCAAGGCTACGGCAATGGCGAAGCGCCCGCCATCGGCCACTGGGCGTGGCTTGCGGCGGGGCTGCCGTTGGAAGTCCCCGGTTTCCAGCTGGATCGCCGCTGCGGTTCGGGCGTGCAGGCGGTGGCGACCGCCGCGATGATGGTCGAAACCGGCATGGCCGATGTCGTGGTGGCCGGCGGCGTTGAATCGATGTCGAATGTCGAACACTACACCACCGATCTGCGCGGCGGGGTGCGGATGGGTGACATGGTGCTGCACGACCGGCTCAGCCGGGGCCGGGTGATGAGCCAGCCGGTCGAACGCTTCGGCGTCATCACCGGCATGATCGAAACCGCCGAGAACCTTGCCAAGGATTACGACATCACGCGCGAGGCAGCCGATGCATTCGCGGTCCGGTCGCACCAGAACGCCGCGCGGGCGTGGACCGAGGGGAAGTTTGCCGAGCAGCTGGTCCCGGTCGCCATCCCGCAACGGCGCGGCGATCCGGTGATTGTCGACCACGACGAAGGCTACCGCACCGACGCCAGCATGGAGACGCTCGGCGCTCTGCGCCCGATCGACGGCAAGCGCGATCCCGCCGCCATCGTCACCGCGGGCAATGCCAGCCAGCAGAACGATGCTGCCGCCGCATGTCTGGTCGTCGCGGAGGACAAGCTGGAGGAACTCGGCCTCACCCCGATGCTGTGGTTCGGCGGCTGGGCGGCGGCGGGGTGCGATCCTTCGCGCATGGGGATCGGCCCGGTGCCTGCGGTGGAGCGCCTGTTCGCGCGGCGCGGATATTCGTGGGACGATATCGGGCTGGTCGAACTCAACGAAGCCTTCGCCCCGCAGGTGCTCGCCGTGCTGAAAGGCTGGGGCTGGTCGGAGGATGACAGCCGCCGCGATATGCTCAACGTCAACGGATCGGGCATCAGCTTGGGCCATCCCATCGGCGCGACCGGCGGGCGGATTCTGGCCGACATGGCGCATGAAATGCACCGGCGGCAGGTGCGCTACGGGCTGGAGACGATGTGCATCGGCGGCGGGCAGGGGATCGCCGCCGTGTTCGAGCGCGCCGCATGAGCTTTGGCGCGTGGATCGGGCGGGAGCAGGCGGCCAGCGACCGGCTCGATGAAGGGCTGGCGACGCGCTGGCTCGCCACCTTCGATCTGCCGCGCCCGCATCCGGCGATCATGCCGCAGGGCATCCACTTCGCGCTGTGCACCCCGGACGCGCCAACCGCGCAGCTTGGCGAGGATGGGCATCCGGCGAGGGACGATAGCGCCGTCAGCTTTCTGCCGCCCTTTCCCATGCCGCGCCGGATGTGGGCCTCCTCGACAATCGCCTTCAACGCCCCCATCGCGATCGGCGCAGTGATCGAGCGCACCAGCCGCATCGCTTCGGTCAGCGAGAAGGAAGGCGGTTCGGGCCGCCTCGCCTTCGTCGATGTCGAACACCATACCCGCGCCAACGGCACGCTTTCGGTGATCGAGACCCAGACGCTGGTCTATCGCGAGGCGGCTGCGCCCGACGCACCGCTCAGCCCGCCGCCGCCGGGTGAAGGCCTGTTCGACGCTGCCGGATGGGATGCACACCGGGTGCTCACCCCCGACCCGCGCCTGCTGTTCCGCTACTCGGCGCTGACCTTCAACACCCACCGCATCCATTACGATGCGCCGTATGCGAAAGACATCGAGCGGTATCGCGGGCTTATCGTCCACGGTCCGCTGATCGCGAGCCTGCTGCTGCAACTCGCCGCCAGCGAGCTGGGCGCAAACCGGCTCTGCAAGTTTCGGTTTCGCGGCCTGTCCCCCGCTGTCGCAGGCGAGCCGCTGCATCTGGCGATGCGCGAGAGCGAGGAGCGGTATGACCTGGCCGCTTTCGCCGATGACGGGCGGCAGGTGACGCAGGCGAGCGCGGCGCTTTAGCCCACCGGATAATCCGCAATCGGTTGCAACACCCCGTAACTTTCCGCCACCGGTTCGCGCCCCAGATCGGGGAAGGTGATGCCGGGCGGTTCCTCATGCGTATCGGGAATCCGCCCCAGCAGATCGCGGATCAGCGTCAAGCGACCGCGCTTCTGGTCGTTGAAGTCCACCAGCGTCCACGGCGCGTGGGGCGTATGCGTCGCCGCCAGCATCGCTTCACGCGCAGCTGTGTAATCATCGTATTTCTCGCGCGCGGCGAGATCGATCGGCGATAGCTTCCAGCGCTTCAACGGATCGTCCAGCCGTTCGCGCAGGCGTTCCTCCTGCTTCTCCTGATCGGTTGCCAGCCAATATTTGAACAGGAGTATGCCATCATCCACCAGCAGCCTTTCGAACACCGGCACCTGATCGAGGAATGATGTGACCTGCGCATCGCTGGCGTACCCCATCACCTTTTCCACCCCGGCGCGGTTGTACCATGACCGGTCGAACAGCACGATTTCGCCTGCGCACGGCAAGTGGGCGACATAGCGCTGGAAATACCACTGGGTCAGTTCGGCTTCGGTCGGCTTGGATAGGGCGACGGTGCGGCACTGGCGCGGATTGAGCTTGGCGCGCACCGCGCTGATCGCGCCGCCTTTGCCGGCGGTGTCGCGCCCTTCGAACAGCACCACCACCCGCGCACCCGTGGCCCTGACCCAGCGGGCCATGCTGACCAGTTCGTGCGTCAGCGGTTCGAGCGCATTGTCATATTCGCCGCGCTTCATGCCCATTCCGCCCACTCCGATTTGTCCTTGCCGTGCGTCGGTGATAGTATCATCTGCAACGATATGGCCACGATTGCAGACCCTACCCCCGATTACGCCACATTGCCCGAAATGTCGGGCGATGTCTTTACCGCGCCGCTCGCCAAGCCCGCCCATGTCGGCGAGGACTGGCTCGAGCCGAAGCAGACCGATTATACCGCCGAAGACGACGCTGTATGGAACGATCTGTTTGCCCGCCAGATGGAAGTGCTGCCCGGCCGCGCGGCAAGCGCCTTCATGGCGGGGCTGGAAAAGCTCGATCTGGGGCGCGGCGGCATTCCCGAATTCGGCACGCTGTCAGAGGAACTCGGCGCGCTCACCGGATGGAGTGTGGTGCCGGTGCCGATGCTGATCCCCGATCACGTGTTCTTCTGGCATTTGGCCAACCGCCGCTTTCCCGCTGGCAATTTCATCCGCACCCGCGAAACCTTCGACTACATCCAGGAACCCGACGTTTTCCACGACGTGTTCGGCCATGTCCCGATGCTGACCGATCCGGTCTATGCCGATTACATGCAGGAATACGGCCGCGCCGGGTGGAAGGCGATGCGGTATAACCGCTTGAAGGCGCTGGGTGCGCTCTACTGGTACACGGTGGAGTTCGGACTGATCGAGGAAGCCGACGGTATCCGGGCCTATGGCGCGGGCATCCTGTCTGGCCCGACCGAAGCGCGGTTCGCGGTCGAGGCGCAAAGCCCCAACCGGATCGTGCTCAACGTCGACCGGGTGATGCGCACCGATTACGTCATCAGCGATCTGCAACCGACCTATTTCGTTATTCCCGGCTTCGAAGACCTCTACCGCCAGACGGTGGAGCGGGATTTCGACCGCTTGTACCGCAGCCTTCCGGCAGGCTTTACCTATGCCAATTCGGCGGTGATCGATGTCGATAATGTGCTGCACCGCGGGACACAGGAATACCACTTGCGCGGTGGGCGCGGCAGCGGGGCTGCGCCGGTCTAGGCTTCTGCCTTGCGCCGCAGTACCGCGTGGTACAGCACCAGCGCGACCGCAGTCGCCGCCAGCGCAACGCCGAGGCCGAGGAACGACAGGCTGCCCAGCATCGTCCCGCCATTGGCGATGACCCCTGCAACCAGCGAAACGACCACGCCAACGGCGATCTGACGCAGAATTGCGCCCGGTGCTTCGGTACGTGCGATGATCGAGGCCAGCCACCCCGTCGTCACGCCCAACATGATCAGCACCAGTAACGCCATTTCCGGCAAACTCTCCAGGGAGTGCGGGCAAGGTGCCCCGCTCGACTCCCAAACCACTGTGCGCTCCAGTGGTTCCTGAGGGATGCAGATCAGCGCAGCATCAGCCACGCAATCGCCGCGCCGCCGACCACGATGCGGTAGTAAGCGAAAGGCGCGAAACCGAAGCGGCTCACATAGGTGACGAAGGCGCGGATCACGACCAGCGCGGTCAGGAAAGCGGCGATCAGGCCCAGCGCGATCTCGCCCCAGCCGATCAACCCGCCGCCCGCCAGCAGCTTTTCCGGCTCCGATGCGATCTTGACCGTCGCCGCCCCCAGCATCGTCGGCACGGCAAGAAAGAAGCTGAATTCCGCCGCGGTCTTGCGGCCAACGCCCATCGCCAGCGCACCAAGGATGGTCGCGCCCGAACGGCTGGTGCCGGGAATCATGGCAAGGCACTGAATGAATCCGATGCCGATCACTTTCGCCAGCGGAATGTCCGCCACGCCGGTATCCGGGCCGGGGCGCACGGTTTTTTCCAGCCCGATCATGGCGATCCCGCCAACCAGCAGCGCCCAGGCGACCACCAGTGGGCTTTCCAGCATCACGTCGATCTGGTCTTTCACCGACAGGCCGATCACTGCCGCCGGGATGAAGGCGACCAGCAGGTTGCGCACGAACCGAACCGCCACCGGCTCCCACCGCAGCAGGCCCATGAACATGCCCCAGAGGTAGCGAAAATAGGTCACCACCACGGCCAGAATCGCGCCCAGCTGGATGACGATATTGAACTGCGCCCACTGCGCGGCATCATAGCCGAACAGCTCGCTGGCAAGGATCAGGTGCCCGGTCGATGATACGGGGAGGAACTCGGTCAGCCCTTCAAGGATGCCGAGCAGGATCGCCACAATGGTTTCGCTCATGGCCGAGGCGCTTTGACGAGCCGCGCGGCAGTGTCAAACCAAAAGGCCCGCTCCTTTATGAAGGAGCGGGCCATAGATCGGTTTCACCAGATCCGCACGCGCTGTTTCGGCGGAATGTACAGCGCATTGCCGATATTCTCGCTCAAGGAAAAGCGTGAGTTACGCCGCCACGTCGGCGAATTGCAGCCGGGCGAGCCGCGCGTATAACCCGCCCGCCTTGCTCAGTGCATCATGCGTGCCCTGTTCCACGATCCGGCCATCTTCCAGCACCACGATCCGGTCCGCCGCGCGCACCGTGGCGAGGCGGTGGGCGATCACCAGCGTCGTGCGCTGCGACATCAGCTTTTCGAGCGCCTGCTGCACCAGCTGTTCGCTTTCGGCATCCAATGCGCTGGTCGCTTCGTCGAGCAGCAGGATAGGCGCATCGCGCAGCAGCGCGCGGGCAATGGCGACGCGTTGCTGCTGGCCGCCCGAAAGCTGCGTTCCGCCTTCGCCCAGATAGGTGTCGAGGCCATTGGGCAACGCCTTGATGAAGCTTTCCGCGTTGGCAGCGCGCGCCGCGTCCCAGATCTGTTCGTCGGTCGCGTCCCACTTGCCGTAGCGCAGATTGTCGCGCGCATTGGCGCTGAACAGCACCCCGTCCTGCGGCACCAGCGCGAGGCGCGCGCGGATATCGCCCGGATCGGCGCTGGTCAGCGGCACGCCGTCCAACCGGATGGTGCCGACCTGCGGATCGTAGAACCGTTCGACCAGCTGGAAAATCGTGCTCTTGCCAGCGCCCGAAGGGCCGACGATGGCGACTGTCTCGCCCGGCTCGATCTCGAGCGTGAAGTCCTTCAATGCCGCCACCTCGGGCCGCGCCGGATAGCGGAAAGTGACATTGCGGAAGCTGAGGCTGCCGCGCGCCGGTTCGGGCAGGCGTTCGGGCCGTGCAGGCGGAGCAATTTCGGGGCGGGATTCGAGCAATTCGGCCAGCCGGCTCGCCGCGCCGGCACCGCGTAGCAGATCGCCGTAGACTTCGGTCAGCGACCCCAGCGCGCCTGCGACGAGCCCGCCGGTAAGCACGAACGCGGCAATCGTGCCGCCGCTGATCGCGCCTTCCGCCACCGCCAGCGCACCGCGCCACATCACCAGCACCACCCCGCCGAACACCAGCAGTATCACGATCGAGGTCATCGCTGCGCGCAGCACGATCCGCCGCCGCGCGGTTTCAAAGGTTTCCTCCACCACGCCGGCAAACCGCGCGCTTTCGCGCCGCTCCTGCCCGAAGCTCTGCACGATCTTCATCGCCGATAGCACTTCGGTGACATAGGCGCCGACATCGGCGATCCGGTCCTGACTGGTGCGCGAGACCGACCTGATTTTACGCCCGAAAAAGACGATCGGCGCAATCACCAGCGGAATGCCGATCAGCAGGCCCAGCGTCAGCGACGGGGCGAGATACAGCAGCAAGCCGATCCCGCCGATCGCGGTCAAGGAATTGCGCAGCGCCACCGATACCGTGGTGCCCACCACATTCTCGATGATCGCCGTGTCCGACGTCATCCGGCTGGAGATTTCCTTGGGGCTGTTCAGTTCGTAGAAGCCGGGAGATAGACGAAGCAGATTCTGCTGCACTTTCAGCCGGATATCGGCGACCACCCGTTCGCCGAGCCAACTGACGAAATAGAACCGCAGCGCCGTGCCGATGCCGAGGATGACCACGATCATCAGTAGGTACTGGAACGCCTGCCCGATATCGTCAGGCGTAGCGGTGCCGCCGAAGGCTTCGTCGATGATGACCTTGAACCGCCACGGAATCGCCAGTGTCGCCGCCGAGGTGATCAGCAGCGCCAGCAGTGCGAGCACGATCTGGCGCGGGTATTGCACCGCCGTGCCGTACACCATCCGCAGCGGCCCGAGCGAGCGCGAGCGCGGAGTGTCCTCGTCCACCGCAACCGCCACGTCGGCAGCCACTTCCGGCAGGGCCGACGGCTCGCCGCCGCTGTCGGGCTGGGCTTCGGAAGGTCCGCGCGTCTGGGGTTCGCCATGCATATCCGCGCCGCCCTAGCCTTAACGCAGGCGAATTTCACGTGCAAAAATCGGGATAGTGATGGGCTTTACCCGCTGCGCCTGCTCTGCGCCACCGCTACACCACCCAATTGTGCATTGCACAATAGAGCGCAAAGGCCCATCTGAAGCATCAAGCGCCCTTCCAAGCGGCGCAAATTGTTCGCGATGCCGGAGTGCCACACGATGCTTTACCACGCCTATGAACTGCAACGCAGCTGGATGAACAGCGCCAGCGCGCTGGCTTCGATCAGTTCGGGCATGCTGTCCAACCCGGCCAATCCGCTCGGCTACATGGGCATGGGGCCGATGGTCGCCAATGCGCTGGAAGTGTTCGCCCACGCCACCGCGCATTACGGCAAGCCCGCGTTCGGGATCGAGACCGTGGAAATCGGCGGCAAGGCCCATGCAGTCACCGAAACCACGACATTGAAGCGTCCGTTCGGCGATCTGCTGCGCTTCCGTGTTGAAGGCACCCCTGAAGACCGCCCGCGCCTGCTGATCGTCGCGCCGATGAGCGGGCATTATGCCACGCTGCTGCGCGGCACGGTGGAGCGGATGCTGGAAAGCTGCGAGGTGTTCATCACCGACTGGGCCGATGCCAAGACGGTGCCGACCGATGCGGACAATTTCGATCTCGACGAATATATCGATTACCTGATCGAATTTTCCGAGCATATCCACGATGAGGCAGGCGGCCAGCGCATCCACATGATGGCGGTGTGCCAGCCTTCGGTGCCCGCCTTCGCAGCGACCGCGCTGATGAACCTCCACAATTCGCCTGCCACGCCCGCCACTTTGACGATGATGGGCGGGCCGATCGACACCCGCGAATGTCCCACCGCGGTCAACAACATGGCGATGCAGCGCCCGATCGAATGGTTCCGCCAATCCGTGATCGCGACGGTGCCGGCGAAATATGCGGGTGCGGGCCGCCGCGTCTATCCCGGCTTCATGCAGCTCAACGCGTTCATGAGCATGAACCTGTCGAGCCACATGATGAGCCACTACGAGATGTTCAAACACCTTACCGTGGGCGACGATGCAAGTGCGCAGGCGACCAAGACCTTCTACGACGAATACCGCAGCGTGTGCGACATGACGGCGGAGTTCTACCTCCAGACTGTGGAAGAAGTGTTCCAGAAGCATTCGATCCCCAAGGCCGAGTTCCGCCACAAGGGCGAGTTGGTCGACATCAAGCAGATCACCGACACCGCGCTGCTCGCCATCGAAGGCGAGCGGGACGATATCTCGGGCCTCGGCCAGACCCGCGCGGCTTTGAAGCTGACGCCGAAACTGCCCGATGCCAAGAAGCGTTACTACATGGCCGAAGGCGCCGGGCATTACGGCATCTTCAACGGCAGCCGCTGGCGCGACAAGGTCGCACCGGTGGTGGAAGAATGGATCGCCGCCCACTCGGGTTAAGGCGTCCGGCAGGGCTGCATTCGCGGCGAGTTGCGGGCTTGCGCTTTTCATCCGTGCCGATGCCGGATATCCCGCCGTCCCAGAACGAATGATCGGGGGCGCTCGCCGGTCCGGTCCCGAAGAAATCACCTGAAGGTTGTCCGATACCGATGATGCTGCGCCTGTCTGCCTGTGTGTCCGTCCTAGCGCTGTCCCTGCCCGTGGGCGCGCCGCTCACCGCGCAGGAGCAGTCGCCGCAGCAGGAGCCAGCCGAAGCCGAAGCCAGGCCCGAGATCATCGTTACCGGGCGCGGGCTGGAGCCGGCGCTGTCGAGCAGCATCTACGCGACCACCATCATCGAGCGCGAGACGATCGTCGCCAGCCCCTCGGGCCGGATCGAGGACGTATTGCGCAATGTCGCGGGGTTCCAGCAGTTCCGCCGATCCGACAGCCGTTCCTCGAACCCGAGCGCGCAAGGCGTCACGCTGCGCGCGCTGGGCGGCAACGCCACCAGCCGCGCGCTGGTGCTGCTCGACGGAGTGCCGCTGGCCGATCCGTTCTTCGGTTACATCCCGCTGTCGGCGGTTCCGCCCGAGACACTCGGCCAGATCCGGGTGACGCGCGGCGGCGGGTCGGGGCCGTTCGGGGCGGGCGCGTTGGCGGGCACGATCGAGCTGGAAAGCGCCGACCCGTCTGCGACCGGCCCGTTCCTCGGCAGCGCAGCCATCAACGACCGGGCGGAGACCGAGGCGAGCGGCGTGCTGACCCAGCGGCTCGGCAGCGGCTTTGCGGTTGCCAGCGGGCGCTGGGACCGCGGGCAGGGCTTCTTCACCACGCCCGAGGATCAACGCGTCCCCGCCACTGCCCGCGCCGGGTTCGACAGCTGGAACGCTGCGTTGCGCGGGGTTGCTCCGCTGACCGATGATGTGGAGTTGCAGGCGCGTGTCGCCGCCTTCCGCGATACCCGCACGCTGCGCTTCAAAGACGCGGATTCGCTCAGCGAAGGGCAGGAGGCGAGTGTGCGCATCGTCGGGCGCGGCGAATGGCAGTTCGATGCGCTCGCCTATATCCAGGCGCGCGACTTCGGCAATGTGGTGATCTCCTCCACCCGCTTCACCCCGGTGCTCGACCAGCGCCGCACCCCCTCGACCGGGATCGGCGGCAAGTTCGAACTGCGCCCGCCGCTGCTCGAAGGGCACGATATCCGCATCGGGGCCGACTACCGCCGCGCCGACGGGGAGCTGCAGGAGGACGCGATCAGCGCGTTTACCGGCACCATCACCGAACGCCGCCGTGCGGGCGGGGCGACCGGGAACCTCGGCCTGTTCGTCGAGGACGACTGGCAGATCGGCCCGCTGATCATCAACGGCGGCCTGCGCGCCGACCGCACCAGCATCACCGATGGCTTCTACCGCGCGGTCGATCCGGCGGGCGCGGTGGTCAGCGAGATCATCGCCCCCGACCGCGCCGACTGGACGCTCAGCTGGCGGGCAGGCGCGCTGTTCTATGCCACCCGGCGGCTCGACCTGCGCGTCGCGGCCTATACCGGGCTGCGCCTGCCGACCCTCAACGAGTTGTACCGCCCCTTCGTGGTGTTCCCGGTGGTGACCCAGGCCAATGCCGCGCTGGAGAACGAGCGGCTCGAAGGCATCGAGATCGGCTTCGACTGGCAGCCGGTCAACGAAGTGGTGCTCTCGCTCACCGCGTTCGACAACGCGGTCGAGAATGCCATTGCCAACGTCACCATCGCCCCCAACCTGCGCCAGCGGCAGAACCTGCCCGCGATCGAGGCGCGCGGGATCGAGGCGAGCGTCGCGGCAAAGGTCGGCGCGGTCAGCCTCGATGGCGCGCTCGCGTGGACCGACGCCGAAGTGCGCGGCGAGGGAGCTTCGCTCGACCTTGACGGCAACCGCCCCACCCAGACCCCCGAGTTCGCGGCCACGCTCACCCTCGGCTGGAAACCTGCGCCCGGCTGGCAGGTCGCGGGCACGCTGCGCCATGTCTCCGCCCAGTTCGAGGACGATCTGGAAAGCGACGTGCTGCCCGCCGCGACCACAGTTGATGCCTTCCTTGCCGCGCCGCTGGTCGGCAAGCTGTCAGTCGTGCTGCGGGGCGAGAACCTGACCGATGAGGCGATCGTTACCCGCAATCAGGGCGGATCGATCGACCTCGGCGTGCCGCGCACCGTGTGGCTTGGCCTGCGTTACGGCTTCTGAGGCAGCGCGTTACGATTGCGCCGCTTCTTCGGCGGGCTGGGTGACCGGCGGGCGGAACGGGAACAGGAACTGCTCCTTGATCGACAGCCGCTTGCGATCGTCCTGTCCGACCACCTCGGATTCGCCTTCGCGATAGGTGCCGAACACCCTGTCCCACAGGATCACGCTGTTGCCGTAATTGCAGCGCGTATCTTCGTAACTCAGTGCGGTGTGGTGCAGGCTGTGGTTGCGGATGGTGGTGAAGAAGAACCCGAACCAGAGCGGCGGATTGGCGCGGACATTGGCGTGGGCATAG
The DNA here is from genome assembly GCF_024305245.1 of Erythrobacter sp. Lineage (GTDB taxonomy): Bacteria > Pseudomonadota > Alphaproteobacteria > Sphingomonadales > Sphingomonadaceae > Erythrobacter. Next base: position 279,050 of record NZ_JAMWYX010000004.1, read on the forward strand.
GTGGCGATCACGCCGAGGCTGCTGAACGCGGCGAACAGCGCATTAAGATCGACATCGAGCAGCGCGATCACACTCAGCCCGATCAGGAACAGTTCGATCGGATTGCCGATGAAGCCCTTCATCGCGTTCAGCTGCGTGATGTGATGATGCGGCGCATGGGTTAGCCACAGCGGATGCCAGTTATGCATCAAGCGGTGCATCCAGTACTGGCCGAATTCGAACACCAGCATCACGATTGCGACCTGCACCAGGAACGGCAATTCCGCCAGCCACGGGGTCGCGATGCCGAGCGATTGCTTCAGCTGCATCATCGGCGCGTTCACCAGCAGTTCGCTCAGCGTGCCGATCACGCCGTAACCGAAGGCTACATAGAACACGTCGGTAGCCAATTCCTTGCCGGTGATGCGCCAGCCCGCGTGGCGTTCGAACAGCAGTTCGAGCAATTGCACGAAAGCGAGCACGCCAAGCCCGACGACGATGATCGTCCACGGCGCTTCGGCCCAGCTTTCCGGCGCAAAGGCCCAGAACGCGAGCACCGCCGCAAGGGTTGCGGGCGGCAGCAGGTTGATGAGGCGCTGTTTCATCGGACGTTCCCTGTCAGAATGCTCGTAACCATCCCTAGTATTGCACGACCGGCCCCATCCATACGCCATCTTGCCCACCGGGTCGAGCGGGCGGGCACGGCCCCGCAGAGCCGTTCATCTTCGCCCCTGTTGGAGACATATGAGACACTGTCCAGAAGCGAAAAACCCGCCCTCCACACAGCGCTGTTCCAGCGGGCCGATGTTCAGCGGAGATGCAGAGCCGGCCGGTCATGCCCGCGATCCTGCCGCCGCCCGGTAAAGTAGGAAAGCGGGTTTCGCCTGCATCCTCTATCCTTCCGGTAAAACGCCGGATGGGCCGTTATCAGGTGCTTAACCCGCTGCCGATTATGGCTTGGTGCAATATGGGGTGCGAGCCTTTCTGCTCTTGAAGCAGGGGACAGCCCAACGGGTGCAAAACGGATATGGACAAGGCTGCGACAACAGCACAGCTGGAAAATCCGCCCGAACAGGGGGTCGACGAACTGCGCGCCGCGCCGCGCTTCACGCTGCTGATCCGGGCTGCCAAGCTGGCGTCCGCGCAGGGCGAATTCGTCTGCGTCATTCGCGACGTGTCCGAAACCGGTGTCAGCGTCCGCCTGTTCCATGCACTGCCGAGCTGCCAGCAATTCGAACTGCACATGCCCGGCGGCTCGGTCTATCTGGTCGACCGGGTCTGGAACCGCGATAACGAAGCGGGCTTTGCCTTCGCGGAAACGGTCGACATCGCCAAACTGATCAACGAATCCGCCGAATATCCCAAGCGGGGATTGCGGCTGGGCCTGTGTTTTCCGGTCAAAGTCAGAACACTGACGCTGACCTGCGATGCGGTGGTTGAAAACCTGTCGCAGCAGGGCGCACGGTTCGAATGTGATGCGCTGCTGGCGATCGACCAGACGGTGCGGATCGAAGCGCCCGATGGTTCGGGCGCGATGCGCGAAGTGCGCGCCAAGGTGCGCTGGCGCCGCGAACGGCATTACGGGGTGGTGTTCGACGACACGTTCGGCCTTGGCGAATTTGCGCGGCTGGCAGCGCGGCTTCAGGCGCCAGCGTTGCTCTAACGCTAACGCCGCTGCGTTCAGGCCGGCACGAATTTCAGCGCCAGACCATTGATGCAGTGACGCTTTCCGGTGGGCTTCGGCCCGTCCCCGAAGATATGGCCCAGATGCCCGCCGCAATCGGCGCAATGCACTTCGGTGCGGGGGAAGCCGATCTTGTAATCGGTGCTGGTGCCCACGGCCCCCTTGTCGATCGCCCGCCAGAAACTGGGCCAGCCGGTGCCGCTGTCATATTTGTGCGCCGAGCCATAGAGCCGGTTGCCGCAGCCTGCGCACACGAAGGTGCCGCTGCGCTTTTCCTTGTCGAGCGGCGAGGTGTAGGCGCGCTCGGTCCCCGCTTCCCGCAGGATATGGAACTGGTCCTTGGTCAGCACCTTGCGCCATTCGGCCTCGGTCTTGCTGACAGGATAGGATTTCGCCTGGGCTTCGGACGCGCCGCAGGACGCGACCAGCGGCATGGCCACGCCGATCCCGGCGGCGGTAAGAATGGTGCGGCGATGAAGCGGGCGGGTGAGCATCGGGCGTTGTTCCATCATCAGGGTGTAGACTGGCTCCCCTGAATACGTCCGTAACGGCCCGGAAGTTTCACGCCCGCGTAATCGCTGCGATCAGAACTCGGTGATCTCGACCTCGAGCTTGCGGAAGCCGTGGACGAAGTTGGCCCGCACCCGTTCGACATCGCCCGCGACATGCACCCGCATCCGGCGCTTGTGCATTTCCTCCAGCAGCACCTTCAGCTGCAATTCGGCCAGCCGCGCACCGACACAGCGGTGGATGCCGTAGCCGAAGGCGAGATGCCGCCGCGCATTGTCGCGCGTGATGTCGAGCTTGTCGGCGTTGTCGAACACGTCCTCGTCGCGGTTGGCGCTGAGATACCACAGCACCACCTTGTCACCTTTTTTGATGGTCTGCCCGAATACCTCGGTATCCTCGGTGCAGGTGCGGCGCATATGCGCGAGCGGGGTCTGCATACGCAGGCATTCCTGCACCGCGTTGGGGATGAGGTCGGGCCGTTCCTCGAACAATTTGCGCTGGTCGGGGAACTTGTCGAGCCCGTGGATGATGCCGCTCATGGTGTTGCGGGTGGTGTCGTTCCCGCCGACGATCAGCAGCACCAGATTGCCCATGAATTCTTCCGGGCGCATCTGGTTCATCGCGGGCGAATGGAGCATCATCGAGATGAGATCATTGCCCGGCTCCTTGTCCATCGTCCGCTCGACCCACAGCGACTGGAAATAGGCCCCCATTTCCTGAAGGAAGCCCCAGCGGGTTTCATCGAGCGAACGCACGGTGGCGAGTTCGGTATCGCCCGCCCAATCGGACCACAGGGTCAGGAGGCGGCGGTCTTCCCACGGAAATCCGAACAAAATCGCCAGCATTCCGGTGGTCAGTTCGATCGAGACATTCTCCACCCAGTCAAAGGTCTGGCCGCGCGGCAGGCGATCGAGCACTTCGCCGGTGCGGGTGCGGATTTCGGCCTCCATGTCGACCACCGCGCTGGGCGTGAATTTGGGCGCGACAGTGCGGCGCTGGCCGGTGTGTTGCGGGCGATCCATCGCAATGAACATCGGCAGTTCGCGGGTGTCGACCCCGGCGGCTTCGGCCTCTTCCTCGGTCAGCCGGTTGAGGATCGTGATGCCGCCATATTCCCAGCTCGACGAGAAGGTTTCGGGCAGCGCCTCGATATGCTGGATCGCCTTGTGGCCGACCACCGCCCAATAGGGTCCGAACGGGCTTTCGGGGATCCAGTGCAGCGGCCCGGCGGCGCGCATTTCGGCAAAGACCGGCTGCCAGGTGTCCTCGAAATAGATGTCGGAGCGGCTGACGTCCCAGGGGTGGCTGTGCTTGACGCGTTCTTCCGGATGGGCCGCGAAATGGGCCTTCAGCGCATCATAGGCGGTCGGTTCGCGGCGCACTTGCGGGCGTTGCGGGGCGGCGATGGTGGCCATGTCTCTCTCCCGTCGGGCAGCCTCTTGGTGGGGCCGCTCCTGTCCGAGTCGCATCCTGCCTTAGCTGACAGCGATGTCAATAGTGGGTTGCGATTTGGAACCTATTCCGCCGGTTCGCGCGCCGTCATCCGTATCCCCCACCGGCGGGCACGCGGCGCGCGTCCGGCATTGCCCGATTTCATCACCCGCTTGCGGAACAGGCGCGATCCGCCCTTGATCAGCACCAGCACCGCCAGCGCCTGCCACGCCAGCGCGGCGGCGTGCACCCACAGGCTTTCCTCCATCGCCGCGCGCGCCAGCATGGCGAAGGGCGACGACAGCGGGAACACCACCGCCGCCAGTTCCAGCCCCGAACCCGGCTGCTTGATCGTGTAGGCGGCAAGGAAGAACACCATCAACTGCATCATGGTGACCGGCATCGACAGGGTCTGCACCTCGCGCACGGTGTTGGCCATCGCCCCGATCGTCAGGAACAGCGCGCCGAGCAGCAGGTACGCCATCGCGAAATAGACCACGCCCAGCACCAGGAACAGCGGCCAGCCGACTGCGGGTGCAGGCAGGCTCGCGATATCGAAGCCGGTGCTGCCGGTGATCGCAGTGCTGCCGATGCTCCACAGCCCGAAGCCCGCCAGCCCCCAGACCGCGATACCGACGAAGGACACGCCGAGCATCGCGAACAGCTTGCCCATGAATACCGCATCCATCGGGATTGCGGCGGCCAGGATCTCGATGATCTTGTTGGCTTTCTCCTCGACGAGGTTGGACAGTACCATCCCCGCGAGCAGCATCGTCAGCAGGAACAGCACCATCTGCGCGATCTGCGCGGTCTGGATCCGGCTGGAGCGTTCGGCGGCGGCGCTGGTGGTCACGACTTCGCTGACGACCTGCGGGAACACGCTCGGTTCGGTCTTCAGCGCCTGTTCGGCGATCAGCCCGACCGGGCCTTGCCAGCGGGCCAATTGGCCTTCGGTGCCGATCAGTTCGGGCTGGGCGGGGGTGCCGGTGACGATCGCGGCATAATTGCCGCGCCGCGCCTCAAGGAAAGCGCGCGCGTCGAACGCAGGCTCGGTCGCGGCTTCGGGCACTGCGCGCAAGGCGGGCAGAGCGCCGCCCAGCTGCGGGGCAAGCCGCCCGGCTGCGGCCAGCATCGCAGCATTATCCTGCGCGTTCATGGCAAGCCCGACCTCGACGCTCACCGCATCGCGCTGCACTTCGCCGCCGATCATCCCGGCCAGCCCGCCGACGATCACCGGAAACAACGGGCCGAGCAGGAAAAACAGGAAAGCGCGGCTCAGCAGCACGGCGAGGAAGTCGCGGCGGGCGATCACCCATGCGGCTTCGAGCGTGGAGAGGCGCGGGCGGATCGTGTCGGCGGCGTTCATGCGCGGGCCTCCTCGGCATCGGCTTCAAGCTGGCGGGCGGCCGCCTCACCGGCGATGGCGACAAACGCATCGTGCAGCCCGGCGCGCTCGATGGACAGCGACAGGATGCCGGCCTCGCCTTCGATCAGCTGGCGCAGCAGCGGTTCGACGCCGCTTTCGGGCAGCGGAAATTGCAGGAAATCGCCGTTGCGGCGGGTCTCGGCAGGCAGCGCGGCGAGCCATGCGCCTTCGCGCGCCCGCGTTTCCAGCCGTACCTGCGCCGGAATCCGGTCACGCGCGGCCTCGACACTGCCGGCATAGGGCACTTTGCCCCCGGCGATGATCGCCACGCCTTCGCACAGGCGTTCGGCATGGTGGATCACGTGGGTGGAGAAGATTACCGTCACGCCGTCGTCGGCCAGCGCGCGGATCATCCCTTCCAGCTTGCCCTGATTGATCGCGTCGAGCCCGGAGAACGGTTCATCCAGCACCACCAGCTTGGGGCGATGCACCAGCGTGCCGAGCAGCTGGACGGTTTGTGCCATGCCTTTGGAAAGCTGGCGGATCTGGCGGCCCGCTGCATGGCCCAACCCGTGCCTTTCGAGCAGTTCGACCGCCCGCTCGCGCCCGACTTTCAGCGGCAGTCCGCGCAGCGCGCCCATGAAGGCAATCGCTTCGATGCATTTCATCGAAGGGTACAGCCCGCGTTCTTCGGGCAGATAGCCGATCAAGCGGCCGATATCATGCGGCCGGTCATGCCCGAACACGCGGCGCACGCCTTCGTCGGGGTCGATAATGCCCAACAGCATCCGCAGCGTCGTCGTCTTGCCCGCGCCATTGGGGCCGAGAATGCCGTAGATCGCGCCCTCGGGTATCGATATATCCACCCCGTCGACCGCGCGCGTTCCGTCAAAACTCTTGACCAGCCCGCGGGCTTCGATTGCGAGGGGGCGGGTATCGGCGGGAACGGCGCTGAAGCCATCCTCGTGATTGCCCGATATTGAGTGATCGCTTACCGCCATGTCCATGGCTAAGGCGGTTAGTGCGCAGGATTAAACGGGAGCCTCTCCAAATATGGTAAACGCCCCGGCAAGGTCTGATCTGCCGCCTGCCTCTGCCGATGATCTCGGCGCGCGGATTGCCGGGCAGGCGCGCGCGCTGGGCTTTGCCGCCTGCGGGTTCGCCAGCGCAGCCGAAGACCCTGTGCGCGCTGCGCGGCTGGAGACATGGCTGGGCGAAGGCCACCACGGCAGCATGGAGTGGATGGAGGCGCGCGCCGATCAGCGCCGCTCTCCGCAAGACCTGTGGCCGCAGGCGCGCAGCGTAATCGCGCTGGGGATGAGCTACGCCCCGGCGCATGATCCGCTGGCGCTGGAGGCGGCGCCGGACCGCGCGCGTATTTCGGTCTATGCGCAGGGCAAGGATTATCATGATGTCGTGAAAAAGCGGCTGAAGGCGCTGGCCCGCTGGCTGGTGGCCGAAGTGCCCGGCGCGCAAGTGAAGGTGTTCGTCGACACCGCGCCGGTGATGGAAAAACCGCTGGGCGAGGCGGCGGGGATCGGGTGGCAGGGCAAGCACACCAACCTCGTCAGCCCCGATCACGGCAGCTGGCTGTTTCTGGGGGCGATCTACACGACGCTGGAACTGTCGCCGGCTGAGGTCCACCGCGACCAGTGCGGGAGCTGCCGGGCCTGTCTGGATGCCTGCCCGACCAATGCCTTCCCCGCGCCCTATCGGCTCGATGCGCGGCGCTGCATTTCCTATCTCACCATCGAGCACAAGGGGCCGGTTGCGGAGGAATTCCGCGCCGCGCTGGGCAATCGCATCTATGGCTGCGACGATTGTCTGGCGGTGTGTCCGTGGAACAAGTTCGCATCCGAAGCGCAGGCGATGCGTGAGTTTCTCCCCCGCGCCGAACTGGTCGCGCCGCGGCTGGCGGAGTTGCTGGCACTCGACGATGCGGGGTTCCGGTCGCTGTTTTCCGGCTCACCGATCAAGCGGATCGGGCGTGATCGCTTCGTGCGCAACTGTCTTTATGCAGCGGGCAATAGCGGGGATTCGGCGCTGGCTGGGCAGGTCGCGGCGCTGACCGGCGATCCCGATCCGGTGGTTGCCGATGCAGCCGAGTGGGCCTTGGCGCGGCTCAGCTCATGTCCTTGATCGGCACTTCGGGATCGGCCAGCACCGCCGGATCGATCCGGCGCGCCCCGCCTTCGAGCATTTTGCGGGCCTGCACATAATCCTTCATGCTGTTCACGCAATCGAACGCGATCGGCTTGCCGTCCCTGAGATACACCACGGTGAACTTGCGTGTGTCCGGATCGCCGCGCAGCACGGTCGCGTCGAAACCGAGGCTGAGGCCTGCGGTCTGCAATTTGAGATCATACTGGTTCGACCAGAACCACGGCAGCGCCTTGTAGGGTTCCTTATCGCCCATGATCGCCTTCGCCACGGTGCACGCCATGTCGTGCGCGTTCTGGACCGATTCGAGCCGGATCACCGCGTTATCGGCGTAAGGGTTCACGTGGGCAGCGCAGTCACCGATGGCATAGATATCATCCAGCGTGGTGCGGCAGCAGAAATCGACATCGACCCCGTTGGACCCGGCAGCCCCGGCGGCGATCAGCGGCGCGACTGCAGGGACGATGCCGATGCCCGCCACCACCATGTCGCAGGCGATCTCCTCGCCGCTTTCCAATGCAACGCCGGTGACATGGCCCGCATCCTCGCCCAGCACAGCGCGCACGCCGGTTTCAAGCCGCACGTCGACGCCTTGCCTGCGGTGTTCGGAGGCGAAGAAATCCGACATTTCCTCACCCGCGACCCGTGCGAGCAGGCGCGGCAGCATCTCGACCAGCGTGACCTCGCAGCCGAGCTTGCGCAGCACCGCTGCCGCCTCCAGACCGATATAGCCGCCGCCGATCACCACGGCGCGCTTCGCCCCGCTCGCCAGCGCGGCCATCATCGCATCGGCATCAGCCTTGTCGCGGACATAGAACACGCCGGGCAGCACCGCGCCCGGTACCGGCAGGCGGCGCGGATCGCCGCCGCCCGACCAGATCAGCTTGCGATAGGTAACGCTGCCGCCGTCCGACAGGGTCAGCCGGTGCGCCGCCGGATCGATGCCCGTCACCGCGGCCCCCAGCCTGAGATCGATGCTCTTGTCGGCCCAGAACCTTTCGGGCCGGATCATGATCCGTTCGAACCCCTTGTCCCCGGCGAGATATTCCTTCGACAGCGGCGGGCGTTCGTAAGGCGGCGCAGCGTCGCGCCCGATCATCAGGATCGAACCTTCGTGCCCCTGCTGGCGCAGGGCGATCGCCGCCTGCGCCCCGCCGTGGCCGGTGCCGACGATCACCACGTCGGCGTGCAGCGGCGATTGTGAGGAAGATGATGTTGCCATGGCCTCGCTATGTCCGTTCCGCGTCATGCGGCCATTGACTTGCCGCAAACGCCCGCCGGGTCAACCTGACTGCACCATCAGCCGCTACCGTTCGAGCAGATTGCGCGCCTGGCTGGCGATCTGCGCGAGCATTGCTGGTCTGACGGGCGGACGCGACTGCGCCCGGGCGATCATTGCGCGGAATTGCGCCACGGCCTGGCTGTTGCGGGCCGACCATTCCTCAACCGCGCCCGGCGGATCGTCCTTGCCGGTCTTGCGCCGCATCAGCCGCCGCAGGAATTCGAGCCGCATCTGCTGGAAATCGCGGGCGAGGCCCGACACCAGCAACCTGTCCCACACATCCGAAGGCGACATGTGCGCAGCGATCCCCTGCGCCCAGTCCAGACCCAGCTTTCCGCCGATACTGGTGAAGGCATGGGTCAGCAGCTTGGCATCGATCCCGGTTTCCAGCGCCAGCTTCGCCAGCCCCACCGCGCCATCGAAATCGAACAGGTTGGCGACCCTTGCGGCGAGCGCATCGGGCGATCCGGCCGCGACAAAGCTGCTGCGCAATTCGCGTGACCGCGCGCGCGGCTCGGCAGCGAGCAGTTCTTCGCGGGCATCGGCCAGCAGAGCGACGCCCGATCCCAGTTCGGCCACCATCGCTCCGGTAGCCACCTTGCCCGCGGCCGTGCGCAGCACGTCGGACATGAGGTTGCCCACCGCTGCGGCCAGCCGGTCGAACAGCGCAAGACGCGCGGCTTCGGGGATGTCGGCTGCATCCAGTTCGCGCCACAGCGCATCGAGCCCGAACAATCGCTCGGTCACGACGAATGCCGCGGCGACATCGGCAAGGCCCACGCCTTCTTCCTCGGCCAGTTCGAACGGATGCACCATGCCCATCCGGTTGACGATGCGGTTGGACAGGCTGGTCGCGATCATCTCGCGCCGCAGCCGGTGGCCCCGGATCTGCGCGGCGTAGTTCTTGCGCATCGCCGAAGGGAAGCGCGCCAGCAGCACCGGTTCGAGCACGGGATCATCGACCAGCCCGCTCGCCTCGATCGCGTCCTGCAAGGCCAGCTTGGCCGACGACAGCAGCACCGCGAGTTCGGGGCGGGTCAGCCCTTGCCCGTCAGCCGCGCGGCGCAGCAAAGCCTCGCCATCGGCCAGCCCTTCGGTGCGGCGGTCGAAATCGCTGATTTCCTCCAGCCGTTCGATCAGCCGGACATAGGCCGGCGTCGCCCCGTCGCCGCCCGCTTCGGCAATCGACAGCGCCAGCGCCTGCAGGCGGTTGTCCTCCAGCACGATGGCGGCGACCTCGTCGGTCATCGCGGCGAGCAGCGTGTTGCGCTTCTTCTCGGTCAGCTTGCCGTCGCGCATCGCAGCGGCCAGCGCGATCTTGATGTTGACCTCGTTGTCCGAACAATCGACCCCGGCGGAATTGTCGATGAAGTCGGTGTTGATGCGTCCTCCATTGAGCGAGAACGCGATCCGCCCCGCCTGCGTCACGCCCAAGTTCGCGCCCTCGCCGATCACCCGCGCGCGCACCTCGTCGGCATCTACGCGCAGGGCATCATTGGCCGGATCGCCGACCTGGATGTGGTTTTCCTGCGGCGCCTTCACATAGCTGCCGATCCCGCCGAACCACATCAGGTCGACAGGCGCGCGCAGAATCGCGGAAATCAGCGCATCGGGTTCGATTTCCTTTTCCGTAATGCCCAGCAGTTCGCGCGCCTGCTTGGGCAGCTTGATGCGTTTGGACGCGCGCGAGAACACCCCGCCACCCTTTGAAATCAACGCCGCGTCGTAATCCTCCCAGCTCGACCGGGGGAGTTCGAACAGCCGCTTGCGTTCCTTCCAGCTCGTCATCGGATCGGGCGCGGGGTCGATGAAGATGTGGCGGTGATCGAAGGCCGCGACCAGCTTCAGCGCCCGGGACAGCAGCATCCCGTTGCCGAACACATCGCCCGACATATCGCCGCAGCCCGCGACGGTGATGGAATCCGATTGCACATCGATCCCCATCTCGCGGAAATGCCGCTGGACGCTGACCCACGCACCGCGCGCGGTGATGCCCATCGCCTTGTGGTCATATCCGTTGGAACCGCCGCTGGCGAAGGCATCGTCGAGCCAGAAATCGCGGCTTTGCGCGATGCCGTTCGCGATGTCGGAGAATGTTGCCGTGCCCTTGTCGGCGGCGACCACGAAATAGGGGTCTTCGCCGTCGAGCACTTCGACTGCGGCGGGATGCACCACCCGGCCATCGACGATATTGTCGGTGATCGACAGCAGGGTGCGGATGAACACCTCGTAACTGGCGCGCCCTTCGGCGGCCCAGCCTTCGCGGTCGATCGCCGGCGACGGCAGCTGCTTGGGATAGAACCCGCCCTTCGCCCCGGTCGGCACGATCACCGCGTTCTTGACCCGCTGCGCCTTCATCAGGCCGAGCACTTCGGTGCGGAAATCGTCGCGCCGGTCGGACCAGCGCAGCCCGCCGCGCGCCACCGCGCCCGAACGCAAGTGAATGCCTTCGACCCGGCGCGAATAGACGAAGATTTCGCGCCACGGCAGCGGTTTGGGCAGGCCGGGGACACAGTGACTGTCGATCTTGAAGGCCAGCGCTTCGGCAGCGGCGGGCGCAAAGGCGTTGGTGCGCAGGATCGCGTCGATCACCGCACGATAGCGCCGCAGCAGCCGGTCATCATTGATCGCGGTGACTTTGGAAAGGCCGCGCGCATAGGCGCCCTGCGCGGCGGCGATCGCTTCTTCGCGGTCGCCGATGAAGGCCGGATCGTGGCGCGCGGCGAACAGATCGATCATCGCGCGCGTCGCCTGCGGGGCCGCCACCAGTGCATCGACCACGGTGTAGATGGTGTAGCTGACCCCGGTCTGGCGCAGATAGCGATAGATCGCGCGCAGCCAGTTCGCAGATCGCGGGGCGAGCCCGGTGGCAGCGATCAGCCGATTGAACGGATCGTCCTCGGCTGCGGCGTTGAGCACATCGGCCATCGCCTGCTCGATCAGCGCAGCCCGGTCGAGCAGCGTTGCCGCATCCATCCTCGCAGGCACGGTCAGGATGAAATCATGGATCGACCCCAAAGCCGGATCGGTCAGCAAGGTCGGCAGTTCGGCATCGACCCGAAAGCCGAAATTTTCCAGCGCGGGGACGGCATCGGACAAGGCCAGCCCGCCGCGCGCGCAATAGATCTTCAGCCGCAGGCTATCGGCGGCATCGCTGTCGAGGCGGTAAAGCCGGGTCGCGCGGTCGGGCCGGGCGGGGGCGGCGGGATCATCGCTCTCGGTCAGGGCCAGTGTGCGCAGCCGCCCGATATCGCGCGCCGCCTCGGCCGCGCCGTAGGCAAGGCGGTAACCGGTCGGGAAAGCGGGGGCATAGCGCGCCGCGATTGCGGCGGCGCGGCCCGCATCCTCGTCTTTTGCCAGATGGGTTGCCACCGCCTCGTTCCAGCCGCGCAGCAGATCGACCAGTTGCGCTTCGATCTTTGCCGGATCGGCAAGGCTGTCGCAGCCGCGCACATCGATCAGGAACCGCAGCAGCGCCAGCGTGCTGCCTTCGACCTCGAGGCTCCAGTCGAGCAGGCCCGCACCCGGCGCGTCGAGCAACATCGCCTGAATCTGCATCCGGACATCGGTGGACAGCTGGTCACGCGGCAGCCAGACGAAGGCGAAGACGTGCCGCTCCAGCGTCGATTGCACCATCACCACGCGCGGGCGCGGACGGTCGATCAGCGCCATCTTGGTGGTGGCGAGTTCCGTCACCCGCGTCCGCCCGAAGGCGATCAGCAGATCGTTGGGCAGGCTGGTGAAGGCATGCACCAGCGCCTTTCCATTATGCCCCGCCCGGTCGAAGCCGAGCTTGCCGGTCAGTTCGGCCAGCGTCTGGCGCAGCACCGGTACTTCGCTGGGGCGGGCGCTCAACGCGGCGCTGGTCCATAGCCCAGCATGGATCGAAAGCGCGGTGACCTTCCCCCGATCGTCGCGCAGCGGCACGATAAACAGGTCGAGCGGGCTGACGCGGTGAACGCGGGACTGCACGTTGGACTTTATGACCAGCAGCGTGCGCGGGTTTCCGGCGGTATCTTCGCCGTCGAACCATTCGAACGCCCGCGCAAGCGAGGCTTCGGCCAGCAATTCGCGCGCCGAAGCGCGGCAGATGCCGAGTACCGCCTCCTCGCGCCCGTCGCGGTGGCGGGTGAGATGGCCGAGCTGCGTCAGCATCCCGCCATTGAGCCAGCCGAGCAGCGCGGCCGCCTCCTGATCATGCGCGGCGGCAAGCGCTGCGTCGGTGGTCATGGCGGCCTGCATCAGCGGCCAATCGGCGACGGCGGCATGCACATCGGTCAGGGTTGCCTGCAACGCCTCGCGCAATTCGCGGCGCTGGCGGGCGTCGACCCGCGGGGTTTCGACATAGATCAGCGATTCGTTCGATCCGGGTGCTGCAGTGCCGCCAGTCGCCTTGCCACCGGGCTTGCCGATCGCGACAATCGCGCCGTCCGCGTCGCGCGTGACCGCCACCACCGGGTGCAGCAGCCGGTCGATCGCCAGCCCCTGCGCGGCGATGGTGGACGCGACCGAATCGACCAGAAACGGCATGTCGTCATTGATGACCGCGATGCGCAGGTGGCGCCGTTCGCCGCTGGTCGATGCGATCTGCACCACCGGCGCGCTGGTCGGGCGGGAGTTCGCGGCAGCAAGCAGATAATCCGCCGCCTCGCTCACCGCCGCCTTTTCGAAGGGGCCATCGCCGGGCAGCAGCGATGCTTGGAGATGCGCCTGAAGCGCAGTCTGCAACTTGTTTTCCGGCGCTTTGCCAGCGGTCTTCGGTCCCATCAGCGGCTCCCGCCATCCTGCTTTTTCGGCATTACTATCGAGTAATTATATTATGCCGGATTGTTGTTATCGTGTTCGGAGCGATACGCCCTTCCCCCCATCCCGCGCAAGCGCGATGATAACCCGATATTATCCCGCCAACGCGTTTTCGCAGGCATCCAGCGTGAGTTCGAGTGAGCGGACGCGCGCCGCCGGGTCATAGGTCGCGCCGCACAGCATGATCTCGTCGGCACCGGTGCGCTGGACGAAGGCGGCGATGGCCTGGCGCACCTGCGCAGGCGTGCCGACTGCCGCCGCCTGCCCCAGATGGGCGAGCATCGCCTGCGCCGGGGCGGGCAGGGTATCGGCATAATCGGCAATCGGAGGCGGCAGCTTGCCGGGATTGCCGCTGCGCAGCCGCACGAAGCTTTGCTGCTGGCTCGATGCGAGCAAGCGGGCGTCGGCCTCGGTATCGGCGGCGAAGACGTTCATCGCCACCATCACATGCGGCTTTTCGAGCGCGTCGGACGGCTGGAAATCGCGGCGGTAAACCGCCAGCGCGGCATCGAGGTGATCGGGCGCGAAATGCGCGGCAAAAGCGTAGGGCAGGCCCAGCTTGGCGGCCAATTGCGCGCCGAACAGGCTCGATCCGAGCATCCACAATTCGACATGCGCGCCGAGGCCCGGCGTGGCGTGGATCGGCAGGTCGATGTCGCCGGTCAGCAGTGCACGCAGTTCGACCACGTCCTGCGGGAAGTATTCGGCGGCCTGATTGAGATTCTTGCGCAGCGCGCGCTGCAATTCCGGCCCGGCGCCCGGTGCGCGGCCCAGCCCCAGATCGACGCGGCCCGGAAACAGCGCGTCCAGCGTGCCGAATTGTTCGGCAATCTGGAACGGGGTGTGATTGGGCAGCATGATCCCGCCCGAACCGATCCGGATGCGGCTGGTGGCATTGCCGATATGCGCGAGCACGACCGACGTCGCTCCGCCTGCGATACCGTCCATCGCGTGATGTTCGGCCACCCAGAACCGCTTGGCTCCCGCAGCTTCGGCGGCGCGGGCGAGGTCGGTGGCGGCGGCGAAGGCCTCGGTCAGTGTCCCGCCTTCACGCACGGGCACAAGGTCGAGCACGGCAAAATCGGTCATCAGCGCGGCTCCGGTTGGGGTAAGATTTCGGGTTCGGGTTCTGGCGCAGGCGCGGGGACAGGTTCCGGCGCAGTGTCCTGAGGGGCAAGTTGTGCGAGATAATCGCGCGCGGTTGCCGCGACCGGGCTTTCCGGCGCAAGGTCGATCACCGATTGCCAGCTTTGCCGCGCGGCATCCTCGCGTCCGGCCAGCACCGCAATCACCCCGGCTTCCAGCCCGATTTCCGGGTTGGTTGGCGCGAGTCCTGCCGCGTGTTCGATCGCGCCCTGCGCCTTGTCCAGCCGCTCCAGCCGCCGCAGCAAGGTCGCCTTGAGCAGCCAGCCTTCGCTGCGTTCGGGTGCCAGCGTGGTCGCCATGTCGAGCGCGGCCAGCGCATCGTCACCGCGGCCCATCGTCACCAGCACGCGCGCACGGTCGATCGCGGCCAGTGCCTGCATCGGCGCGGATTGCGCAGCGCGCGCATCATCCGCCGCCTGCCCCAGCAGATCGAGCGCACCTTGCGCATCCCCGCTCGCCAAGGCTGCATTGCCGGCCATCAAGGCGAACCGGGCGCGGGTGCGCGCTTCGTCTGCGGGCGTTTCCGCGCGCGCGTCGAGGAAGGCGGCGCGGGCATCGTCCCACAGGCCCAGCTCGGTCGCTGCCGTGCCGAGGCAGTGGTTGGCCAGCACCCGATCAGGCCCGGTCGTCTCGCTGCGGCGGATTTGCGCGGTGGTGTGCGCGCGGGCAGGATCCTCCGCCAACTGGTCGAGACACGATACCAACCACGCGCTGGTGGGGTTGAGCATTTCGGGTTCGGCTGGCTGTTCGGCGGCGGGGCGCGGCGGACGATCGCGCACCAGATCATCGCCCTGCATTCCCCCGCCCATGGGATCGGGGCCGACCTGTAGCAGCATGGCGAGGAGCAGGGACATATTGCGATCTATCCGTAAAATCCGGCCACAACGGCCTTGAGCAGTTCGACGTCGCCGGGGCGCGACAGGCGGTGATCGCCGTCATCTATCAGGCTCACCTGTACGTCGTCCGAACGCAGCGCCTGTTTGAGGCGGAGGCTGATCTCCCACGGCACATCGGCATCGCACTTCCCGTGCAGCAGGTGCACCGGGCAGGCGAGGTCGATTTCACCCTCCAGCCGAACATGGCACTCGGCATCGGCAAAAAACTTCGCATAGGTTGGCGTCGGTTCGGGGCCGTAGGGGTTCGGTTCGTAAATGGTCTCGCCCGCCGCCAGCTGCGCGCGCTGGGCTTCGGTGTAGCCCCAGCGGGTGAAATCGGGCGCGGGCGCGATGCCGATCATGCCTGCCAGCCGCTCATCCAGTCGCCCACCCAGTCGCTGCGCCACCAGCAGCATCAGCCAGCCGCCCATCGACGACCCCACCAGCAGCACCGGCCCGGACGCGTAGCTGGCGATCAGCGCCAGCACCTCGTCACGCCAGCGCGATAGTGTGCCGTCGGCGAATTCCCCGGCGCTTTGCCCGCAGCCCGAATAGTCCATCAGCAGGCAGGCGCGGCCCTTGGCCTCGGCCTCGGCGAACAGCGCGGTCGCCTTGCCGCCTTGCATGTCGGACATATAGCCGGGCAGGAACACCAGCGCCGGGCCGGTCCCATGGGTGTAGCGGAAGGCAATCCGGCGGCCGTCGTACAGCGTGTGATGCATAACTTCACTCATCGCACCACCATGCCTTGCGAAAGCGGGCCTGTGCAAGCACTGTCACAGCACCGCAACGGTTCAGGGATAAGCGCGCAGCCATGATGAAAACCGATCAGCTCGCCGGTCTTCCGGCTGCTTCGCCTTCCGCGCTCACCCGCCGCGGATTGTTCACTCTGGCAGGCGCTTCGGCGGCAATGGCGGCGACCCCGCTGGCCGCGCGCAGCTTCGGCAGCGGGTTTACCCACGGAGTCGCCAGCGGTGAGCCGGGCGCGAACAGCGTGCTGTTGTGGACACGCTATGTCGCCGATCAGGCGGTCGACCTCGCATGGCAGGTCAGCGAGAGCGAGGATTTCTCGGCGCCGGTAGCCGAAGGCAGCGTTCGCGCCAGCGACAGCCGCGACTGGTGTGCCAAGGGGATCGCCTCCGGACTCCAGCCGGGGCGCTGGTATTTCTATCGCTTCGTCGCGCCGAATGGCACCGCATCCGCCACCGGCCGCACCCGCACCCTGCCCGAAGCGGGCACCCCGTCGTTCAAGCTGGCGGTGTTTTCCTGCTCCAATTACGGGTTCGGCTGGTTCAACGCCTATGGCCATGCCGCCGAAGCGAACGACGCCGATCTTGCCGTGCATCTGGGCGATTACATCTACGAATATGGCGCGGGCACCTATCCCGATCCGACGCAGGCCAATGGCGAGCGGATGCTGGCCCCGGCCAGCGAGATCGTGACGCTCACCGATTACCGCCTGCGTTATGCCACCTACCGCGCCGACCCCGATCTCCAGCGCCTGCATCAGGTGCTGCCGATGATCGCGGTGTGGGACGATCACGAAAGCGCGAACGACAGCTGGAAGGACGGCGCGCAGAACCACCAGAGCGATACCGAAGGCGAATGGCAGGTCCGCAAGGACATCGCCAAGCGGGTGTACCGCGAATGGATGCCGGTGTCGGACGAGCCCTATGCCGCCTATCAGGTTGGCGATCTCGCCACCCTGTTCCGGCTCGACACGCGGCTGGAAGGGCGCGACCAGCAGTTCGATCTGGGCAAGGTTCTGGAAGGCCAGACCAATCCGCAAGGCGCGATGGAGGCCTTGGCGAAGTTCAAGGACGGCGCATGGGCCGATCCTGAGCGCCAGCTGCTGGGTCAGGTGCAGGAAGAATGGCTGGCCAACGGGCTGTTCGCCTCCACCGCCAGCGGAACCGCGTGGCAGGTGCTGGTGCAGCAGGTGCTGATCGGTAACCTGCGCACCCCGGTCAGTCTGGTCGATCAGCTGGGCGATGCCCTGCCCGATTATATCCGCCAGCGTCTGACGGCGGCCGCGATGGCGAGCCGGACCGGCCTGCCCGCCAACATGGATGCTTGGGACGGTTACCCCGCCGCGCGCGAGCGTGTGTTCAAGGCGGCGCTGGCCGCCGATGCCAATCTGCTGGTGCTGGCGGGCGATACCCATAATGGCTGGGCGTTCGAGCTGGCGCAGGACGGCGCGAAGGTGGGCGTGGAGCTGGGCGTGTGTTCGGTCAGCTCGCCGGGTTTCGAAAGCTACCTTTCGTTCCTGCCGCCGCAGGATCTCGCCAGCGCGCTGGTCAGCACCAACGCGAACCTGAAATGGGCTGACACGGCGCAGCGCGGTTACATGGTGGTGGAGCTGACCCCGACGCGGGCGGTGACCGAATACCGCTTCACCAGCACTATCAAGCAACGCTCGACCAAGCTGGCGGGCACGAAGCGGATCGCGACCACGAAGGGATCGGGTGCGCTGGAGGTCTAGTCGCGGCTGAAGATCGCCTCGATCGGTAGTTCGAACAGTTCGGCGATGGTGAAGGCCAGCGGGAGCGAGGGGTCGTAGCGGCCCTTTTCGATGGCGTTGACGCTCTGACGGCTGACGCCGAGGCGATCGGCCAGATCCTGCTGCGACCAGTCCCGCTCAGCCCGCAGCACCTTCAGGCGGTTGTTCATGCGCTCCCCCAGGTGCCGTGCTGGATCCGGTTTACGACTGCCCCCACGATCAAACCGAAAAACCAGGCCGCCGCGACCCAATAGGAATCGACATGCGGCACCAGATCGGCGCTTTCAAGGAAACCCCACACTGAAGCGGCGCTCAGAGCGACGGCGGTGGCGATGAGGGACTGGCGGACGGTCAGCATGCGCAGGAACTCGTCCTTCTCCTCGACTATCAGGCGCCCGATGGCCCAGAAAACGCCGATCACCGCAAGCCCCGGCAGCAGGGCGACGAGGAAACGGACCAGTTGCGGCCCGGATGCGGGATCATCGAAGAAGGATAACAAAGCGACCGCGATCAGATAGAGCGAGGTGAACACAGCAACCCGCTTGATATAGCGCGCCTGCGCCAGCCCGCGTTCCGTTTTGGTCCCCTGTTTCGCCCGGACCGAAAGCTGGGCTGCACGGATCACCGCTGCGAGCAGGGCAAGCGGGACCAGCGCCAGCACGAGAACGGTTTCCCGCCCTTCGATCGCGCCCGTCGCAGCCAGCAAGCCGAGCGCAATGGAACTCGCCAGAAACAATCCGCTCCAGAACAGCGGCCCGCGACCGAGCACCCCCGCGTTTGCCGTGCTGCCGGTCACGATGCCGACCTCCGGACGCACGTTCCTGCACTCCGGAGCGAGAGCACGGCCAGAATCGGCAGCACGAAGATGAACAGCTTTGCGGTATCCTCGGCAATCAGCCCGCGCGATTGCAACAGCGCGGCGATCAGGATGGCGGCGGCCCACAGGAGGGCTTTGGCGATGTTGGTCATTAGACAAGCCTCCTTTCACTTATGGAAAGTATGCTTGTCACTCTGCTGCCACCTTGTCAAGGGTGCTTTCCATCAACTTGCGCGTGACAAAGCCCTGCAGCGCGATTATTTCGCCCGTATGGCCAAGCTGCTGACCACCACTGCCACTACCACCCGGACTATCCGGGGGCGGCGGCGCGTGCGTTAAGCATCCACCCGCCGCCCGGTTCGGGGCGGCGCGGTGTTCTTCCCGAATCGGTTCTTCGTTCAACACCGCTCTTCCGGTGCGCCTCTGCTTGTCCTAAGGCGCGCCAAACCAGACGGAATTGCGAACAATGACCGAACTGCTCAAGATCAGCCTGCCCGATGGATCGGTGCGCGAAGTGCCTCCCGGTTCGACCCCGGCGGATATCGCCGCTGCGATTGGCCCCGGCCTTGCCAAGGCGGCGCTCGCCGCGCGCGTTGACGGGGAGCTGCGCGACCTGACCCGGCCCTTCGAAGGCGATGCGAACCTCGCGCTGGTGACGTCGCGGGACGAAGCCGATGCGCTCGAACTGGCGCGTCACGATTATGCCCACGTGCTGGCCGAAGCGGTGCAGGCGCTGTTCCCCGGCACGCAGATCACCTTTGGCCCGTCGACCGACGACGGGTTCTATTACGACGTGAAGGCGCCCGAAGACCGCGAGCCGTTCAGCATGGATGATCTGCCCGCGATCGAAGACGCGATGCGCGCCATCATCCGCGCCGACAAGCCGCTGCGCCGCGAAGTGTGGAGCCGCGAGGCGCTGATCGCAAAGTGGGCCGCCGAGGGTGAGACCTTCAAGGCGGAATGGGCCAAGGAACTGCCCGAAGGCGAGGAACTCACCGTCTACTGGTCGGGCGAAGACTGGCTCGACATGTGCCGCGGCCCGCACCTGCCTTCGACCGGGAAACTCGATCCCGATGCCTTCAAGCTGATGCGCGTCGCAGGCGCATACTGGCGCGGCGATCAGAACAATGCGCAGCTGACGCGCATCTACGGCACCGGCTGGCTCAACAAGAAGCAGTTGAACGCTCACCTCACGCGGCTGGAGGAAGCCGCCAAGCGCGACCACCGCAAGCTGGGCCGCGAGATGGACCTGTTCCACTTGCAGGAAGAAGCCCACGGGAGCGTGTTCTGGCACCCCAAGGGCTATCGCATCTGGCGCGAACTGGAATCCTATATGCGCCGC
Source organism: Erythrobacter sp. (assembly GCF_024305245.1). GTDB lineage: Bacteria > Pseudomonadota > Alphaproteobacteria > Sphingomonadales > Sphingomonadaceae > Erythrobacter. The sequence goes on from NZ_JAMWYX010000004.1 coordinate 298,945, forward strand.
AAGATGGACGGCGCGGGCTACCGCGAGATCAAGACCCCGCAGGTGATGGACGCGCGCCAATGGGAGCAATCGGGCCACTGGGGCAAGTATCGCGAAAACATGTTCGTGATCCCCGACGAGGTGCCGAACGTTGATGATGAAGGCCCGGTGATCAGCGGCGAGGCGCAGTGGATGGCGCTGAAGCCGATGAACTGCCCGGCGCACGTGCTCGTCTTCAAGCAGGGCATCACCTCCTACCGCGACCTGCCGATCCGGCTGGGCGAGATGGGCTGCTGCCACCGTAACGAGCCCCACGGCGCGCTGCACGGGCTGATGCGGGTGCGCCAGTTTACGCAGGACGATGCGCATATCTTCTGCACCGAAGCGCAGGTGGTGGCCGAAGTGCAGGACTTCCTCGCGCTCGCCGATAGCGTCTACAAGGATTTCGGCTTCACCTATGACATCAAGCTGGCGCTGCGCCCCGATCAGCGGTTCGGATCGGACGCCGATTGGGACAAGGCCGAACAGGAACTGCGCGATGCGCTGACGGCGAACGGGCTGGAGTGGGAAGAACTCCCCGGCGAAGGCGCGTTCTATGCGCCAAAGCTCGAATGGCACCTGACCGACGCGATCGGGCGCACCTGGCAGGTCGGCACGATCCAGTCCGACCGCGTGCTGCCCGAACGGCTCGATGCGCATTACATCGGCGAGGATGGCGACAAGCACCGCCCGGTGATGCTGCACCGCGCGATCTTCGGCAGCTACGAACGCTTCATCGGCATCCTGATCGAACATTTCGCCGGGCGGATGCCCGCGTGGCTCGCCCCGGTGCAGGCAGTGGTGGCGACCATCGTTTCGGAAGCCGATGATTACGCCCGCGATGTCGAGGCGCAGTTGAAGGCGGCGGGCATCCGGGTCGAATCCGATCTGCGCAACGAGAAGATCAACTACAAGGTGCGCGAACACAGCCTCGCTAAGGTTCCGCACCTGCTGGTGGTCGGCAAGCGCGAGGCCGAGGAAGGCACCGTCGCGGTGCGCACGCTGGGCGCGGAGCATCAGAAGGTGATGAGCCTGACCGATGCCATCGCGATGCTGCGCAGCGAGGCGACCCCGCCCGATCTGCGCGGCTGAACGCACCGCAAATGGAACTGATCGGCGGGTTCACCGCGCTGCAGATTGCGGTCGCGCTGGGCGCGGCGCTGGGCGCGTCTTTCGTGCGCGGGCTGACCGGGTTCGGCATGGCGATCCTGCTGGTGCCGATCCTCGCGCTGGCGTTGCCGCCGGTCGAGGCAGTGGTGCTGGGCAATTGCCTGTCGCTGCTGATCGGGCTCACCGAAGTGCGGATGCTGGTGCGCGAGGCCGAGCGCAGCGCATGGGTGATCGGCGGTATTGTCGTGCTGACCACGCCGCTGGGCCTGTGGGCGCTGTTTTCCACCACCGCCGATGTCGCACGGCTGGTGATTGCGTTGATCGCCTTCAGCGCCTTCCTTGCGATCCTGCTACCCCGGCGCGGGTCGGGTATGCCGGGGCGGCTGGTGACGGGCAGCGTCGGGGTGCTGAGCGGTTTGATGACCGGCTATGCCGGGATGCCCGGACCGCCGGTGGTCCCCTATTACGCGGGCCGCGCGCTGCCGCGCATCACGATCAAGGCTTCGATGCTGCTGATCTTCACAATCGCGGCCGCAGCAGGGCTGGCGAGCGCCACCTGGCTCGAAATCCTGCGGCTGGACCTTGCGCTGTTCGCGTTGCTGTTGCTGCCGGTGATCCTGATCGGCAACCGGCTGGGGCTGGCGGTGTCGGGCCGGATCAGCGATCCGGTGTGGCGCGCGGCAATCGGGCTGGTGCTGGGCGGCGCGGCGCTGGGTGCGCTACTGCGGCTGCTTTAGGTCAGAACGGCAGCGGCTGGCGCGCAAGGATCAGAGCCGCCGCGCAGCCGATCACGATCATGCCACGCGCCCGGTCGAGCAGGTCGGCGCGGCCGGAGGCAGCGGCAGAGCGGACGACGGGGACGGCAAAGGCGATCGCGCGGTTCATGATCCGCACCATCGCTCCGGAATGCTAACGAAAGATTAAGCGGTGCGCGGCGCGGCGGGCATTTGCTGGCTGGCGCAGTGAAACCCGCCGCCGCCCGCCAGCACTGCCTCGCCCGGCAGGCCGATCGTGTCCCGGTCGGGGAATAGCGCGGCGATCGCGGCAACGCCGTCGGCATCGTGGGGGCTGCCGAAGGTCGGCACCACCACCAGATGCGACGTGATCGCGAAGTTCACATAGCTGGCCGGTTCGATGATCCCGTCGCGCTCGATCCGTCCGGGCGAGGGGATGCGCACCACTTCGACCCCGAACGCCTCGGCGCGGGCTGTCGCATCGGCGTAAATCGCGGCATTCGGATCGTTTTTGCCGGTCGCCTCGGGCACCACCAGCCTGTTCGGCGCGACGAAGCGCGCAAGATTGTCGACATGGCCATCGGTGTGATCATTGATGAGGCCATCGCCCAGCCACAGCACGCGGGTGAAACCGAGCTGCGCGGCAAGCTGCGTCTCGATCCCGGCTCGGTTCATCTGCGGATTGCGGTTGGGGTTGAGCAGGCATTGTTCTGTCGTGGCGCCCAGCCCGGTGCCGTCGCCGTCAACCGCCCCGCCTTCGAGGATCATGGGCGAGGTTGAAGTCGCCAGCCCTGCATCGCGCGCCAGTTCCGCGCCAATCTCCTGATCGCCCGGCATCAGATACTTGCCGCCCCAGCCGTTGAAGCCGAACCGCCGCGCAGCCCGCTCGTCGTTTGCGAACACCACCAGCGGCCCGGTATCACGCAGCCAGACGTCGCCATAGACCCGCCGTTCGAGCGTGACCTTGCCGCTGACAAGCTGGCGGGCGCGCGCTTCGTTGGCTTCGTCGCGCACCAGCAGCCGCACGGCCTGCCCGCTTTCGGCCACCGCATTGGCAAACGCCGCCATCTGCTCCTGCGCCGGTTCCAGCCAGCCCGGCCATTCCTCGGCCAGATGCGGGAAACCGATCCACAGCCAGTCCTGCGGCGCCCATTCGGGCGGCATCAACGCCGTCATCGCCGGATCCCCTGGCGCTCAGCAGCCGGTATCGGACGCGGCGCAAGCCTCGTCGCGCACGCCCCGGAACTCGTCGCCTTCGTTCCAGTTCGGCCAGCTGGTGCTCATCGCCATGCTGCGACCGATGCGGTAGAACAGCTGCAGATCGGCCATCACGCCCGACCAGTCCCAGTTCGGATCATATTCGTCCTTGGGGCCGTGGTAGCGGTTCTCCGTATAGGCGGCCGCGACCGCAGCTCCGGCTTCGCGCCCGCCTTCAAGCAGATCCTCGCCGCCGTCGATATACAGCATCGGCACGCCTTCCTTGGCGAAGGCGAAGTGGTCGGAACGGTAGTAGTATCCGGCTTCCGGCTTGGGATTGGCGGTCGCCACACGCCCGTCTGCCTTGAGCGCTGCGTCGAGGAAGGCGTCGAGCTGCGATTTGCCCGGGCCGACCACGGTCACATCCTTGGCAGGGCCCGCCACCTGGAACGCATCCATGTTGATCCCGCCCACGGTCTGCGCCAGCGAATAGACCGGGTTCGCGGCGTAGTAATAGGCGCCCAGCAGCCCGGATTCCTCCGCCGTTACCGCGAGAAACACCAGGCTGCGGCGCGGCGCGCCCGCCTTGGCATGGGCTTCGGCCAGCGCGACCAGCGCGGCAGTGCCGGTGGCATTGTCGACCGCGCCGTTGCAGATGTCGTCGCCATCGGGCGCGGGCTTGCAGCGCCCGAGGTGATCCCAGTGCGCGGTGTGCAGCACATATTCGTCCGGCGCTTCGGTGCCGGGCAGGATGCCGATGATATTGTGCGACTTGAAGCTGCGGAAATCGCTTTCGAAGCTGGTCGATGCGCTCATGCCCAGTGGCACCGCCTCGAAACCCTTCTGCTTGGCCGCTTCGCTGAGTGCGTCGAGATCCTGCCCCGCCGCCTTCAGCACTTCGCGCGCGGCCTCTTTCTGGATCCAGCCGTTCATCTGCGTCAGCGGCGGCGCATTGTCGCCGCGCTGGGCATAGGCCTGCGCGCCCGACCACGAACTTTCGACCACGTTCCAGCCATAGCTGGCAGGCGCGGTGTCATGCACGATCAGCGCGCCCGCAGCGCCCTGCCTTGCGGCCTCTTCATACTTGTAGCTCCAGCGGCCGTAATAGGTCATCGCCTTGCCGCCGAACGGGCCTTCCAGCGCTTCGGTCTGCCAGTCGGGATCATTGACGAGGATCACCACCGTCTTGCCCTTCACGTCGACGCCTTCGTAGTCGTTCCAGCCCTTCTCCGGCGCGTTGATGCCGTAGCCGACGAACACCAGATCGCTGTTCGCCAGCGTGGTCTTGGCTTCCTCGCGATAGGTCACGCCGACCCATTCATCGCCGAAATCATAGACCAGATCGGTGTCGCCATTGGTGATGGTGAGCGGGGCGTAGTTCTTGCCGGTGATTTCGATCAGCGGCACTTCCTGCAGCCACGAATCGCCGTTGCCGGGCTTCAACCCTGCGGCTTCGAACCGCTCGGTCAGCAGCGCGATGGTCTTTTCCTCGCCGATGGTGCCGGGCATCCGGCCTTCGAATTCGTCGCTGGAGAGGATGCGGGTGACATCCTTCATGGTGTCTTCGGAGATGGTGACCGGCTCGATGTCGGGGATGTCGAGCGCGGCCTCGCCCCCGCCCATGCCGGGAACCGCCTCGCAAGCCGCCAGCGCCAAGGCGCCCGCCACAACCGCGCCAAACGCCGCAAACCGTTTCGTCATTCCGACCATCCCTTGTCCGTATCCTCAGCCAAATCGCGTGCTTCAATTGCAGAGCGCGGGGCGGGGCGCAAGTTTGCGCCCTTGCGAGGAGGCGTCGGCACGGCCAGAGAGGCGGGCGATGGGCAAGACGACCAGCCAGGATTGTGGCAACCCCGATTGGGACAACGCGCTGCACCGCGCCCGCGCCTATGCGCCGTTCCTTGCCCGCGCGCTCGACCGCCAGCCGGAACTCACCGAATTGCTGGCTGCGGGGGAGGGCGAGGTGGCGCTGGCATGGGCGCGCACGCAAGGCCAACATACGGATGTCGAAATCGCGCTGCGGCGGGAACGGCTGGCGCTGGCGGCGGCGGTGGCGGTGGGCGATCTGGCGGGCGCATTTCCGCTGAGCCGGGTGGTGGCGGAACTCACCGGTTTTGCCGATCGCGCGCTCGACCGTGCGATCCACGCCGCAATCGCGCAGCGCTGCGATGCCGACAGTGCCGACGGCTTCATTGCGCTGGCATTGGGCAAGCAGGGCGCGGGCGAGCTTAATTACTCGTCCGATATCGACCCGATCCTGCTCTACGACCGCGAACGCCTGCCGCGCCGCGCCAGCGACGATCCGGGCGAGGCGGCGCAGCGTTATGCGCGAAAGATCGTGAACCTGCTCTCGGCCACTACCGATGATGGCTATGCGCTGCGGGTCGACCTCAGGCTACGACCCGCGAGCGAGATCAGCCCGCTCTGCGTCCCGGTCGGCACGGCATTGACGCATTATCAGGGGCACGCGCTGGCGTGGGAGCGAGCGGCCTTCACCCGCGCCCGCGCCGCCGCCGGGGACATTGCGGCGGGCGAGGATTTTCTTGCGGCGATCCGCCCCTTCGTGTGGCGCAGCCAGCTCGATTTCGGCGCGATCGAGGAAATCCGCGCGCTGACCCAGCGCATCCGCGACAGCCACGAAGGCCCGCCCGCGCCCGGCCCCGGGTTCGATCTGAAACGCGGGCGCGGCGGCATCCGCGAGATCGAATTCTACGCCCAGACCCACCAGCTGATTCACGGCGGGCGCGACCTGTCGCTGCGGGTGCGGGGAACGCGCGGGGCGCTCGATGCGCTGGCGGCTGCCGGCTGCATCAGCGCGCAGAACGCCGGTGTGCTGGGCGATTCGTATGACCGGCTGCGCGAACTCGAACACCGGCTGCAGATGGTGAACGACCGCCAGACGCATTCGCTGCCCGATGGCGAGGCGCTGGACATTGTCGCGCAGCTTGACGGGCTGGCCGACGGCGCGGCGCTGGTGGCAGAACTGACCGAGCTGACGGCGCGCACCGCCCGTATTTATGAAGAACTGATCGGCACACCCGAAGCCGCGCCTGTGCGTGCGGCCCCGGCCAGCGATCTTGCACAGCAGCTCGCCGCGCTGGGTTTCGATGAACCGGATGCGCTCGCCGAACGGATCGACACCTGGAGCGACGGCCGCCAGCCTTCGATCCGGTCGCCGCAGGCGGTGGCAGCGTGGCATCGCCTGCGTCCCGCACTGCTGAAAGCGATTGCGGCGAGCGACGATCCGAGCCGCGCGATCACCCGCTGGGAACGTATCCTCGAAAGCGTGCCGTCCGCGATCACCACCTTTCGCCTGCTGGTTGCCCGGCCCCATCTGATCGACCGGCTGGTGGCTGCGCTCACGCTCGCCCCGGTGCTGTCGGACGAATTGGCGCGCAAGCCCGAACTGCTCGACACCCTGCTGGATCGCGGCGCGCGCGATCTGCCGGGCGCAATTCCGGAAATCGCCGACAGAATGCAGGGCGCGGCAATGCGCGACGATTACGAGGCGCTGCTGGACGCGATCCGGGTGGTGACCGGCGAGATCCGCTTCGCGCTGGGCATCCAGCTGATCGAAGGGCTGGCCGATCCGCTCGACATCGCCAGCGCCCTGTCACGCACGGCCGAGGCGGCGCTGCGGCTGGCGACGCAGGCGACCATCACCGAATTCGTCGCCAAGCACGGGCAAGTGCCCGGTAGCGAGCTGGTGGTGCTCGGCCTCGGGCGGCTCGGCGGCGGCGCGCTGACCCATGCGTCCGATCTCGACATCGTCTATTTGTTCACCGGCGATTTCGCCGCGCAATCGGATGGGCCGCGGCCTTTGGGGGCCACGGTCTACTATAACCGCCTCGCCAGCCGGGTCAGCGCCGCACTGTCGGTGCCGACCGCGCAAGGGGCGCTCTACGAGATCGATACGCGGCTGCGGCCGCAGGGCAACCAGGGGCCGCTGGCGGTCAGTTACGAGGCGTTCGGCAAGTATCAGCGCGAGGCGGCTTGGACGTGGGAGCATATGGCGCTCGCCCGTGCGCGGGTGCTGTTCGGTTCGGATGCGGCGCGGCGCGAGCTGGACGAGGTGCTGGCGCAGGTGCTCCACGCCCCGCGCGACAAGGCGGTGCTGCGCGAGGCGGTGCTGGCGATGCGCGCCGAGATGGCGCGGCACAAACACCCCGGCGGACCGGTGGATGCCAAGCTGCTGCGCGGCGGCCTGGTCGATTGCGAATTTCTGGTGCACTACCTGCAATTGAAAGGCGTGACCGCCGATGGCATCCCGCTCGGCCAGAATGTGCCGGATGCGCTCGACCCCGATCTGGCGGTAGCGATCAAGGGGCTGGTTACCGCCGGGCTGCTGCCGGACGATATTGCTGCGCCCTATGACCTGATGAGCCGGATGCTGGTGGCCGGACGGCTGCTTGCTCCCGATGGCCGCGAACCGCCCGCCGGCGGCGCGCGGGCGCTGGCGCGGGCGTGCCGGTGCGAAACCTACGAAGACCTGCTGCAGGCCTTCGGCGCGGCGCGGCACAGGATCGCGCAGGCATGGAAACAAATCCTCGGGACGGACATTCTCGACAGCGAACAGGAGGCTATCTGATGAGCGACTTTCCAGAAGCGGGCGACCCGATCCCCGATATTGCGATGGAGACGCCGGACGGCGGCAGCGTGAAACCGTCCGATTTTCGCGGGCACAAGCTGGTGATCTTCTTCTATCCCAAGGATGACACCCCAGGCTGCACCACCGAGAACAAGGATTTCTCGGCCTTGCAGGATCAGTTCGCGGCGGCGGGCACCAAACTGCTCGGCGTGAGCAAGGACCCGGCGAAGAAGCACGCCAAGTTCATCGCCAAGCACGGCCTCACAGCCCCACTCGCCAGCGACGCGGAAGAAGGCGGATTGTCCGATGCGCTCGGCGTGTGGGCGGAAAAGCAGATGTACGGCAAGACCTATATGGGCATGGTCCGCACCACCTATCTGGTGGATGGCGAGGGCCGGATCGCGCAGGTCTGGGACAAGGTGAAGGTCAAGGGCCACGCCGAGGACGTGCTTGCCGCCGCCAAAGCGCTCTGACGTCACGCATGAACAGCGTCGCATCGGCTATCCGCGCCGCGCTGCTGACCGCAGACCAGCGCGCGAAGTGTTTTGCCGCGCGGCAGGTCGCGCGCGATTGGCGCAAGGGCGCGCTGGCGTGGCGGTTCGATGTCGCCATGCCCGATCAGCCCGCATGGCCCGCCACGCCCGAATTGCTCCCGCCCGGCCAGATGCCCAAGCGCCGCAAGGGCGGCTCGGAAAGCGGGCGAATCGCCCTGTGGCACGCTCTGGCGCATATCGAATTCGTCGCGATCGACCTCGCGCTCGATATGGCGGGGCGATTCGGCGCGGCGATGGGGGAGGAATTCGTCGGCGACTTTCTGGGGGTGGCGGCTGACGAGGCAATGCATTTCGCGCTGCTCGCCCGCAAGCTCGAAAGCCTTGGCAGCCATTACGGCGCGCTGCCCGCGCATGCCGGGCTGTGGGAGGCGGCGCAGGACACCAGCGGCGATGTCGCCGCCCGGCTCGCGGTGGTGCCGATGGTGCTGGAGGCGCGCGGGCTCGATGTGACCCCGGCCACGCTCGAACGGGTGCGGGCGAGCGGCGATGCGGGCGGCGCAAAAATCCTGACGCGCATTCTTGACGACGAAATCCGCCATGTCGGTTTGGGCACCAAATACTTTCTGCGCTGTGCCGAAACGATGCAGGCGCGCCCCGAATCCCTGTGGCAGACCCTCGTAAAACAGCACTTTCACGGGTCGATTAAGCCGCCGTTCAACGACTCGGCGCGTCTTGCAGCCGGTTTGTCGCGCGGATTCTATGCGGAGATTGCGCATTAACGACTCACCCGCATAACCACGATCCAGCAAAGGCGCGCACAAGACGTGCTTCGAATTCCAGCGGCGAAAAAAGCCGAAAATCGGGACCCGGGTCACTATGAAATTCGCCGCGCGCCATTTTTCGAAGCTCGCAGCCCAGTGCTGCGCAGCTCTATTGCTCTCCGCCGCCGGTTCTGTTCCTGCTTTTGCGAACACTGCCAATTCCGCCACCGCGAGCGCCGACATTGTCGAGCCGGTGCGTGAAACCCAGGCCGATGCGCTGGCCAACGGCGATCAGCGGTTCAAGTCGCTGTTCGCGAACTGGACCGCGATCGAACGCACCAGCCCCACGGCTGGCGGCATGGCCGAAACCGCCTATTCCGCGCCCTTCATCGCTCCGACCGTTTCGGTGCCGTCGCGCATGCCGCTCGAAGGCGCGCAGCTGACCAGCGGTTACGGGATGCGCACCCATCCGGTGCTCGGCGGCCGCCGCCGCCACAACGGCATCGATCTCGCCGCGCCGACCGGCACTCCGGTCTATGCCACGGCTGACGGGATCATCGGCCGCGCCGACTGGTTTTCCAGCTACGGCCTCTACATCAGCATCGATCACGGCGCTGATATGGAAACCCGTTATGCTCACCTGTCGCGGCTTGCAGTGGCTGCGGGCGACAATGTGAAGAAGGGCGACCTGATCGGTTACGTCGGATCGACCGGCCGTTCGACCGGCCCGCATCTCCATTACGAAGTCCGCATTGACGGGCTTGCAGTCAGTCCGATTCCGTATATGGTAGAAAGCGAAGCACAGCTTGCTTACGCCCGCGATGCCCGGCTTACTGGCCAAGGCGGCGAATAAGGCGAAGGCGCAAGCCCAAGAGATTGCTCGCTTCAAGCGAGCCGGACATTGGAGAGGGTGTCCGAACATGGCGGCGGGTTTACCCGCCGCCTTTTTTTTGTGCCGCGCGCATGACCTCCCCCGCAATCAGTAGCAATTCCCATACTGTTTTTGCTTGCGAGCCGCCTCTCTCCCGCTAGTTTCCCTGATCGAGAGAGAAACGGCAGGACGTTTTTGAAAGCGCCGCCGCATGGGAGAGAGACTATGTCGATGCACCCGACTGCGCATGCTGCGCGGCGCCCCGATCATCCCGCTGTCATCATGACCGGATCGGGCAAGCAGATCACCTATGGTGAAATGGACGCGGAATCGAACCGCTTCGCCCACCTGCTGCGCGCCCACGGCATCGGTGCGGGCGATGCGTTTGCGGTGCTGCTGGAAAACCGGATCGAATATTTCACGCTCATCTGGGGTTCGCAGCGCGCGGGCACGATGCTGGTGCCGATCTCGTCGCGCCTGACCGCGCCGGAGGCGGCCTATATCATCCGCGATGCGCAGGTGAAGCTGCTGATCACCTCGCGGTATTTCGAAGGCGTGCTGGGCGATATCCGCGCAGCCTGCCCCGGCCTGACGGTGCTGGTGATGGATGCAGGCGACGCGGAAGACTTCGCCGCCGCGCTCGCCGCGCAGCCTGCCGATCCGATCGCCGATCAGAGCGCGGGCATGGTGATGCTCTATTCATCGGGCACCACCGGGCGGCCCAAGGGCATCCGCCCCGCGCCGCCCGAAGACCCCGATCCGCAGGCGATGGTGCCGCTTGTGGGCCTTGCGATCATGGGCGCAGGCATGCCGACCGACGGATCGATGATCTACCTCTCGCCCGCCCCGCTGTATCATGCCGCACCGATCGGTTGGTGCTCGGTCGTCCACCGGCTCGGCGGGACGATCGTGATGATGGAGAAGTTCGATCCCGAAGAAGCGCTGAAAGCCATCGAGCGGTACAAGGTGACCGACAGCCAGTGGGTGCCGACCCATTTCGTGCGGTTCCTGAAACTCGATCCTGCCGTGCGCACGCGCTACGACCTGTCGAGCCACCAACGCGCGCTCCACGCCGCTGCGCCGTGTCCGGTGCCGATCAAGCGCGAAATGATCGAATGGTGGGGGCCGATCGTGAACGAGTATTACGCCGGCAGCGAAAGCATCGGCATGACCATGGTGAAATCCGAGGACTGGCTCACCCACCCCGGCACCGTCGGCAAGGCGATCTATGGCACGCTGCATATCTGCGGGCCGGAGGGCGAGGAACTGCCGCCCGGCGCGGATGGCCTGGTCTATTTCGAAAACACCCTGCTGCCGACCTATCACAATGACCCGGCCAAGACGGCCGAGGCGATGCATCCCAGCGGCTGGATGACGCTGGGCGATATCGGCCATCTGGACAGCGACGGCTTCCTGTTCCTGACCGACCGCAAGAGCCACATGATCATTTCGGGCGGCGTAAACATCTACCCGCAGGAGATCGAGAACCTGCTGGTGACCCACGAAAAGGTGATGGACGCCGCCGTGATCGGCGCGCCGTGCCCCGATCTTGGCGAGAAGGTGGTCGCGGTGGTGCAACCGCGCGATATGGCCGATGCCGGGCCTGCCTTGGAAGCGGAACTGCGCGACTTCCTTGAGCCCAGCCTGTCCAAGATCAAGATGCCCAAACTGTTCGATTTCCGCCCCGAACTGCCGCGCGAAGCCAATGGCAAGCTCTACAAGCGCGAGCTGCGCGACGAATATGCCGCCAAAACCCGCGAAGGGGCTGAAGCCGCGTGAGCCGCGTGAGCGGCGAGGTGGTGCTGCCCGGCGATCTGGCGCGCCGGGTGATCGATCCGCATGCCTATGCCGCATGGGACGGGCTGCTCGACACCTTCGACCACATCCGCGCGACCATGCCGGTGGCACGCGTGCAGCCCGACACGCCCGGCCTGTTCGATCCGTTCTGGCTGGTCACCCGCTATGATGATGTGATGCGGATTTCGAAGGACAACGCGACCTTCCTCAACAACCCGCGTCCGGTGGTGTTCAGCTTCAACGAGGCGATCGAATTCAGCCGCGCGGCGACCGGATCGAACATGCTGGTCGATTCGCTGGTGGTCTTCGATGCGCCGATCCATCCCAAATATCGCAAGCTGACGCAGGAATGGTTCATACCGAGGAACCTTGCGAAGTTGGAGGGCGAGTTGCGCGCACTGGCGGCGCGGACGGTCGACCGGATGCTCGAAAGCGGCCCGGACATCGATTTCGTCAGGGAAGTCTCCGGCCCCTATCCCTTGCGCGTCGTCATGCAGATTCTCGGCGTCCCGCCTGAAGACGAGCCGCGGATGCAGATGCTCACCCAGCAATTGTTCGGCGGGCAGGACAAGGATCTGTCGGGCAGCGGGCTGGACAAGATGACGCCCGAACAGGTGGTGCAGATCGTCGCGGGCGCGGTGCGAACCTTCGAGGACTACTTCGCGCAGATTGCCGATGAACGCCGCGCCCATCCCACAGACGATGTCGCCAGCGTGATCGCCAATGCACTGGTGGACGGGCAGCCGCTCCCCCCGCGCGACATGGCGGGATATTACATCATCGTCGCTACCGCCGGGCATGACACCACCAGCGCCAGCACGGCAGGCGCGATGCAGGCGCTCGCCAATGATCCGGAGCAATGGGCGCGGGTCAAGGCCGACCGGTCGCTGCTGCCCGGCATCGTCGAAGAGGCGATCCGCTGGACCACCCCGGTGCAGCACTTCATGCGCACCGCCGCCGAGGATGTGGAGCTGGGCGGGAGCCAGGTGAAGGCGGGCGACTGGCTGATGATCAACTATGTCGCTGCCAATCACGACCCGGCGCAATTTCCCGATCCGCGCCGGTTCGACGCCGCCCGTTCCCCCAACCGCCACCTTGCGTTCGGGGCGGGGGCGCACCAGTGCCTCGGCCTGCATCTGGCGCGGCTGGAGATGCGGATCCTGTTCGAAGCCCTGCTCGACCGGGTGGCGAGCGTTGAACCGGCGGGCGAGGCCAAGCGGGCGAGCAGCACCTTCGTCGGCGGGTTGAAAACGCTGCCGCTGCGGGTGACGCCCGCCTGAAAATCGAACACGCGCTGTCCGATTTTCCTGTTGTCCCGTCGCAGTTTGTCCTAGTTTTCAGGGCATGGGGATTCTCATTCGCCTTGAACAATCCGGGTCGGCGGCATGACCTTGCTTGAGCCGCACAACCTGCCGTTCCTGATCGCGTTCGGGGCGCTGGCGGTGATTGCGTTGCTGCAACTCGCCGGCGTGTCCGAAGTGGTCGAGGGCGCGGGCGAGTTCGACGCGCCCGACGGGCTGGAAGTCGGCGGGTTCGGCGAGGCGCTGACCACTTTGCTGGGGCTGGGCCGCGTACCGCTGCTGATCTGGCTGGCGGCGCTGCTGTTCGTGTTCGCCACGATCGGCGTGACCGGGCAGATGGTGCTGGCAGGCGTGCTGGGCGCGCCGCTTTCCGCCGGATGGGCCGCGCTGCTTGCAGGCGGGGCCGCGCTGCCGCTCAACAGCCTCGCGATGCGCCCGCTCGCTGCGATCCTGCCCCGGGATGAGACCACCGCCATCGATATCGACGATTTGATCCGGCGCGATGCCGAAATCCAGATCGGCACCGCCCGCGCCGGATCGCCCGCGCGCGCCAAGGTGATCGACCGGCACGGGCAGGCCCATTTCGTCATGGTCGAACCGCATGACCAGACGCTGGAGTTGAACGCAGGCGACACCGTCCTGCTGGTGCGCCGCGAAGGGCAGACCTTCTACGGCGTGCATTACGAAAGCCCGTTGCTCGGGCTTGGCACTTAAAGGGGAACGCACATGGCTTTGACCACAACCGGAGATTTGGCGACAGCGGGGGATCTGGCCTCGTCCGGGGGCGATCTGATCACCTACGGGGTGATGGCTGGCGCCGGATTGATCGTCTTCGTCATCATCGTGGCGTTCCTCGCCCGGCTGTACCGCCGCGCGTCGAAGGAAACCGCATTTGTGCGCACCGGTCTGGGCGGAGAGCGCGTGGTGATGAACGGCGGCGCTCTGGTCTTCCCGGTGTTCCACGAAACCATGCCGGTCAACATGAACACGCTGGTGCTGCCGGTGGTGCGGCGCGACAGCGAGGCGCTGATCACGCTCGACCGGCTGCGGATCGACGTGAAGGCCGAGTTCTACGTCCGTGTGCGTCCCGATGCGGTGGCAATCGCGATGGCCGCGCAGACGCTGGGCCAGCGCACGATGCAGCCGGAAATGCTGAAGGATCTGGTCGAGGGCAAGTTCGTCGACGCGCTGCGTTCGGTCGCGGCGGGCATGACCATGAACGAACTGCACGAACAGCGCGCCGACTTCGTCCAGAAGGTGCAGCAGGTCAGCTCCAACGATCTGGCGATGAACGGGCTGGAACTGGAATCGGTGTCGCTGACCGGGCTCGACCAGACCAGCATCGAACACTTCAACGCCAACAACGCCTTCGACGCCGAAGGTCTGACCAAGCTGACCGAGCAGATCGAAGCGCGCAAGAAGCTGCGCAACGATATCGAGCAGGACACCCGCGTGCAGATCGAGACCAAGAATCTCGAAGCCAGCCAGAAGAGCTTCGAAATCGCGCGCGATCAGGAATATGCGCGATTGGAGCAGGAGCGCGAAGTCGAAGTGCGGCGCGCCGGCCAGACCGCCGAAATCGCCCGGGAGCAGGCCGAGCGCAACCGTGAGGCCGATGCCGCGCGGATCGAGGCCAAGAAGCAGGTCGACGCCCAGCAGATCGAGGCGGATCGCTTGGTCGAGGAAGCCCGCATCGATCAGCAGCGCGCGCTCGAAATCGCGCGGCAGGAACAGCAGATCGCGGTGCAGAACAAGTCCCGCGAGGAAAGCCAGGCCAAGGCCGAGGCGGATGACGCGCGCGCCAAGGCGGTCGAGGCCGAGGAACGCGTCGCCACCGCGCGCGAAAGCGAAATCGCCGAACGGCAGAAGAAGATCGAGCTGATCGAAGCCGCGAAGCAGGCCGAGCGTGACGCGATCAAGATCCGCGTCGATGCCGAGGCCGAACGCGATGCTGCGCTCAACCGCGCCGAAGCCGTGCGGCGCAGCGCAGAAGGCGATGCCGAAGCCGAGAAGCTCCGCGCCGAAGCGTCGCGGGTACGCTTCGAAGTCGAAGCCGCCGGCCAGCGCGCGATCAACGAGGCGGCCAACATCCTCTCGAACGACCAGATCAGCCTGCAGACCAAGCTGGCGCTCCTCAAGGTGCTGCCCGAGGTCATCCGCGAAAGCGCCAAGCCGATGGAAGCGATCGACTCGATCAAGATCGTGCAGGTCGATGGCCTCACCAATGGCGGACGCGCGGCCAATGATGGCGGCGGCTCCGGCGGCGGTGCTGGCGGCGGATCCGGCAACCTTGCCAGCGATGCGGTGGCGGCGGCGCTCGCCTACCGCGCGCAGGCTCCGGTGCTGGACGGGCTGATGAAGGAGCTTGGGCTGGACGGATCGTCACTGTCCGGTCTGGTCAAGGGCGCGGCCGAGGCAGTGGCGGAACCGGCTCCGCCTGCCACTCCGGCTCCAACTGCTCCCGCCAAACCCGCATCACAGAAGTCGATCGCCCGCGACAATGATGCGGACGAGGTGCCCGCGGGCGAAGCGGCGGAGTAATTCAAGGTGACGGGGGCGGCAACGCTGCCCCCGTGTGCTACTTCAGCAGATCCAGCGCAATCGCCCGCACCTGCGCACCCATATCCTCGCGCGCCAGCGCCAGCGCCAGAGTCGCCTCGACGAACCCGATCTTGCTGCCGCAGTCGTACCGCGCGCCGTCGAATGTCACCGCGTGGAACGGCTGGGTGCCGATCATCTTCGCCATTGCGTCTGTCAACTGGATCTCGCCGCCCGCACCCTTGCCCTGGGTTTCCAGCACCCGCATCACTTCGGGCTGGAGGATGTAGCGGCCCGAAACGATCTTGTTCGACGGCGCGTCGGTAGCTGCCGGTTTCTCCACCAGCCCGCGCACTTCGGTCAACGCGCCCGACGCTGCACCCGGATCGATCACGCCGTAGCTCGATACCTGATCCTTCGGCACTTCGAGCACCGAGATCAGATTGCCGCCGACCTCGTTATAGGCTTCGACCATCTGCTTCATGCAGCCGCTGCCGCCTTGGCGCGCGACCATCAATTCATCGGGCAGGAAGATCGCGAACGGTTCATCCCCCACAATCGCCCTCGCGCACCAGATCGCATGGCCAAGGCCCAGCGGCACCTGCTGGCGCACCGCGATCACATCGCCGGGGGTCGCCCGCGTGCAGTCAAGCACGCTCAGATCCTTGCCGCGCTCACCCATCGTCTGTTCGAGTTCGAAGGCGATGTCGAAATGCTCGACGATCCCGGTCTTGCCGCGCCCGGTGACGAAGATCATCTGTTCGATCCCGGCCTCGCGCGCCTCGTCCACCGCGTACTGGATCAGCGGGCGGTCGACCACCGGCAGCAGTTCCTTGGGCACCACCTTGGTGGCTGGCAGGAAACGGGTGCCGAGACCGGCGACGGGGAACACGGCTTTACGGATTGGCTTGGGAGACATTCAGCGCCCTCGTTTGGTTCTTGTCGGTACCTCGCGTCCGCTGTCCCCGTGCCTTGCGCTATAACCTAGGTCAATCGCTGATCGGCGCAGGCAGCATCGGGCACGCGCCAGCGAGTTGCACGCGAAGCACTTTTCGCTAAGGCTGCGGGCATGGACAAACTTCTCATTCGCGGCGGCAATCGCCTTTCCGGCTCGATCCCGATTTCCGGCGCCAAGAACGCCGCGCTCACGCTGATCCCTTGCGCGCTGCTGACCGAAGAGCCGCTGACGCTGCGCAACCTGCCGCGGCTTGCGGACATCGACGGGTTCCAGCACCTGATGAACCAGTTCGGCGTCACCACCTCGATTCAGGGCACACGACCCGAGGATTTCGGCCGGGTGATGAGCATGGAGGCGACGCGGATCACCTCCAACGTCGCGCCGTATGATCTGGTGCGCAAGATGCGCGCCTCGATCCTCGTGCTCGGCCCGATGCTGGCGCGCAGCGGCGAAGCGACGGTTTCGATGCCCGGCGGCTGCGCGATCGGCAACCGCCCGATCGACCTGCACCTGAAAGCATTGGAAGCGTTCGGCGCGCATATCGAATTGGCGCAAGGCTATGTGAAAGCCTACCAGCCCGATGGCGGAATGCCCGGCGGGGACTTCGATTTCCCGGTGGTCAGCGTCGGCGCGACCGAGAACGCGCTGATGGCCGCGGTGCTGGCGAACGGCACCAGCCGCCTGTTCAACGCCGCGCGCGAGCCGGAGATTGTCGACCTGTGCAATATGCTCGCCGCGATGGGGGCGGAGATCGAAGGCATCGGCACATCCGATCTCACCATCCACGGCGTGAAGCGGCTGCACGGCGCAACCTACCGCGTGATGCCCGACCGGATCGAAGCGGGTTCCTATGCCTGCGCCGCAGCGATCACCGGCGGCGAAGTGCGGCTCGAAGGCGCGCGCGCGCACGAGATGATGGCGACCATTCATGCGCTGCAGGCCATCGGCGTCGAAGTGACGTGGGATGCCAAGGGTATCGACGTGCATGCCAATGGCGCGCTGAAGGCGACCAACCTCACCACCGCGCCCTATCCCGGCCTTGCCACCGACATGCAGGCGCAATTGATGGCACTGCTGGCCAAGGCCGAAGGCACCAGCGTGCTGAAAGAGACGATCTTCGAAAACCGCTTCATGCACGTGCCCGAACTGGCGCGCATGGGGGCGGACATCACCACCGAAGGCCGCACCGCGATCGTGCGCGGGGTCGAAGGGCTGACCGGCGCCGAAGTGATGGCGACTGACCTGCGCGCCTCGATGAGCCTCGTCATCGCCGCGCTCGCCGCCGAAGGCGAGACGACCGTGCGGCGGCTGTACCACCTCGACCGCGGGTACGAGCGGCTGGAGGAGAAGCTCCAGCTGGTTGGCGCGGATATCGAGCGGGTGGACGACTGACCCCGCATCGCCGGGGCGGGGCAGGTCTGCTGCCTGTGCGCGGCGCGTGTAGGAGACACATGAGACACTGTCCAGGAACCGAAAACCTGCCGCACCGTGCGGCCTTGTCGGACGGTGGCGGCGGGGGAAATCGCAGGACATGCGCGCAGTGCTGCCGTTTTTTGCACGGGTAGGAAAGCGCAAGGTCCGCTTCTGGGGCGCGCACGGTCACGGCCGAATGACCGAAGTTGAGTGGAAGGCGGCCTTCTACACACTTGGGTCGGCCAAGCCTCCATTCATCTTCTCGTCTGCGCCTGCTGATCGGTAACGAGGCGGATGCGGTGGAGCAATGGCGGGCGAACGCAAGGAGATTTGTTGCGTCAGCGAATGCCGACCGCCTTTATTCCCTGCCGAATGACATTCAAAGCATGCTCCGGCTCGTCCCAGATCAAGTAATGGCCGCTGTCATCGAACCAATGAAAGGTCGCGCCCGGGAACGCTGCTTTCGCGCGCTGTGCCTGCACGGGAAAGCAGAGGCGATCATGTCGCCCCCAGGCAATCGTGACCTTCGGCGTCGCGGGTGCAGCAGGCCCTTCCTGCATCGGAGCCGCAGCGAGATCCCTGACGAGGGCTGGAACGTGTGATGGGGAGGCAAAGCTAAGCAACTCCGCTTCCACTTCGTCCCCGTTCAGTGTCCAGGGCCGCGCCGACAATTGCGCCAGAACCGCCGAGCGGGTGACGGCATTGAGGGCAAGTCGCGGTACGAAACCTCTAAGCAGCCGCAACGCGGAGACAGATGAAAGGAGTGTCCACTTGAGATAAGTGCGTTCCCACCCGGCCCAGAATCCCCCGGGGCTGAGAGCCACAACTGAACCCGCACGACCGCGGCGGGCCAGCTCAAGCACCAGCCGGCCTCCAAGCGAGAAGCCAACCATATCCACGCCATTCAAACCTTGTGCTTCAAGAAAGGCTTCAAGGCTTGTAACCAGACCGGAAAACGTTGCGTCCTCTTGCCGTGCTGGCGATTGGCCGTGGCCCGGAAGGTCGACGGCAATGATAGTGCGGTCGCTTGCCAGCGGCGGCAGAAAGGGCAGCCACACGCGGCTGCTGCTACCAATGCCGTGCACCAGCAGAAGCGGCTTGCCTTGGCCTTCAGAGCGAAAGTGCACGTCGTTCTCCACGGAAGCTGCTTTGGCGGCGGGGTTTTAACGACGCTTGCTACCTATCTGTTCCAAATCCCTTGCGACTGATCAACCCGGTAGCAATCTCGCAATTGCGCGCTCGATCCCGAATGTCGGAAATGGGGCGTTTCCTGCCTGTCAGCTTTCGTCCCAATGCCGCGATAGCAGCCTGTCGGCTTTCGGGATTTGCCGAGGCGCTCGCGAACGGCTCTTTGGGGGTGGGAATCGGACCTAGAGTATATATCCTTGGCGATAAGCAATCTTGGCATTGCCGCGAACCTTCAAGCCTCGGCGGGTCACGTCAACGGTTGGGATGCAATCTACTCTGGTGAGCAATTGGCCGATCATTTCCGCGCGACCGAATGTCGGGGCGCAGGAGCATTCCACATGGAGTGCCAACTTTGCCGCGTCTTCTCCGTAGCTCCTGACGACTGCGTCCTCGCCAAACACGCTTTTGGTAACTTCCCGAATGAAACTCGCGAGTTCCACCGGAAGCGGCGAAGGCGTGCGTGGTGGGATAGGTCCTTTGGAAGCTGGCATCTCGTCAGAATATCACCTGCATGAGCGGCGGCAACGGGGTCGCAAGCCGAACGGCAGCTTCGTGCGGGTTGTCGGCAAAAGCAGACCTTCCGCCTCAGCGCGGCAGTTCGCTTGTTCCCATCAGCGCTTCATCCACCGCGCGTGCCGCCTGGCGGCCTTCGCGGATTGCCCAGACAACGAGGCTCTGCCCGCGCCGCATGTCGCCGCAGGCGAATACGCCCGGCACGCTGGTGGCGTAGCGATCGGTATCGGCGGCGACATTGCCGCGCTCGGACAAGTCCACGCCCGCCTGTTCGAGCAGGCCGGCCTTTTTCGGCCCGACAAAGCCCATCGCCAGCAGGATCAGATCGGCGGGGATGGTGAACTCGCTCCCCGCCATTTCCTGCATCTGGCCGCCGACCCATTCGACTCGCACGCATTCGAGGCCGGTGACCTTTTCGCCGTCACCCAGCACGCGCTTGGCCAGCACGGCCCAATCGCGCTCCACGCCTTCCTGATGGCTGGAGGAGGTGCGCAGCTTCATCGGCCAATCGGGCCAGGTCAGCGCCTTGTCTTCCTTTTCCGGCGGCTTGGGCATGATTTCGAGCTGGGTTACGCTTTTCGCGCCCTGCCGGTTCGATGTGCCGACACAGTCGCTGCCGGTATCGCCGCCGCCCAGCACCACCACGTGCTTGCCGGTGGCGAGCAGGGACCCCCGCGGAGCGGCACGCAATTCGTCGTCGCCCGCAACGCGCTTGTTCTGCTGCGTCAGGAATTCCATCGCCATGCGCACGCCGGTCATTTCCGCGCCGGGGATCGCCAGCGGGCGGGCATCCTCCGCGCCGCCTGCCAGCACCACTGCATCGAAGTTTTCCTGCAGGGACTTGAACGAGATGTCGACGCCGACTTCCTTGGAGGTTTTGAACGTCACCCCTTCGGCTTCCATCTGCTGGGCCCGCCGGTTGATGAGGTGCTTTTCCATCTTGAAGTCGGGGATGCCGTAGCGCAGCAGCCCGCCGATGCGGTCGCTTTTCTCGAACACGGTGACGCTGTGCCCGGCGCGCGCGAGTTGCTGTGCGGCTGCGAGACCTGCCGGGCCGGAGCCGACCACCGCGACCGATTTGCCGGTCTTCTTTGCAGGCACCTGCGGGGTGACCCAGCCTTCTTTCCACCCGCGGTCGATGATCGCGCATTCGATCGACTTGATCGTCACCGGCTGATCGATGATGTTCAATGTGCACGCCGCTTCGCACGGGGCGGGGCAGATACGACCGGTGAATTCGGGGAAGTTGTTGGTGGTGTGGAGCATGGCGAGCGCACGCTTCCAGTCCGCCTCGTAGACGAGGTGGTTCCAGTCCGGGATCAGGTTGTTCACCGGACACCCGTTGTGACAATAGGGAATGCCGCAATTCATGCAGCGCGAGGCCTGACCCGCCAGCGTGCCTTCGTCCGGCTGGACGACGAATTCGCGGTAGTTCTTCAGCCGTTCCTGCGGATCGAGATAGTCGCGCTCGCGGCGATCCAGCTCGAGAAATCCGGTTTCCTTGCCCATAGTCCTGTCTCGTTCCTGAAATCTATTCGGCAGCGACGCTGGCGGCTTCGTGGCGTTCGGCCTCGAGCCGTTTCAGCGCGGCGGCATAATCGCGCGGCATGACCTTGACGAACAGGCCGAGCGCCGTGGCCCAATCGGCCAGCAGCGCGCCCGCCAGCTTGCTGCCGGTGTGGAGCTGGTGGCGTTCGACCAGAATGCGCAGCCGCTCGGCATCGTGGCGCAGCATGTCGCCCATGCCGAAGTCATTGACACTGCGCGGACGCTGGGCCGGGCGGCCCGTCCCTTCCTCGGCGTCCACACCTGCCGATACCGGCAAGAGATCGACCTGCGCGTGATTGACCAGATTGGCGAAGGCGCCTTCGGGATCGTAGACATAGGCGACCCCGCCGCTCATGCCGGCGGCGAAATTGCGCCCGGTTTTGCCGAGCACCACCACCACGCCGCCGGTCATGTATTCGCAGCCGTGATCCCCGGTGCCTTCGACCACGGCAATCGCGCCCGAATTGCGCACCGCGAAGCGTTCACCCGCAACGCCGTTGAAATACGCCTCGCCCGCAATCGCGCCATACAGCACGGTGTTGCCGACGATGATGTTTTCGTGGGACGCGCGCGGTGCGGCGTCGGGTTGGCGCACGATGATGCGGCCGCCGGAAAGCCCCTTGCCGACATAGTCGTTGGCATCGCCGACCAGATCGAGCGTCACCCCGTGCGCAAGCCATGCGCCGAAGCTTTGCCCGGCCACGCCTGTCAGGTTGATGCGGATGGTATCGGTCGGCAGGCCTTCATGCCCGTGCGCCTTGGCGATTTCACCCGAGAGCATCGCGCCTACCGTGCGGTGGACATTGCGAACCTCGCGGGTGATCTGCACCGGTGCGCCGCTGTCGATGGCGGTGCGGCAATCGGCGATCAGCGCATTGTCCATCGCGCCTTCCAGCCCGTGATCCTGCACCGCGATATTACGCAGCGACGCGCCGTCCTTCATTTCGACCCGGTGGAGGATGCGGCCAAGATCGATGCCGCGCGCCTTCCAGTGCCGTTCCATCCGGCGGGTGTCGAGCCGGTCGACCCGGCCGACCATTTCCTCGACCGTGCGGAAGCCCATGTCGGCCATGATCTGCCGCAGTTCCTCGGCGACGAAGAACATGTAATTGACCACGTGTTCGGGCTGACCGGTGAAGCGCGCGCGCAGCACCGGGTCCTGCGTGGCGACGCCGACGGGGCAGGTGTTGAGGTGGCACTTGCGCATCATGATGCAGCCTGCCGCGATCAGCGGTGCGGTGGCAAAGCCGAATTCGTCCGCACCCAGCAGCGCGCCGATGGCGACATCGCGCCCGGTGCGCAGGCCCCCGTCGACCTGCACCGCAATCCGTTCACGAAGGTCATTGAGCAGCAAAGTCTGCTGGGTTTCGGCCAGACCGATTTCCCACGGCGAACCGGCATGCGTCAGCGAAGTGAGCGGCGAAGCGCCCGTCCCGCCGTCATAGCCTGCGATGGTGACATGATCAGCGCGCGCTTTGGAAACGCCCGCCGCGACCGTGCCGACGCCCACTTCGGACACCAGCTTCACGGAAATCCGCGCCACCGGGTTCACGTTTTTCAGGTCGTGGATCAGCTGGGCGAGGTCTTCGATAGAATAGATATCGTGGTGCGGCGGCGGCGAGATCAGGCCCACGCCGGGTGTCGAATGCCGCACCGCGCCGATACGCTTGTCGACCTTGTGGCCGGGCAGCTGGCCGCCTTCACCGGGCTTCGCGCCCTGTGCCATCTTGATCTGGATATCGTCCGAATTGACGAGATATTCGGTCGTCACGCCGAACCGCCCGGACGCGACCTGCTTGATCCGGCTGCGCATCGAATCGCCATTGGCCATCGGGGTGAAGCGGAACGGCTCCTCCCCGCCTTCGCCGGTGTTCGAACGCCCGCCGATGCGGTTCATCGCGATCGCCATGGTCGAATGCGCTTCGTGGCTGATCGAGCCGAGGCTCATCGCGCCGGTCGAGAACCGCTTCACGATTGCCACCGCCGGTTCGACCTCGTCCAGCGGGATCGGCTGGTCGGCCTTGCGGAATTCGAGCAACCCGCGGATCGTCAGCAGCCGTTCGGACTGTTCGTTGATGCTGGCGGCGAATTCGGCGTAGTTCTTCGGGTTGTTGCCGCGCACCGCGTGCTGCAACTGCGCGACGTTTTCCGGAGTCCAGGCGTGTTCCTCGCCGCGCAGGCGGTACTGGTAGATCCCGCCGACATCGAGCATCCCGTCATAGATCGGGTTGTCGCCGTAAGCCTGATCGTGACGTCGCAGCGCTTCCTCGGCGACTTCGGTCAGGCCGATGCCTTCGATGGTGGTGGCGGTGCCGGTGAAGAACTTCTCCACGAAGGCGGTCGACAGGCCCACCGCGTCGAAAATCTGCGCGCCGCAATATGACTGATAGGTCGAAATGCCCATCTTCGACATGACCTTGCGGATGCCCTTGCCGACGCCCTTGATGTAATTCTGCTGCACCTTTTCAGGCGACAGGTCGGCGTGCCGCTTGACCCGCAGCGCTTCGAGCGTTTCGAACGCGAGATAGGGGTTGATCGCTTCCGCCCCGTAGCCTGCCAGCACGCAGAAATGGTGCACTTCGCGCGCTTCGCCGGTTTCGACCACAAGGCCGGTCTGCATCCGCAAGCCCTGCCGCACCAGATGGTGATGCACGGCGGCGGTGGCGAGCAGCGCGGGCATCGGCACGCGGCCTTCGCTTTGCGCGCGGTCGGATAGGATCAGGATGTTGTGATCCTGCAGCACCGCCTCGGTCGCAGCCCAGCACATTTCCTTGATCGCCATTTCGAGGCCATCGGCCCCGGTTGCGGCATCCCAGGTGATGTCGATGGTGGCGCAGCGGAATGCGCCGTCCAGCGCTTCCTCGACCGAACGGATCTTGGCCAGATCGTCATTGGTCAGGATCGGCTGATGCACTTCCAGCCGCTTGTGCGTGCCGGCATCGCGGCCAAGCAGGTTGGGGCGCGGCCCGATCATACTGGTGAGGCTCATCACCAGTTCCTCACGGATCGGGTCGATCGGCGGGTTGGTAACCTGCGCGAAGTTCTGCTTGAAATAATCGTACAGCAGCCGCGCGCGGGTCGACAGCACGGCAATCGGCGTGTCGGTGCCCATCGACCCGATCGGATCGTCACCGTCGGTCGCCATCGGTTCAAGGAAGCGGGCGACATCTTCCTGCGTATACCCGAACGCCTGCTGGCGTTGCAGCAGGGTGGTGTCCTCCGCAGGGATGGCGCTGAGTTCGGGGATGATGTCGGTGATGTCTTCCAGCTTGTACTGCGCCTGGTCGAGCCACTTGGCATAGGGCTCGGCGCCGGAAAGATCCGCCTTCAGCTCGTCATCCTCGATGATGCGGCCCTGTTCCAGATCGATCAGCAGCATCTTGCCCGGCTGCAGCCGCCACTTGCGCACGATGTCTTCTTCGGCAAACGGCAGCACGCCGCTTTCCGAAGCGAGGCAGACGATATCGTCCTTGGTCACGCAGAAGCGCGCCGGGCGCAGGCCGTTGCGGTCCAGCGTCGCGCCGATCTGGCGGCCATCGGTAAAGCACACCGCCGCCGGGCCGTCCCATGGCTCCATCAACGCGGCGTGATATTCGTAAAACGCGCGCCGGTCCGGGTCCATCAGCGGATTGCCTGCCCATGCTTCGGGAATCAGGATCATCATCGCGTGGGCAAGGCTGTATCCGCCCGCGATCAGCAGTTCCAAGGCGTTGTCGAGGCAGGCCGTGTCCGATTGCCCGTGCGGAATGATCGGCCACATCTTGTCGAGATCGGGGCCGAGCAGCTCGCTTTCCATCGTGCGGCGGCGCGCGTTCATCCAGTTGACGTTGCCGCGCACGGTGTTGATCTCACCATTATGCGCGATCAACCGGAACGGGTGCGCCAGCCGCCAGCTGGGGAAGGTGTTGGTGGAAAAGCGCTGGTGGACGAGGCCCAATGCAGAGACGCATTCGGGATCGCGCAGATCGTCGTAGAAGCTGCCCACCTGCGTTGCCAGCAGCAGCCCCTTGTACACGATGGTGCGGGTCGAGAAGCTGGGAATATAGCTTTCGGTGATGTCCGGCAGGCCATGCTTTTCAGCCAGGCTCGCCAGCGGGTTCTGCACCTGCTTGCGGATGGTCAGCAGCTTGCGTTCGAACGCGTCCTGATCGGCGCAGTTGGTCCCGCGCGCGATCACCGCCATCTGGATCACCGGCATCGAGGCGACTACCGCCGCGCCGAGGCCGTCCATCGTCGTCGGCACATCGCGCCAGCCGATGAAGCGCTGGCCTTCCTTGGCGGTGAAGGTTTCCATCCGCGCCTTCAGGAAATCGCGCGCGGCATTATCCTGCGGCAGGAAATACATCGCCACCGCGTAATCGCCGGGGGCGGGCAGATCATGGCCGTGCTCGCCGGCCCAGCGGCGGATCAGCGGATCGGGAATCTGGACGAGAATCCCGGCCCCGTCGCCCAGCAGCGGATCGGAACCGACCGCGCCGCGGTGATCGAGCTTTTCCAGAATCTCCAGCGCCTGCGCGATGATCGCGTGGCTTTTTTCGCCCTTGATATGCGCCACCATGCCCACACCGCAGGCATCGTGTTCGTTACGGGGGTCATAGAGACCCTGGGAGACGGGGTATCCCATGGCAAAGGTCCGATCTGTCAGATGCCGACAAACGCGCTTTGCGCGCTTTGATGCTCGCAAGTCGACGCGCGCTCACCGGCAGGTCATTAGGGCAGGCATGGCCGCGGGCGGCCGCTGATGCCCGGTTTCGGCCCCCTCATGCCGACAGGAAGCGGATTTGGCAATGGGTTTGCGCGAAGCAATATTTCTCGCCGCGCTAGCCAGACTATCGTTAGATTGCGCGCCCCGCATCACGCGGCGGGGTGACTTGCACCATTTGCGCCATTTAAGCGGGGCCTAGGCGGCGCCGCGCAGTTCCTGCAACCGGCCGATTGCGGCGCGCAGCGGCTCGCTGTGCGTGTCCGCGCGTGCACCCTGACTGAGGGCGGCCAGCGCCTTCAACGCTTCGGCCAGTGCCGCATCGCGTCCGGCAAGGTCGGCACGGTCGCCCTTCTGGGGCGCTGCGGCCTGATGTTGGTGCATCGCAGCGGCGAATCGTTCGACCATCTGGATCAGGCTGAGATCGCTCGGCGGCACGGCGCGCAGGCGTTCGATCGCGCTCGGGCTGACGGTGCGCAGCGCCGCGGGTTCTGCTACCTGGGCGGGCGCGGGAGCAGTTTCGGGGCGGAAATCGGGGCCGACAACGGGGTCCGCTTGCTTTGTTTCGAGGTCAACGGGTGCAGGTTCATCCACCCACACCGCATTGCGTCCCGCCAGCGCGGCGAATTCGCCGAGGTCGAGCGCGCGGGGCGGGGGAAGGTCTTGCGGCGCTGCTGCGGGCTCAGGCTCGGCTTGCGGCCTGAGCGAGGCGAAAGGTTGAGTCGTCACCGGTTCATCGAGACTGCCACTGCCCAGTTCCTTCACCGGGTCGATGGTGCGCACGTACCGCATCGCCAACGTCGCGAGCGAAGGGGCATCGACCGGCTGCGCGGCCTTGCGCGACATCAGCCGCGCCAGCAGCAGCATCGCCGCGCCCATGACCAACGCTGCAAGGCCCGCAAGCGCAAAGGGCGCAAACCCGCCCAGAACGCCCAGTCCAAGCGCGAAGGCTGCGGTAAAGATCATCGATTGCGGCAGCACCAGCGTGCAAAGGCCGCCCGCCGCCGCGCCCCACACGCCTAGGATCGGGGCAAACAGGCGATGGTTTCGCAGCATCTGGCGCGTGGCCCTGCTGCGATCGGTCTTGCCCGCATTCCTCTGCCGCCAGCCTGCCATGCGCCTGTTACCCTGCTTTCCGATAAAGCCCCGCCGCGCCGCGATCGAAATCGAACGGGCCGGGCTGTTCTCTGGCTAGCAAGAGATGGTAAACAGACAGATAATTTCGCGCATTGGCGGACCAGTCGTGATGGTCCCGCACATGGGCGGCGGCGCGCTGCTTGGTCGCGTCCCACGTTTCGCGCGCACCGATCAGCTGCGTGAGTGCGGCGGCGCAGGCAGCGGGATCATCGGGCGCGAACAGGCACCCGGTTTCCCCGTCGGTGATCAGTTCGCGGTGGCCGCCCACGCTCGACGCTGCAACCAGCCGGCGCTGCGCCATCGCCTCCAACGGCTTCAGCGGGGTAACCAGATCGGTCAGGCGCTGGGCCTTGCGCGGATAGGCGAGGATATCGACCAGCGAGTAATAACGCTCCACCTCGGCGTGCGGCACCCGGCCAGTGAAGATCACCGCTTCGGGTTCGGGCAAGGCGGCGGCAGCAGCGCGCCACGCGCCGTCCATCGGCCCCGCGCCGACCAGCACCAGCCGCGCATCGGGGTGCACGGCGCGCAGCAGCGGCATCGCGGCGATCAGATCATCGACTCCTTCGTAAGCGTAGAAGCTGCCGATATAGCCGATCACCGGAGCGCCCGGCGCAATGCCGAGCTGCAATGCCAGCGCGTCGTCACGCAGCCGCGGATCGCCGAACAGCGACAGATCGACCCCGTTGGGCATGATCCCGATCCGTTCGGGCGCAATACCGCGCGCAATCAGATCATCGCGCAGACCGTGGCAGATGGTGAACACCGCATCCGCCTGCCGCACCACCCGCGTTTCCAGCGCGCGGGTCAGGCGGTATTTCAGATTGCCCTCCGTCCCCGACAGGTTGCCGACCGCCGCATCTTCCCAGAAGGCGCGGATTTCGTAGACGAACGGAATGCCGAGTGCGCGGGCCGCGCGCTGGGCGGCGGCTCCGCACAATGCGGGCGAATGGGCATGGATGATGTCGGGCCGCCATTCTCGCGCAACCGCAAGGATCGCGCTGTCCAGCGCGGACACCTCGCCCAATTCGCGCAGCGGCGGCGGGCCTGAGGGCAAGCCCGGCGTGCGGTGGAAGATCAGCCCGTCGGCTTCCTCGGGGGAGGGGATTTGCGGCGCTTCGAGATTGTGGCGCTGTCCGGTGATCCCGCGCACCTCCAGCCCCAGCCCCTGCTGCGCCTTCAGAATCGCGCGGGTGCGGAAGGTGTATCCGCTGTGCAGCGGCAGCGAATGATCGAGGACGTGGAGGATGCGGGTCATGCGGCGGTGACTTAACGCAACTGTGCTTAACGCGGCGTCAACTGGCTGGCGGTAAAGCAGTCTTGCCGCCCGCGGTTCGGAGCCTTGCCCCTATGATCGATTATTTCGCGCTTGCTCTTGGCCATGGTCTCATGGCGATGGCGGTGCTGCGGCTGGTGCTGCGGCCGGATATGGACGTCGATCCGCTGCTGGACCGGTTGAATGCGGACATGGCAGCGAACCGCAAGGCCGCGAGCGCCGCAGGGCGGAGCGCGGCGCGCAGCGCGAAATCGGGCAAAGGCCAAGCGCAGCCCGAATGATCGATATCGTCTTCCTCGCCTTTATTTTCTACCTCCTGCTGCTGGGGTTGAAGCGCCCGTTCCTGTGGGTGCTGCTGTATGTCTATATCGATATCCTCGCCCCCCAGCGGATCGGTTACTCGCTGATCACCAGCCTGCCGGTGTCGCTGATCGCGTTCGGCGCGGCGTTCGGCGGGTGGCTGGTGCTGGACCGCAAGGAAGGCGCGCGCTTTTCGGTCAGGCAAGGCCTGATGCTGACGCTGCTGGCCTATTGCTGGTGGACCACCGGCAACGCCGATTTCCCCGAGCCGGCCGCGACCAAGTGGGACTGGGTGTGGAAGGCGCTGCTGTTCGCGATCTTTCTGCCCTTCACTCTCACCACCCGCGCCCGGATCGAGGCGCTGGCGCTGATGCTGGTGCTGGCGGTGGCGACCATCGTGATCGGCACCGGCATGAAGACCGTGCTGGGCGGCGGCGGGTATGAAAACCTCAAGTTCTTCGTCAACGACAATAGCGGCATCTACGAAAGCTCGACGCTGGCGACGGTCGCGATCGGGCTGATCCCGATGATCTGGTGGTTCACCCGCTACGGCACTGTGTTCCGCCCGCACTGGATGCTGACGGGGTTCGCAGTCGCGCTGACTTTCGCCTGCCTGCTGGTGCCGATCGGCACCGAGGCGCGCACCGGGCTGCTGTGTATCGCCGCGCTGGGCGTGCTGCTGCTGCGTTACACGAAGCGGCGGTTGCTGTTTATCGCCGGAGCAGGATTGCTGGGCCTCGCCGCGCTGCCGTTCCTGCCGCAATCCTATTACAACCGCATGGCGACTCTGGCCGCACCGGGCGGCGACGAAAGCGCATCGACGCGTGTGGCGGTGTGGCAATGGACGCTGGATTACGTTGCCGAAAACCCCACCGGCGGCGGGTTCGATTCCTATCGCGGCAACCGTTTTTCCTATGTCATGCCGGTCAAGGAAGTGTCCGGAAACACCACCAGCGTGACCTACAGCCAGGTGGTCGACGAAGGCCGCGCGTTCCATTCCGCGATTTTCGAGGTGCTGGGCGAACAGGGTTGGCCGGGCCTGCTGATCTGGCTGACGCTGCATGCGCTGGGGCTGTGGCAGATGGAGCGGATCTACCGCCGCTGGAAGGGGGCCGAGGCCGAGGAGGAAGCGTGGATCGCCCCGTTTGCCGCCGCGCTGCAGATGAGCGCGCTGATCTACATCGTCGGCGCTCTGTTCCAGGGGATCGCCTATCAGCCGGTGATGCTGATGCTGGTCGGCCTGCAGATCGGGCTCAATTCCTACTGCGCGCGGATCGATTCGGCGCGGTTTCTGCATGATCGCAGCATCCGGCGGCGCGATGCGATTGTCGGCAAGATACGCGGTGCCGTAGCGGCATAGCGCGCTGCGAGTCTGGGCCGTTGCGCTCCCCCTGTCGATGCGCCATGAAGCCCCCGCAACAGAGGCGCGGCGGGCACGGGATTTTCCGCCGTTTGACATAAAAGGAGGAGCCCTATGACCCCGCAGGAACTGGCCGCCAAGGTCGGCGAGAATATCGGCACCAGCGAATGGGCCGAAATGAACCAGGAACGCATCAACCAGTTCGCCGAGGCGACCGGTGATCACCAGTTCATCCACGTCAACGAAGACATGGCGAAGATGACCCCGTTCGGCGGCACCATCGCGCATGGTTTCCTGACGCTGTCGATGATCCCCTATCTCTCCGCCAACAGCGACATGCCGCGCGTCGACGGGATCAAGATGGCGGTCAACTACGGCGGCAACAAGACCCGCTTCATCGCCCCCGTCCGTTCGGGCAAGCGTATTCGCGGCCACTGGAAACTGCTCGAAATGGCCGAAAAGCGCCCCGGCCAGTGGCAGCAGACGGTCGAAATCACGATCGAGATCGAAGGCGAGGACAAGCCCGCCCTGATTTGCGAATGGATGACGCTGTTCTTCGTTTGAAGCCAGCGCACTCCCCCCGCACACAATCGAATAAAGGATACCCCCATCATGGCACGTGACGCCGTAATCGTTTCCACCGCCCGCACGCCGATCGGGCGCGCTTACAAGGGCGCCTTCAACGCCACGCCGGGCGCCACGCTCGGCGCCTACAGCCTTGCCCCCGCGATCGAGCGGGCGGGCATCGAAGCCGGCTCCATCGACGATGTCGTATGGGGCACGGTGCTGACCCAGGGCACGCAGGCGGGCAATATCGCCCGTCAGGTCGCCTTGCGCGCCGGCTGCCCTGTTGGCGTCGCCGCCCAGACCATCGACCGCCAGTGCTCGTCCGGCCTGATGGCGATCGCCACCGCAGCCAAGCAGATCATCGTCGACAACATGGATATCGTCGTCGGCGGGGGTCAGGACTCCATCTCGATGGTGCAGACCCCCGAAATGCGCGTCGCGCCCGATCGTTCGCTGATCGCGATGCACAAGGATGTGTACATGCCGATGCTCGGCACCGCCGAGACGGTGGCCAAGCGGTATAATATCGGCCGCGAGGCAATGGATGAATACGCCCTGCAATCGCAGATGCGCACCGCAGCCGCACAGGAAGCGGGCAAGTTCGACGACGAAATCGTGTCCGTCACCACCACCATGAACGTGATGGACAAGGAGACGAAGGAAGTCTCGCAGCACGAATTCACCCTCACCAAGGACGAAGGCAACCGCCCCTCGACCACGCTGGAGGGTCTGCAAAGCCTTCAGCCGGTCATGGGTCCGGGCATGACCATCACCGCGGGCAACGCCTCGCAGCTGTCGGATGGTTCGTCGGCCAGCGTGCTGATGGAAGCCAAACTGGCCGAACAGAAGGGCCTGCAGCCGCTCGGCCGCTATGTCGGCATGGCGGTCGCCGGGACCGAGCCTGACGAAATGGGCATCGGCCCGGTCTTCGCGATCCCCAAGCTGCTCAAGCAGACCGGCCTCAAGATGGACGACATCGGGCTGTGGGAGCTGAACGAAGCCTTCGCGGTGCAGGTGCTCTACTGCCGCGACAAGCTGGGCATCGATAACGACATCCTCAACGTCAACGGCGGCTCGATCTCGATCGGCCACCCCTACGGCATGACCGGCGCGCGCTGCACCGGCCACGCTCTGATCGAAGGCAAGCGCCGCGGCGCGAAATACGTCGTCGTCACCATGTGCGTCGGCGGCGGCATGGGCGCAGCAGGCCTGTTCGAAGTGTTCTGAGGAAAGGGTCTTCGTCGGCCTACCGGTTCAACCTGCGGTTGTGCTTCGCAACCGCAGGTTGAACCGGGCCGACTACCGATAACAGACGGCGCGGGAGGCAACTCCCGCGCCGTTTGCGTATCGGATTGGCGTACGGCAGAACGTCGGCTTTCGGGGAGAGGGCTGGCGCTGGTGAATGGCGGGAAGTGGGTGGGAAGTTGCCACTTTAAGATCCGTCGCCCCGTGCTTGACACGGGGCTTGGCTTTTCTTTTGTCGCCGTTGCCGCGATACCCGGATCATGGCGAAGGGCGGCTGGGTCTACATCGTGGCGAACCGCTACCGCGGCGGGATGTATGTCGGCGTCACCTCGGATGCTTTGGCCCGCGTGTATCAGCACCGCGAGGGGATGGGCTCGCGCCATGTCGCTGATTTTGCGAAGACCCGGCTGGTCTATGTCGAGCGCCACGAAGAGATCGAACAGGCAATTGCCCGGGAGAAGCTGGTCAAGAAATGGCGACGTGAATGGAAATTTGCGCTGATCGAGGCAGACAATCCGGAGTGGGGCGATCTTTGGGAACAATGGTTCGCACCGCCGCCGGAGCAAAAATAGCCAAGCCCCGTGTCAAGCACGGGGCGACGAACTTGGGAACGGGAACGTTGGGGTCGATAGCCGAACGGCGGCTTTTGTCCCGCGTACCCCGAAGACCGACATGCGCTCATCAGCCCGACTTCGCCGCATTCCCCGAACCACCGCACGCACGGCAGCGTTTCAGCTTGCGAACAATTGCCCCATATCGGCGAAGGCCTTGAACTCCAGCGCGTTGCCTGATGGGTCGCGCAGGAACATCGTCGCCTGTTCGCCCGGCTGGCCCTTGAAACGGATGGTCGGCTCGATCACGAAGGCAGTGCCGGCGGCGCGCAGGCGTTCGGCCAGCGCCTCCCACTTGTCCATCGACAGCACCAGCCCGAAATGCGGCACCGGCACGCCGTGGCCGTCGACATGGGTGTTGGCCCGGTCGCCCGCCTGCCCCGGGGCGAGGTGGGCGACGATCTGGTGGCCGTGAAAGTCGAAATCGATCCACTCGGCCGAAGAGCGCCCCTCGGCGCAGCCCATCGCCTCGCCATAGAACGCGCGCGCGGCGGCAAGATCATCGACCGGGAAGGCGAGGTGGAACGGGGGCAGGTTCATGCGGCAGACTCCTGATTACCCGCCTGCGATAGCCCGTTCAGCCTCGACAGTGCCAGAGTGAATATCTACGGCAGCCCATCAAACCGTCTGGCAAGGTGGAGCGCAGACCATGAAGCTGATTATCGGCAACAAGAACTATTCGAGCTGGAGCTTGCGCGGCTGGCTCGCGGCCAAGCAATCGGGCCTGCATTTCGACGAGCTGACCGTGCCGATCATGGGCGAGGAATGGGACCGGCTCAAACACGACATGGGCGAGGTGCAGCCTTCCAGCGGCAAGGTGCCGATCCTGTGGGATGGCGACGCGGTGGTCTGGGATAGCCTGGCGATTCTGGAATACCTCGCCGACAAGGTCGGGCGCGAACGGTTCTGGCCGCGTGACGAGGCAGCCCGCGCGATGGCGCGCGCGATGGTGGCGGAGATGCACTCGGGCTACGTTGCCTTGCGCAAGGAAATGCCGATGAACATCCGCCGCCGGGTCGATCTGCCGGGCGTGTCCGACCAGACCCGCCACGATATCGTACGCATTCTGACCCTGTGGGCCGAAGCTCGCGCGCGCTATGGCAATGCCGGCCCCTATCTGTTCGGAACCTTCGGCGCGGCCGACATATTCTATGCTCCGGTGGTGACCCGCTTCGCCACCTACGGCATCGCCGTTCCGGGCTTTGCGCAGGCCTACATGCAGGCGATTACGGAACATGACTGGATGCGCGAATGGACCGGCGCGGCCGAGGACGAACAATGGGTGATCGAACAATACGAGCAAATCGCATGAGAGCCGCCATCGCCGCGCTGCTGGCGCTGATCGTGATGCTGCCCGCGCCCGCGCAGGCGTGGGGCTTCTACGCCCACCGCAAGACCGCCGAAATCGCCGAGGCCAATATCTCGCCTGAAGCCCGCGCCAAGATCGCGCGGCTGCTGCGGTCGGAAAAGGCGCTGGGCACGCCGGAATGCCCGCTGAAAAGCATCGAGGATGCGAGCGTGTGGCCCGATTGCGTGCGCCGCGAAGGCTGGCGCTGGGGCTATACCGCCGCATGGCATTACCGCACCGCGCCGATCTGTCAGGCATTCAACCCGCGGGCGAATTGCTCCGGCGGCAACTGCGTCACCGCACAGATCACGCGGGCGCACCGCATTCTTGCCGATGAAAGCCTGCCCGCCGCGATCCGGCTGGAGGCGCTGGCCTTCATGGTGCATTTTGCAGGCGACGTGCACATGCCGCTGCATTCGGGCGACAACGAGGATCGCGGCGGGAACGACAGAACGGCGGCCTACGGGATCAAGCCGGGGCTGAACCTGCATTCCATCTGGGACGGCGCGCTGGCCGAACGCGCGATCAGCGACCCCGCCGATCCGGTGGTGCGGCGCTATACGCCTGCCGAACGCGCCGACCTTGGCGGCGGCGCGCCCGATGACTGGGGCCGCGAAAGCTGGGAGATCGCACGCGGCTTCGTCTACCCCACCGCCTTCGACAGCGAAGACGTGTGCGCCGCGCCGCTGCCCGGGGAAACCGCGCTCAGCCAGGAAGACATCGTCGCCGGGGTGCCGATCGCCAAGCGGCGGGTGCAGCAAGCAGGCATCCGCATCGCCGATCTGCTCGAAAGCGCCTTCGCGCCGGGGCCACTGGTGGTGGAGGAACGGCAGCGCTAGGCACTGCCATCGTCAACCAGACGCCTTGGCGAGGAACCACAGCGCCACGCCCACCATCCCCACTGCCAGCACCCGCCGCACGAGAGTGGCTCGATTTCGGGCCAGCAGGAACGGACGCATCCGTCCTGCGCCTAGCACCAGCGCCAGATGGACTGCGGTAGCTATGCTGACGCTGATCGCGGCCATCGTCAGCCCTTGCGGCAGGCTGGGCTGACCACCAGCGACAAACTGCGGCATCACCGTGATGAAGAACAGCGCGGACTTGGGGTTGAGCAGGTTGATGACCAGCCCGGCGAAGAAGTTGGGCCGGGTCACGGCGCGCGGTATCGCCATAGCCGAAGCATTGCCCGACATGCGCCACGCCTGCCACGCGAGCCACCCCATCATCGCGGCTGCCAGCACCGACATGACCTGCGCCAGCGCCGCATCCTGCGCAAGGATGAAGCTGGCGGCCACCACGCTGAGCGCGGCATTGCCCGCAAGCCCCAGTGCAATCCCGCTGATCGCCGCAAGCCCTGCGCGCTTGCCGTCAGCGAGGGTGAGCGCCACCAGCCAACCCATATTCGGCCCCGGTGTCAGCTCGATCAGCAAGACGGCAAGGGCAAATCCGGCAATATCCATCATGTCGCCAGTTCCCCGCTACACCGGTCCCGCCTCAGGGCAGCCGCTTGCTGGCGTAGGCCGTTCCGTCCTTCCGTGCATAGCCATCTGGGCCGAACACCATGTCGATGTCGGAATATTCCCCGCTATCGGCCTCGCGGCCGCCCGCGCTGATCGCAACGAAGGTGCAGGGCGTATCTGAACGATTGTGCAAATGATGGCCATCCGGCACCCCTGCGGGGAAGCCCAGCACATCGCCCGCGCGCACCGGGGTTTCGCCGCCATCATCGATCAGCACTGCTTCGCCTGACAGCATCACCACCAATTCATCCTGCCCCCGGTGCCAGTGACGTTGCGAGGAAAAAGCGCCCGGCTCCAGCACCATGTGGCTTGCGCCCATCAGTGTCAGCCCCGCTGGCGGAGCAAGCCTTCGCCACCACCGCCCTGCAACTGCCGCATCGAAAGGCGCAGGATACCCGGTCGCATTGGTCTGGGGAATGGCATCAAGATCGAGCTTGGGCATTGGCGGCAACTCCTGCTAGGCCCGCAGGAATGCTCGATCCGCTCGACCTTGCCAAGCGCCTGATTGCCGCGCCTTCCGTGACGCCCGCGACCGGCGCGGTGTTCGATGAATTGGAAGCGATGCTCGCGCCGCTCGGGTTCGCGGTGCACCGCTTCATTCGCGGCGAGGGGCCGGTGGGTTCGGATGAGGCTCCGGTCGAAAACCTGTTCGCCCTGCGCGCCGGACCGCCCGGATCGAGGCACTTCGCGTTTGCCGGACACCTCGATGTCGTCCCTCCGGGCGAGGGCTGGGGCAGCGATCCCTTTGTGCCGCAAGTGCGCGGGGAACTGCTGCACGGGCGCGGTGCGGTGGACATGAAGGGCGCGATTGCCGCGATGGTCGCCGCCGTTGCCGAGGTGCCTGCCGAAGCGGGCACAATCAGCTTCATCATCACCGGTGACGAGGAAGGCCCGGCGCTGCACGGCACCCGCGCGCTGATCGATTACATGGCTGCCGAAGGGCACGCGCCCGATCTGTGCCTTGTCGGCGAGCCCACTTCGGTCAACCGCCTTGGCGACATGGTCAAGATCGGGCGGCGCGGCTCGGTCAACATCTTCATCACGGCGGACGGCACGCAGGGCCACGTCGCCTATCCGCACCTCGCCGATAATCCGCTGCCCAAACTGGTGGCGATCCTCAATGAGTTGGACGCGCTCACGCTCGATACCGGCACGGCGTGGTTCCAGCCGTCCAATCTCGAAATCACCGAAATCACTGCCCCCAACCGTGCGCATAACGTGATCCCGGCGCAGGGGCAGGCGCGCATCTCGATCCGCTTCAACGATCTGCACACCGGGACGAGCCTGTCCGAACGCGTCATGGCAATTGCCGAACAGCATGGCGGGCACGCGCGGCCGGTGATTTCGGGCGAGCCGTTCCTGACCGAGCCGGGCGCGTTCTCCGCGATGGTTTCGGCTGCGGTCGAGGCCGAGACCGGCATAACCCCCGAACTCTCCACCAGCGGCGGCACGTCGGACGCGCGGTTTCTGCGCGACCTGTGCCCGGTGATCGAATTCGGGCTGTGCAACGCGACCATGCACAAGCGCGACGAGGCGGTGGCGATCCCCGATCTTGCCGTGCTGGCCCGCATCTATACCCGCATCGCGCGCGCCGCTCTGGCGCTTGAAGAAGGCCCGCGCCCCTTGGGCGCCAACGCAAGGACATTGATTTGAGCACCTGGCTGCGCATCCCCCTGTGGCAACGCGTCATCGCGGCGCTGATCCTCGGCATCATTGTCGGGCGGTTGTGGGGGCCGGGGGCGGAAAGCATCAAGATCATCGGCGATGTGTTCGTCGCCTTCATCAAGATGCTGGTGGTGCCGCTGATCTTCTTCAGCCTGGTCGCTGGCGTTGCCAGCATCGGCGATCTGCGCAAGCTCGGCTCCGTCGGCTGGCGGGCGATGCTATTGTTCGTGGTGACCGGGCAGATGTCGGTGTGGCTCGGCCTGATGCTAGGTACGCTGATCGCGCCCGGCCTCGGCGTGGATACCTCCGCGCTGACCATCGGCGCGCCGCCCGCTCCGGCCGAAACCAGCTGGCGCGAGATGGTGCTGGGCATGATCCCGCAAAGTCCGGTGCAGGTGATGGCAGACGTCAACGTGCTGCCGCTGATCGTGTTCTCGCTGCTGATCGGGATCGGCATCCTGATGGCCAAGGACGATGGCGAGCCCGCGCTCAAGATCTTCGAAAGCGGCAGCGTGGTAATGCAGAAAGTCACCATGATCGTGATGGAGCTTACCCCGTTCGGTGTCTTCGCGCTGATGGCCTGGGTGGCAGGCACGCTCGGCTTCGATGCGCTCGCAGCGCTGGGCAAGTTGGTGTTCCTCAACTATCTCGGCTGTTTCCTGATCATTGCGCTGATTTACGGCGCGATGATCAAATTTATCGCCAAGGTGCCGCTGATCGGGTTCTTCCGCGGCATGATCGATGCGATTGCCGTCAGCTATTCCACCGCCAGCTCCAACGCGACGCTGCCGGTCACCTTGCGCTGTGCCGAGCGCAACCTCGGCGTGTCGAAATCTGTCGCCAGCTTCGTAATCAGCCTTGGCGCGACGGTGAACATGAACGGCACCGCGATGTATCTCGGCCTCGCGACCTTGTTCGGCGCGCAGATTTTCGGGGTGGACCTGAGCTGGGGCGATTACGGCATGATCGCGCTGCTTGGCACGCTCGGCGCAGTCGGCGCGGCGGGCATTCCGGGCGCGGGACTGATCATGATGGCGCTGGTGTTCAGCGCGGTGAACGTGCCGCTGGAAACCATCGCCTTCGTCGCGGGCGTCGACCGGATCATGGACATGATGCGCACCACCACCAATATCACCGGGGATGCCGCCGTGGCGGTGACCGTGGCCAGCCTGACGGGCGAACTCGACCGGGCGGAACTGGTCAGTGCGGACGACGTCTAGGCAAGTTTGAGATCTACTCGGTTTGCGGCGCAGCGTCCGCGCTGCCGGTGGCCGCGACCTGGACAGGGACAAATTCGCCGAGCAGGCAAAGAGCTGGTCCCGAACCGCGATCGTAGTTCAGCCTGATCGCTTGACCAGCGCAGATCGTCGTGTTGACGGCACTGATGCCGGGAACACCGTCTTCACGCTCGCGGCGCAGACCGGGGCATCGCTTGGCAAGATCGTTGACGAAGACCTTGCCCTGACGCTCGAACAGGACCTGCCGGTCGTTGATGACGAGATAGGACGCGTTGCTGGTACCGATGCAAGCTTTCGGCTCGCCGGAGACCATAAAATCGACGGGCGCGTCATGCTGCATCAGCAGGGTTGTGAGAGGGGTCGGCGAATCCGCCCACTTTCCGGCAGCGGCGTTGGCCGCGACGACACTTCCCCCCACAGCCAGCAACGCACCTGCTCCGAACAGCCACGATCCGCGTCCCATGCGACCCTCCTTGCCCGCGCACTCTCGGGAACGGGCCCGATCACGCAACGGCATGAAGGTAAACAGAAATTCGCTTAATGCGCAATGAACCAGGCGAGGTCTGGTGCGGCTCAGCTCCCGCCATCCTCCACATATTCGACCGGCTCGAACCGGCCCAATCCGCATCCTGCCCCACGCTGCGGCACGCCGCCGATGTTTTGCAGCACGTAGATGATCTCCGCGCTGCACAACTGGTCGATGCTGGTGTTGTAGGTGAAGGACCGTTCGATCGCGAGGCCGGGGCAGCGATTGGGCAGGATGCTGCGATAGGTATCGCCGCCGCGCATCTCGAAATCGATGACCTGATCGGTTTGCACGCGGGTCTGGCGGATCTGGTTGCGGTTGATGCAGGACTTCGCCTCGCCCACTACTCTGACCGTCGGCGCTCCGGCTGCCGGATCGGCATCAGGGTCACGCTCGACCGGTGCGCATCCTGCGGCCAGCAGGGTCAGGGCGATCAGGGACAATGGTGTTCGCATGGGTTCGGGCATCCTTCCGTCGGCGAAACGCTGCGCTCACCGGCCAGCGTCAGTCGCTGTGTTTGCCCCCACGCGGATCGTGTAACACCTTCTTGCGATAGCTGCATAGATCAACGACCGTGCAGCGCCAGCACTCAGGGGTGCGCGCCTTGCAGACATAGCGGCCGTGCAGGATCATCCAGTGGTGCGAATCGCGGCGGAACGGCTGGGGCACGCGTTTCTCCAGCTTGGCTTCGACCGCTTCGGGGGTCTTGCCCTTGGCCATGCCGGTGCGGTTGCCGACGCGGAAGATGTGGGTATCGACCGCGAAGGTTTCCTGCCCGAACCAGCAATTGAGCACCACGTTCGCGGTCTTGCGCCCGACGCCGGGCAGGCGGGTAAGCGCGTCGCGGGTGTCAGGAACCTCGCCGCCATGTTCGTCCACCAGAATACGGCTCAATGCGATCACGTTCCTGGCCTTGGAATTGAACAGGCCGATGGTCTTGATGTGCGCCTTCAGGCCTTCCTCGCCAAGATCGACCATCTGTTGCGGCGTGGCGACCTTGGCGAACAGTGCGCGGGTCGCCTTGTTCACCCCCACATCGGTCGCTTGCGCCGATAGCGTCACGGCCACCAGCAACTGGTAGGCATTGCCATATTCCAGCTCGGTCTGGGGGGAGGGGTTATCCTCGGCCAGACGGCGGAAGAATTCGAAGATCTGGTCTTTGGTCATAGTCTTGGGGTCATCCGCCTTGCGTCACAGCCCCAGCATATCGTTCATGGTGTAGCGTCCAGCAGGCTTGCCCGTCAGCCATGTCGCCGCCTTCACCGCTCCGCGCGCGAAAATCATGCGGTTTTCGGCCGAGTGCGAGATCGTCAGGCGTTCCTCCGGCCCGGCGAAGATCACGCTGTGCTCGCCCGCCACTGTGCCGCCGCGCAGTGTGGCGAAGCCGATGGCGCCCTCGCGCCGCGCGCCGGTCATGCCGTGACGCCCGCTCTCCATGTTGTCGCTCAGCGCGATCCCGCGCGCCTCTGCCGCCGCTTCGCCCAGCAGCTTGGCAGTGCCCGACGGCGCATCGACTTTCAGCCGGTGATGCATCTCCAGCACCTCGATATCCCAGTCCGGCCCGAGCCGTGCCGCCGCTTCGCGCACCAGATGCGCCATCAGCGTGACGCCGAGCGAGAAATTGCCCGATTGCAGCACCGGCACGGCCTTG
This sequence comes from Erythrobacter sp., assembly GCF_024305245.1. Lineage (GTDB taxonomy): Bacteria > Pseudomonadota > Alphaproteobacteria > Sphingomonadales > Sphingomonadaceae > Erythrobacter. The sequence continues at coordinate 339,120 of NZ_JAMWYX010000004.1, forward strand.
GCCGCATCGGCCAGCAGCACGAACTCCGCCTCGCCAAGGCCGGTGGTGCCGACCACGATCGGAATGCCCGCCACCCGCGCCGCGCCGAGATTGGCGGCCAGAGCTTCGGGCGCGGAGAAATCGACCAGCACATCGCACTGCGCGGCGTGCGGACCGATGTTCCCGCCCGCATCCACGCCGATGCACAATTCGTGCCCTGCGTCCGCAATCGCAGCCTCCAGCGCCTGCCCCATCCGGCCCTTGTGTCCGATCACCCCGAATTTGATCCGTGCCATTGCCTTGCCTTTATGCCCCGTGCTTGAAGGCGTCATGGCAGAGATTAAACGCATCGTCATCCTGACAGGCGCAGGCATTTCCGCAGAGAGCGGGATCGACACCTTTCGTGCAGCCGGAGGCCTGTGGGAACAGCACCGGATCGAGGACGTCGCCACGCCCGAAGGCTTCGCCCGCAACCCCGATCTGGTGCTGGGGTTCTACGACATGCGGCGCGCTGCGCTGGCGCGGGCGGAGCCGAACCCGGCGCACATCGCATTGGCGCGGCTGGAGCGCGAGTTTGCGGGCGAGTTGCTGCTGGTGACACAGAATGTCGACGATCTGCACGAACGCGGCGGCGCCGCGCGGGTGCTGCATATGCACGGCGAACTCAGGAGCGCGCTGTGCACATCGTGCGAGACCCGTTCGCGCTGGGATGCAGCGATGCAGGAGCGCCCCCCGTGCCCGGTGTGCCGCGCGCCGACGCTGCGCCCCGATATCGTGTGGTTCGGCGAGATGCCGTATCAGATGGGCCGGATATATCAGGCGCTCGAGGCCTGCGATCTGTTCGTCAGCATCGGCACTTCGGGCGCGGTCTATCCGGCGGCGGGGTTTGTGGCCGAGGCGCGCAGCAGCGGGGCGCGCACGCTGGAACTCAATCTTGAACCGAGCGAGGGATCGCGGCTGTTCGACGAAACCCGCCTCGGCCCGGCCAGCGTGCTGGTGCCCGAATGGGTGGATGCGGTGTTGAACACCTGACTTTAACCATGCCGGGCTATTGTCAGGCGATGTCCCGCTGGATGATGATCCTGCTTGCCGTGCTGGGGCTGCCCTATGGCTATCTTGCCCTGTACTGGGGCGGATGCCTGATCGGCGGCTGCCGCTTCGATGGCCACATGCTGTTCTACAGCTTTGTCGCGCTGGTCGCGGCCCCTTTTGTCGTCGCGATGATCGGCGGGGGCGCAATGATGGGCGGCCTGCGGCGCATGCGTCAGCCAGCGGCATCCGGTACGCTCGCCCCCGGTGCGATAATGGACCGGGCGCGCGGCGGACTGCGATTCTGGCTGGGCCTTGTGATGTTGATCGGCGCATTGCCGACCTGCGCGGCGCTGTTCTATCTGATGCTTTACACGCCCAAGGAGGGACGAGACAGCTTGGGCAGGATTTGCGAAACCGAAGGAAGCGCCACCACCTGCCGCCCCGATCCTGAAGCGGATCGGCCTTCTGAGCTCGACAGGATCAACGCTGCGCGCAAGCGTCAGCGATGGTTCGAAAAGGACTGAACTGGCACCTTAATCGGGCGGGAGCTTCGTCGGCGTCGGCGGGTTCGCGCCGCGCTCCTTGCTCCAGCTGCGTCCGGAATCGTCCTTCATCTCCTCGTGCGGCGTGGTCGGGCGAACGTCGCTTTTTCCCTCCGCGAGTTGCTGGCGTTCGCGCTTTGCCACCGCCGCGTCATCGTGGTGATCCTGCGCCTTCTTGGTGCGCAGCAACGAAACCACGGCGTAGACCAGCACAGTCCCGATCGTGAACAGCGCGAGGGTCATGACGATATCCCATTCGAAATTGAAATTCATCGATCAAGCCTCCTTTTGCTAGGTGCTCAATCAGCCCGGCAGGCTCGGGAATGTTCCGCCGGGCAACGGATTACGTGCCGCGCCGTGGCGGCTCCGCGACGGGACGAGCCGTTATGCGCAGGTCTTGCAGGTCGAATCCTCGACAATGCGGATGGTGCGCATTCCCGGCGCCAGCCCGTCGAGGATGTGCAGCCGCCCCCATCCCGGATCGCCCAATCCGCTCACCCCCGACAGCAGCACCTTGATCGCTTGCAGGGCGGCGAGGCTGCCCGCCCACCCGGCCATCGCGCCCAGCATCCCGTCGTCGGCGCAGGTATCGCAATCCTCGGCATCGAAGGCGTCGCCGACGAAGCAGCGATAGCATGGCTGCCCCCGCACATGCCCCGCAAAGGCCGCGACCTGCCCCTGAAACCGGCCCACCGCGGCCGAGAGCAGCGGGATCCCCGCCGCCACGCAGGCATCCGATACGGCGAGGCGGGTGGCGAAATTGTCGGTGCCGTCGAGCACCAGATCCGCGCCTGCGATCAGGCCCGCCGCGTTGCCGGGGGTGATCCGCGTATCGGATACATCCACGCTCAGCGTATCGTCGAAATTGGCGAGCCAGCGCCGCGCCGACACCGCCTTGCCGTAGCCCACATCGCGGGTGGTGAAGATCGTCTGGCGCTGGAGGTTCGATGTATCGACCACATCGTCATCGACCAGCGTGAGCTTTCCGATCCCGCTCGCCGCAAGGTATTGCAGCGCCGGGCTGCCGATCCCGCCCAGTCCGATGATCGCGACATGGCTCGCCGCCAGCTTGACCTGACCCGCGCCGCCGACTTCGGGCAGCACGATATGGCGGGCGAACCGGTCGAGCCGGGCCGGTGACAAAGGCGGGGGCACGCTCATGGTTCGTCCCTCGGCTCTGCCACCCGCCGTTCCTGCCGGAATGCCCCGATGCCGTGCCACCACAGGAACCCGATCACCGCGCCCTTGGTCGGTTGCAGCGTGACCAGCAGCATCACCACCGCCAGCGGCAGGATGATCGCCAGCGTGGCCCAGGCGGACATTGCGAAGGTGCCGATCATCGCGATCACGACGGGTGCGAGCAGGTGGCCGACCACGAAGATGCCGATATAGGCGGGGAAATCATCGGCCTGCTGCACCGACCAGTCCTGCCGGCAATGCGGGCAGGCATCGACCGGCTTGAGCCAGGCGCGGAACAGCGCCGCCGCGCCGCAGCGCGGGCACTGCCCCTTCGCGCCGCGCACCAGCGCGGGAAGCCACCCGGCGGGCAGGTCGATCTGGTCGGGAGAAAGCGGTTGAGACGGCATGGACAGGCTGTTTACAACCTGTGCGCCGCCTGTCGACAGGGCTGTGGATCAGCCTGTCGAAAGTGCGGGGCATGGCTTGTCTCGAACAGGAGCGAAACGGCCGCTTGCGCCCTCAGCTCTCCAGCTGGCGCAGCAGGCTGCGCACGTCGCCGTCCATGTCGGCATCGCGGGTGCGCAGGTCTTCGATCAGGCGCACCGCGTGGATCACGGTGGAATGATCGCGCCCGCCGAACTTGCGCCCGATTTCGGGGTAGCTGCGCGGGGTCAGCACCTTGGACAGATACATCGCCACCTGACGCGGCCGCACCACAGCGCGGGCGCGGCGCTTGCTGCTCATTTCGGCGCGATCGATGCGGTAGAAATGGCAGACCGTGCGCTGGATCTCGTCGATCGTGATCCGGCGGCGGTTGGCCGACAGAATATCGGTCAGCTGTTCCTCTGCGAGTTGCAGCGACACTTCCTGGCCCGTCAGCTGCGCATAGGCGATCAGCTTGTTCAGCCCGCCGACCAGCTCGCGGATATTGCGGGTGATGGTGCGGGCGAGGAATTCGACCACATCGGCCGGCACGTCCAGCGGGGCAAAGCGCACCAGCTTGGACACCAGGATCTTCTTGCGCAGTTCGATGTCGGCGGGCTGGATATCGGCCACCAGACCCATCGAGAGGCGCGAGAGCAGGCGCGGTTCGACCCCGTCGAGCGCCTGCGGGGCGCGGTCGGCGGCGAACACCAGCCGCTTGCCCTCGGCCAGCAGCGCATCGATGGTGTAGAGCAGTTCTTCCTGCGCGCTCGCCTTGCCGATGATGAACTGGATATCATCCACCAGCAGCAGATCGAAGCTGCGCAGCCGCGCCTTGAATTCGATCGTCTGGCTCGATTTCAGCGCCTGCACGAATTCGACCATGAAGCGTTCGGCCGAACAGTAGAAGATGCGTGCACGCGGGTGGGCCTGCAGATAGGCATGGCCGATCGCGTGCATCAGGTGGGTCTTGCCCTGTCCGGTCGCCGCCTTAAGGTAGAGCGGCGAGAATTGCGGCTGTTCCAATGCGGCCATGCGCTGCGCGGCGTTGCAGGCGAGAATATTCGCCTCGCCCGTGACGAACGCGGCGAAGGTCAGCGAGGGATCGAGCCCGACCGATGAGGTAAAGCCCGAATCCGACATCGTCCCGGCTGCGACCGCAAGGGTGCTCGCCCCGTCATTGGCGGGGCGGCGTCCGTCGTCGAGGCGCAGGTCGGGCAATTGGCGGCGGCCCGGATGGACCATGATGTTGACCATCCGCACTTCGTTGCGGGCGATCTTCCATGCCAGCTGCAGCCGGTCATGGAACCGGTCGCGCACCCAGTTCGCCGAAAATTCGGTAGGGAGGTAAAGGTCGAGCGAGCCGGTATCGCGGTTGAGGCTGCCAAGCTGGATCGGCTTGATCCACTGGCTGTGCAACTGATGGCCCAGATCCTTGCGCAGCCCCTGACTGATGTCGGACCAGTCTGCGGCCAGATTCACCGCTTCGGAGTCTTCCATCAGATCATCATCCGCAGGGCGGCGCGTGTTCCGCGCCTTGTCGATCCTGTGCACAAGCTATTCCCCAATCCGCTTTGGCGCTGCGTAACCGTAGTCCGCAGCCGCATTCTTATTGCCCCACAAGTCACAACGACGCGTCCTTCGAAACGCGTGTTTCGAAGAGCCCCTATTCGACCAGTCTGTTTGAACCTGGGCTGTCCCGCCCCGGGTGAGGCCTGAGTTAAGGGCGCTCTGCACATTTGCGCAAGCGCGCAGTTTTAAAAAAAGTGAAATATTCCTGTTGACTCGGCGCTACCCCGCAGACGTGCGTTCATGTTGTTGTTTTGTATAAGAAAACACAGTTTCGGACGCGCGAATCGTGGAAAATCCTGACATTTGTCAGCATTGCGTCTGCCGCAATTGTCACAAACGAAAAAGGCCGCGCTGAACCAGCGCGGCCTCTTGCCGAATTCCGACCGCTGACAACCCGCATGCACCCCTAATCCGAGGTCACGGATCGTGCGAAAAACGAATCAGAGCGTGGCGACTCGGCGCGTCAGACGCGACAGCTTACGGGCCACGGTGTTCTTGTGCATCACGCCGCGCGCAACGCCGCGGGCCATTTCGGGCTGCGCGGCCTTGAGAGCAGCGGCAGCCGCTTCCTTGTCGCCCGCTTCGCAGGCCGATTCGACCTTCTTCACGAAGCTGCGGATGCGGCTGATGCGCGCGCCGTTGATCTCGGCACGGGCGGTGTTGCGACGGATGCGCTTCTTGGCTTGCGGCGTGTTGGCCATAATTCGTGTCTGTCTCGCGTTTGGTTCGGGCTGCTTGAGGCAGCCGTGGAATTGGTGACGGTTTGCTCGAAAGTGGGCGAGCGGACGTATGGCCCTACCGCCGGAAAGCAGCGCGCATAGTCAGAACTGCCCCGAAGGTCAACGATTCTCCCACACGGCTTTGAAAACGCCGCGAGGGCGACTGCCCGCCCGCAGGCGCCCGTAGCGCAGCGAAGGAGCAGCGCCGAGGACGCGCCAGCGGAAGGCTGGTGCGAAATCAACGCTGGCATATCGGACAGAACCACGTGCTGCGCCCGCCTTGCGCGATCCGCTGGATCATGCCGCCGTCGTCGCGGCGGCAGGCCTCGTCTGTCCGCCCATAGACGTCGAAGCTGCTGGCGAAATAGCCGAGCTCGCCGTCGGGCCGGGCATAGTCGCGCAAGGTCGAGCCGCCGTCGCGGATCGATGCTTCGAGCACCGCGACGATTGCGGGCACCAGCCGCGCCAACTGCGGCCCAGTCACCTTGCCCGCAGTCTTGGTCGGACGGATGCCCGCGCGCCACAGCGCTTCGCACACATAAATATTGCCGAGGCCGGCCACGATCCGCTGGTCGAGCAGGCACAGCTTGATCGATTGCACCTTGCCCTTGAGCGCGGATTTCAGATGCGCGGGCGTGAGGCCGGGGCCGAGCGGTTCGGGGCCGAGCGCGGCGAATTGCGGCCAGTTGTCGAGCGCGCCTGTGTCCACCAGATCGACCGAACCGAACCGGCGCGGATCGCACAGCGCAAAGCGGTGCGCCTCGGTCTCCAGCAGCAGGTGATCATGCGTGTCGGGGGTTTCGGGATCGATCCGCCAGCGCCCGCTCATGCCCAGGTGGAAGATCATCGTCGCATCGCGGTCCAGATGAATCAGGCCGTATTTGGCCCGCCGCGTCAGACCGGTCACGGTCGCGCCGGTCATCACCTGCACCAGATCGGCCGGGAAGGGGCGGCGCAGGTTGGCGCGATTGAGATGGACGCGCGTGATTCGCTCGCCTTCAAGGAACCGGGCGAGGCCCCGCACCGTTGTTTCGACTTCGGGAAGTTCAGGCATTGCAAAGTTCGCACATAGGGTATCCTCTAACACCCTTTGCGCAGGGCTCAATTGCCTCTAGGGAGCCGGGCATGACCAGCAGCACTGATGACACCGTATCCTTCGGCTACACGCAGGTGAGCCCCGAGGAAAAGACCCGCAAGGTTGGCGAGGTCTTCACCAGCGTGGCGCGCAAGTACGACATCATGAACGATGCGATGTCGGGCGGGATGCACCGTTTGTGGAAGGACCGCTTCGTCAAGCGGGTGAAGCCGCAGGCGGGCGAACAGATCCTCGATATGGCGGGCGGCACCGGCGACATTGCCTTTCGCATGGCGGAACGCGGCGCACACATCACTGTGGCCGACATCAATCAGGACATGCTGGACGTGGGCGCCGAACGCGCGTTGGACCGCGGGCTTGGCGAGGAAGACGGCAGCTTGGTGTTCACCTGCCAGAACGCCGAAACCGTCAGCTTTCCGGCGAGCACCTTCGATGCCTACACCATCGCTTTCGGCATCCGCAACGTCACCCATATCGACCGCGCGCTGGCCGAGGCGCACCGCGTGCTCAAGCCCGGCGGCCGGTTCTTCTGCCTCGAATTCTCGACCGTCGAATGGGCGGGCCTGAAAGAGGCCTATGATATCTATTCCGAACACCTGCTGCCGCGCATGGGGCAAATGATCGCAGGCGACGCGGATTCGTACCGTTATCTGGCCGAATCGATCCGCAAGTTTCCGCCCATGCCCGCGTTCGAGGCGATGATCCGCGAGGCAGGCTTCGCCAACACCAGGTTCGAACCGATCATGGGCGGGCTGGTGGCGATCCATTCGGGGTGGAAGATCTGACCCTGTGACATCGTCTGTTGTCCACCTGATCCGTCTTTCGCGCTGGGGGGTTACGCTTGCCCGCAGGCGTGCGCTGGTGGGGATCGAGAATGATCCCAACGCCCCTGCAGCGTTGCGCCGTCTGGTGCGGCTGGCGCGGCTGGCGACGCTGACAGGCAAGAACGGCCCGCGCGAATATGCAGCGGCCTTCCGCGCAATCGGCCCGGCCGCGATCAAGCTGGGGCAGAGCCTCGCCACGCGGCCCGATCTGGTGGGCGACGAGGCGGCGAACAACCTCCTCAGCCTGCAGGACAGCCTGCCGCCGGTGCCCTTCGCCGAGATCAAAAAAGCGATCGAGGGCAGCTTCGGCCAGCCGATCGAAAAGCTGTTCGCCGAAATCGATCCCGATCCGGTCGGCGCGGCATCGATTGCGCAAGTCCACAAGGGTGTCACCATCGATGGCCGCAAGGTCGCGATCAAGGTGCTGCGTCCCGGCATCCGCGAGAAGTTCGCGCGCGATATCCAGACCTATGAGTGGGCCGCCGCGCATGTCGAGGCGATGGGCGGCGAGGCAAGCCGTCTGCGCCCGCGCCTGACCATCGCCAATTTCAAGCGCTGGACCAATTCCGAACTCGATCTGCGGCGCGAAGCGGCTTCCGCCAGCGAGCTGGCCGAGCAGATGGCGGGCGTGCCCGGTTACCGCATCCCCGGCATCGACTGGGATCGCACCAATGGCCGGGTGCTGACGATCGAGTGGATCGACGGGATCAAGATCAGCCGGATCGATGAGCTGCAGGCACGCGGGCATGATCTGGCTGCGCTGTCCGAAAAGCTGGTCATCAGCTTCCTGACGCAGGCGATCAGCGCCGGTTTCTTCCATGCCGATATGCACCAGGGCAACCTGTTCGTGGAGGATGACGGCACCATCGTCGCGATCGATTTCGGGATCATGGGCCGGATCGACCGGCGCGCGCGGCAATGGCTGGCGGAGATTCTCTACGGGCTGACGACCGGCAATTACCAGCGCGTGGCCGAGATTCATTTCGAGGCGCAATATGTGCCCAGCTACCACTCGGTCGGCGAATTCGCGACCGCATTGCGCGCCGTGGGCGAGCCGATGCGCGGCAAGCCGGTGAAGGAACTCAGCGTTGGCCAGATGCTCGACGGGCTGTTCGCGATAACCCGCGATTTCGACATGCAGACCCAGCCGCATCTGCTGCTTCTGCAAAAGACGATGGTGATGGTCGAAGGCATCGCCACCCAGCTCAATCCCGATATCAACATGTGGGATACCGCCGCGCCGTACGTGCGCAGCTGGATTCGCGACGAACTCGGCCCCGAAGCGGCGCTGGCAGAACGCATCAAGCAGGATACCGAAACGCTGTTTCGTCTGCCCGGCCTGATCCGGCGGCTTGAAGAGAAATTCCCGCCCAAGGGCGGCGCCCCTGAAGCTCCGCCGCTGGCCCCGATTGCGCTGATCACCGACAGGCGCGAGGGAGGCGGCTGGCTTGGCTATCTGGTTGCAGGACTTGCGGGCGCGGGCGCGGTTCTGGGTGCGATGGCCACAGGATGGATCGGATAAGGCAAAAGCGGTTGCGCCGATGTAAGCGCAATCTTAACCACGGCGCGCCCAATCTGCGCGCCAGGACTACACCCGCGCTGCTTGGCGCAGGGACGGAGCGCGTCTAGGATGGATTGCCGGCGGTATTTTCGATCCCCGGCATGGGAGTTGTTCGAACAGATGACACTGATCGGCATGCACGGCGGAGGCAGGCGATGACGGGCAGGTTCCCGCGCATCCTTCTGGTCGTGGGCGGCGGCATCGCGGCCTACAAAGCGTGCGAACTGGTGCGCCTGATCCGCAAGGGTGGCGGCGATGTGACCTGCGTCGTCACCAAGGGCGGGCAGCAATTCGTCACCCCGATGGCGCTGGCCGCGTTGAGCGAGAACCAGGTCTATACCAACCTGTTCGACCTCAAGAACGAGGCCGAGATGGGGCACATCCAGCTGTCGCGTGAGGCGGATCTGGTGGTGGTCTGCCCGGCGACCGCCGATCTCATCGCCAAGATGGCGAACGGGATTGCCGATGATCTGGCCACCACGCTGATCCTCGCCACCGACAAGCCGGTGATGGCCGTGCCTGCCATGAACGTGCGGATGTGGGAACACGAAGCGACCCAGCGCAACATCGACATGCTGCTGTCTGCGGGCGTCACTGTGCTGCATCCGGATGAAGGCCCGATGGCCTGCGGCGAATTCGGCTATGGCCGGCTGCCCGAGCCCGAGGCGATCTGGCAGGCGATTGCGGCGCAGTTCGGGCTGGACGTGCCCGAGCCCGAATCCACGCGGATCCCAGCCAATGACCGGCAGGACATCGAGGTCGAAGCGCTCGAGCCCGAGGACGAGCCCGAGGACGACAGCGCAAGCGGCAGCGCCCCTGCCAGCGGCGGCGGGCTTGGCGGCCTGCTGTCGCGGATCATCCCGCGTTCCACCGCCAAGCGCACCCACGCGGATATCGAGGCCGAATATCAGGACTTGCCTGAGCCCGAAGACGGCGATCTGCCACCGCCCGAGGAACCCGCGCCCGAATTCGCCCCGGATCTTGGCGGGCCATTGCTGGCCAAGAAGGGCGCTGCCAATGCCGCGCCCCCGATCGATGCCGAAGCGATCAACCACAAGGTCGACCCGCGCAAGAGCGCGCCCGAAGTGCTGGCGCCCGAAGTGCCGGACGAAGTCGAGACCATCCTTGGCGATGTGCCCGAAGGCGCCGATTTCGGCCTGTCCGCCGGGCATCGTCCGCTGTCCGGTCGCCACGTGCTCGTCACCGCCGGGCCGACGTGGGAAGCGATCGATCCGGTGCGCTACATCGCCAACCGCTCCAGCGGGAAGCAGGGCTTTGCCATCGCCGCCGCAGCCGCCGCGCTGGGGGCCAAGGTCACGCTGGTGTCGGGGCCGGTTGCGCTGCGCACGCCTGCGGGCGTGACGCGCATCGATGTCGAAAGCGCCGACGATATGGCGAAGGCCGTCAAGCACGCGCTGCCCGCCCATGTCGCGGTGATGGTCGCTGCGGTGGCCGATTGGCGGCCCAAGGAATATCGCGGCGAGAAGATCAAGAAGCGCGGCTCGGCTCCGCCTGCGCTGATGCTCACGGAAAACCCGGATATCCTCGCGAATATCTCGGCTGGCAGCAAGCGGCCCGAACTGGTGATCGGCTTTGCCGCCGAGACCGACAACGTGATCGACAACGCCAAACAAAAACGCAAGCGGAAGGGCTGCGACTGGATCGTGGCGAACGACGTTTCGGGCGACGTGATGGGCGGCGACATGAACCGGGTTCACATCTGCAGCGCCGACGGGATCGAAACGCTCGACGAAATGCCCAAGAGCGCGGTGGCCATGGCTTTGGCCGAACGGATCGCGGCGACGCTCAACGTCGAGGCAGCGGAGTGAGTTCGGCTGTGAAGGTTGAAATCAAGCGCCTGCCGCATGGCGCAGCTCTGCCGCTGCCTGCCTATGCCACATCGGGCGCGGCAGGAATGGACGTGGTCAGCGCCGAGGAGGTGACGATCGCGCCGGGCGAGCGTCACGCGGTCGCGACCGGCCTCGCAGTGGCGATCCCCGCAGGCTATGAAATTCAGGTGCGCCCGCGCTCTGGTCTGGCGCTCAAGCACGGCATCACTGTGCCTAACACGCCCGGCACGATCGACAGCGATTATCGCGGCGAATTGAAGGTGATCCTGATCAACCTCGGCAGCGAGCCTTTCGCGATTGCGCGCGGCGACCGGGTGGCGCAGCTGGTGCTCGCCCCGGTGGTGCAGGCGGCGTGGGATGAAGTCGCGGAACTGGACGCGACCGAGCGGGGCGAGGGCGGTTTCGGCTCGACCGGCGGACACGCGCAGCTTTAGATTTGTGCCGGACAACAAAAAAGGCGGCGCCGATCCCCTGGCGCCGCCTTCTTTTTCCCGTCCAAGGGTCTGTTGCAGTCCGCCTACACCATCAATCGACGTCGCGCACGGTCTTTTCGTCGTCGCGGATGGTAATCCGCAGAGTCTCGCCCGAATTGCCCGGGAAATCGGTGAAAAGCGCGTCCACCAGATTGGGCACCAGACGCGGCAGGCGGTTGGAGCGCGACACCGCCTCTGCCTTGCCTTCGAACAGGCGCTGGCCATCGGCCGCGCGGTCGATCTTCAGATCGATGCCGCTGGTGTAGATGGTGTAGCTGCGCACGTTGGGACCGCCGAAGAACGGGTCGTTGAAACCGACCCCCCAGCCGCCAAAGCCGCCGGCCCAGCCACCCCACGGCCCCCAGGGGCCGAAACCGGGACCAAACCCGCCACCATTGAGATCGGTGCGCACCCGCTCGCGGCCATTATCCACGTCGTAGTCGAAACGCACCAGCAAATCGGCGGTTTCCGGCGAGGCTGCCCGGGCATAGCCGAGCTCCTGCATTTCCGCTGCGACCACGTTGGCATAGGTGGCGAATTCAAGCCCGCCGGCGAGCTTGGGATCTTCGGCCACCACCGCAAATGTCTGTCCCTGCGGTGCCGGCAACGGCACGGCGAAGCGCGAGACATCCGCCTTGAACGGAGTCGCACAAGCGCCGAGGCTTGCAACGAGCAGGACGGGCAGCCCGATCCGGGCAAGAGATTTAAACTGGAACATCGACTTCGTCATGACACAACCCTTGGTCTGCCACCAGTGCAAACCGGGCACCGGGGCTTGTGCACGATATCATAGCGTGCAGGCATGAACCGCAATTGAATGTTCGCCGCGGAAGGGCCTCGGTCCACCGCACAGGCGGACAGGTTCAGTGTCGCACCAGCCCCAGCGCCTGATAGGCCGCACTCAGCGTCGGCGTGCCGCGTTCGCGCGCCTTGGAGGCACCGCGCGCAAGGATCGCGTCGAGCGCCTCGCCGTCCTGCTTCAGCGTCACGAACCGGTCGCGGATCGGGCCGAGCGTTTCGATCAGCAGTTCGCCCAGTGCAGGCTTGAACGCGCCGAAGCCCTTGCCGCCGAAATCGGCGAGCACCGCGGCAGGCTCGGCCCCGGTCAGCGCGGCGTAGATACCGACCAGATTGGCCGCTTCGGGCCGCCCGGCCAGCCCCGCGACCTCGCTCGGCAGTGGTTCGGGATCGGTCTTGGCCTTCTTGATCTTCTGCATCACCGTGTCGGCATCGTCGACGAGGTTGATGCGGCTCATCTCGCTGGGATCGGATTTGCTCATCTTGGCAGTGCCGTCACGCAGCGACATGATCCGCGCCGCCTCGCCCGGAATGATCGGTTCGGGCAGAGTGAAAACGGGCGCGTCTGAGCCATCCTCGTTCTTGGGCGCGAAGTCGTTGTTGAACTTCTGCGCGATGTCGCGGGCGAGTTCGAGATGCTGCTTCTGGTCCTCGCCGACCGGCACATGGGTCGCCTGATACAGCAGCACGTCGGCGGCCTGCAGCACCGGATAGGTGAACAGTGCGACGGATTGCCCTTCGCGGTTCTTGCCGGCCTTGTCCTTCCACTGCGTCATGCGGTTCAGCCAGCCCATGCGGGCGGTGCCGTTGAGCAGCCATTGCAGCTCTGCATGCAGCGGCACCTGCGCCTGATTGAACAGCACCGAGCGATCGGGATCGATCCCGCAGGCAACCAGCGCGGCGGCCATTTCCAGCGTCGCCGCGCGCAAGGCGGCCGGATCATGCGGCTGCGACAGCGCGTGGAGATCGGCGAGGAAGAACAGCGTTTCGGAACCCGGCTCCAGCGCATCCTGCATCCGCACCCAGTTTCGGATCGCGCCGAGATAATTGCCGAGGTGAAGATCGCCGGTGGGCTGGATTCCGGAAACGACACGCATGGTTCTATTGTGCTTTCTTTGTAAGGGCGGCGATGCGCTGCCGGTCGATTGCGCCGACCGCAAAGGCAATGCCGAAATAGACGATGGCCGCCGCTCCGACCAGCACCAGCAAGGCAGCCAGCCGCGCGACCAGCCCGGCGGCGAACCATCCGGTTAGCATGCCCTGCGCATAGAACAAGGCAGCCCCCATCGCCGCAGCGGCGAACGCCTGCCGGGCGATGCGGAACAGCAGGCCGCCGGGGATGGTGTAGTGGCCGCGCAAGGCGAGCACGATCAGCAGGAAACCGACATTGATCCACGCCCCCACGACGCTGGCAAGCGCGACCCCGACCACGCCGTAGCGGTCGAGAAAGACGAAGTTGGACGCGATGAACACGGCCAGCGAAATGAACGCGGCGATCACCGGGGTCTTCGTATCGGCGCGGGCGTAGAAGTTGGGCACCAGCACCTTCACCAGCACATAGGCGGGCAGGCCCAGCACCAGCGCCGCCAGCACATCGCCCGTCACCGCCGCATCGGCGAGATCGAAGCGCCCGCCTGCAAACATCATCGTCACGAAGGCTTCGGCGCAGATTGCCAGCGCGACCGCGGCCGGGATGGTCAGCAGCATAGCGAGCTCGATCGCGTCGGATTGAATGCGGTCCGCGCCTTCCTTGTTCGCGCCGCCAACGAACTTTGACAGCGTCGGCAGGATCGCGGTCGACAGCGCGATCCCGATGATGCCCAGCGGCAGTTGATTGAGCCGGTCGGCGTAATTCATGTAGCTGACCGAACCGTCGTTCAGCTGGTTGAGAAAATAGAGCTGCACCAGCGTGTTGATCTGGTACGCGCCGCCGCCGATGGCTGCGGGCAGCGCGATGATCGACAATCGCTTCACCTCGGGCGTGATGCGCGGCCACAGCAGTTTGGGGCGGAAGCCTTCGACCCTCACCCAGTAATACAGCCACGCCAGTTGCATCACACCCGCGCCTGTCACCGCCCAGGCGATCCCGTAGGCGACCTGCTCGATGCTCGCGCCCGAAGTCTCCTTGGCCCATTGCCCCGCCAGCAATGCTGCGATCAGCACAAGGTTGAGGATGATCGGAAAGCTTGCGCCCGGCGCAAAGCGCGACACGGAATTGAGCATGCCGGTGAACAAGGTCACCAGGCTGACGAGGATGATGTAGGGGAACATGATGCGCGCAAACGCGACGCTGGTCGGAAAGACAGCGGGGTCGACCGGCTTTTCCGACAAGAGCCAGATCACGCCGGGCATCGCGATTTCGAACACGGCGACCAGAGCGATCAGCACCGGCAGGAACACGCTCAGCACGTCGGCGCTGAAACTGCGCGCTTCCTCCAGCCCTGTTTCAGGGTCGTCGCTGCCGTGCAGCCGCTTGGAAAACATCGGCACGAACGCGGCCGAAAATGCGCCCTCGGCGAACAGGCGGCGGAACACGTTGGGGATGATGAAAGCCTGAAACCAGGCATCGGTCACCGCATTGGCACCGAGGACGCGCGAGAAGATCATCTCGCGCGCCATCCCGGCGATGCGGCTGACCAGCGTCAGCCCGCCGATGGTTCCGACGTTCCGGAGCAGGCTCATGACTGGCTGCGCCCGCCGCCTGCGTCGATCAGGAGTTGCCCGTGACCGGCGCGATCGGATCGCCGCCTTCGGCTTCCTCGGCGCGGCGCGCCTGAAGCCGCTGGACGTAAAGCCCGTTGAAGTCGATCGGATCGAGCATCAGCGGCGGGAACCCGGCATCGCGCACCGCATCGGCTACCACACGGCGGGCGAAGGGGAACAGCAGGCGAGGCGCTTCGGCATAAAGGAAGGCGTGGGCCTGTTCCTCTGGCACGTTGCGCATGCCCACCAGGCCGCCATAGGCCAGATCGACGATGTAGGCCTTGCCGTTCTGCGAGCTGGCGGTGAGGGTCATCTTCAGGATGACTTCGTGCACGTCGCTGCTCATGCTTTCCGCAGCAATATTGAACTGCACGTCGATCTGCGGCGCATCGGTCCACTGGTACACGTCGGGCGCGTTCGGGTTTTCGACCGACAGATCCTTCACATACTGGGTGATCAGGCCGATCGCCGGCTGCGTGTCGGCGCCATTGGGCTTGCCGTCGCCAGCACCGGCACCAGAGTTGTCGAGATCGGTCAGCACGCCTTCTTCATCCGCCATGGGTTTCGGTCTTTCAATCTGGGTAACACGAATTGCGCTGGATGCATCGAAGCGGCTGTTCCAACGCTACGGCGCGCGCCTAGCAGGCACAGCGCGACCCCGCAACTGCGCCCGCAGGACAAAGATTCGGCTCGTGCTGCAACCTATCGGTCGTTGGCGAATTGTAATCAGTGCCTATTTAAGGCAGGGTAACCTCTCTTGGGTGTTCGCTAGGCCCCGCGGCCTGCAGCCACCCGCTCGCAGATCGGATATGTGTAGTGCTTGAAATTGTTCTCCTCGCCATGGTCGCCGCCTTTCTGGGCCTGCGGCTCTATTCGGTGCTCGGTCGCCGGGCTGAGCAGGAGGAGGAATCGGTACCCCAGCGCTTCGACTCGGACGACAAGCCTGTCGGCATGGTTCGTCCGGCAACGGCCTCGCCCGCCGTGCCCGCCCGCCCGGTCGAACTGGAAGGCGTGATGCCGGCGGTCGAACGCGGAATCCGCGAGATCGCTGCGGCGGATAGCGGCTTCAACCTCGCCCAGTTTCTCGACGGCGCGCGCAGCGCTTACCGCATGGTGCTCGAAGCGTTCTGGAATGCCGACCGCGAAACCCTGCGCGAATTGTGCGACGATGATGTCTACGAAGGTTTCGTTTCGGCAATCGACGCCCGCGAAGCAGCCGGCGAAACGCTTGAAAACGCGCTCATCCGGATCGAGGAAACCCGCATCCATTCGGCCTCGCTCGATGGTCGCATGGCGCGCATCTCGGTGCTGTTCATTGCGGATCTCGCCTCTGTGACTCGCGACAAGGATGGCACCGTCATCGCCGGATCGCTCGACGATGCGATCGAGAGCCGCGATGTTTGGACCTTCTCGCGCAACACCGCAGCGCGCGATCCGAACTGGGTGCTCGACGAAACCGACGAGGGCTGATTTCGCGCTCGCCTCCGCCGCCATGGTCGCATGGGAGGCGAGCGGCGCGGCCATAGGGAGCGATCGATGCGCGCGAGCCTTGCGCTCTTTCTGCTGCTTTTATTGTCCGCCTGTGGTCGGCTGATCCCCGAAGGCACCATGCCCCCGCCGACAGTCGCCGTACCGCCCGCAACCACGGTTCCGCCCGCAGGTGCTGGCCCGATTGCGCCGGTAGCCGCCAATGCGCTGCTGGCCGGACTCGTGGCAGGCCCGGCGTTTTCCGCTCTGCCGGTGGATGATCGCGATGCGGCTGGCGCATTGGCGAGCTTCATCGAATCCTGCCCCAGATTGCTCACCCGCGAAGATGCCAGCGGCCTCACCCGCGCAGGCGATTGGCGCGGGGCGTGCGATGCGGCGCGGGCTTGGCCGCAGGCGCGGGCGCGCACGTTCTTCACGCAGGAATTCGCCGCGGTGCAGGTGGGCGACGGGCGGGCCTTCGCCACCGGCTATTTCGAACCGCAGATTGCCGGAAGCCGCACCCGCCGACCCGGCTTTGAAGTGCCGGTCTACGCCATGCCGACCGATCTGGTGCGCGCCTGGCCGGACGAGGTTCCGCTGGCAGAGCGCACTGGCCGCCCGCCGCTCGGGCGGTATGATGAACAGGGCCGCTTCGTGCTCTATCACGACCGTGCGGCGATCGAGGACGGCGCGCTCGATGGCAAGGCGCAGGTGATCGCCTGGGCCGCCGATCCGGTCGAATTCTTTTTCTTGCAAATTCAAGGCTCGGGCCGCCTGATCACGCCGGAAGGCGAGGTGATCCGCATCGGCTATGCCGGTCAGAACGGGCGCGAATATGTCGGCATCGGCGGGGTGATGCGGGAACGCGGGCTGCTGGGCGAAGAGCCGGGCAAATATGCCGGATCGATGCAGGGCATCATGGCCTATATCCGCGAAAACCCGGCTGAGGGCCGCGATCTGATGCGGCTCAACAAAAGCTGGATCTTCTTTTCGGAACTGCGCGGTGACGGGCCGCTGGGCGCGCTCGGCATCCCGGTGCGGCGCGAAAGCTCGGTCGCGGCCGACCCGGCCTTCGTGCCGCTCGGTGCGCCGGTATGGCTGGACATGGACCGGCCCGAGGCGGGCGGATTGTGGATCGCGCAGGACACTGGCGGCGCGATCAAGGGCGCCAACCGGTTCGACACCTTCTGGGGCGCGGGCGAAGACGCGCGCCGGATCGCAGGCGGCATGAGCGCGCGCGGGCGAGCCTTGGTGCTGATCCCCCGTGCCGCCGCCGCACGGCTCGGCGCAGACACGCCATGAAACCGCCGCGCGGGCTGACTGCGGGCGAGCAGACGGCCTGGGCCCAGCTTGCTGGCAGTGTCACGCCGCTGCCGGGGCGCAAGGCGCCCGTAGCTCCCAAGGCTGCACCGAAAGCTGCACCGAAAGCTGCGTCAATGCCTGCCCGCACTGCTCCACCTGCCCCGCCCCCGCGCAGGCCTGCACCGCCGCCTCCTCCTCCTCCGCGCCCGCCGCTCGCCAATGATCTCGATTCGCACTGGGACCGGCGGATGAAGGGCGGGCGGATCGTGCCCGACCTCACGCTCGACCTGCATGGCCACACGCTCGACACCGCCTATGACCGGATCATGGCCGGGCTGGATCAGGCGCGCGCGATGGATGCACGGGTGGTGCTGGTGATCGCGGGGCGCGAACGCCCGGTCGATCCGGCCGACCGGATGGAGCGCCGCGGGGCGATCCGTGCCAAGCTGCTCGATTGGCTCGCCGCAAGCCGCCACGCCGGAACGATCGGTGCGGTGCGCAAGGCGCATATCCGCCACGGCGGCGAGGGCGCGCTCTACCTGATCCTCAAGCGGCGCGGCTAACCGCGCATAACAGCAATTGTCACAGGCCTGACACTGCTTGTCAGTGGGCGTAGCTGACCCCCCGCTCCATTGAACCCCGACGTTCATGACGATCTTGGGGGGCTGGCTTACAGTGAAACGGACATCAGCATATGGCCTGCGCGCGGTAGCGTTCGGGGTATCCGCGGTCCTTGCATCCGCGCTAGCCTCTGTGCCTGCGCTGGCCCAGCGTGCCGACCAGCTGGGCGATGCGGCCACCGAAGCCGCCGCACAGGCGGCAAGCGAAAAGGCCGAGGCCGATTACCGCGCGCTGTCCGCCGATGTCGCAAGCCGTGCGGGCGATCCCGCCTTCGATTATGCGCTCGGCATCGCGGCGCTCGATTCCGGGCGCTTCGGCGAAGCGATCATCGCCTTGCAGCGCGTTCTGGCAGTCCAGCCCGAAAACGCCGCCGCCCGCGCGGAACTGGCCCGCGCCTATGCGCTGGCGGGCGACATTGATACTGCGCGCGAACAATTCGCCACCGTGGTCGACGATCCCAGCCTGCCCGATCCGGTGCGCCAGCGCTTCACCGGCTTCGTACGCCAGTTCGACAAGCAGATTTCTGGCGGCGGATCGGACGTCAGCGGCTTTGTCGATGCGCGGGTGGGCCATGACAGCAACATCAATACCGCGACCGAACTGAACAGCATTGTCATCCCGCTGTTCAGCTTCCTCGGCCCCGGCCAGCTCGGCGGTGCGGCGGTGGCCCAGTCTGACGAGTTCTACGACATCACCGCCGGCGTTTCCGGTGTCACCGCGATCGGGCGGCAGGACCGGCTGTTCGCCTCGCTGCTCGGCAACTGGCGCGACAACCTGAATACGTCAATGTTCGATCAGGCCGCGCTGACGGCGACCGCGGGCTATGCCCACAGCTTCGCCAATCAGGACGTGATCTCGATCTCGGGCCAGGTGCAGGAATTCTGGCTCGACGATGCCGGGTTCCGCAGCTCCTATGGTGTGACGACCCAATATACCAAGCCGTTGTCCGGGGGCAAAGCGGTGACGGTGTCGGCGCAATGGAACCGGCTCGACTTCAACGGCGATCCGCTGCGCGATGCCGATCGCTTTTCGGCGGGCGTCGGCTTCGTCGGAAAGGTGTTTGCCGCGAACATCAACGGCGGCACCGAGGAGACGCGGCAGGCGGCGGGCGATCACCTGTCGTTCAATTTCGCAGCGGCCAATATCGGCGCCGAACTGCCGGTGGCAAAACGCGCCGCGATCGTCGGCGGCATCGCCTTCGACCTGCGCCGCCACGATGCCCCCGATCCGCTGTTCCTGACCAAGCGCAAGGACGAGCGGCTCGACCTGTCGGCGGGGCTGAAGGTGGCGGTCACCGATCGCCTCTTTTTCCAGCCCACTGCCACCTATTCGCGCAACTGGAGCAACATTGCTCTGTTCGACTTCGAGCGCTGGACCGTCGCGGTCGGCGCACGCTTCGAATTCTGATCCTCAGCCGGGGAGGCCCTGACATGACTGCTATCCTGAACACCACGTCCTCGATGATTTTCGTCCGCTCGGCCCGGCTGCTGCTGGTCGGCGCTTCGGGCCTTGCCCTGAGCGCGCCGCTGGCGGCCAATCAATTGCTGTTCACCACCAGCGAAGCCCAGCCCGCGACCGGTGAGCGGATCGACCAGCGCGGCGGGTTGACGCAGGTTGCCCTGACCGGCGGGGGCACGGTTTCGATCGTCGATGCGGCGGAATATCGCCTCAACCCGGATGGTTCGGTCGACCTTTACGAAGGTTCGATCACTGTCGCTGGCAGCGAGGCACGCGAGGTTGTGGTGCGGATGCCCGAAGGTCTCGAAGGCCGGGTGGCAGGCACGGGTTCGGCGGCCAATTTCTCCGCCCGCAAGAATGGCGAGGCGAGCGGCCATGCGCTCACCGGTGCGGTGCGGATCGGGCGGGCGGGCAGCTTCGAGCGGTTCGATGCAGGCGCCATGTGGCGTGCACGGGGGCAGGGCGGCGTGCGGCGCGTGATCGCCAATGATGCCCAGGTGCAGCCCGATGCTGTGGGCGGCGCAGGGGCCGAACCGGCGGTTGCGATGCCCGCACAGCCCGGCAGCGTCGTTGCCATCGGCGGCGAGGCTGGCCCGGTGGCCGCCGCGCTCAACGGTATGCCCCTCGGTTTCGGCGATCAGCTCGCGGCTGCCGGCGCATCGGGCGATATCATCGGCGCTGCGCGGCGCATCGAAGCGGTGGTCGGCAATCCATCGCTCGACAATTTTCCGAGCGGCGATTTCGCGCTGCTGGTGGCGGCCGCTGCCCGGCTCGAAGGCAGCTATGGCGGCACGCCATTCCCGCAGGCGCAGGCCGACATTATCCGCGCCTATCTGCGGTTCCTGGCGGGCGGCGGGGCGCGCAGCGAATTCCTCACCGCCTATAGCGGGTTCGTGGTGAGCTATCTCGATCTGATCCGCGCAGGCGGATTGCCGAGCGGGTTTGCCGGGACGAGCCCTGCCGATGTCGATGCCTATCTCGCCTATATCCGCCGGACCGGAGCGCTCACCGGCCTCGCCGACCGCGACCGGGTGCTGGCCGAGGCTTACCTCGCGTTTCATGCCAGCGGCGGCAACCGTGATGCGTTCGCGGTGTCCTTCACCGATCTCACCGGCGCCTATTTCGCCTTTGTGCGCGGCGGCGGCGATCCGGCGGCGTTCACCGGAGCCAGTCAGGCGGCACTGGCGCAGACCATCGCCTTCCTGCGCGATAGCGGATTGGCGGCGCAATTGAGCGCGGCCGACCGCGCGCTGGTCGATGCCTTCCTTGCCAATGGCGGGCTTGCCTTTGCCGCGCAGTACGAAACCGCGCTGGGCGATTACTTCGCGTTCCTCGCCAGCGGGCGTCGCCCCAGCGAATACACCGCGCTCGATCAGGCGACCTTGCGCGCCTATCTCGAAACGCTGGCCGATACCGGACTGCTGGCCAGCGTCCTTGGCGATCGTGCCGGTTTCTATGCCGATTACCTCGCTTTCCTGCGCGGCGGCGGCAGCATTGATGCGTTCGCAGGGCTGCCTGCGAATGTCTTCGCAGGCTATGCCTCGCAGCTCGATGCCTATTTCGCCTTCCTGTCGACCGGGCGGCGACCCACCGAATTCAGCGGCACCGATGCTGCAATCTTGCAGTCCTATCTGCTCGAACTGCAGGCGGCGGGCGCGCTCGAACGCTTCCTCGGCGCGCGCTCGGCGTTCTTTGCGGACTTCGCCGCATTCGTCGCGGGCGGCGGCAGCATTGACGGGTTTGCGGGGCTGCCTGCGAATGTTTTCGCCGCGTATGCGGTGCAGCTCGATGCCTATTTCGCCTTCCTGTCGAGCGGGCGGCGACCGACCGAATTCAGCGGTGCAGATGCTGCCGTCTTGCAGGCCTATTTGCTCGAACTGCAGGCGGCAGGCGCGCTCGAACGCTTCCTCGGTGCGCGTGCGGCATTCTTCGCGGCGTTTGCGAATTTTGTCGCGGAAGGCGGCAGTTTCGATGCTTTTGCCGGCCTGCCTGCCAATGTCTTCACGAATTATGCAGTCGATCTGCGGGCGTTTTTCGACTTCCTGCTGGCAGGCGGAGTGCCGTCCGATTACACCGCGCTGACACCCGAAACGATCAGCGCGTATATCGCTGCGCTCGAAGCGGCGGGCGCGACATCGAGCTTCCTTGGCGACATCGCCGGGTTCTACCGCGACTATGCGATCTTTCTTGCAGGCGGGGGTAACCCCGATCTGTTCGCGGGCCTGCCGGTTCCGCCCGATTTCCCGACCTTTGCCGCCGCGCTCAATGCCTATGCGCTGTTCCTGCAGGGCGGCGGGCTGCCGTCGGACTACACGGCGGAAGATCTCGCGCAGTTGCAGAGCTTCCTCGATGCGGTGGCGGGATCGGGGCAGCTTGCGGCGCTGCTGGGCGACAACGCGGATCTGCTGACGCGCTATTTCGCCTTTCTGGCTTGCGGCGGCGATCCCAACGGGTTTGTCGGTCTGCCGGTCTATGGCGATTACGTCGCGGCGTTGAACGCCTATTACGCCTTCCTTTCAGGGGGCGGCCTGCCGGGCGATTACACCGCGCTCGATCAGGTGACGCTCAACGCCTATCTCGATGCGCTCGCCGCTGCGCAGGGCGGTCTGGCCGGGTTCGGCGATCTTGACGCCTTCTTCTCCGGCTACTTCGCCTTCGTGAGCGCGGGCGGCGACCCGGCCAATTTTGCCGGGCTGCCGGTCTATGGCGATTACGTCGCGGCGTTGAACGCCTATCTCTCGTTCCTTGCCGATGGCGGGCTGCCGAGCGAATACACGGTGCTCGATCAGGCAACGCTCAACGCCTATCTCGAAGCGCTCGCCAATGTGCAGGGCGGTCTGGCGGGCTTTGCCGCGCTGGATGATTTCTTCATCGATTTCTTCGCCTTCATTACCGGCGGCGGCGATCCGGATGATTTTGCCGAATTGCCGGTGAATGTGAACCGTCCGCGCAACGTACTGAACGGTGTCAACGGCTGGCAATTCGCGCGCGACGGCCTGCGGGTTGCGCGGACCGATGCCCAGATTGATGACGACGGCCGCATCACCAGCATGACCGTGTTCAATCCCAATGGGGTGACGACCGATTACTCGGGGCGGGACGCGGATTTGCGCGAGTTCGGCCGCATCGGCAATGATGTCGCCTGGACGCGCTATTTCGTCGGGGCGGCCAACAGCCAGAGCAATGTGAGCGAACATTTGCTGGTCGGCACGCCCGCCACCAACATTCCTGCCACCGGCACGGTGCAATATGCGCTGGTCGGCGGGACCGCGCCGACCGATCGCAACGATGTGGCAGGGACCGAGGCGTACTTCACCGGCAATCTGGGCATCGCCTTCGGGACTGTTCCGCTTGTCGGGGTCGATTTCGAAGTGCTGACCCGGACCGCCGGATACCGTGTCAGCACTCTGGGCGGCGCGGCCAATCCGCTGAGCGGCGGGATGGGCGTTGACGGCAATGGCCGGTTCGAGAACCAGAACCTGCCGATCACGCCGCTGCTCGATGCGACCTGCATCAATTTCTGTCAGGCGCAGGTGTTCGGCGGCCTGTTCGGCGACGGGGCGACGAGCGCGGGTTTCACCTATAACGTGTTCGATCGCGGCTTTGGTGCGTCGGTGCAGGGCGTGGCGATCTTTGCCGCCAGCGGCAATGCCATTGAAGGGCTGGGCACGCGGCCCGATGCGGGCGTCGGCGATACCAGCGGCACGCCGCTGATCCTTGCCAACCAATCGCCGTTCACGGCCACCACCGGCGTTAAATACAATCTGCGCGCTCCGACCACCGGTCTGAACGGTTTCAGCGCCGATGGAGTGGTTTCCGATAGCAATGGCGGGATCACTGCGATCCTCGAAAGCTTCCGCCCGCGCAGCATCGGCACAGCCAGCGCCGTCGATGTCTCGACCAACGCCCGGTTTGCCATCGGCCGCTGGACCAACGGCATCTATGTTTCGGAAGATCAGGCCGAAAACACCGCATTGTCTGCCACGCAGGGCCTGCATTATCTGTTCGCCGGGCCGACCACGACCGGCTTTGTCATCCCGACATCAGGCCGGATCGACTACGATCTGATCGCGGCCACTGCGCCGACGATTGCCGACGGATCATTGGCTCCCGGACAGTTCCAGGCCGATATGGCGGTGCTGTTCGGCGCGACCAACCGCGTGGCGATGGAGGGCAGCATCATCATGCCCAAGGCAGGCGGTGATTTCGTCTACGGTTTTTCCACTCAGGGCGGCGTCGCCAATGCCGAACAAAGCACATCGGAGTTCCGCGTAACGCAGGGGCGCAATATCAACTTCGAGATATTGGGCAGCGGGATCACCACCAGCGACAATAGCTGCAACGCCAATTGCACGATCCAGTTTGCAGGCTATTTCGCCGGAGCCGATATCAACCAACTCGGCCTGACCTACAACGCCACGGGGTTGAGCAATCCCAAGAACATCAACGGCGTGGCGATCTTCGGCAATGGTACGCTGACCGGTCCGCCAGTCAGCGCGGTGACCGGTAACCAGTTCAGCGCGACCGTCACGACCGACCTGTTCGTCAGTCAGGGCAACCTTGTGTCGCTCGATTTCAGCACGGCCAATCCGGGCCGGACCAATTCGCTCGACACAGTGCAGAATACCCCCGGCAGCTTTGGCTACAAGACGGATGCCGAGGGCCGGGTAATAGAGATTGGCGGCAGAAATGGCTGGTTCGACCGGATCGCTCCGGTTGGGACGAACTTTGTCGCTGCAAGCAACACCGATATCGGTCGCACGGCATCGGGCGCGGTGCGCTGGTCGCGCTGGAGCAATGGCGGGGTCGTCCCCAGCCGTTTCGGCCCGCCCCCACCCTTCGGCGTGAGTGCCAACGGCGGCTATCATATGATTATCGGCACGCCGTCTACCAACCTTCCGACCAGCGGACGGATCGACTACACGCTCGTCGGGGGCACAAGGCCCACGGCCGTGGATGGCAGCGTGGCTCCGGGCATGCTCACATCGGGCGCGGCAGCGGTGCAGTTCGGGGCAAGCCCCAAGGTCGGCATAGCGCTCGGCTTCGATTACAATTCGAACAGCTATGTGGCGCAGACAACCGGCGGCGTTACGAACATTGCAACCAGCGAATTATCGCTGGTGAATGGCGGGTTCACCGGTCGCTCGGCCAATGGCAGTGTGACCGGCGGTGCCTGCGCCGGGGCGTGTTCGGTCGAATGGACGGGCTTTCTGGCCGGGATCGGCGGCACCGAGCTTGGGGTGCAGTATGATATCCGCTTTGCCGCAGACATCGCCGTAATCGGCACGGCAGCGTTCACTGCCGGTAACGGCAACATGGCCGCCGCCCCCGCGCCCGGCGTTGCGCCCGTACCGGTCACGATCGCCGGCATCGACATGAACCGCTGGGGCGGAACGGGCAGCGCCTCGCCGCAGGGCAGCCCGGTGCCGGGCGGCGGGCTGGCACAGGCTCTGGCACAGGCTCTGGTGCCTCTGGCCATGCAATCGGGCGAAGGTGCGGGGCGCGGGGATGGGCCGGTCCGGCACGAGGCGATCCGCCAGGCCGAACAGCTGATGGGCGGTCTGATCACCTTCCACGGCGCCCGCACCGACCAGCGCTGAGGCCACCTAACAGCAGTTGTCATGTGCATGACAGGCCATGTGTGTGGCTGGCCCCTGCAGCGTGCGGCAAGGTGACGGCATTGGATGCAATGGGGAGTATGACAATGACGAAGATGTTTTTCCGCGCGCCGGCCCGCAGCTTTGCCGCTGCGATGCTGGCCTCGGCGGCGGTGATCGCGGTGCCGGTGCAGGCGAAGGATGCCGAGGTCAAGCTGACCACCTGCAGCGAAAGCCTCGGCTCGATCGCGGTGGTCGAAGGCGACACGCAGGGCTGGTCCGAGTACGGGCTCGGCAGCCCGCGCGAACTGGTAAATTCGTTGGCGGTCGAATCCGGCTGCTTCACGCCGCACAGCCCGGCCAGCGGCGAAGCGGCCGATTTCCTGATGAACGTGGTCGCGGGCGACAGCGAGGAAGTCGACCAGTCGATCGAAGTGGCCAAGTCGGCGGCGATGCAGGGGCTGGTGAGTTCCGGCGCGGCGGGATCGCTTCTCAGCAGCGTTCCCGGAGCCGGCGCGGTGCTCGGCATGTTCGGCGGTTTCGGCGGAAAGAAAAAGCGGCTGGCCGCCGGGATCAAGCTGCTCAGCCCGGCCAGCGGCCAGGCGATCGCAACCGGGCAGGGCGTAGTCAAAAAAAGCACCCTGAGCTTCGGCGGTGCTGGTGCGTGGACTGCGGGCGCTGCGGCGGCAGGCTACGGTTCCAGCAAGGACGGTAAGATGCTGGTCGAAGCCTTCGTGCTCGCCTTCAACGAACTGGTCGCCCAGAAGGCTACCATCGCATCGGTCCCGCGGGGCGGCGGCGCTGCAACCGCATCCGGTCTGGCGACCGTGGCTGCGGCCACCGCGATGCTCGAAACGCCCTCGGCCAAGGCCAAGGTGCTCCGCGATCTCAGGGCCGGCACCACTCTGACCCCGACCGGCAAGCGCGAAGGTCTGTTCGTCGAGGCGAAGGACAATTTCGGCACCGTCGGCTGGGTTTCGATCGAAAGCCTGAACTGACCGGCACCGCCCGGCTGGCAGCCATCGCTTGCGCGGATGCGTGAGCGGTGGCAGCAAGCCCGTGCAGGGGAGGCGCCGGGGTTTCGTGAACACGCGAAGAATGGAAACAACGCCCATGAGAATCCTCTATGTCGAGGACGATCCGCGTTCGGCGGCGGCCGTGGGCGATATCCTCGCGCAGTCCGGCGATGTGCTGGTGTGGGAGGATAATGGCAGCGCCGCGCTGCTGCGGGCGGGGCTGGAGAATTTCGATGTCATCATCCTCGACCGGATGCTCGGCGATATCGACGGGCTGACCATCACCCGGCGGCTGCGCGAAGGCGGCATTGGCACTCCGATCCTGATCCTGTCCGCGCTGGGCCGCAGCAGCGACCGCGCCGACGGGCTGGATACCGGCGCCGACGATTACCTTGCCAAGCCGTTCGAGCCTGCCGAACTGGTCGCCCGCCTGAAAGCCCTGCACCGCCGCGCCACCGGGCGCGAACACAGCGCCGTGATCCTGTACGGCGCGTTCGAATGCCACGTGAAGGCGCGCACCGCGTTCCGCGACAATCGTCACCTTGCGCTCAGCCCCAAGGAATTCGAGCTGTTCCGCTATTTCATGGAAAACGCGGGCGAGGTGGTGACCCGCGAAATGCTGCTGCGGCAGGTGTGGAAGATGGATTTCGACCCGCAGACCAATGTCGTCGACGTCAATATCGGGCGGCTGCGGCGCAAGCTCGAGGACGGGTTCGCGCGCCCCGCGCTCGAAACCATCCTGGGATCGGGCTATCGCCTGCTCGACGGCATGCCGTGAACGAAGCGCGGCGTTCGATATTCTCGCGGCTGGTGGCGGGCGCGATATTGCTGTCGCTGGTGCTGTTGGCTGGCCTCTGGTGGCTGACCCACCAGACAGTCAGCACGAGCCTGCAGGAGGCGGCGCAGACAGAGGTCGACGTCGATCTCGCCGGGCTTGCCGATATTTATGCAACCGGCGGGCAGGCCGAACTGGAAGCGCGCATTGCCGACCGGGTCGCGCTGACCCCGGTCGAAGGCAGCGCATCGCATTACCTGCTGGCGGATAGTCGCGGCACGGTGATCGCGGGCGATCTTCCGCGCTGGCCCGCGCTCGATCCGATGGTTTCGGAAAGCGGGGTGATTGCGATCGGCAAGAATTCGCAGGGCTTTGCCCGCGCGGTGCAGCTCGGCCCCGATCTCAAGCTGGTGGTCGCGCGCAGCATGGCCATCCGCGCACCGGTGCTGTCCAGCCTCACCATGGCGTTCGCGTTGGGCGGAGCGGTGTTTGTCGCATTGGTGGCGCTGCTCGGACGGCTCGCCGCGCTCGGGCTGCAGCGCCGGATCGAGCGGATCAATCTTGCCTTCCGCGAGCCGCAGGACGGTTCGGGCCTCGTGGCCACGCGGCGCAGCAGCGCGGGCGACGAGATCGACGAGCTGACAGCGCATAGCGCCGCGGCACTGGCGCGGATGAATGATCTGCTGGCAGCCTACAAGGACACCTCCGAACAGCTGGCGCATGAAATCCGCACGCCGCTGTCGCATCTCGATAACCGGCTGGTGAAAGCGCTGGCCGAAAAGCCCGATGCCCAGATTGCCGAGCGCCTGGCCGAGGCGCGGGCGGAAATCCGGCGGATCGTCCAGACGCTGGAATCGCTGCTCGATATCGCGGCGAGCAAGGCCCATCGCGGCGACCGCAGCGGCCTTGCGCCGGTCGATCTGAGCGCGCTGGTGACGGGGATTTGCGACCTGTATTCGGGCAGCGCGGAGGAAAGCGGGCTGGAACTGCGCTGGAACGTCGCGCCCGATGTGACAATCGATGGCGACGAACGGCAATTGCGCAGATTGGTGACGAACATGCTCGACAATGCTCTCAAATACGTCCCGTCCGGTGGGAGCATCACCGTCACGCTCGAACCCGGCCCGGTGTTCGTGGTGGCCGATGACGGGCCGGGCATCGACCCGCGCGATCGTGAGCGGATTTTCGAACGGTTCTATCGCGGGCGCAACAAGGGCGAGGAAGTCTCCGGCAGCGGGCTGGGTCTGGCGCTGGCCCACGCGATTGCCGAGCGGCACGGACTGGCGCTGACGCTGGAGGAACCTGCTGCAGGCGGTCTGGGGGGCGCGGTGTTTCGCATCGCGGCGGCTGCATGATCGCGATGCGGCATCTTTGCATGGGAGTCGCGGCGGCGGTACTGTTGCTGGCCAGCGGGTGCACAGGCCCGGATCAGGCTGTGAAAACCAGCGCCTCCGTGCCCGACGCTGCCGTACCGGCCAGCGTTCGCGGCAAGGCCGAGCAGGTTGCCCAAGCGCTGATGATGGCGGCGATGGCCGAGCGGGCGCAGGACACCGCCGCGTTGGCACAGGCGACGCTGCGGCTCGATCATTTGGGCGCGGCGCCGCAGACCGATGACGATGCCGCCGCTATGGAGCGCTGGCGCGCCAGCCTTCCTAATGGCTCCCCGCCGATGCGGGGGCGTGCGCTGGGGCCGGCCTATCGCTCCGCTACGCTGCGGCCGGGCGCTTCGACGCAGCTCCACCAGACCTTTCTCGGCGGACGCAGCGCGCAGATCGTGCTGCGCGTCTCGCGCGGCCCGGTGCCCCGGCTGGTGGTGCGCGACCAGTCCGAACGGCAGGTCTGCCTTGCCAGTGACGATCCGATCGAATGTCGCTGGGTGCCGCTCTACACCCAGCGCCACCAGATCGAGATCGTGAATGCCGGGCCGGAGCAATCCGAATTCTACATCGTCTTCGACTGATGCGGGCCGGTCCACCTGATCCTGCGGTATGAGCAGGATAGCACGCCGTCAGGAGCCATCTACCGCACGCCCGAGAAAGGCAATCACCCGTGGCCAGCTGTCGGCGCGCGCGGCGGCGTTGCCATCGGTGCTGCCGCCATATTCGCCGAGCCGCGAGTAAAAGGGATGATCGCGGGCTATCGGTGGGCCGAACACGAAATGGCCGGCATCTCTGTAAGCGAGCACTGTTACCGCTGGGCCGGAACGCGCCTTGCTGCGCGCAGCGATCTGGCGCGACATCGGGCACGCAGGCCACATCGTTTCCGCCTCCCCGCACACCAGCAGCACCCCGGCCCGGGCGCGTTCGACAGGGATGGCAGCGCGGTCCGCTGCGGGCTTTCGGGCAGGGTCCTCGATGGTGCGGTAGACGCTGATGACACCATCGGCCTGATTCCAGTCGCCAAACGGCATGGTCGGCACCTCCTTGCCGCCAACTGTCCATGAGGCGCGCTCGCTCTGTCCGCCGCTGGCCCAGTTGTTGCCGTTCCAGACGACACTGGTCGGCATTCCGGCGACTACTGCGGCGAGATCGGGGCGGCGCGAGGCGACCAGCAAGGCGGCCTCCGCGCCCTTGGATGCACCCATCACCGCGACCCGATCGGGATCGACCCCGGGCCGCGCCTTGAGCCAATCCAGCCCTTGGTCGAACAGTTCCAGCGGGATCGCCTCCAGCGTGCCTGTCTGCCCCGGCGCGCCGAAATAGGCGAGGTGGAGGACGGCAAAGCCATCTTTCTGCAGGGCCAGCGCCATGTGGTGCGTGCCGCCGCCCAACCCGCCTTCCGACCCGCCCAGCAGCAGCACCGCCGGATGCGGGCCGGAAGCAAGCGGCGCGAAAAAATTGCCGAACAGCCCGCCTTCATCGATCCGCTCACCTGTGGGGCCGGGATCCCGCACTTCGATTTCCGGCAGGCCGTAGCGGTCCGGCGCAAGGCCCCTGAAAAGGGCGGCGGCGCCCAGCAAGGCGAGCATCCCCGCTGCCGCCAAAATCACGTTCCTCGCCGTCATCGCTGCGCTCCCATGTTGCAGGCAGGGGTGCCGCAAAATGGGCTGGCGATGCAGTGCAGGCTGTCAGGCAGCGGGGGTGACAAGCGTCATGGCGTTCACAGCCACCCGCGTTCGCGCGCGATGCGTCCGGCTTCGATCCGGCTCGCCGCGAACAGCTTGGCCGAGGCTTCGGAGAGGTAATTGCGCACCGTGCCGGGGGAGAGGTCGAGCTGGCGCGCGATCTCCTTGTTCGAACGGCCTTCCTCGGCAAGGCGCAGCACATCGCGCTCGCGTTCGGTCAAGGGATTGGCGGGCGCATCCCAGGCGAGTTCGGCAAGTTCCGGCGCAATCGCGCGGCGGCCTTCGGCAACCTTGCGGATCGCAGCGGCGAGCGCATCGGCGGGGGTGTCCTTGAGCAGGTAGCCGCGCACGCCTGCATCCATCGCGCGTCTGAGATAACCTGCGCGGCCGAATGTGGTGACGATCAGCACCCGCGCCGACAGCCCTTCGCGGGCAATGGCTTCGGCGACATCGAGGCCGGTCATCTGCGGCATCTCGATATCGGAGAGGAGAATATCGGGCGCGAGTTCGCGCACCGCTGCCAACGCAGCAGCACCATCCCCGACGCGCGCGACAATGTCGATGTCGGTTTCAAGCGAGAGCAAACTCGCCAGCGCGCCCAGCACCAGCGCCTGATCCTCGGCGATCACAAGGCGGATCATGCCGCCGCCCCTTGCGGCAGGCGCGCTGTCAGGCGGGTGCCGCGCCGGTCGCCCGCGACCGCCAGTTCTCCGCCTGCTGCATTGAGACGCAAGGTCAGTCCCGCCAGCCCGCCGCCAGCGCGCACGGCCTGCCCGTCGCCATCATCGCTGACCTTCAATTCCAGCCCGCCCGGCTGCTGGATCAGCGCGATGCGGCACGTGCGCGCGCCCGAATGGCGGATCACATTGGTCACCGCCTCGCGCAGCGCCATGGCCAGCACAGCGCTGGTGCCGGGGTCGATCGCCTCTGCATCGCCTTCAACCTCGCACGCGATCCCGGCGGCGGCGAGCGCGGCCTTGGACCCGGCGATTTCGCGGGCGAGGCTGGCGCCGGTCATGCCGCTGACCGCCGCGCGCACCTCCGCCAGCCCTTCGCGCGCGGCGGCGGCAATGTCGCGCATTTCGGCGGTGGCCTTGTCCGGGGCGCTATCGGCAAGGCGCGCGGCGAGGTCGGCCTTGAGCGCAATCAGGGTGAGCGTGCGGCCCAGCAGATCATGCAGATCGCGCCCGATCCGTTCGCGCTCGGCAGCGGCGGCAAACTGGCGCACCTCGCCCTGCGCGGCGGCCAATTCGCGGTTCTTGTCCTGCAGGGCCGCGCGCGAGATGTTGCCGATGCCGACCATCACCATCAGGAACACGCCAAGCACCCAGTAGATGGCGGGTTGCCCGGTGAGCAGTGCCAGCGCGGCGCTGGCAGCGGCAAAGGCGCCCACGCCGAGGCTGGCGCGCCGGGCCGGGCGCAGTTCGGCGATCATTGCTGCGGCATAGACCGCGATCACTGTCCAGTTGCTGCCCGTGAAGGCCAGCGCGAAAGCAAGCAGCAAGGCTGCGACCGCCAGCACCACCAACCGCGCGCCCGCCGCCCTCAGCGAGACGAAATAGACAGCGAGGAACACCGCCAGCCCCGCCCCGGCGCCGATCATCTGCGCGGGGCTAGGCAGCTTGATGAGCCACGGAATGAAGAACAGCGGGAGATAGGCCAGCCAGATGGCCGGATGATCGATGGCTTCCCATCGGAGCATCCGGCCCTTGGCCACGCTGCGATCGAGCTCAGTCATACTACCGCGCCTGCTGCCGCTCGCCCGTCCAGGCGAACAGGGCGGCAGCAAGCGTGATAAGAGCCAGCGGGCCGGCATGGAGCCACAGATTTGCCGCCTCGCGTTGCCCCACAGCCATCAGCGCGATCTCGCCAAGATGATAGGACGGCAGCGCCCACGCAAAGGCCTGCATGACCTCGGGCAAGACCGCAATCGGCATCCACAGTCCCCCCAGCACAGCCATTGCCAGAAACACGATATTGGCAACCGCAACCGCGCCTTTCTGGCCAAGCCGGTAGCCGATGCCAAGCCCGATCAGCGCGAAGGGAAGGATCGCCAGCGTGTGGACGGTCACCAGCATCGCCCACTGCCCCGCGCCAAGCGCGACGCCGCCTGCCTGCCCGAGCGCATAGAGCATCGCAAAGGACACCATGCTGAACACCGTCGTCGCAGCAAGTTTGGCCACGATCTGCGCGCCTGCGGGCATGGGCGAGAGGCGCTTGAGTTCCAGCTGGCCGTTCTCGCGCTCGACCGCGATATTGGCGCCGAAGCCGAACAGCGCCGGGCCCATCACCGCAAAAACCCCGAAGGTTGCGAGCGTGCGGGTCGCCACCTCGGCGCTGCCCTGCCCCATGGCGAGCGCGAACAGCGCGTAGAAGGCAGGCGGCAGCGCGATAGTGGGGATGATGAACTGCGGCATGCGCGCCGATTTGATGATCTCGGCCCAGCTTTCGCGGGCATAGACGGAGGGTGCGGGTGCGATCAGAGCGGACATCATGCGGCCTCCTTCAGGGTGGTGCGATTGGCGTGGACAAGATTGGCGAGCGCATCTTCGAGGCTCGCCCCGGTGACTTCAAAGTGCTGGAGCGCCGGGTCGATCGCGAAAGCGGCCTCCAGGCTGGCGCGCGGCGCGGTGGTCAGCAGCGACAGATCGGCTCCGACGCTCTCCACCTTGACCACGCCGGGCAGCGCGCGGAAGTGGTCGGCGGGAAGCCGCGTGCGCAGCCTGATCGCGGTGGCGGCGACCTGCGCCTTGATCGCGGCGGGCGGGCCGTCGGCAAGGATGCGGCCATCGGCGATCACCACGATCCGGTCCGCCAGCGCCTCGGCCTCGTCCATGTGGTGGGTCGCGAGCAGCACGGCCGCGCCCGTATCGGCCTTGGCGCGGACCACATCCCACATCGTGCGGCGGGCTTCGGGGTCGAAGCCGGTGGTCGGTTCATCCAGCACCAGCAGATCAGGCGCCCCGCAAATGGCGAGTGCGAACTGCACCTTGCGCGCCTCGCCGCCCGAAAGCCGGTCGCAGCGGCGGGTTGCAAGCGCGGTGAGGCCCGCCTGTTCGAGCACCGCGGCGGTGGGCAGGCGGCGGGCGAAATAGCCGGCGTGAAGATCAATTGCCTCGGCCACGGTCAGGGTTTCGGGCAGGCCGCCCGACTGCAGCATGATCCCCATCCGCGCCCGCGCCAGCCGGTCGGACGGTTCGAGTCCGAACAGGCTCACCCGGCCACTATCGGCCCTCAGCCGCCCGGTCAGCAGACCCGCGACAGTGGATTTGCCCGCGCCGTTGGGGCCAAGCAGTGCAGTGACCGATCCTGCCTCCAGCGCGAAGTCGAAACCATCCAGCACGCGGTGGGCGCCATAGGCCTTGGTCGCGCCTTCGAGCGCGGCGATGATCGATGAAGCAGTGGGCGGCATGATCGTTCTCCTGATTGCGGAGCTTGATCTAGCCCGCTGCCGGATGGCGCAGCAGTGCCCGGCGTCAGCGCGGCGGCATGACGGATGTCACCTCTGGCACAGTATCATGCGTGCGCGCGGGCATGACGATCATTAGTCGAAGTCCGCACAACTATATCAATATTCGCGTTCATTTTAGCTTCACAACGAATCAACGAAATTCCAGACCTGTCGCCAATTCCGGGGGGAATGGTTCGATGTACCTGAGAAAGCTCTATCTGGTCTTTGTCGCTGCTTTGGCGGCTCTGTTCCTGTCGGTTCCGGTTACGGAAGGCCCTCTCAAATCGGTGGCGCTGGCGGCAGGCAAGTGCGGCGGGCTCAATCAGAAGGCCTGCAAGATCTGGCAGCGGCCGGGCAGGCCTTGTAACAAAGGGCTGGTGGAGCGAAGCAGCAATCCGCTCGATCCCAATGCCGGGCGTTGCAAGAAATACGATCCGAAGAAACCTGGCAACCTGATCGACCAGGTGCGCGACGCCGCCAACGCGGTTGTCGCCGTTCCGGCCGATATGGTGACGCAAGTCCCCGCGGTTATCGCCATGTCGGGCAGGGATGCCGCACGGCTTGCGCCGCTCAGCCTCGACCTCAGCAGCAGGTGGGCGCGCTGCGCTGTCGGTTTCAAGGGCATAAACCGGGGCAGCGGCCAAGGTTTCTACGATGCCATCATGGGCACCCCCTGCTACGGGGAAACGCTCGATGCCGCGCGCAGGCATGGCTTCAAGACCGTTACCATCGGGATTGCCGGCGGCGGCGCGGCCGGCATCGGCGC
The DNA here is from genome assembly GCF_024305245.1 of Erythrobacter sp. Lineage (GTDB taxonomy): Bacteria > Pseudomonadota > Alphaproteobacteria > Sphingomonadales > Sphingomonadaceae > Erythrobacter. The sequence goes on from NZ_JAMWYX010000004.1 coordinate 373,388, forward strand.
CGAGTTGGAAACCGGGCTCGCCTTCGATGTCGAGGGGGTGCGCAATGCCACCGCCTATGAAAGCCAGGCCCTGAAGATCAACAGCTACGGCGGAAGCGTCGGGCTCACGATCGGAATGCACATGCCGGCGAATGACGCCATCGGCGGCACGGGACAGGGCATCGCGGGTGGCATCCAGGCCTTCGGCGGATCGGGCGGCGGGATCTGGTACGACTACGACCGGAACTTCACCGGCTTCAGTGTCAGCATCACGGCGGGGGCAGGGGGTGAGGCGGCCTATGTCCGCAACACCCTGAAGCTTCGGCCGACCAATATCCGTCCCCAAAGGCCGGATGCCCCCGCCCCGAACCAACAGGATCCTCACAGACCCGCCCCTTATGAACCCGGCCCCGGTACACCGCCCGGCGACCGCGATTTCATCCCCGATAGGGGCACCGCGATCGGATACACGCCCCCTGCCCCGGTGCATTACCCGACCGAACTGCTCGTGTGCAACCGGTCGGGCGAGCCGGTGATGTATGCAGCGATCGGTTACTCTGATCCGCGCGGGGGCCGGAGCATCCACAGCTGGACGTCGGAGGGGTGGCTCCAGATCGCCGACGGAGGGTGCCGCAATTTCATCCTCCCCGATGACGACGACGGCCAACCCTATGCCAGTCCGGTCTACATGATGGGCATCGCCGAGCAGACCGAATGGGACCTGCGCGATGGGGCGTTCTGTGTGAGCGGGGCGGCCGAATTCACCATCACGGACGCGAACAATTCCGCCTGCGACGAAAACGACTACCTGCTCAATTCGCATCGGTTCGCGATTAGCGCGGGTAAGGAGAACACCTTCACCTTCGAACCCGGCACGCGGGTGACGAAGGAAACGGCTTTGGAAGTCTGCAACAAGACCAGCCGCCCGATCATTGAATTCGCGATCGCGAGCGACCGCGGCCCGCAAAACGGCGGGATCGTGTCGCAGGGATGGTGGGCAGTGAAGCGCGGCGAATGCCACACGACGAAGCTCGTCGATGCGATGACCGGCAAGGCCAAGACCGGCGACATCTTCCTGACGGCGCGCTCCGATGTGGCAAGCTACGGCTATGGCGGCGGGCAGCTGTGCTTCAACGGCGGCACGGGGACGCCCATCGAACACGCCGACAAGGCGCAATGCCCGGGTGGCCCGCGCGACGTCGCCCAGATCGCGGTGCGCCCCGGGCCACCGACAAGGTTCGATTTTCACGATTAGGAGGGGGGACGCGCTCTGGTCGGTCGCGAGCTGGCCGCGTGTCCCGCCAAGACCCCTGACGCTAGGCTAAAACAAGGAGCGAGAACGCGATGCAACGACGTGATCTGTTCAAGGGATTGGCCGCCGGGGCGGCACTGGCGGCATCGTCCGGGGCTGCGGCATGCGTCCGCCGCCCGCCCGCAAAGGATACGCTGGGAGAACGGCTGGTCGCCTTCCTGCGCGATGGCGACGAAGCGCTGCTCGAAGATCTGCTGCACGAGGATGCGACTCTCGTCACCTTCGCGCCCGGCTGGCTGCCCGATGATGCCCTGGCGGTGGGCAGCGCTCCGGCCGTGGCGGCGGCGCTGAAGGACTTGCAGACATCGCTCACCGGCGAAGGGATCGAGGGACCGCGCAAGATGATCACCGGCACCATCTCGGGGCCGGACGAATTGGGCGCGGTGCGGCGCATCGACCTGGTGTTCGCCGAGGACAAGACCACGCTCACATCCTGCGGGCCGACGCGTTCGGAAACCAGCCTGCAAATCCTCTACAAGACCCACTACACCGTGTTGTCGGTACGCGATCACTTGTGGGGGATGGATCGTATTGCGATCATGCCGCTGGTCTGACCGGAACAGCGGCCTTTTGCGCTTTGAGTGACATGGCAATCCGGCGCATTTGAGGTATTCCGCACATGATGGAGAGCCTTGAACCCGGCAGCGATGGGCTGGAGAGGTCAACACTCACACGTCTGCAAAAGAGAACAGCATATGCCCGGCAGCCAGGACTTTACCCCCGATACCCGCAACAATGCGTTGATGGTCCTGCTCAATGGATCGCTGGTTCCGGCGCATGAGGCGCAGGTATCGCTGTTCGATGCCGGTTTCGCGCTGGGTGATGGCGTCTGGGAAGGGCTGCGCCTGCACAAGGGCGCGCTGCTGTTTGTGGAAGCGCATCTCGATCGTCTTTATCACGGCGCAGCGGCGCTTCGTATCGAGATCGGCATGACCCGCGAGGCATTGACCGCCAGCCTCGGGGATCTTCTGCGCGCCAACGGGATGGAAGACGGGGCGCATGTGCGGCTGATGGTGACGCGCGGCCGCAAGTCGACGATCAACCAGGACCCGCGCTTCACGCTCGGCGCGCCCACCATCGCCGCAACTGCCGAATTCAAGCTGCGCTCCGCCGAAGCGCGGCCGCTGGCGCTGGCAATGTCCACGATCCGGACCTCGCCGCCCGACATTTTCGACATGCATTTGAACACCCACAGCCGGCTCAATTACATTCGCGCGCTGCTCGATGTGATGGACAGCGGTGCCGACGAGGCGATCATGCTCGACCATCGGGGCTTTGTGGCGAGCTGCAACGCGACCAATCTCTTCTGGGTTAAGGGTGGCACGGTCTTCACATCGCGCGATGATTTCTGCTTCAACGGGATCACACGGGGCAACGTGATTGCGCTGTGCCGCGACGGGGCGGCACCCTTGCAGCAAGGCGATTGGCTGCCGGATGATCTGCTGGCCGCCGATGAGGTGTTCGTCACCGGGACCATGGGCGGTGTCACCGCTGTCGGAAGCGTCAATAGCCGCGACCTGGGTTCAGCGCCGGGGCCGGTCACCATCGCCATCGCGCAGCACTATGAACGGCTGAAGGATGCCTATGCCAAGGAGTACGCAGAGCAATGACAATCCGGATCGCCATGTGGTCAGGCCCGCGCAACCTGTCGACCGCAATGATGCGGGCGTTTGAAAACCGCAGCGATTGCGTTGTCAGCGACGAGCCGTTTTATGCCGCCTATCTCGCCGCGACCGGGCTGGACCACCCGATGCGGGACGATGTTCTCCTGTCGCAGCCGACGGAATGGCAGGACGTTGCGGCAAGCCTCGCCGGACCGTTGCCGCAAACCGCCGATAACGGGGGTGCGGCCATCTGGTATCAGAAACACATGACGCATCACATGCTGCCGGCATTCGGTCTCGACTGGATGAGCGGTTTTCGTCACGCCTTCCTGATCCGCGCACCGCAGCGAGTGCTCGCCTCATACGCGGCAAAGCGCGAGGATGTGGCGCTGTCGGACATTGGCCTCGTGCGTCAGGTGGAGCTGTTCGACAGGTTCGCGGATGATACCGGCGCAGCCCCTCCCGTCGTCGATAGCGACGATGTGCTGCGCGACCCGGAATGTATCTTGCGCAAGTTATGCGCTGCGCTTTCCATTCCATTCGACCGCGCCATGCTCAGCTGGCCCAGGGGCCGACGCGCAAGCGACGGGGTCTGGGCTCCGGCCTGGTACGGATCGGTCGAGCAAAGCACCGGCTTTGCTGTGCAAGCCGGTTCCGAGTTACCGTCCTTGCCCGGCCATTTGCAGCGCATTGCGGATGCGGCGCTTCCGTACTACGAGCGGCTGGCTGCCTATCGCGTTGCGGTTTAGCCGATCGGATAGTTTGCTTGGGTCGCTCGCGACCTGCAAGTGGTTGCGACCGCCGTGGGCAAGACCGTGCCGGGCGAGAACGTCAAGATCGTGCAGCCGATCGAGGTCGGCGCGGTGCGCGTGATCCACGTGAAGAACGGCCAGTTCATCAAGAAGGGCGAGTTGCTGATCGAGCTCGACCTGGCGCTCGCCACTGCGGATGAGGCGCTGAGCGAGGCGGGGCGGGAGAAATAGAAGCGGCGCCGGTCAGCGTCGTAACCCTGCCTGCGCGGTCGCATCGGCGGTCTGGCCTCCTGCGGTGACAAGTATCGCGTGCATGTCGGTCAAGATCTTGCGCAGCCGGTTTTCGTCGTCCGCCGCTGCGGCCGTATCGCCGAGCGATACGAGTTGATCGAATTTCGCCTTGTCCACCGCCGCATGGCGTTGGGTGCGGGCATGCATGTAGGCTGCTGTGATGAAGCCGGGGCTTTCCACGACGGCGCGCGTGATCACCCGTTCACCCGCTTCGAGCGCCCGCTCGCATATGCCGAACTGCTGCTGAGCGAGCGCGTTGCGCGCGGTGGTGATATGGCCGCCGAGCTCGGTCAGGCCGGCTTCGGTCAGATTGGCGGAATTGCGCCTTGCGCGCTGTTCCAGTTCGTCGACCTGGCTTTGCAGCTCGAATTCGCGCGCCTTCGGCTTATGGCGCAGACGCGAGATTTCCTGACGCAGCAACCGCAGTTCTTCGGTGATCGAGCGGAAGGTGTCGGCCTCCCAGGCCTGATTGAGCCGTTCCTGCTGGTCGTCGATGCGCTCCTGCAGCAGCCCGATCTCGCGGGAGAGCACCGCCATCGCCGTCCCGCGCAACGCGTAGAGATCGAGCTCCGCCGCGAGCAGCGCCTCGGTAGCGAACCGGCGGCCATCGGTGCCGAAATCGATATGCGCAAGGTCATCGGCATAGAAGCTGTGATCGGATAGGTGCAGCCCGCAGCCCGGCAGCTCCACCGATGCGCGGATCAGCTGGTTGTCGTCGACCGACCAGTGCAGCACCACCTCGTCGCCCGGCATCAGCGGGCGGGCGTGCACCGGCATGTCGCGTCCGGTCAGGCGGAATGCGCCGATCAGCAGATTGGCCTCGGGCTCCGGCACGCCCTCGGCGGCCTCGTAAAGTTCGACGTCGATGCAATCGTCCGTGCCGGGCATGACCTTGCGCGCGGCGCGGAAGGTTCGCTGGCCCGATTTGGGCAGCACCTCGCCTTTGGCGATCAGCGGTTCGAGCACGTTGATCCCGCGCTCGCCGTCGCTTTCTTCGACCTTGACCGCAATCGTTGCGGTGCAGGGCGCGCCCGAGGCGATGGCGGTAACGCGGGTCAGCACGAGATTGCGGCAAGCCGCTTCGACCGGCTGACCTTCGGCGTCGGTGACCAGCATCGATACGACCGTTTCGCCGGGCGCAAGGGCAATCGCGAAGACCGGCTTTTCACTGACCGCACGGCTGCCGTAGTCCTCGCCTGCCGGCCCGCTCGCGCAGACCTGCCAGCCCTCCGCAGCGCCGGTCGCCACCACGCGGATGCGCGCGCGATCACCGGTGATGCGGGCTTCGTAATCATAGGTGATGTCGGCGGATTCCTCGCGGCGGCGCGCCTGCTTGCTGCCGCTCGCGATCTTTTCGCCGGGCTTTGCCGCAACCGGCTGCCATTCGCGCCCTTCGGCGTAGATCGCCGCGCCGCGCGCAACCGCGGTCATCGGGTCGATATCATGATCGAAGGCAATGCCCAGCTCGCACGGCACCCGGTCGCGCACAACCGGCATACGCGAAGGTCCGCCGATCAGCACCACCTTGTCGACGTCAGACGCCTGATAGCCATTGTCGGCAAGGATCTTGCGGCACAATTCAATTGAGCGGTCGATGCGTTCGGCGACGATCCGTTCCACATCCGCGCGGTGCAGCGTCACTTCGCACCAGATCGGCTGACCATCGAGATCGCGCATCCCGGTTTCGTGCTCGCTGATGGCGATCATGGTTTCGGTGACGGACGACAGCTCCACCTTGGCCCGTTCGATATGCGCCTTGACCAGCGCCAGCAGCCGCTGCGCCTGAGGCGATGCGGCGATGTTGGTGGGCAGGACAAAATTCTTCCGCAGCCAAGGTTCAACGATCGTTTCGAGGATCATGCGGTCGAAATCCGTGCCGCCGAGCATGTTGATGCCCTCATGCGCCTCAACCGTGACGTTTCCGCCAAGCGCACGCACCAGCGCCGCATCGAAGGTCCCCCCGCCAAGATCGTAGACCAGGAACAGTCCGTCGCGTGAGCCCGGATCTTCCATGCAGGCCATCGCCGCTGCGACCGGTTCCTGCAATAGTCCGACCTGCTCCAGCCCCGCGGCGCGCGCCGCCGCGATTGTGGCTTCGTTCTGCATCTGGTTGAAGGCGGCAGGCACGGTGACGATCGCACCGTGGACGGCCTCATCCCCGATCCGTGCGGACGCCTGTCGCAGCAACTCGCCGATTACCGCCGCGCTCGCCTCAACCGGCGTGATGCTGCCGCCGTCCGGACCAAACGGCAGGGCCGTGCTGGTGCCGAGCAGCCGCTTGAAGCGTGCGGCGATCCCTTCGGGCGCCATGCGCATCTGCTCGTAGGCGCGCCGTCCGACGTTGATGTTGCCGCTGCGGTCGCGCATCACCACGGAAGGCAGCACGTCTTCGCCGGTGATGGTCTTGAACAGTTCGAGCCGCCCGGCACGGTTGCTGACGATCACCGAATTGGACGTGCCGAGATCGATACCGAGATACATCGTGTTGGTGGTCCTGCAATGAAGCTGCCGATCAGCGGCTTTGATTGATGTTGCGCTGGAGCTGACACATGTCTTGTACCAGCCGCGAATTGGCGGGTTCGGGCACGCGATGATCGAGCAGCCATTCGATCACCAGCAGCCCCAAGGCCGGGGCCGAACACTTGTTGTTGAGCTCGATCGCGAGGTGCCGGATCATCAGGAAGGGCGCTTCGTAGGTCGGCTGGGCCTCATGAAAATCGACAAAGCAGTCGATCAGCCGAATGATGCGCGGCCCGCCGCCGAAGCCGTGATCGCGCAGCTCTGCGGCAAATTTGGCAAGGTTGGCGACCGTTTCCTCGACCAGCTTTTCCATCTGCGCCGAACACACGTTGCCGATAACCGTCGGCAGGTCCTTCGCGATCATCGGTTGCACGCCCGGGACATGGATAAAGGCCTGCTTGAGCGCGCGCATCAGCCGCAGCGTTTCGGTCTGGATGCCATGCTGGTTGGCCAGTTCGATCCCGAGATCGCGCAGCCCCTCGAACAAGGTTGCCGAGGCCGGATCGTCGAGGCCCCGCGCCGCCTCGAGCTTCTGCAAGGGCAGGCGAAGCTGCGACCACAGATCGAGCGTGGTTACGATGCTGGTCAGCACCGCTGGCTGGCGCGGATTGGTCCTGAGGCTGGCCACGCCATCGTTCATCCGCGCCTGCAGACCCTGCACCTGCGGATCGATGGTCCGGGCATAGGCAGCCACCACCGCCTCCAGCGCAAGGCCGGATGCACCGCTCGTTTCGATGGTTCGGGTGAGCGCCTGCCGCCCCTCGCGGGTGGCTGCCGCCGCTTCGGCGATGCGCGTCGCGATGGCAGCCCGCCGTTCGTGAATGGCAACATCGATATGGTCGGCCTCGGCGGCGCGCATGCCTGCGGCAGCGCGGCTTGCGGCGATCGCCTCGACCGTGGCCTCCGTATCCCAGCGTCCCATGTCCGTCAGCATGCCGACCAGCACCGCAGGATCACGTGGCCGGGCGGCGAGCAGCGCGCAGGCGAGGTTCAGCCGGGCGAGGCCGCTGGCGGCAAAGCGCAGCGCATCGATCGCATCGCAGTCCCCCTGCCGGATCGCTCCGCAGGCGCGGCTCTGGGTGGCAGCGTCGCAACCCGGCAGCCAGGCAAGTTCATGGCCCAGCCGGTCGCGCGGCGAAAGCAGCGCCGCCTGCGCCTGGGAGAGGGCATCGCCATCGGCATCCTCATCGAACGACAGATCGTCAAAGGCGCGGCGGATATCCGCGGCGCTCGCCGCAATAGGCACGCCAAGGATCAGGAAGCCGCAGTCGGCGAAGGTCGCCGCAAGCGCAGCTGCATCGGGCGTTTGCGCAGCCTCGCTCTGCGCGCTTTCGTCGCGCTGACGCGACACCAGCCGCCCGAGCCGCTGCGAGGCCTGCGCCGCCCGCTGCTGTTCGGCCTCGTCAATCTCGGGGCTCGCCGGCTTCTTGGCGATCCGGTTCCAAAACATGATTTCACCCCTGCTGCCAGACGTTTACGTCATGACAGGCAGAGGTAAATATGCGCCTAACGCAGGGCTGCCGACAATCCGCGGCGGTGCCTTAGTCGACGGTCTCGGTTGGCCCGGCAAACTGCTCGCCGGGAAACGCTTACGGCAACTGGCACCCCGTGGGGGGGATTATGCAATCTTATCCGAGGCAGGTGGCGGAGACGGAGGGATCCACAGCAGAATTCTAAAAGGCTTAAAAATAACATGCTTTATACGCGATTATTCAATATATGCCCCCTCTAGTGCCCCTGATGTTCCTGTTCTCTCCACGCATATGCGTGGAATTTTTTGAGTGAAACGATCCCACTTCTTCGCCCACTATCCGCCCGATTATGTCCTCTAATGGGTCAAGATCTGGCTGCTCGGTCCTGAGCGGATGATACCTTTGGGTGCCTGTGGTCTCTGCGTGCTCATTTTCGGCACTTGATGGGGTCAGCTGGTTGCGAGCGTGGCTTGGTTGAAACCGCAGTCGGTCGACGGGTCGGCCGCATGCTACAGCATCGGCGCCATCATCTGTTCCCTCCCTCGGGCGTTCGCTTCCGCTCGGAAGCTCGGTGCGGCCTCCTGTCTTGTATTGGCCGAAAGTCAGGCCGGCTGGAACTCGGTGCCATCGTGCAGCATGGCGTGCATGATGATCGCGAGGCGGCGGGCGAGCGCGATCTGCGCCTTGCGCATGGTCGAGCGCGTGGCGATTGCGAACGCCCAGTCCTTCAGCTTCAATTCGCCCTTTCCGGCGGCAGGCATCGGAGGCACGGACGAGCTTCTTCATATCTGCGTCGATCGCCGCAATCGCCCCGAGCACTGCGTCTCGGGCGGCAACGAGCCCGCGCACGGCGCCAGACAGGCCGGCGATCCCGTCGCTCATGGCGATCACTTGGTCTACAAACGCGGAACTTAACCCACGCGGTAGCCGGACCCCGAGCACCACTGCCAGCCCGCGGATCTGGTTCTCGAGCGTGACCTGCTGACCGGCCAACTTTTTACGAGCGATGATCAGCGCTCGCACCGCATGTGCCGGAAGCGACTTTACGTGCACGGACTTACAGAAGCCAGACCTCGCCAGTTGCGCCAGCCCGCGGGCATCGTTGCGGTCAGTCTTGTGCGTCGCTAATGTCTTAAGGGTCTGGTAAAGTCGACCCAGCCGCGCAAAAACGGCGGGGCAAACGCCCCGCCGTTCTCGAGTTCATATCTGCCCCTTGATCAGAGGCGGATGCGAACGCCCGCGTAGTAGCGGCGACCGAACACGTCGTAGACGTCTGCGGCGGTGTCCGAACCAGTCACGTTGCCAGGAATACCGTTAAGGATATTCGGAGCATCGTTGTCGAGCAGGTTGTCCACACCGAGGTACACTTCGAACTCGTCGCCCGCGAAGAAGGTCGCCTGCGCATCGAGGTAGAACTCGGCAGGGATCTCATACACGCGCGGCCCGTCGAACTGGTCGTCGACAAACGAAGACCCAATGAAGGTTCCGTTGAACGTCACCCGAAAATCATCGGTTTGGTAAGCAGCGTTGGCCGTGAACCGATCCTTCGCCGTGCCGATTTCGCCGTCAAAGCGATCGGGATCCTCGTCCGGCAGCGAGAAGAAGTCGTATTCGAGCACGTGGGTATAGGCACCCCGCAGTGTCAGACGGTCGTTCTCCATGAGGCCAAGTTCGGTGAACCACTGGGCCGTGATGTCGAAGCCCGACGTCTTGAGGACAGCTGCGTTCACCGACAGGGCGTTGATCAGATCGATCGAACCCGCGCTGTTGTTCGCAGTGGCCGCCGGACGACGGGTGACCAGGTCACAGAAGGTCTGGTTGCCCTCAGCATAGCACTGATCTAGGGTGAACTGCCGGGGGAAGCCGGAGATCACGTCTTCGATTTCGTAGTTGTAGTAGTCGCCCGTGATCGTGAGGTTGCGAAGCGCGTCGAACGAGCGCGGGTTAATCACGATACCGGCCGTATACGACCGGGCGGTTTCCTCACCCAAGTTCGGATTGCCGCCGTTGAAGCCGGAAATGCCCTGAATGTCAGGCTGGCTCAAGGTGAACACGCCGTTGGCGGCGATGTTGGCTGCCACACCCGGAGCGGCGCGGCAGTTGTCGCCAAGGGCACCGCCACCGGTTGCACCGATCCCTGCGCAGGGATCGACCAGACCGCTCGGGAAGGTCTGCGACAGACCCGAGAACAGTTCACCCACGTTCGGCGCACGCACCGCTTCGGCGATGGTACCACGCAGACGAACGTCTTCGATCGGCTGCCAGGTAGCGGTGCCGTTCCAGCTGATCACCGAACCGACCGTCGAGTAGTCAGAGATACGCACCGCACCGCCGATTTCGAGCAGCTTGAAGAACGGCCTGTCTGCCAGCAACGGTACGCGCAATTCGGCGTAAGCTTCCTTCACGTCGAACGAACCTCGGGTATCGGGCAGTACGTTCCCGGCGTTGAGGCCGGCGTTGGTCAGCGCGTCGTTATCCGCGAAGGAGGATTCCTTACGATATTCGAAGCCTGCGGCGATGCCGACGGCTCCGCCGGGGAGGTCGAACAGGTCGCCGCCGATGTTGCCCTGCAGGACCTGCTGGGTAATCCCGGTCTGGAACGTGCCTTGCGCGGCGATATAGTTCACGGCAGCCTGCGAAAGTGAGCCTGCACCAAAGATGTTGGCGGGAGCACAGCCGTTAGCGCGAGCTTCTGCATCGATACAGATCGCTTCACCGGCGATACCGTTTCCGTTCTCGTCACCGACTTCGGCACGGACCGCGAGCGCATCACGGAAGTTCACGACGTTGACCTGACCCGAGGAGACCTGGTTTTCGTTCACGCGGCCGTAGTTATAGCTGAAGTCCCAGCGGAAGCGATCATCGAACAGCGAACCGTCGAAGCCGACGACGAAGCGGTAGAAGTTACGCTCGGTCGAACCGGTCCGGTTGCCGAACTCCGAAAGGCGGCGGACGAAGCCGATATCCCGCAGGCCGTCACCATTGCTGTCTTCCGCGGCATTCAAAATCTCCTGCGGAACGAACGGGTTAGCCACAATGGTATCGGTGCCTGGCAGATAGTTTTCGACGTTGAAACCGCCATCGGTCGGGAATATCCCATTAGCACCGCCGGACTCGAGTGGAAACGGCTCGATAATGCGCGACGAGGAGGTGTTGTTAAACGTACCTTCGAAGAAAAAGTTTACATCGTTCGCGATTTCGTACGTACCGCGCGCAGCGAAGATGTAACGTTCGACTGGCACCGCGAGGGTGCGGAAGTTCTGACGGTTGAAGCCGTTCGGGCCGGTGCCTGAACCGATGGTTGCGGTACAGGTCGGACCATTGACAGTCACGCAGTTCTGCAGGTTGCCGGCGGGATCATAAGTGAACTGCCCGTTAGCGGTAGTGAAGCTGCCCTGCGGAGTAAACGAGGAAAAGAACGGCTCGGTCGGGACGCCGAATTCGCCGTCGAAGTAGACGGAGTCGAGATCGTCCACACGGGTGTTGGCACGCTGACGCGATAGCAAGCCTTCTTCGTTCGAGTAGCCGAAATGGACCATGATATTGCCACGGCCGTCGTCGATGTTCGTGCCGACGGTCACGTTGGCCTGGTAACGCGCATCGTCACCCCGCTCGGTAATGTTATACTGCGCGTTTGCGTCGACACCTTCAAAATCGGTCTTGTAGACGAAGTTCACCACGCCGGCGACAGCGTCCGAGCCGTAGAGCGACGAAGCGCCGCCGGTCAGGATGTCGACCTGCTGCAAGAATTGGGTCGGGATGACGTTAAGGTCGACCGTCGAAGAGCCGGCGAGGCTGGAGACGACTCGGCGACCGTTGATGAGGACCAGCGTACGATCCGATTCAAGATCGCGAAGATCGATGGTAGCAATGCCGGTTCCCGAAGTAAGGAAGGCGGCGTTGGTACGGCTGAGGGCGGGCGTGCCGAAAACCGGATTTTCGAGCAGCAGTTCCTGGATGTTGATGACGCCGGCGTCTTCGATCAGCTGTTCGTCGACGATTTGGAGCGGCGCAGGCGAAGTGACTTCTTTCGAAGCGAGGCGCGAGCCGGTCACGACGATGCCGCGAGCGGAGGCTTCTTGTTCGACGGTCTCACCGGCGGCCTGATCTTGACCCATAGCAGGCGAAGCCGCCATCGCGATGCCCAGCGCCATACTGGCGGCACCGAACTTAAGTCTGGATATTTTTCTCATTCGTTTCTTCCTCTACTTTCGCCAAAACTCTTCGTCCGACGCACCGCGTGCGTCAGATCACAGCTTCAAATTTGAGGGGTTGGTGTTGGTGCCCGGATATAGTTTTGGTGAATCGATCTTGATAGTTTCCGCTGGGCCCCCTGAAGCTCACACGAACTGCGATGTGACGATCATGAGTGAAGCGGATCCGGATGCAACAAGGTTTCTACTGAGATTGCAGAGGACATTTCACTGATGTCTTGTGCGTCACAGTTTATTCACATCAGAAGCGATAAACTTTTACTCGTTCTAGAATTCAGGTGTACAGGAATGTAAATGATGGGTCTGCACCCCGAACGATATCGTTCGGATGAAGGCCTTGGCGCCCATGCGCTCCCGTTCGCATGGGATGGGTCCTGAGATGCGAGGTTGCGGACGGTGCTTTTTAGCCCGCCCAGTGATCAAGCAGCGCGCGCTGCTGCGCTGCAGCCGGGAGCACAGCGAAGTCCGCAAACTGCGAACAACGCTCCAGAGAAACTTCGGATCTGCATCACAGGACATGCATCCGCTTCTTCCGCGTGCAAGCAGTCAATATCGCGGTCGCCGGATCCAGGTTAGACCAGACAGTCAGGCAGAGGGGAAAGCTTTGGCGATTATGTACTTTACAAACCCAACGGCTTGCCCTAGAAGAATGGGGTAAGGAGCGTTGAACCATGTCGGTACTTTCTTCCCCCCACTTCCACGACGAAGCCAAGGCTTTCGAGTACCTTGAAAGCATCGTGTGGGTGGACGGAGTTGTCTGCCCGCATTGCGGCGTGGTTGGCGGTCGCGTGTACGACCTGTCAGGCGTTCGCTCGAAGGCCAGCAAGAAGAACCCCGAGGGCAAGGTACGTCACGGCCTCAAGAAGTGTGGCGAGTGCCGAAAGCAGTTCACGGCCAAGGTTGGCACCGTGTTTGAACATGCGCGCCTTCCCCTCACCAAAATGCTGCAGGCCGTTCACCTGATCGTTTCCAGCAAGAAGGGCATCAGTGCCCACCAGCTTAGCCGCGTTCTCGAAGTGCAGTACAAGAGCGCTTGGTTCCTTGCGCACCGTATCCGCGAAGCCATGCGTTCGGGCGATCTGGCGACCCCGTTCGGCTCAACCGGCGGCGCGGTTGAAGTCGACGAAACCTACATCGGCTTCCGCAAGGGTCGCGGCGTACAGAAGGGCACTGGTCACAAGATGGCCGTACTCGCACTGGTTGACCGCGACAGCGGCCAAAGCCGTTGGTTCCATATCGACAATGCCCGCGCCAAGGACATTCACCCGATTGTCCGCACCAACATTGCCCGCGAAGCCCGCCTCATGACTGACGAAGCCAAGATGTACCGTAAGATTGGCCGTGAGTTTGCCGAGCATGGCACCACGGTTCACGCCGCTTTCAACTACGTCGATCTGAACGACCGCACCATTCACACCAACACCGTTGAAGGTGCGTTCTCGATCTTCAAGCGCGGTATGCGCGGCGTGTACCAGCATTGCGCCGAGCATCACCTGCACCGCTACCTTGCGGAGTTTGAGTTCCGCTACAACAACCGCATCGCAAACGGCGTTGACGACCGCCAGCGCGCCGTGAACGCTGTGCAGGGCATCGTTGGCAAGCGCCTCACCTATGAAGGGCCTCGTTCGAACGCCTAAGAAACCTTTACAGCTTTGGTTGCCCGGCTTTGAACCGCGCAAACGTAGCCGCTGGCGCTAAGTGACTCGATACATTAAGAAATTTAATGTCCTGATTCTATTGACAAATCAGAGAATAACTTTAAGTTATGCTTCGCAGCCCTTGCTTGGTGATAAAGGCCCCTGGGCCTTTCATGAGATAGCCAAGATCGCCGATATGGCGGGCTGCACATTTTTCAATAGTAGTGCTTCTTGCCTCGTTGCCAGAGATCGTAGCTGTACGTGAGGCGGCTGTGAATTAGATCAATTGATCGAGTGTCGCGCCTTTCCCAAGCTCTTTGGACAGCCCAAGCGCAGTAATCAGCGGCCTGCAAGATTGGGTCAGCAAGAGCGGGGCGGAAATCGATTGCCCAGTCCACTGTAGGTGCTGATTGGTTCACTACGTCACGCAGCGCCGATGTATAACTCGCCCGTTCTTTCTTCGACCCAATCGACGCCGCCGTGACTATTAGCCTGTCTCCGGGCTGGAGATGGGGCGCGATGCCGTGGCGAAAATGGTAAAACCAAGGGATCTTATAGAAGCGCTCTTTGCTTGCGGTGACTTGGGGTTCAGCCTTGGATTTTTCGCAGGCCGTAAACTGAAAGCGGAAGTCGTGCTGCATCATGGTTGCGAACACCCTATCGCGCACATTCTGCGCGTCGGTAGTGGCGTGAAAGCAGTCGCCCAGCGGAGCGCGTTCCCTTAAAAGATCATGGCGGAGGCGCGTTAGCGCTTCGGCCAAATCTAGTGTATCTGTCGTCACGGTGCAGATAATGAAATATCTGCTCACGTTGTTGTTGCGATTGAACGTAAAGTCGCCAGCTTCATCGGAAAAAAGGAATCTATCCATATGGATGCTGATAAACAGCAACTTGAAAAGTTCAAGCAAGCCGCACGCGAACTTGAGTGCGACGACGACGAGCAGCGCTTCAAAGATCGGCTTGGTAAGTTGGTGAAAAAGGACCCAGCGGCAAGCCAAGAGCAAAAAGATTGCTGAAGACTGCTGAAGCGTTCGGCGCTTTTCTAAGGGCCATCCCCGGCCCTACGGAACATTGGGCAACTATCATCGCCGCATGGGCGTGGCCTACGGCGGCGCTGACTATCGTCTATATGCTTCGCGCCCCAATTTCTACAGCAGCTCAGAACCTAGCAGAGCGCTTCCGCAACGACGATATCGAGTTGCCGGGCTTTCTTAAGGTCACGGGCGGGGTGCCTCTCAGCACCCTGAAAGAGGGTGCTGTGACCGAAGAGCCAGGTACGCCCGACGAGGATGACGCTAAGGTTGTAGAAAGCTTGCTTGAGTATGCTGGCGACACGTTTGAGAAGTTTGCGAATTTGCGCGCTTGGATAGACGCTCAACTCGGAGCCGATCAGGATGCAGAGGCCTTCTTGTACGAAAAGTCCTTGGCAGACACCCGCAGAAGGGCATATGAGGAACTAGTGAAAGGAGAGCAGCGATGACAGATAAACGCATCTACACGCATGTCTCCGGCAAGGCTGTGCTTGGTTTGCAGCGCCTTGTGCGTGACCGTGAGATATTCGTGAAGCCCACCGACGATGGCTACACCGTCGTCACCGCCAGCAGGGAAAAGAAGCCCCGCGGCCGCCGTCAATACGCATAACCCAATCAGAAGTTACATTAAGGCCCCGCAAAACGCGGGGCCTTTTGCTTTTCTAACCTCGTTCCCCGCCAAATCTGCATACGGCTAATCGTGGATAACGCCACAAAGAGACTCGCCTTCAAGCGGTTAGGCGGGAATCATAGGTTTGTTGGAAAGAGAACCCTAGGCGCTGTCGAGCCTTTGACGGCGGGAGGCGCACACGGTGCCTTCGGGAGAACGGACCAACCGTTCGCGCTCACCAGGAGAAATCCCATGAGCAAGAACACCCATGAACGGGGTCGTGATGCGCGTACTGGTCGCATCATCACCGTTCGCGAGGCTCAGCGCCGTCCGTCCACGACGGTCGTTGAGGCCTACAAGACGGGCAAGAAGGGTCCGAAGAACTAAGGTTCTAACCTTCGAGCCTTGAATGGGGGCCGTCGGGGGAAACCTCGGCGGCCTTTGTCTCTTGAATCAGAGTCGGATTCCTGCGTCAAGTCCTAAGGCGGCCTCCCACCCCTCACCAATCCGGTTAAACCACACCATGCGTCACCCATCAGCAACAGAACTCGAAGCTGGCATCCTGCTTTTCGCGTGGGCCGTGACTTTCTGCTGGCTGGTCATGCGGTTATTCTTCTACCTCGTAAGCGC
The DNA here is from genome assembly GCF_024305245.1 of Erythrobacter sp. Lineage (GTDB taxonomy): Bacteria > Pseudomonadota > Alphaproteobacteria > Sphingomonadales > Sphingomonadaceae > Erythrobacter. The sequence goes on from NZ_JAMWYX010000004.1 coordinate 389,440, forward strand.
TTGACAAATCGCTGTTTTACAGCGCCTTAGCCGTGGGTTTGTAAAAGACACAATCGCCAAAGCTTTACCCGGTACCTGACCCCGGGGGAAAGCGCGATCATCCTGCGGAAAAGGCTAAGGTCGGACTTCGCCAATAAAGCGATTGCCTTGCGAAGGGAGGTTGAACCGCAAATCATGTGGTACTCCGAAGCCTGCATCTGCAAGCTCTCCATCCAGCCGGATCGAGAACAGTTCTTCTCCGCTGATGCTGCGGACCAGGACCTTCTAGCCATTGATGCGCGCGCTTGGAGATTCAGCATCGGCGAAATCGAGCTCTTGGTCCTCGATTGTCGTGTTGCCCCGATCGTGCCGAGCCATTTTCTGCAATGGCGGCCGGCACAAGGGGGGCTCGCGGGTA
>NZ_JAMWYX010000005.1 GCF_024305245.1 Erythrobacter sp.
GATGTGTATAAGAGACAGGCGGTGGCTCGTTCGGGGGCGGCGGCGCCTCGGGGGGATGGTAGATCATGGCGTATCTCGATGATGCCGGACGCAGGCTCGTCGCCGAAGCGGTGACCGAAGCCGAAAGCGCGACCTCGGGCGAGATCGTGACCGTGCTGGCCGACCGCTCCGACGGCTATACCGACGTCGCGCTGCTGTGGGCCACGGCGGCCGCGTTCACGGTAATGAGCGTATTCGCAGCCCTACCGCGGCCGTTCCTGCAATTGTGGGACAGCATGATCGGCGGCTGGGGCCATGAATGGACGACCGGCGAACTTGCCAGCATGGTAATCGGACTGGGCCTTGTCACCTTCCTGCTGGTACTGCTGGTGCAGCAGTGGGAGCCGCTCAAATTCGCGCTCATCCCCGGCCCGGCCAAAACCGCGCGCGTCCACGATCAGGCGGTGCGGCAGTTCAAGGTGGGGGCAGAACGCCGTACCACCGGCCATACCGGCGTGATGATCTATCTGTCGATGCGCGAACACCGCGCGGAAATCGTCGCGGACGAAAGTATCGCAAGCAAGGTTCCGGCCGAGGTCTGGGGCGAGGCGATGGGCGACATGCTCGGCGAAATCCGGAACGGCGCCATCGCTGAAGGGCTGGCCGTGGGCATCCGCGATGTCGGCTTCGTGCTGGCCCAGCATTTCCCGCGCGGCGAGGATGACGAGAACGAGCTGCCCGACCGGCTGATCGAGGTTTAGGCGCCCTTCCCCCTTGACCCGGCGCTGCAGAGCCTGTCTCGAAGGATGCGATATTGCCTGCCCGACGGAGCTTCCCTTGCAAAAAGACAAAGACGCCGACCTTCCCGAACAGGTCATGTGGGAAGGCCGCTTCATCACCGCCAAGACCCGCGGCCGGTGGGAATATGTCGGACGCGCGCGCGGCATCCGGGCGGCGGCGATCATTGCGCTGGACGATGATCCGGATGGCACCCGCCACGTGCTGCTCGTCAGCCAGTATCGCGTCCCGCTGGGGCGCTTCAGCCTTGAGATTCCCGCCGGCCTGATCGGCGACGACGAAGGCAGCGAGGGCGAGGATGCCGCCGCCGCCGCCGCGCGCGAGCTGGAAGAGGAAACCGGCTACCGCGCCGGGCGGCTGGACGTGCTGGGCGAATTCTACTCATCCCCCGGCATGGTGTCCGAAGCCTTCACCTTGCTGCGCGCGCGCGATCTGGAGCGCGTCGGCGAAGGGGGCGGCACTGAAAGCGAGAATATCACCGTCCACCGGGTTGCGCTGCGCGATCTGTCGCGCTTCGTGGCGGAGTGGCGGCGCGCCGGCCACGCGGTCGACGTGCGCATCGCGATGTTGCTTACACCGGATTACTTGGGAGAGGATTGAGACATGGTAGAACGGGCGGGACGAGTCGCGGGCAAGCTCGCATTGGTCACAGGCGGCGCACAAGGTCTGGGCCGCGCGCATTGCATCCGGCTGGCGCAGGAAGGCGCGCGAGTGCTGGCGACCGACATCAACGGTGCAGGCGCGCAGGAAACCGCAGACATCATCAATGCCGAGATCGGCGCTGGCACCGCCTTCGGTATCGCGCATGACGTGACCGACCCCGCGCAATGGGAAGCCGCGGTCGATGCCGCGCGCGAACACCTCGGCGGGCTGAATGTGCTGGTCAACAATGCCGGGATCGGGGTCGCGGGCAACATCGAAACCTGCGATTTCGCCGATTGGCAGCGCTGTTTCGACATCAACGTCAATTCGATCTTCCACGGCTGCCAGAAAGCGCTGCCGCTGATGCGCGAACACGCGCCGGGGTCGATCATCAACATCTCCAGCATCGCAGGGCTGATCGCCAGCGATACGATGCCCGCCTACAACTCGTCAAAGGCGGCGGTGTGGATGCTGTCGAAGTCGATTGCGCTGCACTGCGCGAAGAAGAACATGAACATCCGCTGCAATTCGGTGCACCCGACTTTCGTCGATACGCCGATCCTGGACGGGACGGCCAAGGCGGCGTCGCTCGAAAAGGGTGTGCTGCTGGAAAAGCTGGCGCGGCAGATCCCGCTCAAATTCGTGGGCGAGCCCAACGACATCGCCAATGCGGTGCTGTATCTCGCCAGCGACGAAAGCCGCTTCATGACCGGGGCGGAACTGAAGCTGGACGGCGGCATCAGCGCGATGTGAAAAAAGAAGGGGCCGATGTGGCCCCTTCCCGGTTGTCTTCGATCAGGTGCAGCGGCCCGAAAACCGGGAACCGCTTGTCAGTCGCTGCACTCAATCCGCGATCAGCGCGATCGCAAGGTAGATCAGAACCGGAGCGCCGAAGCCGAGCAGGGTCGCAGCGACAAAGCCGATCCGCACCAGCATCGTGTCGATGCCGAAATAATCGCCAATCCCGGCGCAGACGCCGAACACCTTGGCGTTGGTCTTGTCGAGGCGGAAGCCAGCGCGGGGCGGCTTGCCATCGGGATTGCGGGTTACATTGGTCATTGGTCGAAAAACTCCTGTTGCGGGTCGGGCGATCAGGCGATCATGCCGGGGCTGGCAGGGATGATCGTATAGGCGAAGCTTGCCACGGTCAGGATCACGGCGAAGGCGGCAGAAGCGAGGCGGGCGTTGGTTTCGGGGCCGAACATGGTCAATTGGTTCCTTTGGATAAGTCGGGGTTGTCGAAGCAGGCTCAGGCGATGAGGCCGGGGCTGGCGGGGATGATCGCATAGGCAAAGAAGGCAGCCGAGATGACGACCGAGAAAGCGGCGGCGAACAGGCGATCCGGGGAAGAAATGGCGAACATTGTGAAGTCTCCTTGGGTTTTTTGCTGTCCCGCGGGCTCATCCCGGGGATGCAAAGTGTATTGCAGGAGGTGTGCCAAACTCGGAAAACAGCGGAATTCTGCGGTTTCGATACTTTCTGCCGGGCTACGCGCCGTTCACCTTGGCGAAAGCTTGGGAAAATTTCCCAAGGGTTGGGATTGGCGATTTACAGCACTCTGGACTGGCCATTGTCCCGCCCTCCCGCTACCCGCGCAGGCACCATGGGTCTGAGCAGGATCAGCGTCGAAAACTTCCGCAATCACGCCGCGACCACGCTGGGCGAGACCGCGCATTTCAACCTGCTGGTGGGCGAGAACGGGGCGGGCAAGACCAACCTGCTGGAGGCGCTCTCGCTGCTCGGGCCGGGGCGCGGGTTGCGGCGCGCCAATCTTGCCGAACTGGCGCGCAAAGCGGCGCCGGGCGATGCCCCCCTGCCTTTCGCCATCGGCGCGAGCCTGACCGAACAGGGGACGGTTTCCGCCCGGCTCGGCACCTATACCGAGGCCGGGCAGCCGGGGCGGCGATTGGTGCGGGTCAACAGCGCGCCCGCCAGCGCGGCGAGTTTGGCGGAATGGCTGGCGATGTCATGGCTGACCCCGGCTATGGACGGATTGTTCACCGATAGCGCGGGGGCGCGGCGGCGCTTTGTCGATCGCATGGCGCTGGCGATTGCGCCCGATCACGCGCGCAAGGTCAACGCGCTGGAAGCAGCCTTACGCGAACGCGGACGCCTGCTGGAGAACGGCGGCGATGGCCGCTGGCTGGATGCGGTGGAGGCGCAGGCCGCCGAGCATGGCACACAAGTCAGCGCCACCCGCGCCGAGCTGGTGGCGCGACTGGTCGATGAATTATCCGCACTGCCGCCGGAACCCTTCGCCCGCCCTGCCCTCACCTACCGCCCCGGCGGCCCGGTCGACGAGGTGGCCCTGCGCGCCGAACTCGCCCGCAATCGCCCGCGCGACCGGGCTGCAGGCCGCGCGCTGACCGGGCCGCAACGCGATGAACTCGAAGTGGTGATGGCCAGCACCCGCCAGCCCGCTGCATCGTGCTCGACCGGCGAGCAGAAGGCGATGCTGATCGCGATCACGCTGGCCCACGGCGTTCTTGCATCCGCCGGTCGCCCCAGCGTGTTGCTGCTCGATGAAGTCGCGGCCCATCTCGATCCCGTGCGCCGCACCGAGTTGTTCCGACGCTTGCGCGAAGGGCTTGCGCAGGTGTGGATGACCGGCACCGAACTCGCCCCGTTCGAGGCGATCCGCAGCGAAGCGGCGATCTGGCGGGTCAGCGGCGGAAGCGTGGAGCGGCTTTAACCCGCGTCCGGCGCTGGCAACGCGCCTTCAACATCGTCCAGGGTCGCCGCGACCAACCGCTCGATACCCTCGGCCGTGGGGTGGATGCGATCGGACTGGAACAGTTCGGGCTGCTGGTAGATCTCTTCCAGCCAGAACGGGATCAGGTCTGCGCCGTACTCCCGAGCAAGATCACGGTACAGCGCATCGAACTGCGCCTGAAATTCCGGCCCGTAATTGGGGGGACTGCGCATCCCCATCAGCAGCACCGGAACGCCTTCACGCTGCAGGATCGTCAGCATCTTGCCGAGGTTCGCCTTGGTTTCCTCCGGCGAAAGTCCGCGCAGCAGATCATTGCCGCCCAATTCCAGGATAAACAAGGCCGGGGGCTGCTCCATCGCGGCCAATGTGAATTCCAGCCGTTGCAGCCCGGCCGCAGTGGTATCGCCCGACACCCCGGCATTGACGATTTCGGCATTGATGCCTTTCGCCCGCAGCGCGTTTTCCAGCTTTTCCGGATAGGAATCGCGCGGATCGAGATTGTAACCTGCAAACAGGCTGTCGCCGAAGGCGATAATGGTGCGTTCCGGCCCCATCACCGGGATCGGCGGCGGGCCTTCACCAGAACCCAGCGCCGCCCCCGAAGCAGGCGGCACCGTTGCATCGTCAGCGGCATCATCGCAGCCAGCCAGCGCCGCCAGCGCCAAAGCTGCCCCGAATGTCCCGATTTTCGACCAAACGCGCCTGTGCATCCGCGAACCTTCCATGCCTGTATCTTGTTGTGACCACCCACCTATGCCATCGGAACCCTGTGACAAGTCCCTCTCTTGCAATCTCCGCCCGTAATCTCACCCTGACGCTGGGCAGCAATGCTGCACCGGTCACGATCCTGCGGGGTATCGATCTCGACATTGCCAGCGGCGAGGTGGTGGCGCTGCTCGGCCCGTCCGGTTCGGGCAAAAGCTCGTTGATGGCGGTGCTATCCGGGCTGGAGCGCGCCAGCGGCGGCAGCGTGATGGTGGGAGGCGCGGACTTTGCCGGGCTTTCGGAAGATGGACTTGCCGCCGCGCGCCGGGGCCGGATCGGGATTGTGCTGCAGGCCTTCCACCTGCTTCCCACCATGACGGCGGCGGAAAACGTCGCGACCCCGATGGAACTGGCGAGCATGGAGAACGCCCGGCAGCGCGCGATTGCCGAGCTGGAATCGGTGGGCCTCGGCCATCGCACCGGACATTATCCCACCCAGCTTTCGGGCGGCGAACAACAGCGCGTTGCCATCGCGCGCGCCACTGCGCCGCGCCCGGAACTGATCTTCGCCGACGAGCCGACCGGCAATCTCGATGCGGCGACCGGCGCGGAAATCATCGACTTGCTGTTCGCCCGCCGCGCCGAGACGGGGGCGACGCTGCTGATCATCACCCATGATGCAAGCCTTGCCGCGCGCTGCGAACGGGTGCTGACCATGGCCGACGGAGTGATCGTTTCCGACACCGCGCCGGCGACGGTCGCATCGGGCGCGGCATGAATCTTACCTGGGGCACCGCCTGGACCATCGCCCGCCGCGATCTCAATGCGCGGTTCAAGGGGCTACGGCTGCTGCTGGTGTGCATCTTCCTCGGCACTGCGGCGCTGGCGGCGATCGGCACGCTGACCTCGGCAATCGAGCGCGAACTGGCGTCGAGCGGGCAGGAACTGCTCGGCGGCGATCTCGAGGTCGAGGTGTGGCAGCGCGATCTTTCGGCAGAGGAAATGGCCGCGCTTGAGGAATATGGCGAAGTTTCGGGCGGCTTCCGCCTGCAGGCGATGGCCAGCACGCCCGATGCCGCCGCGCCGATCGAGCTGAAGGCGGTGGACGCCAAGTGGCCGATGTTCGGCACGCTGGTGCTGTCTGACGGGCGCGAAGTGGCTGCGCCCTCCGGAACCGACGCATGGATCGCGCAAGGTGCGATAGAGCGGCTGGGGATTGCCGTCGGCGACAGTTTCACCGTCGGCACCGTGACCCTTACCGCAGCAGGCATCATCGCGGACGAACCGGATCGCCTGTCCGAAGGTTTCCAGCTCGGCCCGACGGTGATCGTTGCCGAAGATATCGCGGCCAAGGCCGGATTGCTGCAACCCGGCGCGCTTTACCAGAGCAAGCACCGGGTCGCCTTTGCCGATCCCGCCCGCGATCCCGAGGCGGCGGAGGAGGCGCTGAGCGAAGCCTTCCCCGATGCCGGTTTCGACATCCGCACCCGCGACCGCGCTTCGCCCGGGGCTGACCGTTTCGTGCGGCAGATGAGCGATTTCCTTACGCTGGTGGGGCTTGCCGCGCTGGTGATCGCCGGGATCGGGATTGCGGGCGGCGTGTCCTCCTATCTCGATCAGCGCCGGACCAGCATTGCAACATTGAAGGTGCTGGGCGCGACATCGTCCGATATCGTGCGCATCTATGCGCTGCAGATCGGCGTGGCGGCGCTGGTGGGGAGCATCGCGGGGTTGACCGCAGGCGTGCTGGTGACACCGCTGCTCGCCGCCGCGCTCGCGGGGCTGCTGCCGGTTGAAACCGGGTTCATTATGGCCCCGCCTGCCCTGCTGCTGGCGGCGAGTTACGGCCTGCTGGTCGCTTTCGCCTTTGCCGCAGCGCCGCTGCTGCGCGCGCGCACCTTCCCCGCGATGGCGCTGATGCGGTCGGGCGTGGTGCCATTGGCGCGGGACAAGCGCGCTCTGATCGCCACCGCAATCGGCCTGGCGGCGATCTGCGCATTGGCGCTGATCACCACCGATCAGCCGCTGCTGTCGGGCGGTTTCCTGCTGGGCGCAGGGGCTGCGCTGGCACTACTGGCGAGCCTTGGCTGGGCAATCCAGCGGCTTGCAGGCCGATTGCCGCGTCCGGCCAATCCGTTGCTGCGCAGCGCACTTGCCAACCTCCACCGCCCCGGCGCACCCACCGGCGCGCTGGTGACGGCGCTGGGCTTCGGGCTGGCCGCCTTCGTCCTGCTCGCTGCCGTGCAGAGCGCGATCGACGGCAATATCCAGCAGCGCGTGCCACAGGAAGCGCCCGATTACTTCGTGCTCGACGTGCCGCGCGACAAGGAGTCCCGCTTCTTCGAACTCATCCAAACGGATTTCCCCGAGGCCGCTATCCGTTCCGTGCCGACCATGCGCGGCGCGGTGCTGGCCTATGGGCCGAAAGACGCGATGACTCGCGTGGCCGATCTGGAGGAAATCCCCGAAGGCGCATGGGCGCTGCGCGGCGAGCGCGGGCTGACCTATGCCGACCGCCTGCCGCCGGGCAACCGGGTGGTCGCAGGCGAGTGGTGGAGCCCGCTGCATAATGGCGAGCCACTGGTGTCGGTCGATGCCGAACTGGCCCGCGCGACAGGCCTGGAGGTCGGGGATTATCTCACCGTCGGCATCCTCGGCGTGGAGCGCACCGCGCGCATCGCCAACCTGCGCGAAATCGACTGGGAGAGCCTGGGGTTCAACTTCACGCTGGTGTTCAGCCGCAATGCGATCAGCGACGCGCCGCACAATCTGGCCGCCACTATCGACCTGCCCGAAGGCGCCGATCCCGCCGCGCGCGGTGCCTTGCTGAGAGGGCTCGTCAGGGAACTGCCATCAAGCTCGGTGATCGAAATTGGCGGGATCCTGGTCGAAGCGCGCAAGCTGCTCGAACAGGTGAGCCTCGCCACGCTTGCCGCTGCCGCTGTGACCGTGCTGGCCGGGCTCGCCGTGCTGATGGGGGCGATTGCCGCTGCACGGGCGGCGCGCACCTATGACACGGTGATGCTGCGGGTACTGGGCGCAAGCAGGCGGCAAATCCTGCTGCTGCAACTGGCGGAATACGGGCTGATCGCGGGCCTGTTGGCGCTGGTGGCGCTGGGCCTCGGATCGGCGCTGGCGTGGGTGGTGATTACCCAGCTGTTCGAATTCGACTGGCTGCCCGATTGGGGGCAGGTGCTCGGCGTGCTGGGCCTCGGCGTGGCGCTGGTGCTGGCCTTCGCGCTGGCCGGTTCGCTGCCGCTGCTCAGGGCAAAACCGGCGCGGGCGCTGCGCGAGCTTTAGGCCCGCGAGCGCCCGCGCGGTGCGCGATCAGGCGAACACGTCGGGATCGTAGCCGACTTCGCCCGGCTTACCCTTCACCACCAGCGTGCTGGCGAGAAAGTCGTGCAGGCCCTGCTTGCGATCGGTAAAGGCAACCATGATGAAGCCGATCAACAGGATCAGGCCCGACAGGATCTTTGCGAAATAGCGACCCAGCGCACGCAGCGGCGAAATCCGGCGTCCATCAAGATCGGTCACGATCAGCCCGAGAGCCATCTTGCCCGGCGTGGCTTGATAGGCCGAGCTTTCAAAGCCGACAAAATAGGCAATGCCGATAATCAGTCCGGCCAAATCGCTGAAACCCGCAACCGCCGCGTCCGGATCGGCATCGATCAAGGGATCGCCCGATATCATCGCCAGAATAAAGCCGATAATGGCCAGGGGAATGATATCGATGATGTAGGCGACGACGCGAATCCAGAAACCAGCGTAATTCATGCTGTGTGAGCCCCATTAGTGCGCGCCCTTGCAGCGCCTTCGCAAAGCATCACAATCGTGCGGTCAAAGCAAACAAAAAGGCCCCGCGCATCGACTGCGCGGGGCCTTTTTTACTTGGATATAGCTATCCGATCAGAAACGGAAGCGAACGAGACCGCCGTAAGTGCGCGGCTGGTTTGGATAACCCGAAACCGTACCGGACTGCGCAACGCCGTCGAAGACGGTGAGGATGTATTCGTCGTCGAGCAGGTTACGACCCCACACCCCGACCTCGATGCCGCTGTTGAGCGCTAGCGTGACCGCACCGTTCACAAGGTTCACCTCGCGGCGGAAGATCTCGGTATTGCCGAGCGCCGCGTTGAAGGTCGGCAAACCATTGTTGATGTCGGTGTTGCTTTCGTGGTTGTAATCGAGACGGGTGATCAGCTTGGTGCCGCTGTCCCATTCGTGCGTGTAGGTCGCCGAAGTGGAGATGGCCCATGCCGGAATGCCCGCCGGACGCTGCCCCGACAGATCGCCGACCACCGAGCCGGTGAAGCTGTCGAACAACGGATCGAGATGGGTCATCGCGAAGGTGAACACCAGACCATCGGTCGGCTGGATCGTCGCGTCAAATTCGAAGCCCTTGACCGACTGCTCGCCCGCATTGCGCAGGGCAAAGCCGGTGCCGGTGAAGGCGAAGCTCTGGAAGCCCTGGATCGTCTGATCGAACACGGCGAGGTTGAAGCCGATGCCCGGCCACTGCCCCTTGATGCCGATCTCATAGACCTCGGCCTCCTCCGGCCCGGCAAAGCGTGTGCCGGAAACGAGGTTCGGCGTTGCAATACCCGCACCGATGATCGGCGAGTTGGGGGCAAGGAAGGTCGAGTTACCCGGACCAGCCACAAAGTCGGTGCCCAGCGGACGGCTGTCGCGCGAAAGGTTGACCGAGCTTGCCTTGAAGCCGGTGGCATAGCTGAAGTAGGCGTTGACTTCGTTCGAGACCTGATACGCGGCGCGCAGCAGGTAAGTGAACTTGTCATCCCGCGTCCGGCCATCTTCGACTGCGTTGGGAATGGCAAGGAACGGTGGCTGGAACTGGAACGGTGCCAAGCCCAGGAACGGGTTCACTGCCGGGTTCAGCGCGGCTGCGGCAAGCGCATCCTGCTGGGCCTGCGGCAAAGCAAGGAACTGGTCCCGGGTCGTCACCGCACCGCCGGTCAGGAACCGGGTGATGAACGCATCCACAAGATTGACCTGGCCCAGCGGATCGAAGCTGTTCTGGCTGAGCGCGAAGTCCTTCTTGTCATCGGTGTAGTTGAAGCCACCGGTCAGGGTCAGACCATCGAACGGTTCGAAATCGACCGTGCCGAAGACCGACCAGGCGGTGTTATCCATCTGGAAGTTTTCATTGGTCAGCAGCGGGGTCAGGAAAATGCTCTCCTGCGGCAGGCCAAGTGCGGCCTCGACACCGTTGAAGACGCTTGGTGCGCCCGACAAGACATCGGCCGGGTTGCCGCCCGCCAGAATTTCGAAGAAGTCGCGGATCTGGTCCCCGTTCTCGATCTGGCTTTCCTGAGTGATCTTCTCGTCGAAGTAGAAGCCGCCGAGCAGGAAGTTGATCGGACCATCGAAGTCCGAAGCAATGCGCAATTCCTGCGTGAAGGTCTTCACACCCTGATCGCGCTGCTCGATCGCGATGTCGGCGCCGCTGTAATCGATGTCCGAACGGAAGAAGTTGTCCAGTTCGCGATAGGCGGTGATCGACGTGAAGCTAAGCGGTCCGGTGCTGTAATCCATCTGGATCGAGCCGCCGTAATTGTCGACTTCGTTGACCGGGACGGTGTTGAGGTTGGCGGTGCGATCAAAGAAATTATCGAAGCCCTGCAGCTGGCCGCCGAGCAGATTGAGCGCGGGCGCGGTCGGGCCGGCGACGACGGTGCCAACCTGACAGCAGATTTCATCGATGCGCGAAAAATCGGCAATTGCGCGGATGCGGAAATCGGCCGTGGGCTCGATCAGCAACTGCCCGCGCGTCGACCAGCGGTTGCGATCGTTCTGATCGACGCCGAGGTTGACGATTTCGGAGGTGCCATCACGGTTCTGATAGGTGCCGTCGAGCGAGAACGCGATGTTGTCGGTGATCGGGCCGGTCACATCGCCGCGCACGAAGATGTTGTTGAAATTGCCGTAGGACGCCTCGACACTGCCGCCGAATTCGAACTGCGGTTCACGCGTGATGATTGAGATCACGCCTGCGCTCGCGTTCTTGCCGAACAGAGTCGATTGCGGGCCGTTCAGCACTTCGATGCGCTGGATGTTGTTGAGGTCGCCCAGTGCACCGGCAGAGCGCGAGCGGAACACGCCGTCGATGAAGACACCGACCGAAGGCTCGACGCCGAAGTTGTTGTCGCCGTTGCCGAAGCCGCGGATGATGAAGGTCGAGGCAGACGATGTCTGCAACTGGCTGACACGCAGCGAAGGCGTGAGGGTCTGCAGGTCGAGCACGTCGCGGATCTGCGCCTGCTCGATCACTTCGCCGCTGGTCACCGATACCGAAATCGGGGTTTCCTGCAGCGTCTGTTCGCGCTTGGACGCGGTGACGATGATCTGATTGCTGCTTTCCGGAGCCTCAAGCTCAGGCTCCTGATCCTGCGCCATCGCAACCGCCGGGGTCGTGATGACAAACGCAGCGGCACTTGCAAGCAGGGTGAATCGGTGTGCGCCGGCAAGGCCGGTGAAGGTCGAATGCATGGAAGCTCCTCTCCTTAAATCCCCAACCCCGGTGCCGATTGTCGGCACGTCATCTTCCGATGCGCTCTCTCCCGTGGTCGTTGGCCGGACTGATAAGCGAGCGGCGGTGTTGCGACAAGCGCAAAGCCCGCGCTTTTCCGGGGCAAAACGGTCCTGTGTGGCGCACTTGCAACAGTCGCAAGCCCCCTGCAAAGCATTGTCACCACCCCAAAGCTTGCTCCGCTGGCGCTCTTGCGCTAGGCGGCGCGGCGATGTTGCAACGCAACAAGCAGCACGCCCGCGGCACGTTTGCCGTAGCGTCGCGGCCTGTCGCCAACCCGCCACAAACCCGGCCTAACCCCGCGCCCCTGGCCCGTGCGCCATGCTTTTGACCTTCCCGGAGCGGCTGCGCCCGGGTCGCAGAGTGGAAAATACGAAAAATGTCCTCCTCGCTGAGAAATATCGCGATTATCGCCCACGTCGACCACGGCAAGACCACTTTGGTCGACCAGTTGTTCCGCCAATCCGGCACCTACCGCGAGAATCAGCGGATCGAGGAGCGCGCGATGGATTCGGGCGATCTCGAAAAGGAACGCGGGATCACCATCCTTGCCAAGTGCACCAGCGTCGAATGGACACCCGAAGGTGGCGGTGAGACCACGCGCATCAATATCGTCGACACCCCCGGCCACGCCGACTTCGGCGCCGAGGTGGAACGCATCCTCAGCATGGTCGACGGGGTGATCCTGCTGGTCGACAGCGCCGAGGGCGCGATGCCGCAGACCAAGTTCGTTACCGGCAAGGCGCTGGCGCTGGGCCTGCGTCCGATTGTCGTCGTCAACAAGATCGACCGCTCCGACAGCCGCCCGCAGGAAGTGCTGGACGAAGTGTTCGATCTGTTCGTCAGCCTGGATGCCGATGACGACCAGCTCGAATTCCCGGTGCTCTATGCTTCGGGCCGCGATGGCTATGCCAGCGAAGATCAGGACCGGCGCGAAGGCAGCCTTGCCCCGCTGTTCGCCAAGATCGTCGAGCACGTCCCCTCGCCCGGTCTGGATGCAACCGCGAAGTTCAGCTTCCTCGCCACGCTGCTCGACCGTGACAATTTCATGGGTCGCGTCATCACCGGCCGGGTGCAGTCGGGCACGATCAAGGTCAATGACCCGATCCACGCGATCGACATGGACGGGAAGGTCATCGAAGTCGGCCGCGCGACCAAGCTGATGAGCTTCGACGGGCTCGAACGCGTCCCGGTCGAAAGCGCCAAGGCGGGTGACATCATCGCCCTTGCCGGTCTTGAAAAAGCGACCGTCGCCAACACCATCTGCGATCCTTCGGTAAGCGAGCCGATCGCCGCCCAGCCGATCGACCCGCCGACGCTGGCGATGCGCTTTGCCGTCAACGACAGCCCGCTCGCCGGGCGCGAAGGCACCAAGGTCACCAGCCGCATGATCCGCGACCGCCTGCTGCGCGAGGCGGAGACCAACGTCGCCATCCGCGTGACCGAATCCGAGGACAAGGACGCCTTCGAAGTCGCCGGGCGCGGCGAATTGCAGCTGGGCGTGCTGATCGAAACGATGCGCCGCGAAGGCTTCGAACTCGGCATCAGCCGCCCGCGCGTGCTGTTCCGCGAGGAAGACGGCAAGCGCATGGAGCCGTTCGAAACCGTCGTGATCGACGTGGATGACGAACATTCGGGCACCGTCGTGGAGAAGATGCAGCGCCGCAAGGCCGACCTTACCGAAATGCGCCCCTCGGGCGTCGGCAAGACCCGCATCACCTTCTCCGCCCCGTCACGCGGGCTGATCGGCTATCACGGTGAATTCCTGTCCGACACGCGCGGCACCGGGATCATGAACCGTCTGTTCGAAAAATATGATGCCTACAAAGGCCCGATCGAAGGCCGCAACAACGGCGTGCTGATTTCGAATGGCGATGGTGATGCCAATGCCTATGCGCTCAACATGCTGGAAGAACGCGGCGAATTGTTCATCGGCGCGCAGATGAAAGTCTATGCCGGCATGGTGATCGGTGAAAACGCCAAGCCCGACGATCTCGAAGTCAACCCGATGAAGGCCAAACAGCTTTCCAACGTGCGTTCCAGCGGCAAGGATGATGCAATCCGCCTCACCCCGCCGCGCCGGATGACGCTGGAACAGTCGATCGCCTATATCGACAATGACGAAATGGTCGAAGTGACCCCGCAATCGATACGCCTGCGCAAGGCCGAACTCGACCCGAACGAGCGCAAGAAGTTGCGCCGCAAGAAAGGCGATTGAGGCCGGATCCGGGCCGGCGCCGACACGCGCCGGCCTGCCCCGCGACACGATCTTCCATAGGCCGTCGCAGCAGAGACACAGTCTTAGCTGATCCGCTGCGATCAGAGGAAATCCTTGCGAATTACGGCTCGGCTGTGGTCAAGCACGAGTGGGCTTGTTAACGCCTGCGCCATGAACAGCGCCACACTTGCAAGCCTCGCCGCCTATTTCGTCCTGATGCTCGCCATCGGGCTTTATGCCTGGCGCAAATCGACCGGAGATTCCGAAGGCTATCTGCTCGCCGGGCGCAACCTGCCGCCTTCGGTCGCAGCGCTTTCGGCCGGGGCTTCGGATATGTCGGGCTGGCTGCTGCTGGGCCTGCCGGGCGCGCTGTACGCCGCCGGGCTGGTGGAGGCGTGGATCGGCATCGGGCTGTTCCTTGGCGCGCTCGCCAATTGGGTCATCGTAGCCCCGCGCCTGCGCGAACAGACCGAGCGGATCGGCAATGCGCTGACCATCCCGCAATTCCTCGCCAACCGCTTTCCCGAACGCGGCACGGCGCTGCGGGTGACTTCGGCGATTATCATCGTGGTGTTCTTCACCGTCTACACCGCCGCCGGGCTGGTGGGCGGCGGCAAGCTGTTCGAGACAGCGTTCGCAGGCATCCTGCCGAACACGATGTTCAGCGATTACATGCTCGGCATCCTCATCACCGCCGGGATCGTGCTGGCCTACACCATGATCGGCGGGTTTCTGGCCGTCAGCCTGACCGATTTCGTGCAGGGGCTGATCATGATGTTCGCGCTGATCATCATGCCGCTGGTGGTAATGTTCGGCCCCGGAGGCTCTGCGGGCGGCAGCTTGCAGGAGGTGCCAGTAGAGGGGTTCCTGAACCTGACTCAGGGGCTGACCGCAATCGGCTTCATCAGCGCGGTTACCTGGGGGCTGGGCTATTTCGGGCAGCCGCACATCATCGTGCGCTTCATGGCGATCGACAAGGTCAAGAACGTGCCGCGCGCCGCCGCCTTCGGCATGGGCTGGATGGGCATTGCGTTGGTTGGTTCTATCGGCCTCGGCATCGCGGGGCGCGCCTATGTCGAGCGCAACGGGCTGGTGATCGACGATCCGGAAACGATCTTCATCGTGCTGGCGCAATTGCTGTTCCATCCGGCGGTGACCGGCTTCCTTTATGCCGCGCTGCTGGCTGCGATCATGAGCACCATTTCATCGCAGCTGCTGGTGTCATCCTCGTCGCTGACGGAGGATTTCTACCGCCTGTTCCTGCGCCGCAATGCGTCCGAACGCGAGGCGGTCAATGTCAGCCGGGTCGCGGTGGCGCTGGTGGCGGTGGCCGCGATCGTGCTGGCAAGCGACCCGAACAGCGAAGTGCTGGGCCTTGTCGCCAACGCGTGGGCCGGGTTCGGCGCCGCTTTCGGCCCGCTGATCCTGCTGGCGCTGTTGTGGCACGGGGAAGAGGGTTACGGCATGACCGGCACGGGCGCTGTCGCAGGACTGGTGACCGGCGCGGGCGTGGTCGCCGCGTGGATCGCACTGGGCTGGAACCAGACGTTTCTGGGCGGCCCCGGCCTTTACGAGATCGTACCGGGCTTTGCTGCGGCGATGCTGGCGATCATCGTGGTGAGCAAGGCGACGCAGAAACGGCCGCTGACGGCGTAACCTCTGCTTAAAGGTTCCGGACAAGGGTCGCCCGATCCGCTTCGTTTTTGCAGCGTTAACCATATTCGTGCAATATGGCCGCGTGATCAGGCGAACGGCACATATTCGCGCAATTCTGCTGGTCGCCGGCGCGCTTGCGCTGGCGGGCTGCGGCTCCCTGGTGCCAGGCGGAAGCAGCGGCGCTGCACCCGGAACGGCGAACACGCAGGCGCGCCCCGCGACCCGTGTCGCATCGGCCCCGCAAAGCTATGCCGCCAGCCCCGCCGATCAAACCTGCCTTGCCGATCTTGGCGCGGCCGGTGCGCGGTTCCAGCCGCTGCCCGATGCCTATGCCGCGCCGGGGTGCAACAAGCTGGGCACGGTGCAATTATCCGCGCTGGCGGGCGACCGTTCGACCTTCGGTGTCAGCAATATCGGTCCAGTCCGCTGCGACACGGCCAAGGCGTTCAATGAATGGGCGCGTTTCGGGGTCGACCGCGCCGCGCGCCAACTGCTCGGCAGCCCGATTGCCCGGATCGAGACGATGGGTTCCTATGCCTGCCGCAATGTCGCAGGCAGCGGGCGGCGCTCCGCCCATGCCCGCGCAGAGGCGATCGATGTGTCGGGTTTCGTGCTCGAAGATGGTCGCCGGATCGTGCTGCGGCGTGACTGGAACGGCGGCGACGCGGCCACGCGCGAATTCCTGCGGGTGGTGCACAACAGCGCGTGCAAGCGGTTCGGCACGGTGCTCGGCCCGGAATACAACGCAGCGCACGAAGATCACTTCCATCTCGAAGGCACCGGCGCGCGGTTCTGCCGTTAGAGCCATTGGTGCCGCCGCCCACTGCTACCGCCCAAAAGGTTTGGCGGCCCCGACGCGGCCGGTCAGCATAGCTGAACCAGCAGCGCCGAGGCCGCCCGGGGGTACTGGCCCGTTGACCTTGGCTGCCTCCCGGCGCTCACCGGGAGGCAATAGGCGAGCGCTTCAGGCCCGCAATTTCGGTTCGAGCTTCGCCTCAAGCTGAAGCCGGACAGCTTCGGCGGCGTGGCGTGCGCCCAGTTTGTTCATCATGTTGGCGCGGTGAATTTCTACCGTGCGCGGGCTGATTTCGAGCTCGCGCGCGATGGCCTTGTTGCTGCTGCCCTCCGCCAGCCAGTCCAGCACTTCGCGTTCGCGTGTCGACAGCGTGGAGATGCGGTCGCGCGCCTCGATCATGCGGCGGCGGGCGGCGCCGAATTCTTCGGCCTCCTTGCCGATACGGGAAAGGCAGCGGGTGAAGCGTTCCGGATCGAGCGGCAGGGCGAGGTAATCGAGCGCGCCTGATTTGATCGCTTCGACAATCCGGTTCGGGCGCGGCTGCACCTCGACCGCGATCAGCGGTAGCCAGATGCCGAGCCGGCCGAGCCGTTCGAGGATCATCCCAACCCCGCCTTCTTCCGCCGTATCGCGAGCGATGATGATACCTTCGCGCGGCGGGTGAGCCGACAGCTCCGACAGATCGCCATAGACTTCGCAATGGTGGCCCAAGGCGAAGCCGACCCGCGCCAAATCGGCGCGCTGGCGGCTGCAGGAGTCGATCATATGGAGGGTTGGTTTACGTGTCATGCGATGATGACTGCGCCAAACCCTTAGGCAATTCACGCAGTAGCGCCGCCAATCTGGACGGAACATCCTATCCCAGGTTAGTCAAGCCCTTGAGGTGCATGGCTTTTTTTCGTCCGAAACGAACCTTGATTATGTTCGCGACTCAGCTTTTACCGTCAAAACTATAGGACGGCAGCGATTGAAACGCCGTGCGCAGCTCATCGCCCCAGCCCGATGAAATCGCAGTAAAATACGGGTCGTCGGCGGAAATGCGGTATTCGTGGGTGGGGGCAAAATCATCCTTGCCGATCACCAGCAGATCAAGCGGCAGCCCGACCGACAGGTTCGCCTTCAGAGTGGAATCGAAACTGACCATCAGCAGCTTGACCGCATCCTCGAAGCTCATGTCGGGTTCGTAACCGCGGATCAGGATCGGGCGGCCATACTTGGTTTCGCCGATCTGGAAGAACGGGGTGTCCCAGCTGGCTTCGATGAAATTGCCTTCGGGATAGATCATGAATAGGCGCGGCTGCATTCCGGCGATCTGCCCGGCCACGATCATCGTGGCGGTAAAGCGCCCCTTGCCGCTGTCGCCATTGGTGCGCTGCGCATCCTCGATCGTGGCGCGCAGCAGGCGGCCGATTTCGGTCACGACTTGGAACATGGTCGGCCCCTTCAGCAGGGCGTTGTCGCGCTCGCTCGGCGCCTTGGTGCGCTCGTCCAGCTGGCTGATCACCGCCTGCGTGGTGGCAAGATTGCCTGCAGTCATCACCGCGATCATGCGTTCGCCCGGCACCGTCCAGTGGAACAGCTTGCGGAAGGTGGAGATGTTGTCGACGCCCGAATTGGTGCGGGTGTCGCTCATCAGCACCAGGCCTTGTTCCAGCACCATGCCAACGCAATAGGTCATGTCGAATTCTCTCCGGGCCGCTGCAACAGGAGCGCCGCCCTAGCCCAATCGCAGGCAACGCGCAAAGCCGCGTGTGACCTGTTTGGGCTTATTGCGTCGTCTGGTTCTGAGACTGCGACTGCGATTGTGACTGCGACTGCGACTGCGACTGAGTCTGCGTGGCCGGTTGGGACTCCACCGCGACATCGACCCTGAGCTTTTCCTCGGTGCCGCCGAAGCTGATACCGGTTACCGGCGCGGCATCGCGGTAATCGCTACCGGTGGCGACCCGGACATAGCGCGGATCGGGACAGATCCCGTTCGACACATCGAAGCCGACCCAGCCCAGCCCTTCGACATGGGCTTCGGCCCAGGCGTGAGTGGCTTCCTGATCGATGCGATCATCCATCATCAGATAGCCGCTGACATAGCGCGCCGGAATCCCGCTCGCCCGCGCCGCGCCGATGAAGATATGCGCGTGATCCTGACACACGCCTGCGCATAGGCCGATCGATTCCTCGGCAGTGGTGGCAGAATGGGTGCGGCCTGTTTCATAGGCGACCCGTTCGCGGATCAGGCCCGACAGCGCGTGGAGAAAATCGAGCGGCGCCTGATCGGACGGCCCCTGAACCTCGCGCAGCAACGCGCGCAGCTTCGGCCCCGGGCGGGTGAGCGGGGTCTGGCGCAGAAAGCTCCACAACGGCAGGTGGCCCGAATGGCGGCCGATCACCCCGGCATTGTCTTCGGTCTCCACCACCCCTTCGCAGATCACCGTCACCTCGCGCGCGCCCTGTTCCAGCCCGATCAGCGTGACGTGGTTGAAATGCTGGTCGTCATATTCGAGCTCGGCATGGGCGTTCTCGAACCGCATCTGCCATTCGATGATCCGCTGGCCCTGCGTTTCCTTGGGCGTCAGCCGCAGCCGCTGCAGCGCGTGCGTCACCGGCTCGGAAAAGGCGTAGTGGGTGGTGTGCCGGATCGCCAGTCTCATCGTGCTCATGCAAGCGTCCTCATGCGTGGAACCGGTAATCTTCGGCAATCGCGCGGGCAATTGCGGCGTCGCGGGCGAGGAAATCGATGAGGAATTCGTGCAGCCCGGCCTCGAAGATCTGTTCGACCGTCAGATGGCTGATGCGGGTATCGGCATCGCGCATCAGCGCGTGGCAGCTGCCCTCGACCCCGTGGTTGCGCGCGAGCGCGGCAAGGCAATCGCGCAGCGCATTGCGGCAAAACGCCAGACTGCGCGGGAAGCGGTCGTCGAGCACCAGGAATTCGACGATCCCGCGCGCCTCGATCTTGCCGGCGTTGAGCCAGCTATAGACCCGCGCGCCCGCGACCGAGCGCAGCACCTGCTCCCACTGCCCGGTATCGAGGCTCGACCCGACATAGGACAGCGACGGCAGCAGCAGGAAATACTTCATGTCGAGAATGCGCGCGGTGCTGTCGGCGCGTTCGATGAAGGTGCCCGCACGGCTGAAATGGTAGCCGTCGTCGCGCAGCATCGAGCCGTCGAATGCACCGTGAACCTGCGTGCCCGCCCGCCGGATCGCGCCCAGCACTTCGCCCACCGCCGTCTGGCCGACGGGGCGGGAGAGCATTGCATCTATCTTCATCCAGTTGTCGTTGACCGCTTCCCATACATCGCTGGAGATGTTGGTGCGGGCGGTGCGCGCATTGCTGCGAACCGCGCCGAACATCGCCCGGACATTGCCGGGGTTCGACGGATCGCGCAGCACGAAGTTCCAGACCGACTGCGCATCATACCCGTCATGCGCAGCGTCGTAGGCGCGCTGTAGACCCAGCGTCGCGATGACCGAGCGCCATTCCGCCTCGGCAGTCGCAAGATCGCGCGTCAGCGCCATCCGCAGCGCCGCATCGAGCAGGCGCGCGGTATTCTCGGCCCGCTCGAGATAGCGGAACATCCAGAACAATCCGTTGGCGGTGCGGCCTAGCATGAGCGTTCCCCGGCCATCAGTCCTTCAGCACCCAGGTATCCTTGGTGCCGCCCCCTTGCGAGGAATTGACCACCAGCGAACCCTTTTTCAGCGCCACCCGCGTGAGGCCGCCGGGAGTGATGTCGATCCCCTCGGGCGAGACGAGCACGAAGGGGCGCAGGTCGAGGTGGCGCGGCGCCAGCCCGGCACGGGTGTAGATCGGGCAGGTCGACAGCGCGAGCGTGGGCTGGGCGATGTAGTTATCCGGCTTGGCGATCAGTTTTTCGCGGAACGCGGCGATCTCGCGCTTGGACGATGTCGGCCCGATCAGCATCCCGTATCCGCCCGATCCGTGCACCTCTTTCACCACCAGTTCGGCAAGATTGTCGAGCACGTAGGCCAGGCTGTCCTTGTCGGCGCAGCGCCAGGTCTGGACATTGGGCAGCAGCGGCTTTTCGCCGGTATAGAATTCGACGATGTCGGGCATGAACGAATAGATCGCCTTGTCATCGGCCACCCCCGTTCCCGGCGCATTGGCGATCGTGATCCCGCCCGATCGGTACACATCCATGATGCCGGGGACGCCCAGCATACTGTCCGGATTGAAGCTCAGCGGATCGAGATAGTCGTCGTCTACCCGGCGATACAGCACGTCGATCGGCTTGTACCCGCGCGTGGTGCGCATCTGCACCCGGCCTTCGACCACGCGCAGATCGCTGCCCTCGACCAGTTCGGCGCCCATCTGGTCGGCCAGAAAGGCGTGTTCGAAATAGGCGGAATTAAAGATGCCGGGAGTCAGCACCGCCACCGTCGGCTTGCCGCCGGTAAAGGCAGGCGGGACACAGGCGGCAAGGCTGCGGGCGAGGCGGCGCGGGTAGTTGGACACGCTCTCCACCGCGATGCGGCTGAACAGATCGGGGAACATCCCCATCATCGTTTCGCGGTTCTCCAGCATGTAGGAGACACCCGAAGGCGTGCGCGCATTATCTTCCAGCACGAAGAATTCATCCGGCCCGGTGCGGACCAGATCGATGCCGACGATATGGGTGTAAATCCCGCCCGGCGGCGTGAAGCCGACCATGTTGGCCAGCCACGCGTCATTGGATTGCAGCAGCCGCGCAGGAAGGCGGCCTGCGCGCACGATCTCCTGCCGGTGATACAGATCGTAGAGGAACGAATTGAGCGCGCGCACCCGTTGTTCGATCCCGCGCGACAGGCGCCGCCATTCGCCGGCGGTGATAATGCGCGGCACCATATCGAACGGGATCAGGCGTTCTTCGGCTGCATCCTCGCCATAGACGTTGAAGGTGATCCCGGTGCGGCGGAAACTGTCATCGGCTTCGCTGTTCTTGCGGCGCAGGAATTCGGCGGGCTGTTCGTCGTACCAGCGACAATACTCCGCATAGGCCGGCCGGGTCTGCCCGCTGCCATCAAACATCTCATCGAAATTGCCGTCGTCCGCGATCATCAACCCCCACAGGACCTTTTAGGTGCAATGCAGCAACCTAACGGACCTTTTACAAAAAGAAAGGGCTAGCTGCGCGTAGCAACCCGGCGAACCGCTTCAGCGGGTCGCTTCGAGTTCGTCCAGCAAGGTCGTGATGACCTGCGGTTCGTAAGTGAAGCCCATGTGGGTGCAGCGCACCGCCACCGCACGGTCCCGCTCGCCCGGACGCCCGGCTGCGCAACGCGGTGCGATAGCGCCGTCATTGGCGCTCCACATGGCGACCGTCTCAACCGGGGGTTTCGCCGCAAGGTCGGCGTCGATCGGCGGGGCATCGACACTGTGGCCGGTGATGAACTGGTAGGCGCGCCAGACGTTATTGGCCCGCGGCGATCCCGAGAACGGCGAACCCATGGTGATGACCTTGGCGACCGCTTGCGGCTGACGCTTGGCCAGTTCGCGGGCGAACAGCCCGCCCAGGCTCCAGCCGATCAGCACCACCGGCTTGCCGTGGCACACGTGGAGATCGACCAGCCGCGCCTCCAACTGCGTGAAGCGCTCCTCGTCCGGCCCCCAGTTGAAGCCCAGCCCCCAACGCTTGGTGCGATGGCCGGCGATTTCGAGCTGCTGCGCCAGATAGCGCATCCGCACCGGATGGGTGGCAAAGCCGGGCAGCAGCATCGCCATCTGCGGATTGGCGGTGATCGCGATATCGATTTTGCGACGACGGCGACGCACCGGTTCGAGCAGCACCGCCGCCTCGGCCAGCATCCGCACCAGTCGCGGCTTGCCCGCCTCGTGTTCCTCAGGACAGACTTCGCGCGCTAAAGCGACGCGGCGGCCGAACTCGCTTTGCCCCAACGCTGCCCGCGCGCCTTGCCCGGCAGCGGTGAACTGGCGGGAAAAGCGCGGAAAATCGGGGGCGAAGCGAAGCGATGGCATTTGTATGCTGTAACACGCTTGTAGCTGAATGTTCCATGAAATGTAACACCCGCCCTCACCCGCAGCGCAGCCTTACTGGGCGGGACAATCGCCGATGCGTTCATGCTTTGCGGCGAAGCTCATGGTACCCTCGCCCACGTCCGGCACGTTCAAAGCCATTGTCGCAGTGAAATCGGAACTGGTGGGGGTAGCGGTGCCGTTCATGGTCATGCGCGCATCGCCATCGGGGGTCTTGCACACCATTACCGCGTCCATATTACCACCCGCGAGTTCGAAGCTTTCGTAAGCGCATTCGCCGTTCTGGCCGCGCTTCATCATTTCCTCGAAGCCCTCGGCCACATCTTCTTCGGTCAGGCAATATTCGGTGGTGGTGGTGGCGCCCGCGCCGTGTCCTTCCATGCCTGCAGGCATTCCGGGAATATCCATTCCGGTCATGGTGATGGTGGCCTTGTACTGGCCGGGTTCGGGCGCGATGCCTTCTGCCTCGACCTTGCTGGCGACCTCGCCTGCGCTCACAGCGCCGTCACCATCGGCATCGGCCGAAGTTTCTCCTCCGCAGGACGCAAGAGCCAGGGCTGCCAGAGCCGGTGCCATCAGATAACGCATTGATTCACTCCTTGGTGCGAGTGTGGAAACAGGTCGGCCCACCATGGACCAGCCAAATGCCGCCCAGATACTGCAAGGCTCAGCAGTCGCCGATGCGCTTTTGCCTGACCCGCATGGACATCGATCCGGGACCAGGCCCCATATTGCCCCTCATCATCATCGTTACATCCGAAGTTGTCGGCGTGCCCGTGCCCGTCATCGTCAGGTTCATCGGCCCGTTATCGGTGTCGCAGACCATTTCGGCGTTCATCTTGCCGCCGGTCGCGGAGAAGCTTTTGTACTTGCACTCGCCGTCCTGCGATTTGCGCAGCGCGTCCTTGTAGCCTTCCTCGACCTCTTCGGGAGTAAGGCAGATCGTGACCGAGCGTTCGAACGCGCCTTTCATCATGCCCATCATGTTGGCTGGCACGCCCGGAATATCCATCGAAAGAAGCTCGACGCGCGATTCATACTTGCCCGGCAGCGGCTTCATGTCCTCGTCCACCGTCTGGGCCATCACCGCCCCCGCACCCAGAAGCACAACCGCACTGCTCAACCAAACCTTCATTGCTGCAACCTCCCGATAGCATGTGTGAGTCGCCGCGACCGGCTACCTTCTCGTTGCAGGCTAAGCGGCAAAGCCCCACTTCACAACCGCTGCCATCACCCTCATATCTGCGGCATGGCAGAACTTGTAATCCGACGCGGGCTGGACGAGCCCGATACGAGCTCGGACTTCACCCCGCACCGCCCCGCCCGTCCCGACAAGTCGATGGGCGGCATTCCGTTCAAGCTGGTGTCGGAATACGAACCGGCAGGCGATCAGCCGACCGCGATTGCCGAACTGACGCAAAGCGCGCTGGCGGACGAGAAGACGCAGGTGCTGCTCGGCGTCACCGGCAGCGGCAAGACCTTCACCATGGCCAAGGTGATCGAGACGCTGCAACGCCCCGCCCTGATCCTTGCGCCCAACAAGATTCTGGCCGCGCAGTTATACGGCGAGTTCAAGAGCTTCTTCCCTGAAAACGCGGTCGAATACTTTGTCAGTTACTACGATTATTACCAGCCCGAAGCCTACGTCCCGCGCTCCGACACGTACATCGAGAAAGAGTCGAGCGTGAACGAAGCGATCGACCGGATGCGCCATTCGGCCACGCGATCCCTGCTGGAACGCGACGACGTCATCATCGTCGCTTCGGTGTCGTGCCTCTACGGGATCGGTTCGGTCGAAACCTATTCGGCGATGATTTTCGACATCAAGGCGGGCGAGACGGTCGATCAGCGCGAATTGATCCGGAAGCTGGTGGCGCTTCAGTACAAGCGCAACGATGCCGCCTTCACGCGCGGCACATTTCGCGTGCGCGGCGACAATCTGGAAATCTTCCCCTCGCACTATGAAGACATGGCCTGGCGGGTCAGCTTTTTCGGCGACGAGATCGAGGCGATCAGCGAATTCGATCCGCTGACCGGCACCAAGGGCGCGAGCCTTGAGAAGGTGCGGGTCTATGCCAATTCGCACTACGTCACGCCTGGCCCGACGATGAAACAGGCGGCCGCCGCGATCAAATTCGAGCTGGAGGAACGGCTCAAGGAACTGGAAGCCGAAGGCAAACTGCTCGAACGCCAGCGGCTGGAACAGCGCACGCATTTCGATCTGGAAATGATCGCGGCGACGGGAAGCTGCGCGGGGATCGAAAACTATTCGCGATTCCTGACCGGTCGCCTGCCCGGCGAACCGCCGCCGACCTTGTTCGAATACCTGCCCGAAAACGCGCTGCTGTTCGTCGATGAAAGCCACCAGACCGTGCCGCAGATCGGCGCGATGGCGAAGGGCGATCACCGCCGCAAACTGACGCTGGCCGAATATGGCTTCCGCCTGCCAAGCTGCATCGACAACCGCCCGCTGCGCTTCAACGAATGGGACGCGATGCGCCCGCAGACCTTTGCGGTGTCGGCCACGCCGGGGCACTGGGAGATGGAGCAGACCGGCGGCGTCTTCGCCGAACAGGTGATCCGCCCCACCGGCCTGATCGACCCGCCAGTGGAAATCCGCCCGGTCGAAGATCAGGTGCAGGATTGCATCGTCGAATGCAAAGCCACCGCCGCCAAGGGTTACCGCACGCTGGTGACCACCCTAACCAAGCGCATGGCCGAAGACCTCACCGAATTCATGCACGAAGACGGTGTGCGGGTGCGTTACATGCACTCGGACGTGGAGACATTGGAGCGCATCGAACTGATCCGCGATTTGCGGCTGGGCGTCTATGATGTGCTGATCGGCATCAACCTGCTGCGCGAAGGGTTGGACATTCCCGAATGCGGGCTGGTGGCGATCCTCGATGCGGACAAGGAAGGCTTCCTGCGCAGCGAAACCTCGCTGATCCAGACCATCGGCCGCGCGGCGCGCAATGTCGATGGCCGGGTCATCCTCTACGCCGACCGCATCACCGGCAGCATGGAGCGCGCGCTCGCCGAAACTGACCGCCGCCGCTCCAAGCAGGAAGCCTACAACGAAGAACACGGCATCACGCCGACCACGATCAAGCGCAACATCCACGACATCGTCGCGCACACCGCCTCGCAAGACAGCGTGGTGGTGGGCACCGGCGACGCCGAGCGCAACAACATGGTCGGCCACAACCTGCGCAGCTACATCGAAGACCTCGAAAAGCGGATGCGCAACGCGGCAGCGAACCTCGAATTCGAGGAAGCGGGCCGGTTGCGCGACGAAATCCGGCGGCTGGAGGCGGATGAACTCGGCATCCCCGACGGCGAAAAACGCGCGCCGATTGTGGGCCGGAGCAATGAGGGCAAACCGGGGACGCGCAAGACGCGATATGGGAAGGTGCGGGCGAAGAGGATGGGCGGGAAGCCTTAAAGTTAGTTTTCCACAAGACTGCTCATGGATCACTAAACTATACGGCACGCCTTCTTGCGGGCTAGAGACCTGTCAACAGAGAAAACTCAATTTTTTTAAATCTCCGCTGTTGCTCAAAAGAAAATTGCCTGATTAATGATTGGCTGCACTTTTGAGAGGCAGCCATGATTGAGTCTTTTTCCTGCATTGAGACCAAACGCCTGTGGTCGGGCCGTCGAAGCCGTAAGCTGCCCGCCGACATTCAGGCGCGTGCGATCATTAAGCTCGCTATGATTGACGCCGCCGAAACGCTCGACGATCTCAAGCTGCCGCCCAGCAACCGCTTGCATGAACTCAAAGACGACCGTGCCGGCCAGCATTCCATTTCA
Organism: Erythrobacter sp.; assembly: GCF_024305245.1. Taxonomy (GTDB): domain Bacteria; phylum Pseudomonadota; class Alphaproteobacteria; order Sphingomonadales; family Sphingomonadaceae; genus Erythrobacter. The sequence continues at coordinate 25,866 of NZ_JAMWYX010000005.1, forward strand.
ATTAACATGAAATGGCGTATATGTTTCCGCTGGAACAACGGAAGCGCTTACGATGTCGAAATCGTCGACTACCACTGACACCTCGGACTGGCTGCACATCCCGCACGCGGGCGAATTGCTGGTCACGGAATTCATGGAGCCTTTGAAGCTCGATACCGCCGGCTTGGCTCAAGCCATCGCGGTCGAGCCTGCGCGCCTGCAAGCCATGATCGACGGCGATACCCGCGTCGACGGCGAACTCGACCTGCGCCTGTCGCGGTATTTCCGCATATCGGAAGGGTTTTTCCTGCGGCTTCAGACGAGTGCCGAACTCCGCACAGCCAAACGCGCGCTCAATGGTGAGTTGGACCGCATCCAACCCCGCGCCGCCTGATCCCCCGCACTTGAACCCAGCCGCCAAGCCTGTCACTCGCTAGTCGCATGAACCGTCGATTCCCCGCAGCGCTTGCCGCGCTCACCCTCGCCGCATTTGCCATCCCCGCCGCCGCGCAGGATGCGCCTGACGCCAAGGCCGAGGCGGCCAAGCCTGCCGCGCCCGACCCACAGGTCCGCACCCGCGACCTGACCGGCACGTTCGGCGGGCAGCGCGTTCCCTACCGCGCCACCATCGCCGATACGATCCTGTCGGACGATGCGGGCAAGGCCGAAGCGGTGATCGTCACCACGTCTTATATCAAAACGCCGGTAGACGCCTCGCGACCGGTGTTCTTCATCTATAATGGCGGGCCCGGCTCAGGCTCGGTGTGGTTGCAGATGGGCGCGTTCGGGCCGAAGCGGGTGGCAATCCCGTCCGACGCGCGCGACGATGGCGCGCCGCCCTATCCGCTGGTCGACAATCCCGACAGCCTGCTCGATGTCGCCGACCTCGTGTTCATCGACCCGCCCGGCACGGGCTTCAGCCACCTGACCAAGGGCACCGACCCCAAGAAATATTACGGCCTCAAACAGGATGGCCGCGCGGTCGCCGATGTGATCCGGCGCTGGATCAACGATAATGGCCGCTGGTCCTCCCCCAAATATCTCGGCGGGGAAAGCTATGGCACCAGCCGCACCGCGATGGTGGTGGATGAGCTGGAAGGCAGCACCTACAACGATGTCGGCCTCAACGGGCTGATCCTGATCTCGACCATCCTCGATTTCGCCGGGCGTGAACCGACGCCGGGGAACGAGATGGCCTATGTTGTCGCGCTGCCCAATATGGCGACGGCGGCCTATTTCCACGGCAAGGCGCAGGCGCCTTCCGTCGAAGCCATCGCCGAAGAAGCGCGTCAGTTCGCCATCGGCCCCTTTGCCACCGCGCTGTTGAAAGGTCAGGATCTGCCGCAGGCCGAACGCGCCGCCGTGCGCGCGGAGCTTTCCCGCCTGACAGGGCTGTCGGAAGAATACCTCGAACAGGCGGATCTGCGCGTCACCGATCAGCGGTTCTACAAGGAATTGCTGCGCGACCGAGGGCTCACCATCGGGCGGCTGGATTCGCGTTACACCGGGCGCGATTACGACAATGCCGGGGAAACGCCCGACAATGATCCCAGCTTCTACGGCATCGACGCAGGCTATACCGCCGCAATCAACCAGTGGGCGCGCGAGACGCTGGGTTACACCACCGACCGGCAATACCAGTCGATCGGCAGCATCGGCGGGCAGTGGGACTGGTCGCTGGGCAGCGGCTGGGGCCGCAACGCCTATCTCAACATCGCGCCGCTGATCGGCAAGGCGATGCGCCAGAACAGCGGCCTCAGGGTGTTCAACGCGCAAGGCTGGTATGATTTTGCGACGCCGTTCTTCGGCGCGGAATATTCGCTGAAGCGCACCGGCATCCCGCAGGACCGGATCACGTGGAAATATTACGATGCGGGCCACATGATGTATATCCGCGACGAGGACCGCGCGAAGCTTTCCGGCGATATCCGCGCCTTCATCAAGGCACGGTGATGCGCAGCAAGCCTATCCTTGCTGCGGCAGTTCTGATCGCGGCGCTGGCCTTGCCCGCCTGCAAGCCGCCGCCGACCGATGCTGCCGTGGCGCGCGCGGACGGCATGCCCCTGCCCGCCGGTCCGTCCGTCCCCCTCCCCTCGCCCGATACCACGGGCGCAGTCTGGGCGGCGAGCGGCGGTCCTGTTAGCGACGCGCCGATGCGGTTGGTCTATGGCATTCCGGGTGAGCCGGTGCTGCTCGCGCTCGAATGTCTCGAACCGGGCACGCCCGATGCGCGCCTCAGGATTTCCCGCCAATCCCCGGCAGACAAGGGCGCTGGCGCGCTGCTGGCGCTGATCGGGAATGGTTATATCGGGCGGTTTCCGGTGGATTCGACCGAACTGGGCGGGCGGCTGATGTGGCAGGGCGAAGTGCCCGCCGATGCGCAAGGCTGGAATGCGCTGATCGGTCAGCGCGAAGCGACCGCGACCGTTCCCGGCGCGGGGCTGGTGCGGCTCAATCCGAGCCCGCTGCCGATGCAGTTGGTGGAGGCGTGCCGGGGAAATGGCTCGCCCGATCAACCAGCAGGTCGGGCGTAAGTACCTGCGGCAATTGTTCGGGCCCTGATGCTCCCGGCGGATACCACAGGTAAAGCGGCACGCCCGCCGCGCCCTGCTGAGTCAGGAAGGCGGTGATCGCCTCGTCGCGCACTGTCCAGTCGCCCACCATCGTGACCACGCCTGCCGCTTCAAACGCATCGCGCACGGCCTCACGCTCGATCGCGACGCTTTCGTTGACCTTGCAGGTGACACACCAATCGGCGGTGAACCACAGGAACACCGGCTGGCCGCTGGCACGCGCTGCGGCGAGCGCTTCGGCGCTGAAGGCTTGGGGATTGTGGATGCTCTCCCGCGCCTCTGCCCCTTTGGCTTCGTAAACCGAAGGCAGGGCAATCGCGGCAAAGGCAAGGAACGGCGCGGCGACGAGGCCGAAGGCGGGCCACGCCAGCTTGCCCGCCTGTTGCAGGCGTCCGACGATCCACAGCGCAATCAGCACGCCGATGACCAGCAGCAGCGCGACCCCGCCGAACGCCCGCCCGCCCAGTTGCGCGGTGAGCCAGATCAGCGCCAGTGCAGTCAGCCCCATCGGGATCGCCATGATCCGCCGGAACCGCTCCATCCACGGACCCGGCCGCGGCAGCATTCGGCGCAACGCCGGGATGAAGCCGAGCAACAGGAACGGCAGCGCCAGCCCCAGCCCCAGCAGCGCGAACAGCAGCAAGGCTTGCGCGGTCGGCAACAGCAGCGCCGCGCCCAATGCAGCCGCCATGAACGGCCCGGTGCAGGGCGTGGCGACGAAAGCGGCGAGCAGCCCGGTGGCGAAGGCGCCCGCAGGCTTGCCGCCGCTGGTGACGCTGAGCGAAGGCAGTTCGAAAAGTCCGGCAAAGTTCGCGGTGATCGCGGCCGCCAGCACCAGCAGCGCGACGACCACGCCCGGTTCCTGCAGCTGGAATGCCCAGCCGACCTGTTCGCCCGCCGCCCGCAATGCCAGCAGCAGCGCGCCGAGGCCGACGCAGGCCAGCACCACACCCGCAGTATAGGCCAGCCCCTCGGCGCGAGCGCGCGCCTCGCTCTCGCCGGCGCGGGCGAGGCTGAGCGCCTTCAGGCTGAGGATCGGAAACACGCAGGGCATGATGTTGAGCAGAAAGCCGCCCGCCAGCGCACCGAGGATGAGCGTCCATAGCGGCGGGATCGCCATACCGACCGGCCCTGCCACCACTTCGCCGCCGGTGGGAACATCGCCGGGGATCGCGCCGAACTCCACCCCCGTTCCTTCACCGAATGCAAGGATGCCTTCCACCGCACTCGGCGTGTCGGCGCGGTATTCGGCGAGCGGGATATCCACCGTCAGCACATCGCCCACACGGCGGAAAGTCTGGGGCGCAGCGTAATCGGCCAAGTCCTCGTTGGCGATGAAGACGTGCGGATTATCGAGCGCGACGCTGGCGGGCAGAGGGATCGCAAGCCGCAAAGCACGGCCACCGACATCGAAGCTTGCCCCCGCAGAAAGTGGCGGCGCGACCTCCGCCCTCCAGCGCGCGAAATCACCGCCTTGGCGCGCCTCCAGAAGCGCATCCTGCGGCACGCAGATCTTGTCCGTGCAGGCAAGATATTCGACGTGGCCGGTGATGCGCGGCGGGGCGCGCACGTCCGCGCCCTCAGGCACCTTCACCGGCACCAGCACCGTATAAGTGCCCTCGTAAATATGGTTCATCAGCCCGCTGATCGTCAGCCGCAGCGGCACTGGATAGAGCGGCTCGCCCGCCTCCCAGCCAGCGGGCAGATCGAGCGTCAGCCGCATCCCCTGCCCCGCATCGCCGGGGTTCGACCAGTAGCCGTGCCATTCCGCAGACTTGGGCGTGAAACGCAGTGCGAGCATCCACTCCTCGCCCGCTACCGGCGCACCATCGGCGTACAGTTCCACCGCGATATTGCCGTCGCCATAGCGCGCTTCGGCGGGCACCTCCTGCGCATGACCGGCCGCCGCCAGCACAATGCTTGCGAACAGCGCAAGCATCCATGCAAGCAATTGACGGATCGGAAGCGGGAAGGTTCTTGCGCGGGACACGCGCTACCCTCTAGGCTCCGCCAGCAATCTTCGCAATCGGAGCGAAACCCGTGACCAAGCCTGACACTGAAACGCGCGACCTCGTGATCCTTGGCGGAGGACTGGTCGGCATGACGCTGGCACTGGCGGCGGCGAAGAAGGGCCTGTCGAGCCACGTGATCGACCGCGCCGATCCGGCGGAACTGACGGCGGAAGGCTTCGACGACCGCGCCACCGCAATCTCCACCGCCAGCTGGCACCTGTTCGAGAACATCGGAATTGCCGCAGGGCTGGAACAATTCGCCTGCGACATCGCCAGCATTGCGGTGACCGATCAGAACAAGCCGGGCCGGCTCGATTTCCAGCCCGGCGTCGATGGCGGCACGCTGGGGCGGATGTTCCCCAACCGCCGCTTGCGGCTCGCGCTGTTCGAAGCGGCGGCCAAGGAGCCGCTGATCCACTGGACCTCCATGGCGCACGTGATCGAACGCCAGCGCAGTGAATATGGTGTTGCCGCCGTGCTGGCAGACGGGCGCAAGCTGAAGGGCAGGCTGATGATCGCCGCCGAAGGCCGCCAGTCGCCCACCCGCGATTCTGCCGGGATCACGCTGGCCAAGTGGGATTACAAGCACCGTGCGATCATCGCCGGGCTTACGCACGAAAAGCCGCACGGCAATGTCGCTTGGGAAATCTTCTACCCCGCCGGGCCGTTCGCGCTGCTGCCGCTGAACGACGATGCCGACGGCACGCACCGGTCATCGCTGGTGTGGACGGTGTCGGAAGCAGACGGCGCGGGCGTGATGAAGCTGGGTGACCGCGCATTCCTCGCCGAAGTGGAAAAGCGCATGGGCGGGGTGCTGGGCAAGGTGCAGACGGTCGGCGCGCGGTCGTCATGGCCGCTCGGGTTCCATCACACCGCCAAGATCACCGCCGAACGGCTCGCGCTGGTCGGGGATTCGGCGCACGGCATTCACCCGATCGCCGGACAGGGGCTGAACCTCGGCCTGCGCGATGTCGGCGCGCTGGTGGAGGTGCTGGCCGATGGCGCGCGGCTCGGCCTCGATCCGGGCGACCCCGAATTGCTCAAGCGTTATGAAACGTGGCGCGGGCTCGACAGCTTCATGGTGGCGCTGGCGACTGACGGGCTGACGCGGCTGTTCGGCGTTCCCGGCAAGACCGCATCGGCCGTGCGCAGGCTCGGCATGGCGGCGGTGCAGCGCACGCCGATGCTCAAGGATTTCTTCATGGACGAAGCGCGCGGCGTTTCGGGCGATCTGCCGGAGATTTTGCGGGCGTAGCCTACGTCCGATCGGCCTAAGGCATAACCAGCGGGCTGCTCAGCTGACGCACGGGATTGCCCGCCCCGTCACGCAAGCCGCGCTGGTCGAGCACGGCGGCGGTTTCGATCACTTCCAGCGCTTCCATCGCCGTGCGATACCGCTCGGCATCCGCGATCCACGCGGCGGCCATATCGGCGCCGGGCATTCCCTTCACCTCGTCGATCGCGTTCTGGTAGCGGCCCTGTTCCAGCGCCCAGCGCGCGCGCTCCAACCGGCGTTCGGGCTGCGGCGAAGGGGTGCTTTCGCGGCGGAACACGAATAGCTGGCCGAGTTCGCGCTGGAATGTCTCCCACGATGGCCCCTGGCTGCTTTCGCGCAATTGCGGCCCCAGCCCTTCAAGCCGCGCCACGAGCCCGTCGAGCCGGACCGGATTGCGCGAGAATTCGACGATGGTGCTGACCGCATTGGGCCACTGGTCGCCGAACCGCAGCCGCAGCTGATCGGCCAGATAGCCCAGCTCCGCCCCGCGCTCGACCGCGCGCCGGGTGGCAAAGGCGATCAGCAGGCTTTCCGCACGCGCGGCATTGCCCGCCGCCGCCTGTGCCTGCAAATCGAGCAGTGCGAGCCGCTGTTCGGCAGCGGCAAGGCGCTGATCCAGGCCGCCCTGTTGTTCGGCCACGCGGGTCACAGCCTCCACCGCCTCCTCGGCATTCTCGGCCTTGATCGCATCCGCCAGCGGCGTTGGCGAAGGCGATTGCGGCAGGCCTTTCAAGGTCTGGGGTGTCTCGTCCATATCCGCCACGATTACGGCGTCGCTTGCCGTGGGCGCGGCGCGCTCGGGCTGGAGATTGTACCACACCACATAGCCCACCAGCGCGCCGCCGGCGATGAAGGCGGTCAGCACGGCCAGCATCAATCCCCGACCGGAAGATGGTTTGCGGCGGCTTGTGTATTTCGGTTCCATTATGATCCGTTCTGCGACCTTGCGTATCCCTGCCGCGCCGGCGCCGCGATTACGGCTGTCCGGCAGGAGGAGCGGGCATGGAGCGACACTTTTCGCACAAGTCAAACACCAATGCCAAGAACGCAGGCTCATCGGGCCGGGGCGCGATGTGGACGGCGGCCCAGCCCCGGCCTGCCGCATCGGCGATCCGCGGGCCGAGCGCGGCCAGCGCGATCTGACTGCGATCCAGCCCCAACCGGTCGCATTCACCAGCAAAATGCCGTGCGGTCGTCGCCGAATGCAGCAGCACCAGCGCCTCTCCCGATATTAGCAGGTGCGCGGCGGGATCGAGCGGCAGCGGGCAATTGCGATAGGCGATCACAGTGTCGAAGGTGACGCCCGCAGGCGGGTTCAGCGGGACGTGTTCCTCACCGGCGATCCGCAGCAGGTGGCGGGGGCCGGATATGGCATCCAGCACCCCTTGCAGGCCGCCGCTGCCGACCATTGCGACTGCGAATCCGGCTGCCCTCGCCGCGCTGGCGGTTGCCTCTCCCACGGCGAAGACCGGCTTGTCCGTCAGCCGCGCAAGCTGCGGCCCGCCTTGCGCGAAGACATTGGCGCTGCCGATCAACAGGCCATCGAAAAGGGCAGGATCGGGGCATTCCCACGTGACAGGCCGGATTTCCGACAGGGCGTACCCGGTGATCGCAAGCCCCAGCGCGCGCGCCTTTTCGAGAGTGGCGGTCAGCCCCGGTTCGGGCCGCAGGGCGAGCAGGTTTGCGCTCATCCCGCCGTTCGGAAATGCGGAGCAATGCCGGGCGTGGCGCGCGCCAGCAGATCGGCCGCCAGCGCGCGAACGGGGGCGTGATCGCCCGCAGCAAAGCGCGCGCTGCCTTCGATCCGCTCGGCCCCGTCAGGGCTGAACAGCGCGGCGCGCATGGAGAGTACGTCCTCGCCCGTTTCGCACAGCACCGCGACCGGCGAATGGCAGGTGCCGCCCAGTTCGGCGAGCAGCGCGCGTTCCGCCTCCAGTTCGGCGCGGGTGGGCGCGTGGTCGATCACGGCGAGTAACGCGGTGGTGGCCTCATCATCGGCGCGGCATTCGATCGCGATCACGCCTTGCGCGGCGGCGGGGATCCAGTCGACCTGGTCGAGCGGCTGCCCGACCTCGCTCTGCCCCAGCCGTTCCAGCCCGGCAGCGGCAAGGAACGTCACATCCGCCTCCCCCGCTTGCAGCTTGCCGAGCCGGGTGGCGACATTGCCGCGGAAGGTCACGACGGTGCAATCGGGCCGCAGGTTGAGCAATTGCGCGGCGCGGCGCGGGGCGCTGGTGCCGACGACCGCGCCTTGCGGAATATCTGCGATGCTGGCCGCCCCGACCAGACAATCACGCCGGTCCGCGCGCGGCAGGAATGCGGCAAAATGGAATTCGCGCGGACGAATCGTTTCGACATCCTTGGCCGAATGCACGGAAAGATCGATCCGCCCTTCGCCGAGCCATTGATCGAGCTCCTTGGTCCACAGCGCCTTGCCGCCGATTTCGGACAAAGGCCGGTCGAGCACCTTGTCGCCGCTCGCCAGCACGGGGACGAGTTCGATCGCGTCCTCGTCCCAGCCGTGGGCGGCGCACAGGCGCGCACGGGTCTCGACTGCCTGCGCCATGGCAAGCGGGGAATTGCGGGTGCCGAGGCGTAATCTCGGGGATGCTGCGGGTGCGTCGGTCATAGCTAAGCTTGCCCTAGCTTTCATAGCGACTAGATGGAAGTCGGATGGGATCGGTCACGCACACCTCTGATGCAGCTATCGCGCGCCCGCTTGTTCTGGGGATCGAATCGAGCTGCGATGAAACCGCGGTCGCGCTGGTTCGCGGCGACGGCGCGATCATCGCGCAGGCCATCGCCAGTCAGGAAGCGGAACACGCGCCCTATGGCGGCGTGGTACCCGAAATCGCCGCCCGCGCCCATGCCGAGCGGGTCGCGCCGATGATCGCACACGTGATGGCGGAGGCGGGGCTGAGCCTCGACGAGGTGGATGCCATCGCCGCCACCGCCGGGCCGGGGCTGATCGGCGGGGTGATGGTCGGCCTTGTCAGTGCCAAGGCGCTGGCAATGGCAGCGGGCAAGCCGCTGCTTGCGATCAACCATCTGGAAGGCCATGCGCTGTCGCCCCGGCTGGCGGATGCGGGCCTCGGCTTTCCCTATCTGCTGTTGCTGGTATCGGGCGGGCATTGCCAGATCCTCGCTGTCGAGGGCGTGGGCCAATATCGCCGCCTTGCCACCACCATCGACGATGCGCTGGGAGAGGCGTTCGACAAGACCGCCAAGCTCCTTGGCCTCGGCTATCCCGGCGGGCCTGCGGTGGAGCGATTGGCTTTGCAGGGCAATCCCAAGGCGGTGCCTCTGCCGCGCCCTTTGAAGGGTTCTCCCGAGCCGCATTTCTCCTTCGCTGGCCTCAAAAGCGCGGTGATGCGGGCGGTCGAGAGCGGCGCGCATGCCCCCGCTGATATCGCCGCCAGTTTCCAGCAGGCCGCAGTCGAATGCCTGATCGACCGGCTGCAATTCGCGCTGACCCGCGCTGGCCCCTCCCCCGCGTTGGTTGTCGCAGGCGGGGTGGCGGCGAATCGGGCCGTGCGCGCCGCGCTCGAAGCCTTCGCCAGCGCCAACGCCATGCGCTTCACCGCACCCCCGCTCGCGCTGTGCACCGATAATGCCGCGATGATCGCTTGGGCCGGGTGCGAGCGGCTGGCGAACGAAGGCTGGACGCGCGACGGTGACTTCGCCGGCGACCCGCTCGATTTCGTCGCTCGCCCGCGGTGGCCGCTCGATGCCAGCGCCGATACGGTGCGCGGAGCCGGAGTGAAGGCATGACAGCACAGCCAACCATCGGCCCAAAGACAATTGGGGTTATCGGCGCAGGCGCATGGGGGACGGCGCTGGCGCAGATGCTCTCCAGCGACGGGCGCGACGTGCTGCTATGGGCTTACGAGCCGGAAGTGGTCGCCGCGATCAACGCCGATCATCGCAACCCGCTCTATCTGCCGACCGCCGCCCTCGCCCCCACGATCCGGGCGACCGGCGATCTCGCCACCCTCGCCGGGATCGATACCGTTCTGGCCGTCACGCCTGCGCAGGTGCTGGGCCGGGTTCTGGCCGGTCTGCCCCGCCCCCCGCGCGATCTGGTGCTGTGTTCCAAGGGGATCGAGGCGGGCACCGGGCGGCTGATGAACGATGTCGCGCGCGAAGCTGCGCCCGGCAGCGCCATCGCAGTACTATCCGGCCCGACGTTTGCGCATGAGGTCGCCGCCGGGCTGCCGACCGCCGTCACGCTGGCCTGCGGCGGCGGGAACGACCAGTGGGACAGGATCGCCCCCGCCATCGCCCGGCCCGCCTTCCGCCCGTATTATTCCGATGATGTGATCGGGGCGGAGATCGGCGGTTCGGTCAAGAACGTGCTCGCTATCGCTTGCGGTGTGGTGGAAGGGCTCGCGCTCGGCCAGAACGCCCGCGCCGCATTGATCGCGCGCGGATATGCCGAGATGCTGCGGTTTGGCGAAGCGCTGGGCGCACGCGCCGAAACGCTCAGCGGATTATGCGGCCTCGGCGATCTGGTGCTGACCTGTTCCTCCACCTCCAGCCGCAATTTCTCGCTCGGCAAGGAATTGGGCGAAGGCGCATCGGCTGCCGACCTGATGGCCGACCGCCGCACCGTGGCCGAAGGCGCGCACACCGCGCCGGTGCTGGCCGAACTGGCGGACAAGCGCGGCACGCCGATGCCGATCGTCGCGGCGGTCAATGCCATCCTCGCGGGTCAAAGCGCGCGCGCAATCGTGGCGGAACTGCTCGCCCGCCCGCTCAAGGCCGAACGCGATGTGCCCGGGAAGGATTCCGAGGCGTGAGCCTGCCTCCCGCCCAGCCCGCAGCAGCCGCACCCGAAAAGGGCGGCGATGATCTTGCCACGCTGGCCAAGGGCGGGCGCACGAATACCATGGGTTTCGCGATCCGGCTGGTGGCGCGCATCCCGTTCCTCGTCATCGCCACCCGGCTTTACGGGGCCGAATCGCTGGGCCGCTTCGCATCGGCAATGGTGCTGATCGAGATCATCGCGCTGATCTGTTCGCTCGGCGAAAAGCGCGGTTTGGCGCTGCGCCTGTCGGAAGGCGCAGGCGAGGATCGCAGCAAGGAGGTGAATCTTGTCTATGACGGGATCCTGCTGGCGCTGGCCTATTCACTGGTAGCCGCCGGGCTGCTGCTGATATTCCCCGAACCGATGTTCCCCAACGGCATGAACTCGCCGCTGGATATCTGGCTGGTCGCCACCATCCCCGCCTTCGCCGTCACCGAGATATTGCTCGCAGCGCAGGCCTACCGCTTCGACATCGCCACCATCGTGCGTGCGCGGGCGATTGTCGAACCGTGGACGATCTCGATTGCGGCAGGGGTGTTCTTCTTCATCCCCGCCACCCGCGATGCGGGTCTTGCGCTGGCCTTCATCACCTCGATCTACGCCGGATTGCTGACGGCGGCATGGCCGTTCCTGCGCACCTTCGGCCTGCCGCGCAACTGGAGGCCCGCGCCGCGCGCGATGCTGGCGATGTCCACCCGCGCTTTCCCGCTTGTCGGGGCCGACGCGATCGAGCGCGGCACGCGGCTGCTCGATATCTTCATCCTCGGCCTGTTCGCGCCGCCGCAGGCGGTCGGCATCTATTACGCCGCGCAGCAGATTGCATCGCTGCCGCAAAAGCTGAAGACCAGTTTCGAACCGATCCTGTCGCCGGTCATCACCAAGAACCTGCGGATCGGCAACATGGACGCCATCGCCGCGCAGGTGCGGCAGGGGGGGTTCTGGATTATCGCCCTGCAGCTCGGCATCGCGCTGGTGCTGGGCCTGCCGGGCGAAGCGGTGATGGGTCTGTGGGGGCCGGATTATGTCGCGGGCACTGCGGCGCTCGCACTGCTGCTGGCTGCCGAAGTGGTCGCGTCGATGGCGGTCGTGTCCGAAAGCGTGCTGGTCTACATCGCCCGCAAGCGCAATCTGGCGATCTCGATCGGAGTGATCGCGCTGCAGGCGGGCCTGACGGTGGCGCTGATCCTTGCCGCGCGCAACGCGGGGCTTGGCGCAGGCTACGAAGCCGCGGGCGCGGCGGGCGCGCTGATGATTGCGCTGGCGGTATCCAGCCTTGTGAAGGCGCTACTGCTCAAACACCTGCTGGCAGCGCCCGTTTCCAACTGGCGCTGGCCGCTGGTCTATGCCGCAGCCGCCGCGGTGGTGGTGGGCTATGGCTTCACCCTGCTGCCCGAATGGATCGAGCTGGTGGTCGGCATTCCGGCGGTGCTCGGCACCTATGCGCTGGTGATCTGGCACCGCGGTTTCGGCGAGGAGGACAAGGTGCTGTTCCGCAAGAATGTGGTGCCCGCACCGGTCAGCGATTCGTCCGCCGCCTAGGGCGTTCAGTCGCTATTCACGGCCCCGATTCGATTTTGACCTCCGCTGAAACAAGCGGGGAGAACAAGGTGATGCGTGGGACTCGTCTGATCGGAACTGCGGCGCTGTGTGCCGTGATTGCAGGCTGCGCCAGCAAGGCGCCCGAAGAACTGGCCAAGGCGCCGACGCCGCCGCCCGGCATGGCCTCTCCGCCGCCACCGCCGCCGCCCCCTCCGCCCCCGCCTGCGCCATCCTATGCGGTGGCTGATCAGGCCTTGATGGTAACGGGATCGCGGGTCAGGAGCCCGGCCAGCGCCGAAGTTGCCTACTACGCCCCGCCTGTGATGGTCGCGACCGATCCGGGCCGCGAGCAATATGAAGGCAAGGAAGTCTCGCCGGTCAAGCTGACGCTGGCCGAGCCCGTTTCCACCTTCAGCGTCGATGTCGATACCGGCGCCTATGCCAACACCCGCCGGTTCCTGACGCAAGGCATGATGCCCCCGCAGGATGCGGTGCGAACCGAGGAAATGATCAACTATTTCCGCTACGACTACGCGCGCCCGAAAGACCGCAGCCAGCCTTTCACGGTGACGACCGATGTCGCGAAGACGCCGTGGAACGACGGCACCTACCTGATGCGCATCGGCCTGCGCGGTTACGATATCGACACCGCCGAACGCCCGCCCGCCAACCTCGTATTCCTGATGGATGTCTCGGGATCGATGAACGCTGCCGACAAGCTGCCGCTGGTCAAGACCGCGCTCGCCGGACTGGCGGGCGAATTGTCGGCGAAGGACAAGGTTGCGATCGTCGTCTATGCAGGCGCGGCCGGCATGGTGCTGGAACCCACCAGCGACACCGGCAAGATCCGCCGCGCTCTGGAAGCTCTCGAAGCGGGCGGATCAACCGCCGGGGGTGCCGGCATCGAACTCGCCTACCGCATTGCCGAAGACAACTTCATCAAGGGCGGCGTCAACCGCGTGATCCTTGCCACCGACGGCGATTTCAATGTCGGCGTTTCGAACACCAAGGCCCTGATCGAACTGATCGAGAACAAGCGCGATAGCGGCATTACGCTGACCACGCTCGGCTTCGGTCAGGGCAATTACAACGAAGCGATGATGGAGCAGATCGCCAATCACGGGAACGGCAACTACTTCTACATCGACAACGCGCTGGAAGCGAAGAAGGTGCTGGGCGAGGAGATGTCGAGCACGCTGTTCACCATTGCCAAGGATGTGAAGATCCAGGTTGAATTCAACCCTGCGGTGATCGGCCAGTACCGTCTGGTCGGCTATGAAAACCGGGCCCTGCGCGAAGAGGATTTCGACAATGATCTGGTCGATGCTGGCGATATCGGCGCGGGCCATCAGGTGACGGCGATCTACGAAGTGGTGCCGGTCGGCGGCAAGGGCTGGATCGCGCCGCGCAAGTACGAGGACAAGCCCGATGCCGCCGCCACCGCGCGGCTGGCCGAAGCCGCCAACGTCAAGCTGCGGTACAAGCTGCCCGATGGCAAAACCTCCAAACTGATCGAGCAGCCGGTCGCTTCCAGTGCGTTCAAGTCTGCCGCCTTGCCGCGGGGCGATTTCGCCTTCGCCGCCGCGGTCGCTGCCTTCGGTCAGGTGCTGCGCGGCGACGAGATGATGATGGGCTACAGCTTCGATCAGATCGGCGGGCTGGCGGGCGATCAGAACAGATCGGGCAAGGACAATTTCTGGCGGCAGGAATTCCTGCGGCTGAATGCGCTGGCGGGGAGCATGAAGGGCGGCTGAGGCCCAGGCTCTCTTGCCGCGTTAAGGGGTTGGGCTTGACCGTTCAGGGCTGCTAAGGGCGCGGGCAACCGAATCCTGAACGGAGCCTTCCCCAAATGTCGCCAGATATTACCGCTGCCCTGCCCCTGATCGTGATCGGCCTTGTGCTGCTGGTGCTGGTCGTCTGGCTGGTCATGCGCACCAACCGCAAATCGAAGGTGGTCGATCAGAACGCCACCACCAAGACCGACGTGCTGGATGACGGGGCCGAGCGGGCCAAGCGCAATCAGGCGCTGATCGACGCGCCGCGCGCGCCGGAGGTGTCGCAGGGGCCGCTGTCCGCCGCCGCCAATACCCAGACGATTGCCGCCGCCCCGCTGGGCACCGATGCCGAGGCAGGGCCGGAGGTCGCTCCGGCCACCACTGCGCCTGTTGCCCATGCCGCCCCTCCCCCGGCATCGCCCGCGACCCCGCCAGCCACTCCGCCCGCGACCGGTGGCAGCGACGATCTGACCCGGATCAAGGGCGTCGGCCCCAAGCTGGCGGCGCTGCTGGGCGATCTTGGCGTTTCCAGCTTTGGCCAGATCGCCAGCTGGTCGGCTGCCGATATCGATCGGATGGATGCGCAGCTGGGGCGGTTTTCGGGGCGCATCGCCCGCGATCAGTGGGTTGCGCAGGCCCGTCTGCTGGCGGCGGGCGACGAGGCGGGCTTCTCCGAAAGGTTCGGCCGGAACGGTTAAGAAACCCGCAAGGTTTGCGCCCAAACCGTGTTACTCTGCCGCGTTGGGGGCGGAGTCGTGGACACGGGAGAGGACCGATGGCCGTGCGGATCTTGGTAGCGGAAGACGAATTCATCACGGCTTTCGACCTGTGCGATACTTTTGAAGAAGCCGGCTACGAGGTCGAAGGGCCGCATGCCGGGATTTCCTCCGCGTTGCTCGCCTGCCAGAAGGAAAAGCCCGATCTGGCGATCCTCGATATCGAGCTGGTGGACGGGCTGACCTACGAACTGGCGCAGAAATTGATCGACGATGATGTGCCGGTGATCCTCCATTCCGAACGGGACGAGCGCGACGCAATCGCCGCCCGCTTTCCGCGCGCGGTGGCCGTGGCCAAGCCCTGCCCGCCAGCCGCACTGCTGGATATGGTCGGGCGCGCGCTGATGACCTCCTGAAAAGGCCCCCGCACCGCCACACTTCGCCGCGCTCCCCCTTGCCCCGCATCGCCAAGCCTGCGAAAGCTGGGAAAAGAAAAAGCAGGAGCAAAAAATCGTGCATGGCACCACGCCCGCAGCGCCGAAAAGCGGCATCGTCCCGTTCAACTGGGAAGACCCGTTCGACATCGAAAGCCAGCTGACCGAAGAAGAGCGGATGATCCGCGACGCGGCGCACGGCTTTGCGCAAAGCGAATTACAGCCGCGCGTGATCGATGCCTTCCGCGAGGAAACAGACGCGCCCGAACTGTTCCCGCTGATGGGCAAGGCCGGGCTGCTGGGCGCGACCATCCCCGAAGAATTCGGCGGCGCGGGCGCGGGCTATGTCGCCTACGGACTGATCGCGCGCGAGATCGAACGGGTGGATTCCGGATACCGCTCGATGGCGAGCGTGCAGTCCAGCCTCGTGATGCATCCGATCTACGCCTATGGCTCGGACGAACAGCGCCGCAAATACCTGCCCGGTCTGGCCGCTGGCGAGTTGATCGGCTGCTTCGGCCTGACCGAACCCGATGCCGGCAGCGACCCGGCGGGGATGAAGACCTTCGCCCGCAAGGATGGCGATGATTACGTCATCTCCGGCAGCAAGACGTGGATTTCCAATTCGCCCTTCGCCGATGTGTTCGTGATCTGGGCCAAGTCCGAGGAACACGGCGGCGCGATCCGCGGCTTTGTGCTGGAAAAAGGCATGACCGGGCTGTCCGCGCCCAAGATCAAGGGCAAGATCAGCCTTCGCGCCTCGACCACCGGCATGATCATGATGGACGAGGTGCGCGTGCCCGCATCGGCGCTGCTGCCGAACGTCGAAGGGCTGAAAGGCCCGTTCGGCTGCCTCAACCGTGCGCGTTACGGGATTTCATGGGGCGCGATGGGCGCAGCGGAATTCTGCCTTGCCGCCGCGCGGCAATACGGCCTCGACCGTCACCAGTTCGGACGGCCACTGGCAGGCACGCAGCTGTTCCAGAAAAAGCTCGCCGACATGATGAGCGACATCGCGCTGGGGTTGCAGGCTTCCTTGCGTGTAGGCCGCTTGATCGACGACGGCCGGTTCGCGCCTGACATGATTTCGATCGTGAAGCGCAATAATGTCGGCAAGGCGCTCGATATCGCGCGGGCCGCACGCGACATGCACGGCGGCAACGGCATTTCCGAGGAATATCAGGTCATCCGCCACGCGGTGAACCTGGAAACGGTCAACACCTACGAAGGCACGCATGATGTCCACGCGCTGATCCTAGGCCGCGCGATCACAGGGATTGCAGCGTTCTGATGAGGCGTTTCGGGAAGGCCCTGTCCTACACCCGCGCATCGCGGCATGGTGGCTGGATGGAAACGCGGGTTGGGAAGAGCGGCGAGAACGATTTTGGACGGCTGATCGGAGGGCGCGGTTTTCTGTTCCTGAACAGTGTCTCATGTGTCTCCTACAAGCGCCCGCTGGCGGCCGGGATCGCGGGATTTCGCGTATGAAGCTCTACGGCTACTTCCGCTCATCCACCTCGTACCGCCTGCGGATTGCGTTGAACCTCAAGGGGCTGGCGTTCGAGAACGTGCCGGTGAACCTCGTCACGGCCGAGAACAAGGACACCGCCTTCACGCAGCGCAACCCGTTCGGATCGCTGCCGATGCTGGAAGCGGACGGGCGCGACCGGGCACAGTCGATGGCGCTGCTGGAATGGCTGGACGAGGCCTATCCCGATGCCCCGCTGCTGCCCGGCGATATCGAGGCACGCTACACGGTGCGGGAACTCGCCTACGCCGTCGCGACCGAGATTCACGCGGTCAACAACCTGCCGGTGCTGAAATACCTGAAAGACCCGCTGGGCCACTCGCAGGACGAGATCAACACGTGGTACCGCCACTGGCTCGCCCGCACGCTGGTGCCGGTGGAGGCGCGGCTGTCACAGCTTGAAACCGGGGACTTCGTTCACGGCGACGCACCCGGCCTGTTCGAAGTGGTGCTGATCCCGCAGCTCTACAACGCGCGGCGGTTCGATTACGACCTGTCGGCCAGTCCGCACCTGACCCGGATCGAGGCCGCGTGTCTCGCCCTGCCCGCCTTCGCGGACGCCCATCCCGATAACCAACAAGATTCGCCCGAGAGGAACCCACAATGAAGCTCGCAACCCTCGACAATGGCACGCGTGACGGGATGCTGGTGGTGGTGTCGAAAGACCTCACCCGCTGCTGCGCCGCCGGTTACATTGCGCCGACCCTGCAAGCCGCGCTCGACAATTGGGAGCGGGTCGCGCCCGAACTCGAAGTGCTCGCCCGCGATGTCGAGCATGAGACCGTGCCGTGCGAGCGGTTCCACGAACGTCAGGCCCATTCGCCGCTGCCGCGCGCCTACCAGTGGGCCGATGGCAGCGCCTATATCAACCATGTCGAACTGGTTCGTCAGGCACGCGGGAGCAAGGTTCCCGACAGCTTCTACACCGACCCGCTGATGTATCAGGGCGGATCGGACGGCTTCCTGCGCCCGCGCGGCGATATCCCGCTGGGCGATCCGGCGTGGGGCTGCGACATGGAGGGCGAGATCGCCTGTATCACCGACGACGTGCCGATGGGCGTTTCGGCGGAGGAAGCTGGCAGCCACATCAAGCTGATCATGCTGGTCAACGATGTGTCATTGCGCGGGCTGATCCCGGCGGAGCTGGAAAAGGGCTTCGGGTTCTTCCAGTCCAAGCCCGCCAGCGCCTTTTCTCCGGTGGCGGTCACGCCCGACGAGTTGGGCGATGCATGGGCGGACAGTCTTATCCACCTGCCGCTGATGGTCGACTATAACGGCGCGCCGTTCGGGCGGGCGAATGCGGGGCAGGATGCGACCTTCAACCTCGCGCAGCTGGTCGCCCATGCCGCCAAGACGCGCAACCTCGGCGCGGGCACGGTGATCGGCACCGGCACGGTATCGAACAAGGGCGCGGATAGCGGCGCAGGCACGCCGGTGGCGGACGGCGGCGCTGGCTATTCCTGCATCGCCGAAATCCGCATGATCGAAACGATCCGCGATGGCGCTGCCAGCACTCCGTTCATGCAGGCGGGCGACACCGTGAGGATCGAGATGCGCGATGAACACAACCACTCGATCTTCGGCGCGATCGAGCAGCAGGTGGTGGCAGTTTAAGGGGCCGTCTGTCCGCCCAGCGGCTTGTGCGCCTTGCGATTGTCCAATTCGCTGACGAAGTAGTGGTTCACATCGCGGTGCTCGGCCTCATCGGCCCGCACGGCCACAATGACATCGCGTAGCCGGGCGTTCTGCGGCAGCTGCCAATAATCGATGGCAAGCTGCGGCGCGGGGACGTTCTCCAGCCGTCCGGCATCGACCTCGGCGAGATATTGGGTGTAGCTGTAGACCGCCTCCTCCTCGAAATAGCCGACCACGCGGTGCGCGGTGCGCGGTGCGAACAGGTAGAGGAAGAAGTAGAAATTGTAGAACACCAGCTGCACCGCCAGCACAAGAAACCGTTCGAATGCGTTCGGCTTGGCAATCTCGATGAAGGTCATCAGATGCATCCGCTCGTTCTCGGCCTCGTCCAGCAGCGTACGGATCCAGCCTTCATCGTCGCGCATCGTGCGCAGTGCAGTGAGGTGCTGCCACAGCCCGCCGACCATACCCGGCACAGCGGCAACCGTTTCAAGCACGACGGCGCGGTGGCCGTAGCGTTTGGCAAAGAACCGGTCGGCGCAAAACCGCAACAGTTTGACAAAGGCGAAGGCGACCCGGTCGCTGGCCGATTGCGGGGCGACGTGGGTTTCGATGATGACGTCAGGGTTGACGGTACGAACAAGCGGCTGCGGATTGAACGGTTTCATCGGGGGCACCTTTCCTGGTGCCACCGATCTACGATCAACCGAGCCGGATTACCCGCGAATTGGCGGCATCATTTGTGCCAAAAAATGCAAGCCTCAGAAGCCGAGGCTCTCGGCGACTGCAGAATTGACAATCTTGCCCTGATGCACGTTGAGCCCGGGAGCAAGGTGAGGATCATCCTCGCACGCCTTCAACCCCTTGTTGGCAAGCGCCAAACCGAACGGCAGAGTCGCATTGTTGAGCGCGTAGGAACTGGTCAGCGGCACCGCGCCCGGCATATTGGCAACGCAGTAGTGGATGATGCCGTCGACTTCGTAGGTCGGGTTCTCGTGCGTGGTAGCGTGCGAAGTTTCAAAGCACCCGCCCTGATCGATCGCGACATCGACCAACACCGCGCGGTTCTTCATGTCGCCCAGCATCGCGCGGGTCACAAGGTGCGGCGCGCTGGCACCGGGGATCAGCACCGCGCCGATCACCACGTCGGCCTCGCTGACCGCTTGTTCGATCGTGCCTGCAGTCGAGTAGCGGGTGATCGCCCGGCCTTGGAACATCTCGTCCAGCTGGCGCAGACGCGGGAGCGAGCGGTCGAAGATCTCCACCGTCGCGCCCAGCCCCACCGCCATGCGCGCCGCCTGCGTGCCGACCACGCCGCCGCCGAGCACCACGACCCGCGCCGGAAGCACGCCGGGAACCCCGCCCATCAGGGTGCCGCGCCCGCCATTGTTCGCGCGCAACGCATGCGCGCCAGCCTCGATCGAAAGCCGCCCGGCCACTTCGCTCATCGGAGCGAGCAAGGGCAGGCCGCCGCCCGGCCCGGTCACGGTTTCATAGGCGATGGCCGAAACGCCCGCATCCATCAGCCCGCGCGCCTGATCGGGATCGGGCGCGAGGTGGAGGTAGGTGAACAGGATCTGCCCTTCGCGCAGTTGCACCCACTCGCCCGGCTGCGGTTCCTTGACCTTCACCACCATCTCGGCCCGGGCGAAGACTTCTGCGGCGCTATCCACCACTTCGGCCCCGGCCTTGCGGTAGGTGTCATCGTTCTTGTCGATACCGAGACCGGCACCGGTTTCCACGATCACATTGTGCCCGGCGGCGACATATTCGCGCACCGCTTCGGGGGTGAGACCAACGCGAAACTCGCTTGGTTTAATTTCCTTGGGAACGCCGACCAGCATGATTCTCTCCTCGCGAAGCAGCGGAAACGCCGCTAGAGTAAGCGCAATAAAATTACAAGTTCGCGCAAGGTCGAATCAAACCAAGGAGCAAGCCCATGGCCGCCTATCCCACTCTCAAAATGCTCATCGACGGTGAGTGGATCGAAACCGGGGAAGCAGGGACGATGGCAGTGGTGAACCCGGCCACCGGGCAGGCCATCGGACATTGTCCCAAGGCTTCACCGACGCAGCTCGATGCCGCGCTGAAGGCGTCGGATGAGGCGTTCGTCATCTGGAGCCGCACCTCCGGCGCCGATCGTTACGCCATTCTCCGCCGCGCCGCCGATCTGCTGCGCGAACGCGCACCGGCCATCGCCAATGTCGTGACTGCCGAAATGGGCAAGCCGCGCGCGCAGGGCCTGGGTGAAATCGCCGGCTCGGCCGATGTGATCGACTTCCTCGGAGAAGAAGCCAAGCGCAAGGGCGGCCGGCTGATCCCGACCCGCGGGGCGCAGCTGATCGCGCAGATGGTGACTCATGAACCGGTCGGGCCAGCCGTGCTGCTCACTCCGTGGAACTTCCCGGTCAACCTGCCCGCCAAGAAGATCGCAGGCGCACTGGCAGCGGGCTGCACCGCGATCCTGAAACCGGCCGAAAACACCCCGGCATCGGCGCAATTGCTGGTCGAATGCTTTGTGGATGCGGGCCTGCCCAAGGGCGTGCTGAACCTTGTCTACGGCGACCCCGGCCCGGTGTCCGAACACCTGATCGCCGCGCCTTCGACGCGCAAGGTCAGCTTCACCGGATCGACTGCTGTGGGCAAGCAATTGGGCGCGCTGGCGGCCAGTCACATGAAGCGGTTCACGCCCGAGCTTGGCGGGCATGCCCCGGTGATCGTCAGCAAGCACGCCGATTTCGAGCGCGCTGTGGCGATGTGCGCGGCCACCAAGTTCCGCAATGCCGGGCAGGTCTGCGTCTCGCCCACGCGGTTTCTGGTCGACAAGACGATCTACGACCAGTTCGTCGCCGAATTCGCCGCCCGCGCAGGCAAGCTTAAGATTGGTGATCCCGGCGAGGACGAAAGCGTCGAAATGGGTCCGCTCGCTCACGGACGCCGGATTGCGGCGATGGAGCACGTGGTGGCCGACAGCGGTGGTAATCGCGGCGAAGTGGTGACCGGCGGTTCCGCAATCGCGGGCAGCGGGTTCTTCTTCCAGCCGACTGTCATCGCCAATCCGGCGCCCGACAGCCGCTTCATGACGGAAGAACCCTTCGGCCCGATTGCGGGCGTCGTACCCTATGATACTATCGAAGATGCGGTGCGGATCGCCAACAGCCTGCGCTACGGCCTTGCCGCCTATGCCTTCAGCGGCAATCTGGACGAAGCGCATTATCTCGGGCGGGCTTTGCGCGCCGGGATGGTTGGGATCAACCAGCTGATCGTGGCGTCACCCGAAACCCCGTTCGGCGGGGTCGGTGACAGCGGTTTTGGTTCCGAAGGCGGCGAGGAAGGCTATCTCGCCTTCACCGATACCAAGCTGGTGATGATGGCGAAGGCGGGCGGCTGACGCCCGCCGCCAGTCACGCAATCAGGCTGGCGATCCGCGACAGGAGCGAGCCAGGGCTATGCATCGGCTGGATGCGGCCATAGCGCGCTCGTCGCGAGAATTCGTCCTGAATGCAGACGGTCCGACACATGGGATCCGGCCCACTGGACCAGATAGTTGGTCTTGCCATTGATCGCTTCCCGATTCGCGGTTTGTTGTCATGATCAGACTAACAGCAAATCTGTGGAAAAAGTATGAAGAACGTGGTTAATCGCCTTGCGCCCGCCTCGCCCTATCGATCCGTGCGCCGCACCCCGGCAGATCGGACGTCCTGCAGGGTCGGATAACCGTTAACGGCCATCAAAAGATCGGCTTCGGCCAGGATCGAACGTAACACCCAGGCCGCGCCCTCCGCTCCGCCCAGAGCCAGCCCGTAGGTATAGGGCCGGCCCACACCGACCGCACGCGCGCCCATCGCCAGCGCCTTGACCGCATCCGTGCCGGAGCGGATCCCGCTGTCGAACAGCACCGGCGTTTCGCCCGACGCCGCGACCACATCGGCCAGCAGATCTATCGTGGCGATCCCGCCATTGGCCTGCCGCCCGCCGTGATTGGAACAATAGACCGCGTCCGCTCCGCTATCGACGGCGCGGCGCGCATCATCGGGGTGGCAGATGCCCTTGAGCACGATCGGCAGTTTGGTGACCGACTTGAACCACGCCATGTCGTCCCACGTCAGCACCTGGCCAAATGTCGCGGCCCAAGTGAAGATCGCCGCCGCCGGATCTTCCTCGGGCGGCTTGGCGAGCAGCGAGCGGAAGACGGGATCGGTGAAGTAGTTCTGCAGCACCTTGCCGCGCAGCTGCGGGAAGTTCGACGCGTTCAGGTCGCGCGGGCGCCAGCCGGTCACCCAAGTATCCAGCGTCACCACCAGCGCGCTGTAACCCGCATCCTCGGCGCGGCGGATCAGGCTGGTGGCGAGTTCCCTGTTCTTGGGCGTGTAAAGCTGGAACCACGCAGGCGTTTCCCCGCACGCCGCCTTCACATCCTCCAGCGGATCATTGGCGAGGGTCGATGCGCAGAACGGCACCCCCGTCATCGCCGATGCGCGCGCCGCCGCCATGTCGCCATGACGATCCTGCGAGGCTTCGCCATTGAGGCCGATCGGCGCCATGAACAGCGGTGTGGGATAGGTCTGGCCGAACAGCTCGATCGACAGGTCACGCTCCGCACAATCGACCATCATCCGCGGCACCATGCCCCAGTTGCGGAAAGCAGCGGCGTTCTGATCCTGCGTGTGTTCGTCCCCGCACCCGCCCGCGACATAATTGGTCAGGCTCGGCCCCAATGCCTCGTGCGCGCGTTTCTCCA
Source organism: Erythrobacter sp. (assembly GCF_024305245.1). GTDB lineage: Bacteria > Pseudomonadota > Alphaproteobacteria > Sphingomonadales > Sphingomonadaceae > Erythrobacter. The sequence continues at coordinate 48,881 of NZ_JAMWYX010000005.1, forward strand.
GCGTGGCGAAATCGACCGGAAAGGTCGGCAGGATGCCGCGCAGGCCGGCATTGTAGATCTCGTTCTGCATCGCGCCGAAATAGGTCATGGCGTTGCTCTCTCCCGTTTCTGTTTGGCAGGGATTCAGACCATGCAGCGCTGCGGGGCAAGCGGTTTTTCAGGCAAAGAAGCGTTGCAGCCGGGGGCGGACCTTGAGGAATTGCAGATAGGCCGCCTCCAGCACGCGCAGCACCGTGCCATTGCGCGCAGCCAGCCCGAGCGGGCGCAGCAGCGGGATTGCGCGCCACATCGCCGCGAAGGCCGCTGCGCCATCATGCACCACGCCATCTTCCTCGGCATGGAAGCGCGCGAGCAGCGCCGCGCGATCGATCGGGCAGGACGGGTCTGCGCCCTTGGCAACATCGACGAAGGTTATCGCCCCGCGCCTGTCCAGCCGTCGCATCGCCGCGATTTCGCGGCGGCACAGCGGGCAATCGCCATCGAACCAGACCTTCACCGGTTGGCTCACGGTGCGATCCACAGCCGGATTATGTAAGCGACCACGCCAAGCACCGCGACGCTCGCCGCCCAGATGCCCGCCATCCATAACAGGCGCTGCCACAGCGGCGGTTCGGGAGGGGGATCAGGCGGCACAAGCATTATTGCTGTCCTAACGCTGCGCTACCTGAGGACATCAATGATACCCCTCGTCCGCAACCTTGCCGCGGAACACCCAGTAAGCCCAGATGGTATAGGCGATGATCAGCGGCATGGTGATTGCCACGCCCACCAGCATGAAGATCTGGCTGCTTTCGGGCGCAGCGGCATCCCAGATGGTGACGCCGGGCGGCACGACATAGGGCCAGATCGTCACCCCCAACCCGCTCATACCCAGAAAGAACAGCGCGATCGCCAGCCAGAACGGTTTGGAGTTGCGGTCCCGCGTGATCGCCCGCACCATCGAGATCGCGATGATCGCGGTCACGATCGGCACCGGCGCGACCCAGTAGATTTGCGGCGCGGCCAGCCAGTGCGCGGCATATTCGGGATTGAGCGTGATGTTGTAGACGCTCACCGCACCCATCAGCACGATCGTCGCCGCCGCAGAACGCACCGCCAGCTTGCGGGCATGCGCCTGCTCGTCGCCGTCGAGCTTCCAGATCAGCCAGGTGCTACCCAGCAACGCATAGCCCGCAACCGTGCCGAGGCCGGTCAGAAGCGTATAGGGCGTGAGCCAGTCGAACCAGCTTCCGGCATAGGCGCGGCCGTCCACCTCGATGCCCTGCAGCAGCGCGCCCAGTGTCATCCCTTGCGCCAGCGCTGCGACCAGCGATCCGCCAGTAAAGGCGCCGTCCCAGAACGCCCGGTGCGACGGATCGCGCCAACGGAATTCGAACGCGACCCCGCGAAACACGAGACCCAGCAGCATCGCGATGATCAGCGGATAGGTGGCGGGCAGGATCACCGCGTAGGCCAGCGGGAAGGCAGCGAACAACCCGCCCCCGCCCAAAACCAGCCAGGTCTCGTTCCCGTCCCACACCGGCGCGATCGAGTTCATCGCCCGGTCGCGCTCGCGCCCGACAGCGAAGGTCGGGAACAGTATGCCGATGCCCAGATCGAACCCGTCCATCACCACATAGGCAAAGACGGCAAAGGCGATGATGAAGGCCCAGATGACGGTCAGATCCATCATGCGTCCTCCCGTTCGCCGTGCCGGTTGGCCTGATTATCGCCAGGCCAGGTGTCGTCCTGTCCCGGATTCTGCGACGGCCCCGGCGTGATCCCGGCGGTACGGATCGGGCCGACATCGCCGCGCTTCACGCCATATTCGCCAGCATGCGGAGCCTTGCCCATCAGCTTGAGAATGTACCAGATACCGATACCGAAGACCGCGAAGTACACCAGAACGAAAGCGAGCAGCGACGCGGCGACTGCCGGCGCATCCAGCGGACTGGCGGCATCGGCAGTGCGTAGCAGGCCGTATACGACATAGGGCTGGCGGCCGACTTCGGTGGTGATCCACCCGGCCAGCACGGCGGCGAACCCGGAAGGCCCCATGACAACAGCCGCGCGGTGCAGCCACGGCATGTCATACAGCCTGCCGCGCACCCGGCCCCACAGGCTCCACAGCCCGACGCCGAGCATCGCAAAGCCGATGCCGACCATGATGCGGAAGCTCCAGAACACGACCTCGACCGGCGGCTCCTCGTCATCGGGAATAGTATCCAGGCCCGCCATCGGTGCGTTGAGATCATGCTTAAGGATCAGCGAGGATGCTTTGGGGATTTCGATGGAATAACGCACCGTCTTCGTTTCAGAATCGGGGATGCCGAACAGGATCAGCGGCGCGCCTTCTGGGTGGCTGTCGAAATGCCCCTCCATCGCCATCACCTTCTGCGGCTGATGTTCGAGCGTGTTCAGCCCGTGCATATCGCCTGCGAAAATCTGCAAAGGAGTGACGATTGCCGCCATCCACATCGCCATCGAGAACATCGTCCGGGCGTGCGGGCTGGCACGGTCTTTCAACAGGTGCCACGCGCCCACCGCGCCGACCACGAAAGCGGTGGTGAGATAGGCTGCCATCACCGTGTGGACGAGGCGGTAGGGGAAGCTGGGATTGAAGACGATGTCCCACCAGCTTTCACCCGGCATGAATTGGCCGTTGGCGCCAAGGATATGGCCCGTCGGCGTGTGCATCCAGCTGTTCACCGACAGGATCCAGAACGCGGACACGAACGTCCCCAACGCCACCATCAGCGTGGCGGCAAAGTGAAGTTTCTTGCCGACCTTGTTCATCCCGAACAGCATCACGCCGAGGAATCCTGCCTCAAGGAAAAATGCGGTCAGCACTTCATACGCCATCAACGGCCCGATCACCGGCCCGGCGACATCGGAGAACACCGACCAGTTGGTGCCGAACTGGTATGACATGACGATGCCGGACACGACCCCCATCGCAAAGGCGATGGCGAAAATCTTGATCCAGTACTTGAACAAGTCGAGATAGACGGACTTGCCGGTCTTCAGCCACAATCCTTCAAGCACCGCTAGGTAGCTCGCCAATCCGATTGAAAACGCCGGAAAGAAGAAATGGAAGCTCACCGTGAAAGCGAACTGAATCCGCGCGAGCATCAGGGCGTCGAGATTTTCCAACATGGCTGGCAGCTAATCCCTTGTCGGCAGCGATCAATTGCAATGGCTGCACGCATTATACGGTTGGAGACGAAAAGGGTTGCACCGCCGAACGAGTTTGGGGGGAGTGTCCGGCGGTGCACAGGGTGGACGAAGCAGGATCGGCTCAAATGAGACCGCGTGCTTCGTCCGGGATCGGGGGCGGCAACTCCTCGCCATTGTCGAGCGCGAGATCGGCGAAGGCTTTATCCTGCGACAGAAACACGCGGCCTTGCAGTTCCTCGAGGAAATGGGTGCGTTTCAGACGGTCCATCACCGGGCCCTTCACTTCCGAAAGGTGCAGCTTCACCCCGGCATCGGCGAGCCGGTGATTGATCGCCTCCAGGCTCTCCAGCCCCGAAGCGTCGATCGCGTTGACCGCGCTGCACATCAGCACGACGTGGCGTAGCGGCGGTCGTTCGGCGACCTGTTCCAGCACATATTCCTCCAGCCAGCGGGCGTTGAGATAGGTCAGGCTTTCATCGATGCGGATCGACAGCAGGTGCGGCAGAGTCAGCACTGTGTGGCGATCGACATTGCGGAAATGTTCGGTCCCCGGCACCCGCCCGACGATCGCGGCGTGCGGACGGCTCGCCCGCCAAAGATATAGCAGCAGGCCCACCGCGACCCCCGCGATCACCCCCAGTTCGACCCCGGCCAGCAAGGTGATGGCGATGGTCGCGGCATGGGCGGCGAAATCGGCCTTTGAATAAACCCATAACAGGCCGGGTGTCTTGAGATCGACCAGACTCAGCACGGCCACGATGATCGTCGCCGCCAGCGTGGCGTTGGGCAGGTGGAACAGCAGCGGGGTGAGAAACAGGCTCGCCAGTGCGATGCCGACCGCCGTGTAAGCCCCCGCCGCCGGGGTCTGCGCCCCCGCATCGAAGTTCACCACGGAACGCGCAAACCCGCCCGTGACCGGATAGCCGCCTGACAGCGCGGAAGCGATGTTCGAAGCGCCCAGCCCGATCAGCTCCTGGTCAGGCGCAATCCGCTGGCGGCGCTTGGCGGCGAGCGTCTGTGCGACCGAGACGCTTTCGACAAAGCCGATCACCGAAATCAGCAGCGCAGGCACCCACAGCGCCTCGATCAGCGCAATGTCGGCCTGCGGCAGAGCGAAGGGCGGCAGGCCTTGCGGGATGGCGCCCACCACCGAAACTCCGCGCTGCTCCAGCCCAAACGCGATAACGGCGATGATCGTGACCGCAACAGCCACCACCGGCCCGGCCTTGGCGGTCAGGTCGGCAGCGCGCGGGCCGAGGCCGAGTTTCATCAACGCAGGCTTTGCCCCCTTGCGCACCCAGAACAGGAACAAAGTCGCCGGTATGCCGATCGCTACAGTGGGCAGATTGATGTTCCCCAGCGCGCCCGCCAGTCCGGCCAGCATTTCCGGCCAGGTCTCGCCCCCGGCCGTTACGCCGAGGATATGCTTGAGCTGGCTGGTGGCGATCAGGATCCCGCTTGCCGAGATGAACCCGCTGATCACCGGATGCGACAGCAGGTTGGCAAGGAAGCCCAGCCGCAACAGACCTAGCACCGTCAGCATCACGCCCGAAAGCGCCGCAAGCGTGATCGCCGCCTCCATGTAGGCGGCCGTTCCCGCCGAAGCGACGGCTCCCGCCGCACTCGCCGTCATCAGCGAGACGACCGCGACCGGACCTACGGCCAGCGTCCGGCTGGTGCCGAACAGCGCATAGGCGACCAGCGGCAGGATCGAGGCGTAGAGCCCCACCACTGGCGGCAATCCCGCCAGCATCGCATAGGCGAGGCTCTGCGGGATCAGCATGATGGTGACGATCACCGCGGCCATCAGATCGCTGGTCAAGACCTCGCGATTATAGCTGCGGCCCCAATCGAGGATCGGGAGGTAACGCTGGAGCATCTCGCCGACCTCTACTGCGCGATCAAGCCGCCGGGGCCGGCCAGCCACTCGCGCCCCTTGAGCATCCCGTTCCAGTAGATCCAGGGCAACAGATCGGCCTTGAGCATCCATGAAAGGCGTGCCGGTTTGGTGCCGTCGACCAGCCACGTCGGGAAACTCGGCGCGAGTTTGCCGCCATAGGCGAATTCGGCGAGCACGATCTTGCCGCGCTCCACCGTCAGCGGGCACGAACCATAGCCGTCATAGCCTGCGGTCGGCCCCTTGCCTGACAGCTGGCGCAATGCATTGACCGCGACCACAGGTGCCTGCTTGCGCACGGCGGCGGCGGTTTTGGCGTTGGGCATGGAGCCCCCATCGCCAAGGCCGAAGATGTTGGGCCAGCGCACATGCTGGAGCGTATGCTGGTCGACATCGGTAAAGCCGCTTGTCGCCGCCAGCGGGCTCTCAGCCAGAAATTGCGGCGCGACCTGCGGCGGAACGACATGCATCATGTCGAAACTGCGGCTTACCTCGCCCTCGGCCGTCTGGAACACGGCGACCTGCGCCCGCCCGTCGACCGCGACAAGATTGCTGCCGAGCGCCAGGTCGATGTTGTATTTCCCGACATACTCCATCAGCGCCGGAACATAGTCTGCCACCCCGAAAAGCACGCCGCCGGCATTGCGGAATTCCACCGCGATATCGGCCAGCACGCCTGCACGCCGCCAGTGGTCGCAGGCGAGATACATCACCTTTTGCGGTGCACCGGCGCATTTGATCGGCATCGGCGGCTGGGTGAAGATCGCCTTGCCCGACCTCAGGTTCTGCACCAGTTCCCAGGTGTAGGGCGCCAGATCGGCGCGATAATTCGATGTGACGCCGTTCTGCCCGAGCGCCGCTTTCAGCCCTGCAATCTTTTCCCAAGCGAGCCGGATACCGGGGGCAACGATCAGCACCTCGTACCGGATCGTGCTGCCATCAGCGAGGGTGACCTGATTATCATCGGGCTGAAAACTGGCCGCCGCCTGACGAATCCATGTCGCCCCCTTGGGGATCACACTGGCCGTCGGGCGCATGGTGCTGGCAAGGTCGAACACCCCGCCGCCAACCATCGTCCAGCCGGGCTGATAGGCGTGGGTCTCGCTCGGCTCGACAATGGCGATGTCGAGCTGCGGCTGGCGCTTCAGCAGCGAGGCCGCCGTCGCTATACCCCCTGCGCCGCCGCCGATAATCACGACCTTGTGTGATGAAATGCTCATGATGATCCCTCCCTGGGGCTGGTCAGTCGCTTGCGGCCAAGCGTTCGGCGAGCGCCGACAAATCATATCCGGCGGCCTTGGCGCGGACGATCCGTTCTTCCGCGCCGAGTCCGCCGACATTGGCGAGCGCATCCAGCGTGACGGAGCGCATCCCGGTGCGGCAATAGGCGAGCACCTTGCCCTGTGTGCCGCGCCGGATCGCTCCGAACGCGGCCACCGCAGCTTGCGGAAACAGACCGCCAGCCACCGGAATGTGGTGGAATGCCAGCCCTGCCTCCTGCGCGGCGCGGCGCATTTCATCGATCGGGGGCTGGCCCGGCTCCTCGCCATCGGGGCGGTTGCAGATCACAGCGGTGAAGCCTTGCGCGGCAAGGGCGGACAACTCCTCGGGCGCGGGCTGCGGAACGACCGCGAGAGTCTCGTCAACGATGCGCAATTCCATCATGCTTTTCCTTCCATCAGCCGCACCAGCAGCATTCCTGCCAGCATCGCTGCGACAAATATCGCCGCCGATGCCGGAGCGATTGCGAAAGCGGCAAAGCCGGGGCCGGGGCACAGGCCCGCGATCCCCCAGCCAATGCCGAACAGCGCCGATCCGCCGACCAGCCGCAGCGTAATGTCGCTGCGGTCAGGCAGTGCAAAGCCTTCGCCGAAAACCGGGCGCAGCATCCGGCGCTGCATCAGCCATGCCAGCGCCATCACGATCACCGCGCCGCCCATCACGAGAGCGAGTGTCGGATCCCAGTCGCCGAAAATGTCGAGAAACCCGCGCACCCGCGCCGGATCAGTCATCCCGCCCAATGCCAGACCGGCGCCGAAGATCGTGCCGGAAATGATCGAAACCAGCATGTCGCGGATCATGACAGCACCTCGATCCCGAGCAGATTCATCGCTGCGACCGTGGCAAATCCGGTTGCCATGAAGGTGGCGGTGGCCACCAGCGAGCGCTGTGACAGGCGGCTCATGCCGCAAACTCCGTGCCCGCTGGTGCAGCCCGAACCGAGCCGCGTTCCAATGCCGACGATCAGGCCGGCGATGACGAGCGGCACCGGCCCGGCAAAGTCCGGTGTCGCGGCGCCCGAAAGGTTCATGACGATCAGCGCGCCCAGTGGCAGGCCGATAACGAACGCCCATGCCGCCGCGCGCGGCAGCGAACTGGCGCTGATGCCGAAAGCGCGGGCGGCGATGCCGGACACACCCGCGATCCGCCCCGCCCCCAGCAACATCACCGCCGCCGCCAGGCCGATCAGCACGCCGCCCGCAAGCCCCGCAAGCGGGGCCGCGTCAGGAAAGCCCGGCAAGGATGTCCCCAGCAAGCTCATACCGCGTTGATCGGCAGCTTGAGATAGGTGACGCCGTTTTCGTCGGCGGGCGGCAAGTGGCCTGCACGCATGTTGACCTGCACCGAAGGCAGGATCAGGCGCGGCATATCCAGCGTCGCATCGCGGGCTTCGCGCATTTGCACGAATTCATCTTCGGTGATGCCGTCATGGGCGTGGATATTGCCTTCGCGCTCAGCCGCGACGGTGGTTTCCCATACATATTGGCTACGGCCGTTGGGCAGGTAATCGTGGCACATGAACAGCCGGGTTTCGGGCGGCAGCGACAAGATGCGCCGCAGCGACCGGAACAGCTTGCGCGCATCCCCGCCGGGGAAATCGGCGCGCGCCGTGCCGTAATCGGGCATGAACATGGTGTCACCGGTGAACACTGCCTCGCCGACGACATAGGCGATGTCGGCAGGCGTGTGGCCCGGGACATGCATGACAGTGACCGGGACCTTGCCGATGGCGAAGGTATCGCCATCCTTGAACAAGGCATCGAACTGCGAACCGTCCCGCTCGAACTCGGTGCCGGCGTTGAACAGCTTGCCGAACACGTTCTGCACTGTGGTGATCTCTGCACCGATTGCGATCTTGCCGCCCAGTTTGTCCTGCAGATAGGGCGCAGCCGAAAGGTGATCGGCGTGGGCATGGGTTTCCAGCAGCCAAACCACTTTCAGATTATGGGAATTGACGTAATCGATCACCTTGTCCGCTGATACCGTCGAGGTGCGTCCCGAACTGGGATCGAAATCGAGCACGGAGTCGACAACTGCCGCCTCCATCGTCGCCGGATCGTGCACAACGTACGTGACCGTGAAGGTCGCAGGGTCGAAGAAGCTCGCTATTTCAGGGCGGAGCGAGGCATCGGCGCGCGCCTGCTCGACCTGGGCAGTGGCCGCGTTCAGTACCGAATCAACTGCACTCATGATAATTCTCCAATTGATTACATAAACTGTGTATATGTATTGCAAAGCTGAAGTCAAGTGCTATGGAGTGCAGCATGGACGAACAAACTACCCTCCCCGCCCCCTGCGCAGGATTGCGGATCGGCGACATCGCACCCGATTTCGAGGCGCGCAGCACCATCGGCCCGGTGCGCCTGTCGAATTATCGCAAGCGCTGGCTGGTGCTGTTCTCGCACCCGGCCGACTTCACACCGGTTTGCACCACCGAATTCGTCGCCCTTGCGCACGAGGCCGCGGCCTTCGAACAGCGCAATTGTGCACTGATGGCACTCTCGGTCGATAGCCTGTTTTCACATTTTGCGTGGTTGCGCATGATCCGCGACCGTTTCGCCGTCGAGGTGCGCTTCCCTATCGTCGAAGATCCGACGCTGGTGATCGGCCGCGCCTTCGGCATGGTCTCCGCGCAGGACAATGACAGCGCCACCGTGCGCACCACCTTCTTCATCGATCCCGCTGGGATCATCCGGGCGATGACCTGTTACCCCGCCAATCTCGGCCGATCGGTGCCTGAAATGCTTCGTATTCTCGACGGATTGCAGGCAATCGACGCGCGCGGCGCGCTCGCACCCGCCAATTGGCAGCCGGGAGAAGCAATGCTGAGCCCCCCTTCCCAAGACCTCGACGAGGTCTACGCAGCCACCGACATCACCGGCTGGTTCCTGCGCGATTCCGGAGGCGAGGCCTGATGCCCGAAGACGATCTGATCGAAGCTCTGAAGGCTCTGGCACATCCGCTCCGCTTCCGTATTCTCGCTGCGCTGGCCACAGGCGAACGCAACGTCGGGGAGATCGAACAGGTGACCGGCATCGGGCAGCCCGGCCTGTCGCAACAACTCGGCGTGCTGCGCAAGGCGCGGCTGGTCGACACGCGAAAAGAAGCCAAGCTGGTGTTCTACGCTGTCGACGCGGCGCAAGTCGGAATGGTGACCACCGCACTCGCCGCGCTAGCGCCGGGCATTGCCGTCAGCGCCGAACCGCCCGCCTTGCTACGCACACCCGCCCCCGGAGTCGCCAATTTCGCGCGGATGTCCTGACCGCCCACTAGAAGCAACGGGCGCAAAATCACGTCCTGGCAGGACGCGGGCCGGGGGAAATTCACTCCGGGCTTTTCGCTGCTATACTCTTTTCTAAAGCCAGAACGCAAAACCCGGCCTATGGAGGCCGCAAATCGCCGGTCAGCCGGGAATCGAACCCTCTGATCGAAACGCGACTGCGCAATCCGCCGCGGTCCTGCGTGCCACTCACTTATCCTTAGGCTATTGTCATGAACTTTCCTCCCCTTCCCTCAACTATTGAAGCCGCCTTGACCGAGCGCGGCTATGCGGCGGCTACACAGGTACAAGGCGAAGTCCTGCAGGCTGAAGCCGCGGGCCGCGACCTGATCGTTTCGGCGCAGACAGGCTCGGGCAAGACGATCGCCTTCGGACTTGCGATGACCGAACAGCTGCTCGACGACGGCGGCAAGGTTCCCTTTTCCATCAAGCCGCTGGGTCTGGTGATCGCGCCGACGCGCGAGCTGGCGTTGCAGGTGAGCCGGGAACTGGCCTGGCTTTACGCCCGGACAGGTGCACGGATCGCGACCTGCGTTGGCGGGATGAACCCTTCGGAAGAACGCAAGGCCTTGCGGTCCGGTGCCACCATCGTGGTCGGCACGCCGGGCCGGTTGCGCGATCATCTCGAACGCGGCGCTCTCGACCTATCCGCGCTCGCCGCAGTCGTGCTGGACGAAGCGGATGAGATGCTCGACATGGGCTTCCGCGAGGAGCTCGAAGAAATCCTCGATGCGACGCCGGAGGGTCGCCGCACGTTGCTGTTTTCGGCCACCATCCCCCGCCCGATCGAAGTCCTCGCCCGCCGCTACCAGCGCGATGCACTGCGCATCGCCACCATCAGCGATCAACGCGGCCACGGCGATATCGCCTATCAGGCAGTCACGGTGTCCCCGCCGGAAATCGAGAACGCGGTGGTCAACCTGTTGCGCTATCACGAGGCTGAAACGGCTATCCTGTTCTGCGCCACCCGCGAAAAGGTTCGCCACCTCCACGCAGTGCTGCAAGAGCGCGGCTTCGGGGTCGTCGCCTTGTCAGGCGAACATTCCCAGTCGGAACGCAACCAGGCGCTGCAGGCGCTGCGTGACCGGCGGGCACGGGTGTGCGTTGCCACCGATGTCGCCGCACGCGGGATCGACCTGCCCTCGCTCAGCCTCGTCATCCATGTCGAGGTGCCGCGCGATGCCGAGGCCTTGCAGCACCGTTCGGGCCGGACTGGTCGTGCCGGGAAAAAGGGCACCGCTGTTCTGATCGTGCCGTTCTCGCGGCGCAGGCAGGTGGAAGCGATGCTGGGGCGCGCCAAGATCGAGGCGGAATGGACCGACGCGCCCGACCGTGAATCGATCAAAATAAAGGACCGTGAGCGCCTGCTGGAAAAGCTGCTGCAGCCCATCACGGTGGACGACGGCGACCGCGATCTGGCAGAGCGCTTGCTGGCCGAACGCACGCCGCAGGAAATCGCCGCCATGCTGGTGCAGGCGCATCGTTCCAAGCTGCCGGAACCCGAAGACCTGATGGCCAACACACCCGAAGCGCGGCGCGAGGCGCAGAAGGAACGCCACCGTGCAGGGTTCGAGGACACGGTCTGGTTCCGGATGGATCTTGGCCGCCGCCAGAACGCCGATCCGCGCTGGGTGCTGCCCTTGCTCTGCCGCCGGGGTCACATCACCCGCAACGAAATCGGTGCGATCCGCATCGGCCAGAACGAAACCTTCTTCCAGATCCCGCGTCCGATCGCCGACAAGTTTGCCGATGCCGCTGCACGAACAGCAATCAGCGAAGGCGATGAAGAGCCGGTCACCATTGAACGCTCCGAAAGCGGACCGCGCGATGTCGCCCGGGTCAATCGGAAGGCATCCCATTCACGCGACAACGCCAATGCGCCGCGCGTGAACCCCAAGCCCCGCTTCAACAAGTTCGACAAGAACAAGAAGCGGGAAAAAGGGGCCAATCCGACGAAGCCGTACAAGGGTGGCAAGCCGTCGCCACAGGGCAAGACCTGACGCCATTGCCATCGGCTCACCAGTGACGGGTGGATAACGCCTGTCGGATCGTGACTTCGCCGTGCCCCAGCGTTCGGGCTAGGGCTGCGTCTTGGCATACAGTTGTTGTTTCGCCGCCTTTGCCGGGCGGCCATATCACTGTGCGGGTTTGCCCCGAATTTCGACCTCGCAACCGGCCCTGTCGCCACAGCCACGCATCTGCGTCCGTTGCCGTAAAAAGGGGTTTTGCGGTGACCTGACCGCCTGTGAGCGCCTAACCGGTGGAACATTCCGCCTGATGGCCTGTTGAATTTTCATGGGTGAAAAAAGACGAACAGCGAGCATATCTTCCAAGAAATCCAGGACAGGGGGTCTTAGCCTCTGTTCCTTTGACCGAAACCCGTCCAGTTTTGAAATCGATAATGTTCAGAGTTCCGGCTTTGACGGTGTTCTTATTTCGATCGACGCGGAACACGATGACGCGATACTTACTAACTTCGATCAATATAGTGGTAAGGTCATCCTAAGGCTTCCCATTGACAGGTTTGCCGCAGATGATGAACTTGTCGCCTTGCATCCGGAATATTTCGCCATTCGGCGCGATGCGAGTGCGGAGGAGGTGCTTGATCCGCGTCGGCCTGCCCCGGCAACGGGTGAAGCTCGCGCGCGATTGCGGGTTGTTACGCTGGAGCATGAAGTAGGTCGCCGGATTGCCGACCGGCTTCACGCGCTTGTCGATCAGGGCGCCGCAGGGTTCGTTTTCGACGGACTCGAAGCGAGCGCCGCGCCATTTCTGCGCAAGCTCCTGCCCGAACTGCGCAAACGGCACGCGGACCTGACGCTGGTAGCGGCGACCCCCGGCCTTTCGCGCGAGGATGCAGTGGAAGTAGCCGGCTGCGGGTTTGACTATTGCCTCTCGTCCTTCGGCTGGTGGGATATGAAAGCGCGCTGGCTGGTGGAGGAACACCGGACCCTCGCCCCCATCTGCCCGTTGCTTGCCGAAATAACGCCTGCCGCTGCAAGCCGGGCGAGTGACCCTGCCGCCGCCCATGCGCTGCTTGCTGCGGCGCGTTTCACGGGCACAGGCGTGATCGTGCCGGGCGATTTTGCCGCGCGTTTGAAAGACCACGCTGGCCCGGATGCGCTCGGCGAACGGAGCATCCCGCAGGGCGGTATCGAATTCCTGACCTCGGTCGGCGCGCCAGTTACCGGGCTGGTGCATTATGATAGCTTGGCCGAGCGCGATGCCCGGTGGGCGATGGTGCTGCTGCTCAACCCGACAGGCGAGCCGCAGGCTGTCCCCGCAACCCTGCTCGACGGACAACACCTGCGTCTATCCAGAAAACCCGGAGGCGGCGACGCGCTCGCAGTGCTTGCCCCCCACGAAGCGCGGCTGATCGAGCTCGAAAATCCGCGCGCCATCAATTCCAAGCCGCGCGGCTCCAGAAAGGCGGCGACTTCCGCGGCCACGCTCCCCCGCATCGTGATCGAGAACCTCGCCCCTTCGGTCGCGGGCGGCCCGTTCGCAGTCAAATGCGTGGTTGGCGAACGGATCGACGTGTCCGCCCACATCTACGCCGACGGCCATGAGAAGATCGGCGCACGCCTGTTGTGGCGGGCCGAGGACGAGAAAGAATGGCGCGCCGTTCCGATGCTCGAGGAGAGCAACGACGAGTGGTTCGCCGCCTTCGCCCCCGAACGGGTCGGCCGGCATGAATACACCGTCGAGGCATGGGACGACCGTTTCGGCTATTTTCGCGAGAGCATCGGCAAGAAAGTCGAAGCAGGTGTGGCCCAGCCGGTCGAATTCGAGGAGGGCCGACTATTTCTCAAGGACGCGCGCGACCGCGCCGATGCGGGCCATAGGGACATATTGGAACAGGCGCTGGGCCAGCTCGCGCAGGCTGGAGACGACCGCGACCGCCGCGACGTCTTCACCGATCCCGCCGTCATCGAGGCAATGGAAGCACTGGACCCGCACCACCACCGCGCCATAGCGGCTCCGGTGCTGGTCGATGCCGAACGCCGCGAGGCGGGGTTCTCAAGCTGGTACGAACTCTTCCCCCGCTCGATGACCGACGACAAAACACGGCACGGCACGCTGAGGAACGTGATCGACCATCTGCCGCGCGTCGCCGCGATGGGGTTCGACACGCTGTATTTCCCGCCGATCCACCCGATCGGAACGATCAATCGCAAGGGACCGAACAACACGCTGACGCCTGAAGATGGCGATCCGGGCAGCCCCTATGCCATCGGCAGCGCTGAAGGCGGGCATGACGCGATCCATTCCGAACTTGGCACGTTCGAAGATTTCCGCGCGCTCGTTTCCGCAGCAAAGGACCACGGACTGGAGATCGCGCTCGATTTCGCGATCCAGTGTTCGCCCGACCATCCGTGGCTGAAGGAGCACCCCGGCTGGTTCGCGTGGCGCCCTGACGGCAGCATGAAATACGCCGAAAACCCGCCCAAGAAGTATCAGGACATCGTCAATGTCGATTTCTATAGGCCCGATGCCGTGCCGGACCTGTGGCTCGCGCTGCGCGATGTTGTGCTGCTGTGGGTGAGCGAGGGCGTGAAGGTGTTCCGCGTCGATAATCCGCACACCAAACCCTTCGCATTCTGGGAATGGATGATCCGCGAAGTGCGCGCCGCCCACCCCGAGGTGATCTTCCTTTCCGAAGCCTTTACCCGCCCCAAGGTGATGTATCGGCTCGCCAAGATCGGGTTTTCGCAGAGCTACACCTATTTCACCTGGCGCAATTCCAAGGCGGAGTTGACCGAATATATCGAGGAGTTGACACAGGAAGCGCCGAAAGATTTCTTCCGCCCGCATTTCTTCGTCAACACGCCCGACATCAACCCTGTATTCTTGCAAACCGGCGGGCGGCCAGCGCATCGCATTCGTGCCGTGCTGGCGGCGACGTTGTCTGGCCTGTGGGGCGTCTATTCCGGGTTCGAGCTATGCGATGCCGCGCCGCTGCCGGGGCGCGAGGAATATGCCGATTCCGAGAAATACGAAATCCGGCCGCGCAATTGGCGCGCGCCGGGCGACATTGTCGAGGACGTGACCCTGCTCAACCGCCTGCGCCGTTCGCACCCGGCGTTGCAGACGCATCGCAACACGATCTTTCTGCCCGCGCATAACGATAACATCATCTATTACGCCAAGCCCGCGCCCGATGGCGACGAGATGATCCTGGTCGCGGTCAATCTCGATCCGCACGGCGCGCATGGTTGCGAATTCGAGGTGCCCTTGTGGAAGCTCGGCCTGCCCGATGATGGCGAAGTCGCGGTCGAGGATCTTGCAAGCGGTGCAAGCTTCCGCTGGCAGGGCAAGGTCCAGTCGCTCCACCTGACGCCCGATGACCCCTACCGTATCTGGCGCATCGCCCCTGAAGGAGGCGCGCATGGTTGAGACTGCTCTCCGGCTGCCGTTTGAAGACACGAACCTGGACCCCTCGTGGTACAAGGACGCCGTCATCTATCAGCTTCACGTCAAGAGCTTCTTCGATGCCAATAATGACGGGATTGGGGACTTTCAGGGGCTGATCGGCAAGCTCGACCATATCGCCAATCTCGGCGTGACTGCGATCTGGCTGCTGCCGTTCTATCCCAGCCCCCGGCGCGACGATGGCTACGACATTGCCGATTACTACGGCGTCAGTCCCGATTACGGGACGCTTGAAGATTTCCGTGCCTTCGTCGAGGCGGCGCACGCGCGCGGAATTCGGGTCATCACCGAACTCGTGATCAACCACACCTCGGATCAGCACCCGTGGTTTCAGGCGGCCCGCAAAGCGCCGCCGGGAAGCCCGGAGCGCGAGTTTTACGTGTGGTCTGACGACGACCAGAAATATGCCGGCACGCGGATCATCTTCTGCGACACCGAGAAATCGAACTGGAGCTGGGACGAGGAAGCGGGCGCGTATTTCTGGCACCGTTTCTATTCGCACCAGCCCGATCTCAATTTCGACAATCCCAAGGTGCTCGAGGAAGTCCTCAAGGCGATGCACTTCTGGCTCGATACCGGGGTGGACGGGCTGCGGCTCGACGCCATTCCCTACCTGATCGAACGCGAGGGCACCTCCAACGAAAACCTGCCTGAAACCCACGACGTGCTGCGGAAGATCCGCGCGGATCTCGACAAGCACTATCCCGACCGGATGCTGATTGCCGAGGCCAATATGTGGCCCGAGGACACCCAGCAATATTTCGGCCCCAATGGCGAGGAATGCCACATGGCGTTCCACTTCCCGCTGATGCCGCGGATGTACATGGCACTGGCGCAGGAAGACCGCTTCCCGATCACCGACATCATGCGCCAGACCCCGCCGATCCCCGAACAATCGCAATGGGCGATCTTCCTGCGCAACCATGACGAGCTGACGCTGGAAATGGTGACCGATGCCGAGCGTGATTACCTGTGGGAGACCTACGCCTCCGAACACCGCGCGCGGATCAACCTCGGCATTCGCCGCCGCCTTGCCCCGCTTATGGGCCGTGATCGGCGGCGCATCGAGTTGATGAATGCTCTGCTGCTGACCATGCCGGGCACGCCGATCATCTATTACGGCGACGAGATCGGGATGGGCGACAACATCTTCCTCGGCGACCGCGACGGCGTGCGCACCCCGATGCAGTGGTCGCCCGACCGTTCCGGCGGCTTCAGCCGGGCCGATCCCGCACGGCTTGCCCTGCCGCCGATCCAGGACCCGCTCTACGGCTACGAAGTGGTCAATGTCGAAAGCCAGGAGCGCGACAGTCATTCGCTGCTCAACTGGACCCGGCGGATGCTCGCGGTGCGCAAGCAATACCGCGCGTTCGGGCGAGGCGGACAGCGCTTCCTGAAACCGCGCAACCGCAAGGTGCTGGCCTATCTGCGCGAACAACCCGCCGATGATCGCGGCGACGGCGAAACGATCTTGTGCGTCGCCAACCTCGCCTCCAGCGCGCAGGCAGTCGAGCTCGATCTTGCCGAGTTTTCCGGCCACGTGCCGGTCGAACTATCGGGCGAAACCCCGTTCCCGGCGATCGGGCAGTTGCCGTTCCTGCTGACCCTGCCGCCCTATGGTTTCTACTGGTTCCGGCTGGTCGAAGATGTCGAGGCGCCCGAATGGAGTTCGGGCGCGCCGAACGAAGAGGTCGAACATCACACCTTCGTGCTCAGGCCCGAACTTGCCGACGTGTTGGACGACGCGAACCGCGAGGTGCTGGAGGACGAAATCCTGCCCGATTACATCCCCGACCGCCGCTGGTTCGGCGAAAAGGACGTGGACATCGACGAAACCCATGTGGTGCGCCATGTCCGGCTCGACGAAGACCTGATCCTGACCGAAGTCGACGTTTCGAACGGAAAGAGCATCTATGCCCTGCCGCTCGGCATCGCTTGGGAGGGGGAGCACGAAGGGCCGTTCGCGCCCAATCTCGCGCTCGCCCGGGCGCGGCGCGGCCGCCATGTCGGCCTGCTGACCGATGGCTTCGCAGTCAACAGCTTCCCGCGCGCGATCATCCGTTCCTTCCGTGACAACGCCGAATATGCGGTGGGGCGCGGCAAGCTGATTTTCACGCGCGAGGAAGGCTTCGACCTCGACGAGGACACGCCGGCCGAATGGCTTGCCGCCGAGCAGTCGAATTCCACCCTGATCCTTGCGGACAAGGTCGTGGTCAAGCTGCTGCGCCGCCTTCAGCCCGGCATTCATCCGGAAGTCGAAGTCACAAAATACCTGTGTGATCGCCAGTTCATCGCGGTCGCGCCGTTCCTTGGCGAAGCGCGCCGGGTCACGTCCGACGGGACGAGCTATACACTGATCCTCGCGCAGGGCTTTGTGCGCAATCAGGGCGATGGCTGGCGCTGGACGCTGAACGCGCTAGAACGCGCGGCTCTCAATGCGCGCGATCTGCCTGAAGAAGGCAACCCGGTCGCCGGCTATGGGCACTTTGCCGCGCGGATCGGTCAGCGACTGGCCGAAATGCACGCGCTGCTGGCCGCACCGACCGACGATCCCGCTTTCACACCCGAAACGCTGGACCGCGGCGCGGCGGGAAGGCTGGCCGAGCGGGTCAACGAAGGGTTCGACAACGCGCTGTCGATCCTGCACCGCGCCGAGCTCGATGGGCGTGAGGCCGAGGCGCTGGCCCGACTTGACCAGAGCCGCGAGACATTGCGCGACCGCATCGTCGCGATTGCCGCCGATGCGACCGGCACGCGGACCACCCGCATTCACGGCGACCTTCATCTCGGACAGTTGCTTGTGGCGGGCGACGAGGTGGTGTTCATCGATTTCGAGGGCGAACCGAGCCGTCCGGTGGAAGAACGCCGCGCGAAGGACGTTCCGCTGCGCGACGTCGCGGGCGTCTTGCGCAGCTTCGCCTATGCCAGCGCTGCCAGCCGGCGCGAATTGCCAGCGCTCGCTGCACTCGAAGAAGAGCGGGCGACGCAGCTTTTCACCCGTTTCGAAATCGAGGCGCGGCGCGATTTTCTTGCCGCTTACCGCAAGGTTGCCGAGCCCTTCCCTGCCCCGCTCGTCGACCTCTTCGAGTTCGAAAAGGCCGCCTACGAAGTCGCCTACGAGGCCGCGAGCCGGCCCGACTGGCTCTCCATCCCGCTTGCCGGCCTTGCCGCCGCTGCCGAGCGCCTGATGTCAGGAGATACAAATTGAGTCCCTTCACCCCGGAACCCGATCACGGTCTTGCAGCAATTGCTTCCGAAGCGGTCGAGGGCCGCCTCACCGATCCGTTCGCCGTTTTCGGTCCGCATGGCGAGGGCGCCAAACGGGTCGTGCGCAGCTTCCTGCCCGGTGCCCAAAGCGCCACTCTGGTGAACGCGAAGTCGGGAAAGATCATCGCCGCAATGGAGGATATCGGCCACGGCCTGTTCGTCGGCAAGCTGGGCCGCAATCGCCACTACCGCCTGAAGATCCAGTGGCCGGACACGGTGCAGGAAACCGAAGACCCCTATAGATTCGGCGTGGTGCTGGGCGATCTCGATCTGCACCTGTTTTCCGAAGGGCGGCACCGCGATCTGGCACGCAACTTCGGCGCGGTGCCGCGCCAGATCGATGGCACGCAAGGCGTGGTGTTCAGCGTCTGGGCACCCAATGCTAGGCGGGTATCGGTGGTGGGCGACTTCAACGGTTGGGACGGCCGCCGCCACCCGATGCGGCTGCGCCACGATGCCGGGGTGTGGGAGCTGTTCGTTCCCCGGCTTGGACCCGGCGAGCGCTACAAGTTCGAAATCGCAGGCGCGAATGGCGCGGTGGTGCAGAAGGCCGATCCGCTCGCGCGGCGTACCGAACTGCCGCCCGCCACCGCGTCGATAATCGAAGCGCTGCCGGACTTCACGTGGTCGGATGACGACTGGATGGAGCGCCGCCGCGCCGCGCAGGCTCCCGATCGGCCGATGACGATCTACGAGGTTCATCCCGGAAGCTGGATGAAACCGGGCGAAGACATCCATTCGACCTTCGGCTGGCGCGCGCTGGCGGAACGCCTGATCCCCTATGTCGCCGATCTCGGCTTCACCCATGTCGAGTTCCTGCCGATCATGGAGCATCCCTTTGCCGGAAGCTGGGGCTATCAGCCGCTATCGCAATTCGCGCCTTCCGCCCGTTTCGGCACGCCCGAGGGCTTTGCGCATTTCGTCGATGCAGCGCACCGGGCGGGAATCGGCGTCATCCTCGACTGGGTTCCGGCCCATTTCCCCACCGATGCTCACGGCCTCGCCACCTTCGACGGCACGCATCTGTACGAACACGCCGACCCGCGCGAGGGGTTCCATCAGGACTGGAACACGCTGATCTACAATCTCGGCCGCCGCGAGGTTGCCGGGTTTCTGCTGTCGAGCGCGCTATGGTGGGCGCGCGAGTTCCATGTCGACGGGTTGCGCGTCGATGCGGTCGCCTCAATGCTCTACCGCGATTACAGCCGCAAGGAAGGCGAGTGGGTGCCGAACGTGCACGGCGGGCGCGAAAACCTCGAAAGCATCGCCTTCCTGCGCGAATTGAACCAGCGGATCGCTGCGGACGGGATGGGAGCGATCACGCTGGCCGAGGAATCGACCGCATTCCCCGGCGTGACCGCACCGGTTGCCGAAGGCGGCCTAGGCTTCGATTACAAGTGGAACATGGGCTGGATGCACGACAGCCTCGAATACATCGCGCGCGATCCCGTCCACCGCGCATGGCACCACAACGAGATCACCTTCAGCCTCGTCTATTCCTTTTCGGAGAAGTTCGTCCTGCCGATCAGCCACGACGAAGTGGTGCACGGCAAGGGCTCGCTGCTCGGCAAGATGCCGGGGGACGAATGGCGCCGCTTTGCGAACCTGCGCGCCTATTACGCCTTCATGTGGACCCATCCCGGCAAGAAGCTGCTGTTCATGGGCTGCGAACTGGGCCAGCCGACCGAATGGAACCACGATGCGCAACTGCCGTGGGAATTGCTGGAGGACGCCAGGCACGCCGGGATCCAGCGGCTGGTGCGCGATCTCAACCGGCTTCATGTCGATGAAGGCGCGCTCCATGCCCGAGACGCCGATCCGGCGCATTTCGATTGGATTATCGGCAACGACAGCACCAACAGCGTGCTGGTCTGGCAACGCGAGGGCCGGCAGGGAGACCCGCCGCTGGTAATTGCCGCGAACCTGACCCCCGAACCGCAACACGATTATCGCGTAGGAGTGCCGCGTCGCGGGACCTGGCAGGAGATCCTCAACAGCGACGCCGAAATCTACGGCGGTTCCGGGACAGGCAACGGCGGGAGCGTGCAGACCTCCGACGAACCGATGCATGGTCGCCCCGCCTCGCTCTCGCTGGCTCTGCCCCCGCTCGGCGTGATCGTGCTCAAGCCCGGGGACGGCGCTTGATCGGCGGCCGGTTGGAGCCCGGTGCTCCCTACCCTCTCGGCTCCAGCTTCGACGGGCTGGGCGTGAACTTCGCCGTCTTTTCCGCACATGCGGAGCGGATAGAACTGTGCCTGTTCGATCCGACGGGCAAGCGCCAGCTGGCCAGTTACGACCTGCCCGAATGGACCGACGAGATCTGGCACGGATATCTGCCGGGTGCGAGACCCGGCCAGCTCTACGGGTTTCGCGCGCACGGCCCGTACGAGCCGCACAACGGCCACCGCTTCAATCCCAGCAAGCTGCTGATCGATCCCTATGCCCGCAAGCTGGAAGGCCCGCTGCGCTGGACCGACGCGCTGCACGGCTACAACATCCGTTCGCCCCGCGCAGACCTTAGCCACGATCGGCGCGACAGTGCCCGCGCCATCCCCAAAAGCGTCGTCACGCACGAGACCTTCGACTGGTCGCAGGACCGGCGCCCCTCGACCCCGTGGTCCGAAACGCTGATCTACGAAACCCACGTCCGGGGGCTGACCAAGCTGCTCGAGGACGTGCCGCCGGCCGAACGCGGAACCTACGCCGCGCTCGCCCACCCCAGCGTGATCGAGCACCTCCAGCGGCTGGGCGTTACCGCGCTCGAACTGCTGCCCGTGCAGGATTTTACCAATGACCGGTTCCTGCAGGAGAAGGGCCTGTCCAACTACTGGGGCTATAACACCCTGTCGTTCTTTGCTCCGCAGCGGAGCTATTTCGCCTCGCCGGGCGATCACGACGAACTGCGCATTGCGGTGCGCCGGTTGCACGCGGCGGGGATCGAGGTGATCCTCGATGTCGTTTACAATCACACCTGCGAAGGATCGGAACTCGGGCCGACGCTGAGCTGGCGCGGACTCGATAACGCTGCCTATTACCGGCTGCAGGACAGCGACCGGCGGCATCTGGTCAACGATACCGGGACGGGCAATACGCTCAACTTCTCGCGCACGCGGGTGGTGCAGATGGTGATGGATTCGCTGCGCTACTGGGCGACCAGCTACGGCATCGACGGCTTCCGCTTCGATCTCGGCACGGTGCTGGGCCGCACCGACGAAGGGTTCCGCCCCAATGCCCCGCTGTTCGCCGCGATCCGGCAGGACCCGGTGTTGCAGAAGCTCAAGCTGATTGCCGAGCCGTGGGACATTGGACCGGGCGGCTATCAACTCGGCAACTACCCGCCCGGCTTTGCCGAATGGAACGACCGGTTCCGCGATTCGGTGCGCCGCTACTGGCGCGGCGACAGCGCGCAGCGGCCCGAACTCGCCGCGCGCATCGCCGGATCGGGCGACCTGTTCGACCGCCGCGCGCGCCGCCCATGGGCCTCGGTCAATTTTCTGACCAGCCACGATGGCTACACCCTCGCCGACCTGACCGCATACGAGCACCGCCATAACGAGGCGAACAAGGAAGGCAACCGCGACGGGCACGACCACAATTATTCGCGCAACTGGGGCGAGGAAGGGCCGAGCGAGGACGAGGAAACCAACGCCACCCGCGCGCTGGTGCGCCGCTCGATGCTGGTCACCTTGTTCGGCTCGCTCGGCACGCCGATGCTTCTGGGCGGCGACGAGTTCGGGCGCTCGCAGGGCGGCAACAACAACGCCTATTGTCAGGACAACGAGATCAACTGGTTCGACTGGCAACGGGCGCGCTCGGAAGAAGGGGAGGCAATGATCCGCTTCGTTGCGCGTCTCGCCGAACTGCGCCGGCAGCATCCGGTACTGCGCAGCGCCACCTTCCTGCACGGCAACGAGGAAGCCGCCCAGGATCTGCCCGACATCGACTGGTGGGACGAACGCGGGATGCGGCTTGCGCCCGAGGACTGGGACAATGGCGAAGGCCGCGCGCTGCTGATGCGCCGGGCGGAGCGATGCGAAGACGGTACGATCACAACGGTGAGCCTGCTGCTCAATGCCAGCGACGAGGCGCTGACCTTCAATTTACCCCCTCCGGACGTCCCCCGCCGCCTGCTGATCGACAGCGCCCATCCCGAGGCGGAGGAGCAGGACGGCATCCTCGACAGCTATGTTCTTGCACCCCGCGCGGCGGCGCTGCTGGCGTGGCGGCAGGAGCGGGAATGATGCGCTGGGGGCCGCGACTTCTTGGCGGCGGCAAGGCCGAGTTCTCCTTGTGGGCACCATCCGCAAGCGCGATGACGCTGGTCCTCGCTGGCGGGGACGAAGTGGCGATGGAGCAACGCGGGGGTGGCTGGTTCGCCGCGCAGGCAAGCGCGCAGGACGGCACACTCTATCGCTTCCGCCTGCCGGATGGGCGCGAGGTGCCCGATCCAGCGTCCAGACAACAGGACGGCGGCGTCCACGGCTGGAGCGTGGTTTGCGATCCAGCCGATCACGTTTGGCGCAATCCGGACTGGCGCGGGCGACCATGGGAGGAGACGGTCATCTGGGAATGCCACGCGGGCGTTCTCGGCGGCTTTTCCGGTGTCGCCGAAAAGCTCCCTGAACTGGCTGCACTGGGTATCACCGCCGTGGAGTTGATGCCGGTTGCCGCCTTCGCGGGCAATCGCAACTGGGGCTACGACGGAGTGCTGCCCTACGCTCCGGCAGAAGCGTACGGATCGCCCGGAGAGTTGAAGGCGTTGGTCGACCGCGCGCATGACCTCGGCCTCTCGATGATCCTCGATGTGGTCTACAACCATTTTGGGCCGGACGGGAATTACCTCGGTGCCTATGCCGCCGACTTCTTTCACGATGCACACACCCCTTGGGGTCAGGCGGTGAGCGTCGACAGGGAGCCGGTGGCGCGGTTCTTCATCGACAACGCGCTGATGTGGCTGGAGGAATATCGCTTCGACGGGCTGCGGTTCGATGCTGTGCACGCGATCGGCGACAATGCCTTTCTTGATCGCATGGCGCGCGAACTGCGCGCCGCTACCGACAGCCGCCATGTCCATCTCATATTGGAGAACGAAGCCAACGATCCCGATCGGCTTGAAGGGCCATTCGATGCCCAGTGGAACGACGACTTCCACAACGCGCTCCATGTGCTGCTGACGGGCGAAACCGCCAGCTATTACGCAGCATTCGCCGATAGTCCGGCCGCGCGTCTCGCAACCTGCCTTGCCGAGGGCTTTTCGTATCAGGGCGAGGAAATCGAACCCGGTCGAACCCGCGGCGCGCCCAGCGGCCATCTGCCGCCGACCACCTTTGTCAATTTCGTCCAGAACCACGATCAGGTCGGCAACCGTGCTCTCGGCGAGCGGCTGCTGCCGCTGGTGGGCGAGGCGGCAGCGCGGGCGGCGACCGCGCTGTTGCTGCTGTCGCCGGGCATCCCGCTGCTGTTCATAGGCGAGGAGGTCGGGTCGCGCGCACCCTTCCTGTTTTTCACCGATTTCCACGATGAACTCGCCGATGCGGTGCGCGAGGGGCGGCGGCGGGAATTCGCCGGGTTCCCCGCCTTCGCCGATCCCGAAGCGCGCAAAGCCATCCCCGATCCCAACGCGCCCGCGACCTTTGCCGCCTCGCGGCCCGAAGCCGGCCCGGATGCCGAAGACTGGCGCGCGCTGCATCGCGACTTGCTGGCGGTGCGCGCCGAACATCTCGCTCCGCACCTTGCTAGGTGCGAGAGCCTCGGCGCGGAGGCGGACGGGGAGCGGATGGTTCGCGCTGCATGGCGGCTCGGTGACAGGGCCGTCTGGCGGCTCTGGGCCGGGTTCGATCCGGCGGGTTGTTCTGGCGCGCGCCCGCAGGGCGAGCTTGTGCGGCAGGTTGGTGATCCGGCCTCCGGCCCGTTCTGCATCGTCACTCGCGAGGGCGCATGAGCGCGCTGGATCGCCTTGCCCGCGAAGCCGGGCTACTGCCGCGGTGGGAGGACGCTGCGGGAACGGCGCAGGCGGTGAGCGCCGAGACGCTGGAAGTGGTGCTGGCTGCACTCGGCCTGCCCGCATCCAATCCGGATGAGATCTCCGCCAGCCATCGGCGGCTTGCCGATATGCGCGCGGAAGGCGCGCGGCGCTTCATCACCGCCACCATCGGCGAAACCATCGCGTTGCCTGTCGGGATAGAACGGCCCGCCGCACTGGTTCTCGAAAACGGAGAGCGGCGCGAAGTCGACCCGGCCGCCCGCACAATCGCTGGCATTGCAGAGCCGGGCTACCACCGCCTGCTCCATGGCAGCGGCGAAACGATCATCGCCGTCGCTCCCGAACGCTGCCTGGCGCTCCGCGATATCGTGCCCTCTGGCAGAGCCTGGGGCATCGCCGTGCAGCTTCCCTCGCTTCGCGAACATCGGACGCAGGAGAGCGCATTTGGGGATCTCGGCACACTGGCGCACGCAGCCGAAGCGCTGGGCCGGAGCGGCGCGGATCTTCTCGCGATCAGTCCGATCCATGCTCTGTTCCCCGCAGACGCGCGGCGCTTCAGCCCCTATGCCCCCTCCAGCCGCCGCTTCCTCAACGTCCTGCTCGCTGATCCTGCGCTCGCCGGAGGCGAAAGCGAAGCCGAAGCCTTGGCGCGCGAAGACGACCTCATCGATTGGGAGGTGGCCATTCCCGACCGGCTGGCCCGGTTGCGCCACCTCTTCGACAGGGCCTCCCCGGACGAACGTCGCCGCATCGCCGCGCCCGATCACGTGTCCGATGATGAACTCGCGGTGCATGCCCTGCATGACGCCTTGCACGCTCACTTCGCCAGTGAAGGGATGCACGGTTGGCGCGAATGGCCGGCCGAGTATCGGCGTCCCGACAGCGCGGCGGCAAAGGCCTTTGCCGCAGAACATCCGGCAGAGATCGCCTTCTACGGCTGGTTGCAATCCCTCGCGAACCACAGCCTGCTGACCGCGCAGCGCGCCGCGCAGGGCGCAGGGATGGCCTGCGGCATCATCACCGACCTTGCCGTGGGCGTCGATCCGGGCGGCGCCGATTGCTGGACGCGGCCCGAGGCTTTTCTGGAGGGGCTGTCGGTCGGCGCACCGCCAGACCTGCTCGGTCCGGACGGGCAGGACTGGGGCCTCACCACCTTCAACCCGCTCACTCTCCATGCCGATGGTTTTCGCGCCTTCCGCGAAACGTTGGCGGCGGCGATGGACAACGCGGGCGGGGTGCGGATCGACCATATGCTCGGCCTCGGGCGGATTTGGGTGGTCCCGCATGGGTATCCCTCCTCGCACGGCTGTTATCTGACCATGCCCCAGCGCGACCTCATGAACGTACTCGCGCTCGAAAGCTGGCGGCACCGATGCATCGTGATCGGCGAGGATCTGGGCACGGTGCCCCCCGGCTTCCGCGAAACGATGAAGGCGAGGCACGTCCACGGAATGCGCGTGCTGTGGTTCGAACGCGGCGAGAACGGCGCCTTCACCGATCCCGCCAGCTGGACACGCGAGGCAGCGGCGATGACCAGCACCCACGACGTGCCGACTCTCGCCGGATGGTGGCAGGGACGAGATCTCGACTGGGCGCAGGCGCTCGGCCGGATCACGAATGCGACCGGGAGCCGCCACCAGCGCGAGACGGACAAGGCCGTGCTCTGGCGCGTGCTGTGCGATACGGGCCTTGCCGAAGGACCGCCGCCCGTCGATGCTGCCCCCTTCGTTTCCGCCGCCATTGCCCATGTCGCCGCCAGCGCCTGCGACCTGGCATTGGTGCCGCTCGAAGATCTTGCGGGACTTGCCGAACAGCCCAACCTGCCCGGCACCATCGACGAGCACCCCAACTGGCGCCGCCGCATGCCGGATTCGGTAAAGGCGATGCTGGCCTGGCCCGATGTCGCCGCGCGGGTGGCGGCGCTCAAGGAAAGCAGAGACGCATGATCCCGCGCGCGACCTACCGGCTCCAATTCCATCCCGGCTTCACGCTGGACGATGCGCGGCGGATCGTGCCCTATCTCGCGGATCTCGGGGTGAGCCACATCTATTGTTCGCCACTCGCCGAGGCGCGTTCCGGATCGACCCATGGCTATGACGTCACCGATCCTGCGCGGATCAGCGCCTGCCTTGGCGGAGAGGAGGCTCTGCGGGCGCTGGCGGGCGATCTGGCGGCGTGTGGTATGGGCCTGATCCTCGATATCGTACCCAATCACATGGCGGCGAGTCCCGAAAACCCGTGGTGGGCCGATGTGCTGCGGCACGGCAAGGCAAGCGATTACGCGCGCTTCTTCGATATCGACTGGAGCCGGCACGACCGGCGCATCCTGCTGCCGGTGCTCGGCGCGCCGCTGGAGGAAGCGCTCGCCGCAGGGGATATCGCCGTTTACGATACCGACGGCGGCCCGGTGCTGCGGCTTTATGGTGAGCAGGACTACCCGCTCGCGCCCGGCACCGGCGGCGAGGGCGATTGTGCGGCCATACTGGCGCAGCAGCACTATCGCCTCGCATGGTGGCGGCGGGGCCATGACGAGCTCAACTGGCGGCGGTTCTTCAGCATCAGCGAACTGGTCGGGCTGAGGATCGAGGACGAAGCCGTGTTCGATGCGGTCCATTCGCTCCCCTTGCGGCTCTACCGCGAAGGCGTGATCGACGGGCTCCGGATCGACCATATCGACGGGCTGACCGATCCCGCAGCCTATCTGAAGACGCTACGCAAGCGGCTGGAGGCAGCGGGGCGCGATGACGGCCCGGCATGGCTCGTGGTCGAGAAGATTCTTGCGGCTGATGAGACCCTTCCCGCCGATTGGCCGGTGGACGGCACCACCGGTTACGATTTCATGGAGGAGGTGTCGCTGCTGCTCCACGCCCCGGATGCGGGCGACATACTGGGTCAGGATTGGTCGCGGCTCTCCGGCCGGCCGGCCGATTTCGAGCATGAAGAACGGCTCGCCCGCCGCCAGCTGCTGCAATGGGAGTTCGGTTCGCAGTTCGATGCCTGTGTCGATGCAGTGGCAGCACTCGCGCAGCGCACGCCCGCGACTGCCCGCCACAGCCGGGCAGCATGGGGGCGTGCGGTCGAGGCGTTGCTGATCGCCTTCCCCGCTTATCGCACCTACGGCACCGGGAGCAGCGCACCGCCCGAAGATGCGCGCACCCGCGCCGAAGCCGCACGCGATCTGCCTGCCCTCGCCCCGCCGGGAGAGGCGGCGCTGGGCCACGCGATCCTCGGCTGGCTAGCGGGTGACGGGCCTGCCGCCGAACACGCAGCGGAATTCGTCCAGCGGTTCCAGCAGCTATCTGCACCAATCGCGGCCAAGGCGGTCGAGGACACCGCCTTCTATCGCAACGGCAGGCTGATTTCGCGCAACGATGTCGGCTTTGCACCAGCGCGGTTCTCCGCCCCGCCGGATGCGTTCCACGAATGGCAGGAAGCGCGCGCCGCGCACTGGCCACGGTCGATGCTGACGACCGCCACTCACGATCACAAGCGCGGCGAGGATGTGCGTGCCCGCTTGTTCGCAATCAGCGAAGTGGCGGAGGAGTGGACCGGCCTGAGCACAGGTTGGCGACAGGCTTGGCCGCAAGCCGACAGGATCGATCCGGGCGATCTTGCGATGCTGCTTCAGGCCGTAGTCGGCGCGTGGCCGGACGAGGCAGCAGAGCTCCCCCATTATGCCGAGCGCCTGCGCGGATATGCAGTGAAGATCCTGCGCGAAGCAAAGCTGCGTTCATCATGGACCGCGCCCGATGAAGCATACGAAAAGATTGTGACGGACGCGGTCGAGGGACTCGTCTCGAGCGAGGAAGCGTCGGCGCTGCGGGCGGAGATCGGCGACTTCCTCGAAAGCATCCGCCCGGCCGAGCGGGTCAAACGTCTGGCCCAGCTGTTCCTGCGCCTCACCTGTCCCGGCATTCCCGACACCTATCAGGGCACCGAACTCGCTGATGGCAGCCTCGTTGATCCCGACAATCGCCGGGCCGTGGACTTTGCTGTGCGCCAGCGGATCATGAAGGAAGCTGGCGACGAGAAGCTCGGGCTGCTGCGCGACCTGCTGCATCTGCGCGCGCGGCATCCCGCTGCCTTCGAAGGCGGTTACCAGAGAATCTCGTCGGAGCCCGATTGTCTCGCATTTGCGCGCGGAACCGGCGCGCAGCGACTGGTCATGGTAACCGCGCTACGCAGCAAGGCAGGTAGCCCTCGCGATTGGGTCAAAGGTGTGATCGGATCGGAGGCGAAAAGCCTGATCGGACCGACACTGCCCTGTGCCATTTTCGCTATGTAACTTCTGCCGCCTTGGTCCTCGGTCAGCGCGACCGTGGTCACATGGATTAGGGACTTCCCGGCGCCGTCATGGTCTCATCGATCAGAGGTGATTCGCCATGACCAGCGCGACCGACGTTCGACAGCACTCCTACAGCCTTGTCACCGGCGAAGACCCGACCGGCGCCCCGCAGGTCATCGAATTCGACGGTGCCGATCCCCAGATTGCCCTCGACTACGTGCAACGGCGGCTACCCGGCCGGGAGATCGAACTGTTCGAGGACGGCAGGCGACTCGGAACGGTGAAGTGCACGCGCGATGGCTATTGGCTGATCCTGCCGCGCCATGTGCTGATGCACGGGGCCTAGCTTGCTTCGCGCTGCGGCAACGGCGCACAATTTCGAACCTCGGTGAGCGAACATGCGCGCGGTCGGCGGCGGATGCGCTTGGCCTGTCGCAATCGCCTAGCGGTTCTGTGGTGCAAGGTCGCCTAGCGCTGCCTTCAATTCATCCATCCACGGCGCAAACGGTTTCCACGCGCCCTGCCCCTTGCGGTTGATCGGCTGACGCACCTGCTCGCTCGACGCGGTGCGCACGGCGCGCGCCGTCTTGTGAAAATCGAGGCAGGCCGGCTCGAACGGCAGCCCAAGAAAGTCGAGCATCCGGCGGGTCTGACCTTCGAGATCGTCGAGCACGTCTTCGTGTTGCACGCGCAGAACCTTGCCCGGCAGCACCGTGTCCCAATGGTTCATCAAGGTGACGTAATCGGCATAGTAGCGCCCGACCTCGGTGAGGCCGTAGGTGAATTCCTGGCCTTCCGCGAACAGCTGCTTGAAGCCGGAAAAGCAGCAATCCATCGGATCGCGACGCGCATCGATGATCCTGGCATTGGGCAGGATCAGTTGAATGAGCCCGATATGCCGGAAATTGTTCGGCATCTTGTCGATGAAAAACGGTGCGCCCGCGCGGTGGATGCGGGTGTTCTCGATAAAGTCCCGACCGAATTTTCCCAGCTGATCGGCGGTCAGATCGTGCAGCACCTGCGGATAGCGGTTCTCGCCGATCCTGCGACCGCGCAAGCGGTGGGCCAACGCAAGAATGTTGGGAAGTTCAAGCGTGCCGTCGACCTGACTGTGGCTCGCCAAGATCTGTTCGAGCAGGGTCGATCCTGCACGCGGCAGTCCGAGTATGAAGATCGGGTCGGGGGCGTCATGGCCGGATCCCGCGTGCTGTTCAAAAAGGTCTCGCGTGCACGCCTCGCGCTGGCGGGCCAGTTCCTCGCTCATCGCATCGGCGCTGTAACGGGTCTGGGCGCGTTTGAGACTGTTACCTTCGGAATAGGCGGCGAAGCTGGCCGCAAAATCCCCGCGATCCTCGTGCGCCTTGCCCAGTGCGAAAGCGATGTGGACACGGTCCATGAATGCCAGATCGCCGCGCGCGGCCTGCGCCTGCATCCGTTCCACCTCGTCGTCGGCAAAGCGATAGGTCTTGAGGTTCGCCAGCGCATACCACGCATCGCCGTGATCCGGCTTTGCAGCAATCGCCGCGCGATAGCTTTCGATCGCCTCTTCGCGCGCGCCAGTGGTCTTCAGGGCATGGCCCTTGCTGGTCAAGTTCGAAGGATCGTTCGGGAGCTTTTCCAGAACCTTGTCGAACAGTTCAAGCCCGCGATCGTAATCGCCCACGGCCATGCTCTCGATCGCGAAGCGCGATTGAAACACCGGGCTTGCCGGATCGCGTTCGTACAGCTTATCCGCCTCGGCGCGGGCTTTCGCGAAGCTCTGCCGTCGGCGCAGCACGTCGATATAATCGAGCCTGAGCTGCACATCGCCGGGCTGGAAGGCGAGCGCGCTTTCGAGCAGGAACTCGGCTTCTTCCAGCACGCCGAATTCGATCCCGATCCGCGCCAGCAGCCGCATCCCTTCGACATGATTGGCATCGCGCACCGTACTTGTGCGCAGATAATGACGGCAGATTTCCTCAGCCCGCAGCAACCGGCCTTCGGCAAGGTGGTTGGTAACGGCCACCAGTTCGCGCGGAAGCTGGGATAGCCGCTGCTGCTGGAATGCTGCGTGATTGGCTTCGCCTTCGCGCCCGGCCGCAGCAAGCAGCCGCGCTTGCTCGCGCCAGCTCGCCACCAGCGCCGGATTGAAACGGGTCGCTCGCTGGAATGCCGCGAGCGCCGCCGCCTCGTGGCCCTGCGCCAGCGCCAGATGCCCCGCCTCCTGCCACGCCCTTCCATATTCGGGCATGGCGGCATGCAGCCGCCCGAGATAGGCCTCTGCCGCCGGGAAATCGGCGAGGTAGCGCGCTGCCACCGCGGCAAGATACAGCGCCTCACCATCCTCCGGCGCGCTTTCGAGCAGCGCACCCGTCAACGCCAACCCTTCGGCAAAACGGCCTGCCTGCATCGCTTCCTGAGCGGATGTGAGCTGCTTGTCGCGAGTGGTCATTCTGGCGGGTCTACACACAGCGCGGCGGGAGTGAACCCCTGTCCACCCCCGCCACCATTCTTCAGTTCAAGCCGGTTCAGTAGTCGTAACCCACCCGGAACCCGACCGTAAGCGGCCGATTGGTGACAATCCGCGCACGATCATTGACGAAATTGCCCGAGATCTGAGCGCGTTCGTCGAACAGGTTATCGCCGAAGATTTCGAAGCTCCACTGGTCCTTTTCGATCCCCGCAGCGAGATCGACCACGGTGTAGCTGTCGAGCTGCAGGCGATTGATCTCGATGATGTCGGTGAACTTGCTGGCCGAATGGGTGACCTGCGGCATGACGTAGGCACCCAGCGTCGAGGTCAGATCGAATTCGTAGCGCACACGGAAATTGCCCTGAAAAGACGGGGCAAAGGCGAGTTCCGATCCTTCGACCACATCATTGGTCGGGATCAGCACATCGGTGATCTCGGTATCGAGGATCGAGAACGCCCCCGCCACCGTCAGCCCGGGCACCGCATAGGGCGCGAAGGTGAAATCCGCCTCGACCCCGTAAATCTCAGCATCGGCGGCATTGGCCGAGAAGAACAGATTGGTGATGGAAGGATCGAAGATCGTCGTCTGCAGGTTCGAAATGTCGACATAGAAGGCGCTGCCGTTGAAGCGCAGCTGGCCGTCCACCAATTCAAGCTTCCAGCCCAATTCGTAATTCTGCACCTCGTCGGTCTCCAGCGCGAACGGAACCGTGAAGTTGTTCGGTCCCGGCGCCCCGCCCGGACGGTTGAGCAGCCCCGGACGGAAGCCTTCCGAATAGGTCGCGTAGAACAGCGTGTCGGGTGTCGGTGTCAGTGTGACGGTACCCTTGAGAATGGTTCCGCTGGTCGCTGCCACATCGGGCGCGCGCACCGAATTGAACGCCCGCTGCGCCTGTGCCGGGGAAAGCCCCGCCGCCTCGATATCGGCGAGGCTATCATCCAGCGTGAAGTTCTGCCGCAAGGACGCGTCACAGGACAGGTTGAAGAAGAAGTTGCCGTCCCCGTCATACAGGTCGGAGATGTTGGTGCCGAAGGCGTCCACATCAGTGCCGCCGGTATTGCAGAAGCTGGCGTTGGCGCCG
Organism: Erythrobacter sp.; assembly: GCF_024305245.1. Lineage (GTDB taxonomy): Bacteria > Pseudomonadota > Alphaproteobacteria > Sphingomonadales > Sphingomonadaceae > Erythrobacter. Next base: position 80,997 of record NZ_JAMWYX010000005.1, read on the forward strand.
CCTTCGAGATCGACCTCGACATCGTAATAGCGCGCGCCGAGCGTCACGGTGAGCAGGTCTGGCACGATGTCGATTGCAGCCTCGCCGAACAGGCCGAATTGTTCATCGGTGCGGCGAATGTCGTTCCTGAAGATCGCGTCGCGCGGGAACGCTCCGTCATCGGTGCTGAAAATGCCGGGGAACGTGAAGTTGGGCGCAAAGCCGCCGAACGGTGCGGCATCGACATTGCCGGGATAGTTGAAGTCGTTGCGTTCCTTCAGCTCGAGATCGGAATAGAACCCGCCCGCAGTAACGCGCACCGGCCAGGTTTCGGGGGTGGAGAAGCGCAATTCCTGCGTGAAGGCCTTCGTCTGGCTTTCCGATGTCACGTAGAGATTGGGTTCCTGGCAGGTTCCGCTCGGCGCTGCCGCGCCCGGATAGCTGACCGATCCATCGCAGATGTAATAGGGCAGATACTGGCCCACGAACAGGTAATCGGTGTAGTCGATGCGCTGGTCGGTACGGCGATCGGTATAGGCGCCGGTATAGACCACATCAAGCATCGCGATGCGCCCTTCGACCGTCCAGCTGGTGTTGGAGAAATCATCCTCCAGCCGGTCATCCTCGAAGCGCTGGATTTCCAGATCGTCGAGCCCGCCCAGCTCGGGGTCGGCGAAGAACACGCCGTCAGTCTCGAGGCTCTGGCGGGTGTGGGCGACGGTCACCGTCCAGTCGGGCGTGACTTCCCACAGCGCGGTGGCGCGGAAACCCGAATACTGGGTGTCGTTGAAATTGTCGCGCACCAGGCCGCCGTTGTCGGCTTCGAGGAAGGTTACGCCCGACAGGTCTGCGGTCGACTGGAACCCGGCGCGGTTGGCGTTGACCGGAACGCCGTTGCTGCGCACCGTACCTTCAGGCCGGAACCGCGCGCTTTCGGACAGGTCGCGCGTGCCTGCCACATTGTCGATAAAGCCGCCCTGATCATCCAGATAGACCACGCCGCGCAAGGCGAAAGTATCGGTCACGGGCACGTTGAGCATGGCTTTGACCGAGTAACTCTCCTCTCCGCCCTTGGTGAAGGACACGCTTGAATCGAAGCTCGCATCGAAGCCGGACAGATCGGGTTTGTTGGTGATCAGCCGTACCACGCCTGCTTGCGAACTGGCGCCGAACAGCGTGCCCTGCGGCCCCGAAAGGACTTCGATCCGCTGCATGTCGGCGGCATAGACATCGAGGTTGCGCCCCGGCTGAACGAGCGGCTGCTCGTCGAGGTAAAAGGCGACGTTGGGCGCAAGACCCGCGACGCCCGCCGTGGTGAGGTTGGGCGTGGTCGAGGCCAGACCGCGGATGTAGATCGTATTCTGCCCCGGACCGGTCCCGCCTGCGGTGACGGTAGGCAGCTGGTCGAGATAATCCTCGAATGTATCGATCGCTAGCTGGTCAAGCTCCTGCTCACCGATCGCGGTGAGCGAAATCGGCACATCCTGCAGGTCTTCGGAACGCTTTTGCGCGGTGACCACGATCGTCTTGATCCCGCCCTGCTGGCGCGGTCGCTGGGTGGAGGCAGAAGCCGGAGCCGCGTCTTGCGCGGCAACGGGAGACGCAATCGCAATCGCAAGCGCGCCAATCGACGCGCCGCCGAGAATCTTCATCATGTAAGGCCCCTTTGGACTTTGGAACGGGCCGGATGCGAGGAACGCAAAGGTGTGGCCCAAGAATTAGCACGCGCGCAGAAGCGCACTGTGGCGAACAGCTTTGTGTTACCAAGGGGATCGTGCGGTTTCCACCGGAGTCGGGAAAATCACGCAATTGCTAATTGATGTTGTTGCAAAATAACAACACACAAGAATAGTCAAGTATTATTAGAAGTATGTATAAGCTGATTATGAAAAAATTTCTTAGATTTTGATGTTTTTCGAATCCTACAAAGTTTTACTACGAGATAGTCTTCACTTTTTCGGGGTTTACGGTTTTTGTCTATGCTTCATCCAAGAAGTCGGCAAGTCATCCGGCGGCGCTTACTTTCTCGGCCCATTCCTCGCATGCCTGTGCCGTGGTCGGAACGCCGTGCCGCTTGCGGATCAGATCGAACACCACCGCCTTGATGATCGCGACGCACATCAACGCGACGACGAAGGAAAACGGCAAGGCGCCGATGATCATCGTGATACGAATCGCCTCGATCCCGCCAAGGATCAGCATCGATCCAACCACGAAAGCGATCGCCGCGCCCCAGAATAGGATGTGGTAGCGGCGGCTGCCCTCGTCATCGCCCGCACCATTGATGGTGTTGACGATCAGGATCGCGCTGTCGGCCGACGTCACCAGATAAGTCATCAGCAACACCACCACGAGCCCGGCGACCAGCAGCGCCAGCCCCGGATCGAGCAGCACAGCCAGTGTGGCAAACAGCTGGTCCGACATCGGCGCGCCGACGATCCGGCCACCGGCCAACCCCGACAATTCGAGCTCGATCGCTGTACCGCCCACCAGCGCCATCCATACAAAGCACATCAGCGAAGGCACCACTGTTACCCCGAACATATATTCGCGGATCGTGCGCCCGCGCGAAATCCGCGCGATGAACATGCCCACAAACGGCGCAAAGGCGATCCACCACGCCCAGTAGAACACCGTCCAATCGAGCTGCCATTGATTGAGCGCCGCCCCGAGCGTGCTGCCATCGCGGCCCCACAGCTTCAGCGATTGCTGCGGCAGGGTGGTGAGATAGTCCCACAGGCCCACACCCAGCAATTCCAGCCCGTAAAGCCCCGCGCCAAGCACCGCGAACAGCCCCAGCAGTGCAATCGACAGGCCCATGTTGATGTTCGAGAGCCACTTGATCCCCCGCCCCACACCTGACAGCGCGCTGATCGTCGAGGCGCCCACCAGCATCACGAGCGAAAGGATAATCGCCAGCGAAGATGCCGATCCGTCGGCCTCCAGAAGCCCATCGCCCGGCCCCAGCCGCGCGAGGCCCGCCACGAATTGCTCGACCCCCAGCCCCATCGTCACTGCCACGCCAAGGATGGTCGCCACCACCGCGACGATGTCGACGACATGGCCCAGCGGCCCTTCCATCACCTTGCCGAACAGCGGCGCCAGCGCCGAACGGATCGTCAGCGGCAGGTTGCGGCGATGCGCGACATATCCGATCGCCAGCCCCACCAGCGCATAGGTGCACCACGCCCCCAGCCCCCAATGGAGGAAGGTGTACATATAGGCCGGGCGCACCGCCTCGCGGCTCTGCGGATCGGCCATGCCGCGGATGATGTCGGGATTATTGACGAAATGGGCGAGCGGTTCGCCCGTCGAATAGGTCAGCATCCCGATGCCGATCCCGGCTCCGAACAGCATGGAGAACCAGGAGAAGCGGCTGAATTCCGGCTTTTCGCCGGGCGGGCCGATCCTGAGCGAGCCGGTTCCCGGCGCCAGTGCCAGCACCAGACAGGCGACAATCAGGGTGGCGACGAGATAGACGTACCAGCCGCCGAAGGTCGCAATGATTGTCGAATTGGCAGCGCCCAGCGTCTTGCCCGCATTCACGGGGAAGAAAATCGCCCACATGATCAGCAGCGACACGATCACCTTGGCCGGGATCGTCACCGCCCGGCTGAACCCGTCATAGAAACCGCGATCGTGGGTTTCGATGTCGAGTTCGACCAGCGGCGGATCGATCGGCCAGTCATCTTGTGCGATTGGCGGCGGATTGCTCGGCAAGTGTGCTTGGCCCGGCCTGCTGGTCATCGCGTTCCTATCCCGGACGCAACCGTGGCAAAAGGCGACGCAGGATCACGCGGCCGGCATTGCTGCCAAGGCTTTGTCCGCTTTCGTGAAAAGGCATGGGATGCGTCCCGAACGGACACCAGCGAAAAGAACATGCGCTTAGCCGCAATGTCCAACCGCCCCCGGTTGCGGAAATTTTGTTGAGAGCTGTCCTACCCCCCCTACGCGCATTTGCAACCCCGCGTGACTGGAAGCGCGCCAGCGCCATTGTGCGTTAACGGCACGCGTCGCACGGGAACATTCGGTCGGCGGATACCTTTGCCCTGCCCGCCGTCAACGCTGAGAGCTGCGCCAGTAACCCAGGCCGCGCGTACGGATACCAGCCACACGGCTGCATCTGCGATCTCGCCGGGCCGCCCCAAACGGCCGAAGGGAATGCTCCTGCGCACCATGTCGTAAACTGGCGGATTTTCGATGCGCATCACATCCCATCCGCCTCCGGGAAACTCCACCGAGCCGGGCAGCAGCGCATTCGCTCTGATCCCGCTTGCTGCTTCATTCATGGCGAGTTTCTTGGCATAGGCGTTCAGCGCCGCCTTGGCCGAGGTATAGCCATAATCCTCCATCGGCGACGCCTCGATTGCAGAGACCGAGGAAACGAGCAGGATCGAACCGCTGCCTTGCGATCGCATCCCCGGAAGCACGGCCTCCACCAGCCTCACCGCGCCCATAAGGTCGACTGATAGGCTCCTGTCCCAGTCCTCGCGCGCGCCGCCGACGGCCAGGGCCGAGGCGTTGCTGACAAGAATGTCGATCCGGCCGAATTGTTCGAGCGCTGCGGCCACCGTATCGCGAACGGCAGCATCATCGGCTACATCGCACGTCAGCGCGAGAACCTCGACCCCGGCCGCCGCCAATTCGGCTGCGGCCTCATCGAGTGCCTCCTGCCCGCGCGCAGCGATACAAAGCTTTGCTCCCTCGGCCGCCAAACCCTTGGCGATGGCACGCCCGATCCCGCGGCTTGCGCCGGTAACCAGCGCGACCTTGCCTTCCAGTTCAAGATCCATGATCGCCCTCCAATCTTGTGCGATGGGTGTGGGGCGCGAAGCAGGAAAAATCCAGCGGGGAATCTGGACTCAAGCCCAAGAAACGAGGGTCGGCTACCCCTGTGTGACGCTCTCCATTCTCACGGCCTTCCCGACGTGCTCCGACATCTCGGCAGCATCGGCGAGCAGTCTTGCCACATCGCCCCGTGCGGCCTCGCCTTCGGGATCGACGTCATCGCCCAAACGGATATCGCCGCCCCCATCTTCATCCGTCAGGGCCACGGGCCGGAGGATCACATATTCGAGGTCGCTCGATTTGAGATGCTCGTCGGCTGCATGTTTGGCCTTGAGATAATGGGCCAGATCACCCTGCGGGTTCGGGTCGCCCGCGCCGATGCTGCTGAGCATGACGAAGCGGCGGACATTGTTGGCAACCGACAGGTCGATAAGCCGCTTTGCGCCGTCGCGATCGACCTTGTCGGTCATCTCTTCGGACGAGCCGCCACCGGCACCGGCAGCAAACACCACCACCTCGCAGCCAGCGGTAACATCCTCTGCAAGGTTCGTGAGGTCGCCCTCTCGTTGCTTGACCCCCTCGGGCAAACCTGAAGTGTCCGAGCTTGAGCGCACAAGAGCAATCGGTTCGTGCCCGCGCGCCTGAAGTTCGCGCACCAGCCGCGTGCCGGTATTGCCGGTCGATCCGGCTATGAGAATCTGCATGTTTCTTCTCCGATGTATCTTTCCCGGGATGCGATCTTTCGCATGTTACGAAGGCAGGAAGATCGCCTTGGCGTTGACGAATTCCTTCATCCCAAACCCGCCGTGCTCGCGCCCGTAGCCCGAGTTCTTGACGCCGCCGAAGGGCATGTTGGGATCGGCCGCGCCGAAGGAATTGATGCGCACCATCCCCGTATCGAAATGGTCATGCGCCAGCCTGACGGCCTTCTTTTCGTCTTTCGTGAAAATCCCGCCGCCGAGGCCATAGCGGCTGTCATTGGCGATCTTCATCGCGTCCTCGTCATCCTTTGCGCGGATGATCGATGCGACGGGTCCGAACAACTCGTCGTCATAGGCGGGCATTCCCGGCTTGCAGTCGGCAAGGACGGTTGCCGGGTAATAGCAGCCGGACCCGTCTTCCGGATCGCCGCCGCATAGCAGCTTCGCGCCCTTGTCGAGGCTTTGCTTGACCTGATCGGCGATCATGTCGAACTGCTCACGGCTGGAGAGCGGACCAAGCTGGGTGTCTTCCATCATCGGATCGCCCATCGTGATAGCCTTCATCTGTTTGACGAAAGCGGAAACGAAGGCGTCGTAGACTGCATCGGTCACGATAAACCGCTTTGCCGATACGCAGGTTTCACCATTGTTGAAGATGCGGCCCTGAACGCAGGTTTTCACCGCAAGTTCGATATCGGCATCCTCCAGCACGAGGTATGCGTCGTTCGAACCGAGTTCGAGCACGGTCTTCTTGAGGTTCTTCGCCGCGAGCTCACCGATATGGCTTCCCGCGCCATCGCTGCCGGTCATGGTGACTGCGCGAATGAGATCATGGCCGATGACCTTGTCGGAAACGTCGTGACCGACGATGATGACTTCGAACAACCCCTGCGGCAGGCCGGCTTCGAGGCAAAGATCGCGCAGCAGCAGTCCGCTGCCGGTGCAGATCGAAGCATGTTTCAGGATGACCGCATTGCCCACCATCAGATTGGCAGCGAGAACGCGTACCGGCTGATAGACCGGGAAATTCCATGGTTGGACCGAATAGATCACGCCAATCGGGGAATAGGTTACGATCCCCCGCTTCTTGCCGCCGCTGTGCCGACGGTCCTCGTCGGCCAATTCTTCCGGGCCATGTTCGGCAGTGTATTCGAAGATGCGCGCGCAGCTTTCGACTTCCATTTTTCCGTCGCGCAGCAGCTTACCCATTTCGCGGGTCATCAGTTCGGCAAATCTGTCGGCATTTGCGCGCAGCACTTCGGCAATTTTGCGCAGATAAGGCGCGCGTTCTTCATGCGACTTCTGCCGCCAGTTCAGGAAAGCCGCGTGTGCGGTCTCGATCTTTGCAAAGACCTCTTCCTCGGTCTCGACTTGATAGGATTCGAGCTGTTCGCCCGTTGCCGGATTGCAGGTGTGGATGGCTGCCATATTGTCGCCCTTCGCGTTGCTTGGGTGAACCGTCCGCAGGCGCAAAGGTGCTGCCGCGGCTGGAGTGTCATGAAGCCAACGACGCCGCCTGGGGCACGTTCCGTCTAAAGACGCAGCGTCGCAGCCCGGCACGCCGGGCCGTGCACCAATCGCGATGTGGCATGGGCAGGAGCTGCAATGAACAGTATCCTGCACCTGAAGACATGCAGGTCATCACGAATGGTGACGCTCACCAACGCGGTATTGCGCCTCGCCCAGAAGTGCTTTGAAGGTTTCCGGCGGTCTCTATATGGGGCCCAAATCTGGTCACTTCGATCGAAACGCGCCCCGTTTCTGCACCCGGCAAAGGCAGATCGTCAGGATTCTGAACCACAATGAATTATCGCCATTCCTACCATGCTGGTAACAGCGCAGATGTCGTCAAGCACAGCCTGCTGATCACCCTCGTGCGGGCCTTGCAGCAAAAACCCTCCGCGATGACCCTGATCGATACCCATGCCGGCTGCGGGCTGTATGATCTTGGCGGCGATCAGGCCCAGCGTACCGGCGAGTCCGTGCAGGGCGTGCTGCGGGCATTTGCCGACCCGAACCCCCTGCTGAACGATTACCGCGACGCCGTAGAAGCCGTGAATGCCGGGCCCGAGCCGCGCCTTTATCCCGGCTCCCCCCGGATCCTGTCGCAGCTTTTGCGCCCGCAGGACTTGCTGATCCTGAACGAAAAGCATCCCGAGGACGCCTATGCCCTGCGCGGCGCGATGCGCGGCACACCCGCGGCCGTACACGAGCGCGACGCCTACGAGCTGTGGCTGGCGATGCTGCCGACCCGCAGCCCACGCGGTGTGGTGGTGGTCGACCCTCCCTACGAGCAGACGGACGAACGCGCCCGTATCACCGCCACCCTTGCCGCCGCCATGCGCAAATGGGCCCACGGCGTGACGGTGATCTGGTATCCGCTGAAGGACCGCGCTGCGCATGTGCGGTGGAAGCAGCAACTCGGCAGGCTCGGCATCGCGAAACTGCTGACGGTGGAGCATTGGTTATACGATACCGATCAGCCCGGCATCTACAACGGCGCGGGCCTGTTTATCGTCAACCCGCCCTACGCGTTCACGCAAGCGCTGCCGCTGCTGCTGGAAGCCTTGCGCGCCGCGCTGGCGCCGGAAGGGCACAGAGGCGAAATCGCAGCCGAATGGGTGGGCAATTGAAATAGATTTGCGGCGGATTGCGGCTAGTTGCCGTCCGCATCGACCACGAAAACCATCGGCTTTCCGCGGGTCTCAGGCTCCCAGCCGGCGTCTAATGCTGCCTGAATACCTCTGATCACAACCGCGTCGCCGACCTGCAGGCGGCCTCGTTGCATGCCTTTCAGCAAACGTTTCGGAGGGGGGAATTCCAGCAATGCCCCGCGCTGGGTGTGCTTGCGCAACAAGGCGACGGTCATGCCTTTCCAGCCTTCGGACTCGTTCCACTGTGGCTCGCTCCGCAATTCCCACTCAAATTGCAACCCGCCAACCTCGACGATGCCTGAAAGCTTGTGGATGTTGGTCATGCCGGCCTGCCTAGCAGGTTTGCGCCAACAAACCACCGGCCACACAGGGAGCGCGCTCCCGACAAGGCCCGGTCGTTCAGCTCCGCCGGAATGGGCGTCTGGTTGTCGCCGTTCCGCTTTTGTGATTGAACTAGCGCGCGCCGCTTGGCCGCAAGTGAACGGTTACCCTCCCCTGAACTCGGGCAATACAGCCTGAGCCCAGGCAGTTAAGCCATGCCTCGAAGGGGTACCGCGAACCAGTTGGCCTATTCGGCGACAAACCCCTAATATCAAATCTTTTTGGCAAAGCCGCCGGGTTTCTCGATAGCATCAAGTGGAAAGGCGCAGGTCTGCTTTACCTGGGCCAGCGCTAAAACCGCATGATCAGGCTGATCCTCGCAATGTCTCGCGTGAAGCCGGTTGATGAGGCGGCGCTCGACGAGCTGTAATCATACGCAGGCTCCACATCGAAACTGGGCGATAATTGATGGCGCAGATAGGCCGATCCGCTGACGATGAAACGGTCAGCGCCTCCCACGTCCCGCTCACCGCCGGCGCTGGCCCGGATGCCGTAGAACGTGCGCGGCCCTGCCTGCCCGTCAAGCCGGACGGTAGCCTCCAGCGAATGGTATTCATCCGGGCTGAAATAGCCTTCCTGATTGACCAGCCGGAAGTCTGTTCCGGTATATCGCAGGCCGATGTGAAGGCGCGGAGCTAGCGCGATGCGCTGTTCGAATTCCGCCTGCCACCAGCGCTGACGGTTGCCGTCGGAAAAATCGGCATAGGCGGCGCGCACCGATATCCGGCTGCGTTCTGTCGGCATGAAATCGGCCGAAGCCTTGACCTGATCCGCCACCAGCCGGTTGCGCAGCGTCGGCTCGCTATCGAAGGTGAAACGCTGCACGCCTGCATCGATCCGCCAACGATCATCCGGAAACAGCGTGGCATAGGCATCATAGGTCAGGAAATCGCTTGTGCCGCCCGGGCCGGGGCCGTCGAGGCTGTCGACCCCGATCGTTGCATTGAAATCGACCGCATCGCTTATCCGCCAGCTGCCGCTCGCGCCGATGCGGGTGACGGTGAAAATGTCCCCCGGACCACCGAACGGATCGAAAGCGGCATAGGCAAGCCGCGGCCCGATTCGGCCCCGGCCATCGGCGAAGCGATAATCGGCGCTAAGGTTGAACTGTTCGACATCCAGCCCGTCGGACTGATCGAACCGGCGCGCGTCGAACCGCGCTTCGTGACGCGTGTCGCGCTCCAGCCGCGCCAATAAGCCGGCTGCGCGGTTATCCTCCGGTGCGGCCGCGATGCGTTTGCTGGGCGACCCGCCCGCCACACCACCGGCCGGACCAAGCCACTAAGCCATATTGGGGCGCGACCGAGCATCATCTTGAGATGCGCGATTGCCGCGACCAACCCCCTGAGAGTGATTACAAGCCGCCATTCGCCCTTTCCACTCAGCTCCGGTCATCAGCGGGTTCGAGGCTCGATCCCGAAAGCCGCATGGCGGCTTTCGGCTGCAGCCGACGTTATGGTTGACGTATTTGCTCTGTTGCAAACTAATGCCACGGCAGCGACTACGGAATGCTGTGAGGATGGAAGTCCTAGTTGGTTTTGCCACCTCTCACCCGGATGCAGACATTAACGCGGGGATCCGCAGCGCCGCCCATTCATCGGTGGTCTATCTGGTAGCGGAGGAGGGACTAACTCAGTCAACCTAACATACTGCTCCAAAATAACTTTTGATCATACTCTTCTAAAGATACCCCCAACGGTACCCCCAACGGTTCCCCCATCGATTTATGTCCACAGCCACGAAGCGAGGACCTTTTGGAAGGCGCTTGCTCCGCATGGTCACCCGATCAAATGGCCCCCTTGAACTGCTTATGCCCTCGGGGGCTTTCGGGATTTGGAACAAACTGCTTGAAATGGCCTTCCCATTGATGGAAGCCTGACGAGCGGGATGGGTCAGCGCGATGCGTTGAAGCCGCTAATTTCACGGCGCGTTCCCGACAGTCGAGGAGAAGCCCGATGGATCTAAGCTCCGTCACGATAGGCCTGCTTTCCGGCCTTCTATTTTTCGTCCACGCCATGTTTCCCTTCAGCCATGCTTGGCCGCTAATGTGGCTTCTGCTTGGAGGAATAGCCGCTGTCTATTTGGGAACGAGGCGGCGGCGCGTCCAAAGCTTTGCGAAAGGGGTTCTCATCACCGCAAAGGCAGGCGCGGTCGCCGGCGCACTCTTCCTTGCTGCTACAGTAGCTGCATTGCTTCTGCTCAGCGAGCCGAGCTTCGACACTGTCGCCATATCGCTGGGCGCAAACGGGCAAATTGCGGTCAACACTCCCGTCATTCTCAGCCTTAGTTTCGCGGCGCTTATCGGGGTAATTGTTGCTGTTACCGCCGGAGCTTTGGCCTACCCGTTGGTGCGTCCGAGGACCGGTGATCAATCTGGGTCGGGATAACAGCTTCGGGGTCGGTTTGAAAATTTCGGCTTCGGGCGAGAAACACGCCGAAGCTGCCTAGCAGGTTTCCTGCCTGCGCTTCCGCCCCGCTCATGGCCGTTAGCGGGTGAAAGCGGGTTATTCGGGATCAACCGTCAACTTCTTGTGCCGCTCGACCGCCGGCCGCCCGAAGCCAAACCATAGGGCATTGTAGGCAGCGCCGGAATACAGAACGACCTCGTCGGTCAGGAACGGCAAATCCGGCAGCATGATGAATTTGGCATAGGCCGCGCATCCGCATGCGAACCAACCAGCACCGATTAAGGAAATAAGCCGCTCGTGCCGCTCAGTCAGGGCGATGAAATGTTCGATCACCGATTCCAAACCCCCGAACCCTGGCCGCTTCGAATTAAATGGCACCAGACAGTAGAGCCCGCAATGGGGTCGATCTCAGAATTTCGGCTGCTGGCGTCAAGCCCGTTGAAGCTGCCCGGCCGGCTTCGGGACCGGGCCCAGCCGCCGCTCATGACCGGTGACGTGAGAGAAGCTGCAACATGGTTCGTGAGCTCACAAAGGTGAGGTCAGATTACTTCTGAATGTCAAAATCACCTTCGTCATTGCCATCCCAATAAGCGGCACGAGTGGCTTTAACGTGCAGCATCACCATGCCCTGGGTATCAATGCCGTCCTTGAACCAGCGGCTCAATTCATCGGTCCAGTGTTCTTTGAATTCTGCCTTATCGCGGATAATTTTAGCTTCGCCTTCAACCGATATGAATATGCCGGGAGCGCCGTCGGAAGATGGTGCGCCTTGTAGCGAAAGGCCTACCTTCGAGTTCGTTTTGATATCTTCCACCATCCGACAATCTTCCCAGGTGAAATAATAGCTATCGCCGTCGAAATCGACCTGCCGGTTGTTGCTCATTGGGCGAGCGCCAATTTGACCATTGGCTGTGTGTGTGTTGAGCATCACGAAATCGATAGTTTTCATTGCTCCTGCAATATGTTCAAGATGCTGCTTGGTTGTTTCGTCGCTCATAAGTTATGCCTTTCTGTGAACCTTCTAAGCGCGTCAGTGAGATCGAAGTTCCTTCCAAAAAGCTGCTAAGGTGCTCACCCATTTTCGAGTTTGCACCTCGGCATCATGGAGGAACTGATCTTTGAGAACGACCGCTAAGAGATCGGTTTCTGAAAGGCAGATATTTTTCGCGCGCCGGGGAAAGCCGCCATACGGCTTTCGGGATCGCGCGTCGCCCAGTTCATAGCGGCTCGTGGGTGGTTTTCGGCGAAAGCAGACGTTTAGCCTGTTGATCGTGAAAGACCGGCTCTGGGTCGAGAACTGCCGACGCTGAATTGCAGACCGGACGGCAGCCTTCCGCTCCTCCCCGCCCGGAATCCGCCATTTAAGGAACGGCCTAATCCCAGACCCTGCGACGCGTTCACATGAACCCCAGCCGTTTTGCAATGCTATCACATGAACCCTACCCGGGCCGGACGGTGAATGGCATACGCATCAAGGTCTTTTCACGCGCCTCGTTCACTGCTTGCAGCACGCAATGATGCGGACATTGCCTCACGGCCAGTTATGAACTGAGAAACGCTTTTCTGAGCCAGTCAGGGCGCGGGCGGCTGAAACAGAGTCGGGTCGATCGATTCGCCGGTCCGGGCCTCGCTCCAAAACACGCGGTTGGCAATGATCCCGTCATACAGCAGCGTCACCTGCCTCGCTTGCACCCACCCATTCTCCAGCCGCACGAAATCGCTGTAGAGCCGTTCGTGCCAGCCACGCGGGGCGCCGAACGCCATGTAGGTGATGAACCCGCTGTCTGCGTCGAAGCCGAACAATGTCTGCTGGCCTTGCGGATCGCGGATGCGGATGATGTTGGTGCTGCGCCCGCCGATATCGCGGACGGGCGCATGGTGCAGTTCGAAACCCGCTTCCAGCGCCGAACGGATGATACCGAAGCCGAAATTGCTGGCCCAATAGGCATCGGCTTCGGCGCGGGGCATGATGCCGCGTTCGGTCCAGGTGGTCTCCCCGTCATAGCCGACTTCGAATAGCAATTTGTCGCCCGATCTGGCGATAATGCGCACCTTGCCCGATGCATCGTGCGCGGCGGTGCGCCCGTCCTCGAAGGTGCGCCACATGCGGTAATCCTCCGCCGTGCTGCGCACCGCGCCGGTGGCGGGGTCGTAGAATGTCGCGGTGCCGGAAAGTTCGAGCGTGCCAGGATCGAGCCACAGCGCCCCGCCATGCGCCGCCACAGCGCGTTCGACCACTGCACGCGGGGTTTGCTCCGCGGGTTCGGCTGCAAGCGGGCCTGCCGCCAGCCACGCCAGTGCGAACGCCGTCGCTGTGATGAACCTGCGCATTTCTGCTTCTCCCCGCGCGCGATTTGTCCGGACATCTTTTCAACCATGCCGCGCTGGTCTAGGCAAGTGTCATGCGCTCATTCCTTCGCCTACTTGCCGCTCTGGCGCTGGTTGCCCCTGCGGCAGCCCAGGCGGACGACAGCACGCTGGCCCCCGGTATCTGGACCAACACCGAAGACGCTCATTTCGCCGAGGAGGCAGGCCGCCCCCGGCCCGAACCGGTGCTGATCGAGGTCGGCGGGGACGGACGCTGGCGCGCAGTTCACCCGTCGGGCGCGGCGCTGGGCGGTTGGCAGGCGGGGCCGATCCCCGGCCTTGCCAAGCAGACAAGCGGTTCGGGCTGGCAGGTCAATGCCAGCGAGATCCGCCGCGCCGCCCCCTTCACCTGCTGGGTTTCGGCACGCAAATTCGCCGCCAAGCCGGACGGCACGCCCGACTGGACCTTCGCCAGCGGTCTTGAAACCTTCGATCAGGGCGGGTGCGTGAACGTTCCGGGCGAAGGCATCGCCCCCGACGTCACCATTCGTCTGCGCAACGTCACCTGGGCCAAGGGCAGCCGCAACAAGCCTTCGCTGGTGCTCTATGTTCACAAGGACGATCCCGCGCGCGCCGAAAGCTACAGCTGGGCCTCGCCCCATGCATCGCTGATAGGGATCAACCTGCGCTGGGTGCAGGCCAGTTGCTCACGCGCCGATGCGCCGCCGCCTGTCGGAGAGGCCGCTTATGCCAGCCTCGTCGCGGCAGGACAGCGCTGGAAGGAGCTCTACGAAGCGGGCAACTGGCAGGCGCTGCGCAGCCTCTACGCCGATGATGCGGTGCTGATGACGCAGGCGAGCCCCAAGATCACGGGCGCAGATGCGATCGTGCAGTTCCTCGGCCGGTTGGGGCAGGCAGGCGGGAGCGCCGTGATCGATTTCGCGCCCGAAGAGGCGACGGCTGACGGCGGGTATGGCTTTGTCACGGCGAAATACCGGATGGATGTAACCCTTCCCGGCCAGCCCGCCAGCACCGTTGTGGGCCGTTCGATGCTGGTCTACAAATGGGTGGACGGACGGTGGCTGCTGTGGCGCGACATGGACAATTTCGCCCCCGATGCAACGGCCGAGACGATGGCAGCTGGTTGAGCCGCGGTCAGTTCTTCCACGCCGCTCCGCCGACCCAATCGCCAGCAAGGCCGAGGAATTCGTCGACGCTGACTTTCTCCCACACTCCGGCGGCGAAATAGGGATCCGCCTCGAACCGCGCGCGGGCCTCGGCGGCATCCTTCGCCTTTATGACGATCAGCGACCCGACCGTTCGTTCGCCGTCCTTCAGCGGGCCCGCAATGGCGAAATAATCGATGTTCGTCTCGATATAGGCGAGATGCGCGGCCAGCACCTCGCCGCGCAAAGCCGCGCTGTGTTCGCCGTCGCGGCACTGGAATACGAACAGCTTCATGCCCCCACCTCGATGCATTCGATCAGCTCACCCGCTGCGCCCATCGCCGTGGCGGCGCGGCGTCCTTCGTACAGCGCGCCGTGGCGCACCGCAGGCGGCACGATCCATTGCGCCAAGCAGGCATCGAGATCGGCGACCGCCAGGGTCACCAGCGCATTGCCGGGCGGCAGCAACCCATCATGGCGCGCGCGCGGCGTGGCGGCGGCGGGATAATCATCAACCTCGACAATCGGCATTCGCCCGTGGCTGACCATGCTGATCGTCGTCTGCGTATCGGGCGCAAGACCGAAAGCGTCGTTGATCATGCTGTAAGGCAGCGTGTAATCCGCGCCGCGTATCAGGCCGAGGAGATCGCAATACCAAGCGATGCTGGCGTCGCGGTCCGGTGTGGCGAGCACCACGATGAAGATGCGGTCCACCGGCGCTGCGGCACGCGGCAGATCGGTGTCGGGCAGGTCGCCCAGCACCTGGTTGAGATAGATCATCTCGCGCCCCGGCCCCAGCGCCTGCATCGGGATGAAGGCCGGTTCGATATTCTCCAGCACCTTGGGCGGGCCGACAATCGTGAAAAGGTCGGCAGGCAGCGCTTCGGGCCAGTGCCAGACATCCTCGACCGTGGTTTCGAACGCGGCCCAGCCATAGGTGGTGGTCGGGCGGAAATCGGGACGGGAGGGCTGTTCGACCAGCCGGAACCAGCACGGCGCGCCGCTGCCGGGCCGCAGCACTGCATAGGGCGAGCCGGCATTGCCCGGGCAGCCCCAGCTGACGGCGAGATCGGCGAAGAGCGTGCCGCGTTCGGCCAATCCGAGACCCAGCACTCCGCCATAGGCCGCCAGCCCCTGTTCGAGATCAGGCACCGTCGAAAGCCCGCCCATGATCGTGCCGTGGGGGATGGTCATGATCGAAACTCCGGTTTGCGTTTTTCGACAAAGGCGGCGGTGCCTTCGGCAAAATCGGGGGTGGTGAAGGCCGCTGCGAACACCGCCAGCGTCTCGGCATCGTCGGCGACCTGCCCATCGAGCACCCGGCGTACGAAGTCCTTGATCGCGCGCGCGCTGCTGCCCGATGCGGCGGCGATCTGCGCGGTCAGGGCATCGCTGCTGTCACCGACAATTTCGACCAGCCCGATCTGCTGCGCTTCGTCCGCGCCGAGCAATTCGCCGGTAAAGAGCATCCGCTTGGCCTGCCCCGGCCCGACCAGATCGACCAGCAGCTTCACATCGTGCAGCGGATAGACGAGGCCGAGTTTGGCCGGGGTGATGCCGAACCGCGCCGCCGGGGCCGCCACCCGGATATCGCAGGCCATCGCGATCCCGCAGCCGCCGCCCACGCAGTCGCCTTCGACGAAAGCGATGGTCGGGATATCGGCGCGCGCGAGTTCATATTGCGCGCGGTTGATCGCCGCCTGATTGGCCGCGCGCCATGCTGCGTCATCCTTGTTGGCGAGCAGTTCGCGGATATCCGCTCCGGCGCAGAACGCCGCGCCCGGATCGGCGGCGCGCAGTTCCAGCACCTTGGCCGCAGGATCGGCCACCGCTTCTGCCACCAGCGCGGGCAGCGCCTGCCACATCGCCATGTCGAAGGCATTGCGCTTGTCCGCGCGGTCGATCAGCAGGCGCGCGACCGCACCTTCGCGGATGAGGCGCAGGCTCATGCCGGGTAAGCGCCCATGAAGTGATCGGCGATGGCCTTGCGGGTCGTCACCCACACCCCGTCATGCGCGCGGACATGGCGGAAGAATTCCTCCAGCGCCCAGACGCGCCCCGGCCGCCCGATGATGCGCAGATGCAGGCCGAGGCTCATCATCTTGGGGTTGCCTTCCTCGCCCTCGCGGTAGACCTGATCGAAATTCGCCTTGGCATAATCGAGCCACTGGTCCGGGGTCAAAGCCGGGTCGGTCCACATCTTCATGTCATTATTGTCGAGCTGGTAAGGCACGATGCACATCGGATTGCCGGGGACGGTTGCACGATCCCAGAACGGCACGTCGCCGCTGTAATCGTCCATATGGTAGGTGAAGCCTTCCTCCGACAGCAAGCGGCGGGTGTTGTCGGTGAGCAGGTAGCGCGACAGCCAGC
Source organism: Erythrobacter sp. (assembly GCF_024305245.1). Lineage (GTDB taxonomy): Bacteria > Pseudomonadota > Alphaproteobacteria > Sphingomonadales > Sphingomonadaceae > Erythrobacter. The sequence goes on from NZ_JAMWYX010000005.1 coordinate 97,754, forward strand.
CATGGGGGCGCACCCCGCAGGTGCGCTCGATGCTGGTCACGGCCTTGCGGATGAAGTCGCGCTCCTCGGCCTCGTCCAGCTTGAACTGATGCACCCAGCGCCAACCGTGGCTGACGGGTTCATGGCCGAGTTCGACGATGGCCTCGGCAATTTCCGGGTGGTTTTCGAGGCTGAGCGCTGCGACCGTCCAGCTGGCCATGATATCATAGCGTTTCAACAGCTTGACGATCCGCGGCGCACCCGCCTTGATGCCATAGAGATAATTGGATTCGTTCGAATAATTGCGCATCTTGGATTTGACGAACACACCCAATTCGTCGACCGGCTCCATCCCGCGGTCGCCGCGGGCGATGGTCATTTCGCTACCTTCCTCGACATTGACGACGACCGATAGGGCCATCTTCGCGTCACCGGGCCAGTCCATGCGTTCTTCGATAAGAGCCATCAGTGCATCTCCTCCCCGCCCGACACGTTCAGCGCCTCACCGGTGACATAGAAGGCCGCATCGCTCGCAAGCCACAGGCAGGCAGCAGCGGTATCGGACGGCAGGCCGGGGCGGCCCATCGGGTTCTTGGCGCTCATGTTGGCAAGGTACTCCTCGACAGTCGCGAAGCCGAGCAGCTTGCTGAAATAGGCGTTTTGCTGCGCGCCAAGTCCGGTGGTGACGTGGTTGGGGCACACCGCATTCACCGTGATGCCGTGCTTGCCGAGTTCGACCGCGCTCGCCCGCGTCAGGCCGACCATTCCGTGCTTGGACGAGACATAGGCGGGCAGGTGCGGAAAGCCGGTCTTGGCAGCTTGCGACGCGATATTGATGATCCGCCCGCCGTTTCCGGCCTCGACCATCGCCCGCGCGGCGGCCTGCGTGCAGTAGAAGGCGCCCGACAGGTTCACCGCAATCACCTGATCCCATTCATCAGCGGTATCGACGTCGAGCAGCGGCTTCATCTTGAAGCCGATACCGGCATTGTTGACGAAGATATCGACCTTGCCGAACCGCGCCTCAGCCTGCGCGACCAGCGCGCGGCAATCCTCGGCCTTGGACACGTCGCAGGCGATGGCCGCGACACCGCCCCCGCGGGCGCGCAAGTCTTCGGCTACGCTTGTCGCTTCGGCATCGATCACGCGGTCGGAGACGACGCAGTTCGCGCCCGCATCGGCGAAGGCCTGCAGGATGCCCTGCCCCAGTCCCTTGTGCTTGCCCGACCCGGTAACGATGATGGTCTTGCCCGCAAAGCTGCCTGTCATCTCACAGATCCTCGGTCAGGATGAATTGCGGCGCATCGGCAAAGCCCTGGAACGGCGCGGCGGCGGCCTGGAAATCCTCGGTCGAGATATCGGCGATGAAAGCGTCCATGCCGGTAATGTCGATTACCTCGATGTACTGGAAGTGCGGGGTCGCGGTATCATCGCCGAACACGCCGGTGGCCTTGTGGACGGTGAAGCTCGTCACCGAGCCGAGTGCGTTGACGCCGGGAATGTCGCGGGTTTTCGCCCATTCCTCGTATTCGGCGATACTGGCACCGGGCTTCAGGTTGAACAGGCAGATGATACGCATCGGTCAGGCTCCTTGGGCAGGTGGGCGATAGGCCCGCAATGTATCGTCAAGCTGGCGGGCGAGTGCGAACAGCCCCGCCTCCGCTCCCGCCGGGCCGACCAGCTGCACGCCGATGGGCAGACCGTCAGACGTCCAGCCTGCCGGAAGGCTGATCGACGGCAGGCCCGCAATATTGGCGAGGCAGGTGAAATCGGCCTGCGCGGCGGGTTCGGGCTCGCTGTGCGGAAATGGCGGGTTGGGGACGGTCGGCAGGATCAGAAATCCGTGCTCGGCCACAACCGCGCGCACTTCGTCACGGGTGCGGTCGAGGATGGCGCGATCCTCGGCCCAGTCTGAAAGGCTGCGGCGCGGGCCATAGGTGAGCAGCTTCGCCAGCCGCTCCGACGTGGCAACCCCGCGCAGGTGCTCTGCCATCTCGCGCGATACGCCGATGAACCCGGCAAAGCGAATGCGGCTTTGCGGGTGGCTGAGCGCAACCGGCTGTGGACTGGTGCCCAGCGCGGCGAGCACGGCGTCGAAGCAGCGCGCGACCTCGGGGTGCACCTCCACCCCATGCTCAGCCAGCGTCGCTCCTGCGCCTTCCAGCGGATCATCGCCAAAGCCCGATATCGCCCGCGCCGCGCGCTCCAATGTGACCAGATCGCGCGCCAGCGGGCCGATCGCGTCGAGCGAAAGGTCGGCCGGCTCCAACCCCTCCTGACTGATGCTCGCGGTGGCGGGCTTGAAACCGTAGATGCCGCAATGCGCCGCCGGGATTCGCACCGATCCCATCGTGTCCGTGCCCAGCGCGACATCGCACAGCCCCGCCGCGACCGCCGCCCCGCTTCCGCCCGACGATCCGCCGGGCGAATACCCGATCCGGTGCGGGTTCCGCACCGGCCCGAAATGCGGATTGTCGCTCTTCGCGCCGAGCGCGGCTTCTTCCATGTTGAGCACGCCCATGATCGCCGCGCCCGCCTGCCGCAGCAGCGCGACCACATCGGCATCGCGCTCCGCCAGCCGGATTTCGAACGCAGCGAGACCCGCGTGCCACGGCATTCCGGCGACCGCGATATTGGCCTTCACCCCGATGGTCAGCCCCGCCAGCGGCCCTTCCCCGCACGTCGCCGAGCGGTCGAAATCGCTGAAGGCGTTGAGCGGGGCGTTGGCCGCATCCAGAGCGTCGAAATCGATCATCGCGCGCATCAGACCCCGCGCTTGTCGATCAGCCGGAGCGGCTTCTGGCGGGTGTCGATCTCGGTCGCGCTCGCCGTTTCGCCGGGCGCAGCCAGCGCCACCTCGACCTCGACCCCCAGCCCGCGCCGCAGCAGTTCGGCAAGCTCGCCCGGATCGCTGCCACCGCGGCTTTCGAGCGTCACGGTCATGTGGTCCTTCTGGCTCGCATCGCGGCGCAGGTGGCAGACATATTCGCCGGTCAGATCGGGCCGGTTCTCGATAATCGCGCCGATCGCGTGGGGGAAGACATTGATCCCGCGCAGCTTCACCATGTTGTCGCTGCGCCCCCTGAACCCGGCGATACGCTTGAACACGATCTCGCCGCGCCCATCGAGCTCATGGGTGATATCGTGGGTGTTGAAGCGGATGCAGGGCGCGATATCGTCCTTGTAGAGGCAGGTGACGACCATGTCCCCGGTCTCGCCCCGTGCCACCGGAGCGCCGCTTTCGATATCGAGCAGTTCGAGATATTGCGCATCTTCCCAGACATACATCCCGTCACGCTCCGGCCCTTCGCCCGCGATGGTGCCAGTGTCGCCGACGCCGTACCAGTCATAGGCCTTGGCACCGTGCCATGCGGCCTCGGTGCTGGCGCGGTCTTCGGTGCCGAGATGGCCGATGATCATGCGGATATCGATCTTGTCGAACAGCCCTTCAGCCTCGGCGGTTTCGGCCAGCTTGCGGATATAATCGACGAAGCCGACAATCGTGGTGACGCCGAAATCGGCCATCAGCCGCACCTGATTGACGCTGCGGGTCTCGATCCCCGTTCCCGCGCTCAGGAATACCGAATTGGTGAAGTGGGTGACGGCCTCGCGGATATAGTGCCCGCCATTGATCATGCCGTGACCGTAGACCGAATGGACGACATCGCTCGGCTCCAGCCCCATCCAGCGATACATCCGGCCCACCAGCAGGTTGCCGACCTCGCGCCCCTTCGGCCCGAAGATCAGCGTCTGCGGCTTGCCGGTGGTGCCGCTGGTAGTGTGAAAGATGGTGGGCGGACGGGTTGTCGCTTCCCCCATGCCGTGAAAATCGCCGAACGGCGGATACTCGGCAATCGAGGCCATCAGGTCGCTTTTGTCATAGACCGGCAGCTTGGTGATGTCCGCCAGCCCGCCGATATCGCCCGGCTCGATGCCCTTTGCGCTCCACAGCCGCCGGTAGAACGGCACCTGCCAGCCACGCGCCATCAGCTTGCGGAACTGCGTGTCCTGAACGGCGAACAGCTCGTCCCGGCTCATGCTGCGATAGCGCGCGGTGAAGGCGTCGCCGATGGGATAGTCGGCGAGCAGTTGCTTGTGGTCGAGCGTTTCGAAATAGGTCGGGTAGGTCATCAGGAGTTCGCCATGTAAGCCAAAGGATCATCGAAAATGCGCGGGTCGGCATCAGCCCCTGCGAGTCTTCGGCACAGGCCGTATTTGGCGGCGGATTGCGCGGCACTCATCGGGTGCGCAACACTGCCGAGGTTGGCTGCGATCGCACGTTCGATCACCCCGCCATCACGTCTGCCAACGACGATGCGCTGGGGCGCCATGGCGTTGCCATCAGGATTGCCATCGACCCTGACCGAGACTTTCCCTGCCAAGGCGACCAGTTCGGGCGCATGGAGCGCTTCGCCTTCGAACAGGTCGGGGTCGATCACCCCGTCACGCAGCATCAATGGCGCAAGTATCGCAAGGCACAGCCGTGCATAGGCGGCACTCATGTCAGGCTGGTAGGGCCGCCCGACAAGCCGCCCGATCAGCGGGGGCGCAAAAAGTTCGATCCCGGCAACATCGCCGAGCCGCAGGCCCGCCCGGTACAGCGCTTCGAGTTCGCCCAAGGCCCCATGGCTTGCGCGGCCCGAGGGAAAGGGTTTGATCGCAACTTCGCTGATCCGCCAGATTGTGCCGAGACCGGCAGTGTAGCGCGCCAGATCGAGCGGTTCGATCAGCCGGGAATAGCCGAATGGCCCTTCGAGCACGTCATGCGGCCCCTCCATCCCGGCCTCGACCAGCGCCACCGCGGTGATCGCCGCGCGCGCGGCATTGGCGATCTGCAGCGGCAGCGCGATCGACGCCTCGACATGCGCCTGCATCGTTCCGCTCGCGAAGGAATAGGCGAGGCCCATCACGTCGGCATATTTGTCAGGCGGAATATCGGTCAGCCGCGCGGCGGCCAGCGCCGCCCCGATCACCCCTGCCGTGGCGGGGCGGAAGAACGCCATCGGCCCAGTCGCGGCGATACCCAGCCCGCTGGCGATATCGACCCCGGCGGCGACCGCCGCGAGCACGTGCTCCTGCCCGATCCCGCCGATGTCGTGCGCCTGTGCCATCACGGCTGCGGTCACCACCGAAAGCGCGTGAACGACAGCCCCTTCGTGGACGGCGTCCCATTCTAGACAGTGGATCGCAAAACCGTTGAAGAAAGCAGCCGAGGCCGCCGGAGCCTCACCACCGCACAGCAGGCCGGCTTCGGGATCGGTGCCGAAGGCGCGGATCGCGAATTTGAGCTTTTGCGCCTCGGCCGAGTGCGCACCGGCTGCCCCGCCCGCCAGCGTGTCGGCAATCAGCCGCATGGTGTCGGCGCGCACGGCTGCCGGAAGGCTGTGCTGCGCCGAGGCAAAATCGAGAATGGCACTGGTCGCGCTCACCGGATCCACGCCTCCAGCAGCGCGTCGATGGCGGCCCCGTCCTCGCCTTCCAGCGCCAGCCGCACCGCGCGCTCGGCCTCGCTGGTGGCCAGCCCGCCCCAGCGCGCGAGGCTGTGCATCTTGGCGATGATGTGATCTTCGCTCACCGGCCGTTCGGGGTCGCCCAGCGTGTCGACCAGCTCCAGCCCGTTGACCCGCGCGCCGAAATGCGCGGGGTAGCGGGCGGTGAACGCGGAGTCTTCGGCCACGGTCACCTGCACGCGCAAACCGGCAAGCGCGGCGATGGCTTCGGGCGTGAAATCTTCCGGCTCGGCCTTGCGCCCGTCGGCCACCACCGCGACCGCGTGCTGGAGCGAGAATTTCGCTTCCAGTTCGCTTGTGGGGTCGGGCCGGTCGCAAAAGGTCAGCGCGTCGGCATAGGTTTCGACGACAAAGGGCGGCAGCAAACGCCCAGCCGCACGCAATTCCAGCGCCGCGTCGATCGCCGGGTGAGCATGGCGGCAGGCGGCAAAGGGTTTGAAACTGACATCATGAATCAGCCAGCCTGTCTCATCCCCCGCCAGCGGCCCCGGCGCCTGCGTCATCGCTGCGAACAATCCTTGCGGCCCTTCGAGCAATTCGAGCGGCCCGGTCGTGCCGTAATGCACATGCAGCGCCGCATCGCGCCCGGTGCGCACCGCGTGGTGGATATGCCACTGCTTGGTCAGCACGCCGGGTGCATGGCGCATATGCCACAGCCCGCCCGCGACCGATCCCGCATTGGCGAGCGCATGGGCATATTCGACCGGCGCAAAACCGATCAGCGAGCCGAATGCCGCCGCCGCGCCGAAACCGCCCATGCTCGCGGTCGGATGCCAGCGGGCATAGTGGTGCGCATCGCACGCCGCGCCAATGGCGATCATAGCCTCGTATCCGCGCACCGCCGCATCGAGCCGTGCGTCCATCCCCGCGCTCGCCATGCCTAGCGCGGCCGGCCACACCACTGGGCCGGGGTGCAGCAGCGCGGTGCGGTGGACATCATCCATCTCCAGCACATTGCCGAGGTAGGTCGCACGCTCCCAGCCGTTGAAGGATATCGTCGCCCCCAGCGCTGCCGCCTCGCTCCCGCGCGCACCCGCCACACAGGCAAGCCAATCGAGCAGATGCAGCCGCGCACGCGAACGCTCGCCTTTTGTCACGCCGCGCGCTAATCTGCGCCCAAGTCCGGTCAGAAGCGGTTCGGTCATGTTGCCGAGCCTATCCCGACCCCAGAGATTTGGAGCATAGCTTGGCATCCCAGGCCACCGAGACAAAGACGCAGCGCATCCCGCGCTATCTGCAACTGGCGGGCGAATTGCGCGAAGCGATCCTGAAAGGCGAATTCGCCGGCGGGCGGCAGTTCCCGACCGAGACGGTGCTGTGCCGTAAGTATGATGTCAGCCGCTACACCGTGCGCGAGGCGCTGCGCCGACTTGAGGCGGAGGGGCTGATCCAGCGGCGGCGCGGATCGGGCACCACAGTTCAGCCTGCGGCGGCGCGCGGCGGGGCGCTGCACCAGCCATTGTCGAACGTGGGCGAATTGCTGCAATATGCGCAGGGCAGCGAAGTGATCTATGAATTGCAGGGCGGCGGCCCCTTGCCGGGCGAGGTCGCGGTGCAACTGGCCGAGCCGACGCACGGCGATTGGACGCGGTATCGCGGGGTGCGCCGCCATGCGGGCGACGCGCCGCCGATTGCCGTCACCGATGCCTATTTCCACGAAATGCTCGGCGATGCCGTTGCTGCGCTCGATCTTGGCGCGGGCACGCTGTTCAGCCAGATCGAGCAGCTTGCCGGGGTGCAGATCGGCAAGGTGACGCAGGATATTCAGGCGATTGCCGCCGATGCGCCGATTGCCGTCGCGCTCGAAGTCGAGGAAGGCAGCCCGGTGCTGCGCATTCTGCGCTGCTATTTCGATCCCAAGGGCCGGATTTTCGAGATTTCGGTCAGCCACCATCCCGGCGACCGGTTCGCTTACGCGATGCATATCGACGTCGAGGCCTGAAAACCGCCTCACGCGCCGGTCTCTCCCAGATCAATTTCTCCCAGTCCGGGCATCGGCCCCGGCGCCCAGTCCTCACCGGCAAAACGGATCGCGGGCGCAATGTGTCTGCCGCCGCCGTCGCCGGTAACGATGAGCCCGCGTTCGGCAACGTGCGGTGCATCCAGCGCCTCGCGGAAATCGAGCACCGGGGCGAAGGCCACATCCTTGTCGGCGAACCACGCTTCCCATTCGGCGCGGGTCTTCGCCGCGAAGGTTTCGCGCAGGAATGCGATCAACTCGCCCTGTTCGCCCGCAGGCGCCTCTGCCAGCGGCAGCAGATCCTCGCGCCCGAGCGCGCCGAGCAGGTTGCGCGCGAACTTCAGCTCGCGCCCGCCCAGCGCGACGTGGGCGTTATCGGCGGTGCGATATATCTGATAGAGCGCCGCCCCGCCTAGGCTGCGCTGCGATGCCGATTGCGGACTTTCGCCGCCTGCAATCGCGCTTCCGGCGGTGTGCGCGCACCACGGCAGCAGGCTGTCGAACATGGCGCAGTCGATATAGGCGCCCTCCCCGCTGCGTTCCCGCCCGACCAGCGCCATCAGCACCGCCGACAGCGCGGTAAGGCCGGCGGCGAGATCGGCGCTCGGCGCGCCCGGCACCACCGGGGTTCCGTCAGCCCCGTCATTGACGCTGAGAAACCCGGCGAGCGCCTGCACCGCCATGTCATGCGCCGGGTGATGCGCCAGCGCGCCGTCCTGCCCGAAGGCGGAAATCGAACAATAGACGATATCCGGCCGGATCGCCTTCACCGCCGCGTAGTCGAAGCCGAGGCGCTGCATCACGCCGGGCCGGAATCCTTCCACGAACACATCGGCCCCTGCGATCAGATCGCGCAAGGCGGCCTTGCCGTCATCGCTTTTCAGGTCGAGCACCACGCTGCGCTTGCCGCGATTGAGATTGGCGAACCACACCGAATGGCGCGCGCCGTCGTAAGTATCGAAGGGTGCCTGTTCACGCGCAGGGTCGCCGCCCGCAGGCTCGACCTTGATGACTTCGGCACCCTGATCGGCCATCATCACTGTCAGCATCGGCCCCGGCAGAAACTGCGAAAGGTCGATCACGCGAAATCCGCTGAGTTTTCCCATATGCCTGCGAACCCCTCCAGCCCGGCCCACTGTCAGACGATACCGCCCGCGCGCAGGCGGGCGATTTCGTCTTCGTCATAGCCCAGATCGGCAAGGATAGCCTCGCTATCGGCTCCCAGCAGCGGCGCGGCGCGGTTGGCCGGTCGCTTGCCGTCGAACCTTAGCGGGCTGGCGAGCACTTTCAGATCGGGCGCGTCAGGATGCGATACCGTGTCGAGGAGGCCGATTTCCTCTAACCATGGATTATCGAGCGCCGCGCCCAATTCGTAGACCGGGGCGACCGGGACATGGCCGCCCAGCAACTCCTTCCAGTGAGCCATCGGCTGCTGGCTGAATTCAGCATCGAGCAACTGCGTCAATGCGTCGCGATGCGCCAGCCGATCGGCATTGGTGGCAAAGCGCGGATCGGCGGCCAGATCGCCGCGCCCGATGCGGGTGGTGAGGATGTCCCAGAACTTGGGCAGTTGGCACATCACGAACATCCACCCGTCGCTGGCGCGGAACATCTGGCTGGGCGTGGCGGTGGGATGGGCGCTGCGCGGCGTGCGCTGGGTTTCGTCGCCGTTGTTCATATACCAAAGCGCCGGATAGCTGGTCTGGTGAACGGCGGCAGACAGCAGATCGGTATCGACATCGCGCCCCTTGCCGCTGCGCTGCGCATCGATCAGCGCGCCGAGCAGGCCGATGCAGAAGATCGTACCAGTAATGAAATCCACCATCGACAGGCCCATGCGCTGCGGATCGCCGCCAGGCTCGCCGGTAATCTGGCAATAACCCGCCTCCGCCTGCATCAGGTAGTCGTAACCCGGCCACTTCGCCCGCGCGTTGTCCCGTCCATAGGCAGAAAGATGCGCGCAGACGATGGCGGGGTTGATGTCTTTCAGCGCGGCATAATCCAACCCCAGCCGCGCGGGCAGATCCCCACGCATGTTGTTGGCCACCGCGTGGCTGTCGGCCGCCAGCCGGTGCAGCACCTCCTGCCCGGCATCAGTGCCGAGATCGAGCGTCAATGACCGCTTGTTGAGGTTGAATGCCTGAAAATACACGCTTTCGCCCGGACGCAGGAAATGCGGGCCAACCGCGCGTGCGGTATCGCCCCCGCCGCGCCGCTGGCCGTCCGGGCCGGGCTTGCCCGGCGGTTCGATCTTGATGACCTCGGCGCCCATCTGGGCAAGGAACATCGTGCCATACGGCCCGGCGCCGTATTGTTCGGCGCTGATGATCCGGAAGCCCCGGAGCGGAAGGTTGGTTGCCGGTTCCATCGCGTAATGCCTGTTCAGGCCGGATTTTCCTTCAGGTGCTGCTTGGCGATGATCATGCGCTGCATTTCATTGGTCCCCTCGCCGATGCACATCAGCAGGCTGTCACGGTAGTAGCGTTCGATGTCGTATTCCTTAGAATAGGAATAGCCGCCATAGATCCGCATTGCCTCCTGACTGTTCTCGACCGCCGCTTCAGAGGCGAAGTATTTCGCCATGCCGGCTTCCTTGTCGCAGCGTTCGCCGCGGTCATAGGCTTCCGAGGCATCGAGCGTCAGCAGACGCGCAGCCCGTGCGCGCGTGACCATGTCGCCCAGCTTCAACTGGATCGCCTGATGTTCGGCAATCGGCTTGCCCATCGTGTGGCGCTGCTGGGCGTATTCGGTGGCGTGGCGCAGACTGCCCTCGGCCAGCCCGACCCCGCGAGCGGCGACATTAATGCGTCCCAGTTCCAGTCCGCCGGTGGCCTGGAAGAAACCCTTCCCTTCGACCCCGCCGATCAGCTGGTCAGCCGGAATACGGTAATCCTCCATCACCAGTTCGGCGCTGTCGATCGCCTTGTAGCCGAGCTTGTCGAACTTCTTGCCGGTGGATAGCCCATCCCGCTTGTCGGCTATGAACAGGCTCATGCCCTTGTAACGCGGATCGGCAGCGGGATCGGTCTTGGCCAGCAGCGCAAAGCAATGGCCGTTCAGCGCGTTGGAAATCCAGGTCTTCGTGCCGTTGAGGATGTAGTCGCCGTTTTCGTCCTTCTTCGCGACAGTGCGGATCGCCTGCAGATCGGTGCCCGCATTGGGCTCGGTCAGGGCCAGCCCGCCGCGAATCTCGCCGGTCGCGAGTTTCGGCAGCCACTTGGCTTTCTGCTGCGCCGTGCCGAACCGCTCCACTGCCGCGGCCATGATTAGGTGTGAGTTGAAGATGCCGGTAATCGCCATCCAGTGGCTCGAAATGCGCATTACGATCTTGGCGTAGGTGGTCGCCGGCAGGCCCAGCCCGCCATATTCCTGCCCGATGGTCGCGCCGAACAGCCCCATCTCGGACATCTGCGCGACCAGATCGGCGGGCCACAAATCATTGTGATCGTGGTGCTTGATCACCGGGATCACCTCGCGTTCGAGCCAGCGGTCGATCGCATCCATGAAGGCGCGTTCTTCGTCGGGGTCGATGGTGCGGATCTGGTTTTCGATTGTTGCGGCAGTTGCCATGAGGGGGTCCTTGCGGGTTGTCGGGTCAGTTGTCGAGCGCGCCGAAGCCGCGCTTCCACACCAGTACGGTGCGCTTGTAATGGGCGACGATTTCGCCGTGCTGGTTTCTGGCAATGGTCTTGCAGGTGACGATGCCCTGTTCGGGGCGGCTGGCGCTTTCGCGTTTTTCCAGCACCTCGCTTTCGCAATAGAGCGTATCGCCGACGAACAGCGGCTTTGTCATGCGCACTTCGTCCCAGCCGAGATTGGCGACTGCCTTGCCGCTGGTGTCGGACACGCTCATACCGGTCATCAGCGCGATGGTGAACGGGCTGACCACCAGCGGCTTGCCGAATTCGGTATCCTTCGACAGCTCGTAATCGAAATGCGCAGGGTGCGTGTTCATCGTCAGCAGCGTGAACCACACATTGTCGGCATCGGTGATGGTGCGGCCGGGCCGGTGTTCATAGATGTGGCCGACCACGAAATCCTCGAAATACCGCCCCTGCACCTCGCGGAATCGACCGGGGGATACCTCGATATAGCTATCACGCATTCGCTTGCTCCTCGTGCCGCGCGAGAAGCGCGCGATACCTGATGATGAACGGCGCTTCGAGCATCCGGCCGCGGAACCGGATCGCCTGCCCGCCGCCCGCTTCGTAAGCGGCCAGCGCCTCGCGCGCTTCGGCAACCTCGGCCTCGGAAGGAAGGAACGCCGCATGGATGGCCGCAAGCTGCGCCGGATGAATCGCAGCCTTCGCTGAAAAGCCGATGGCGCGGGCGCGGGCCGCTTCCTCGGCAAGGCCGGCCTCGTCTTCCAGCCGGATGAACGGCACGTCGATCGCCGGTTTGCGCGTTTCGGCACAGGCAAGCACCACCTGCTGGCGCGCCGCAAGCAACGGCTCCCACGCCATTTCGACACCGAGCTCGCCCGAAAAATCGCCCCCACCGAACATCACCGCCGCCGCCTTCGGGTGTCCGGCAATCGCGAGTGCATGACGCAGGCCGCGCGGAGTTTCGATCAGCGGGATCAATTGAGGGCAAGGCTCGCCCAATGCACCCGCGATCACCGCCAGATCGCCCGCTTCCTCCACCATCGGCACCAGCAGCACTGCAGGCAGCACCTCGGCGTCGATCAGGGCGGCAAGATCGCGGATCCCGGCTGCCGTGCGCACGCTGTTGATGCGGATTGCCCAGCCCTGCGGCGCGCTGGCCACGGCCTCCAGCGCCGCAGCGCGGGCGCTGTCCTTGTCGCTGGCGGCGACGGCATCCTCGAGGTCGATCACCGTCAGCCCCGCACCGGCACCATATGCCTTGGCAAAGCGATCGGGACGCGATCCGGGTACGAAAAGCAGGCTGGCGGCGGCAAACACGATTGCTTCCTTGGTCCCTTTGACGTGCATTGCACCGGTCAGAATTGAGGCTTCACAATTTGTCCGGACAAATCTAAAGTCAAGAAGGAATTGTGCGAATGTCCGGACAAGTTCCAATTATGACGCTGGTTTGGAGGGAAATGATGACATCGACGAAATCCGGTCTTCTGGCTACTGGTATGGCAGCCTGCGCGATGCTGGCGGGCGCGCCGGCCGAAGCACGCACGCTCGATCCGGCCAACCCGCAGGACGCGCTGGAAATCTCCAAGCGGCTGCAATGCGGTGTCTCGGCTGACGAGCCCGCGGTCTATCACTGGTCGGGCAATATCTACGGCCGCAGCCCCGGTGTGCGCGACAAGCTGTTGTTCAAGGGCGAAGGGATGAACATCCGCCGCTGCGTCGAGGTTGATGATCCGGCACGCGGCAAGGGATGGCGGTTGATCAGCCGCGAGATCATGCTGATGCTCGATCCGAAAACCGGCGACGTGCTGAATCAATGGGAAAATCCTTATACCGGCGAGACGGTGAAGGTCATGCATATCCACAATGACCCGGTTAATGGCCGGCCCAATTTCGCCACCGGCAGTGACGGCAAACCCTTCACGCTGGCCAGCCTGCGCGAGGCTGGCCCCTACGTCTTCATGCCATTCGAAGCGCCGCTGTTCTACACCAACCCGCTGGCGGGCGATTATCAGGACTATGTCGGCGGCACATATCATGCGATGGAAATCTTCGATTTTGCCGCGATGAAAGACTCACTCTACGACAGCACCACGCCCACAGCCTATCCGATGGTCAGCTGGGTGCGGCTGTCCTCATGGGCGCCGTGGATGAAGATGGGCAGCCGACCGGGCCAGATGGTATTCAATGCCATGGGCCGCAAACTGCCCGGCGGGTTCGAGGAGCTGCCCGCAGTGCTCAAGGACGAGATCCGGGCCAATTACCCGATCTACGAACAGGCCCCGCCCAAGGACGATATGCGCCCGAACGAAACGACTTGGACGAAGTTCAAGATGCTGACCGATCAGGCACGCGAAGCGGCTGGCGGAGCGAAGCCTGCGACCGGGCACGAATAACCCGGCTGGCGGCACACAAGCAGCCAAAACAAAGGGGCGGCAGGTCGAGTACCTGCCGCCCCTTTTTATTGCTGCGGGCTGCGCTTCTAGAATGTCGCAGCGACAATCAGGCCGAAGCGCCGACCGGGACGAAGCCCGCCAATGAAGCTGCGGCGCAGATCGTTGTTCGCGTCGGCATAGCGGATGATCTGCTGGATCGCGTCCTCGTCGAACAGATTGTCGACATAAAGCTGGATGCGGTAATTGTCGTTCTCGATCCCCATGCGCGCATCGACCTCGGTCGCCGATCCGGTTTCGGCAAGGTTGTGCACCTGCGCGTAGCTCGACGAGGTGTAGGTGATGTTGGCCCCGGCAAAGAAGTCCCACGTCCCGCCGCCGATCTCGGTATTCGAACGGTAATCGAGATCGGCAAAGATGCGGTGCCGGGGCGCGCGCGGAATCGATTGGCCGACGATCGATCCGAACGCGCTCTGGCAACTGGCAATGTCCGGGAACTGGTCGCCGGTCGAGCAATTGACCAGCCCGTCATCCGCCACATCGTTGAGCACGCCCTGATTCTCGTCCACACCGCTGGTAAAGCTGGTGTCGGCCAGCGCGTAATTGGCGGTCAGAGTCAGCCCTGGGCTGAGCTGCCCGCGCAATTCGGCTTCGAGACCCCAGATTTCCGCCTCGCCCGCATTGGTCACGACACTGATCTGGTTGGGCGGAACCGATACGTTCTGAGTCAGCTGATAGCCGGAGATGTCGGTGTAGAAGCCGGCGAGGTTGAAGATCACCGCGCCATCGAAGAACGCATTCTTCAGACCGAGTTCGAAGGACTTGTTCTCTTCCTCGTCGAAGGTTTCGATCCCGAGATTGGGGTCGACCGCATTGGCGGTGATCGCCAGCGGCCCATTGAACCCGCCCGGCTTCTGCCCCTCGGCGTAAATCGCATAGAGCATATTGTCGGGCGTGAACTGCCAGTCGAGCGTGACCCGCGGGGTGAAAGCCTTGAAGGTGGCGGTCGGATTGACCGGCGCCGGACGCATTTGGGTGTCGTTGAAGGAGAATACTGTCTGCTCGATCCGCTCCTCGGCATAGCGCCCTTCGATCCCGAGATTGAATTCGGGGGTGATGTGCCAGTTTACCGCGCCGTAAACCGCGATGTTGCGGATATCGAGCAGGTTCTCGCTGCGGTCGTTGGGCGTGGAGGGGCCGAACAGCGGGAAAGTCGTGCCGCAGATGGGGTTCGCAGTGCAGCGCGCCCGCTCCTCGGCGAGGCGCGCACCCAGGCTGGCCCCGGCGAGCGCCCCGGCATTGGCCGGCACCGTGCGGATCGAGGCACCGTCGTCGCTCTGATCGAAATAGTAACCGCCGACGATGATATCGAAGCTCTCGCTCTCGTAGAGCAGCTTCAATTCCTGCGACCAATCCTGCGTTTCGCGCAGGTTGGCGAAGCTGAAATCGATAGTCGAGCCAACGAAGCCGAACGGGAAGATCGGGCCTGCCGGGCCGAACCCGATCGGCGCGCCTGCCGGGAAGCGCGCGAAGACCGCAGTCTGAAAACTGGTCGGACTATAGTCGCCATCGGTCAGCTGGGTTTCGGTGCGGTCGTTAAAGCCGGTCAACGACACGAGCCGCAGGTTTTCGGCGAACTCGTACTCCATGCGTAGCGCTACGTTGTAGGTATCGGCTTCAATCCCGACTCTGCCCTGATCCACGAACTGCACGGAATAGTCGGTATTCACGTCCGCCGGCTGGATGATTCCGCAGAAATATCGACCGCGCCCGCCATACAGTGCGCCGTTATCGGTGAGGCAGTTGTTCTGGTTCGCATCCTGATGAAAGATCGCGGGCTGGCCATCGTCGGTGCGGTTGTAATAACCGCGCAGGGATGCGGTGAACGGCCCGCCGTTGTCCCAGGCCAGAATGCCCGATACCGAACGCGAGGATTGCTTGCCGATTTTCGTGCCATCGAACTGGTTGGTGAATTCGCCGCTGAACTCGTAGAAGCGGCCATTCAGACCGATCGACAGGCCATCGGAAACAGGTCCACGGATCGCGGCGGTCAGTTCATACCGGTCATGCTCGGCAATGTCGGCGACGATCCGCCCTTCCCACCTGTCGCCCGGCATGCGCGAGATGATGTTGATCGCGCCCGAATAGGTATTGCGTCCGTATAATGCGCTCTGCGGGCCTTTGACCACTTCGATCCGCTCGATCGAGTCGACATCGTAATCGGCAAGGCTGCCGGTGTAGTAAATCCCGTCGATGAAGAAGGCGACGCCGGATTCGCCCAGAATGTTTGCTTGCCCGCGGATCACCGGACGGTTGCCGTTACGCCCGAAGCTTTCGTCGAAGAAGAGGCCGGGCGTGGTGTTGGCGATTTCCTCGAGACTGTCGAGGCCGAGCCGCTGGATGGTTTCCTGCGTCGTGACCGACACACTGGTCGGCACGCTCTGCAGCGATTCTTCGCGCTTGCGCGC
Organism: Erythrobacter sp.; assembly: GCF_024305245.1. Classification (GTDB taxonomy): domain Bacteria; phylum Pseudomonadota; class Alphaproteobacteria; order Sphingomonadales; family Sphingomonadaceae; genus Erythrobacter. Next base: position 113,666 of record NZ_JAMWYX010000005.1, read on the forward strand.
AGTAACGATAATCTCGTTGCTCTGCGATGCAACCGAGATGGGCTGTTCGACGGTGTCCTCGGCATCGGTCTGCGCCATCAGTGCGCCGGGCGTCAGCATCGTGGCCGTCAGCAATGCGCTGCGAATGATCTTCTTCATGATCTGCTTGTCTCCCATCAGGCCGCGCTCCCCAGCGCGACCCCCTGTTCATCCCTGCCCCTATTTCTGCCGCCGCAACAAAATTTGTCCAGACAAATTTTGTTGCGGCGCTGTGAACGCGATTCAAGCGCTGCGTGGAAGCCATGCTGCTGAACCGCCCGATCCCAGAAATCAGAAGGGTTTCACATTCCCCAGGAATGCCGTCACCAGCAGCAGCACATAGACCGTCCAGACCCAGATCCGGGTGCGATCCATGGTGCGGCGCAAGGGGAGTTCTGTAGCATCGCTCGATCCTTCGGTCAGCACTGCGGCAAGCTGCGCACCGACCGGTTTGAAGGCGACATCTATCATGATCGCGGCGATGAAGATGCAACCGAACAGCAGCGCCTTGGCCGCGAGCCAATCCGGCGAAAGCGGCGCGTCCAATATTAGGCTTTGGCCGCCCAGCCACAGATAAAAGCCGCCGATCAGCCAGCGCAGCCAGCCTTCGATCCGGCGGTTGCGCGCCGCGCGCGGGGTCTGATCGTGCATGTGCGAATCCCACACCAGCGCAAGCCACACCAATCCCACCGCCCACGCTCCGACCAGTAGCGAGATCGGGACATCCCACCATCCGCCGCTATCGACCACGCTCAGCGACAACGGCACCATCAGCGCCCAAGCACTGCGCGGGACCATGTCGATCTCGACCAGCAAGGTGAGCAGGGCGATGCGCTGGTCGAGCGACCATTTGTCGCGTTTGCGGAAATGCTGTCCCAGAACGAACACCCCCACATCCGCTCCAAGCCAGAGCACGAACAGCAGGAGATGGACGTACACCAGCACAGGATAGGCAAAATCCGACATCGTGTGGCTCCCCCCGGAAAGCAAACCTGTTGCCCAAACGGCACGGCAATTGAAAGATTCGAGCAATTTGTCCGGACAATTTGCACTTCCCCGCTTGACAAGCAAGAGGTTGTCCGGACAAATTTCACCCGCAGGATGGGAATTGCAGACCGGGACAAACCGGCGTCACCCTTTGATATGGAGGATTTTGCCGTAATGGACATTCGCACCACGAAGAGGCTTGCGCTTCTCGGCGTGACATCGGTCATTGCCCTGACCGCGTTCCCGACCACTGTTCTTGCTCAGGATGAAGAAGGCGCCGAGGAGGAGCAGCGCGGGCTATCCTCGATCATCGTTACCGCCCAGCGCCGTGAGGAAAGCGTACAGGACGTGCCGATCGCCATTACGGCTTTCGATGCACAGGAACTGCGCATCCGCGGGGCCGTGACGGCGCTGGACGTCGCGCAATTCGTGCCGAACCTCGTCGGGCTGAACAATACCGGCCTCGGCACCGCCAATTCGTATTACTTGCGCGGCATCGGCAATACCGAAAGCATCGCGACATTCGACCCGCCGATCGGCACTTATGTCGATGACATCTACATTTCGCGCCAGAACGCCAACAATCTGTCGCTGTTCGACGTCAACCGGATCGAGGTGCTGCGCGGACCGCAAGGAACGCTGTTCGGCCGCAACACAACCGGCGGGGCGATCAACGTCTTCCTGTCAGAACCGGATGATGAATTCGGTGGCTATGTCGAAGCAGGATATGGTTCGTATAACCAGTATCTCGCGCGCGCCTCGCTCGACATTCCCCTGGCCGACACCTTCGCGGTCAAGGTTTCGGGCTATTTCCAGGACGATGATGGTTGGGCGATCAACAACGTAACGGGTGAACGCACCAACGAGAATGACGGCTGGGGCGTGCGGCTCGGTCTGCGCGGCGAACTGTCGGATACGGTGCGCTGGACCGGCTCCTACATTCACACCTTCGCGGATTCGACCAACGCCCTCAATTTCGATTGCGACCCGGCCAACCCAAGCAACTGCGATGGCCGGTTCGTCGCGACCGGAATGACCGAGGGCGGAAACTTCATTAGCCCGGTCTTCGGTCCGCTGGTAAGCGGCGACAAGGCCAATTTCGGCCTTGGCAACGAAGCGACGATGGATTTCATCTCGTCCAATCTCGAAGTCGAGTTGTCGCCCGACTGGACCGTGAACATTATCACTGGCTTCGTCGACATAGCTCAGGATTTTGCGCTCGATTTTGCCGACGGTCGCGGCCTGCCGACGATCGCCAATCCGGTTCCTCCGGTAACCGGCTTCACCTATGGCGGGTTCTCCATCGTCAATGAAGGCACGCACACCCAGATTACGCAGGAAGTGAAATTCACCGGTTCGATCGGCAACGGGCTGATCGATCTGGTTGGCGGCGTGTTCTACTTCTACGAAGAGAACGAAACGGATTTTGCGGATATTTTCTCGCTGAATCTCGGCCCGGCCGGCCCGCCGCCCGATGGCTTCCCGCTGCTGCTGGCCGACCGCACGATCGACAATACCGCAGAGGCCTGGGCAGGCTATCTGCAGGCTGACATTAACCTGACCGATGCGCTGACGGTAACGGCGGGTGTCCGCTACACCGACGAAACCAAGACATTCTCGATCCGTGACAACCGCACGCCCATCGGCAACAATCTTTGCTCGGCGCCAAACCAGTTCGGCCCGTCGACCTGCATCATCGACACCAATCTCGTGGCGCCCAATGGCGTGCAGATCCCGACCGAACAATCTGTCGGATTGTGGACCCCGCGTTTTGCGATCAACTATGCCGTGAACGATGATGTGATGCTTTTTGCCAGCGCCACGCGCGGCTTCAAGTCGGGCGGCTGGAACGCGCGCGGCACCGCACCGGGCGAATTGTTCCCGTTCGGCCCGGAAACCGCATGGAGCTATGAAGCGGGCGCCAAGACCGAGCTGTTCGACCGGCTCATTCGGCTCAACGTCACCGGATTCTGGCTCGACGTGCAGGACCTGCAAACCCCGTCCGCTTTCGTGCGCGACAATGGCTCGCTTGCGTTCATCACCCGCAACTTCGCCGATTACAAGAACAAGGGTGTCGAAGTCGAGATTACCGCGGTTCCGGCTGATGGCCTCAATCTGTTCGCGGCGATCGGGTATCAGGACGACGAATACGGCATCGATGCGAATGCCCCGGAGTTCGACGAATTCGGCATCCAGTCGGTCGCCGCGCAACAGGCCGACTGTCTCGGACAGCTCGCCACTGGTCTGCTTCCGAATGCAACCGGGACAGACAACGCCGCAGCCTGCGGCGTCGGCATCGTTTCCCCCGACGGTTCGATCTCGACCCCGGTTCGCACCCCCGACTGGACGGTCGCGATCGGCGGCAGTTACGCAATGGAAATGGGCGACTTTACCCTGACCCCGGCCATCAACGCCAACTGGCGCAGCGAAAGCGAGGTCGGCACCAGCGAGGTGACGCTCTTCGATCAGGCGGTAACCGGACCGTCGGGCACGGTATTCCCGAGCAACACGCTCGGCCTCGGAGACCCGATCGACCCGGCGACAGGTTCGCTCAGCCCGTCGCGCTGGATCGTCAACGCCACGCTCACGCTCAGCAATGTCGCAGGATGGGCGCTGGCGGCCGAATGCCGGAATTGTTTCGATGAGGAAGCGGTCGAATCCTCGCTCGCCAACTTTGCCTATCTGAACCCGCCGCGCACCTGGATGATACGGGCGCGCCACGATTTCTGATCCCAGTCAAGGAGCCGACACGGCGTTGAAATGGCTGTGAAAGCATACCGATGGAAACCAATTGCGGCGGCGGCGCTCAGCGTCGCCGCCAGCGTGTTCGCACCGTCCGCAGCAGCGCTCGCCAACGTCGCGCCGACCGCGAGCGATTATGGCGTCGCTCCGTGGACCGAGGCCATCGTCAGCGTCAGCGATCTCGAGCAGAGTTCGCAATGGCTGGTAGAGGACGGGGGCTGGCGCATTGTAGCGAAAGGCGCAATCAATCGCGCAGAGCTTGATTACTGGCACCTGCCAGCATCGGTTTCCGGAGCATTCCTGAAAATCTGCGCGCCCGAGACCCGCGCCGGTTGCATACGTTATGTCCGGTTTGACGGAGCAAAAGGCCAGCGCCCCATCCGTCTTGCCGCGAGACCATGGGACACAGGCGGCATCTTCTCGGTTATGCTGCGCAGCGATGATACCCAAGCACTGTTCGACGCTGCGATAGCGCGCGGCTGGTGGGCGGAAAGCCAGCCCTATGCGTTCAGCTTCGCCGGATCGGACTTGCTCAACGTCGTTATCCGTGGGCCGCACGGGGTCAACTACGCCCTTTATCAGCGCAATTCGCCGCCCTTCACCGGCTTTCGTGTCGGCCGGTTGAGCCAGGCCTTCAACACGATGCGGATGGTCAGGGATCAGCCTGCCAGTGTGGCGTGGTATCGCGACCGGCTGGGACTGAAGACGCTGTTCGATGCGCCGTTCACCGATCCCGAGCCGCGGGCCAACAATTTCTCCGTACCCGCCAATCTGGCTACAAAACTGGTTCGCCGGGCGGCGGTCGTGCAGCCCGTGCTGCCGGGCGAGGACGGGCGGATCGAACTGATGCAGTTCGAAGGGTTCGAGGGCCGGGATTACGCCGTCCACGCATCGCCGCCCAACCTCGGCATCATCTCGGTGCGCTATTCGGTGCGCGACCTTTCGGCTTACACGTCCTTCCTTAAAGGGAACGGGGTCGCTCCGGTCTATGCGGACGAAGGGGTTGCGATTGCCGGCACCGGCACCGCGGACATCGTCGCGGTGCGCGATCCCGACGGAAACCTGACAGAATTCTACCATGTCCACTAACCTGCCGCCCGGATCCCGCCCGCGCGATTTCGTGCTTGTGCACGGCGCATGGCATGGCGGCTGGTGCTGGGAGTTGGTGCGCGAACGGATCGAGGCCGCAGGGCACCGCGTCCACACGCCAACCCTGCCCGGCCTCGGCGACCGGGCGGACGAACTTGATGCGGCCATCGGCCTTGCCGATCACATCGCCGACGTGACGGACTATATCGCCGCGCGCGACCTCCGGGACATTGTGCTCGCGGGCCATTCCTATGGCGGGATGGTGATCACCGGGGTGGCCGACGCGCTCAAATCGCGGATTGCCCATATCCTCTATCTCGATGCCGCCCTGCCAGAGAATGGCCAGAGCATGATCAGCTACGGCACGCCCCGCCCGCCCGAAGCAATTGCCGCAACCGAAGCGGGATTGCGCAGCCGCGCGCCTGACGGCATCGCCATGGCAGCTTTGCCTCCCCCGCTGCTCGGCATCCCGGCAAGCCATCCGTTGCACGATGACGTTGCCGCGCAGCTGACCCCGCACCCGCTCAAGACCTGGCTCGACACGATCCGATTGGTGAACGGCGGCCCGGCCGGCCTGCCGCGCACCTACGTCCATTGCACCGCGCCCGTAATGGCGCACACGCAGTTCCCCGCCATCGCCCGGATGGCAAAAGCCGATCCGGACTGGGACTATGCCGAACTCGCCACCGGACACGAAGCGATGCTGACCGCCCCCGGCGACGTGGCAAAGCTGTTGCTGGACAGGCTCGCCCCGCTGCGTCACCCTCGCGCGCAGTCACACCGACCACAAGCAACCGCACAGGAGCAAGCGTGACCGCAGAGCAAATCAAGGCCGCAGGCGGACCCGCAGACCTGCGCGGCGAATTCGCCAAAGGTTGGAAAGTCCTGCTGGCTGCCACGCTCGGGGTGATGTGCGGTGCCTCGCCCATTCCCTATGCGATTGTCGGGTTCACGGCGAAACCACTCAAGGAAGAATTCGGCTGGAGCCAGACCGAAGCTGTCCTGCCGATCACCATTTTCGGCGTGATCGCCGCCCTTCTTGCACCGCTGTTCGGGTGGATGGCCGACCGGTTCGGCGTGCGCCCGGTGGCCTTGTGGTCGCTGTTCGGATTTGCTGCCGCGTTCGGGGCAATTTCGCTGACGCCGTCCAATGATGGCGGGTTGGCGATGTCGGTATACTACGGGTTCTGGGTGCTGCTCGGCCTCATAGGGATCGGATCGACCCCGGTCACTTGGAGCCGCGCGATTAATCTGTGGTTCTACAGGAATCGCGGTCTGGCGCTCGGTATAATGCTGACCGGCACCAGCTTTACCGCGATGTTGATCCCGCAAGTAGCCGTCCGGATCATCGAGGCATTCGGCTGGCGCAGCATGTTCGCGGTACTCGCGCTGCTTCCGATTGCGGCCTTGATCATTGCCTACTTCCTGTTCCGCGAACCATCGCGCGAAGAGCGGCCCAGAGCGATCGAAGGGACAAGCGGCAACCTCACCGGGGTCACGCTGGGCACTGCACTGAAAGACTACCGGTTCTGGTTGATCTGGGCCTCGATCGCATTGATCGCGCTGAGTTTCGGCGGTGCCTATATCAACATGGCGACCATCGTCGACCAGCGTGGCATTGATGCAAGAGGCGCCGCCAGCGTGATCACCGTGCTGGCGATCGGCATTTTTGCGGGCCGCATCATCACAGGCGCGCTGCTCGATCAGTTCTGGCAGGGTTTCGTCGCGTTCCCGCTGTTGTGCCTGCCCGCCATATCCGCGTTTCTGCTGCTCGATCCGGAACTGACCTTGGTGCTTGCCATGGCGGCGGGCTTTTTCCTCGGCTTTGCCGCAGGGGCCGAAAGCGATCTCATCGCCTACCTGACCGGCCGCTATTTCGGGATGGCGCATTACGGCAAGATCTATGGAATGCTGTATATGCCCTTCGGGCTGTTTTCCGCCGGCTCGCCGGTTGTCTATGCCTTGACCTTCGACCGGACCGGCAGCTTCGATCCGGTGCTGGAACTGGCGATTGGAGCGTTCATCATCGGCGGCGCGCTGCTGCTGCTGCTGGGGCGCTATCCCGATGACTTCCCCGAAGCCGAAACCGACCGCCCAGAAGCAGGAATGGAGCCCGCCTGATGGCCACCCTTGCCCATGACAATCCCCTCGCCCCGGTGCGGCAGGCCGTCAACGCCGCCGCACTCTTGGCCGACGAAGCCGCGCTGGCGCTCTACAGCCATGACGTGCTCACCCACGGCGAACGACCGCTGGCGGTGTTCCGTCCGTCCAGCATAGCTGAACTCGCCGCCGGGATCGGTGCGGCCACCGCAGCCGGGATCGCCATCGTCCCGCGCGGCGGAGGGATGAGTTACACCGGCGGCTATCTCTACAACGGCGGGCCGTTCCTGCTGGTGGATACCGCGGCGCTCGATACGATCATCGATATCGACGAAACCGACATGATCGCCACGGTCGAGGCCGGCGTAAGCTGGGACAAGCTGCACCGCGCGCTCGCACCGCGCGGATTGCGGGTGCTGGCGTGGGGCACGCTGTCGGGCATCCGCGCCACGGTGGGCGGCGGGATGAGCCAGAACGGCATCTTCTGGGGAGCGCGCAATGGCACAGCGGCCGACAGCGCGATCAGCTTCGACGTGGTGCTGGCCGACGGGACGATCATCTCAACCGGCGCGGACTTCTTCCGCCCCTACGGCCCTGACCTCACCAGCCTGTTCGCCGCCGATTGCGGTGCTTTCGGGGTCAAGGCGCGGGTGCGGCTGAAGCTGGTGCGCGAGGCGACCGCCTTTGCCTATGGCTCGTTCAGCTTCGACCGCCACGATGCGCTGCTCGCCGCGATGAGCGCGATTGCGCGGGCAGAACTTGCAGCGGAAAGTTTCGCCTTCGATCCGTTCCTGCAAGCCCAGCGGATGAAGCGCGATACGCTGCTGGGTGATGCAAAGCAGCTCGGCAACATGCTCAAGGCCGAGGCGAAATCGGGCGGCATATTCAAGGCGATGAAGGAAGGCGCGAAGGTCGCGCTCGCCGGACGATCATTCCTCGACGGGGTGCCGTTCAGCCTGCACTGCATCGCCGATGGACGCCATCAGGGCGCTGTCGATGCCGATATGCGGGCGATCGATGCGATCGTGCGCGAACATGGCGGCAGCGTGGTTGAAAACTCGATCCCGAAGATCCTGCGCGCCAACCCCTTCCCGCCGCCCAACTCGATGCTCGGGCCGGAGGGTGAACGCTGGGTGCCGGTGCACGGCTTCCTGCCGCATTCGCGCCTGATTGCAGCGTGGGAACGGTTACAGGCGCTGTGGGATGCCCACGCCGACGAGATGGCCCGCCTGAAAGTCGAAACCGGCGCATTGATCGCAGCGACTGGGCGCACGTCGTGCCTGATCGAACCGGTGTTTTTCTGGCCGGGCGAACAGAACCCCCTGCACGCGCACGCGGTCGAAACCGATCACCTCGCGCGGCTGCCGAAAATGGCCGACAGCCCCGAAGCGACCGCGCTGGTGGAACGATTAAAGGCCGAAGTCATCGCGATCTTTCAGGAGTTCGGCGCCATTCACCTGCAGATCGCCCGCACCTACCCGCTGCGCGCCCGCCACGATACCGCCGGATGGGATATCCTGCGCGCGCTCAAGCAGCAGGTCGATCCCAAGGGGCTGATGAACCCCGGCTCGCTGGGGCTTGGGCCTGAGGCTGGGGTGAGGCCGGGCATTGATGCCGCTGATTGACCGGCGCCGCACGCTTGCCGCAGGCTTGGGCGCAGCTGCGCTCGCCCGCGCGCACATCGCATTCGCCCAAGGAGACGACGTGACCGACACTGCCCCTTTTTCCGCGATGGCGATGCAACTGACCGCGCGCTCGCTGGAACGCCTGCCCGATACCGCCAGAGCGCGCGCCGCGATCCTTGCCCACATTGCCGAGATCGAAGCGCAAATCCGCACCAGTGCGATCTTCGTCGCGCAATATTCGGGCAAGCCGGTCAAGCTGGTGGTTCTGCCCGAATACCTCTTCACCTCCTATCCGGGGCGCATTGCGGTCCCCGACTTCGCCGCGCGGGTCGGGTTTGCCGCCGATGGCCCGGAATATGCCGCACTCGGCGAAGTGGCCGGGCGGTTGGGCATGTTCCTTGCGGGCAATGCTTACGAGACCGACACTGCTTTTCCCGACTTCTACTTCCAGACCAGCTTCATCGTCGCGCCTTCGGGCGAAGTCGTGCTGCGCTATCGCCGTCTGCTGTCGATGTTCGCGCCTTCCCCGCATGACGTGTGGGAGGCCTATCTCGACAAATACGGCATCGAAGGCGTGTTCCCGGTCGCGCGCACGGAGATTGGCAATCTCGCCTGCATTGCCAGCGAGGAGATCCTCTACCCCGAAATCGCCCGCGCGCTGGCGCTGCGCGGAGCGGAGGTGTTCTGCCACTCCTCCTCCGAAATCGGATCGCCGCTCGCCACCAACAAGGACATCGCCAAGCAAGCGCGCGCATTCGAAAATCTTGCCTACGTCGTGTCGGCCAACACCGCAGGCATTTCCGGCACGGCGATGCCGCTCGCCTCGGCCGACGGGAACAGCCAGGTGGTCGACTGGAAAGGACGCATCGTGGCGCAATCGGGCGACGGGGAGACCTTCACCGCCTTCGCCGCGCTCGACCTTGGCGCCTTGCGCGCGGCGCGCCGCACTCCGGCCATGACCAATTATCTCGCTCGCCAGCGCCCGGCGCTGTTCGCGCAGGCCTATGCCGCGGCTGCCGATCCGTTCCAAGGGCCGAACGGCATGATCGAAGGCGGCAGCCCTGCCATTCCCGACCGCGATTATTTCCGCCGCGCGCAGGAAGCGGTGATCGAGCGACTTTCCAAGGCAGGAGTGATCTGATGCAGCACCGCACCGTCAGCGGAAAGGTCCGCTATCTCTCGATGAAGCCGGGGCGCGAGGGCACCGAGCGCGGTCGCGAGAATTTCACCTTCACCCATCACGCCGACGGTTCGGTGATCATGAGCGCGCATTGCGAGATCGAGGAGCCCGATCCCACGGTGATGCGTGACATCATCTGCCATATCGGGCCGGACCGGATGCCCCGTAACCTGCTCGTCCACCTCACCGTGGACGATGCCTTCCTCGGGTCGGGTTGGATGAACTACGATCCCGCCAAGGGGACGATCTGCTGCGAGAGCGACAGCCCGGCGCTGGGCCGCCATTCGGAAGAGCGCGCCGCGGGAGAGTTCGATGCTTTCGGCACCCATCCGGTGGTGGGCGACGGCTTTTCGACTCGCCTCATGGACCACACGCAAGGGCCAAACCGGCGGCGGCTGCGGTTCTTCCTCCCCTCGCCCGACCATCGCGGCGCGACCGCTCCGCAGATCGCCGAGGTCACGATGACGATGGAATATGTCGGCGAGGAGGAAAAGACCGTCCCCGCCGGCACCTTTCTGTGTCGCCACTTCCGCTATGTCGATGACAGCGAGGGCGGTATGGGCGGCGAGCGCCATCCCGATTACGACATGTGGGTGACCGCCGACGACAACAACATCCTCGTCTATGGCTCTATCGACGGCTACATGATGAACCGCTACGAGCTGGTCGAGCTGGATCGCTGATGAATGTCGCGGTAATCGGTGCAGGTCTGGGTGGGCTGACCTGCGCGATCGCATTGCGGCAGGCCGGGATCGACGTCAGGGTCTTCGAAGCCGCCCGGCAAATCGAGGAAACCGGCGCGGGGCTGACACTGGGGCTTGGCGCGCAGCACGTTTTCCGCGCTCTGGGCGTGCAACACGATGTTGCGGCCCAGGCGTGTCCTGCTGGTAGCCTCCCCTTCCTGCATTATGCGAGCGGCGAAGTCCTGCTGGGCGCGCTTGATCAGGGTGATGGGCTGGGCGATGACGGGCAGGCGAACATCATTCGCCACATCTACCGGGCAGACCTGCAAAAGGTGCTGCTTGCCCGGTTCGAACGCCTTGGCGGGCAGGTCCATACCGGGTGCAGGCTGGCTCGCTACGAACAGCGCCCGGATCATGTCACGGCGCATTTCGAGGACGGTTCGACCACCACGGCTTCTCTGCTGATCGGCGCGGACGGCGTGCGTTCGGCGGTGCGCGCGCAGCTGGTGCCAGAAGATGAGCCACGCTTTACCGGCCACGTCGCCTATCGCTTTCTCGTACCGATGGAGCTCGCAGCGCCGTTCATGGGGTTGGGCCGCAGCGCGATCTTCATCGGACCGCGGCGCACCTTCAACCGATACACCATGGCGCAGGGGCGCATCGTCAACGGCGCGGCGCTGGTGGAGACGGGTGAGGCGGTGCCCGAGGGGTGGTCGCACAGCGCGCCGCTCACTGAATTGCAGGATGCTTTCGATTGCTGGCACCCCGATGTCACCGGTCTGATCGGCGCGGCAGGCGCGATCATCAAGTGGGGCCTGTATGACCGCGCTCCGCTGGCAAGCTGGTCCGAAGGGCGCGTCACCATGCTCGGCGATGCAGCGCACGCCATGCTGCCGTTTCTGGGAATGGGCGCGGCCATGGCGGTTGAGGACGGCTATGTGCTCGCGAGGATGCTCACCTGCCACGCTGACGTGGCCGCTGCCCTCGCCGCCTACGAGGCGAAGCGCATCGCCCGCACCGCGCAAGTCCACCACGCATCGAAACTGCAGGGCGAGATCACGCAGGCGATCGATCCGGATCGCTTCGCGCTCGGCAGCGCGCCGGTCAACAATCGCGCCATGATGGAATTCGATCCGACCGCCGAGGCCGCCTAATCCGGAAGGTGCACCATCACCTTGCCCATATGGGCGCCGCTTTCGAGGTGGCGATAGGCCTCGGGCGCATCGGCAAAGGGGAAGCTGGCGTCCACCAGCGTTTCGACCCCGTGTTCGGCCATAACCTTCAACGCCGCTTCGAACATGCCGCGATGACCGCTGGTGATGCCCTTGATCGTGATGTTCTTGCCCAGGATCGGGCCCTGCGCGAAATCGGCCTTGTCCTGCGGCGATCCCGATAGCGCTCCCAATGTGCCGATCCGCCCTTCAGGAGCCGTTGCTGTCAGCGTCTGTTCGAACTCACCGAAGCCGATCGTGTCGACGACGATATCGGCCCCCTGCCCGCCGGTCGCCTCCAGCAGCGCCGCGCCCCAATCGGGATGCTCGCGGTAGTTCACGGTGTAATCGGCGCCCATTTCGCGCGCGCGGGCGAGCTTGGCATCGCTTGACGAGGTAATCGCGAATGTAGCCCCCAGTGCCTTGGCCAGCTGCAGCGCATAGAACGCAACTCCGCCGGTCCCCTGCGCCAGCACCAGCTTGCCCGAAAGATCGGCGCGGCCAGAATTGCCGAATGCGATCATGGCGTGCCACACCGTGCCCGCGACCACGGCAAGGGTCGCCGCACTGGCATCAGATATAGCATTGGGCAACACGATCGCGGCCTTTGCGGGCAGCACGATCTTCTCGGCCAGCCAGCCGTCGAGAGTGACCCCGACATCGCGGGCGAAAATATGAAAGCCGAACCCGGTTTCCGGGTCCCAATCGACGAAATTGGCCGCCACCACCCGGTCACCCACCGCAAGGCCTTCCACCCCCTTGCCCAGCGCCTCGATCACGCCCACCCCGTCGGTCAGCGGGATCCGGATTTCGGGCAGATCGCTGCCGTAAGCCCCGCGCAGGATCATCAGATCGCGGTAATTGAGCCCGGCTGCGGTGACCCGCACCAGGATCTCGCCCGGTCCGGCCACCGGATTGGCGCGCTCCACCAGCCGCAGGCTTTCAATGCCGCCGCGCGGGCCGATTTCCCATGCTTTCATGATCACGCTCTCCTGATCGGTGCGAACACGCGATCGATGAATTCCTTGGCCACCGCGTCACGATCGACCGGCTGGCCCGATTTTTCCTCTTCGAGCGCGAGCAGGCGCTCCTGCTGAACCCAGACTTCCTGCGCCAGGTTCATTACCACGGCCACGAAACGGTCCATTCCCGGATCGGCAAAGAAGCGCGGATTGCCGGTGTCGTCATAGAGGCTGGAGGGCGCATCTTCCGGGCGAAAAGGTTCGTCGTTCATTCCGTGCCCCTCATTTTTTCCATGCGCCGAAACCGTACCACATCACCCCTTCGGCAAGACGCCCGGTGGTTTGCTGGCCGACCCCTTCGGCGCGGTCGCCGCGGGCGGCATCGATCAACGCCTGCTCGCCATAGATACCCACCGAAGGCACGACGAATTCGAAGAAATCGCCATCCGCAAAACCGGCGCGTGCGCATAAATCACCCGGCAATTCATCGCGGTAGCCTTTGTAGTAGGGCTCGTTATTGTAATAGCTGTCCCAGTCGAGATAGAAGCCCTCGAACGCACCCATCTGTGCGTTGGGCGGCAGTTCCATGTGCAGCATCAACCCGCCCTGGCGCAGCACCCGGAACGCTTCGTCAAGACATTTCGCACGCTGTTTTTTCGACAATTCGTGCAAGAACATGCTCGACCACACGACATCGAAGCTGGCATCTTCGAAGGCAAGATCATCGGCGCACATTTGCCGGAATTGCACATCTTGCCCCTGCATCTTGGCGCGCGCCGATGCATAGGCCAACGGGCCGGGGGCGGCATCAATGGCAATCAGTTCGGCATCGGGGTAGACCTGTTTCCACGGCAGCGTGTTGTGGCCCACAGTGCAACCGGTATCGAGGATCCGCTGCGGCGCGAAATCGGGAAAGCGCTGCTTGATATACTGGCTCATCGACAGGCCGATGTCGTCGAGATTGGCGCCCATTAGCCCCATCGAGAACACCGCCAACCCGCGATCATAGACCGCGCCCGCTTCAAGGCTGTCGGCCCCGCGGGTATAACTGCCTGGCATCAGGTGGACATCGATCGCATGGACGTTCTTCGGCACATCAAGTGCGGGATCGAGCGTCAGCGAACCGGGCGCGGCGGCCGCCAACTCCGCCTCGTGGGCAAGCCGATCGCCTTCACGCTCGACACTGTCGGCAACGCTGGCCCAGACCATCTTCTGCGCCTGCACCCGCATTGCCGAATAGATGTTGAACGCCGGATCGCCGCGCAACGCCTGATGCGCTTCACGGCTGGTTTCCGGATCGCGGCCGTGCTCCTTGCGGAAAGCCGGGGCAGCGCGCCGATCGTAAGCGTCCTTCATGTCGGTAGCGAGGTCATTCAGGATAAGGCCGCGGATGCCCGATACGAACCGCCCGCGGGCTACCTCGTCGGGCGTTGATTGCGCCTTCATGGGATGCTGGAGTTCGACAGTCATGGCTTCTCTCCCTTGGCTTGCGGTCCCACCACAGGCACATCCACCTGCGGGATATCGGGATCGGTGAAGTCGGCAATGTATCGGTTGTCGCCGACACGGCCCACCATGTCCTCGCGCAGCGGAGCCTCGCCATAGATAGTGACGATGTAGTCTCCCGCAGACGGGTTCTGCCGGATCGGTAGGATTGTCTCGCGATAGGCGCGGCTGTTCCAGAACGCGCGCGCGTTAGCGATGCAAGGAAAGCGCACCGTGAGATTGACGTAGTCGGGCGGCACATCGCCCTCGAACACTTCGAGCGGGCGCGGGATGGTGACGTAATAGCCCCCGAGTTTCTGGTAGAGGTCGCTTTCCGCAATGGCGCGGCCATAGTCCATCATCCGCTCTCGATCGAGCGTGCGGCCCTCGATCACCATGTAGACCGGCGCATCGCAGGTCGATTGGGGCGGGGGCGGCGCCGCGGCACCGCCTTGCAGAACAAGGGCCAGCATGGCGGGCATCATGGCGCGGCAATCCTTTCCTCGTCGCACAAGGTGCGCTTCCAAGGGCGGCCATCGCGGAACCACTGCCAGGTGCGGGCACGGCATTGTGCGTCGGGTGCGATATTGATCATTTCGATGTACCAGGCCCCCGGCACATCGAGCCGGTCAAGTTTCAGCATCAGCGTTTCCTCGCCGGTCTGCCATCCGTAGCCGGAGAACCGCTCGGTTGCCCAGACCAGCCGCTCGCCTTCCAGCGACCCGCCGAATTCGTATAGCGCGGTGCGCCCGTCGTCCCAGCTTAGCCAATTGTGCTGAACATAGTGCCACGGCCCGGCATCCGGGAACTCGCAATGGGTGCGGACCCGATGTGCATCGACCAGCGTGCCGTCGGCATCGAAATGACGATACCAGCCGTTCCACCAGCCTTCGTGCAGCAGCATCGCGGGCATAGCAGTGGCGAGCGCGGCCCGGTTGCTCATGCCGCCCCCCTTTCCGCATAGGCGGCGATAGGCAGCGCCGCGCCAGTCTGCCGGATCAGCGCCTGCTCGCGCAGGAAGCGCAAAAGCCCACTATCCCCCATCCGGCTCGGCCCCAGCCCGCTGCCCTTGCGTGACTGGTTGGCGGCATCGCCGACCATGCTGGTGAGCGCGCCATCTTGCAGCGAAATTGCTCCGGCATCGAGCAGGGGCGCAATGGCGGCAGCTTCGTCGAGCGATCCGGCCAACACCGCAGCGGACAGGCCGTAGGCGCTGTCATTGGCGAGCGCGACCGCTTCACCGAGCGTATCGAACACGGTGACCGGTAGCACCGGTCCGAAGGTTTCCTCGCGCATCACCGCCATAGCGGGCGTCACCTGGGTGAGCACGGTCGGACGCAACCAGGCACCGCCGCCGAGGTGTTCGACTGTGCCGCCCGTCAGCACCTTCGCGCCCTGCGCCACGGCGGCGTCGATCTGGGTCTGCACCTTGTCCGCTTGCGCCGGGAAGATGAACGGCCCGATGTGGCCGCTCGCAGCATAGGGATGGGTCAGTTGCACCGCTTCGGCCCCCGCCACCAATGCAGTGAGGAACGGCTCGGCGATCTCGCGCGCGACATAGATGCGTTCGATCGACTGGCACGCTTGCCCGGTCGCGACGATCGAGGACCGCAGCGCCACGCCGGCCGCCCATTGGGGGTCGGCGCTGGCGGTGATGATCATCGGGTCCTTGCCGCCCAACTCGAGATTGGCCGGGATCAACCGCCGCGCGGCGGCCTCTGCCACCTTGCGGCCGGTCGCGGTGGATCCCGTAAAGCAGACATAGTCCACCTCCTCGATCAGCGCCTGCCCCACGTCCGCGCCGCCCATAACATAGGCTAGCGGCAGTTCTGGCACCTGCGCCAGCACAGCCCGCATCGGTTCGACAAAGCGCGGCGTAACCTCCGACGGCTTCACCAGCGCCGCCGAGCCCGCCATCAGCGCGGGCACCGCGTCGATATGACTAAGGATCACCGGGAAATTCCACGGCGCGATCGCTCCGAACAGCGGGAAGGCGCTGTAATGGGTGACGATTGCGATCCCCGGCGTGACCGAAGGCCTTGGGCCGCGTTCCAGCGCGGCGAACAGCGCGGGCGCGCGCTCCGCCCAGCGGCGGATATTGGCAATGCAGCCCTGCACTTCGATAGCCGCAATCGCGCCCCGTCCGGTATCGACCGCCAGCGCGGCGATGATGCTGCCCGCCGCCGCCTCCATCGCATCGGAGAAGCGCAGCATCACCGCGCCGCGCTTTTCGGGGCCAAGCGCCTCCCAGTGCGGCTGCATCGCCCGTAACCGGGCCGCTTCGGCGGCAATATCGGCGCGATTGCTTTCCGCAAATTCGTAATCGGTCTCGCCCGTGCGGGGATTGCGCGCCTTCATGTTTGGGCCTCCCAGACAGCGACGATCCGGTCTCCGCGCGCGAACCACGCCTCCTCGCGTCCCGCCAGATCGGCGAGCAGGCATTCGAGCGCGCCGATGCGGTAGGGCAGGCCCATGATGTAGGGCGTGAGGTGGATCGGCAGCATTCGTCCGCCCCCGCTCTCCTTCGCCTCGCGCGCCAGCCAGTCGAAGGCATCGCGCATGCTTTGCGCCCAGCTATCGGCGCTCTTCTGCTGCACGGTGATGATCTGGCGGTCGGACAGTTCGTGATTGAGCGGCAAGTTCACCAGACCATTGGTGAACCGATAGGGCAGTTCATCATTCACCCAGTCGCAGCAATAGGTAAGCCCCTGTTCTTTCAGGATATCGAGCGTGGCGAAGCTCTGCTGACGCGCGATCGAGAGCCAGCCGGTCGGGCGAACACCGCTGGCGCGTTCGATCCGCTCCATCGCCTCGGCAATCAACGCACGTTCGGCAGCGGGGTCGAGGGTCGAATCGATAGTACCGTTCATGTCGGTGGAATGGGCGATGATCTCGTGTCCGCCTGCGCTGACGGCTGCGACGAGTTCGGGATAACGTTCGGCAATCGCGGCGTTGGCGGCGAAACTGGCTTTGACGCCCGCCTTCTCGAACGCATCGAGAAACCGCCACGCGCCGACGCGATTGCCGTAATCGCGCGCGGTGTAATGGCGGTAGTCGGGATAGGGCGTGACCATGTGGCCGGGCGCAGTGAAGGGGCCGCCAGGGGTAATCGGAAACCATTCGAGGCTGACACATAGCCACACAGCAACCGATCCTTCCGGCCACGTGATCGATGGGCGGGCATGCATGTTCGACCACGCGTAAAGATCGTGATCATAGCCTTCGCGGCGCTTGGAATATTGGGTGTAGCTATCGGGCAGCACGCTCATCCGACCTGCTCCCGCCACGCGTCCACGATCTCGCCCGCCGTCGCAATCCACGCGCGCCCATCGGCAGCAATATGCCGCAGCGCTTCCTCGAACGGGCCGATCCGGTGCGCTTGGCCGATCAGATAGGCGTGCAGCGGAATGCACATCACCGTCCCCGACCGCTCGCCTTCAGCCGCCAGCCGCTCGAACTGGCGGATCAGCGTTTCGGCATATTCGCGCCCGCTCATGTTGTAGACGAAAAAGCCGTAGTGGTCGTTGACTTCGAGGCTGTAGGGGATCGAAGCGAGACGGCCCCCACCTTCCTTGGTCGCCATCTTCACCTCCTGCACCTGGTCGTCGTGATAGAGGTCGCAGGTATAGTCGAGGCCGTATTCCGCGATCAAATCGAGCGTGCGCGGCGTGTGCGTCAGTGCCGGAGCAAGCCAGCCGCGGATTGTCTGGCCGGTCGCCTCGCGCACGGTGCGGATCGAATCCTCGATGATCGCACGTTCCTGCGCCTCGCTCATTTCGTAGGCATAGCGGGTGTTGTAGATGCCGTGGCTGAAGAACTCCCACCCGCGCGCGTCGGCATCGGCGACCACTTCCGGATGATGCTGGCACAGCGCGACCGAGAGGCTGACCGAGCCGGGAAAACCGTGCCGGGTCATCACATCGGCCATGCGCCAGTGGCTCAACCGGTTGGAATGGTCGCGGTGGCCATAGCCCACCACATCGGGATGCGGCCGCGCCCAAGGCTTGCGCTTGGGATGGGCGGGCGGATCGATCTCGTAATATTCGAGATTGGGGGCGACCCACACCGCCACGCTTTTGCCGCCCGGCCAGGTGATTTTCGGGCGGGCATTGTAGGGGTGGTAATCATACAGCCCGGGATCAGGGGCGCCCTCTCGCATCGTCAGCGCGCCTCCAGCCAGTCGATCACCGTCTGCACCGGCTCGACATCGGCATATTTGAGCTGCAGGTCGGTGAGATTGGCGAAGTGGTAGCTTTCGTGTTTGTCGGCGCAGGTCTCGATCGGAACAATGGCGCGGTAGCCGTGCGATAAGGCATCGACCGCGGTGGCCCGGACGCAGCCCGAGGTGCTGCCGCCCGTCACCACCACCGTATCGACCCGGTGAAAGGTAAGATAACTTGCCAGCGGCGTTTCGAAAAAGGCGCTCGGCATCCGCTTGGTGTATTCGAGATCGTCGGGGTGGATGTCGCAGCGGCCATCGAACGCGTGGCGCTCACTGCCGTACTTGATGTTCTGCAGGCTATCTTCGGTGTCGGTGCGCGTGCCCCATACCCCTGCATCCCCGGCATCGGCCTTGTAGGCGACCCGGCTCCAGATCACCGGCATCCCCCGCTCACGCGCAAGTCGACTGATCGTGTTGATATATTCGATCTGGCGCGGATCGGTTTCATAGGCCGTCTTGAACAGATCGGTGCGGGTATACGACTGCTGCACATCGACGTTGACGATGGCGAGCTTCTCGCCGAACCCGAACTTCCGGCGCGCCGGATTGGACATCACCTCCTCGAACAGTTGCCGCGCGTTCTTTCCGTCCGCGATCATTCTGGTGCCGACCATATCAGCCATATTCGCGCGTTACCCCTTCAATGTCCGATTCCACTTTGACAGAGGACAATAAACGCGCGTAGAGGCTTGTCGAGTGAAATTTGTCCGGACAACTTCTGCGCCATGATTACGCGGCACATCCTGACGATTCCCGGCAAGGGTCCCAAAGGTGAGCGGCGGGTGCATTACCGCCGCTGCGGGCGCGGTCCGGCCTTGTTGATGGTGCACCAGAGCCCGCGCTCGTCAGCCGAATACGAGCCGCTGATGCGCAAGTGGGGCGAGCATTTTACCTGCATCGCGCCCGACACGCCCGGCTTCGGCCAATCGGATCCGTTGCCCGGCGAACCGGATATTGCCGACTTCGCCGATGCGCTGTGCGAAACGATGGACGCGCTCGGCATCGGCCCATGCCCGGCCTATGGCTTTCATTCGGGCGGGATCATCCTCGTTACCGCCTTGAAGCGCCAGCCGCAGCGGTTCCGCTGCCTCGCGGTCGGCGGCTATGCGATCTGGACCGCAGACGAAATGCGCATCTTCGGGGAGAGTTACCTGCCCGAATTCCGCCCCTCCCCCTATGGCGAGCATCTTGCGTGGCTGTGGAACCGGATGCTCGAACAAAGCTGGGTGTTCCCGTGGTTCGACACGCGCGAAGAGGCTCGCCTTTCGGTCGCCCATGCCGATGTCGCGCGGGTGGCACAGGCGGTCATGGAGATGCTGCAGGCGGGCAATGCCAACCGTGCAGGCTATGGCGCGGTGCTGCGCGCCCCGCGCGACATTCCGCCGGTGGATTCCGCCGTGCCCCCCTGCCTGATCAGCGCCTATGACGGCGATCCCCTGCAAGCCCATATCGATCGGCTTGGACAGATGCCCGCCCAGTGGGAAGCGCTGAAAGTCGCCGCGCCCGAAGATCACCAGCAGGCAAGCCTCACCTTCCTGCGCCGGCATGGCGGCGAGGCGCCCTGTCCGCCACTGCCCGAGGATGTGGCCGAAGGCTGGGAGCACGTCGACGGCGGCCTGATCCACTGGAAAGGCACCCGCGGGGCCGAACGCCTGATCCTGCACGCGCCTGCCAGCGAACTGGCCGAACCCGAGGCTGGCACACTGGTGATCGATGCGCCCGGCCACGGCCAGTCCGACGATTTCGCCAATCCGCGTGCTGCGGTGGAGGCGGCAGCACTGATGCTGGGCGCGGAGGCGATCTTGTGGCCCTCGCCCCCGCCGGGCGATCCCGATCGGCTCTATCCCGACATGGCGCCCGACCGCTTCGGAGCATACCTCCAGCGGGCCTGGCAGGTGGCACGGGCCGAGGCGTTCTTTGCACCGTGGTACGAAGCGAAGGCCGCCCACGCGATCCCGCTAGATCCGGCAGCGCTCGATCCCTCCGCGCTGCAGCGCCGTGCCCGCGCGCGGATTGTTGCGGGCGATGCCGCACGCCGGTGGCATGATATCCTCACAGCCCAAAAGGGAGAAACCCGATGACTGATTTCGCTGCCGCCATGCCGCTGCTCGCGCGCCACGAGGGCGTGTGGGACGGCACCTATTCCTATTTCAACGCCGCCAACGAAAAGATCGACGAGCACGCCAGCCGCCTGCTGTGCCGCATGACCGGCGATCCGGACCTGCCCTATCATCAGACCAATCATTACACCTGGCCCGACGGCCGCACCGAAGTGCGCGATTTCCCTGCCACCTATCGCGATGGGCGCATCTGGTGGGACAACGAGCTGATTCAGGGATGGGCTGCCGAAGTTCCGCTCGACGAATATAACCGCACAATGATGCTTTACTGGCAGCGCACCGGCGATCCTTCGCTTTACCTGTACGAGCAGATTCAGATTTCCGATTGCGGACAGCATCGCTGCCGCACCTGGCACTGGATCCGAAACGGCATGCTTGAAACCCGCACCGCAATTCAGGAACGCTTCGTCACGAAGGACTGGCGCGCTATTGATGCCGAAATGCAGGCCAAGGCGGCAGGCTGACGGCACACCCCATGGGACAGACCCTGTTCGACAAGATCTGGAACGCCCACCGCATCGCCGACACGGCCGGCGGCGCGCACCTGATCGCGATCGACCGGGTGTTCCTGCACGAACGCACAGGGGCCGCGGCGCTGCGGCGTATGGCGGAGACAGGGCGCAAAGTGCTCGATCGAGCGCGAGTGTTCGCGGTAATGGATCATATCGTCGATACTCGCCCGGGGCGCGGGGACGGGACGCTGATGCCGGGCGGCGAAGGTTTCATCACCGAAACCCGCGCCGCCACCCATGCGGCGGGGATCACCCTGTTCGATGTCAACGACCGCGATCAGGGGATCATCCATGTGATCTCGCCCGAACAGGGGATCGTCCTTCCCGGCCTTACGCTGGTCGCACCCGATAGCCACACCTGCACCCAAGGCGCGTTCGGCGCGCTGGCTTGGGGCATCGGCAGCAGCGAGGCGGAGCACGCGATGGTGACCGGCACGCTGAGGATGGAGCGCCCTCGCACCATGCGCGTGACCTTCTCCGGCGCTCTTTCGCCCGGCGTGACGCCCAAGGACATGGCGCTTGCATTGATCGCGGCCCACGGCGCAGGCGGCGGCGCGGGCCATGCGGTCGAATTTGCCGGCGAAGCCGTGCGCGCGCTGGACATGGAAGGGCGCATGACGCTGTGCAACATGGCGACCGAATTCAGCGCCATGACCGGCATCATCGCCCCCGATGCGAAGACGTTCGGATATCTTGCGGGCCGCCCTCACGCGCCCGAGGCGTTTGACGACCCCTATTGGTCGGCGCTCCATTCGGATGAGGACGCGGTGTTCGATCACGACATCACCATCAATGCCGGTACAATCGCACCGATGGTGAGCTGGGGGACCAGTCCCGAACACACCATCCCCGTGACTGGAACCGTGCCGCAGGGGCCAGAACGCGCGCATGACTATATCGGGCTGGACGCAGGGGCGCCTCTTGCCGGAACGCCGCTGGACGCCGCCTTCATCGGATCGTGCACCAACAGCCGCATTTCCGACCTGCGCCGCGCCGCCGCACTGCTGAAAGGCCGCCGCATCGCGCCCGGCATCCGCAAGGCGCTGGTCGTCCCCGGCTCGCTCGCGGTCAAACGGCAGGCCGAGGCCGAAGGGCTGGACAAAGTGTTCGAAGCCGCCGGGTTCGAATGGCGCATGAGCGGCTGCTCGCTGTGCTTCTATGCGGGCGGCGAAGGCTTCCCGGATGGGTCACGCGTGATCTCCAGCACCAACCGCAATTTCGAAGGGCGCCAAGGCCCGGGCATCCGCACCCACATCGCCTCACCCGAAACCGTAGCCGCCAGCGCGATTGCGGGCGTGATTGCCGATCCGCGCACCGTCGCCCGCGCCGGAGAGCCTGCATGAAGCCGATTGCCACCATCACCAGCCCCGGCGTGCCGCTGCTGCGCGACAATATCGATACCGACACGATCATTCCCAGCCGCGAGATGACCAGCACCGGGCGCACCGGGCTGGCGGACGGGCTGTTCGCCCCGTGGCGCTACACCGATGCGGCCACGCGGGTGCGCGATCCCGCTTTCGCGCTCAATCAGCGCGATGCCATCGGCACAAGGCTGCTGCTGGCGGGCAAAAATTTCGGCTGCGGATCGAGCCGGGAGCACGCCGTCTGGGCGCTGGCGGAATTCGGGATCGAGGCGATCATCGCACCGTCTTTTGCGCCGATCTTCAAGGGCAATTGCCTCCGCAACGGTCTCCTGCCGGTCGAACTGCCCGAAGAGGTGGTGCGCGGCCTTGCATGGCAGATGGTGGAGATCGATCTCGACCCCCAGACCGTCAGTGCCGGGAGTGAACGCTGGCATTTCGATATCGACCCGGAGGCCAAAACGATGCTGGCCGAAGGGCTCGATGCGATTGACCTGACGCTCAAACAGAAGCCTGCCATCCTGCAATGGCTC
This sequence comes from Erythrobacter sp., assembly GCF_024305245.1. Lineage (GTDB taxonomy): Bacteria > Pseudomonadota > Alphaproteobacteria > Sphingomonadales > Sphingomonadaceae > Erythrobacter. The sequence continues at coordinate 136,496 of NZ_JAMWYX010000005.1, forward strand.
GCCAACGACCGATGCACGCGGCCATGGGCCTATCTGGAGAAACCCACGTGACCGACATCCTCGTTTCCGAAGTTGGCCCGCGTGATGGGCTGCAATCGATCAGCCGGGTGATGCCGCTTGATGCCAAGAAGGATTGGATCGCGGCGGAAGCGGCAGCGGGCGTGCGCGAGATCGAGGTCGGCAGCTTCGTACCGCCGAGCCTTTTGCCGCAAATGGCCGACACCGCCGAACTGGTCGCCTTTGCAAGAGGGATCGAAGGTCTCAACGTGGTCGCCTTGGTGCCCAATGCGAAGGGGGCCGAACGCGCTGCCGAGGCGGGAGTGCACGCGATAAGCATTCCGTTTTCGATGAGCGAGACCCACAGCCTCAAAAACGTGCGCAAGGATCATCCCGCCATGCTGGCGGAGATCGCCGAGGCCGCAACCATCGCGAAGAGCGCGGGCATCCATTTCGCCGTGGGTCTTTCGACCGCGTTCGGCTGCACGATGGAGGGCGCGGTGAGCGAGGATCAGGTCGTGCGCCTTGCCGAAGCGGCCGCCGCAGCAGGTGCGCAGGAATTCTCGCTGTCCGACACCACCGGCTATGCCGATCCGGCGCAGGTGCGCAGGCTGGTGCGCAAGGTGCGCGCGGCGGTTGGTGCGGACAGGATGACCACGCTTCACTTGCACAACACCCGCGGGCTCGGCCTTGCCAATGTCGTCGCCGGGTTGGAGGAGGGGATTACCACCTTCGACGCTTCGCTGGGAGGCCTCGGCGGCTGCCCCTTCGCGCCGGGGGCAAGCGGCAATCTCGTGACTGAGGATCTGGTGTTGATGCTCAATGCCATGGGCCTGAAGACCGGGATCGATCTCGAAAAACTGCTGGAGGTGCGCGCCATCCTTGCCGAGGCGCTGCCGGGCGAGCCGCTTTATGGCTTTACCCCCGATGCCGGGCTGATGCTCGATTACAACCAGAGGACGGCGGCATGAGCGCGCCCGAACCGCTGAAGGGCATTCGCGTCGTCGAATTCACCCACATGGTGATGGGACCGGTAGTGGGCCACATCCTCGCCGGGCTGGGGGCCGAGGTGGTGCGGATCGAACCGATCGGGGGCGACAACACCCGCCGGCTCAAGGGTTCGGGCGCGGGCTATTTCCCGATGTATAATCGCGGCAAGCAGTCCATCTGCCTCGATCTGAAAAGCGCGGACGGGATTACCGTCGCCAAAGACCTTGTCGCGGGAGCCGATGTGCTGGTCGAGAACTTCCGCCCCGGCGCCCTCGACCGAATGGGGCTGGATTACGATGCCTGCGCTGCCGCCAATCCGCGCCTCGTCTATTGCAGTGAGAAAGGCTTCCTTCCCGGCCCCTACGAGCAGCGCACCGCGCTCGACGAGGTCGCGCAGATGATGGGCGGGCTCGCATATATGACCGGGCCGCCGGGTCGCCCCTTGCGCGCAGGGGCGAGCGTGATCGACGTGACCGGCGGAATGTTCGGCGTAATCGGCGTGCTCGCCGCGCTGGAGGAACGCCACCGCACCGGGCGCGGGCAGAAAGTCACCGCCAGCCTGTTCGAGACCACCACCTACCTCGTCGGCCAGCACATGGCGCAATATGCCGTCACCGGCAGCCCCGCCGCGCCCATGCCCGCGCGGGTTTCGGCCTGGGCGATCTACGATGTATTCGAAACGCAGGACGAACCCGTGTTCATCGGCGTCGTCACCGATGCGCTGTGGGAGAAGTTCTGCCGCCTGTTCGCGCTCGATGCGCTGTGGGCGAACGAGAACCTGCGGGAGAACAATGCCCGTGTTGCCGCTCGCGACCGGATCATCCCAGAAATCCGCGCGCTCATCGCCACGATGACCCGGGCCGAAGTGATCGCCAAACTCGACGGAACAGGCCTGCCCTTCGCGCCGATCGGGAAACCCGAAGACCTGTTCGACGATCCGCACCTGCAACATGGTGGCCTCGAGGACGTGACGCTCGACAACGGCACCGAGGTGCGCCTGCCGACCATTCCGCTCGAAATGAGCGGCCAGCGTATCGGTGCGGCGCAGCATCTGCCCAAACCGGGGCGGGATGCGCGCGCCGTGCTGACAGGGCTGGGCTACGACGACAAGCGGATCTCTGCGCTCATTGAAGCTGGCGCAGCAGGAGAAAGCGCATGAGGATGATCGCCTTGGCCGGAGCTGCCGCTGTGCTGGCGGGATGCAGTGTCAATATCGGCAACGAAACGCCCCGTGTCGCTTCCCCGCCGACAACCTCACCCGGCGTCGCTGCTCCGCGTGAACGCCTGCCCACCGATGTTCGCCGCGCCACGATCATCGTACGCGATATGGAAAGATCGCTCGCGCTCTATCGCGACGTGATCGGACTGGCCGTCAATTACGATACCACCGTGGAGACCTCCGGCGTGGCCCTGCCCGCGGGAGAACCGGGCGCGACCGCGCGGCTGGTGCTGCTCAACGCCAATGATCCCTGGGTCGGATGGATCGGCCTGATGGAGTGGGTCGATCCCGCCATTCCCGCTGACGACTATTCCAAGCGCATGGGACCGGGCGATGTGGTGCTGGTGCTCAACACCGACGATGTCGAGGGGCGCTGTGCCAAAGCCAAGCGGGTGCCCGGCGTCACCTTCACCGCAGAAGCGCGGCTGCAGACCTATCCCGGTCGCAATGGCGGGCCGGAGATCCAGGTAATGGGCTGCAACTTCTTCGACCCGGACGGCATCCTGATCGAGCTCAACCAAATTCTGGAGTGACCAGATCCGGCCCGTCGATCAGCAGCACCTGCACGTCGGCCAGCCCCTCGCGCAGTTTCTTCGCCTCGGCATATTCGGGACTGTTCCAGAACGCCCGCACCGCCGCGCGGTCGGGCCATTTGGAAATGACCATGCTCGCGCCCTCGCCAAAGCCGCCTTCAAGGCATTCCGCGCCCGGTCCGCGCAGCAGGTACTCGCCGCCGAACTTGGGAATCAGCGTCGCCGCCGCCGCGCCGTAGCCTGCGATGAAAGCATCGCGGTCATGAATTGTGGCGGTCACGATCATGTAGGCAGGCATGCAGCGCTCTCCTTCAGTACGGCTTCACCGCGCCAAGGAAACACACCGAGGCGATAGTGATCCAGTAGATATAGGCCGCCGCCCGTGCGAGCCCGATTTCGCGGGCGAGCGCGGCTTCCTGTTCGGCATTCGGTCCGGCGGCAAGGATGCGGAACCGCGCCGTCCAACGCCGCATCACCAACCGCAAAAACAGCCCGATCATCAGCGCAAAGGCATAAAGGCCCATCTTTGAGGGATACCACAAATTGCTCGGCCCCGAGGTTATTGGCCCGCCGCCTGCGAACGCCATCCCCGCCGTCACCAGCAGCGCAGCGATCAACGGATAGCGCAGCAGTTCCTCGGCGCGGGTCACGGCAATCCCCAGATCGGTTTCGCGCTGGATGAACGCGGTCCAGGTCATCGCCAGCCAAACTGCGAAGAACAGCCACATCCACCACACGCCCGACCCATCGAGCAGCGGCACAAAGCCGTAAATCTTGCCCATGTGCAGGCCCAGCGGCAGCAGCAGCACGATGCCGGTGCGCGCAAGAATATCGATCCGGTAGGCGGTTTCCATGTGCCGCCGCCGCTCCTCCAATGACAGCACCGGATTGGTGACGTGGTAGCTGGTCTGGAACACGCCCCATTCGCCGCCCAGCCAGTAAACCATCGCAAGGATATGCACCCAGCGCAGAATGGCGAGTTCGTTGGCTGCGAGAAATTCCATCTTCGCTTCTTCCCCCTTTTGCCGGCGCCGCGATCCCGGCGCCGTGCCCCCTATTCGCGTGCCAGCTTCTCGACGATGTCCATGATCGGCGGATCACTGGCCTCTATCGCCTCGACCTCCTGCTGGAAGCCGCGCATGATCCGCGCGATATAGGCGCGCGTCGCAAGGCCGCGCTCATCCCCTGCCGCGCGGTCCGGTTCGTAGCGGTCGATTTCCTCGCGCTTCATAACGCCGTGCTGTTCGAGCAGGCGTTCAAGCGTGTCCTGCCGTTCACGCAACGCGGAAACTTCTGCGGCGAGCGCGAAAACTGTCGAATACAGCCGGTCCAACGCAGGCTCGTCGAAAAATTGCGGGCGCTTGCCCTTGGCGCGGCGGCCCGAGGCGGCGACCCAGTCGAGGTCGTCGTTCATGCTGCCTCGGCCTTGGCCAGCGGCTTCCACGCGCCATAGGCGTTCCAGATCGCGGCACGGCCGAAATCCTCCTCGCCTTCATCGGGAGATGGCGGGAAGATCGCCGGATCGACCACCGCGCGCACCCCGGCGACGAATTGGCTGTCGTGCGGGAATCCGGCCTTAGCCATCACCTCCTTCAGATCCTGCCCATGCATCGCGGTCCAGAACGGCTCGTTATTGTTGAACGCATCCCAATCGCGCATGAACTGTTCGAACAGCGGCATCTGGTCGGAATATTGCGGCTGCTCGATGTGCAGGATCAGCCCGCCCGGCGCGAGCGCGCGGTTGGCCTCCTGCATGATGCGCGGCATCGCCTTGGCCGACAATTCGTGCAGGAACATCGTAGTCTGCACCCAGTCGAAATGCCCGTCGGCCCAGCGCGACAGGTCTTCGCCCGAGGCCTGCACGAAGCGGATATTGCTCACCCCTATCGCCGCCGCCCGCGCCGCGCCGTAACGCAGGGAAGCCGCCGCGGTATCGATCGCGATCACTTCGGCATCGGGAAAAGCCTGCGCGATCGGCACGGCGTTGTGGCCGACGGTGCAGCCGATATCGAGGATTCGGCGGGGTTTCCAGTCGGGCCGCTCGGCCTTGACCCATCCGACCACCGCCTGCCCGCCGCCGTCGTTCAGCCCGCCCAGCGCGCCCCCGGTGGTGGCGAACAGGCCGACGTCGTAATTCGCGCCGACGGTCACGTCGCCCGCGCGCTCACCGCCATGATACCCGCCGGGCTGACAGTGAATATCGACCATCGTCTGGTAATCGGGCTGCGCGATCGCCGGATCGAGCTCCAGCATCCCGGAATGTTCGTTGAATTGGCGCGCCATGGCATCGAGTTCGTCCAGCTGGCGCAACACCACCTGCCGCCCGTTGTGCTGGCGCATTTCCATCGAATTACGCTTCAGTGCCGACCACATCCGGTGCCAGGAATCATTGTTCATCGCGTCGCGAATTTCGTAGCGGTGTTCGGGATCGCGGCCATGTTCGGTGCGGAACGCGGGCAGCACGCGCTTTTCGTAGGCGAGTCGGTTGCCTGCACCAATCGGGCCGGAAAGATAACGGTTAAAATGGGTTAGGAAATTGAACCGCGCCGCCTCGTCGTGGGAGGCGCGCGGCATCATCGGATGGCGGCTCATCGCGGTATAGGGCGGGGGCAGATTTTTGGCCATGGGCGGCACCTTTTGGGGTAATGCGAAAAACTTGTCCGGACAAATTTCACATTGCGCGCGGACTTGTCAACCATCCATCCCGCAGTGTCCTTGACGCGGATGATACAGCAGGCGGCGCACCGCACACAATCACCGCGCCCAGCCGGCCTAGGCCTCGCCGCTTTACAGCGCACGGATTTGAACCAGATCACGCGGAAAATTGAGCCACATCGGCTTTTCGCGCTCGGCCCATTCACGCAGGCGGTTGTGACGAATAGAACTGTGACGCTTTGGCGTACACATACCTCCACAATACCCCCACACCATCGAGCATGCATGAGTTTCGAGGCTTTTAGAATTGGGCAAAAATACCGCAAAAACCCGTAATTTGAGCGATTAAACAGCTGCTCCGAAAGCGGAAACTCGACAACGTTCGAGTCCCCCTTTGCGAATTTTAAACGTTCATTTTCAGTGCTTTATTTTCTTGGTAGCGGAGGAGGGACTCGAACCCCCGACACGCGGATTATGATTCCGCTGCTCTAACCGGCTGAGCTACTCCGCCCCATGGGCTTCCGGCGCGGCTTGTCAGCCGGAATCGCGCAGCGGAAACCGCCGTGCGAGGCGCGCGTTTAGGGCGCTGGTCTGGCCGGGTCAAGCCCCGTTGCAGCGCGGATCGCAGTGTCGGGATCAGAGCCGCTGACGGCCACGAAAGGCGAAGGTCTTGACCTTCTGCCATGGCCCGCCCTGATAGAGATGAAGCTCGAGCGCGGGGAACGCAAAAGGCTTCTTGGCGATCCACGGCGCCAACACAGGACCGAGGCTGGACTGGAGCGCGCGGGCCTCCTGCTTCGTCACCTTGTTCTGGACAGTGATGTGCGGACGCGGTTCGTGGAGATCCTGCGCTGTCAGGCTGCCGTGGAAATGCTCGGCGATCATGGCGCGAAGGATCAGCAATTGCGGCGCTTCAAGCGCGATCGCCGTACCCGTGCCGAGATCCATCACCCCCTTCACCGCGCCGCCCGGCGCAGCGAACTCGGCGGCAATGCGGGGCAGGAAATCGCGCAGTTCGTCCAGCAGCGAAGGCGCGAAGGCGTGAAACAGCGTCACATGGGCGTGAAGGTGGTTCTTCTCCGCCGGAAAATGGCTACGGCGCAGCCCCTCGGCAAAACCCTGAATGTCGGCCGGCAGGGCAGCGGTAAGGATGAAGGGTTGCGGCACCCGCCACGCTCCTGACTACATTTCGCCGCGTTCTCTGCGGATGGCATACCATCTGGCGACGTTGGCGTTGTGCTGTTCCAGCGTGTCGGCAAACCAGTGGCCACCGGTGCCATCGGCGACCATGAACAGCGCGCTGGTCTTGGCCGGATCGAGCACTGCAGCAATGCTTTCGCGCCCCGGATTGGTGATCGGCCCTTCCGGCAGGCCGACGCGGGTGTAGGTGTTGTAGCCGTTGACCGCCGAGATTTCCGACTGGCGGATCCGGCGGCCCAGCGGTTTGCCCTTGGTGATCGGATAGATGATGGTCGGATCGGCCTGCAGCAGCATCCCGGTCTTGACCCGGTTGGAATACAGCCCGGCGACCATCCGGCGTTCCTCGGGCTTGCCGGTTTCCTTTTCGACGATCGACGCAAGGATCAGCGCATCGCGCATCGTATCGACCGCAATGTCAGGTGCACGCTTGGCCCATTCTTCCGCCAAAGCCGTATCCATCGCCGCCTGCATCTGTTCCACAAGCGCTTCGCGCGGCTGGCCGCGTTCGAAGGCGTAGGTATCGGGGAGGATCGAGCCTTCGGGTGGGACCGGCACCTCGCCGATGAGCAGTTCCTCGGCCATCAGCCGTTCCCAGACGAGGATCGAGGGCATCCCTTCGGGGATGGTGACGAACCGCCGGATCACGTCGCCCGACTGGAAGGCGGCAAGAATATCGCCCTGGCTCATGCCCGGAGCAAGCATGAACTCGCCCGCCTGAATCGGCGCGTCGGAACCAAAGATGCGCGCCTGCAGCACGAAGCCGGAGGCGGACGACACCAGCCCCTCGGCCTCGAGCTTATCCGCCACTGCGCTCACCGATGCGCCTGCGGGGATGGTGAAGCTGGTCTCCTGCGTCACGGTAGCCGAGCCCATGAGGCTCCACGCGAAGACCAGTCCCGCCAGTATCAGCGCGACAAGGCCCAGCAGAGCAAGGCGCGCGCGCGTCATCTGATCAGTCGACCTTCTGCATGATGATCGAAGCGTTGGTGCCGCCGAACCCGAAGCTGTTGTTCAGCACAGCGCGCACTTCGCGCTTCTTCGCCACCAGCGGGACGAGATCGATGCCTTCGGTCCCATCGTCCGGATCGTTGAGGTTGAGCGTTGGCGGCACGATCTGGTCGCGCATTGCCAGAATGCAGAAGATCGCTTCCACCGCGCCCGCGCCGCCCAGCAGGTGGCCGATCGCGCTCTTGGTCGAGGACATGGACGCGCCGCCCAGATCCTCTCCCAGCACGCGCTTGATCGCGGCGAGTTCGATGGTGTCGGCCATGGTCGAGGTGCCGTGGGCGTTGATGTAATCGATATCGCCCGGCCCCAGGCCAGCTTTCTTCAGCGCCATCCGCATGGCGAGTTCCGCGCCGCGACCTTCGGGGTGCGGGGCGGTAACGTGATAGGCATCACCCGACAGGCCGTAGCCTGTCACTTCGGCATAGATTGTCGCGCCGCGTGCCTTGGCGCGTTCATATTCTTCCAGCACAATCACGCCTGCGCCTTCCCCCATGACAAAGCCGTCGCGGCCCTTGTCATAGGGACGGCTGGCTTCGGTCGGGCGGTCGTTCATGCTCATATTGAGTGCGCGCGCCTGCGCGAACCCGGCAATGCCGAGCGGGTTGATGGTGCCTTCCGCCCCGCCCGCCAGCATCACGTCGGCGTCATCGGCCATGATCATCCGCGCCGCATCACCAATCGAATGGGCGCCAGTGGAGCAGGCGGTGACGACAGCATGGTTAGGACCCATGAAGCCGTACTTGATCTGCACCTGCCCGGTGATGAGATTGATCAATCGCCCGTGGACGAAGTGCGGGCTGACCCGGCTCGGGCCACGTTCGTGGAGATTAACGCTTTCGAGCTCGATCCCCGGCAGACCGCCGATTCCCGATCCGATCGAGCAGCCGGTGCGTTCCTTCTCGGCCTGCGTCATATCGGTCAGGCCGGCATCTTCCAGTGCTTGCCCCGCGGCGTCGATGCCATAGACGATGAAAGGATCGACCTGCCGCTGCACCTTGTGGTCTACCCGCTTGTCGGGATCGAAGCCCCAGGGGTGATCCTTGTCCTTCACCTCGCAGGCGATGGTGCATTTCTGGTTCGAGGCGTCGAAACGGGTGATCTGTCCCGCCCCGCTCTTGCCGGCGATCAAATTCGCCCACGTTGTTTCGACGTCGCCTCCAAGCGGGGTGACAAGTCCGAGCCCGGTTACAACCACACGGCGCATTCAGATTCTCCGAAAGAAAAAAGCATAGGCTTCGAAAAGCAACAGGCTCAGCCCGGCTAGGGGCTGAGCCTGTCTAAGCCCTGATCCGCGTGTCCGCAAACAGGTTGCCGGACCAATGCCCCACCTTTTCCCAAACGGGCATAAAGCTGGGCGACGCGGCCACATGGGCATCCTTGCGGGCCTTGGCCTCAAGGCCTAGCCCCGAAGCTTGACCCCCAAGCTTAACCCTTATGTTCTTCGATGTACTTCGTGGCGTCACCAACGGTGGTGATCTTCTCGGCCGCATCGTCGGGGATTTCGACGCCGAATTCCTCTTCGAAAGCCATCACCAACTCGACGATGTCGAGGCTGTCGGCACCGAGATCGTCGATGAAGCTGGCATCCTGGGTGACCTTGTCAGCCTCGACGCCGAGATGCTCGACGACAATCTTTGCTACCCGGTCGGCAGTATCGCTCATGATATTCCCTCTTGAACTGGGGTTTGGAAAACTTCCCTTCGCCCTAATGAAGGGCGCAGGCAAGCGCAAGTGGGCTTGAGGGGTGCCGCCCACAGCGGACACGCCCCTCAAGTCCGGAGACGAAGCGGATCAGGCGCCCTCTTTCTTCGGCGGTTCGACGACGCGCAGCGAAAGTTCGCGCAAGGAACGCGGTTCGGGGCTGCTCGGCGCGCCCATCAGCAGGTCCTCGGCGCGCTGGTTCATCGGGAACAGCGAGATTTCGCGCAGGTTCTTGGCCCCGCACAGCAGCATCACGATCCGGTCGACGCCAGCGGCCATCCCGCCATGCGGCGGTGCGCCGTACTGGAACGCGCGGTACATCCCGCCGAACCGTTCCTCGACATCGGCCTTGCTGAGGCCGACGATCTCGAACGCCTTCACCATCGTTTCGGGCTTGTGGTTCCGGATCGATCCCGAAGCGATTTCGAATCCGTTGCAGACCAGATCGTACTGGAATGCCTTGATGGTGAGCGGGTCCTGCCCCTCAAGCGCGTCCATTCCGCCTTGCGGCATCGAGAACGGGTTGTGGCTGAAATCGACCTTCTTCTCGTCCTCGTTATATTCGTAGAACGGGAAATCGACGATCCATGCGAGTGCGAAGGCGTTTTCGTCGATCAGGCCGAGTTCCTCGCCGACACGGATGCGCGCAGCACCCGCCAGCTTGGCGGCATCGGCTTCCTTGCCCGCGGCGAAGAACAGTCCGTCATTCTCGCCAAGGCCCAATTCGGCGTAAAGTTCGGCCATACGCTCAGGCCCGTGGTTCTTGGCAATCGGCCCGCCGAATTCGCCGGCTTTTCTGGTGACGTAGCCGAGGCCCGCATAACCTTCCTTGCGCGCCCAATCATTCATCTCATCGAAGAACTTGCGGCTCTTTTCGTGGGTAGCGGGCGCCGGGATCACCCGCACCACACCGCCGCCGCCGACGATCTTTTCGAACAGGCCAAAGCCGCTCTGGGCGAAGTGCGAAGACACATCGCTGATGATCAACGGATTGCGCAGATCGGGCTTGTCGCTGCCGTATTTCAGGATAGCTTCATCGTAGGGGATGCGCGGGAATTCGCCTGCGGGCGTGACCTTCTTGTCGCCCGCGAAGGCTGCGAAGGTGCCCTGAATGACGGGCTCCATCGTTTCCCAGACTTCTTCCTGCGTGACGAAGCTCATTTCCAGATCGAGCTGGTAGAATTCGCCCGGCAGGCGGTCGGCGCGCGGGTCTTCGTCGCGGAAGCACGGCGCGATCTGGAAATAGCGGTCGAAGCCGGCCACCATCAGCAACTGCTTGTATTGCTGCGGCGCCTGCGGGAGCGCGTAGAACTTGCCGGCATGAATGCGGCTCGGCACGAGGAAATCGCGGGCGCCTTCTGGCGATGACGCAGTGAGGATCGGGGTCGAGAATTCGTTGAAGCCGACTGCGCCCATCCGCGCGCGCATGTCGGCGATCACGGCCACGCGGGTCATGATGTTCCTGTGCAGCGTTTCACGCCGCAGATCGAGGAAGCGATACTTCAGCCGCACGTCTTCAGGATAGGGCTGCTCGTCTGCGACCGGCAGCGGCAGTTCTTCCGCTGCGCTCTGCACCGTCACGCCGCGCGCGAATACTTCGATCTCGCCAGTGGCGATACGCCGGTTCACTGTCTCGGCCGAACGCGCCTTGACCTCGCCCTCGATGGTGATGACCGATTCCACCCGCAAACGGTCAAGCACCGGCAACGCGGGCGAATCCGCATCGGCGACGATCTGGGTAATGCCGTAATGATCGCGCAGATCGACGAACAAAACCCCGCCGAAATCCCGCTTGCGGTGAACCCAGCCCGACAGGCGGACGGTTTCGCCCACCTGAGCGGAAGAAAGCTGTGCGCAAGTATGCGTGCGATACGGGTGCATCTAAACTCTTGTCCTGTCCGAGGCTATGACGCTAGGGCGCCGGGCAGCCGGAATAGAGCGTTCCCGATAACGGGGGCCTTATCCGGGCCATTACCGGCGCGCTAACAGGGCAAGCCTAGCACTTTGTCAAGCCAAGCTTGGTAAGAGGGCGGGCGCAAACTGGGATCAATCCCGAGGGCGGCACTCCGCCCGTAACGCGAAAAGATGACATGAAAATCCATCCGCTGATTACCACTACAGACGCTCTCTCCGACCTCTGCACCCGCCTCGCCAAGTCCGAATTCGTGGCGGTCGATACCGAATTCATGCGCGAAAACACCTATTGGCCAGAACTGTGCCTGGTGCAGATCGCCAATACCGAAGAGGCCGCCGCGATCGATCCGATGGCGGAAGGGATTGACCTTACACCGCTGCTCGATCTGATGTGCGAGAACGAAGACGTGCTGAAGGTCTTCCACGCAGGCGGGCAGGATGTCGAGATCATCGTCAACCTGACCGGCAAGACCCCGCACCCGATCTTCGACACCCAGATCGCGATGATGGCAATCAGCCAGTCCGAACAGATCGGCTATGCCAATCTGGTCGAAACCTGGATGGGCCTGACGATCGACAAGGGTGCGCGCTTCACCGATTGGAGCCGCCGCCCGCTGACCGACAGGCAGATCGAATATGCCATCGGCGATGTCACCCACCTCGCCACGATCTTTCCGCGCATCCTGAAAAAGCTGATCAAGACCGGACGCGGGCTGTGGCTCGATGCCGAGATGGAAAAGCTGGCCGACCCGTCGAACTACCTGACCGATCCGGGCGTGGCGTGGAAACGCATTCGCCAATCGGGACGCAATCCGCAGGTTCTGGGCCGGATGAAAGCGCTCGCCGCATGGCGCGAAGGCGAAGCGCAGCACAAGAACATCCCGCGCGGCCGGATCATGCGCGACGAGACGCTGGCGGACATCGCCTCGCACCCGCCGAAGAGTCAGGCCGATCTCGCAAAAGTGCGCGGACTTTCGACCGCATGGAAGGACAACGACATCGGCAAACGATTGATGAAGGTGCTGGCCGAGGCCGAGCCGATGTCCAAGGACGAGATGCCCGACAAGGCTGCACGCGGCGCGCCGCTGGGCAAGGAAGGCGCACTGGTCGCCGATCTGCTCAAACTGCTGCTGAAAATCCGCGCGCGTGAAATCGACGTCGCCCCGCGCCTGCTGACCCGCGCCGACGAAATGGAGTCGCTCGCCGCAGGGATGCGTGATCTGCCGGTGCTGAAAGGCTGGCGTTATGACGTGTTCGGCAAGGATGCGCTCGATCTGGTCGAGGGCAAACTGGCCTTTGCGGTCGAAAAGGGCAGGCTCAAGATGACCCATATCGACGATGTCGTGGTGGTCGATCCGGCCCAGCCGGACGCGCCAGACACGCTGGCGGCCGAGTGACCCCAAAGCGATGAGCACATACCTCCCCACGATCAAGCAGTTGCAATATCTCGTTGCGCTGCATGAACATGGCCATTTCGGCAAAGCCGCCGATGCCAGCTTCGTGTCGCAATCGACGCTGTCGGCGGGCATCCGCGAGCTGGAATCGCTGTTAGGCGTGACTCTGGTCGAACGTTCGCGCCGGGTCGTGCGCTTTACCGCGCTGGGCGATCAGGTGGTGGCCAAGGCCAATCGTCTGCTGCGCGAGGCGGAGGAACTGGCCGATCTGGTGCAGGCCGCGGGCAAGCCGCTGGTGGGCGAGTTGCGCATGAGCGTTATCCCGACCATCGCGCCATTCCTGCTGCCGCGCGTGCTGCCCCGTTTCCGGCGCGAGCGGCCCGAACTCAAGCTGATGCTGCGCGAGGAAACCAGCCATGATGCGCTGGAATCGCTGCATCACGGGCGTGTGGATTGTGTGCTGTTGGCGCTGCCGTTCGACACCGGCGACGCGGCGATCGAGCATATCGCCGATGACCGGTTGTTCATCGCCTTCCCCAAGGACGATCCGCGCGATCCCCCGGCCAGCATTTCGCCGGACATGATCGATCAGGGTCGTCTGATGCTGCTGGAGGATGGCCACTGCCTGCGCGATCATGCGCTGGCCGCGTGCTCGCGCAGCGAATTGCGCGCCAGCGCGGCGATGATCGGCACGAGCCTGCACACACTGGTGCAGCTGGTGGACAATGATCTCGGCCTCACCATGCTTCCCGAAATGGCGCTGAAGGCGGGCATTCTGGCCGGCACCCAAGTGGTCGCCCGCCCGGTGGACAGCCCCACAGCCAAGCGCGAGATCGTGCTGGCGTGGCGCAAGAATTCCCCGCGAGAGGCGGATTTCATGCTGCTGGCGGAAGAATTGCGGCAGAGCGATTCGCCAAAGTAACACCGGCGACGAAAACCGGTTCAGCACTCCACCAGCGCAAGGCTGATCGCAAGGCCGGTGCCCAGCACCGCCCCCAGTTTGCGCGAACGCGGGCCGAAAACCGGCTTGCGGCGCCTGCCGGAAGCCGCGTGATGTTCGGCCACCAGCATCATCATTTCGCTGTTCCGGCGTTCCTCGATAGCATCCACCATCGCGCCCACATCGTCGGCGAGCAGCGCGGCATCGTCGATCAGTGCGGCCGCGCGCTCGTAATCGCCGCGCTTCAGCGCCGAATGCGCCTCGCGCTGGAGCATGCTCGCATGTGTTGCCAACTGGCCGACATATTCTTCCTGCCGGCCTCTCGTTTCGGATCCCATGTACGAAAAATAGCGCATTCCGAAGCGCCTTTCCAGCCTCAATCCATGTGTTTGAGGCCGACCCGCAGGTAATCCCAGCCGGTGATGCAGGTCAGCACGGCTGCGGTCCACAGGCTCACCAGCCCGATCAGATGGACCCAGCTTTCCGCGATGCTGCCGCAAGCCTCGAACACTGATTGACACGGCTGCCCATGCACCGCCCCGCCGAGGATCAGCGCCCCCAGCGACACCAGCTGAAAAGTCGTCTTCCACTTTGCCAGCTTGGATACCGGCACCGAAACCTGCGCCCCGCCAAGAAATTCGCGCAGGCCCGACACTGCGATCTCGCGCACCAGAATAACCAGACCCGCGATCACGTGAACATCCCCGGCGTAGGGGCCGCGCAAATAGCCTTGCGCAGTCAGCACCAGAATCACTGCGGCCACCATGATCTTGTCGGCAATCGGATCAAGGAACGTGCCCATTTTCGACACAGTGCCTTGCGCACGGGCAAGATAGCCGTCGAGGTAATCAGTCAGCGCAATCACGCAATAAAGCACGAACCCGACCAGGTATCCGAACCGCCATTCCGGCCACCACAGGAAAAACGCCAGCAGCGGCACTGCGAAGATCCGTGAAAGGGTAAGGATATTGGGCAGGCTCGACATGGCTATCCTACGCTGTAGCGCGGCATTTGAGCGGGAAAAAGCCCAAGCTCCATGCCCCTGCCCCAGATTGCGGTATCCGCGCAAGGCTTGTGAATACCCGCGCTCACGCTATGTCCGGCCTATCTCACAGGGAAGTACCGGCACATTCACGCATGACCACGTCGACCGATCTCATGCGCCAGCGGCGCTTTCTGCCGCTATTCCTGACCCAGCTGCTGAACGCGCTCAACGACAATCTCTACAAGAACGCGATGGTGCTGTTCGTGGTCTATCAGGTCTACGATTCGCCTGAGACAGAAACCTTCATCAGCGGCATTGCCACGGCGGTGTTCGTGCTGCCATTCGTGCTGTTCTCGGCGACAGCAGGGCAGCTGGCCGACATGCGCAACAAGACCACGATCATCAGGTGGATCAAGTTTTCAGAGATTATCATCATGTCGGTCGGCGCGGCCGGGCTGACGATGGCCGCGCGCGGGATCGAGATCGAAACCCTCGCCATCCCGTTGATGTTCGTGGCGCTGTTCGCGATGGGGGTGCATTCGACCTTCTTCGGCCCGATCAAATACGCGATCCTGCCCCAGCATCTTGAAAAGGAAGAGGTGCTGGCCGGCACCGGCCTCGTCGAGGCGGGGACTTATGTGGCGATCCTTGCGGGCATGATCCTGAGCGCGGTCTTCTCGGTGACGGAAAGCACCGTCGCGGTGATTGCCATCGCACTGGTCGGTTATGCGATCTGCCGCTTCGTGCCTGCTGCTCCTGCTCAGAGCGCAGACATCAAGGTCGATTGGAACCCCATCAGCGCCTCAAGATCGTTGATCGCCTTTTCGTTCGCCAATATCGAATTGCGCTATTCGGTACTGGCAATCAGCTATTTCTGGGCGATTGCGGCGATCCTGGGGGTGCAATTTTTCCCACTGGCCAAGAATGTGCTGCTGGCTGACAAGCAGGTAGCGATGGTGATGCTGGTCGCCTTCTCTGCCGGAATTGCGATTGGATCGATCGCAATCAATACGCTGCTCAAAGGTGCGATCTCAGCCCGCTATTCGGCTGTCTCCGTGCTGGCTCTGGGCGGCCTGTTGATCGCCTTCTACTTGATCTGCCGGACGTGGGATCTTCAACCTGCGGGCGAGTTGTTCACCCTGTGGGAGTTCCTCGCTCAGCCGCTCGCGCTGGTGCTGACCGCAAACCTGCTGCTGATCGCGGTGGCAGGCGGCATGTTCGTGGTCCCGCTGTATGCCTTCCTTACGACGCGCGTGGAAAAGTCGGAAGCCTCGCGTTCGGTGGCCGCCAATAATTTCATCTCGTCGCTGTTCATGGTGGTCGGCGCAGGCGTGGCCGGGGGCTTGGGCTTCCTCGGCATCCCGCTGGAGGAGCAATTGCTCGTCAGCCTGATCCTGTGCCTCGCATCAGCGCACCTCGCCCGCAAGCTGCACGCGCTCGAACACCTGCGCGGGCCTGAATTCGGCTAGATGGTTGCGTTCAGATGATGAAGGTGAGGATTGCCGCCGTCGTAGCGACATAGACGCTGGCAAAGCCGCGCACATCGGACAGCGTCAGGCGCCACAGGTCTTCGGCGGGGATCGGGATCAGGTCACGCTTCACGCGCGGCGGCAGGCTGGCACGGAACCAGTGCCGGGCAGTTTCTTCGGTCAGAACGAGGCTGCGACGCATTGTGCGATTCTCCCGTGGCACGAAGCTGCACTTTAAGACTTTCTTAACCGTTTGGAACCTTCGCCGCCGCACATGTCACAGCTTGGGACAGGCTTTCTGCCGCAACCGGGCGCCTGTCGTTTGCGCCGCCCGATGCCCGGCTGTAGACGCTCAGGGACGATAAGACGGGAGAATGTCGCGTGCCTGATTCCACACGTAGTGCCGCTGCGCTGCTGGTCGATTGCCTTGCCGATCAAGGCTGTGAACGGATTTTCACGGTGCCGGGCGAAAGCTTTCTCGCGGTGCTCGATGCCCTGCCCGACCGGCCCGAAATCGACGTGGTGACCTGCCGTCAGGAAGGCGGGGTCGCCTTCATGGCTTGCGCCGATGGCAGCATGACCGGAAGGCCCGGCGTCGCTTTCGTCACCCGCGGACCGGGGGCGACCAATGCCAGCATCGGGGTGCATGTCGCCCATCAGGATTCGCAGCCGATGATCCTGTTCGTCGGCGATGTCGCCCGGCCCATGCAAGGGCGCGAAGGGTTTCAGGAGGTCGACTTTCCGGCGTTTTTCGGCCCGATTTGCAAATGGGCTGCGCGGATCGACGATCCAGCCCGCATTCCGGAATACATCGCGCGCGCCTATGCCACAGCCATCAATGGTCGGCCCGGCCCGGTGGTGCTGGCCCTGCCCGAAGATATGCTGATCGAACAGGTGCCTGCCGCGCTCGAGCCCCGCCCCTTCGTCACGCGTGCGACACAAGCCGCCTGCCCCGACGCGATACAGGCGCTGTTCGACCTCGTCGCCGATGCCGCCAGCCCGATCGCGATCATTGGCGGCGCAGGCTGGAACGCCAAGGCACGCGAATATTTTCAGCAGTTCGCCGAAAGGATCGGCCTGCCGGTGGCGACAGCTTTCCGCCGTCAGGACGCGATTGCGCCTTCATCCCCGGTCTATGCCGGAAATCTCGGCTATGGTCCGAACCCCAAACTGGTCGAGCGGGTGAAAAACGCCGATCTCGTCATCGCTGTCGGCGCACGTTTGGGCGAAGCGACCACTGATGGATATGAGGTCCCCAGCCTCGAACATCCCGGACAATTATTGGTCCACATCCACCCCGACCCCGAAGAACTGGGCCGTGTTTATCGCACCGATCTGGCGCTGTGCTGCGCGGTCGACGAATTCGCCGAATGCGCGGCCTTGTGGGAGGATTCGGGGATCATTCCGTTCGACGCCGGAGCGCAGGCTCATCGCGAATGGCTGGAATGGGCCACGCCTCACTCATCGGACGCCGCCATCGACCTCGCAGCTTGCGTTGCGGCGATGCACGACATGCTGCCCACCGACACCATGATCGCGAACGGGGCGGGCAATTTTGCCGGGTGGTGGCACCGGTACTGGCGGTATGATGCCTACCCCGGACAGCTTGCCCCTACCTGCGGCGCAATGGGTTACGGGGTGCCTGCCGCTGTCGCCGCAGCGCTGCGTTATCCTGATCGCACGGTCGTGGCGGTGGCGGGTGACGGAGACTTCCTGATGAACGGGCAGGAACTGGCCACGGCCATGCAATATGGTGTGAACCTCATCGTGGTGGTGGTGGACAACGGCGCCTACGGCACGATCAGGATGCATCAGGAACGCGAATACCCCGGCCGCGTCTCCGCCACCAATCTCGCCAACCCCGATTTTGCCGCACTTGGCGCGGCCTATGGGGCATGGAGCGCGCGAGCGGAGACGACAGAACAGTTTTTTGCTGCGCTCGCCGAGGCCAAGGACCGTATCGGCCTTCGCCTGATCCATGCCAAAACCGATCTTGAACGGATCGCGGCCAGCGGCGCGACGATCAGCGGGATCAGGGACCGAGCGAAAAGCTGACCGTAAAAGCGAGAGGCCGCCCTCCCCTGCGGGAGGACGGCCTCATGCAATGCCTTGACGGCGTTCGTCAGACCCGGTCGCCGGCCGCGCCCTTGATCTCGCCCTTGGCCTTGTCGGTCTTTCCGTCGACTTCCTGAGCCCGGCCTTCGGCGCGGGTCTTGGGATCGTTGGAATGCTGCTTGGCCTCGCCAATACCTTCCTTGACGCTGCCTTTTGCTTTGTCGGTGAGTTCACCCATGATTGATCTCCTTTGGTTCAAGCCAATGGATTTATTGACCTTTCATGAGACCAATGGGTGGCAGAGATAAATGTTCCGATGGCCGGGGCGGGGTGTGTCCGCTCCGCGACGGAGCGTTGGACAGACTGCTTCAGCCCTTCGCCATCGCGCAAATCACCTGCCATTCCTCTGGCGTCACCCCGCTGACGGACAGGCGCGACTGGCGGATCAGTTGCATATCGGCCAGCCGCGGCTCTGCCTTGATCGCGACCAGCGTCACCGGGTGCGCGAATTTCTCCGCAGGCTTCACCTTCACGGCTGCCCACTTGCCGGTTTCGTCGGTCGGATCGATGATTCCCGCCACGCTGATGGTGCAGATGCCGACGATCTCCAGCCCCTCGCGCGAGTGGTAGAAGAACGCCTGATCGCCCACCTGCATCGCAGCCAGGTTGTTGCGCGCCTGATAATTGCGCACCCCGTCCCATGTGCCCTCGCCTTCGGCCACCAGATCATCCCAGCCATATTTGAACGGCTCGGACTTCATCAGCCAGTATTGCGGGGATCGGCTTGTCATGCGTCATTTGCTCCATGCGAAGGGACGTGATGCTTCGTCTTGCCGATAGACCGTCGGGGCGGCACCGCTCAAGCCCTTCGCCCCTCGAACACAAGGGATTAACCCGATATTTAGCGAGACCTGCGATAGCTCCCGTTACTGAGGGATGGATCGGCCACTTCGGCTGAGCCACCTGCCGCCTTTGCAGGAACGACAGCCTTGACGGATCACGATCAACAAAACCCGTTGCAGACTGCCGAGCGCGATGTCGTTGCGCTTGGGATCGCCGTGGCGGCGATCCTTCTGCTTGTCGCCACTGGCGGTGCAGTCATTCCGGATGCTGTGCGTTCGTTGCTCGGCACCGGCGGAGCGCCCAACCAGATCCTCGCCAGCGCGCTCCTGCTCAACATCGCGCTCATCATCTTCGGCTGGCGCCGCTATCGCGAACTGACCTGGGAAATCGCCGAGCGCCGCCGCGCCGAGGAGCAGGCCCGCCTGCTGGCGGCGATCGATCCCCTGACTCACTGCCTCAACCGCCGCAGCATGGTCGAAGCGACCGAGCAACTCCGCACCCGTGCGGCAATGCGCGGAGAGGCGATCGCCTATTGCATGATCGACCTCGATAATTTCAAGCAGATCAACGACATGTACGGCCATTCCTGCG
Organism: Erythrobacter sp.; assembly: GCF_024305245.1. GTDB lineage: Bacteria > Pseudomonadota > Alphaproteobacteria > Sphingomonadales > Sphingomonadaceae > Erythrobacter. Next base: position 155,990 of record NZ_JAMWYX010000005.1, read on the forward strand.
GTGACGCGGTGCTGGTCAAGCTGTGCGAGAGAATCCGCGCGCTGCTCCCGCGGGAGGCCAGTCTGGCGCGGCTCGGGGGCGATGAATTCGCCTTTGTCATGGCCTATCCGGTGGGCCACACCGAACGGATCGACGATCTTGTGATCCGCCTGTTCGCCAGCACGGCCGAACCTTTCAACGCCCGCGATATGACAGTCGAACTGACAATCTCCATCGGGCTTTCCACCGATCACGATGCTGACGGCTCACCCGGCCCGGTCGTGGATGCCAGTGTGCTGATGCACCGGGCCGACATGGCGCTTTACCATGCCAAGAAGCAGGGCCGGAACCGCCATTTCTGGTTCGATGCGAGCATGGAGAACGAACTGCGGTTCCGCAACCAGCTGGAGACCGGCATTCGCCGCGGCCTCAGCGAAAATGAATTCATTCCCTATTACGAACAGCAGATCGATATCGACAGCGGCGACTTGGTCGGCTTTGAAATGCTGGCCCGCTGGCAATCGCAACAGCTGGGGCTGGTCAGCCCGGAAATCTTCATTCCGATCGCCGAGGAAATGGGCCTCATCACCCAGCTATCGGAACAGTTGATGGATCGTGCCTTCGTCGATGCGCGCGAATGGGACGATAGTCTGACGTTGTCGATCAACATCTCGCCCGTACAATTGCGCGACCCGTGGTTCGCACAGCGTCTGCTCAAACGTCTGGTGGCGGCCAACTTCCCGCCGCGACGGCTGGAAATCGAAATCACCGAAAGCTGTCTGCACGAGAATGTCGGACTGGTGCGAACGATGATCACCAGCTTGCGCAATCAGGGCGTGCAGGTGAGCCTCGATGATTTCGGCACCGGCTATGCCAGTATAGAACAGCTGCGCGACCTGCCGTTCGACCGGATCAAGATCGATCGCAGCTTCATCAGCGAATTGCGCGGAGCATCGGAGCACTCACGGATGGCCAATGCGATCATCGCGCTTGGTCGAGGGCTCGATCTGCCCCTGACAGCCGAGGGCGTGGAAGACGAGGAAATCCTCGCCACGCTGCGATCGATGGGGCGGCTGAAGGCGCAGGGCTATGTCTACGGCAAGCCCGAAACCGCAGCGGAAGTGCGGCAGCGTCTTGCCGCGCAAGGCAAGCTTTCGAAGGCCGCGCCACCCGCACCAGCCCCTCAGCCCGCGCCGCAGATCTTCCCTCGCGCCGCCAACTCCTGATTCATCGGTAGCGTCCGGCACTGGACGCGCCGCCCGCGCGTGCATAGATGCGCATTCGTGACAAAGCGCATTCCCTTCACCAAGATGCATGGGCTCGGCAACGATTTCGTCGTGATCGATGCCCGCGAGCATGCTGTGCCGCCGATGACGGCTGCCGCCGTGCGCGCGCTGGCCGACCGGCGCACGGGGGTGGGCTGCGATCAACTGATCCTCCTGCAGCCGAGCGAAGCGCCCGAAGCGGGCCACGCTTTCCGAATGCGCATCTTCAATGCCGATGGCAGCGAGGTCCAAGCTTGCGGCAATGCCGCGCGGGCGGTGGCGTTGCTGCATGGCGAAGCGGCGGTCATCGAAACCGGCGGCGGGCCGATCAGGCTTGAGCCGATCGATGGCGGCGCGCGGGTCGACATGGGCGCACCCCGTTTCGATTGGGATGCGATTCCCCTCGCCTATGCGATGGATACAGCCGCGATGCCGGTGGGTTGGGATTCGCTCGAAAATCCGATGGCGGTGAACGTCGGCAACCCGCACGTGATCTTCTTTGTCGATGATGCCGATGGCGTGCCGCTCGAAAGCCTCGGCCCGGTAATCGAGCATGATCCGCTGTTTCCAGAACGGGTCAACGTCAACGTGGCGAGCCTTGCCGGTAAGGATCATCTGCGCTTGCGGGTGTGGGAACGCGGCGCCGGTCTGACACCGGCGTGCGGCACCGGGGCGTGTGCCAGCGCCGTCGCCGCGATCCGGCGCGGGCTGGTGGCCAGCCCGGTGCGCGTGAGCCTGCCGGGCGGCGATCTGGTGATCGCGTGGCAGCAGGGCGGCACCATCCAGATGAGCGGCCCGGCCACGACGAGCTTTCACGGCAGTTTCGACTGGGACGATTTCGCGTGAACGCACCGCAGATCATCAGTCTCGGCTGCCGCATGAACATCGCCGAAAGCGAACGGATGCGGGCGATGCTGGCGGGGGAGAACAACCTTGTCGTGGTGAACTCCTGCGCGGTGACAGGCGAAGCCATGCGCCAGACCCGGCAGGCGATCCGCCGCGCCCGCCGCGATCATCCCGATGCGCGGCTGGTGGTGACCGGCTGCGCGGCCGAAATCGACCGGGCGCAAATCGGTGCGATGGACGAAGTGGACGGTCTGGTGGCAAACGCCGCCAAGCTCGATCCGCGCAGCTGGAATGTCGCCGGTGGAGCCGCGCCGATTGCTCCCGCCCGCACCCGCGCCTTTGTCGCCGTGCAGAACGGCTGCGACCATGCCTGCACCTTTTGCGTCATTCCGCAAGGGCGCGGCGTCAGTCGATCGGTTCCGGTTGAGCAAGTGCTGCGCGAGGTCGAAGCGCATCTGGCAGCGGGAGCCAAAGAGGTCGTTCTCACGGGCGTGGATCTGACCAGTTGGGGGCAGGACATCGGCGGCGCACCGCGCCTTGGCGTGCTGATCGGCGCGATTCTCGATACCTTCCCCGCCCTCGCCCGCCTGCGCCTGTCATCGGTCGACGGGGTGGAAATCGACCCGTTATTGTTCGACCTGATCGCCCATGAGCCGCGCGTCATGCCGCACCTGCACCTGTCGCTGCAGCACGGCGCCGACCTGATCCTCAAGCGCATGAAGCGCCGGCATCTGCGCCGCGATGCGGTGGAACTGGTCGCCCGGCTCAAGGCTGAGCGGCCCGAGATCGCGGTGGGCGCCGATCTGATCGCGGGTTTCCCGACCGAGACCGAGGCGCATCATGACGCGAACCTCTCGATTATCGACGAGCTCGACATCGTCCATGCCCACGTCTTCCCCTATTCGCCCCGTCCCGGCACGCCTGCCGCGCGTATGCCGCAAGTGCCGCGCGATGTGGTCAAGGCCCGCGCTGCTGCATTGCGCGCCCGCGCCGCAGAGCGCCGGGCGGAATGGCTTGCCAGCCTTGTGGGCGAAACCCTGCCCGTGCTCGCCGAACGTGACGGCACGGGCTATGCCCCCAACTACGCCCGCGTGGCCCTGCCCCCGCAGGTCCCGGCGGGCCAAGTGATCGACGTGACAGTGCGCGAGGCCAGGGAGGGCCTGCTCCTATGAGTGAAACCAGCTGGAGCCAGCGCCTGTTCGGCGGGTTCGCCAAGACATCGGAGAAGCTCGCCTCCAGCCTCCCGGCGATTGCCAGCGGGGCGAAGCTCGACAATGCCACATTGGACGATGTCGAGGATGCGCTGATCATGTCCGATCTCGGCCCGGCAGCGGCAGGGCGCATCCGGGCGCGGCTGGCGGACAAGCGGTTCGGGCTGGAGATCACCTCGCGCGAATTGAAGGAAGCCGTCGCCGAGGAAATCGCTGCGATCCTGCGCCCGGTGGCGAAGCCGCTCGAAGTGACCGCCTTCCCGCGTCCGCAGGTGATCCTTGTGATCGGGGTCAATGGCAGCGGCAAGACCACCACCATCGCCAAGCTGGCGCACCTGTTCACCGAGGACGACTACGGCGTGCTGCTGGCCGCCGGCGACACCTTCCGCGCCGCTGCCATCGGACAATTGGCAACTTGGGCGGACCGCGCCGGGGTCGATCTGGTGCGCGGCCCGGAAGGCGGCGATCCGGCGGCGATCGTGTTCGACGCGGTCAAGCAGGCCACCGATACCGGGATCGACGCGCTGATCGTCGACACTGCGGGCCGATTGCAGAACAAGAAAGAGCTGATGGAGGAGCTGGCGAAAATCCGCCGCGTGCTCGGCCGCCTGAACCCCGAGGCGCCGCACGATGTGGTGCTGGTGCTCGATGCCACCAACGGCCAGAATGCGCTTTCGCAGATCGACGTGTTCAAGGAAGTGGCGGGGGTCACCGGCCTGATCATGACCAAGCTGGATGGCACCGCGCGCGGCGGGGTGCTGGTGGCGGCGGCGGAGCAATACGGCCTCCCCATCCACGCCATCGGCGTGGGCGAAAAGATGGAAGACCTGCGCCCGTTCGATCCCGATCTGGTTGCGCGTGTGATTGCCGGGGTGGCGTGATGAGCGAAACCGAAACCAAAAAAGCCGCCTCCAGCTGGATCAACGTCGCGGTCGATTATGGCCCGCTGCTGGTGTTCCTCGGCGTCTACCGCATGAACGCGCCCGAAGAGCCCGGCCCGGCCGGAGAACTTGGCGCGATCATCTATGGCACGGTGGCCTTCATGATCGCCGCCGTCGCCGCGCTCGTCATTTCGAAATGGCGGCTGGGCAAAGTGTCGCCGATGCTGTGGTTTTCGACCGCGCTGATCGTCGGCTTCGGCAGCCTGACGATCTTCTTCGGCGACCCGACCTTCGTGCAGATCAAGCCGACGATCATCTACAGCACCTTCGGCGTGGTGCTGCTGGGCGGGTTCTTTGCCGGGCGCGCGCTGCTGAAGATCCTGCTCGAAGCCGCATTTGAAGGGTTGACGGATCAGGGCTGGCTCAAGCTGTCGCGCAACTGGGGGGTGTTCTTCCTCGCGCTCGCCGGTCTCAACGAGGTCCTGCGCGCGCAGCTGGATTTCGAAGGCTGGCTGTGGGCCAAGTTCTGGGTGTTCCTGCCGCTGACCTTCCTGTTCACCTTCAGCCAGATCCCGATGCTGCTGAAAAATGGGCTGAGCTTCGAGGATCGGGACGAGCCGTTCAAGGACGAACCGCCGACGGGGAGTTAAATCTCCACCTGGCTCCCCAGCTCCACCACGCGGTTGGTGGGCAGTTTGAAGAAGTCCATCGCGCTGGCTGAATTCCTCAGCAGCCATGCAAAAATCTTTTCGCGCCAGATCGGCATGCCCGGTTTTTCCGAAGGCAACAGGGTCTGGCGTGACAAGAAGAAGCTGGTGTGCATCATGTTGAACTCCCCGCCGCAGCGTTCCATCTGCTTCAGACCGAGCGGGACGTCGGTTTCCTCCATGAATCCGTAATTCAACACGGCGCGGTAGAACCCGTCACCCAGATCGCTCATCTCGCAGCGCGCTTCGGGGTCGACGTAGGGCACGTCGGCAATGCTGATGGTGAGGATCACCACGCGTTCGTGCAGCACCTTGTTGTGTTTGATGTTGTGCAACAGCGCGCTCGGCACGCCCGCAGTGCTCGAAGCCATGAAGATCGCCGTGCCGGGCACGCGCACGGCAGAGTTTTTGGCCGACTTGGCGAATATCTCCAGCGGCAGCGCGCTTTCACTCATCCGCTCGCGCATCAGCTTGCGTCCGCGCGCCCATGTGGTCAGCAAGGTGAAGGCGACGAGGCCCACCACCAGCGGGAACCACCCGCCATCGGGAACCTTGATGAGGTTGGCAGCAAAGTAGGCACCATCGACGATCAGGAACAGCAGCACGACAGGCGCAGCATACCACCAGCGCCATTTCCACACGCCCACCAGCAGCACCGCCATCAGCAACGTATCGATCGTCACCGCGCCGGTCACCGCAATGCCATACGCAGCGGCGAGGTTGGACGAATTCTGGAAGGTCAGCACCAGCACGATCACCGCCACCATCAATGCCCAGTTGATGACCGGGATGTAGATCTGCCCGCCCTCGGTCTCGGACGTGTGGCGGATGTTGAGGCGCGGGATGTAACCCATCTGCACCGCCTGATGGGTGATCGAGAATGCGCCGGAGATGACCGCCTGGCTGGCGATGAAGGTGGCTACCGTCGCCAGCAGCACCAGCGGCAAACGCCATTCGTCGGATGCCAGAAAGAAGAACGGGTTCTGGATCGCCTGCGCGGCCTGTTCAGCCGGAAGGCCGATGATCATCGCGCCCTGCCCGAAATAGTTGAGCAGCAGGCATGGCATGACAAAGCCGAACCACGACAGCCGCATCGGCCCGCGCCCGAAATGGCCCATATCGGAATACAGCGCCTCCGACCCGGTCACAGCCAGCACCACGCTGCCCAAGGCAAGAAACGCCAGCCAGCCATCGAGGACGAAAAAGTTGACCGCATACCATGGATTGAGCGCCCACAGCACTTCCGGAGTCTGGATGATCTGCCATGTGCCGAGCGCGGCAAGGACGCAGAAATAGACGATCATCACCGGGGCAAACAGCGCACCGACCTTGGCCGTGCCGCGTTTCTGGATTACGAACAAGAAGACGAGCAAAACCAGCGCGATGGGAATGACGAACCGTTCGAAGCGGTCATCGACAACCGTCAGCCCCTCGACCGCCGACAGCACCGAAATGGCCGGCGTGATCATGCTGTCGCCATAGAACAGGCTGGTGGCGAATACGCCCAGCAGCACTGCGATCCAGGCATGTTTCGATGTCGATATGCTGCGCGAAATCAACGCGACCAGCGCCAGCGATCCGCCCTGTCCCTTGTTATCGGCGCGCATCAGGATGGTGACGTACTGGATCGAGACGACCAGCGTCATCGACCAGAAAATCAGACTAACGACGCCGAGGACATGCGCATTGTCGAGCGCCAGCGGGTTCGATCCGGCGAATGTTTCACGAAACGCATAAAGCGGGCTGGTGCCGATATCGCCGAAGACGATGCCAATCGCCCCCACCGCCAGCGCGCCTTTGGAAGCGCTATGGCTGTGCCCTGCGGACGGGGGTTGATGGGCGGGCGCTGCTGTGTCGTTCATATCAAGCGGATTTCCCGTATGTCCCGGTACTGCCCATCAGGCCGGAACAACTCCGGCGGGGTAAGGCGGCGCGCCTAGCACTGTGTCTTCGCGCCTGCAACACGGCGCTGGGTGTGGCCATCTAGCGGTCACTGACCCTGTAGCATCGGCGCACGCGCAATAAGATCATCGAGGCGGGCAACTTCCGCTTCCAGCCCTTCGCGCCAGGGGGCATCGGCGGGCGATCGTTCGACCAGCCCCGCCCACACCGCGCGGGCAGCGCGGATCTCGCCGCTTTGCAGATAGGCCGAGCCGAGGAAGTAATCCGCGCCCGGATGCCCGGGGTCGATCATCCGCGCACGGCCGAAGGCCTGCACCGCTGCCGGAGTAACGAAGCCGTCGGCATGGCCGATCAGTGCAAGACCGAGCGCGAGCCAGCCTTCGAGATGATCGGGGTTGGTCTCCAGCCCTTGCCGCAACAGCCCAGCCGCATCGCCGAAGCGCCCACGCCGGGCGAATGCATCAGAGGTGAGCAGGTAATCGGGCGGCGGCTGGGTGCGGTCGAACAGAGCGGCCCGCCCCTCGACCATCGCTTCACCCTGATTGGAGGCGCGTTCAAGCTGCGGTTTGGGCGCTGCGGGCTGACCGGGCGAACCCTGCCAGGCATAGCCGGCCAGACCGAACACCAGAACCGCGCCGAACAGCGCCAGCCCGTCGCGCGGCAGGCGCAGCACCAGCACCGCGAACGCGAAGGCAGCCAACGCCAGAGCGCCGACTGCAAGCCAGCCTTCGATCATGCTGCATCCTCCGCAGCATCGCGGCGCTTGCCCAGCCGTCGCAGCAGCACCCCCGCCACCAGCACGATCATCAGGACGGGGATAGCAAAAAGCGGCCAGGTCGTGGCACTGATCGTGGGATTATAGCTGACGTAGTCGCCATAGCGCGCCACCAGCCAGCTGCGGATTTCCTCAGGGCTTTCGCCCGCCAGAATACGGCTGCGCACCTGATGGCGCATGTCGCCCGCCATCGGCGCATCGCTATCGGCAATCGACTGCGACTGGCACTTGAGGCAGCGCAGAGTGAGCATCAGTTCGCTGGCCTGAGCCTCGAGCGCCGGGTCGTCGAGCTGGTTATAGGCGTAGGGCGCAGGCGGCATGGTATCCTGTGCCGCCAGCGGGATCGCCAGCAGCGCCAGCAGGAAGGCGATGATCGCCCGGTTCATTGCGCTTTCTCCAGCTCGGCCAGCAGAACGGCCACATCGTCTTCGCGAATGTCACCGATATGCTGGTAGCGAATCATGCCTTGGGCATCGATCACGAAGGTCTCGGGCACGCCGGATGATCCGATTGCCAGCTGCACTTCGGAAATCGCGTCACTGCCGATGCGGGTATAGGGGTTGCCGTGGCGGGCGAGGAAGTTGGCGACATCTTCAGGCCGGTCGCGGATTGCGATGCCGACGATTTCGACGCCTTGCTCCTTCAGCGCTTCAAGTTGCGGAGCTTCGGCGATGCAGGGCAGGCACCAGCTCGCCCAGATATTGAGCAATCGCGGGCCGCCGCCGACAAGATCGCCTTTCGCCGCGCCCGGCAGACCTGCGAACGCGGGCTGAAGCGCGAAATCGGGCAGCGGTTCGCCGATCATCGTGCTTTCGACGAACTGATCCTTTTCCTGCGTCAGCATGTACCCGGCCAGCCCCAGAAAAAAGGCAAACACGGCGAGCGGCACCCACAGCCAGATCCGGTTTCGCATGTCCGGTTACTCTGCCGGAACCGGCGCGGCAGCGTCCAGCGCCTCGATATCGGCGCGGCGCTCGTCGCCCATGTCGGCGGCCTTGCGCCGCTTCACATCCACCCGCACCCGGCCCACAATCGCCAGCACGCCGCCCAATGCGATCAGCAACCCGCCGTACCAGATGAAGGTGACGAACGGCTTCCACCACACGCGAATCTGCCAGCGCCCGTCCTCGGCCTGATTGCCGATCACGGCGTAAAGCTGCCCGTCCCAGCGGGTCAGCAGCGCGCTTTCACTGGTGGCCTGCGCGGGCGACCAGAAATTGCGCGCCTGCGGGGAAAGGATCACCGGCTCTCCCCCATCGCGGCTCACAGCAATGCGCGCTTCAATCGCGGTCCAGTTCGGCCCGGCAACCGGTGTCACACTTTCGAGTTTGACGGCAAAATCGCCGACCTGCTCGGTGCCTCCGGGCGCGATGGCGGCGAGCCGTTCCTGCGTGAAGGCGCCTTCACACGCCATGCCGAACAGCGACACCGCGACCCCGAAATGCGCCAGCACCATGCCATAGGTGGCCACCGGTACGCGGCTCAATTTGCGCCCGCGTAAGGGCAGGAGCGCGCCCACCCCCAGCGCCAGCGCAAGGCCGAGGCCCAGCACCGGCAGGAACGGATAATCGCCGAGGATCGTGACCAGCGAAATGACCGCGATCAACACCGCCGCTACCAGCGCAACCTCGAACTGGATGCGCGCCGGCTTGTCCTCTTTCCAGCGGAGCAGCGGGCCGACCGCCATGACGAGGAACATCGGCACCGCAAAGATTGCAGACGCGGGATTGAAATAGGGCGGACCGACCGACACCCGCACATCGAACGCCTCGGTCAGCAGCGGGTAGAGCGTGCCGAGCAGCACGATCGCGAGGATCGCGGACAGCATCACATTGTTGAACACCAGCGCGCCTTCGCGGCTGGTGGCGGAAAAGCGCTTGCCCTCGGCCACGGCACCGGCGCGCAGCGCGAAGATGGTGAATGCCCCGCCGATATAGAGCCCCAGCAGCGCGAGGATGAAGCTGCCGCGTTCCGGATCGACCGCAAACGCGTGAACGCTGGTCAGCACGCCCGAACGCACCAGAAATGTGCCGAGCATCGACATCGAGAACGCCAGCACGCCGAGCATGATCGTCCACGTCCGCAGCGCATCGCGCGCGGCGAGCACGCTGACCGAATGCATCAGCGCGGTCGCGGCAAGCCACGGCATGAAGGATGCGTTTTCGACCGGGTCCCAGAACCACCAGCCACCCCAGCCAAGCTCGTAATACGCCCAGTAGGAACCGGCGGTAATGCCGAAGGTCAGCAGCACCCACGCACCCAGCACCCACGGGCGCAGAACCCGCGCGAACGACGGGTTGACCTGATTGGTCAGCAACGCGCCCATCGCAAGGCTGAAGGCGACCGACAGGCCGACATAACCAGCGTAAAGCGTGGGCGGATGGATCGCGAGGCCGATGTCCTGCAGAAGCGGATTGAGCCCGACGCCTTCAATCGCAGGCACCGGCAGGCGTTCGAACGGGTTGGATGACAACAGCAGGAAGGCATAGAAGCCCAGCCCCACAAACCCCTGCACCGCCAGCGTCGCGCCCATGGTGCGTTCGGGCAAGCGGCGCTCGAACGCGGCGAGCAGACCGCCGGACAGGGCAAGCACGCCCACCCACAGCAACATCGAGCCTTCGTGATTGCCCCATGTGCCGGTGAGCTTGTACAGCATCGGTTTCATCGAATGCGAATTGGTGGCGACCAGCTTGATCGAAAGATCGGTGATCGCGAACGCCCACAGCAGCAGAAAGAACGCCAGTACCGCCAGCAATGCCTGCACCACCGCAGCGGGCCGCGCGAAGATCGCCAGCGAGTTGGGCGCACCCTCCGCGCCCTTCAGCGCGAATGCGCCCGAAACCATCTGCAACACCGCCAGCGCGGCGGCGAGCCACAGGGCGGCAAGTCCGAGTTCGGCGATCATTGCTTGGCCCCTTGTCCGTGTTGGATCACGGCGTCAAACCCACGGTGGTATCGGCGGCGACTTTCGCTGCCTGCGCGCTGCCCATGCCTTCAAGCTCGCGCGGCACGTAGTTCTCGTCATGCTTGGCGAGCAGGTTGGTGGCCAGAAACACCCCGTCCTTGCCAAGGCTGCCTTCGGCAACCACGCCCGAACCTTCGACGAACAGATCGGGCAGAATGCCGGTGTAGCGCACGGGGACCGCGTCATCGGTGTTGCCGGTGACCATGAAGTTGACTGTGACGCCGTCGGTTTCGGTTACGATCGAACCGGGCCGCACCATTCCGCCGAGCCGCACCGCCTGCCCGACTTCCGGAGGCTCCGCCGCCATCTGTTCGGGCAGGTAGAAATAATTCGCCTGATTGCGCAGGGCCCATGCCGCCAGCAGGCCCGCCGCGACAATCGCCAGGACAGCGATCACCACGAGCACGAGACGTTGATGCTTGGCCTTCATTGCATTTCCTCGTTCAGCGCCGCCGCGTGGCATCGCGCCGCGCTTCGGCCCGGCGCATCGCGCGCCATGCCCAGATGGTGAGCGCCGCAAGCGCGGCAATCCCTACGCCAAAGGCAAGCAACACGAAATCCCACTGGACAAGTTCCTCGCGCATCAGGCGCGCTCCATTTCCGCAGCAACGGCCATTGGCGCGTCATCGTCCAGCGCCCGGCGCCGCAACCGCGCCTCGACCTGACTTTCGGCGATCAGTGCGCGCATCCGCATCAGCACGATCGCGCCGAACAGCAGCGAGAAACCGATCACCGCAATCAGCAGCGGCCAGAGATAAGCCGCGTCAATCGCGCTCTTGCCCATGGTGATGCTGGGCGGTTGATGCAGAGAATTCCACCACACCACCGAACGGTTGATGATCGGCACATTGATTGCGCCCACCAGACCGAAGATCGCGGCGATTTTCGATGATCCGCCTTCGCGGCTGGCAGCCTGAGTCAGCGCGATATAACCGGCATAGAGGAATAATAGCACCAGCATACTGGTCAGCCTGCCGTCCCATTCCCACCATGTGCCCCACGTGGGGCGGCCCCAGATCGAGCCGGTGGCAAGGCAGATCGCGCAGAACACCATCCCCGGCACTGCAATCGCCCGCGCAGCAAGCGCGGCCAGAGGATGCTTCCAAATCAGCAGCATCGCGCTGGAAATCGCAATTCCGGCCCAGCCGCCCATGCCCAGCCAGGCCGCGGGAACGTGGATGAACAGGATGCGCACCGTTTCGCCCATCAGCCGGTCGGGCGGCACCATGAACAGGCCCCACGCCATCGCGCCGATTGACAGCACGAGTCCGCTCCACAGGCACAGCGGCATCAGCCACTTCGCAAGGGCGAGGAATCGGGTGGGGTTGGCATAAATGTGCATAAGCTTTTGCGTCCCGCGGGCTTGTAGCCTTACACCCAGCGGGGACAAGACTGCAATTCATGCAAGGGCCAATTCGTTCCCCCTGCCACGCTGCGCAAGGCCTATCCGCGTCCGATCAGTTCCTGCGCCATCCGGTCGGCGACCACATCGGACGAGGCGCCGCTGGCGTCGCTTTCCTGCCAGATCGCTTCGAGCCGGCCCGGAATTTGCGCAAGACGCTTCCTGACCTCGTTGATATCGGCGGGCACACCGTCGCGGCGGGCAAGATATTCCGTCGCAACCGAGATGATTCCGCCCGCGTTGATCACATAGTCGGGCGCATAAAGAATGCCGCGGTCCGCCAACAACGCACCGTGTTCTGCCTTGGCGAGCTGGTTGTTCGCCCCGCCTGCAACAATCGCGCAATCGAGCCGGGCAATACCCTCCTCGTCGAGAATCGCGCCGAGCGCATTGGGGCTGAACACATCGCATCCAACAGCCATGACCGCATCGGACGCGACCACATTCGCGCCCAGTTCGCCCGCCAGATCGGCCGCGCGTGTCGCATGGATATCCGCCAGGGTCAGCTTCGCCCCGTCTTTTGCAAGTAGCCGCGCAACCCCGCCGCCGACGCTGCCGGTGCCCTGCACTGCCACATGCACGCCCGCGAGGCTATCGCGGCCCAGCTTGTGCTGCACCGCCGCCTTTATGCCGTGATAGATTCCCATCGCGGTGAACGGGCCGGGATCGCCGCCCGCGCTGCCTTCACCTGCAACCGGCAGGCCCGAGACATGCTTGGTGCGCTGCGAGACAGCGACCATGTCAGCCTCGGTGATGCCGACATCCTCGGCTGTGATATAGCGGCCGCCCAGTGCATCGACCGCATCGCCGAACGCGGCGAGCATTGCAGGCGTCTTGTCGGCATCGGGGCCGGCAAGGATCACCGCCTTACCCCCGCCCATCGGCAGCCCGGCCATGGCGTTCTTGTAGCTCATCCCGCGCGACAACCGCAGCGCATCGCGCATCGCGCCCGCCGGATCGGCATAGTGCCAGAACCGCGTGCCGCCGGCCGCGGGGCCGCAATGGGTGGAATGGATCGCGATGATCGCCGTCAGGCCGCTCGCCCGGTCATGCACAAGTTGCACGCATTCGTGTGCGTCAAAATCGGGCTCGGCCCAGAAAGCGGTCATCAACAGTCCCCGTTCGCGGTGCGGGAGACATGGCTGGGGGAGGATGATGGGGCGATCGACGGGGTTTGAACCCGCGACCTCCGGTACCACAAACCGGCGCTCTAACCAACTGAGCTACGATCGCCACATGCCCCTGCCCGAAAACAACCCGTCCGGTCGCTGCCAAAGCCCGCGCAAGGCGCGCGGTTTACGCATGGCACGCGCCCGGTCAAGTGCATCATGGGCGGGCCAGCGCCTCTTGCACAAAGGCCTGTGGATGGGAAGCGAAAACTGCTTTGTGACGCGTCTGACGCAAGATTGTTACGCGGCCTCCGAAAGGATTGCGAAGGCTGCGGGGAAAACTATCGTGCCGCACCATGACTGTGACCAACGAATCCGTTGCCGCCCGACTCACTGCGCACGAAGGAATGCAACGCCTGCCCACGGCACAGGCCGAATTGTTCCAGCAGCGGGGTTTCTGCCCCCCCGATCTGGCGTTCGATCTGATCGCGCTGATTGAGCAGGGGCGTCGCCCTTCGACCATCGCCGACGATAATGGCGATGCCTACTTCCGGACCAGCGAGACCTGCGACCTCGACGCCGACCAACCGCCAGTTGCGCGGATCGAGACGATGCTGACCGCGCTGTGCGGCATCGACCCCGCTTTCGGCGAACCCCTGCAGGGCCAGCGCTATGCGCAAGGTCAGGAGTTCAAGCCGCACACCGATTATTTCACGCCGGGAGGCCGCGATTACCAGACGTTCTGCGCATTATCAGGCAACCGCACATGGACTTTCATGATCTATCTCAATGACGTCGCCGCGGGCGGTGCTACCCGCTTCAAGATGCTCGACAAGACCTTTCATCCCGAACCGGGCAAGTTGCTGTGCTGGAACAATCGCTTGGCTGACGGCGGCGTCAATCCGGCCACGCTCCATCACGGGATGAAGGTGCGCAAGGGCGTCAAATACGTGATCACCAAATGGTATCGCGAACAACCATGGAGGGGCTGATGACCGATTATTCCGATATTGCGCAGGACTTGAAGGCGCGGCTCGCCGACATTGTCGAACGCACGCAAGGGATCGAGGACGATCTGCGCCACCCGCTCGACGATGATCTTGAGGAACAGGCGATCGATCTGGCCGATGACGAATCGCTCGAAGGCGTCGACACTGTCCTGCTCGCCGAAGCGCGGCAGATCCGCTTCGCCCTCGCCCGGATCGAGGCTGGCACTTACGGCTCTTGCGCCAATTGCGGCGAGGCAATCGCGCCAGAGCGACTCAAGGCTCGCCCGATCGCGACCCGCTGTATCAAGTGCGCGGCGTGAAGACCGCCTGACCGGAAACGAAAAAGGCGACCCCGTCAGGCCGCCTTCCTCCCACGACCTTGCGGCCGCGAACTGGTTGCTGCGACCTTGCGGCTACGCAGCTGGCTGTGTCGCTTACTTCTTGAGCGACAGCCCGCCGAAACGCTTGTTGAACGCGGCCACACGGCCACCTTCGGAAACCTGCTGACGACCGCCGGTCCAGGCGGGGTGGCTCAGCGGGTCGATATCGAGCGCGAGCACGTCGCCTTCCTTGCCCCAGGTCGAACGGGTCTGGAATTCGGTGCCATCGGTCATCTTGACCGTGATCAGGTGGTATTCGGGATGACCTTCGGCCTTCATGACGTATTCCTTTGCAGCGTGGCGCCGGTTCCGACCGGCGCTGCTATGAATGGGAAGCGCGCGCCTTAGTGGGGAACGCGGAGCAATGCAACCTTAGATAACTATGCCCGCCTTCAGGCAGGCGGATCGGTCATCATTGCGGTGAATTCCACCTCGCAGCTGGTCTTGCCCTCGACGCTGGCGACGCCTTTGAACTTGTAGACGCGGCTGCGCTTCTGGGTGAATTCGACGTGCAGATCGAGCAGGCATCCCGGTGTCACGGGGCTGCGGAACTTGGCGTTCTCGATCCCCATGAAGATTACCAGCTTGCCGGTGCCCGCCAGTTCCATCGTCTCGATCCCGAGGATGCCGGCGGCCTGCGCCAGCGCCTCGATCTGGAGCACGCCGGGCATGATCGGAGCACCGGGGAAATGGCCCTGGAAGAACTGCTCGTTCATGCTCACGGCCTTGATCGCGTGGATGCGCTCACCCAGCGTGATCGAACGCACGCGGTCGACCAGCAACAGCGGATAGCGATGCGGCAGGGCCTGCAGGATTTTGCCGATATTGTAATCGACCACATCCGGGGCCGTGCCGCTCGCTTCGCTCATCGTCTGGTCCTTGTCCGCGTGCGCTTGCCGATGGCCTTAACGGCCTGCCGGAGCCTGCTGGTTGCCCTGCTGCTGCTGCTGACGCTGCTGGATCATCTGCGCCGTCATCAGGCGCTGCTGGATGTCCTGATAAAGCTGCACCGCTTCGCGGCTCGGCTGCCAGTCGGCAGGCGGCACGATCCCGACATTGGGAACCTTGGTGTTCAGCGCCGTGGTCACCTGCTGGGTAACATCGGCCTCGGGCGCGGCAAACAGCAGCGAGCCGGGATCGACCACCAGCTTGATCTGCTGCTGGGTGGTTACGTCCTGCAAGGCCGCACCGTACTGCGTGATGATCTGTTCGATGGCGTAAACCCGCGCAGCGTCGATCTGGTTGCTGAGCTGCTGGATTTCCCCTTCAAGCGTCTGCAGCTTGGTGAAATCGGGCGAGTTCTGCTTGGCCGCGAGTTCGGCATCATCGACCTGCTTGTCACCATTGGTGTCGAAGGTCAGCAGCAGAGTCTGGCGCTCCTGAGCCTTGGTGCGGCGCAGTTCGTTCTGCTGGGCATAGGTGGTGTTGACCTGCTCATAGGCGGTCTGGAATGCGGTGGTGCCGATCACCGTGCGCGAGATATCCACGGTTGCGATGCGGCCTTCGACCTGAGCCTGCGCCGGAAGCGCCGCAAGGGCACACAGCGCAACACTGGCCGGGGCGAGAAGTCTGGAGAAGATAGTCATCAGAATTGGGTTCCTACGTTGAATGTGAAGATTCGCTCGTCATCGCCTTCAACCTTGCGGATGATCTGGGCGAAATCGATGCGGAAGGGGCCGAATGGAGAGTTCCAGTTGACCCCGATCCCGGCGGTGATCCGCGGGCTGGGCGAATTCCCCAGGAAGAATTCGCGCCGGTTGGTGTTCGGGAAGATCTGAGCGATATTGGGGTCGCCGTTGACATCGAACTCGGCCGTAGTCTGCACGGTGGTCGGCTGCCCCGTGTCGGGGTTCAGGATCGGCTGCCCATCAGGGCCGACGCCGGTGATGTAGAGCGGATTACCGCTCGCATCGACAACCGGAATGCCTGAAGTATTGTCGAACAGCAGCGGTGTCTCGACGCCCCACAGGGCGCCGATATCGGCCCATATCGACGGCCTCAGACCAAGTTCGCGCGCGCCGGTACCCAGCGGGATTTCAAGCTCTGCCCGGCCGAGGTAGTAATTGCGCCCGCCGATCGCGTCATCGCGGGTCTGCTGGCGCGCCAGATTGTAGGTCGGGTTGCCGTTATCATCGAGGATCGGGCGGTTGTTTTCGTCAAGCAGCGAGAACCGGGTCAGCACGCGCGGCCCCACACCGCGGATCGCAAAGCCGCGGAATTGTGGTTCACCAAGGAAAAAGCGATCGGTCAGCAGGATGTCGTCAACCCCGGCGCCGGTGCGCTCCTGCAGCGGGATGATCGTGCCGCCCTCGGCCAGGATCGAGAAGATGAAACCGCTGTTGCCGACGTTCCAGAACTGCTGGCCGCGCCCGCGGAAACGCACGTAGCGCACATCGCCGCCGAGCCCGGCGAACTCGGCCGAAAGCGACACTGTCTTGCCGCGCGTCGGACGGATGCGCGAGTTCAAGGAGTTGTAATTGAGGCTAAGGCCAAGGATCGAGCTCAGCCGCGTTCCCAGCGCATCGCACAGGAAGCGGCCGGCACGCTGCGGGTCGCATTCGCGCACCCCGTCGCCATCGAGGTCGGAGAAGAACTGGTTCTCGTCGAGTGTCACGTCCTCGTAGTTGAGGGTGTAGCTGCCGATCAGCGACATGAACTCGGTCAGCGGCACACCGGCGCGCATCGAGAAACCGGTGGTCGACTGCCGGAACGTGGTGTTGCGATCGCGGTTGGTGAAGTTGAAGCTGTTGAAATCGCGGCGGTAGATATCGACCCCTGCCGAGATGTTGCGATCCAGCAGGTAAGGTTCCGAAAAGCTCACCTGCGCCGAGCGCGAGAACTGCGAATAGTTGACGCTGAGGCCGACCGTTTGTCCGCGTCCGCGGAAGTTGCGCTGACGAATGGAGCCGGCCAGAATGAACTGCTCGATCGAGGAGAACCCCGCCGAGAACTGCAATTCGCCGGTCGGACGTTCTTCGATATTGGCTTCGAGGATGATCCGGTCGGGCGCGCTGCCTTCAACCTGCGTGACCTCGAAGTTTTCCTGGAAATAGCCCAGCGAGTTAATGCGCGCGGTGGTGCGCTGCACGCCGAGCGAATTGAACGCATCGCCTTCCGCAAGACGGAACTCGCGGCGGATCACCTTGTCCTGCGTCAGCGTGTTGCCGTTGATGTCGACCCGCTCGACATAGACGCGCGGGGCCTCGCGAAGGATGAACGTGATGTCCATCGTGAGATCTTCGGGATTGCTCTTGAAGCGCGGCTGCACGTCGGCGAAAGCATAACCGAACCGGCCTGCCAGTTCGGTCAGTTGCTCGACTGTGTCCTCGACAATTTTGGCGTTGTAGAAGTCGCCCGACTGCATCGGCAGGTTGCCGCTCATGGCATCGCTGTCGAAATCGCGCAGCTGGCTGTCGACCTTGACCTCGCCGAACTTGTAGCGCTCACCCTCTTCCACCACGTAAGTGATGATGAAGTCCTTCTGGTCCGGCGTCAGCTCGGCCACCGCCGACACGACCCGGAAATCGGCATAGCCTTCGGTCAGGTAGAACTGGCGCAGCTTCTGCTGGTCGAACGCGAGACGATCGGGATCGTAGCTGGTGTTCGAGCTGAAGAAGCTGGTGAGCCGAGCCTGCTTGGTCACCATCTCGCCGCGCAGGTCGCCGTCGGAGAATTTCTCGTTGCCGAGGATGTTGATCTGGCGAACCTTCGACTTCGGCCCTTCGCTGATCTCGAACACGATATCGACGCGGTTCTGCGGCAGCTGCACCATCTTGGGCTCTACCTGCGCGGCGAAGCGGCCCTGACGCTTGTACAGCTCGATGATGCGGGCAACGTCGGCGCGCACCTTCGACCGGGTAAAGATCTGGCGCGGCGACAGCTTGATTTCCGGCAGGATCTTGTCGTTCTTGAGCCGATCATTGCCTTCCAGCACGATGCGGTTGATCACCGGATTTTCCGTCACGTTGATAACGACGTTGCCGTTGTCATTGCGGATCGAGAAATTGGCGAACAGTTCGGTCGCGCCGAGATCCTTCAGCGCCTCGTCAGCGGCGGCCGAGGTGTATTGCTGTCCGACCCGCAGGCGGATGTAGCTGAGAATTGTGGTCGGCTCGAGCCGTTCGGCCCCGACCACGCTGATCGTGCGGATCGTGTCGGTCTGCGGCGCGGGAGCGGGAGTAGGCGCTGGTGCAGGCGTATCTGCAGGTTGGGCTGCGCCCTGCGTCTGCGCCATCGCAACACCCGGAACGCCGGCCAGGATCGAGCCGCAACACAGCAGCACTGCCAGCCGCCCGATCGGGGACGGATTGCCGGAAAACTGGGCAGGACGATAGCCATCCATGCTTGTGACAGGCCCGCAGCCCATCGCGCTCATTCGGTTCATGCAGCTAAAGTCCCGTTCAACCCGTATGTCACTCGCCCCCGCGACTTTGGGCGCTTCTGATGGATGCCGCACGCAGCGGCCCAGCCCTCACGCGCCAAGCCTCTGCCCGATGTGCCCCGCGCAATCAAGCCGCGAGGCTGAGCATTGCGCACCCTGCCGCCCGCTTTCCACGGCAAACCGACCGGCTGCATTCCTGCCTCGTCAGCTGCCGAACAGCGGGAGCGAGAAAAGATCATTCACCGTCACCACCACCATCAGCGTCAGCACCAGCGCAATTCCGGTGCGGTAGGCCCATTCGGTCGCCCGCGGTCCCACCGGCTTCCGGCGGATCGCCTCGGCCGCGTAGAACATCAGGTGCCCGCCATCGAGCGCGGGGATTGGCAAGAAGTTGATGAATGCCAAATTAAGCGAGATCAGCGCGGCGAAATTGATGAACGCCACCCAGCCCAGGCTCATCTGCTCGCCCGAATATTTCGCGATCTTGAGCGGGCCGCCCAACTCCTTGAACGAACGGTCGCCGACCACGATCTGCTTGATGCCGGTGACCATCATGCCCATCATGTCCCAGCTCTGCTTCGCCGCCAGCGGCACCGCTTCGAACACGCTGACCTGTTCGAACACATAACGGCCACCTGCCGCAGCGACGCCGATCTGGCCGATCGCGCTTTCGTTGCCGAAATTGTCGGTTTGCACCACGCGCGCGGTCGTGAGCGGATAATCGATCCGCTCGCCGGCACGTTCGACGGTAATTACCATGTCCTTGCCGGGGTGGAGGCCCACTGCGGTGCGCAGCTGGTCGAATTCGGTGATCGGCTCGCCGTCGACGGCGATGATGGTATCGCCGACGCGTATCCCCGCATCGCGGGCGACGCTCGCTTCGGCAAAGCCGCCGATCTGGCGCGAATCCTCGACCCCGTCGATCACCGGCTTGCCGAGCACGGCGTAAAATGCGGCGAAGATGGCAATCGCCACCAGTAGATTGGTGACTGGCCCCGCCGCAACGATCAGCGCGCGTTTCCATAGGGCCGCGTGCTGGAAACTGCCCTCCTCGCGCGGGGCGTTGGCATCGGGAACGCTGGCGGGGTTCATATCGCCCTTGAACTGAACGTAGCCGCCCAGCGGCAGCGCCGAGAGTTTCCAGCGGGTGCCGCGTTTGTCTGTAAACCCGGCAATTTCCTTGCCGAAGCCGACCGAAAACGCCTCGGCCTTCACTCCGAAGAACCGGCCCACCAGCAGGTGACCGAGTTCGTGCAGGGTGATGAGCGGGCCGAGCAGCAGCAGAAAGCCGGCGACGTACATCCAGAACGGAGGGGATTCAAACAAGGGCGGAGGTCTCCACGATTTCGGCAGCGCGGGCGCGCGCATCCCGGTCCAGCGCCAGAACGTCTTCGAGCGTCTGCGGCGCAGCAGCGCTCATCCGATGGAGCGCCTCCTCCACCACTGCGGCAATGCGTGTGAACCTCAAATGACCGGCGAGGAAGGCCGCAACAGCAACTTCGTTGGCGGCGTTGAGAATCGCAGGCGCACCGCCGCCTGCCGCAATCGCCTCGCGCGCCAGCCGGGTCGCGGGGAACAACGCCTCGTTGGTCGGCTCGAAGGTCAGTTGCCCGATGGCAGCCAGATCGAGCGGCGCGAGCGGCGTTTCCATCCGCCGCGGCCAGGCGAGGCACGAGGCAATCGGCACGCGCATATCGGACGGACCAAGCTGCGCAAGCGTCGACCGGTCACGGAATTCGACCATCGAATGGATCACGCTTTGCGGGTGCACCACGATGGCAAGCCGGTCCAGCCCGACCGGGAACAGGTGATAGGCCTCGATATATTCGAGCCCCTTGTTCATCATCGTGGCCGAATCGACGCTGATCTTGGCGCCCATCGACCAGTTGGGATGGGCCACGGCTTCAGCCGGAGTAGCCGCCGCCAGCCGCTCGGCGCTCCAGGTGCGCAACGGCCCTCCGCTTGCAGTAAGCGTTATGCGCGCCACGTCCTCGATCCGGTTTCCGGCGAGGCATTGAAAGATAGCGTTGTGTTCGCTGTCGGTCGGCAGCAGCGTCGCGCCATGCTTCGTCACCGCCTGCATCAGCACTTCGCCAGCGGAAACCAGCGCTTCCTTGTTGGCGAGTGCGATGGTGCCGCCGCGCTCGACTGCGGACATCACCGGCCCCAGCCCCGCGCAGCCGACAATCGCCGCCACTGTCATGTCCACCGGCCGCGCTGCCGCCTCGCACAGCGCCTGCTTGCCGCCGGACGCCTCGATCCCGCTATTGCCCAGGGCTGCGCGCAGTTCGGGCAGGCACGCCTCGTCACCAACGACCGCGAGCTTTGCGTTGAATTCGATCGCCAGCGCCGCCAGTTCAGCGGCGCTGCAATGGGCGGTCAGCGCCTCGATTTGCCATTCGTCGGGATTGCGCCGCACCAGATCGAGCGTCGATGCGCCGATCGATCCGGTGGCGCCAAGCAGGGTAAGCGAACGCGTCATCCCGCCACTATCCCAGCAAAGTGGGCACGACTGCAAACACAAACAGCACAAAGAACACCGCAAGGAACCCGTCGAGCCGGTCGAACAGCCCGCCATGACCCGGAATGAGGTTGCTTGAATCCTTCATGCCCGCGCGGCGTTTCATCCAGCTTTCGAAGAAATCGCCGGTTTGCGCCATCACCGCGATCAGCCCGCCCGCTGCCAGCGCGAGTGCCAGGCTGACAGTATCGTAGCCCGGGGATGCTGCAGCCGGGCCGAAATCGGCAAGCTCATTGCCCAGCGCCACCAGCCCCGCCGCCAGCGCCCCGCCGCCCAATCCGGCCCAGGTCTTCGACGGGCTGATACGCGGCGCGATCTTGGGGCCGCCAATCGCGCGCCCGGCAAAATACGCCCCGGCATCGACCGCGATGATCGGCAGGATGTAGCCGATCAGCACCTCGACCGGAGCATAGCCGAGGCTCTGCCCGTTCACCGGCAGAAATCCCGCGCCGTTGCGCAGCGCCATCATCGCCAGCGCCGCACCGCCGATATAGACCACGCCGCCGAAGAACCACGCTGCCTCGGTAAAATTGGAGGCTCCGAAACGGCTGACCAACCGGTTCCATTCCCACAGGATACCGAGCGCCAGCAGCGCGACAAAGCCGGTCCAGAACCATCCGCCCAGCCACAATGCCCCGCCAGCGATCACCAGCATGACAATCGCCGAGGCGAGGCGCACCGGCAGATCGGAAACCCCGGCGCGCGGATCGCGCACCCGCACGCTATCGTCCGCCATATCGCCGCTCCCTGCGGGCAAAATCATCAAGGGCCTGGGCGAGGTGCGCAGGCTCGAAATCGGGCCACAGCGTGTCCACGAACAGCATCTCGGCATAGGCCGATTGCCACAGCAGGAAGTTTGACAGGCGAATTTCGCCGCTGGTGCGGATCAACAGATCGAGCGGCGGCAGGTCTGCGGTGTCGAGCTGCGCGGCAAGGCTTTCGATCGTCACCTCGCCTGCGGCCGCCGCCTTGGCCGCAGCACGGGCGATCTCGTGCTGCCCGCCATAATTGAGCGCCACCGCCAGCGTCTGCTGGCCGTTCGCGGTCTGCGCCAACGCATCTTCCAGCATGGCGACGATATCGGGCGCGAGCGATTGCCAGTCACCGATGATCTTCAATTTGACGTTGTTGGCGACGAATTCGGGCAGGTCGGATTTGATGAACCTGCGCATCAGGTTCATCAGATCGTCGACCTCGTCCTCCGAACGCTTCCAGTTTTCCGACGAGAAGGCGTAGAGCGTCAGGCATTCGAGCCCCATCGGCTCCAGCCCGCGCACCAGCCGCCGCACCGCCTCCACCCCGCGCTGATGACCGATCGCGCGCGGCAACCCGCGTCTCTTGGCCCAGCGGCCATTGCCATCCATGATGATGGCGACATGTCTGGCGCGTGCCTCAGCTACCTCGCCCATAGTCCCCATCCGTTCGGGCTGAGCCTGTCGAAGCCCTGTTCTTCTTGTTCAAATCAGGCTCCCAAGAGAAGTGCAGCCCTTCGACAAGCTCAGGGCGAACGGTGAAACTAGACCAGAAAACTCACTGCGTCAGGATTTCCTGTTCCTTCTTCGCCGCTGCCTCATCGGTTTCGGCCACATACTTGTCGGTCAGCTTCTGGACCTCATCCTCGGACCGCTTGCGGTCGTCTTCGGAGATTTCCTTCTTCTTCTCGTCGGTCTTCAGGCTTTCCATCGCGTCGCGGCGCACGTTGCGGATCGCGATCTTGGCCTTTTCGGCATATTGCCCTGCAAGCTTGGCCAGTTCCTTGCGTCGTTCCTGCGTCAGATCGGGGATCGGCAGGCGCAGCGTCTGACCGTCGATGATCGGATTGAGGCCGAGATTGGCGTGGGCAATGCCCTTTTCCACCGGGGTCATGTTCGATTTATCCCACACCTGCACGCTCAGCATGCGCGGTTCGGGCGCGGAAACGGTTGCCACCTGGTTGAGCGGCATCATCGCGCCATAAACCTCGACCACCACCGGATCGAGCAGCGTGGTGTTGGCACGGCCGGTGCGCAGGCCTTGCAGATCGCTCTTGAGCGCATCGACGGCGCCCTTCATGCGGCGCTCGATATCGGCCTTGTCATATTGCGGCATGCTTCGGGCTTCCTTCTTCTTGTCTCAGCTGTCTTGCACAATGGTCTGCACGCCCTCGCCAGCGAGAACGCGGGCAAGGTTGCCTTTCTCGCGGATCGAGAAGACCACGATCGGGATCTGGTTGTCGCGGCACAGCGCCACGGCAGAGGCGTCCATCACCTTGAGGTTATCCGCCAGCACCCGGTCATAGGTGACGGCATCGAAACGTACGGCATCGGGGTTATGCTTGGGGTCGCTGTCATACACCCCGTCGACGCTGGTGCCCTTGAGCAAGGCATCGCACTTCATTTCCGCCGCGCGCAAGGCTGCGCCGCTGTCGGTGGTGAAATACGGCGCGCCGACACCGGCGGCAAAGATCACCACGCGGCCTTTTTCCAGATGGCGTTCGGCGCGGCGGCGGATCACCGGCTCGCACACCTTGTCCATCTCGATCGCCGATTGAACGCGGGTCTGGACACCGATCTGTTCGAGCGCGTTCTGCATCGCGAGCGCGTTCATTACCGTCGCCAGCATGCCCATGTAATCGGCCTGCGCGCGGTCCATCCCCTGCGCTGCGCCCGCCATCCCGCGAAAAATATTGCCGCCGCCGATCACCAGACAGATTTCGAGCCCGGTATCCTTGGCCGCCTTCACTTCCTTGGCGAGTTCGGCGACGAAGGCCGGGTCGATCCCGAACTGCTGTCCGCCCATCAGCACTTCGCCCGAAAGTTTGAGCAGCACGCGCTTGATTGTGGGGAGAGACATACTGACAACAGGCTCCGGGTGAATTCAGGGTGGCCGCACTTAACGGGCAATGCGACAATTCGCAAAGGGAAAGGCCCGGCTAATCCGTGTGCGCAGGCTCCGCAAGCGTGTGGAGAAGGCCTTGGGTAAACCCGCGCGGCGCAACCGAGAGGTGATCCTCGTCCGCCAGTTCATCCGCACGCAACCGCAAGCCTTGATCAGCGCGCTCACGCAGCAGCGCTGCAAAGGCCCGGTTGTCGGCCACCATGTCGACTTCCTGCTGGTAACGCGGATCACCGATGCGCTGAGCCTCGTATTCGCCGACATAGAGATACACATCCGCGTCGATGGTGCACAGCTTGTCGAGCAGCGCGGGAGCCTGCTTCAATAGATATTTGCGATCATACCAAAGCGACGGGCTACCAAGCACATACCCGCTGAACATGGTCGGTTCTGTCATCAGGATCTGCGCGCCGAGCAGCCCGCCGTAGGAATGGCCGACAAACACCCGCCGACCCGGAGCGATGCTATAGCGGGCCTCGACAAACGGTATCACGGAATCGCGCAGATAATTGCGGTAGCGCAGTGATTCTCCGTGGCGCGATCCTACAGGCGCATTCGACGACCCCTTGATGGTCGGCGTATAGTCGCGCCGCCTGCTCGCCATCGGATCCTCGCCTTTGCCATAGGAAAGGCCGACGAGAATGAACTCTTCGATCCGCGGGCCAGCGCCGTTCATCCGGCGGCCGATTACGCGCAGCAAGGGAAAGCCATAATCGGCGTCGGTGACATAGACGACCGGATAGGTGCGCGCAGGTTCCTCACCGTAGCTTGGTGGCAGGCTGACGAAGGCCTGGTAGGCAATGCCGCTGTCAGAATCGGGGATGTCAAACACCTGCGATCCAAGCAGTTCGTAGGGCTCTCCCCCGCCGCGCTGGCTCGGCACGGTGGCGGTACCTGCTTTTGTGATCGGCGCAACGGAACACACTGTCAGCAGCGCCGCACCGACCAGTGCGATCTTTGTAAACTTCATGATGCCCCCCAAGCGAATGATGGCGGGGATGCGCGGGCTGTTCGCCCAAAAGCAATGGGCCGGGTGGTCGCTACCACCCGGCCCGTGCATTTTTTCCGACTATTCGGGTGGATTAGCCCGCAACAGCAGCGGCCACTTCAGCGGCGAAATCGGTTTCTTCCTTCTCGATGCCTTCGCCGAGCTGGAAGCGGGCATAGTCCTTGAGCACGATTGCCGTGCCCGCAGCCTTGCCGGCCTGCGCGACCAGATCGGCGATCACGGTCTTGTTGTCCATCACGAAAATCTGGCTGAGCAGCGCATTTTCCTTGGCGAACTTCTTGACCGCGCCGTCGACCATCTTGGCCTGCACATCTTCGGGCTTGCCGGTTTCGGCGGCCTTTTCGGCAGCGATCTTGCGCTCGCGCTCGATCACTTCGGCATCGAGGCCGTCGGCGTCGAGCGCCATCGGGAAGGCGGCAGCGGCGTGCATCGCAAGCTGCTTGCCCAGCGGTTCGAGCACGTCGGCGCCCGCTTCGCTTTCCAGACCGATCAGCACGCCGATCTTGCCGAGACCTTCGGCAGCGGCGGTGTGCATGTAGGACACGACCATGCCCTTATCGACCGCAACCGTCTTGATCCGGCGGATCTGCTGGTTTTCGCCGATGGTGGCGACATTGTCGGTCAGCTTGTCGGCAACAGTGCCGCCGCCGGGATATGCTGCAGCCTTCAGCGCTTCGACATCGTCATTGCCGAGGTCGAGGGCGACTGCCGTGACATTGCGCACGAATTCCTGGAACTTGTCGTTCTTGGCGACGAAATCGGTTTCCGAGTTCACTTCGACCGCGACGCCGCGGGTGCCTGAAACGGCGACGCCGACAAGACCTTCGGCCGCGGTGCGGCTGGACTTCTTCTGGGCGGTGGCGAGGCCCTTGGCACGCAGCGCGTCAACCGCAGCTTCGATGTCGCCACCCGCTTCGGTCAGCGCCTTCTTGGCGTCCATCATGCCAGCGCCGGTGCGCTCGCGCAGTTTCTTCACATCGGCGACGGAGAAATCGGCCATGGGAAATTCCTTTTCATTCTGTTTCAAGGGCGCCCGGCCCTGCCGCTACCGTTACAGGTGGGCAATGCCGGGCGCGCTATAGAGGGATTGTGACGGGGGGTTGACGCGTGCGCCATAAAAGACGCGCGCTGCCACCCGCAGGATCAGGCGTCCGCAGCTTCGCTTGCGCTGGCTTCGGCGGCCGGTTCTTCGGCAGCCGGAGCTTCGGCCGGGGGCTCGTCCATCGCGCCGAAATCGCTCGACACGTCGGACTGGAACTTGCCCTTGCCCGCCAGCGCGGCATCGCCGATCGCCTGACAGTAGAGCCGCACCGCACGCGCCGCATCGTCATTGCCCGGAACCGGGAAGGCGATGTGCGACGGATCGACATTGGTATCGAGGATCCCGATCACCGGAATGCCGAGCACGGCGGCTTCCTTGATCGCGAGATCTTCCTTGTTGGCGTCGATCACGAACATCACGTCCGGAATGCCGCCCATGTCGCGGATGCCGCCGAGCGACATTTCCAGCTTCTCGCGCTCACGCGTGAGCTGCAGGACTTCCTTCTTGGTGAGACCCGAGGTGTCGCCCGAAAGCATTTCCTCGAGGCTCTTCAAGCGGCGGATCGAACCCGAGATGGTCTTCCAGTTGGTGAGCATGCCGCCCAGCCAGCGGTGGTTGACGAAATGCTGGCCCGAAGCGCGCGCGGCTTCCGCGATCGGCTCCTGCGCCTGACGCTTGGTGCCGACGAACAGCACCTTGCCGCCCGAACGCACGGTCGATTCGACGAAGTCGAGCGCACGCGCGAACAGCGGCACGGTCTGCGACAGGTCGATGATGTGAACACCGTTGCGCGCGCCGAAAATATACGGCTTCATGCGCGGGTTCCAGCGGTGGGTCTGGTGGCCGAAGTGAGCGCCGGCCTCGATCAATTGCTGCATCGTGACGACAGGTGCCGCCATAGGTAATTCCTTTCCGGTTGTTCCTCTGGAAGGCTGGAACCGCGCTGCGGAGATCCCGCAAACGGCACCGGTATGTGCGCCTTCCATGTGAATTTGCCCCGGGACAGGCCGTATGCCGATCCTGAAGCGTGCGCGCCCTTAGCGCTGCGGGACCGCAAAATCCAGCCCTGAATTCGCAGCACTCAGGCAAATTCACTCAGCAGCGCTGCGAAAGCTGCTTGACAGGATGGAACAGGTGGGGAACAAGAGGTTTAGAACAAAGAACGAACGCCTGATCGAGAAGGAACCGGCCATGCTTGCTCTTGCCATCAACCTGCTGTTTGCGATCGCCGCCGTGGCTGCGATGCTCAGCCTGGTCGACAGCGCCATGAAGGCGCGCCGGGCCTATGCCATGCTGATGCGCGAACGTGCGCTGATGGGCGCAGGCTTCGTAATGCAGGTCGATCCGCACGAAGTGCGGCTGCGGGCTGCGGCGCGCCATTCGGGCACGGCTATGATGCCGCGCCGGTCGTCGATGCAGAGGCCGCAACCAGCTCTTGCGCGCGGCGCCGCTTGATCCGGCCGTATTTGACGAGGCCGTAGGGCATCAAGCCAAGATAGACGATGCAGATCGTCGCCAGCGTCCACCACGGTTCCAGCAGCAAGGCGGCAAAAGCGACGGCGATGAAGGCGATCAGCCACAGCCGGATCGCCTTGCGCGGACGCAGCGAGCCCCAGCTCAAGGTGGCCATATTGGAAATCATCAGCACTGCGATGACGGTGAGCCACAGTGCCATGATCACCGGATTGCGGAAGAACTCCAGCCCGGTCTCGTTCCACAGATAGAACGGCGTGAACGCCAGCGCCGCGCCCACCGGGGCGGGTACGCCGGTCAGGAAACCGGCGGATTTGTGCGGTTGTTCATCAACGTCGATCCGCGCGTTGAAGCGCGCCAGCCGCAGCGCGCAGCAGATCGCAAAGGCCAGCGCAGCCAACCAGCCAAAGCTCGGCCAGGCGTGCAGCGACCACATGTACAGGATCAGCGCTGGCGCTACCCCGAATGACAGCGAATCCGCCAGGCTGTCCAGCTCCGCGCCGAACCGCGACTGGGCGTTGAGCAATCGCGCGACCCTTCCGTCGATCCCGTCGAGCACACCCGCCAGCACCACCAGAATGACCGCAAACGACCATTCGCCTTCGGTCGCGAACCGGATCCCGGTCAACCCCGAACACAGCGCCGCCGCGGTGACGGCATTGGGCAGCATCGCCCGCAGCGAAAGACCGCCGCCATCCCGCACTTCGCCCACGTCCTCGTCCTCGGCTGCCTTGGGGCCGACCCGCGCCGGAAAGAACGATCCGCGCCGCAATTTCGGAGGGCGGCTCATGATCGCCCCTGCCCGCGCTTCGCTTCGATAATTCGCGTCGTCGCAGTCACTGCGCAATTCCTTCAATCAATCCGCTATGGCCGACTTCCGCCAGCACAGTTTCGCCGGCGATCACCGTCTGGCCGATCATCACCCGCGGATCCGTCCCCGCCGGCAGATAGACATCGACCCGGCTACCGAACCGGATAAGCCCGACGCGCTGCCCCTTGGCGACCATGTCACCCGGCTTGACGAACGGCACGATCCGCCGCGCCACCAATCCTGCAATCTGCGTGAAGCCGAGCTTCAACCCGTCACCGCGCTCGATCAGGATGTGCTGACGTTCGTTTTCGTCGCTCGCCTTGTCGAGTTCGCTGTTGATGAACTTGCCGGGAATATAGACCACCCGCCGCACCGTTCCGCCCACCGGGGCGCGATTGATGTGAACATCGAAGACGGTCATGAAGATCGAAACCCGCGTCACCGCCCCGCGCGCCAGCCCCGCATGGCCCGAACCATCGTCGATCTGCAGTTCCAATGGCGGCTCGACCTCGGCAATCAGCGTCACCAGCCCATCGGCAGGCGATATGATCGCCGCTTCGGCCTGCGGCACCACCCGTTCGGGGTCGCGGAAGAACGCGAACACCCCGATCGACAGCAGCATCAGCGGCCAGCCGATAATCTCCCAATCGAGCGCCAGCAGGAAGAAAAGGCTGGTCGCAACCGCGATCAACCCGAATTTCCGGCCTTCGGGATGGATCGCGGGCCAGTTCCAGCCCGCATCGCCGCGGCCTTTGTTATCGAGGATTTCGCCTGCCATCGGATCGCTTGTAGGGAGAGCGGCGCGCAGCCGCAAGCAAGTCGGCCCTAACCTATTTTGCGCACGAACACCGTACCCGCCGAATAGCCCGCGCCGAAGCTGCAGATAAGGCCGGTGTCACCCGCCGCCAGATCATCGCGGTGCTGATGGAAGGCAATGATCGAACCGGCGCTCGAGGTATTGCCATAGGTGTCGAGCACCGTGGGGCTTTCGTCCTCGTTCGCCTCATGCCCCAGCACCTTGTGCGCGATCAGACGGTTCATCCCCGCATTGGCCTGATGCAGCCACAACCGCCGCAAGGTCTGCGGGTCGATCCCCAGCCGCTTGGCTTCATCAAGGATCATCTGCGCCACCATCGGCACGACTTCCTTGAACACCTTGCGCCCTTCCTGAACGAACAGCTTGTCGGGCGTGCCCTCGGTTTCGGGCGTCGCGCGGTTGAGGAAGCCGAAATTGTTGCGGATATTGTTGGAGAACACCGTCTTCAGCTTGGTGCCCAGAATGTCCCAGTGCGCCGACGGAGCAATTGCGGCGTCTTCCACCAGTACCGCGGTTGCCACATCGCCGAAGATGAAGTGGCTGTCGCGGTCGCGCCAGTTCAGATGGCCCGAGGTGATTTCGGGGCTGACCACCAGCACCGACCGCGCGTTGCCTGCGCGGATATAATCGGCGGCGGTCTGGATCCCGAAAGTGGCTGAAGAACATGCCACGTTCATGTCGAAGCCGAAGCCGTCGATCCCCAGCGCCTGCTGGATTTCGATCGCCATCGCGGGATAGGCGCGCTGCATGTTCGACGCCGCGCACAGCACCGCATCGACATCCTGCGGCGAACGACCGGCGCGCTCCAGCGCCTGCCGCGCCGCTGCTACACCGATTTCGGCCATGATCGACAATTCGTCATTGCCCCGCTCGGGCAGGCGCGGACACATGGTGCCCGGATCGAGGATCGGCGCCTTGCTCATCACGTGGCGCGATTTGATCCCGCTCGCCTTCTCGATGAATTCGACCGAGGAATAGGGCAGCGGCTCGGCCTCGCCCGCGGCGATCGCTTCGGCATGCGCGGCGTTGTGACGGTCGGCAAAGGCGTTGAAGCTGGACACCAGTTCGGCGTTGCTGATCGATTCGGCGGGCGTGAACAGGCCGGTGGCCGAAATCACGGGGCGGCCGGTCAAAGCGATGGGGCTGGGTTGCGATTCCTGCATGGGTCTTTCTCGCATAGGGAGCGCGCGGCCTTAAAGCGCGGCCCTGTCGCCTGCAAGGCCTGCGCTGCCCAGCCAATAGCACATCATGCCCCGGCAGCCTCCGCTTCCGCATTTTCCAGCACGTCCGCGAGCAGGGGATTGGGGAATGTGCGGCGGATCGTCACCGCGCAGAATATCTCGGTGATGTCCGGCAACTGGAACAGTTCGTACAACGCGCCTGAGGCCAGTTCGTCCTGCACCACGATCGGCGGAATCACCGCCACGCCTGAATCGCTGCGCGCCAGCAAGCGCAGCATCGCCATGTCGTCCGCCTCGGCAGCGATGCGCGGGACGATGCCCATGCGCTCGGTCAGCGCATCGAAGCCCGCCCGCAGCGCGGTTTCCGGAGTCGGCAGGATCAGCGGCGCCGCCGCCAGCAGTTTCGGCAGGCCTTGCGCGGCCAGCGCCAGCCGCGACCGCCCACCCACAAGGCTGACCGGTTGCTCGGCCAGCCGCCGCACGAGATAGGGGCTCGCCGCGTCGCGCGCGGGCACCATGTTGGTCAGCAGCACGTCGATCGTCATCGCTTCGAGCGCCCGCAGCAGGCTCGCCTGCGTGCCCGAGCGCATCACCACCTCCACATCCTCGCGCCCGATCAGCGGCTGGACGAAGCCGAGCTGGAAGTTGCGCGACAATGTCGCCAGCGCGCCGATGCGCAGCACCTTGCGCTGCTGACCGACCGCGCGGAAGGTGGCGGTGAGCTGTTCGGCGGTGCGGAAAATCTCGTCGGCATGGTCGAGCGCGATACGCCCCGCCTCGGTCAGCACCAGATTGCGCCCGCGCCGCTCGAACAGGTCATGACCGAGATCGGTCTCCAGCGCCTTGATCTGGGTAGAGACCGCGCTTTGCGAGATGTTGAGCGCCTTCGCCGCCGCAGTCAGCGTGCCTTCGCGCGCGGTGGCCCGGAACAGTCGCAGATGGTGAAGATTGAGGCTCGCCATAGTTCCAATATTCCGAACGATTACGCAGAAAATATGTATTTTATTTAATTCTGTCCAGCTTTTATCCGTCCGGCATCTGATCGCCGCTTCGCCGGAGTGCCGCCATGCAACTCGCCTTCGCCTTGTCCTTCCTCGCCCCGTTTGCCTTGCTGCCTGCCATCCTTGTCGCACTGGCGCGGCCCGGCAAGCGGCCCGGCAGCCTGCCGCAATGGGCGGAAATGTCGGCGGTCGCGGCATTCGCGCTGGCGCTCGCCGGGTTGGTGCAGACGGCCCTTGGCGCGGTGCCCGGTGTCGGCATTCTGGAAGGGGCTGCGCGGCTGGCACTGCGCGCCGATCTGGTCAGCACCGCGATGGCGACGCTGGTCGGCTTCATCGGCTGGATCGTGATGCGCTACAGCCGCACCTATCTGGACGGCGAGGCGCGCGAGGGTGCTTTTCACGCGCTGATGTTGACGACACTTGCCGCCGTTTTGGCCTTCGTGCAGGCGGGCACCCTTGCCGCCGCTATCCTTGCGGCTGTGGTCATCGGCATCGCCTTGAAGCGGCTGCTGTTGTTCTATCCCGAACGCGCCGAGGCGCGCCGCGCCGCGACCAAGTTCGCGGTGGTGTGGCATGGCGGCGATGCGATGCTGGTGCTGGCCGCCGGGCTGTTGTTCGCGACCTTCGGCACGCTGGAGTTTGCTGCGCTGGCAGAAGCTGCACGAACCGATGGTCTCGGCATCGGCGGCACGCTTGCGGTGGCCGGGCTGGTCGCCGCCGCCGCGCTCAAGACCGCGTCCTTCCCGCTGCATGGCTGGCTGACCGAGGTGATGGAAGCCCCCACCCCCGTCTCCGCGCTTCTCCACGCAGGGATCATCAATTCGGGCGGGGTGCTGCTGATCGCCAATGCCGAATTGGTGCAGTCGAGCCCCGGCGCGATGGCCGCGCTGGTCATGCTGGGCGGGCTGACCGCCGTGTTCGGCGCGGCGGTGATGCTGACCCAGAGTGCGGTCAAAACCGCGCTTGCCTGGTCGACGATTTCGCAGATGGGCTTCATGCTGCTGCAATGCGGGCTGGGGCTGTGGACGCTGGCGCTGCTGCACATCATCGCCCACTCGCTGTACAAGGCGCACGCCTTCCTGTCGTCGGGCGGAGCGGTGACCGAGGTCGCCAATATCCGCCGCCCTGGTCCCGTCGCCGTGCCGAGCGTGGCGGCGGTGCTGAAGTCCTTCGGCCTTGCGATCCTGCTCTATGCCGCCATCGCCGGGCTGTTCACCGCGATCTTCGGCCCCAAGAGCCCGCAGGCGCTGGCGCTGGGTACGATCCTGATCTTCGGTGTGGCCTATCTGGTGGCGCAGGGGCTTGCCGACCGCGCACCCGTCGCGCTGACCAAGCGTACCGCGATGGCTTCGCTTGCCACCGCGGTCGCCTATTTCGCCTTCCATGTATCGTCGCAGGCGATCTGGGGGCCGATCCTTCCCGCTGCGCCGGTTCCGGGCGATCTCGAATGGGCGCTGATCGTGCTGGGTGTCGCGACCTTCGGTCTGGTTGCCTTCGCGCAGGCCCTGTTCCCGTTGTGGGCGCACCACCCTTCGGCTGCCGGCCTCAGGGTTCACCTTACCAACGGGCTCTATCTCAACGCCCTGCTCGATCGCGCTATCGGGGGCTTCCGCACCACCCGCGCGCCGCGTTCCTGATCCTCCGCCACAGCTTTATTCGGAGACCGCCATGTTCATGAAGCACTCGCAGATCACCCCGGTCCGGCTCTCGGCCGTCCTCGAAGCGGCCGAGGCCGCCGCCCGCGCCATTCCGCCCGCCTTCCCGCTCGATGCGACCGTGGCGGTCAACCCTTTCCTCGGCCAGACGGGTGAGGATCTCGCCACCGCCGCTGCGCGGCTGGGCCGGGTCGCGGGCTGCCGCGTCACCCGCGAGGGCGCGGAGTATGCCGCCGCAATCCACGACGGGCGCATCACCGAAGATGACCTTGCCGAAGCTCTCGCCGCTTCGCCCTCGCCCTTGAGGCCCTATGACACCGCAGCCCTGCGCGATGTGGCCGAACACCTTGGCGAAAGACCCGCGCCGAGCGCGCTGCCCACGGTGGCCGATCTGGCTGCCGAGGCAACCGGGATCGATTGGCCCGCACTGATCGACAAGTGCATCGGTCTGTGGGCCGCCGGACAGTTCGATCGCGGACAGGCGCTGTGGTCGCCCGCACCGGGCAGCGGCGCTTTTGCTGCATGGCGCGCCTGGGCAATGCATGATCTCACACCCGAAATCGCCGGGCTCAAGGGCTTTTGCGCCCATGTCGCCGCCGCGCCCGACACCGCCGAACGCGCGATATTGTTCGCCGCCGAAGCGCTGGGCATCACCGATGCGGCCGCCGAAACCGCCTTCCACCGGCTGTTCATGAGCATGGGCGGCTGGTCGCAGCACGCCCGCTGGCTGCTGTGGCAGGCCGAACTGGCAGGCGAGACCGATCGCACCATGGCCGATCTGCTCGCCATCCGTCTGATCTGGGATGAAGCGCTGCTTGCCCATGCGCCGCAAGTCGCCGATCGTTGGGCGCAGGCCGTCGCCGCCCATGCCGAACCGGTTGCGCCGGGTCCGGATGATGTCGCGCTAGCGATCCTTCAGGATGCCGCTGATCGCGGCCACCAGCGCCGCCTCTCTGCAGCGCTCGACGGTGAAGCCCCGGCCGGCGAACGCCCCTTCCTGCAGGCCGCGTTCTGTATCGACGTGCGTTCCGAGGTGTTCCGCCGCGCGCTCGAAAGCGTCGATGCGGGGATCGCTACCGTCGGTTTCGCCGGCTTTTTCGGCCTGCCGCTATCGCACCACGCCCACGGCTCGGACATCCGCGAAGCGCGCCTTCCGGTGCTGCTGAATCCGGCGGTCGAAACCAGCAGCGCGGGCGATCCGGAGAAAGATCAGGCCACCCGCATCGCGGCGCGCACCACACGCGCGTGGGGCCGGTTCCGGCAGGCGGCGGTCTCCTCCTTTGCCTTTGTCGAGGCGGCAGGCCCGATCTACGCGGTCAAGCTGGTGAAGTCGGCGCTCGGCCTCGACGGCGCGCCCAAAACCGAACCCGCACCGCAAGTGGTCGGCGGCATGAGCGCCGAGGCCAAGGCCGATACCGGCGCGGCGGTGCTGAAGGCGATGAGCCTGACCAGCGGGCACGGCGAAATCGTGCTGCTGCTCGGCCATGGCGGCAACGTCACCAACAACCCGCACGAAAGCGCCTATCACTGCGGTGCCTGCGGCGGTTACACGGGCGAGGTCTCGGCCCGGCTGCTGGCAATCCTGCTCAACGATCCGGAAACCCGCAGCGGGCTCGCCGAGCGCGGCGTCACTGTGCCAGACGACACGCTGTTCGTTGCCGGCCTGCACGACACCACCACCGATGCGATCACCATCTATGAAGATGGCCTGCCCTCGTACCGCAGCGGCGATCTGGCCAAGGTGCGCCGCCAACTGGCGCAAGCAACCAGGCACGCAAGGGCCGAGCGCGCAGTGCGGCTGCCGGGTGCGCGCTGGAACAATATCGCCGCCCGCGCGGCCAACTGGGCCGAAATCCGCCCCGAATGGGGTCTTGCCGGATGCGCCGCCTTCATCGCCGCCCCGCGTGAGGCGACTGCGGGCCGCGATCTGGGCGGACGCGCCTTCCTGCATTCCTACGATTGGCGCGCGGACGAAGGCTTCGGTACGCTCGAACTCATCATCACCGCGCCGGTGGTGGTGGCGAGCTGGATTTCGCTCCAGTATTTCGGATCATCGGTCGCGCCAGCCACGTTCGGCGGCGGCAACAAGCTGATCCACAACGTCGTAGGCGGGATCGGTGTGATCGAAGGCAATGGCGGACGCCTGCGCGCCGGTCTGCCGTGGCAGGCGGTGCACGACGGAGACGCGCTCGCCCACGAACCGCTCCGCCTGTCGGTGATGATCGAGGCCCCGCGCGAAGAAATTCTCAAGGTGCTGGAACGCAACCCCTCAGTGCGCGATTTGTTCGACAACGGGTGGTTGCACCTGTTCGTGCTGAAGCAAGGGAAGATCGATGCGCGTTATCGTCCGGGCCTGAACTGGGCCGATGCCGCGCCGCAGACATTGGCTGCCTGACGGGTTCGCCCGCCAGCACCGCCGCCCGTTCCAGGGTCGCAACCCCCCGACAAGCACGCGGGGTGAGCGGGCGGCGGATTTCTTGCAGATTCGCTGCAATTTTGTGCGATTCTCGTGCGATTTCGTGCAAAGCGGCGACGGTCTCATCCCGCTCGCCGATGTTTCACGTGAAACTTTGAAAGGGAAAGTGGTGGACAGGGCTGGATTCGAACCAGCGTACGCTTGCGCGGGCAGATTTACAGTCTGCTGCCTTTAACCACTCGGCCACCTGTCCACACAGTCCCCTGGAAGGGGGGCATTCCCGAGCGCAGGTGCGCTGCGAATTTGCGCGAGTCCGATGGGCCTCGCTGCCGAGAGGCGCCCCTTTGGCGAAGCGGTGCTTGCCTGTCAATGGCCCTGCTGGCAGGGGGCGCGGTGCAAGGCATAGCCAAGGAGCAAAGATGGCCAAGGGTGAACGCAAGCGCGCATTGCGCGGACGCGCAGGGCGAATGAAGGGCGGGCGCGGTTCGGGCCAGGGCAGCACCGGACAGGTGCGCCTGTGGGGCCGCCATCCGGTGGAGGCCGCGCTGAAGAATCCGGAACGCCAGCACCGCAAGCTGTGGGCGACCCGCGAGGCGATCGACACCCTCGATGGTGAACTGCCGCCCGGTTTCCCGGTCGAATACGCCGATGTCGCCGATCTCGGGCGGCTGGTCGCCAGGGATGCGCCGCATCAGGGGCTGGTGCTGGAATGTTCGGCGCTGGAGGATGTGTTCCTCGATGAAATCGCGCTGGGCGAAGCCGCGCGCCCGATCGTGGTGCTCGATCAGGTGACCGATCCGCACAATGTGGGCGCAATCCTGCGTTCGGCCGCCGCGTTCAACGCCGCTGCAATCGTGACGCAGGACCGTCACGCCCCGCCCGAAAGCGGCACGCTGGCTAAATCGGCCTCGGGCGCGCTCGAGACGGTGCCGTGGGTGCGGGTGGTGAACCTCGCCCGAGCGCTGGAGGAACTGGCCGATGCCGGATACTGGCGGATCGGTCTGGCAGGCGAGGCCGAAGCGACGCTGGCCGATGTCATGCCAACCGGGCCACTGGTGATCGTGCTGGGGGCCGAAGGCGAAGGTTTGCGCCAGAATATCGCGGCCCATTGCGACGCGCTGGCACGGCTGCCGATATCCTCCGCAATCGAAAGCCTGAATGTTTCGAATGCGGCGGCAATTGCGCTATATGCCGCGGCGACCCGCAGCTGACGCGCGGGGCACGTCACGCATTCGGGGCCGGAAGGGGAACCGCCATGAACCACGCAATCACATTTCGCCTGCGCGCCGCCGCGCTGCTGACCGGCTTTGCGCTGCTTTTGTCGGGCTGCTTCATGTCGCCCGGCAAGTTCACATCGCAACTGCAACTGACCGGGCCGGACAGCTTCAGCTTCACCTATGATGGCGAGATATTCTTCCTCGGCCTGTCCAAGCTGGCGCAGATGGGCGCTGGGACGGAGGAAGCGTTCACGGCGGAATGCCAGGATTATGACACCTTCGAGGCCCGCGACTGCACCCCTGCCGAAGAAGCCGACCAGCGCGCCGCATGGGAGGCGGGCGCTGCCGAGCGCGCGGCCGAGCGGAAGAAGGAAGCCGAACAGATGGCGGCGGTGATGGGCGGGATCGACCCTTCCGACCCCAAGGCCGCCGAAGAACTGGTGCGGTTGCTGGAGCGGCAGCGAGGCTGGGAACGGGTCGTGCACAAGGGCGACGGCCTGTTCGATGTCACCTATGCGGTGAACGGCACGTTGAGCCACGACTTCATGTTCCCGAGCATCGAAGGCTTTCCTGCGACCAATCCCTTCGTCCAGATCTATCTGCGCGATGGCGGTCAGGTGCGGGTCAATGCTCCGGGATTCGCGGCCCAGAACGGCGAAAACCCGATGATGGGCGCAATGGGCGGCATGGGTTCGCTGGCCGGTCTGGCTGCGATGGGCGCATCGAATGACAGCGCAGACGGCGGCGCAGAGACGGCGCAGATCCCCGGCCTTCCGGTGATGGAGGGCACGTTTGTTGTCCGACTGGCGCCGGGCATGCGCATTCTTGCCAACAATACCGACGAAGGACCGAGCATGAATGCAGGGGGCGAAGTGCTGACGTGGAACATCTCGCCCCGCACCGCGCAGGCACCAACCGCGCTGGTGGCTACCGGCGGGTAGGTGCGGAACGCAGTGCGGCCACGAAAAACCCCGCGCGCCCATCGGGCCGCGGGGTTTTTTGTTGGCAACGCCGCAGACAGCGGCCCGTGTCAGGCGATCAGTTCACGGCGTCCTTCAGACCCTTGCCTGCCTTGAACTTGGGCTGGTTCGATGCCTTGATCTTCATTTCCTCACCCGTGCGCGGATTGCGACCGGTCGATTCCTTGCGTTTGCCGACCGAAAATGTGCCGAAGCCCACCAGACGCACTTCGTCGCCGCCCGAAAGGGCCTTGGTGATCGTGTCGAACACGTTTTCGACCGCATTTGCGGCATCGCTTTTGGATAGACCGCTGGCATCGGCGACAGCACTGATCAGCTCGTTCTTGTTCATCTGGAAACCCCCTCGGCTCGAGATTTTCTTATTCCGGTGAATCGCCTCACCAAAAGCCCGAACTTGAGACTTTTTATGCAAGGCTGTCAAAGGCAAATCGCCCCCGGCAAAATGTATCCGTCTCGCAATGGCACATCACGGCTGGCTCGAGCCAGCCGTACCCTGCGTCGGACACTCCTGATTTCCGGTCGCGATGTCGACCTTGCCGCGAATCGCGACAGGCACGCGCCTTCTAGCGGCTCAATGCGCGGTTGGCACCTCTGAAGCGGAAGGATTTACCGCCGCAGCGGCGCTGCCGGGCTGGCTGGCGAGATCGTCCGCCTCGGTCCATTCGATCGAGACCGTCGGTTCGACCAGCGCAATCGCCAGCACCTCGTCGACATGGCTGACCGGAATGATCTCCAGCCCTTCCTTGGCATTGGCGGGGATTTCAGCCAGATCCTTGACGTTGTCTTCGGGGATGAGGACAGTCTTGATCCCGCCGCGCAGGGCCGCGAGCAGTTTTTCCTTCAATCCGCCGATCGCCAGCACCCGGCCGCGCAAAGTGACCTCGCCCGTCATCGCGACATCGGGGCGCACTGCAATGCCCGTGAGCGTGGAGACGATCGAGGTGACCATGCCGATACCCGCACTCGGCCCGTCCTTGGGAACCGCGCCTTCGGGCAGGTGGATATGCACATTCTTGCGCTGGAACAGGCTCGGCTTGATGCCATAGGCGGGGCTACGCGCCTTGACGAAGCTGAAGGCCGCCGCGACGCTTTCGTTCATGACCTGGCCGAGCTTGCCGGTGGTCTTGACCTCGCCCTTGCCCGGTGTGGTGACGCTTTCGATGGTCAGCAATTCGCCGCCCACAGACGTCCACGCCAGCCCCGTCACCGCGCCGACCTGCGCATCTTCCTCGCTCACGCCGTGCTTGAACTTGCGCACCCCGGAAAAATCGCCGAGATTTTTGGACGTGATGGTGACGCTGTCGGTCTGCTTTTCGAGGATCTTGCGCAAGGACTTGCGGCACAGCTTGGCGATCTCGCGCTCCAGCGTGCGCACCCCGGCTTCGCGGGTGTAGTAGCGGATCAGATCGCGCAGACCCTCCTCGGTCAGGGTGAACTCGCCCTGCTTCAAACCATGCGCCTTGATCTGCTTCTCGACCAGATGACGCTGGGCGATCGCGACCTTCTCTTCCTCGGTGTAGCCTTCCAGCCGGATGATCTCCATCCGGTCGAGCAGCGGCTGCGGCAGGTTGAGGCTGTTCGCGGTGCACACGAACATGACGTCCGAAAGATCCAGATCGAGTTCGAGGTAGTGGTCCTGAAACTTGCTGTTCTGTTCGGGGTCGAGCACTTCGAGCAGCGCCGAGGCCGGGTCGCCGCGGAAATCCTGCCCCAGCTTGTCGATCTCGTCGAGCAGGAACAGCGGGTTCGATGCGCCCGCCTTTTTCAGGTTGGCGACGATCTTGCCCGGCATCGAGCCGATATAGGTGCGGCGGTGACCGCGGATTTCCGCCTCGTCACGCACGCCGCCCAGCGACTGGCGCACGAATTCGCGGCCCGTTGCCTTGGCGATCGATTTGCCGAGGCTGGTCTTGCCCACGCCCGGCGGGCCGACGAGGCACAGAATCGGCCCCTTCAGCTTGTTGGTGCGCGCCTGCACCGCCAGATATTCGACGATCCGGTCCTTGACCTTCTCCAGCGCATAGTGATCGGCATCGAGCACGGCCTGCGCCTTGGCGATGTCCTTCTTCAGCTTCGATTTCTTGCCCCACGGCAGGCCGAGCAGCACATCGAGGTAATTGCGGATCACCGTCGCCTCGGCGCTCATCGGCTGCATGCCCTTGAGCTTTTTCAGCTCGGCATTGGCCTTGGCGCGGGCTTCCTTGGACAGCTTGGTCTGCTCGATCTTCTGGCTCAGCTCGGCAATTTCATCGCCCTCTTCGCCGTCGCCGCCGCCCAGTTCGCTCTGGATCGCCTTCAACTGTTCGTTGAGGTAATATTCCCGCTGGGTCTTTTCCATCTGGCGCTTCACGCGCCCGCGGATGCGGCGTTCGACCTGCAGCACCGACAATTCGCCTTCCATGAAGGCCATCACCAGTTCCAGTCGCTTCAACGGGCTGGCCTCGGTCAGCAAAGCCTGCTTGTCCGATACCTTCGCACTGATCGCAGCGGCGATGGTGTCTGCCAGCTGTCCGGCATCGTCGACATCGGTGAGATCGATCCCGGCATCCTCGCCGAGCTTCTTGTTCAGCTTCACATATTCGCCGAACTGTTCGACCACTTGCCGCATCAGCGCCGTGACTTCGCTGCCCGACACAGTATCGGGCACCATCGGCTCGACTTCGGCGACGAAATGCGTTTCGAGGCTTTGGAGCGCGGAGAGACGCGCGCGCGACTTGCCCTCTACCAGCACGCGAACCGTGCCGTCGGGCAGCTTCAGAAGTTGAAGAACCTGCGCGATCACGCCGACATCATAAAGGTCATCGCCTTCCGGATCGTCGCAGCCCGGATCGAGCTGCGCGATGAGGACGATGTCCTTGGAAGCTTCCATGGCCGCTTCGAGCGCCGCCACCGATTTGTCGCGCCCGACAAACAGGGGGACGACCATGCCGGGAAAAACGACGATGTCGCGCAAGGGGAGGAGAGGAAAGGTCTCAGTCATATCATATGTCCGCGGCCGCCGTTGGGGCGCGCCTTCAGGGGGGAATATGGGTAGGGTAGCCATCGCCCGCAATGGGTTTTGCAGGAGAAGCTGTGGAACACGCTTGGCAACCGCTTAACCTTTCTCGCCTATGGTGTCGGCCCGACCAGACGAGGACGGTGATGAAGACGATTGCTTGGTTCGTAGCCGGTTCTGCCATGCTGGCCTTGTCCAGCCTGCTGGAGAGCATCGGCGATGCGGGCGGATCGCCCGGTGAACGCCTGCCGCTTTACCTACCCGCGCTCGCCGCCCTGATCGGCGCGCCGTTCTGCTTTTTCCGGGGAATCCGCAGCGCGCTTTCCGAAATCATCGGTGCCAATTCGGACAAGCCGAAAGCGACGAAACCGGCTGCAACCGAAGCTCGGCCTGCGCAACGACTGGCAGACATCGATACGGCGGACACAGGCGACGCCTTCGACGCCGACGCCGCGTTCGCCCGCTACATGGAAAAGCGCGCTGCACAGCCTGCCGCGGAGCCTGTCACTCCGCCCGCAACGACGGCGGAGCGACAGCCGCCCATAACACGCCCGACCTTCGGTCGCCGGGTTACCTGAGCCACCCGCGCCGCCGACCTTATCCCAGGCCGGGAAGGTTGAAGCCCGGCGGCAGGCCCATCGAGCCCTGCATTTCCGTCATCTGTTCGGCGGACACCCGGTCCGCCCGGTCGCGCGCGTCGTTGAACGCGGCGGCGACCAGGTCTTCGAGGATTTGCTTGTCATCCGGTGTGATCAGGCTGTCGTCGATCGACACGCCGAGGATGCGGCCCTTGGCGCTGGCGCGAACCTTCACCAGCCCGCCACCGGCAGTGCCCTCGACCTCGATCGAATCGAGCTTCACCTGCATTTCGTTCATCTGCTTCTGGATGGTCTCGGCGGCCTGCTGGGCCGCCTGCATCATTTCTTCCATCGATTTCATCTGGGGATCTCCTTGAACATCAGTTCCACGGGGGACGGGCCGCACGGGCGACATTGCCCTCGGTCCCGAGCAATTCGGCCTCGGGGAAGGCCGCAAACGCCGCTGCGACCAGCGGATCGGAACGGATGCGCGCATCCTCGGCCTGCGCCTCGGCATCGGCGGTTTCGCGCAAACTCGGCTGTGCAGGACCGGTGCCGCGCTCGACCTGCCAGCGCTTGCCTGTCAGCTTGAACAGCGCCTCGCGGATGTCGGGCGCGGGATCATCGGGGAAATTGTCGGCCTGTTCGAACACCAGCCGATCCGGCCCCAATTCGATCACCCGCACCCGGTCGCGCATGATCTGGGCGACCCGTAACTGGCCTGTGGCATCGACTGCCTCGACCAGCGCCGCCCAATCCTGCGAGGGTGCAGCCGCCCGGGGCGCAGCAGCGACCAGAGCGGACGGCGCGGCACCCTCTGCCGCAGGAGCCGGAACTGGTGCCGCAAACCCGCCCGACGCCAGTTCCTCGATCCGCTTCGCCAGCTTGCCCGGATCGGGCATCTGCGCCGCGTGGAGGATGCGCAGCAGGGCCATCTGCAGCGACACCAGCGGGTCTGGGCCGGAGCGCACTTCGTCATGGCCCTTCAGCAGCAATTGCCACAAGCGGTGCAGCTCCCCCGCCCCCAGCCGCGCCGCGAAATCGGCCAGCGCGGCGCGTTCTTCCTCCGCCGGAGCATCGGGTTCATTGCCGGAAATCTGCGCCAGCGTAATGCGGTGGGTCAGGTCCATCAGCGCGCGCATCAGCGCCAGCGGCTCGACACCGAGCGAATATTGCTCGTCGACCGCCGCCAGCAATGCCTTGGCGTCGCCTTCCAGCAGGTGGCCGAGCACGCGGCGCTGCGCGCTCTTGTCGGCAAGGCCCAGCATGTCGCGCACCCGTGCGGCGGTGACCTTGCCCTCGCCGTCCAGATCGGCATGCGCGATCGCCTGATCGAGGATCGACAGGCCATCGCGCACTGATCCTTCGGCCGCAGCAGCGATGATCGCCAGACCCTCGGCATCAGCGGCAACGCCTTCGAGGCGGCAGACCTTGGCGAAATGTTCCGCCAGCATTCCGGCTGGGATACGGCGCAGGTCGAACCGCTGGGTGCGGCTCAGCACCGTGACCGGTAGCTTGTCGACCTCGGTGGTGGCGAACAGGAACTTTACGTGCGGCGGCGGCTCCTCCAGCGTCTTGAGCAAGCCGTTGAAGGCCGCTTTCGACAGCATGTGAACTTCGTCGATAATGTAGATCTTGAAGCGCGCCGAGACCGCAGCATAGCGCACCGCCTCGATAATCTCGCGGATATCGTCGATCCCGGTGTTCGACGCCGCGTCCATTTCGATCACGTCGATATGGCGGCCTTCGGCGATGGCGACGCAGGCCTCGCACTGTCCGCAAGGGTCGATGGTCGGCCCGCCCTGCCCGTCCGGCCCGATGCAGTTCAATGCCTTGGCGATCAACCGCGCGGTCGAGGTTTTGCCGACCCCGCGCACGCCGGTCATCAGGAAGGCATGGGCCAGCCGGTCGCGCGCGATGGCATTGGCAAGGGTGCGCACCATCGCTTCCTGCCCGATAAGTTCGGAGAAGGTCTGGGGGCGATATTTGCGCGCCAGCACGCGGTAAGGCTGGCTGGCGGCCGGAGGGGGGGGGGCAGGCACAGACGCAGACGCAGGCTCAGGAGGCGGCGCGGTCGCAGGCATTTGGGCTGGCTCGGGCGCGGCAGCGGGCGGCGGCGCAGGATCGCCGAACAGCGCATTCTGCCCGGCAGCCTCCAACTCGGCTGCAGTCGGGCCGGAATCGTCTTCTGGCAGTTCGGGGTCGGAATCGCTCATGGCTACAAGCTAGGCGCTCGGCCACGGTTTGTCATGCTGCGCATCACGGCGATTTACGTGGAAAAAGGAGCCGAGCGACCCGTCGCCATCCACCTGGGCTGCTGCCTTCCGGCCCTGACCCGGTGAGCAGACGCAAACGTCCACCCGACTCCCGAGCGTGCATATGGCGCGGTGCGAATGAAAAATCAACTCAGCGAAAATTATCCGCGTAGGCCTGCAGCTTCAGCCGCTTGGGCGGGGTTGCGTGGATGCGCGCGGCGATGCCGTATTTCTCGGCATAGGCCTTGGCCGCGTCCTTGGACGGGAACGTCAGCCGCACCTGCGACTGGGTATCGCCGCTGCCGGTCCAGCCCATCAGCGGATCGGCGAAACGCGCCTCGGACTGCTCGAATTCGAGCACCCATTCATCGGTATGGGCCTTGCCCGATTGCATCGCGTGCTTGGGCTGCTGGAAAATTCTCGCGGACATTCTTGTTATCGATCCTCGCTCATGCTGGCTTCGCCAGCGTCGCTGCGGGTGGGCGCCAAAACACTTTGGCGCCCTCGCGGGCCGCTCTCGCGCCCCGATCTGTGCCCGGGCGATAGCTTAATCCTGGCCGCGATTAAACGCATTTTTGGTCTTCATGCTCGGCTTTTCCAGCCACGGCTGGTCGGGCCAGCGGTGCTTGGGATAACGCCCCTTCATGTCCTTCGCCACATCGCGCCAACTCCCGCGCCAGAAGCCGGGCAGATCGCGGGTCGAT
Source organism: Erythrobacter sp. (assembly GCF_024305245.1). Lineage (GTDB taxonomy): Bacteria > Pseudomonadota > Alphaproteobacteria > Sphingomonadales > Sphingomonadaceae > Erythrobacter. Next base: position 200,311 of record NZ_JAMWYX010000005.1, read on the forward strand.
TGCACCGGACGCCCGCCGGGGCTGGTCAGTTTCAGCAGCAGCGGGGTGGTGCCGATTATCGGCTGCGCATCCAGACCGAACAGTGCCTGCACCCGCACCTCTACGCTCGGCGCGTCATCTCCGGCGTAGTCGATCGCGTGCCGCGTATCGGCGGGCGAGGTGAAGTGCGTGGGCGCTGCGCGGTCGAATGCCTGCCGCTGGTTCCAGTCGAGCAGGCCCAGCGCAGCTTCGGCAAAGCGGTGCGGCGGCAAATCGAGGTCGCGCCGCCCGGCCAGCAACGGAGCAAGCCACTCGGATGCACGATCGCGCAGGGCTTCGGGCGCGAGCGCATCGACCCCAGCAAAACGGGCGCGGGCAAGGAAGCCTGGCGGAAGCATTTCCCCCAACCGCTCCACAGCCTTCTCCACAAGGATATCCACAAACAGGGCGGGGTCGGGCGCAGGCTCGGGCACGCTCGCCAACACGATTGCGCCAAGCCGCCGTTCACGCCGCGCTTCGACCCGATCTTTGTCCTTGTTCCAGCGGGTTGTGACGCGTTCCTGCAATTCCTTGGCAAACAGCGCCGCAATGCGATCAGCCGCAAGTTCGCCACCGGCGGTGATGCGTGCCCCCTTGGCCTGACCCTGCGCATCGCCGATCACGATCCATTCGGCCCGCGCCAGCGGTGACGCGGGATCGAGCATATACCCGCGACCGCCTGCGCTCAGCCAGTGCTCGCCCGAGGGATCGCGGCGGCGCGCGACGAAATCAGGCCGCGCCAGCGCGAGCGCCTCGGCGGCATCGGCGGCGGGACTTTGGCCGATCACTCCCGCAAGCTGCCCACCCTGCTTCGCCCAGCCTTGCGCGATTCGCTGCGCGGCAATGCTGCGCGGCGCACGGTCGCCCCGCCAGCGGGAAAGCCGCTGCATCAGGTCTTCGCCCCGCCCGCCAAGCCCGCGTTCCTGCAGCAGCATTACCAGCCGTGCCGTATCCTCACCGCACCCCGCGCACGCGCCATGAAGCACGGCTGCCGCCTGATCGGGCGCCATCGGCAGGGCAGCAATCGCTTCGCCCAGCGGCGTGATCTTTCCGCCCGCATCAATCGCGCCCAACGCCTCCAGCGCCCCCCGCGCCGCCGCAACCGAAGCTTCGGGCGGCGGATCGAGCCACGGCAGTGAGTGCGGATCGGCTGTCCCCCACTTCGCCAGCCGCAGCAGCAACGGCGCAAGATCGGCTTGCACGATCTCGGGCGGAGCGAATTCGGGACGACCGGCATGGCCTGCCTCCTCCCACAGCCGGTAAGCCACCCCCGGCCCCTGCCGCGCTGCACGGCCCGCCCGCTGCGCTGCGGACGCCTGCGAGGCGCGGCGGGTGACGAGATGCGTGGTGCCCGCCGCCCGGTCGAACTCGGCAAGGCGGGCAAGGCCGGAATCGACCACCACGCTGACACCGTCGAGCGTCAGCGAAGTCTCGGCAATCGCGGTGGCCAGCACGATGCGGCGGCGGCCTTGAGCATCGCGGCGGATCGCTGCACGCTGAGCGCCGGGTTCGATCTGGCCGTGCAATGGATGGATCGGCACATCCGGCAGGCGCGGCTCCAGCCGTTCGCGCACCCGCTCGATCTCGCGCACGCCGGGCAGGAAGGCGAGGATATCGCCCGCCTCATCGCGCCACGCGGTCATCACCGCGCTCGTCACACTATCCTCGATTGCCTGCGAACCATCGCCGCCAAGCCACTTGATCTCCAGCGGAAAGCTGCGTCCTTCGCTCTCGACAACCGGCGCATCATCGCCCAGCAAGCGGGCGAAACGCGCGCCGTCGATGGTGGCGGACATCACCAGCACGCGCAGATCCTCGCGCAGCACGGCGCGGCTCTCCAGCGCCAGCGCAAGACCCAGATCGCTGTCGAGGCTGCGTTCATGTGCTTCATCGAACAACAGGGCGGAGACGCCGGGAAGCTCTGGATCATCGACCAGCCGGTTCACAAGGATCGCCTCGGTGACAATCAGGATGCGGGTGCGCGCCGACACCTTGCTATCGAGCCGGGTCATATAGCCGACCGTTTCGCCGGGCTTTTCGCCCAGCATCTCGGCCATGCGTTCAGCCGCAGCGCGGGCGGCAACGCGGCGGGGCGAGGTGAGGATGATCTGGCCGGTGCACCAGGCCTCGCCCAGCAGATCGGGCGCGACCGCAGTGGTCTTGCCCGCACCCGGCGGTGCGACCAGCACGCCTGCGCCGACATTCGCCAGCGCGGCGCGGATGTCCGGCAAAACAGCGTGGATGGGAAGGTCGGGGTTCATCGCCCCGCCCGATACCGCGATCAGTGCCCGCGCGCGACCGCGAATTGCGCCGCTTCGGCCATTGCCGCGCGGGCCTTTCCGTCAGGGAAGATCGAGATCGCGTCGATGGCCCTGTGGGCGAAATGGCGCGCCCGCTCGCGGGTGTCTTCCAACGCGTGGTGCTTCTCGATCAGCGCAATCGCATGGGCCAGATCCACATCGGACGAACGATGCCCGATGATCGCGTCCTTCCAGAACTTGCGTTCCTCGTCATTGCCGCGTGCATAGGCGAGGATCACCGGAAGGGTCATCTTGCCCTCGCGGAAATCATCGCCCTGTTCCTTGCCCATTTCGGCGGCGTCGGAATCATAGTCGATCGCATCGTCGATCAGTTGGAACGCAACGCCAAGGTTGCGGCCATAGGCTTCGAGCGCGTGCTCCTGTTCTTCCGAACATTCGGCCACCACAGCACTGATCTGGCTGGCAGCAGCGAACAGCGCGGCGGTTTTCGCGCCGATGATGTGGAGGTACTGTTCTTCGCTGGTGTTGATCTGGCGCTGGGCGGAAAGCTGCGAGACCTCGCCTTCCGCAATCACCGCGCTGGCGCGCGACAGGATCGAAAGGACGCGCAAGCTGCCGTCCTCGGTCATCAGTTCGAAAGCGCGGCTGAACAGGAAATCGCCCACCAGCACAGTCGCCGGATTGCCGAAGATGATGTTGGCCGCCGCCTTCCCGCGCCGAAGCTCGCTGCCGTCCACCACATCGTCGTGCAGCAGCGTGGCGGTGTGGATGAATTCGACCGCCGCTGCGAGTTTGTAGTGACGTGTGCCCTTGTAGCCGACCAGTTCCGCACCGGCGAGTGTCAGCATCGGCCGCAGCCGCTTGCCCCCGCCCGAAATCAGATGCCCGGCAAGGCGCGGGATCAGCGGAATGTCGCTCTGCATCCGGTCAAGGATCACGGAATTGACAGAATTCATGCCCGCTGCCGTCAACGACAGCATGGGATCGAGTGTCGGCCGGCTGCGCGGCAGGGGAATGACATCGGCACTCATGTTGCCTGCGGCATTAGGGCGGGCCGCGCGTGCTTGGCAAGCGCAGAATTGCTGCTAGTTTCGCAGCCTATGCCGCAGCAAACGCAATCCTCGCCAGCTCATAGCACCCCGTCCGAAGTGGTGTCCGATCCGATTCTGGCGAGCTTTCGCAAAAGCATCGACAATATCGATGCGGCGCTGATCCACATCCTGGCAGAACGGTTCCGGATCACGCAGGCGGTGGGCGAATACAAGGCCAAAGCCACCCTGCCCCCGGCCGATCCCGATCGTGAAGCACGCCAGATCGCACGACTGCGAAAGCTGTCGGAAGAGGCAAACCTCGATCCCGAATTTTCCGAGAAATTCCTGCGCTTCATCATCGAGGAAGTGATCCGCCACCACGAAAAGGCGCGCGGCGGCTGAGGGATCAGGGTGTCTCGCCCTTGCTCGCAGTCGGAGCTACGGGCGGCGCAGCGGGCGGTGGCGGCGGTGGCGGCTGATCGCGCAATGCTTCCAGCAACTCCTCACGCTCCCGCAACAGGCGGGCTTGCCCACGCGTGAGCCGCGCCGTTTCGCCATTCCCCAGCGATATGTGTCGCCCGCGCCCGGGATAGATGATCGGCCCGCCCAGACAGGTCGCATCCTGCCCGATATCGACATCGCATTGCGGCCCGATCCCGCGCTGGTCGATTTCAGGCGGGGCGAGCGGATTATGGAAGACCGTGCGTTGCCCGCGCGATGCCGGGTCGGAGGCGGTGGTGCAAGCGCCCAGCACCAGAGCCGCAAGGATTACGCTGCTGCGTGCTGCAATCATGCCCGCGCCTCCCGATTGTGGCGCCCGATCAATCGCTTCCCGGCGCTGAACCGCAACTGAATATCTGCGCCCAAGCAAAGGGCACGGCGCCCATTTCGGAGCGCCGTGCCCGGGCGGCCTTGCGACTGTTCCACCAGATCAGCTGCTGGCCGTCGCTTCGCGCGCTCCATCGGGGGTCGAGGACAGCGGGGCCGCTGATCCTCGCGAAGCGCACGACAAGAGTATGCTCTAACGCGGACGTTTGCCGCGCGCGCGGGGCGGACGGGTGACGCCGGGCGCCCTGGTCTTGGTGACGCTGCGGCTCACCTGCCCTTCGCTGCGGGTGGTGGCGCGCTCCCGAGAGGCGAGCACTTCGCCGGCCGAATTGGTCACGCTCTGGCTCGCGGCGGAATTGCCCTGCCCGTCCCGGCTGCGCGCGCCTGCAAGGCCGTAGCTCTCGCCGCCGCGCCCGGTGGCGGTGCCGGTGAAGGTCGAACCGGTGTCGGTGCGGGTGCGTGTCCCCGAAAGGTCGCGCGAATTGCCCTGCGGCCCGGTCTGCACGATGTCGATGGTCGCGCCGGTTTCGGTGCGCTGACGTACGGCGCTGCTGCTGGCGGTGTTGCCGGTGTTAAGATTGGTCGCCTCGCGGGTGCGGGTTGCGGTGCCGGTATCGGGGTTGACCGTGGTGGTCTGGCTAGCGCTGACCTTGGGTCCATCATAGCTGCGCGTGCGGGTCTGTTCCTGCGCGGCGGCAGGCAAGGCAAGCGCCAGCGCCGTCAGCGAGGCGAGCATCAGGGGAGTCTTTCTCATCGCGAAGTTCCTCGTTCCGTTCAATCCATTGCGAGGTCCGCTGGCCGCGCGGGGATTTGCGGCCGGGGACATGGCAATAACGGCAGAGGCAGCCGCACCCTTCGCGGCGGCGCCGACTTTTCGTTCACAGCGGCGCGGCGGCGGCGGAAGGATCACCGGGCGTACCGAATTGGGACGTTTGCGGTTCCGGCGCGGGTGAGGCTTCGGGTCGTTCGGGCGCGGGGGTCGAGGCTGTCGCTGCCGTCTCCCCGTCCAGCCGCCCGGCGCGCCGCTGGCGCCACGCCTCGATCAACTCGCGGCGCTCGTCTGCGGGCAGTTGCCGCAGCGCCTCGCGCCGCTGTTGCGGTGTCATCCGGCGCAGACGCTCCAGCCTGCCCGCCCGTTCAAGCGCGCGCGCATCGTCGCGCAGGGGCCGCGCAATATCCTCCCGCGTCAGCCCCTCACCACTCTCGACGCGCTGGAGCAGTTCCTCGCGGCGGGCCTCGATCCGTTCGGCGACCAGCCCTTCGCGGCGGGTGCGCGCATCCTCGATCCGCTGCCGTACGCGCGCCTCTTCTTCCGGTGTGGGGAGCGGCAATCCGGCGGCACGGCGACGTTCGATTTCGCTTTCGATGCGTGAGTCGATGATCTGGCGGCGTGCCTCGACCCGGCCCTGCCGCACCTCATCGATCCGGCGGAAAGCCTCGCCCAGTTCCTCGGGCGTGTCGATCCGGCCTTCGATCCTGACCGGAGCCAGCGCAGCGGGCTCAGGGTCGGCAGGCGGCGGAACCACCGGCGCTGCTGCGGGGACAGGAGCGGCCTCTTTGCCGGTGATGCTCGCCCATACCTTTTCGGGTGACGGCACGGCGGGCAGATCGAACCGGTCGAGCAACCCGGTCGCTGCCGCCGCCGTGGCGAGCGCGCCGAAGCCGATTGCGCCGATGGCCATGCGCCGCCCCAGCCGCCAGCCACGGCCCTGTCCACGTCCGCCTCCGCCACCGGAGCGGCGCAGTTCGGGCAAAGGAGAAGGCCGGGCCTCGGCAGCGGCCAACACCCGGTCGGCAAACCCGGCAGGCAGCGCGGGCACTGCAAAATCATCCAGCACCCGTGCCAGCGGGCTGCCGGGAGCGATCGGCGCGCCGTCATCGTGGTCAACGCCGCTCATCGCGCGTCTCCTTGCGCAGCGAAGGCCTGCCGCAGGCCCGCACGGGCGCGGTGCAGCAGGGATTCGAACGCCTTGATGTTCATGTCCATCGCCGCGGCGGCTTCGCCATTGGGCAGATCCTCGTAATAGGTCAGCACGATCGCGGCGCGCTGACGCTCTGGCAGGGCCATCACCAGTGCGCGCGTGGAACCGTCGCCCTGATCGGCTTCGATCCGGACATCGGCGAGCGGGGTGTCGTCGGCGCGTTCCGGCACGTCCTCACCCGACACCCGCCGCGCCAGCCGCAACCGGTCAATCGCGAGATTGGTCACCACCCGTTTCAGCCAGCCGGACAGGCGTAGCGTCGATGCAGCGCCGCTCCCAGCCGGATGCCTCGCGGCGAGCCGCGGTGCATGGTTCCACAATCTCAGCATCGCCTCCTGCACAATATCCTCGGCTTCGTGGCTGTCGCCGGTCATACGCCATGCAATGCGGTGGAGCGGCCCTGCATGACGCGCAATCGCCTCACGCAAGGCCGCAGGGTCGCGCGCCGCCATGCGCGCCACCAACGCGGCATCATCGGCCGCTGAGGCAGGAGCCGCAGGCTCGCCGCTAGGGGTCATGTCTGCGCGCAAAGTGCCCCGGTTCCGGTTACGTGTCGTCGATCACTCGGGGGCTTAACGGCGTTGGGTGCAAAAACCCTTCGCACCGTCGATCATTCCGCCCGCGGCAGGCGCAATTCGACCAGCAGCCCGCCTAGGTCCTCACTGGTCCCCAGCTGGACGCTGCCGCCGTAGATTTCCGCGACGTCGCGCACGATTGCGAGGCCAAGGCCGGTGCCGGGCTTGCCGGTATCGAGCCGCGCCCCGCGATCGAAAATGCGGATGCGTTCGGCCTCGGGAATGCCGGTGCCGTCATCCTCAACCCAGATCAGGCATTCGCCATCACGCTGCTCGGCGCTCTCTTCATCGGGGTCGATGGTTACGAATACACTGCCCCCGCCGTATTTGGCGGCGTTCTCGATCAGGTTGCCGAGCATCTCGTCGAGGTCCTGCCGCTCGATCGCCACATCGGCATCGCGGCTGCCCGCGATGTCGAGCCGACCCTGCGGATAAAGCCGCTCGACCGCGCGGCGCACGGCTTCGGCGCTGGCCATCACATTGGTTCGGGCATGGCCGACCGCCCGCCGTCCGACTGCGCGGGCACGCGCCAGATGGTGGTCGACATGGCGCTGCATCGTGCGGGTCTCGCGCATTACTGCCTCGCCCAGATCGGGCGCGCGCGCGGTCGCGGCGTTGGTCAGCACGGTCAGCGGCGTCTTGAGCGCGTGGGCGAGATTGCCCGCATGGCGACGCGCTTCCTCCGCCTGCCGTTCGGAATGGTCGAGCAGCGCGTTCAACTCCTCGACCAGCGGCTGCACTTCGGTTGGCAGCGGATCGGTGATGCGGTTCGCGCCGGTGGTGCGCAGCTTCTGGATCGCCGCCCGCACCCGCCGCAGAGGCGAAAGGCCGTAGCGAATCTGCAACAGCGCCATCACCAGCAGGCCCAGCCCCAGGACCGCGAAGCTCCAGATCAGGATCAGCCGCACGCGGGCAATCTGGGTGTCCATCTGCTCGGTCGCGCTGGCGACGGCAAAGGTCCAGCGCGTCTCGCTGCCCGGCAGGATCACGGTGCGCTCGGCAATCCGCAGCGGTTCGCCTGCGAACTGATCGGAGTTGTGGAAATGCACCTCGCTGTTGAAATCCTCGCCCGTGGTCTTCACCCCCTGCAAGGTGAGCGTGCGATCCCACAGGCTGCGCGAGGCAATCGGCTCGAAATCGCCGCCGCTGATCTGCCAATACAGCCCGCTTCCCGGTTCTAGGAAGCGCTGGTCGCCGAGTGCGCGGTAGAACCACACCTCGCCGAAGGGGTCGATCTCGGCCGAGGCGATCATGGCGGTGAGGATGTAATCGAGCTGTTCGTCGAAGTTCTCTTCAACCTGCGTGGTGAGTGTCCGGTCGAGCGCGATGCCGCCGCCCAGCAGCAGCACGAAGATCCACCCCGCCGCGATCAGCCCCATGCGCCGCGCAAGGCTGGCGCGCGGTTGCGCTGCGGGCGCGGTGCTCACCGGCTCCGGCACGGCTGCGGCCCCGCCCGCGGGCAAGGTGCTGCGCGCTTCGCCGCCGGCCCCTGCCGCCTCAGGCGCGCGGGGCTTCGGCGGGGTCGTCGAGGCTGTAACCGAGGCCACGGATAGTCGTTATAACGTCTGCGCCAAGCTTCTTGCGGATGCGGGTGACGAACACTTCGATCGTGTTCGAATCCCGGTCGAAATCCTGATCGTAGATATGTTCGATCAATTCGGTGCGGCTGACGACCTTGCCCTTGTGGTGCATGAGGTAGGACAGCAGCTTGTATTCCTGCGCGGTCAGCTTGACCGGCTCTCCCGCCAGCGTCACCCGGCCCGAACGCGTGTCCAGCCGCACGTCGCCCGCAGTGAGTTCGGACGAGGTATTGCCCGAAGCGCGGCGGATCAGCGCGCGCAGCCGGGCGATCAGTTCCTCGGTCTGGAACGGCTTGGCGAGGTAATCATCCGCGCCTGCATCAAGACCTGCAACCTTGTCCGACCAGCTGTCGCGCGCGGTCAGGACCAGCACCGGGAAGGTGCGCCCTTCGCGCCTCCACATGCCAAGCACGGTCAACCCGTCGATCTCCGGCAGGCCGAGATCGAGCACGACCGCGTCGTAATCCTCGGTCGAGCCCATGAAGTGCCCGTCCTCGCCATCGGCGGAGAGATCGACGGCATAGCCGTGTTGCTCCAGCGTCGACTTGAGCTGCGCGCCCAGCGTGGGCTCATCCTCGACGATCAGAATTCGCATGTTCCACCATTTTCCTGCTGCATGAACGGCCGTTTGGTGCGCTTTTGCCGCGCCAGCGTCAAGCAACCGGCATGCGAAGAACCGCTGCCTGTCCCCCGATGATGCCGCTTTGACCGACTGTCAGCGCGAACGCCCGATGACCTTGCCGGTGCGGGCATCGACATCGACATAGGTAACGCGGCCATCGCGAATGAACTTGAGGCGATAGGCCCGCGCAATCGAATCGTAAGCGGGGCCGAGATATTCGCTGCCCTGCATCTGCGGCAGGATACGGCGCTCGATCTCGCGCAGCGACAGCTGGTTGCCCGCCTGCGCCTCGCGCCGCGCTTCGCCCTGATCGCCGCCGGACTGTTCCTGCGCAACGGCAGGCAGCGCAAGGCCACCCAGCGTCAGCGCAGCGACAAGTCCGGCAAAAAGGGAACGAAAGCGTTTCATGGTGTCCCCATGCCTAGTCGGATCGCTTTGAACAAGGAGTGAATGGGCGATCATTCGACGGCGGGCGCCATGTCATCGACCAGTTCGTAGGTGATCGAGATGGCGACACCGGAGGAAACCATGCCCGGCTGCACCGCTATCCGCGAGCCGGTCACCATGATCTTGTCTGCGCTCATCATCGCCTGCTCGGGCATCGGCGCGCGGTTCTGCATCGCCTCGCTGACCTTCAGCACCTTCACGCCGTCATAGCCGAGCATCGCGGCATAGGCCTGCGCGCGCTCTGCCGCCCGCTCGATCGCCCGCTTGCGCGCCGCATCCTTGGCCGCTGCGTCATCCTCGATACTGAAGTTCGGGCCGGACAGGTCGGTCGCGCCCGCAGCCACCAGCGCATCGAGCACCGTGCCGGTATCCTCGATCTTGCGCAGGTTCACGCTGACACGGTTGGACACCTGATAACCGCGGAAGATCTGGCGCTGGCCTTCGCGGTCGTAGTCATAGCGCGCATTAAGATTGATGCCGGTGGTCTGGATGTCCTTTTCGGCGACGCCCAGCGATTTGATGCGGGCGATCACCTTTTCCATCTCGGCAGAGTTCATCCGCAGCGCCTCGACCGCGGTCGGTGCCTCGCTGGTCACGCCAGCGCCGATGGTCGCCATGTCGGGCGCAACAGTGACGCTTTCGAAGATGTCGAGTTCGATCACCGGGCCGCTCGCCTCGATCTCGACGTTGGCGGCGTAGGCAGTGGTAGGCAGCGCGAACGCGCTGGCGGCGATCATGGCAAGGGCGGGACGGATCATCACAGGTTCCTCCAAAAGACGCGCCATTGAACCGGCACGGCTTTCGTAGCGCTGAACCGCCTTGGCACAAGGTTGCCAAGCCCCTACTTGGCGCAGCCTATGGCGCAACCACCTATCTTTTCGCTCGAAGGCATCGCTCTGCAACAAGGCGGGCGCTGGCTGTTCGGTGGCCCGAGCCCCACCAGCGGCACGGAGCCGGTCGATCTGCACGTGCTGCCGGGCGACCGGCTGGCGCTGATCGGGCGCAACGGCGCGGGCAAGACCACGCTGCTGCGGTTGATGATGGGGCGGATCGATGCGGATCGCGGAATGCGCCGCGTGAAGCCGGGCACGCGGATCGTGTTTCTGGAACAGGACCCCGATTTCGGCGCCGCGGAGACGCTGATGGACTTCGCACTGGCAGGCGACAAAGCGCCCGAGCCCCACGAGGTCGAAGCCATCGCCGGGCAGCTGGGCATCGACATGAGCCGCCCGGCGGAGACTGCCAGCGGAGGCGAGCGCCGACGCGCCGCCATCGCCCGCGCGCTGGCGCAGGACCCCGATCTGCTGCTGCTGGACGAGCCGACCAATCACCTCGACCTCAGCGCCATCGACTGGCTGGAGGACTGGTTGAGCCGCTATCGCGGCGCGTTCATCACCATTAGCCACGACCGCACCTTCCTCACCCGCCTGACCCGCGCGACCCTGTGGCTCGACCGCGGGACGATGCGGCGCAAGGAGGTCGGCTTCGGCGGCTACGAGGCGTGGGAGGAACAGGTCTACGCCGAGGAGGCCCGCGCCGCCGAGCGGATGGATGCCAAGCTCAAGATCGAGGCGCACTGGCTCGAACGCGGCGTAACCGCGCGGCGCAAGCGCAACCAGGGGCGGCTGGAGAAGCTGCATCAGATGCGCGCGACGCGGGCGGCGATGATCTCGGGCGCGGGCGTTGCCAAGCTGAAGCTTTCGAGCGACGATGACTTCAAGTCGAAATCGGTGATCGTCGCGGAAGGCATCTCCAAGACATACGGGGAGCGCGCGGTCATCAAGCCGTTCTCCTTGCGCATCCAGAACGGCGACCGCATCGGCATTGTCGGATCGAATGGCGCGGGCAAGACCACGCTGCTGAAGCTGCTGACCCGCGAGATCGAACCCGATACCGGCACCGTCACCCATGCCCGCACGCTTTCTGGCGTAATGATCGACCAGCAGCGCAAGCTGCTCGAACCCGGCGCCACCGTGCGCCAGATCCTTGCAGAAGGTGGCGACTGGATCGATGTGCGGGGCGTGCGCAAGCATGTCATGGCCTACCTAAAGGACTTCCTGTTCGATCCCGGTCTGGTCGATACCAAGGTCGGCATCCTGTCGGGCGGTGAGCGTTCGCGCCTGCTGCTGGCCCGCGAGTTCGCCCGCACCGCCAACCTGCTGGTGCTGGACGAGCCGACCAATGATCTCGACCTCGAAACGCTTGATTTGCTTCAGGAAGTGATCGCGGATTTCGACGGCACCGTGCTGATCGTAAGCCACGACCGCGACTTCCTCGACCGCACCGTGACGCTGACGCTCGGCCTCGACGGGTCGGGCAAGGTCGATATCGTCGCGGGCGGCTATGCCGACTGGGAAGCCAAGCGCAAGGCACCCGTCGCCGCCCGTTCCGCCGCCGCTCCGCGCAAGGACGATGCCACCGCTCCGGCCCCGTCCATGCCCACCAAACCCGCCGCCAAGCTGACCTACAAGGACCAGCGCGACTACGACATCCTGCCCGCACGGATCGAGGAACTCGAAACCGCGATCGCCAAGGGTGAGGCGATCCTTGCCGATCCCGAGCTCTACGCCAAGGATCCCCAGCGCTTCGCCGCCATCTCCGCCGGCATCGAAACCGCCCGCGCCGAGAGGGACGCCGCCGAGGAACGCTGGCTGATGCTGGCCGAACTGGTGGAAGGTTGAACGACAGCCGCGAAACCGCAGCCGCCGCCTTGCACCGGCGCATTGCCGCCTGCACGCTCTGCGCCGCGCACCTGCCGCTCGGCCCGCGCCCGGTCACGCAGTTTTCGCCAGCCAGCCGGTTGCTGATCATCGGCCAGGCACCCGGAACCAAGGTTCATGCCAGCGGCGTGCCGTGGGACGATGACAGCGGTGACCGGCTGCGCGGCTGGCTCGGCATCGACCGCGAGGCCATGTATGATGACGCCCGCATAGCGATCGTGCCGATGGGCTTCTGCTATCCCGGCAAGCTGTCGGGCGGCGATGCTCCGCCGCGCCGCGAATGTGCGCCGCAGTGGCATGGCGCGGTGCTGGGCCTGCTGCCCGAAGACCGGCTGACCCTGCTGGTCGGCGCCTATGCCCAGGCGCATTACCTGCCCCACACCCGCCGCCTTTCCATGACCGAGCGGGTGCGCCGCTTCGGCGAATACGGCAACATCATCGCCTTGCCCCACCCGGCATGGCGCGCGCGGCTGTGGATGGCCAAGCACCCGTGGTTCGAAGCCGACATCCTGCCGCAGCTGCGCGCGAAGGTCGCCGCGCTGTTCGGTTCCGGCCCTGTAGGAGACACATGAGACACTGTCCTGGAGTCGAAAACCTGTCCCCTCAGCGATGGCATGATTATCGCCCCGAGATCGCGGTTCGCCTCACGAATTCTTAAGCGTCCTGACGTATTTACAGGCAAAGTCAGCCGCTTGGGGAGCCTGCCGTGTCGAATGTCGCCAAAGCGATTTTGGGAATGATCCTGTTTTCCGTGTGGGGGCCGTATCTGCTCTATGTGTGGATGGTGCCGGGCGCGGTTCCGCAATGGGCATTCGCGCCCGGCATGCGCCGTGCCTTCATGCTCAGCCGCGAATACGAGCCGACGATCTTCACGCTGCTGTTCGGGATCGGCTTCACCGCGCTCGTGTTCGTCGGGGTCTACCGGCTGGCGACGGGCCGGATTGTGAACACTTGAGCGCGGCGGGGTCACGTCGCTTCACCTGATCCGGTAGAATTGCGCCACGCGTTCGAGCGCGATCTTCAGCACCAGCTTGCCGCTCCGGGCGGGCCAGCCGAGCCCTTTCTCGGCCTCGGGCAGCGCTTCGCCTGCGCACACCACGCGCCACAGGATGTCCTCCAGCCCCTTGCCCGCCGCCGTAATCGCGCCGTCGAACCGCTGGCGCGCGGCGATCTGGCGTTCGGTTGGCGACAGGCCGCGATCGTCGGTGGACTTCACCCGCACCGGATCCCAGCGCATGGTGACGCTGGCGGATAGCTGCGCACGTTCGTAATCGCTGCGCAGCGCCTCGCCCGCATCGAACAGTCGATCATCCAGATGCCCGCGCGCGTGGAGCCAGGCGAGCGGGGATTCGGCGAGGTTGACCGTTACCGTGCGGGCAGAACGCGCGCCGGTTTTGGCTGCTCGCTCACCCGCCCCGCTCCGGCGCGGGCCTTCGGCTGTGAGTTCGCGTTCGACCAATTGGCGCTTCATGCGGATGTCCTCCCTTTTTTTCGACACGAGCGACTTGCCAAACCGGCCATCTTGTAGGAAAGGAAAAACCATAATGGTTAGTTGTAAGGCAGCTCGATGCTCAACCGCATTCGCGACATCCGCAAGGCCAAAGGCCTGACGCTGGCCGATCTCGCCGAGGCTTGCGAGCCGCCGACCACCGCGCAGACGATCGGGCGACTGGAAACCGGCACGCGCCAGCTGTCCCTGACATGGATGAACCGCATCGCCGCCGCTCTGGGTGTCGAACCGGCCAGCCTGATGCGGGCGGAGACGGGCGAGCCTGCTCGCATCGTCGCCGAACTCGCCGCAAACGGCGCGCAGGCGCTCGCCGCTCCGCGCGATGCCGTGTTGCCGAGCGAACTGGCCGCCGCCGACGGGCCTGCGCCGCTGGTGCTGCTGGTGAGCGAGAGCGTGGGCGAATACCGGCCGGGCGACCTGCTGTGGCTGCGCCCGCTCGATCCCGAACACTCCGCCAGCGCAATGAACCGCGATTGCCTTGTCCCGCGATCCGGCGGGCGGTTCGCCTTCGGGCGGCTGATCGACCGGCGCGGCGCGCTGGTCGGGCTGCTGCCGCCGGGCGCGGGGCACAAACAGGTGGTGGTCGACAATCCGCCGTGGATTGCAGTGGCGACCATGCTGGTCAGAACGCTTTAACGATCGCAGGACAAGGACTTCGCCCGGTGAAACACGTCCTCGCCCTTTCCACGCTCTATCCCAACCCGGCAAATCCGCGGTTCGGGACATTTGTCGCCCGTTCGCTGGAGGCGCTGGCGAAGCGCGGGGACTGGCGAGTCACGGTGATGAACCCGCTCGGCCTGCCGCCGCTGACGTTGGGGCGCTATCGCCCGCTGGCCGACCTGCCCGAACACAGCGAAGAGGGCGGGATCGCCATCCACCGCCCGCGCTTCACACTGATCCCGCGCATCGGCGCGCGCCGCAATGCCGGCGCAATCGCGCGCGCGGCGCTGCCGCTGGTGCAGCGCATCCATGCGGAAAATCCCATCGATGTGCTCGATGCGCAGTTCTTCTTCCCCGATGGACCGGCGGCCGCGATCATCGCGCGCGAGACGGGCCTGCCGCTGTCGATCAAGGCGCGGGGCAGCGATATCAGCTTCTGGGGGGAGCATGAGTTTGCCCGCCGGCAGATGCTGGACGCCGCCAATACCGCGACCGGGCTGCTGGCGGTCAGCCGCGATCTGGCCGGGCAGATGGCTGCGATGGGCATGGATGCGGCGAAAATCACAGTGCATTATACCGGCCTCGACCGTGACCGGTTCCGCCCGCTGGAACACACGCAATTGCGCGCCCAGCTAAGCCGCGAACTGGGTTTTGCCCTGCCCGACAATGCGCCGATGCTCGCCTGTGTGGCTGCGCTGATCGAACGCAAGGGTCAGGGGATCGCGATTGCCGCGCTCAACGACATCCCCGGCGCGCGGCTGGTGCTGGTCGGCAAGGGCGAGGACGAGGCGCGCCTGCGGGCGCTGGCGGCAAGCGGGGGCGTGGCCGAACGCGTGCATTTCGCCGGGTCGCTCGATCACGACCTGATGCCGCTGGTGCTGTCGGCTGCCGATGTGATGGTGCTGCCGACGGTGAGCGAAGGGCTGGCCAATGCCTGGGTCGAGGCGCTCGCCTGCGGCACGCCGGTGGTGACGACCGATGTCGGCGGCGCGCGCGAATTGATCGTGAACGACACCGCCGGGCGGCTGGTGGAGCGCAACCCGGCAGCCGTGGCCGCCGGGATCAACGCGATCCTCAACGCCCCGCCCGCGCGGGAGGATGTCGCCGCGCTGACCGAGCAATTCAGCTGGGAAGCCAACGCCGCCGCGCTGGCAGCGCATTACGAGCGGCTGGCAGGCTGAAGCCCTACGCCTCGCCGCGGGCGATCTTTTCCTGCCTGTCGAGCGCGCTTTCCTGCGGCACGAAGCTGGTCGAGGTCACGCCCATCCAGATCAGCAGCGGCCCCGCCAGATAGACGCTGGAATAGGTGCCGATGAACAGGCCTGCTGTGATCGCCGCGACCATGCCGAACAGGCTGGCCGGACCGAACAGCAGCAGCGGCATCAGCGCCACGAACAGCGTCAGCGAGGTCATGATAGTGCGCGCCAGCGTCTCGTTGACCGACAGATCGAGCAGTTCGGGCAGCGGCATCTTGCGGAACTTTTTCAGGTTCTCGCGGATGCGGTCATAGACCACGATGGTATCGTTCAGCGAATAGCCGATGATTGCGAGGATCGCAGCGACGATCTGCAGCCCGAACTCCATCTGCGTCAATGCGAACAGGCCGAGCGTGACCGAGACATCGTGGAACAGCGCAAACAGCGCGCCGACGCCGAACTGCCATTCGAACCGGACCCAGATATAGATCGCCACCGCCACCATCGCCGCCAGCAGCGCGAGGATCGCCGAATCCCGGAATTCGCCTGCGACCTTGCCCGAAACGGTATCATTCCCATCGGTGCGC
Source organism: Erythrobacter sp. (assembly GCF_024305245.1). Classification (GTDB taxonomy): domain Bacteria; phylum Pseudomonadota; class Alphaproteobacteria; order Sphingomonadales; family Sphingomonadaceae; genus Erythrobacter. The sequence goes on from NZ_JAMWYX010000005.1 coordinate 216,328, forward strand.
GCACCGGGATATTCCTCGCCGATGGCCGCGATCACGCGGTTGCCGATCTCGGTCGCGGCGCCGGGGGTATCCTCCGTACCCTCGGGCAAGGGGACGCGGATCGACACCTGATTGGGTGCGCCGAATTCCTGCACCACCGGCTCGCCGTAGCCGAGCCCACCGACCAACTCACGCAGGCCGGGGATCGGTGCTTGCTCACGCTCCTCGAAGGTCAGGCGCACTTCCTGCCCGCCAGCGAAATCGACGCCGAAATTGAGGCCGTTGACCAGCACCGCCGCCCAGCTGCCCACAATCAGCACGATGCTGAGCACGAAGAACGGCACGCGCAGTTTCAGGAATTTGATGTTGGTATCGTCGGGGACGAGCTTCAGGAGTTTCATCGGTCTCGCGCTCCTTCAGATAGCGATGTCATTGGGGCGCGCCCTGCGGAGCCACCCGGAAACCCACATGCGGGTCATGGTCACACCGGTGAAGACAGAGGTGAACAGGCCCACCACCAGCACCACCGCAAAGCCCTTTACCGGCCCCGAACCGAAGGCGAACAGCGCCACCCCGGCAATGAAGTTGGTGAGGTTGGCGTCCCAGATCGCGCGGCTGGCTTCCTTGTAGCCGGTTTCCACCGCGGCGATCACCTTGCGCCCGCGCCTTCGTTCTTCGCGGATGCGCTCGTTGATCAGCACGTTGGCGTCCACCGCCGCGCCGATGGTGATAACGAACCCGGCGATCCCCGGCAGGGTCAGCGTTGCGTTGATCCCGGCCATGATGCCCAGCAGCATCAGAACGTTGAACACCAGCGCGATGGTGGAATAGACACCGAAGCGGCCATAGCTCGCCACCATCAATGCCACCACCGCAAGGCTGCCGATCATCATCGCCAGCAACCCGCGCCGGATCGAATCCGCGCCGAGATCCGGGCCGACAGTCCGCTCCTCGACGATCGCGAGATCGACCGGCAGCGCACCGGAATTCAGCGCGATCGCCAGTTCGTTCGCGCTTTCCGCAGTGAAGCTGCCCGAAATCTGCGCCCGTCCGCCAAGGATCGGCTCGTTGATCTCGGGCGTCGACAGGATCTGCTCATCGAGGATGATGGCGAACGGCCTGCCGGTATTCTCGCGCGTCAGTTTGGCGAACTTGGCCCCACCCTGCGCATCGAACACGATGTTGACGACGTTCTGGTTATTGGTCGGATCGACCCCGGCCTTGGCCTCGGTCAGATTGTCGCCGCGAATGCCGCCCAGACGGCGCACCGCTTCCGACCGGCCTGCCTGCGGCGTATCGGGAGCATAGGGAAAGACCTCACTGCCCGGGGGCGCGATGCCTGCCTGCACATTTTCCGGCAGGGCATTCAGATCGACCAGCTTGAATTCGAGCCGCGCGGTCTTGCCCAGCAGGCTCTTCAGCGCCTCGGGATCGTCGAGCCCCGGCACCTGCACCACGATGCGGGTGTCGCCCTGACGGATGATCGTCGGCTCACGCGTGCCGAGTTCGTCGATCCGGCGGCGCACCACTTCGGTCGCGCTTTCCATCGCATCATTCAGCGCAGCCTCGATGCCCGCATCGGTCGGGGTGAGCACCATGCGCTGCCCATCGACCACCGACAGGTCCCATTCGCGGGTCAGGTTCGCGCCCTGCATCACCGGTTCGAGCAGCCCGCGTGCGCGGTCGATATCGGCCGCGCTGTCGAGCATGAAGCTCATCCGGCCTTCACCGGTCGAAACGTCGCCGATGCGGATGCGCGGATTGGCATTGCGCATCAACTGGCGGACGGATTCTTCCATGTTTTCGAGCCGCTGGGCGCGGATATCCTCGGCCCTGGCTTCCAGCAGCAGGTGCGAACCGCCGGCCAGATCGAGCCCGAGATTGACCTGCGGATTGGGCAGGTTCGACGGCCAGTCCACCCCCGCGACATTCGCGAGTGAAGGCAGCGACAGGATGGCCGCAGCCAGCGTGACGCCCCATAACCATATCATTTTCCAAAGCGGGAATTCGAGCATTGCGTCAGGGTCTCACGCGAAGGGATCGGCCAGTCGCCAGCGGCGCTTGGCGGTTTCAGTCGTTTGCCGGGGTGCCGCCGGGCGGGATGATGTCACCGATGGTCGCCTTGACCGCCTTGACGCGGACATTGGTGCCCAGTTCCAGTTCGACGAAGGTATCGTCGACCTTGAGCACCTTGCCCACCAACCCGCCAGCGGTGACGACCTGGTCGCCCTTCTTCATTCCGGCGACTTTCTGCTGATGTTCCTTCTGCCGCTTCATCTGCGGGCGGATGATCAGGAACCAGAAAATCAGGATCATGCCGACGATCGGCAGAAACCCTACCCACGAAGGCGGCCCGGCAGCAGCACCGGCGGCAGCGAGAAGATCGAATGTCATGCGATAAAACCCGTCAGGAACCCGTTGTCATCATGCAGAGCGCCGTCCACCCACCCCCGAAAAAGCGGCAGCACGGCCTGCGTCTGCGTTCAAGTGGGCGCGCCTAGCAGCAATGCAAGGGCGCGGCAATGTTGCTGGCAGCGTGGATGGCGAAGACCACCCGCTCCGCCTCCCTGCCCGCAACAAAGACTCCCAAACCCGCTTGCCAGCCAGCGGACGGCCCCCTATAGGCGCCGCTCCACTGGAACGGGACGTAGCGCAGCCTGGTAGCGCATCACACTGGGGGTGTGGGGGTCGGAGGTTCGAATCCTCTCGTCCCGACCAGTGGTTTCCCCCCAAGCGTCCATCCCGCAGAATTCCTCGCCTTGGAGGAGTTGACGTATGCGGTTGGGACTTTCCGGATAAAGACAAGCCGCCATCGGCGGCGCTGTGACCAACCGGGGCGCGGCATTCCCCTACCTGATCCGCGCGTGTGCGCTCCGGCCGCGCGCGCGCTGGTAACTCCATCAAACTATTGCCGTGCCCGCGATTCATCGCCAAGCCGCTCTGATGAAGCTGATGCGCAACCCGATCCGGCTGGTGCCTAGTCTGTTTCTGCTCGCCATCGCGATTGGAACAGTGTTGCTCAGCCTGCCGATCGCGACGGCTGACGGCACCCCCGCACCTGTTCTGACCGCGCTGTTCACCGCCACATCCGCCGTCGCGGTGACGGGGTTGGTGGTGGTTGATACCGGCAGCTACTGGTCGCCGTTCGGGCAAGTGGCGATCCTGCTGATGTTCCAGATCGGCGGGCTGGGTATCATGACCGCGGCGACTTTGTTCGGTCTCATCGCTGGTCGAGGGTTCGGCCTGCATGACCGCATGGCAACGCAGGTCGAGCGCGGCCGGCTGGAAACCGGCGATGCGCTGTCGGTGCTGAAGCTGGTATTTGCCATTACGATGGCGGTGGAGGCGGTGGTGGCCGCGATCCTAGCGGTGCGGATGGTGACGAGCTACGACATGAATGTCGGCAGCGCCCTGTGGCACGGTGTGTTTCATGCGGTCAGCGCGTTCAACAATGCGGGCTTCTCCACCCACTCCGACAGCGTCATGGGATACCAGTCCGATCCGGTGATCCTTGTCCCGATCATGCTGGCAGTGATCCTGACCGCGCTCGGCTTTCCGGTGATGCAGGATTTGCGCGACAAGCGGTTCGCGTGGAAGCGCTGGTCGCTGCATTCCAAGGTGACCGTCTATGGCACAGCCGCGCTGCTGGCATTGGGGTTCGTCGCGATCCTCGCGATGGAATGGACCAATGCAGGAACGCTCGGCCCGATGAGCGTGGGCAGCAAATTGCTCAACGCCGCGTTCCATTCGGTCATGCCGCGCACGGCGGGCTTCAACAGCGTGGATGTCGGCGCATTTCATGATCAGACGCTGATGGTCAATTACCTGCTGATGTTCATCGGCGGCGGCAGCGCGGGCACGGCGGGCGGGATTAAGGTGACGACCTTCATCGTGCTGTTCGCCATCGTCCTGTCCGAAGTGCTGGGCCGCCGCGATGCGGGCCTGTTCGACCGCCGCTTCGGCAGCGAGGTGGAACGGCAGGCGCTGACCGTGACGGTGCTGGCGGCGAGCCTGATCTTCGCTGCAACCACCTATATCTCCTCGATCACCACCCTGCCGCTGCCGGACATTTTGTTCGAATGCATTTCCGCCTTCTCGACAGTCGGCCTGTCCACCGGCATCACGGCCGATCTTCCGCCATCCGCGCAGGTGGTGATTGTGCTGCTGATGTTCATCGGCCGGGTGGGAACAATTACTGTCGCCACCGCGCTTGCTGTGGGACGGCCCGCGCGCCCCTATCGCTATCCCAAGGAGAACCTCATTGTCGGCTGACAAGCGCAAACCCGTTCTGGTTGTCGGTCTGGGCCGCTTCGGCGGCGCGGTCGCCCGGACGCTCACCAACATGGGCAGCGAAGTGCTGGGCATCGATAGCGACCCGCACTTTGTGCAGGAATACGCGGCCGACCTGACCAAGGTGGTCGAGGCCGATTGCACCGACGGCGATATGCTGCGGCAGCTGGGGGTCGCCGATTTCGAGGCGGCGGTGGTCGCCATCGGCACCGATATCGAAGCCAGCGTGCTGACAGTGCTGGCGCTTGCCGATCTCGGCCTCACCAATATCTGGGCCAAGGCAAGCAATGCGAAACACGCCCGCATTCTCGAACGCATCGGCGCGACCCACGTGGTGTTCCCCGAACAACGCATGGGCGAGCGCGTAGCGCACCTGCTGAACGAACGGCTGCTCGATTTCATCGCTTTCGGTGACGAGTTCGCGATTGCGCGCCTGTGCGCCCCGGACCCGATTGTCGGATTGCCGCTGGTGACCAGTGCGTGCCGCAAGAAATATCACGTGACGGTGGTGGGGGTTAAGCGTGTGGGTGAGGACTTTATCCATGCCGTGCCCGACACGATCATCTTCCCCGACGATGAATTGGTGGTGTCGGGCCGGATCAAGGATATCGAACGCTTTTCCGCGATCTGACCCGCCCCGGCTGTGATCAGCCCGCGCCTCGGCGTAGACTGGGCATAGGGGCGTCCGGTGTTCGAGTCGTCCTGATGGAAAGGAGTGCGATGATGCTCGGCAATTCACCGCCCGTTTGCTTTGTGCTGGCCGCAGACATGGCCCGTGCGCGCAAATTCTACACCGACACGCTCGGCCTCACGCAAACCGGGGAAGACCCGTTTGCCGTGAGCTATGATCTGGCCGGCACGATGCTGCGCCTGACCAGGATCGAAGGGCATGAGCCCGGCCCGCACACCGTGCTCGGCTGGCAGGTCGCCGATATTGCCGCGACCATGGACAAGCTGGCGGCCAAAGGCGTGACTTTCGAAATCTACGACGGTTTCGGACAGGACGAACGCGGGGTGTGGACCGATCCCGGTTCCGGCACGCGGATCGCATGGTTCCACGATTCCGAAGGCAACAATCTCAGCCTGACGCAGTTCGGCGGCTAGATCTGCGCCTCGCGCACCACCGCGACGCCCGCTTCCTTCTGGCGCTTCAACTCCGCCTTCAGTTTGGCCGGATCGCGGGCGATGACGAAGCCGAAGCTGACTCCGCCTTCCTTGCCGATGGTCGCATGGTGCAGCTTGTGCGCCTGCACCAGCCGCTTGGCATAGCCCTTGCGCGGCACCCACTTCCAGTAGCGCTGATGGACCAGTCCATCATGCACCAGCGTGTAGATCACCCCGTACAGCGTGATGCCGACCGCGAACCACCACAGCCAGTCCCAATAGAGCGAACCGTAGATATACATCGCGGCGTTGATCGTACCGAACACCACTGCGAACAGATCGTTCTTTTCCAGCACCTTGTCATGCGGTTCGTGGTGGTCGCGGTGCCAGCCCCAGCCCCAGCCATGCATGATGTACTTGTGCGCGACCCACGCGAACAGCTCCATGCCGATCAGCGACGATAATACGGTGAGGATGATTTCGAGCCAGCTCATGCGGGCACCTTTGCGATCGGTTCTGGCAGTTCGGTCTCGCCCACCCCGGCCCGTTTCGCCGCTGGCAAGCCCCACCACGGCACATCGGGCCGGTGATGGTGTTCGAGATGATAGCCGAAATGGAAGCAGGTGGCGAGGCTGGCCAGCGTGCCGAAATCATTGCTGCGGGCATTGTGCCGGTCGGCGAAGGGCTGACCTTCGCGGTGGCAGTGCGGGCGATAGGTGCCGAAATAGAACAATTGCAGCGACGAGGCCAAGGCGGGCAAGCCATAGAGCATGACGATCTGCGCCATCGGGATATCCAGCACCAGCCAGTATATCCCGACCACGGTGTGCACGAACAGGATCGACCGCCAGCCGAAATAGCGCCGGAAAAAGGTCGCATACCAGCGCTTGAAATCGCCCGGATTATGCTCGTCGAAATCGGGATCGCCGGCGCGGCCCGACAGCTTGTGATGGGCGAAATGGGCATCGCGCAACTGCTTCCACGCGAAGCCCGCATACAGGAACAGCAGCACCGCGCCGATCGCCCCGTTGAGCTTCGGCTTGCCCGGCACAAGAGTGCCATGCATCGCATCATGGCAGACGATGAACACGCCAACCGAAAGCCAGCACTGCACCATGGCCGCCGCCAGCGCGATGGGCCAGTTGGTCCACGACAATTCGAACACGAACATGCCCCAGGCGTGAATGCCCAGCCAGCTTCCGGCAATCGCCAGCGCCAGCACAAGGCCGATCGTGCCTTGCTGCGCGCGGGCAGGAAGGGTGAAGTGCGGGTTCATGTCAAAAGGATACGGACGCGCGGGCCATAGGGACGCGTATAGAACCTGCGCGCAAAGTGGCAATCGGGTTTGCACAATGCGGCGGCCCCGCGCCGGTGCGGCGAGACGGAAACAGGTGACGCCGCAGGTTCAATCGCGCTGCGATGACGGCCGGTCATACACCAGCCGGAAACCGACATTGTTGGCCCCCAGCCCCGGGTCGCGCCCCTGCCGCGACTGCGGGCGGTAACGCTGGCAGTAATTGGGCGCGCACAGGTATGATCCGCCCTTCATCACGCGGGTGACAAGGCCGGGGTTGAGCGGGTCGTAGGCATCGGCCTCGCTCGGCCCACGCGGGGTATCGCGGTCGGCGGTGTCGTGGCCGGGACGGTAGTAATCGGCCGTTACCTCCCAGACATTGCCGGTCATGTCGTAGAGCCCGTTGGCGTTCGGGGTGTAGCAGCCGACCGGTGCGATCCCGTAGAAGCCGTCGCTTTGCTCGTTGTTGACGGGGAATACCCCCTGCCAGCTATTCGCCGCGTCCGCGCCGGGCTGGGCGGCGCTGGCGGGCTGGCCTGCGCTTGCGGCATATTCCCACTCGGCCTCGCTCGGCAGGCGACCGCCGCGCCAGCGGGCATAGGCGGTCATGTCGTCATGCGACAGGTGGACGACCGGCTGGTTCGGTTCCGCTTCCGGCCCGCCCGGCCCTTCGGGTCGCTGCCAATTGGCGCCGGGTACATAGCGCCACCAGTCGGTGAAGCGGGTGGAAGGGCGATCGGGCGCGACGAACACCGCCGATCCGGGCTGCAGCAATTCGGGCGGGATCTGATCGCGCGGCACCCGGAACAGCGCAGGGTCGACCGGCTTTTCGGCAGTGGTGACATGGCCGGTGGCAGCGACAAATGCGGCGAACTGGGCATTGGTGACTTCGTGCGGGTCGATCCAGAAGCCGCCGACGCGGGTCAAGCGCGGTGGCCCTTCTTCGCGGTAGACCTGATCGGATCCCATGGTGAATGTGCCCGCCGCGATGCGGACGGGATCGGAACGTATGGCGGGGCATTCGCGCACCGCCTGCGCTGTCGCCGCTGGAGATGGTCCGTTATCGCACGCCGCCAGCAGCGCAAAGGCACACAGCATCAGGCTGCGCAGCGATGCACCAGGCGCAGCGCCGTGTAATGGAGAAGGTCGCCCCAGGAGCGCGCCCTTTACTCTGCCGGAGGGAAGAAGAACGCCCGCAGGTGATCGCCGATGCGCGCCGGGCGCAAGGTCTTGGCATCGATGCAGCACCAGCTCGATTGCACTTCGGCCAACACTTCCTCGCCGCGCTTGATCAGCGTGGAATAGAACGCGCGCGCACCATTGAAGCGTTCGAGCACGGTTTGCGCGATCACATCGTCATCGAGGAAAGCAGGCTTTCGATAGGTAATCTCGTGCTTCAGAGCGACCCACGCCTTGCTGGCGACATCTTCCGCCGGGGCAAGATCGTTCCAGTGCGCCAGCACCGCATCCTGCACCCAATTGAGATAGCGCGCATTATTGACGTGGCCCATGAAGTCGATGTCGGCCGGTTCGACTGTGATCGCGTGGACAAAAGGTGCGGAGGGAGATTCGATTGCTGACATATTTGTCAGTTATAACTCATGAAGACTGCAAATCCATGACGAATTTGACGCCGATCAAGCACGCATCTTGCGCGAAGGGCGGCGGCGGGTCTAATCGCCCCATCGGCAAGAAGGAAACGCACTCATCATGGCAAGCCGCCCGCGCACATTATACGAGAAGATCTGGGACGCCCATGTCGTCGAAACGCGCGATGATGGCACTGCGCTGATCTATATCGACCGGCATCTGGTGCACGAGGTGACCAGCCCGCAAGCGTTCGAGGCGCTGCGACTGGCCGGACGCCCGGTTCGGCGGCCCGAACTCACCCTGGCCGTGCCCGATCACAACCTGCCCACCACGCCGCGCGTGGATGGCGCTGGCAAGCCGGTGGCGATCGCCGATCCCGAAAGTGCGGCGCAGCTCGCCGCGTTGGAAGACAACGCCCCCGCCTTCGGCATCCGCTACATCCCGGCGACCGCGAAGGAACAGGGCATCGTCCATGTGGTCGGCCCCGAACAGGGCTTCTCGCTGCCCGGCACCACCATCGTCTGCGGGGATTCGCACACCGCCTGCCACGGCGGTCTGGGCGCGCTCGCCTTCGGGATCGGCACCAGCGAGGTCGAACACGTGCTGGCGACACAGACCTTGCTGCTCCAGCAATCGAAGTCGATGGAAGTGCGCGTGGACGGCGATCTGGGACCGGGCGTCACTGCCAAGGATCTGATCATGCATATCATCGGCACCATCGGTGCGGCTGGCGGCTCAGGCTACGTGATCGAATATCGCGGAGCGGTGTTCGAAGCGATGAGCGTCGAGCAGCGGCTGACGGTCTGCAACATGAGCATTGAAGCGGGAGCGCGCGCGGGCCTGATCGCGCCCGATGATGTGACCTTCGCCTATCTCAAGGGCCGCCCGATGGCCCCGCAGGATGCGGAGTGGGATGCGGCGGTCGCGTATTGGCGCACGCTCCACAGCGATGACGGCGCGGTGTTCGCCAAGTCCGTCACCATCGACGCGGCCGACATCGAGCCCAGCGTCACCTGGGGCACCAGCCCCGAAGACGTGGTGCCGATCGGCGGGCGTGTGCCCGATCCGCAGGACTTTGCTGACGAGAGCAAGCGGGTCGCGGCACAGAAAAGTCTCGATTACATGGGTCTCACCGCAGGCACGCCGATGACGCAAGTGCCGATCGAAAACGTCTTCATCGGCAGCTGCACCAACAGCCGCATCGAAGACCTGCGCGCCGCTGCCGCCGTGCTGAAAGGCCGCCACAAGGCCGATAATGTCCGCTGGGCGATCGTCGTGCCCGGATCCGGGCTGGTCAAATATCAGGCCGAGGCCGAAGGGCTGGACAAGATTTTCACCGACGCCGGGTTCGAATGGCGCGAGCCGGGCTGCTCGGCCTGCCTCGGCATGAACCCCGACAAGGTGCCGCCGGGCGAGCGCTGCGCATCGACCTCGAACCGCAATTTCGTCGGCCGTCAGGGGCCGGGCGCCCGCACGCACCTCGTCTCGCCCGCGATGGCGGCGGCCGCCGCAGTCGCGGGGCGGCTTGCCGATGTGCGGGAGTTACAGAATTGACCTCCATATCCGAAAGTATGCTCAATCTCGGCGGGTTTCTTCTGGCCCACGCAACATGGATTATTGCCGATCTTGGCCCCAACGAAAATTATGTCCCGGAAGCTTTGTGCCTGAAGGATGGTGAACTCGTGCTCAATGTCTTCGAGGCTGAGACGCAGGTAGAGGCCGTATCGAATGGGAAGGCTTTCATGGAGACCGAGGCGGTGAATTTCGATGCTTGCGCCTTTGCTCGGGATGGCCTTGTTCGCAAGAGTGGGAGTGCCATCGACGTGCTGACAATAGATTTGGCGGATGAGTCCGGTTCGCGCGTGCTGACCATGATCCAGCCTTACGATAAAAGTGATCGAATGCATTTGCTTGGAGACGAAGTTTTTCTGTTTTCGAACGGCGCCGTGATCGAAGAAGCCAAGTCCGCCTCTTTGCGACCTCTCGTCCACGAAGGCGCACAAAGCCATTCCAGTGCTCTCGAAAGCTGGAAACGTCTCAATACCTCACGCCAGCCTTCACCTGACCTGTTTTAGCCCCATAAGGCAAAGCGGCGGCTTGCAAGCCAGACAATTGCCCCCCAAGAGATTGCTATGACCGACAAGCCCAAATCGAACACCGCCCGGAACGCCGCAATTGCTGCGGCAGGTGCTATCGGCTCGGCCGCCGTTGCCGCTGCGCTGCTCTATGCCGGCAAGCGCCGCAAGAAGCCGAACGAGCCGACCCAGCCCGGCCCGATCCCCTCCGGCGAGCCGCCGCAGACCGACTGACGAGGATCGCGATGGAACCCCTCACCCGCGTCGAAGGCCGCGCCATCCCGCTTGGCCTCAAGAATGTCGATACCGACATCATCATCCCGGCCAAATGGCTCAAGACCATCAGCCGCGAAGGGCTGGGCGCGGGCGCATTCGAGGCGCTGCGCGGCACGCCCGGCAATGTCTTCGAAGACCCGGCCTATGCGGGCGCGCCGGTGCTGATTGCGGGCGACAATTTCGGCTGCGGATCGAGCCGCGAACATGCCGCATGGGCGCTGGACGACATGGGCATCCGCGTGGTGATCGCGCCCAGCTTCTCCGATATTTTTTCGGGCAATGCGGTCAAGAACGGCATCCTGCCGGTGGTGCTGCCGCAGGATGCGGTCGACCGGCTGCTGGAAGTGGCGCGGGCCGGCGAGCCAATCACGGTCGATCTCGAAACCCAGACTGTCACCACCACCTATCAGGATCGCTTCAGCTTCACGCTCGATCCGTTCCGCCGCGATTGCTTGTTGAACGGGCTCGACGAAGTCGGTCTGACCATGGCACGCGGCGAAGCCATCGGCGGCTTCGAAGCCAGCCGTACCGCCGCCCAGCCGTGGCTGATGCGCGGCACTTCTGTCTGAATCATTCTCAGGGGAGAGAAACCTATGAAAGCCATCCGCACCCACGAAATCGGTGGGCCTGAAACCCTGTCGCTGGACGAGGTCGAAACCCCGACCCCCGGCAAGGGCGAGGTGCTGATCGCGGTCAAGGCCTGCGCGATCAACTATCCCGACGGGCTGATCATCCGCGACATGTACCAGTTCAAACCGCAGCGGCCATTCTCGCCCGGCGGCGAGATTTCCGGCGTGATCGAAGCGGTCGGCGAAGGCGTGGAAGGCTATGCCGTCGGCGACCGGGTGATGGCCGGGATCGGCAATGGCGGGCTGGCTGAAAAGGTCGTTGTTGCATCGAACAGGATGTTCCCGGTGCCGGACGGCGTGCCGTTCGACAAGGCGGCGTCGCTGCTGATGACCTATGGCACCACCATCCACGGGCTGAAGGATCGCGGGCATATCAAGGCCGGCGATACCGTGCTGATCCTCGGCGCGGCTGGCGGCGTTGGCCTGTCGGCGGTGGAGCTGGCCAAAGCGTTCGGCGCGCGCGTGGTTGCCGCTGTGTCGTCCGAAGCCAAGGGCGAAGTCGCCCGCAAGGCCGGGGCCGACGAAGTGGTGATCTACCCGCGCGAGGCAATGGACAAGGATGCGTCGAAAGCGCTCGCCGCTGCGTTCAAGGCCGCTTGCGGACCGGACGGCGCGAACATCGTCTATGACATCGTCGGCGGGCAATATTCAGAGCCTGCCTTGCGTGCCATCGCGTGGGAGGGCCGCTTTCTCGTGGTCGGCTTCCCCGCCGGGATCGCCAAGATGCCGCTCAATCTCACCTTGCTGAAAAGCTGCGATATCTGCGGCGTGTTCTGGGGCGCCTTCACCGCGCGCGAGCCGGTGAAATTCCGCGCGCAGGTGGACGAATTGTTCGACCTGATGAAGGCTGGCAAGATCGACCCGCTGGTCAGCGAAACCTTCCCCCTCGCCCGCGCCGGCGATGCCATTGCCAAGCTGGAAGCCCGCGAGGCGGTGGGCAAGCTGGTCGTCACGATGGAATAATGGTTGCTGCGCGCGGCTTCACGCTTGAAGCCGCGCGCGCCCCGCCCTATTCGGATAGGCGATCGTTCCGGAAGGGAAACACATGACCGATTTCAAGGACCGCGAACGCGCGGAAGAAGCCAAGTTCGCGCACGACGGTGAAACCGCTTTCCGCATCGCTGCACGCCGCAACCGGCTGCTGGGCGAGTGGGCGGCCGGGCTGATGAAGCTGACCCCCGAGGAAACTGATGCCTACAGCAAGGCTGTGGTGCAGGCCGATTTCGAGGAAGCGGGCGACGAGGACGTGATCCGCAAGCTGCTGGGCGATCTCACCGCAGCCGGAACCGACGTGACCGAGGCCGATATCCGCGCCAAGCTCGAGGAACTGACGATCGTGGCCCGCCGCCAGCTGCTCGACGAATACTGACGCCTCCAGCCGCGAAGGAGCCACCATCATGCCGATGAGTGCCGCGACGATAGAACAAGCCATCCTTGAAGCCCTGCCGGGCGCGACGGTGGAATTGACCGATCTTGCCGGGGATGACGATCACTGGGCTGCGACCGTCACTGCGCCGCAATTCGTCGGCAAAAGCCGGGTGGCGCAGCACAAGATGGTCTATGCCGCGTTCGGCGGACGCATGGGGGGCGAACTGCACGCCTTGCAAGTCACCACCAAACTTCCCACCTGAAACGCAACAATCACCCAATCACAGCATGGGGCTGCCCAAGATGTCCGATACCAACACGCGTATTTCCGATCTCGTCACCAGCAATGATGTCGTATTGTTCATGAAGGGCACGCCGTTGTTCCCGCAATGCGGCTTTTCGAGCCGCGCCGTGGCGATCCTCGATCATTGCGGCGTCGCCTATGAAAGCGTCGACGTGTTGCAGGACATGGAAATCCGGCAGGCGATCAAGAGCTTCTCCGACTGGCCGACGATCCCGCAGCTTTACGTCAAGGGCGAGTTCCTGGGCGGCAGCGACATCATGATGGAAATGTTCGAAGCTGGCGAATTGCAGCAGCTGCTCGATGAAAGCGGCGTTACCAAAGCGGCGTAGGTTTTCCGCACCCGCCTCCGCGGGTGCGATCTCCACCGTTCGACCGAACTCAACACCACATTTTATGTCGTGAGCCACTCGGCCCGCAGGGCCGCAAGCGCGACTGCGCGTCGGCCGGTCAGGCCGAAAGCCAAGCGGGCCGGACGGCCCGCGCGCCCGGCGCCTGAGGGCAAAAACAAAAACCCACAAACTAAAAAGCGCCCCGCAGGACCAGTGCGGGGCGCTTTTCCGTATCAGGGGAGGCGCTGCCCGAAGAACCAGGAAGGGCGCGCCTCAATTCGAAGACCATTGGGACCACACCTCTTTATGCATGGTGCGTGCCAAATCAGAGAAACCCCGTAATTCCGCCATTTTCTGCGCCAGATCGCCATCTGGAAACGTGCGATTGTAAAGCGCCCCGACACCCTTGGCGCAAAAGCGGCAGGAACCCGCCAAACCGCTTGGCAAGTGCTTGCCGCCGCGCCATCCTTATGGGCGATGAATAACCAACCAGCACCCCCGGCCATTCCTGCCGCGACCATCATCATCTTCCGCAACGCCCCATCGGGCGGGCAGCCGCAGGTGCTGATGACGATCCGATCCAAGGGCATGGTGTTTGCCGGCGGCATGGCAGTGTTTCCGGGCGGGCGGGTCGATCCGGCGGACTTCGCGCTGGGCGAAGCCGTGGCGGCCAGCGGTGCGATGACAGCCGACGAAGCCGCGCATCAGATCGCGGCGGTGCGCGAGACGCTGGAAGAAACCGGGCTCGCGCTTGGTCTGGCGGGCGATATCGACGCCGCCCGCGCGGGCGAGGCGCGGGCGATGCTGGCGCAGACCGGCGCGCTCGCCCCGGTGCTGGAAGCGTTCGGGTGGCAACTCGACCTTGCCCAGATCACGCCGTTTGCGCGGTGGTTTCCCAAGAACGAGAAGATCCCGCGCGTCTACGACACCCGCTTCTATCTCGCCAATCTCGGCACTGGCGCAGTGGACGTGTCGATCGACCATGCGGAGAACACGCACTTGTTCTGGACGACCGCACAAGGCGCGCTGGAGGCGGCGGAACGCGGCGAGATCAAGCTGATCTTCCCCACCCGCCGCAATCTCGAACGGCTCGCCCTGTTCGACAGTTACGAAGAAGCGCGCGCGCAGGCCGAGGCTATCCCGGTGCGCACGATCATGCCGCAGATCGTGGAACAGGGCGGGCAACAATGGCTGACGATCCTGACCGATGCAGGCTATCCCGTAACGGCGGAACTGCTGGAGAACGTCGCGCGGGGGTAATGCTCTGCCATCCGGCGGCGAAGCGACAGGGGAAAAGAAAGCGGCGGCGCGGGATTTTCCCCGTCGCCGCCGCGCCTGGCCATACCCGAGGGCTCAGAACTTGTAGCCGAATTCCACTCCGAACCGCTGCAAACCGCCCGGCGAGATGAACGAACCGCCGAATTCGACGGCGGTGATCACCTCGTTGAGATACTTCTCGTCGAACAGGTTTTCGGCATAGGCGAACACCGACCAGCGATCCCCTTCGAGCCCGACCCGCATATCGACCACGCCAAAGGCGTCGCGCTGCGAAACCGAATAATCGGCATCGCCCACGAATGCTGGCAGCGCCAGCGCCGACCCCGGCAGCAGCCCGCTGAACAGCGTCGGGTTCGGATCATCCTGCAAGGTGTGGAACCATGTCGGCCCGGTGATGCGGTAATCGGCGCGGGTGACGAAATCGATGCTGCTCGACACCGGCAGATCCAGCTGCGTGCCGAGGTTGATGGTGTAATCGGCGGTATGGGGCGATTTGTTGCCCACCGTGACCGGACGCGAGGCATTGGCCTTGATCTCGCTGTCGGTGACGTTGGCGGAACCGAACACCGTCCAGCCATCGACGATTTCGGCGGTCAGGTTGAACTCGGCTCCCATGATCTCGACTTCGTCGATGTTCGAAACCACGCGCAGCAGGCCGAACCCACCGACGAAGAATTCGAAGAACTGCATGTCTTCGATATTGGTGTAATAGCCCGCCAGATCGAAGGTGATGCGGTTGTCGAGCAGATTGCCCTTGATCCCGAGCTCGAACGCGCTCGACACTTCCTTGCGGTATTGATCCTCGATCAGCACGTTGGTGCCTATGAACTGGTTGAACGACTGGTCGACGATCGCGGCAGAGCCCTGATTGTTGAACCCACCCGATTTGAAGCCGATGCCCCAGTTGGCGTAGAGATTGGCGTTGTCGGCCACTTCGTAACGCAGCGAGACCTTGGGCTGGAACTGGCGGAAGGTCTGCGATTGATCGGGGATCGGCCCGAATGCCTGACCGGGATTGATCGGGCCGCCGGTGATCGGATCGGTCACATTGGGCACGAGGCTGCTGACGCTGCGATCCTCGATATCGTAACGCCCGGCAAGGCTGGCGACAAAGCGATCGGACAGATTGGCATCGACCGATGCGAACACGGCGTAGACATCGGTCGTGAAGGCATCATTATACAGCTGGGTGGTGGGGTTGGCCGAGCCCGGCGCGTTGTAGAGTTGGCGGGTCACGCCATTGCCGAGATCCGCACCGAGGCTGACACCCACTTCGCGCTCCAGGTGCAGGTAATAGGCACCGACCTGCCAGTTGATGGACCCGTCCCCGTTCGAAGCGAGACGCACTTCTGCGCTGATGTCGCTCTGTTCGCGGATCTGGTACTGCGTGCCGTCGCAGGTCGTCGGGCTATAGGCGCCGAAGGTCGAGCCGTTGACCGGATCGAAAATGAACGGGACGGGATTGTTGCCGATGAAGGTCGGCGCGTTGAGCGGGAACCCGGTGAGCTGTGCGGTTGAGGCAAAGCAGGCATTCGACGCCGCCACCGAATCCGGGGTCGCGCCGGGGAAGGTGAAGCGTGCAAAATCGGCCGAGGTGCTGTCAGCCGTCAGCGACTGGTCGACATCGGTGTACAGCGCCCATGCGCTGAGCGTGACGGCGTCGAATTCATGTTCGACCTTGGCCGATACTTCGAAGGTGGTCTGATCGTTGGTCGGGCGGATGTTCGAATAATATCCGAACTGGTGCTCGTTCACGTCTTCGAAGAAGGCCGGGTCGACACCGGCGAAATTGGGCAGGTGGAACGATGTGTTGAAGTTGATCGATGCACCGGTCAGATCGGAATAGCGCGCCTTCACGTCCAGTTCGGTACGCGGGCCAAGCTCGGCCACGAACCGCCCGTCAACGCCCCAGACTTCCTGATCGTCGATCGTCTTGGAATTGCCGAGGAAGCGGTTGCGGAAAAACCCGTCGGTGGTCTGGTAATTGCCCGACAGCACGAACCCGGCGGTTTCGCCCACCGGCACCGAGACGAACCCGGTGGCAAGGTAGGTGTTGTCCTCGGCGGCGCGCACTGTCATCCCGCCTTCGAACACGTCGCCGGGCTTCAGCGTCTGAATCACGATCGCGCCCGCCGCCGCGTTGCGGCCATACAGCGCGCCTTGCGGGCCCTTGAGGATTTCGACCTGCCGCAGCGTGCCCTGGTTCTGGTTCAGCTGCGCGGTGTTGGTCTTTAGAATCCCGTCGACCACCAGCGCGACCGAGCTTTCCGCATCGCGCGCGCCATTGATGCCGCGAATGTTGATCTGGGTGTCGCCAGCGTCGGCGGTGCCGGTGACGATGGTTACGCCCGGGGTCAGCTGGATGAAGTCATCGGCGCGCTGCACCCCGGTCTTGGCGAGCGCTTCGGCGCCGAACACGGTGACGGACGCAGGCACATCTTCGAGCGATTCCGACTGGCGGCGCGCGGTGACGATGATCGCGTTGTCGTCCTCCTCGGTCTGCACGGCTGCAGCGGCGGTATCCTGAGCGAAGGCGGGGGCGGACAGGGCAATCGCACCCAGAGCCGCGCCAGAGGCGAGAACGATACGGACATTCATGGAACGGCTCTCCTAAAGATAACGAGCAGGCAAAAAGGTCAGGTGAGGACGTTGGTCCCGCTCATGTAGACATAGACTTCCTGGAATTTCGGCCCGTCTGCGCCGGGACGCAGACGCCAGAAATTGGTGTTGTTCAGCAAGGTCACGTTGCCGTCTGCATCATGCAGTTCGGCAATGAAGCTGGCAGCGATCCGCCCGTTCTTTGCGTCCACCGTGCAGTTGAAATCGCGGTGGATGATGGTCTCGTAAGCGCCGAAGAAATCCTCGAACATGCGGCGGATTTCGGCCTTGCCACTGTGACGGGTGAAGGCGGTCTGCACGCAGAACAGGGCGGTGTCGTGGAAGCAGGCGAGCGCGCCTTCCATGTCCTTGGCATCGACGCGGGCGAAATACTTGTTCAGCGCGAAATCGATCAGTTCGGCGCGTGACAAAGTGGGTTCGTACTGCATCAGGCCTCCCCTTCGCGGAGCAGGTTGTCACCCGACATGTAGACGTAGACGCGGTGGAACAACCGGTCCTTCAGATAGAACCGGTTGCAGTTTTCGTACCGCAACTCGTCCCCGCCATTGGGGGTGATGAGCACGGTGAACTGGCTGCAGACCGCGTTGGTTTCGGGATCGGCAGTATGGACGAAATTGCCGTGCCAGATGCTTTCGAAATCGGCGAACAGCTTGATGAACATGGCCCGGATCGCCTCGCGCCCCTGATGCACGGTGTTGCTGGTCACTTCGGTCAGCACCGCATCGGGGGTGAAGCAATCGAGCACCTTGTCGAGATGCTTGTTATCGACCCCGTCGAAATATCGCTTGGTGACGATATCGACATAAAGCGGATATGGCAGCGGCGCCTGCCCTGCCCCGCCCTCGCTCCAACTCTCGGCGCTCGCTTGGCTCATCAGTACCAGCCCTTTCGGATATTGACGTGCATCGGCACCTCGGGTGCCGGGAACGCTTTCTTGGAATGGGTCAGCCCCAGTTCGATCAGCGTTTCGAGGCTCTTGTAGGCGACCTGACCGGGGTTGATCACCGGCACTGGCAATTCGCCGGCAAGGTAAGCGGCGGACTGGTGCATCGTGGTCGAACCGAGCACGATCACGTCCGCGCCATCTTCCTCGATTGCGCGCGTCGCCTCGGCCTTCAGCTTGGCGAAGACGACTTCCTCCTTGCCTTCCAGCAGTTCGGTGACATCGGGCCGGGTGTCGATCGACCGCACCGACGCACAGCGATGATCCCAGCCGTGCTGGTTCAGCACCTTCTCGTAAAGCGGGAACCACTGCGGCCACATGGTAACGACGCTGAATTTCTTGCCGAGCGTCATCGCCGCGGCAAAGCTCGCCTCGCCCGGCCCGACCACCGGAATGGAAAGCACCGAACGCAGCGGCCACAGCCCGCTGTCGCTGACCGTGTCGATCAGAACGCCGGCGTAACCCTCATCCTCGGCCGTCACCCCGGCCTGAAACACCGTCCAGTCCATCAGCAGCGTATCGTGATAGGAATCGCCCAGCGCCGCGCCCCAGCGCACTGCCTCGAAGGTCGGCGCGAAGCCGGGACGCACGAAATCGTCGGGAAGCTGCTGGGCGCGATTGGCCACCCCGGCTTCATCCATCGCAATCGGTACGATAACCTTGATGCGCTTCACGGCACTCCCCTGTTGCCATTTGATGAACCAGTATTGTATACAAAATGCCCGCGTCAAGTGCTTTGCGCAATTGCGCCGGAGGTAAGGCAGCAAGTGTGGTTTCGCCGCCGCAGGGCTTGCGGCGCCGAGTGGCTGACATAGAGAAGGCGCGGCATGACCATCTTCCCCTCACCTCAATCCGCGCAGGACCACCGCGCATGAGCCGCGCGTCGGACCAGGCCTACGCCCGAATTCGCGCGCATGTGCTGAGCGGGGCGGTCAAGCCGAAGGAGCAGCTGACCGAAGATCAGCTGGCGCAGATCACCGGGTTCAGCCGAACCCCCGTTCGCGAGGCTGTGCGGCGGCTGGAGGACGAACTGCTGCTGGTCCGCAGCGAATCGAAGCGGCTGTTCGTCGCCGACTGGAGCCGCGACGATATCGAAGAAATGTTCACGCTCAGGCAAATGCTGGAATGTCACGCTGCCGAGCGCGCTGCACGCCGTCTGACCGCCGCGCAGGTCGCCGATCTGGAGGCGGTCAATCGCACGCTTCGCGAAGCGATCGAGCAGCCGGAACCCGATGTGGCACGATTTCTCGAGGCCAATCGCCGGTTCCACGACGCGGTTCTCGATGCCGCGCATTCACCGCGGCTGGGTCAGATGCTGGGCCGCTTGGTCGAAGCCCCGGTGGTGCTGCGCACCGCCCGCAGTTACTCGCTCGACGATCTGCGCCAGTCGGCCCGCGATCATGACGAACTGATCGCCGCCTTCGCCGCACGCGATCCCGAATGGGCGCGCGCGGTGATGGGCAGCCACCTGCGCCGCGCATTCCACACTTTCGCCAAGACGGTCGGCCCCGCAACCGGGAACGCGGACGGCGAGGTCTGATAAAACATTGCACCGGAACGCCAGTTTCGAAGCGCCCGGCCTGCTGCAAGACGATTGCAATTGTATACAAATTAGGTCATCCACGCTCAACCCATCCTGACAGCAGGCGAGTCACCATCGTGCCCCAGAATATCGAACTGGTCGAAGTCGGCCCGCGCGACGGGCTCCAGAACGAGCCTGACGTCATCGCGACCGACGTTAAGCTGGCGATGATCGGCCGCATGATCGATTATGGTGCGCGGCGGCTCGAGGTGGCGAGCTTCGTCCACCCGCAGCGTGTGCCGCAGATGGCAGATGCGGAAAGCGTGATCGCCGCCCTGCCCGACCATAAGGACTGCACCTATATCGGCCTCGTCCTCAACAAACGCGGCGTGATGCGCGCGCTGGCGACCCGCGAAGGCGGCGTGCGCGGCGTCGATCAGGTCGGCTGCGTGATCGTGGCGAGCGATACCTTTGGCCAGAAGAACCAGGGCCAGACCATCGCGGAAGGCGTTGCCGAAACCCGCGCCATGCTCCGCTTCGCCCGCGCCGAGGGGTTGCGCGCGCAGGTCACCATCAGCGCAGCTTTTGGCTGCCCCTTCGAAGGCGCAGTGAAGCACGACACCGTCCTCGCCATTGCCGATGAAATGGCGATCGAAGCGCCTGATGAAATCGCGCTGGCCGACACCATCGGGGTCGGCACGCCTTGGGAAGCGGGCGAATTGTTCGGCAAGCTCGGCGCATTGCTTGGAGACAAAATCCCGATGCGCGCGCATTTTCATAACACCCGCGGCACCGGCATCGCCAATGCGTGGGAAGCTTACAAGGCGGGTGTGCGCATTTTCGACGCCTCGCTGGGCGGACTGGGCGGCTGCCCCTTCGCCCCGCGCGCGACCGGCAATATCGCGACCGAGGATCTGGTCTACATGCTGGAGCGTTCGGGCGTGGACACGGGCATCGATCTCGACGCGGCCATCGCTGCGAACAAGTGGTTTGCGCAGGTGCTGGGGCGCGAATTGCCCTCGGCCGTGGCGCGCGCGGCATAAGCTGCACAGACAGACAACAAGGGAGCGGGCATGACGTACAGGCTGGGTGTTGATGTGGGCGGGACTTTCACCGACCTGTTATTGTTCGATGAAGGCAGCGGCGCGTTCTGGCGGCACAAGACCCCGTCGACCCCGCATGATTCCTCCGAAGGCATTCTCAACGGCGTGAAAGCGATCATGGCCGATGCCGGGATCACCGCCGAACAGATCGCCTATTTCCTCCACGGCACCACCGTCGCGACCAATGCGGTGCTGGAAGGCAAGGGCGCGCGCGTCGGTCTGGTTACGACGCAGGGCTACCGCGACATCATGCAGATTGCGCGCTCCTATGTCCCCGGCGGGCTGGCCGCGTGGATCGTGTGGCCCAAGCCGCAGCCGCTGGCGCGGCTCGAACACACGGTCGAAGTGCCCGGCCGGATGGACGCAGCTGGCCGCGAGGTCGCGCCGCTGGATGAGGACGCAGTGCGCGGGGCGCTGCGCAAGCTTAAGGGAGACGGGATCGAGGCGCTGACAGTCAGCCTGATGAACGCCTATCTCAACGGCGCGCATGAAAGCCGCATCGGGCAGATCGCCGCCGAGGAACTGCCCGGCATCCCCGTTTCGCTCAGCCACGAAGTCCTGCCGGAGATGCAGGAATACGAACGCACGCTTTCGACCGTCGCCAATGCGGCAGTGCGGCCGGTGGTGAGCAAATATGTCTCCAGCCTGCGGACAAAGCTCGAACAGGAAGGCTTCAAGGGCCGCTTGTCGCTGCTCCGCTCGGACGGCGGGTTGATGTCGAGCCAGAAGGCCGAGGAACACCCGGTCAACATCCTCATGTCCGGCCCGGCAGGCGGGGTGACCGGCGCGCTGTGGGTGGCGAAAAACGCGGGCTTCGAGAACATCCTGACACTGGATGTCGGCGGAACCTCGACCGACGTAGCGCTGATTCAGGGGCTGGAGCCGCGCCGCCAGCGCACCACAGAAGTCGGGCACTTGTCGGTGCGCGCATCGGCATTGGACGTGAAGACCGTGGGCGCGGGTGGCGGCTCGATCGCGCACGTCCCGCAGCTGACCGGCGCGCTGCGCGTCGGGCCGGAAAGCGCGGGCGCGGTGCCGGGGCCGGTCGCCTATAACAAGGGCGGCACGCTGCCGACCGTGACCGACGCCAACGTGGTGCTCGGCTACCTGCCCGAAGACCTGCTCGGCGGCGCTTTCAAGCTGGATCGCGAAGGCGCCAAGGCGGCGGTGCAGACCATTGCCGATGCACTGGGCATTAGCCTGATGGAAGCCGCCCGCGGGATCATCGATATCGTCAATGAAAACATGTTCGGCGCGCTGCGGATGATCAGCGTGCAGCAGGGCTATGACCCGCGCGAATTTGCGCTGATGGGCTTTGGCGGTGCGGGGCCATTGCATGTCAACGCGGTGGCGCGGCTGATGGGTTCATGGCCTGCGATCTCGCCCGTCTCCCCCGGCGTGCTGTGCGCGCTGGGCGATGCGACCACCCGGATGCGGACCGAGACGGCGCGCAGTTTCTCGCGGCTCGCCCGCGACACCAGCATCGCCGATCTTGTCAGCGTGCTCGACGACATGGCCGAACAGACCCGCAGCGAGCTAGTCGGTGATGGCATCCCCGAAGACCAGATCACTTCGCTTTTCGAAATCGATGTGCGCTATGCAGGCCAGGCCTTCGAAGTGCCGCTCACCATAACGCAGGCCGTGCTGGAGGAGGACGGGATCGAAGGCATCCTCTCCCGCTTCGACGAGGAGCATCTGCGGCTGTTCACTTTCAACATGGATACTCCGCACGAGATCGTGAACCTGCGCGCGGTGGCGCAGGGGCAGGCGCCTGCCCTGCCGGCCGCCGAACTGCCCAAGGGTGACGGCAACCCGCAAGCCGCCAAAATCCGCGACCACACGGTGTGGATCGACGGGTCGGAGCGGCCCGCCGTGATCTACGACCGCGCCAAGCTGCGGCAGGGCGACATGATCGAAGGCCCGGCGATCATCACCGAAATGGATTCGACCACGCTGGTCGAACACGATTGCACCGCGCGCGTTGACGCTGTGGGCAACATCCTGATCACTCTGAAGACGGAAGGCTAAGACCATGCCAGCCCGCATCATCGAACCCAACACCACGCCCTTCGCCAAGGTCGCGATCGACCCGGTGACGCTCGACATCATCGAGAACGCGCTGCGCAACGCCCGCATCGAGATGGACGCGACACTGGTGCGCACCGCCATGTCGCCCGGCATCCGCGAACAGGGTGACGCCTTCCCGCTGATCTCCGACCCTGCGGGGAAAATGATCGTCGGCCAGTTCGGCAGCTTCATCGACGGGTTCCTCAAGCAGTTTGACGGCACCATCGAGGACGGGGACATGATTTTCCTGTCCGATCCCTATTCCTGCGGCGGTGCGGTCAGCCACTCGAATGATTGGCTGGTGATGTTGCCGGTGTTCAAGGACGGGCGCCTGCTCGCCTACACCGCGATGTTCGGTCACCAGAGCGACATCGGCGGTTCCGTGCCCGGCTCGATGCCCATCGGTGCCTCGTCGATCTTTGAAGAGGGCGTGCGCATCCCTCCGGTGAAAATCTGGAAAAAGGGCGAATACAACGAAGACCTGATGAAGCTGGTGATGCACCAGACCCGCAAGCCCGACTGGTGTCAGGCGGATTTGAACGCACTGATTGCCAGCTGCCGCGTCGCCGCGCGCCGCGTGGTCGAGATGGCCGACCGGTTTGGCGATGATGTCTATGTCTCCGCAACGCAGGAACTGCTCGCCCGCAACCACCGCGCGATGAAGTCGCTGCTGGCGATGGCAGTGGCCGAGGAGCCGGTGAGCTTCGAGGATTACATCTGCGACGACGGCAAGGGCTACGGCCCCTACAAGATCCGCTGCACCATGTGGCGCGACGGGGACAAGGTGATCCTCGACTTTCAGGGCACCGACCCGCAATCGGCCGCTTCGATCAACTTTTTCCTCAACGAAAACATGTTCAAGATGTTCTTCGGCATCTACATGATCATGGTCTTCGATCCGCAGATCCTGTTCAATGACGGGTTCTACGATCTGATCGAGGTGCGCATCCCCGAAGGATCGCTGCTGAAGCCGCACTTCCCCGCCGCGCTGTCGGGCCGGACGCACGCTTTGGGCCGCATCTTCGACATTCTGGGCGGGCTGCTCGGGCAGAAGACGCCGGAGTTTTTGAACGCCGCCGGGTTCTCGTCATCGCCGCACCTGTTCTATTCGGGCTGGGACAGCCGCGAAGACGGGACGCGCGACTGGTTCCAGCTGTTCCAGATCGGGTTCGGCGGCATTCCGGGCCGTCCGATGGGCGACGGGCCGGACGGGCATTCGCTGTGGCCGGGCTTCACCAATGTGCCGAACGAATTTCTCGAACGCTACTTCCCGCTGCGGATCGAACGTTACGCCACCGCGCCCGATAGCGGCGGCGCGGGTCTGCATCGCGGCGGCAATGGCATCCACATGACCTACCGCTTTCTCGCGGACGGCGAGATTGCGATCCATGACGACCGCTGGTTCGTGCCGCCATGGGGGGTCAATGGCGGGCATCCGGGCGCGCGGGCTAAGAAGGTGCTGGAACGCGCCGATGGCTCGCAGGAAATCGTCGGCAACAAGGTTGAAAGCGTCAGCGTGAAGGCGGGCGACTTGCTCCACTTCATCACCTGGGGCGGCGGCGGCTGGGGCGACCCGCTGGCGCGCGATCCGGAGCTGGTCGGCCTCGAGATCCGGCAGGGGCTGGTCACACCCGAGGGCGCACGCGCTTACGGGGTCGTGGCCGATGGCGAGGGCGCGGTCGATGCCGATGCCACCACCGCGCTGCGCAGCGAGATGACCGCATCGCGCGGCGAACTGCCGCTGTTCGATTACGGCCCCGGTATCGACGCTCTGCGGGCTAACTGCGAGGCTGAAACCGGTCTCCCCGCCCCTGTCCAGCCGGTCTGGAACCTGCGCGAGGCAGCGGAATGAGCGCGCAAGCTTCAGGTGCCTTGGGCGGCATCAAGGTCGTGGAAATGGGCCAGCTGCTCGCCGGTCCGTTCTGCGGGCAATTGCTCGGCGATATGGGCGCAGATGTGGTGAAGGTCGAACCGCCGGGCGCGGGCGACCCGATGCGCAACTGGGGCCAGGGTGACGAGAAGGTGCAGTGGGAAGTCATTGCCCGCAACAAACGCTCGGTCACCTGCAACCTGCGCGTGCCAGAAGGTCAGGCACTGGCAAAGCAGCTTATCGCCGAGGCCGACGTTCTGATCGAGAACTTCAAGCCCGGCACGCTGGAACGCTGGGGGCTGTCACCTGCGGAACTCCACGCCATCAATCCCGGCCTCATCATCGCCCGCATGTCGGGATACGGGCAAGACGGGCCTTACTCCGACCGCGCAGGCTTCGGCGGGATTGGCGAGGCGATGGGCGGCTGGCGCTACGTCGTCGGCGAACCCGACCGTCCGCCCAGCCGCATGGGTATTTCGATCGGCGATACGCTGTGCGCCACCTATGGCTGCATGGGCGTGCTCGCCGCGCTGCATCACCGCGACAAGACCGGCGAAGGTCAGGTGGTGGACTCCGCGCTCTACGAAGCGGTGTTGCAGGTGATGGAGGGGCTGGTGCCCGAATATGACCGCAACGGCGTGATCCGCGAACGATCAGGCTCGGTCTTGAAGGGCATCGCGCCGTCGAACGTCTATACCTGCAGTGACGGCAGCTACATGATCGGCGGCAATGGCGATGCGATCTTTGCGCGCCTGTGTCAGGCGATGGGCCGCCCTGAACTGGCGCAGGACGAACGCTATGCCACCCACATCGCGCGCGGCCACCATCAGGACGAACTGGACGCGCTGATCAACGCGTGGACGGCGACGCTGACGGTGGACGAGGTCGACGCGCTGATGACCGAATATTCGATTCCCGCCGGACGCGTCTACCGCGCGCCCGATATGCTGGCCGACCCGCACTTTCAGGCGCGCGAGGCGATCGTCGAGGTCGAGACCCAGAACCGCGGCCGGATCAAGATGCAGAACGCCTTTCCCAAGCTGTCGAAGACCCCCTCCACCATCCGCCGCCCTGCCCCCGCCGCACCGGGTCAGGACAATGCCGAGGTCTACAGCGAACGCCTCGGTCTGGACGCCGCAGAACTGGCGCGGCTGGCCGAGGCCGGGATCATCTGATGGTCGGCCCCTCGGCCTCCGATAACTACGCGGGCGTGTACGAAGGGCGGCTCCAGCCGGGCACGCGGCCTGCGCTGCTGATCGTCGATGTCGTGGCCGCCTATCTGACGCAAGGCTCGCCGCTGTTCATGGACACGGCGGAAGCCGCGAAAGACAGCAACCTCCGCCTTGCCAAAGCCGCGCGGACGGCGGGCGTGCCGGTGATCTTCACCAACGTCCGCTACCGGCCCGATGGAGCCGATGGCGGCGTATTCTATCGCAAAGTACCGGCGCTGAAAGTGTTCAACGAAGGATCACCCCTCGGCGCCTTCCCCGATGATCTTGCACCCCGGCCCGGCGATCATGTCATTACCAAGCAATATCCTTCCGCCTTTTTCGGCACCCCGCTGGCAGCGATGCTGACCGGCAGCGGCATCGATACACTGCTGATCACCGGCTTTTCGACCTCCGGATGCGTGCGCGCGAGCGGGCTGGATGCGATGCAACACGGGTTCGTTCCGCTGATTGTGCGCGATGCCTGCGCCGACCGCCACGAAGGCCCGCACGAAGCCAACCTGTTCGATCTGCAGGCCAAATACGCCGAAGTCATCAGCGAGGCCGAAGCGCTGGCGGTAATCGGGCGGCACTGAGAGCGCCGCCCGTTATCTCTCACCGATCCCGGCGGGTCAGCCGCCGAGTTCCTTGAGCAGCCGGTACCAATGATCGAGCCCGCCGTAGAAGCTGTCGACCGATAGCCGTTCATTAAGGCCGTGGGCGAACATGTCCTGCGGGCGGCTCGCCGCGCCCGAGATCGCGACGGTGGCATAGCCGCGGGTGCGGTAATGCATGCCGTCGGTGCCACCCGACTCCATGTATGGCTGGATCGGCAGGCCCGGATAGCGCGCATCGATGGTGGTGCGCAGGGCTGCCATTACTTCGTCGGGCACGGCGGATTCGGGGCTCTCGGTGACATCGGTTGCCAGCTTGAACTGCACCGCATCATTGGCGACCACCTCGCGCAGCGTGGCCTCCACCGCCGCAGCGCCGACCCCGGGGAATATCCGGCAATTGACCGTCGCTGTCGCGGACTGCGGCAGAGCATTTTCGGCGTGACCCGCCTTGAGCATTGTCGCGACACAGGTTGTGCCGAGCGTGCCCACGGTTTCGGGGGTGGCCTGCAGCACCGCAATCGCGGCGGGATCGGCCGGATCGGCGGCAAAGGCGCGCATCGCTTCGCCGGTTTCGCCGGGGGTGATCTGCCCCAGCGCGCCGAGGAACGAGCGGGTCAGCGGGGTCGCCTGCACCGGGAAGCGGTGCTCCCTGATCCGTTGCAACGCATCGCCGAGTTCGTAGATCGCGTTGTCGCTGCGCGGGCGCGAGGAGTGGCCGCCGGGATTGGTGACGGTGAGTTCAAAGGTGGCAAAGGTCTTTTCCGCCGCCTGCACCGCCATCGCCAGCGGCGTGCGGTCGGGGGCCAGCGTGATCCCGCCGGCATCGGAATTGAGGACATAGGCCGGGTCGATCTTCGCCGCGACATATTCGGCCTGCGCGCGGGTGGAGATCATGCCGGTTTCCTCGTCGCCCGAGAACACCAGATAGAGGTCGCGGCCCGGCGACCAGCCTTCCTGCCTCAACCGGATGAAGGTCTGCACGAGATTGGCGATGCCGTATTTGTTGTCGGTGGTGCCCCGCCCGAAGAAGTACCCGTCCTGTTCGGTCAGAGTGAAAGGCGGCAACACCCAATCCTCGGCCAGCGCATCGACCACGTCCATGTGGCCAAGCAGCACGATCGGCTTGCGCCCGTCGGGCTTGGAGGCGGCAAAGCGCACGATCAGGCCCTGCACCGGCTCGCCTTCGCTGTCGTAGTCGGAGACCATGATGTCGGCGTCGGCAAACCCCGCCTGCTTCAGCCGGTCGGCCAGATAGGCGACCATTTCCGGCGTCTTCGCCTGTCCGCGCGCGGTGCGGATCGCGATGATGTCGCGGTAGATGTCGTAGGCCTGCTGCTGCTCTGCGGTCAGCGGCGCGCGGTCAGCCGCGCTGGCCCCGCCGCCTGCGGTAAGCAATGCGGCAGCCAGCGCCGTCCCGGTCCGCATCCATTTGCCGCGCGCCATGTTTGCCATGCTCATGTTTTCTTTCCCCCTGTTCGTGTCGTTTTGCCGATCCCGGCACTCATTCGCTGATCGTCAGCAGGCTGGACAGGTCCATCCAGTCATCCTCACCGATCGGATCGCCCGGCGGCACGCTGACCATGCGCGGCAGGCTGGCTGCCAGCTGTTCGCGCTGGTCGGGATCGAGCAGGCGGCGCGACAGGCTGAGCGCCCATGCGCGTTCGGCGCCGCCCGCCTTGCGCTTGCCCAGCGCCTCGCCGACGTCGCGGAGTTTCTGATCGAGCGCGGCGGCCACTTCCGGCGTTGCATCCGGGCGGCGCGCGACCCGCGCCATGGTGGCGAGCGTGCGGTAGGCAATACGCCGACCGAGATCGTCACCGGTCGATGCCAGCACAGTATCGGTCATCCGGTCGAGCAGTTCGCCAACCCCCAGCGCCTCGGGCTCGCTTTGGCTCTGCACCACCAGCCGCGCCAGCCTGCGCGGGGCGAGCAGCGTCTGCGCAGTCAGCTGGGCCGCAGCGTCAGCTGCCACCAGCGGATCGAACAGCGGGCCTCCCGCCGTGGCGAAAATCTCGGTTTCGTACTGGCGATCGGTGCTGCCGTTCTGCGCCGCCGAAAGCAGCGGCACCAAGGCAGGCGGCACGCGCAACACATCGGGCCGCAGCGTCGCCAGCGCCGCGTCCAGCGCCGCGCGCTGCTTTGCAGGAGCGACCGGTTCTGCCGCCTCGCGCCCGCCGCCGTTGACCGCATACACGAAATCGGCCCCGCCGATCTGCTTGGCGGCGGCCACCAGCTGATAGCGGTGGAGCAGCCACAGCGGCACGAACCGGCGGCGCAGGTTCGACACCGGCTCTCCCGGGCTCAGCGCACCAAGCCCGAAGCGCGCAATCGCGGCGCTGCGTACCTGCATCAACCGGTTGAGCTCAGCCACCGGATCCGC
The DNA here is from genome assembly GCF_024305245.1 of Erythrobacter sp. Lineage (GTDB taxonomy): Bacteria > Pseudomonadota > Alphaproteobacteria > Sphingomonadales > Sphingomonadaceae > Erythrobacter. The sequence continues at coordinate 245,173 of NZ_JAMWYX010000005.1, forward strand.
GCCGTCGTCCCACAGCCCGCCCCACGCATAGGCCGTATCGGCAGCGCGGGCGTTATCATCCTGCACATAGCGGAATTGTGCTGCCGCCTCAGCCGTTTCGCGCGCGTCCGCATCGGCATAGAGCCAGCGCACCGTCGCCACGTCCCACGCGCCGATCCCCTCGGCATAGGCGTCCGACAGGTCGGGCTTGCCGTCCACCAGGCCGATGCGCGGCGGCGGATAGTCCATCACCGATGCGCGATCCTGCGTGCTGGCGGCGAAGTTATGCGCAAAGCCCAGCGTATGGCCGACCTCGTGCGCGCCAAGCTGCGCCAGCCGGTCGAGCGCTACCTTGACCGGATCGTTCGGCCCGCCGCTGTTGAGTTCCCCCGCGCCGACCAGCGCCTGAAATATCTGGATATCCTGCCGCGCCCGCAAGGAACCGAGCACCACCATGCCCTTGACGATCTCGCCGGTGCGCGGATCGGCGATCTGCTGTCCGTAAGCCCAGCCGCGCGTCGCCCGGTCGACCCAGTTGACCATGTTATAACGCACGTCGAGCGGATCGGCCTCTTCGGGCAGCATTTCCACCCGGAAAGCGTCGATAAAACCGGCGGCATCGAAGGCATCGCCCCACCAGCCGATCCCTTCGAGCAATGCCGAGCGGATCGGTTCGGGCGTGTTGCGGTCGAGATAGAAGATGATCGGCTTTTTCACCCGCGAACGCGGCGCGGCGGGATCGAGCTTCTCCAGCCGGAAGCGGTTGGCCATGTCATAGACCACCGGCGCGCCGAGCGGCGCCGAAAAGTCCACCGCCTGCGTGGCAAATCCGCCGAGGCGCGGATCGAAGCTGCGCGGCACGAACCCAGGCTCGGGCAGCCGCACGAAACTGTGGTGAACCGTCAGCGTGACCTTGCCGGGTTCGGGCACGATATTCTCGACCTCGGCGCCGGGCTTTTCGGAGACGTAGGTCTGGATGGCATCCACCTCCAGATTATCGGGAAACAGGTGAACCGAGGCGGGATCGGCGAGGCTCAGCTTCTCCTCCAGCTTGAAGCCCTTGCCCGCGATCGACGATGCCGCGCCGATGCCGAACGGATCCTGATCCTGATTGAGCGATGCGGCGATGCCGAGCGTATCCAGCGTCAGGAACGGCGCGATGTCGATCACCAGACGGCCATCGTCCAGCGTTTCGGCGATGTCGGTCAGCCACACCGTCGATATGCCGAAATCGCTCGCCACTGCCTGCTGCTGCGCAGGCTCCCCGGAGCTGGCGCGGAACCGCGGGTTTTCGAACTGCACCGCGATCTTGCCGCCGATCCGCCGGAAAGCGACCATCTGGGTGTTACCCGTACGCCCCCGGTCAAGCACCAGCGGCGCGGAGCCGAGCCCGGTTTTGAGCGCGGTGCTGTACAGCACCCGCAGCGCCACGCCGTCCTCACCGGGACGCGGCAGGGTCAGCAGGATGCGGCCCTTGGCGGCATCGGTGCGCACCGGCACCAATCCGGTCTCGCCAGCGGGCGCAGCAATTTCCTGCGGGCCGACCTGCGCATTCACCGGGGCGAGCGGCAGGGACAGGGCCAGCAACAGCACCCCCAAACGTATGCGGCGCGTCATTATCATCATTCCCCCGTTTTTGACTGCGCAGCCGGTTCCAGCCGCGATCACATCTTAGTTCTTCTCTGAAAGCCCCAGCTGCTGCTCGATGAATTCGGCCTGCTGGCGGTAATAGAACAGCTGGTTCGACAGCTTGCGCCAGCCGTGGCCTTCATCGGGAATGCGGATGAAGGGCGCAGGCACCCCATTGGCGCGCAAGGTCTTCACCATCACTTCGGTTTCGTAGATGTCGATGCGCGGGTCCATCACGCCGTGCGAATAGAGCACCGGCACCGTTATCCGGTCGGCTTTGCGGATCGGCGAGTTCACCGTGTAGAACTCGCGCCACTTGGCCTCGGTAATATCGCCATATTCGATCCTGTCCGCTGCCTTCAGCGCAGGCGAGGCGACTTCGAGCGCGGTGACCCAGTCGGCCACCCCGAACAGCGAAACCCCGGCCGCGAATTCTCCGGGATACTCGGCCAGCACGGCATTGACCGCATAGCCGCCATAGGAGCCGCCCATCACCGCCGCACGGTCGCCGTCGATCAACCCGTCCGCGGCAAGTGCGCGCTTGAGATCGACCAGATCGCGTACCGAATCGAGCCGGTTCTCGCGGTCGTCCAGCGTGGAATAGGTGCGCCCGAGCCCGGTGGAGCCGCGCACATTGGGCTGGAACACCGCCACGCCGCGCGCGACATGGTACTGCGTCACGGCGGAAAAGCTCGCCGCACTCTGGCCCGAAGGCCCACCGTGGACGCTGAACAGCACCGGCGGAGCGTCCGCCCCCGTGCCCGCGCCTTCGGGCAGATAGAGCAGCCCCTGCAACTCCACCCCGTCGCGCGCGGCGTAGCGCACCACTTCAGGGCGCACGAGCCGCGCGGGATCGAGGCCCGCCAGATTGGCAGCGAACACCTTGGTGGCGGTGCCGGCGGCCGGGTCGGTCAACCAGATTTCGCCCGGGGTCTGCCAGCCATTGACCCGCACCATCAACTGGCCGTCAGCCTCGCAATCGAGCTGGTATTTGCCTTCGGGCAATTGCGGCATTGCAATCGCGCGCTTGTCCTGCGTGTGCCAGCCGCGCAGCGCGTCAAACCCGTCCTCGTTCTGGCTCCAGTAAAGGTATGTCCCGCCGCTGCCGCACAATTCGATATTCTCGACGTCGCTGGTCGCATCGAACACCCGCTCGAACGCGCCTTTGGCGATGCTGTAGAACGCAAGCGTGCCGAATTCGCGGTCGCGGTTGGTGGAGAAATAGAAACCGGAGGAATCCGCCGTCCACGCGAACCCGCCCAGCGTGTGCGCCGAGCGGTTTTCGACCGGCGGTTTCGAGATCGTGGTCATCGATCTGGTCGCCAGATCGAGCAGGTAGAGATTATCGGCATCCTCGCCCACAGTCTCGGTCACGATCGCATATTTGCCGTCGGGCGAGATCGAGCGCGCGGCAAGCCCGAGTTCGGACTGGACGATCAGTTCGCTCTCCCCGCTCAGCGTGCCGCGGTAGATATCGAACACCCCGGCGCCGCGCGCGGTCGATGCATAGGCGAAGCTGCCATCGGCCGCGAAATCACCGAAGATGCGGAAATCGCCGCGTGCTGCAGGCAGAACCTCGGTTTCGCTCGCGCCATCGGCGGTGATCGCGAAATAGCCGGGCTGCTCGTTGCCGTCTTTGTCGGCGGAATAGAACAGTCGGCTGCCATCGGGCGTCCAGACCGGTGCGCGAACACCTGTTTTGAAGGTAACTTGCCGGGGCTGCCCACCGGATGCGGGCATCACCCACAATTCGCTTTCGCCGGTGATATCCCACGCAAACGCGATCGTCTTGCCATCGGGCGACAGATTCGCCGCGCCCGGTCCCGATGCGAGCAGATAGCGGGCGATATCCGCCGGATAATCCCCGGCCCTGCCGATGGTGATGTCGCCATTGTCGGGCTCGATCGCCGCGATCGAAAGGTCTGCCCCCTTGGCCCCTCCGAAGCTTTCTTCGGCATCCTGCGCGAACGAGGTCTGGGGAAGCGCTGCCATGGCGATGGCGCTGGCGAATAAAGCAGTGCGGTTCACGGTCACCTCATCGGACGCGGCGGGAAGCGTACAGCATTAACGTTCCGGGAGACGGACGCAATGCGCTGAATACCTGCCGTGCCGGGTGACGGCGATCAGGCCAGCGGATCAGGCCGCGAGGGCTTGTGACTTTCCGACGATTTCGGCCAGCTTGTCAGCGGCAACGGGCCGGCTGATGAGGTAACCTTGCGCATAGTCGCACTGGATCGCTTTCAGGAACGATAGGCAGCCTGCCTCCTCGATCCCTTCGGCCACCACCTTGAGCCCGAGTTCGTGGGCCAGTTGCACGGTGGATCGCACGAGCATGGCATCGCCGCGGTCGCGATGCGCGTTCTGCACGAACATCCGGTCGATCTTGAGTTCCGAAAGCGGCAGCAGCTTGAGATAGTTGAGCGTCGATTGTCCGGTGCCGTAATCGTCCATCGAAATGCGGATACCGCTGGCGCAGAACCGTTCGAGCATGGCGATGGCTTCTCCGGTGTTCTCGAACTGGGCGGATTCGGTGACCTCGAAGGTCAGGCGATGGGTCGGCACTTCGGAGCGCGAGACAAGCGAAAGCACCCGGTTGGCGAAGCTTTCCGAAGTCAGCAGCACAGCCGAAATGTTGACCGCGACCTGCATCACCAGCCCGCGTTCGCACCACGCGCGCATATCTTCCAATGCCCGCGCGAGCACGCCGATGGTGAGATCGTCGATCCGGCCCGCTTCCTCGATCAGCGGAATGAAACTGTCGGGCGGGAGCATCCCGCGCTGCGGATGATTCCAGCGCACCAGCGCCTCGACCGCGTCGATCTGCCCGGATTTGAGGTTGAGCTTGGGCTGATAGACCACCGTCAGGTGCCCTTCGCGCAGCGCATCGTCGAGTTCGCCAAGGAGCGAGAATTGCTCGGTCGCAGCTGCGCCCTCGCCTATGGCATAAAGCCGCCAGGGCTTGCCCGATCGCTTGGCGAGACTGGCGGCATGGGCGGCATTGGCGGCAGCTTCGGGGACATCGGCGGGCGCCACGCCGAAGGTCAATGATACGCCGAGCCTGCGTCCGGCGACTTCGAACGGGCTGCGCATCACGGCCCTCAGCCCGGCCAGCAGCGGCTCGATTTCCTCAAGCTCCAGCGGCGACGACCAGACAAGCGTGCGATCGTCGGTCCGGTAAATGCTTGCCGCACAGCCTGCGACCGTCAGACGCTCAACCAGCCGCCGCAGCAGGTCGCCCAGATTCTCCTTGCCCGCGGCCAGCTTCAGACCGTCGAAATCGTCGATCTGGGCAGCGATGAAGTGGCGTGTGTCGGTCTCGGGAAGCCGTGTGTCGAGCGCAAGCTTGTTGGGCAGGCCGCTTTCGGAATCGATCCGCCGCCCGCGCTCGGCCCGGTGGTGGGTGAGGAACACCACCCGCAGCAATGCGGCAAGCGCCGGAAGGGCAAGCGCCGGAGTAATCTCGAACCACAACCCTGCATAAACCCGCGCGGCCAACCAGCCCGCCAGCAATCCTGCCGTGACCAGCACAAGCCGCGCAGCCACCTCGCCGCGCCGGCCCGCCCAAACCACCAGCAGCGCCAACAGCGCCGCCAGCGCCAATGGACCTGACCACCCGCCATAGACCGGCGTTCCCTGCGTCAGCGTCTCGGCCGCGAAGGCTTGCACGATCACTCCGTGAATGACCCCATGACGCGGCGCCGGGTAGCGATCTCCCATCTCAATCGCCGTGGCACCGACGATAACGTCCTTGCCCTTCAGCGCGGCCGGATCGAATTCGCCGCGTTCGACCGCGATGAAGCTGTGGCGCGGTATCGTCGCAGGATCGATGGCGAAGTCGATCGGGAAGCTTTCGCCGACCCGCCCGGCGCTTCCTGTGGCGAAGGCCGCGATCGAGGGGCGCGCAAGATCGCCGGTTTTCGTGCCGAGCGGCATGCGGCGCACGAAGCCGTCCGGATCGGGGATGATCGACACCGAAGCTAGATGGGCATGTTCGCGCAATACGGGAATGGGCAGCGCGTCCAGCTGTCGACCATCGCGAAAACCGGCATTCTGAGCGAAAGTCGGCAGCGCGACCGGTGCATCGGCAGCCGCAATCGCCGCGGCGAAAGCGGCATCATCCGCAGGGTTCGAGCTGCTTGAAAAATCGACGTCGAAGCTGATCGAGCGGACGCCCGCAGCATCGAGCTGCGCGACCAGTTGCGCATAGTGATCGCGCGTCCACGGCCAGCGCCGGATTGCAGCCATGCTGGCGGCATCCATCTCCACGACATGCACCTGCCCGCTGGCAGACCGTTCAGTGAGGGCAAAGCCCCGTTCCTCCAGCCACAGGTCGGCCGGCTTGAACGCGCCTGTCGCAGCGGCGAGCCCGACCACCACGGCGAGCGCCAGCATTCCGGCAATCCGCAGCCAGAACGAGTCGACGAAATTCGGGATGAAGGAGCGCCGCCGGCTCATCAGGCGCCGGTGCCTAGCGGAGTTCGGCATGCGACCGGTTTGTGCTGGCGGGTACGCGATCAAGCCGGTTGCCGAGATCGCTGTATGCGGGATCAATGGCCATGTCGGAGGCCGCGCCGGGATTCAGCGCGCCAGCGTTCTGTCCGGCGCCACCGTCGATGCTGCCGATGCCGGAGCCGGGTACCAGGCCGCCACGATTTCCGGTTCCGGTGCTGTTGTCACCACCGTCATCATCGCCGCCGCCATTACCGTTGCCGTTATCGCCATCGTCGCGGTCGTCATCGCCGTCATTATCGCCGTCGTCACGATCATCGTCGCCGTCATCGCGGTCGTCATCGCCGTCGTCGCGGTCGTCATCGCCGTCATCGCCGTCGTCGTCGCGGTCGTCATCGCCGTCGTCGCGGTCGTCGTCGCGGTCGTCATCGCCGTCGTCGCCGTCATCGCCGTCATCGCGGTCTTCGTCGCCATTGCCATTGTCGCCGCCACCGCGGTCGTCGTCGTTGCCGTCGTCGTTGCCGCCGTTGCCACCACCATTCACGTTGCCGTCGTCGCCGCCGTCGCCGCCATTGCCGTTGCCGCCATTGCCGTTGCCGCCGTCGTTGCCGTTGCCGTTGGCATCGCCGCCGCCACCGTTGCCTTGGCCACCGTTGCCTTCGCCGCCGTTGCCGTTGCCGTTGCCGTTGCCGTTATCGCTGCCGCCTTCGCCGCCATTGCCGTTGCCGTTATCGCTGCCGCCTTCGTTGCCGCCGCCTTCGTTGCCGCTGCCTTCACCGCCATTGCCGTTACTGCCGCCATTGGCGTCGCCGTTTCCTTCACCGCCACCGCCATTGGCGTCGCCGCTGCCACCGCCATTGCCGCCGCCGTTACCTTCACCGCCGGTGCTGTCGCCGCCGCTATTGCCGTTGCCTGGAGGCGTGCAGGCCCCCTGGAAGCAGGCAGTACCATCCTCGGCAATCCCGCCAGCTGTACTGAAAGGCGGTGCCGCGCCGCGCGCGGTATTGTCGGCGACGATCACCGCCGCGACGGCAGTAATCTCGCCGGAGACGAAGCCGCTCGAATAGCCTCTCAGGTCGCCAGGACTGCTGGCGATCACGGTATCGATCCGGCGCGAGCCACGATCTTGTGCGGCGGCAGGTCGCGAACCAGAGGCTCCGCTGCGCTCGCCCGCTTCGGCAGATCCGCCCATAGCAGGCGCGGGAGCTGCCGGTCCGCCAGCCGGTCGGGCCGGAGAATCAATCACCCGGCGGCCGTCGGCCTCGATCACCAGCCGCATGGAATCGGCTGCCGCCACCATCGCCACTGCGCCCGGCAGCACCAGTTCGCGGGCACCGCCGTCGAGGGTAGACGCCTCGACCGCGCCTTCGGTCACCTGCAAAGTCGCGGCGTCCTCTCCGACTGCGATGATGAAGGTGGTGCCTTTGACCACCGCCGCGAGATAGGGTGTTTCCACTCCGAAATGCGGATCGGCCTTCTTGCCGATATTGAACAGCGCGCTGCCATAGTCCTGCAGCACCTGAATGATCGAGCGGCTGCGTGCGGCCTCGGGAATACGAATCTGGGTGTTCTGCCGCAAAGTAACGAATTCGCTTCCGCGCACCAGCACTGCAGACGCACGCGCCTGCGTTCGCACGGTCGCGCCGGGCGTCAGAGCCTGTCCGGTCGAAGCTGCACGTTCGCCGCTGCTGTCGATGACCCGCACGCTGCCCTTGGTTTCCGAGATGGTCCATGTCCCGTCCTGCGCAAACGCAGGCGCACCGCTGAACAGTATCAGCAGCATCGGCAAAACAATGCGCGACAGGTGATGAAATAGGTTTTCCATGGATGCCCGATACAGCCGGTTCTCTTCCAGATGGATTTAAGGAATTGGTGAAGAATAACTTAAGGGAGCCTTTGATTAACCTTTGGAACTTATGGCCTTCAGCGGTCCAGGCGGAGTTTCAAGTCTTGAAGTGGGTTAATGTCGCGACATCGGGTGCCGTATTGCTCGCCGGGCATAGTCTGGCGGCTCAGGATGCGCTCGACCGTACCGACCCGTTCCAGCAGATCGAACGCGAACGTCCCGCGGCCCAGCCCGAAGAATCGGTACGAATCGCGACTCAGCCGGTTCTCGACACGCCTGCAAACACCGTCATGACGGATGGTGCGGCTGTGGGGGCCATCGTCATCGACGGACTTGTGGCGCTCGACCGGGCCGATTTCGCGCCCGTGATCGAACCTTACGCCGGCCGCAGACTGGACCATGCCGAACTGCGCAGCCTTGCCGATGCCGTGGCCAATCATGCCCGCGAGCGCGGCTACATCCTCGCCACGGCATGGATTGCGCAACAGGCGCTGGTGGGCGGGGTGCTCCGCATTACGGTCGATGAAGGCGGCCTCGACGATATCCGCATCGAAGGCTCCGATGATCCGGCGATCCGCAAGCAGTTGCGGCGGCTGCTCGATCATCAGCCGCTCACGCTGGCTGCCCTGCAACGTGAAGTCCTGCTGGCCGATGATCTTCCCGGCGTCTGGATCCGCGATACGAGGTTCGAACGTGACGGTGACCGCCGTGTTCTGGTGGTCGATGCCCGCCGCGAAGATTTCGCCGGATCGGCGCTGGTCGCCAGCGATGGAACGAAACCCGTCGGCCCGGTGCGGGCGCGGATCAACCTCGATGCAAACGGGTTGATCTCCCCCTATGACCGGGTCGACCTCAGTTTCTCCGCCACCCCGCTCGATCCCGAAGAACTGGCGTTCTTCAGCGCGCGCTACAGCATGGTCGTGAATGACAGTGGCACCAGCGTGGGCGCGTTCGGTTCCTATTCGCGAACAGAGCCCGGCGCCTATCTTGCCGCGCGCGAACTGCTGGGCACATCATGGCGCGGCGGGTTGCGGATGCGCCACCCGCTGCTGCGTAGCCAGCGCGGCAGCTTGTGGCTGGAGGCGAGCGCGGAACTGCAGGATTTGCAGCAGGACAGTTTGGGGTCGCTCGCCCGGCATGACCGGATAGCTCTGGCGCGCCTCGGTTTCTACGGTTTCGGACCATTGGCGGGCGGCACATTGCAAGGTCGCGCTACCGTCAGCCAGGGTTTGGACATCCTCGGCGCAACCGCGCTTGGCGATCCGCTGGCCTCGCGCAGCGATGCACCTCCGGGTTTTACCACCCTGTCGTGGTGGCTGAACTGGCGGCGCGGTCTGGCTGCGCGATTGAGCCTGTCGCTGGAGGCGACCGGCCAGCTTTCGGCCGATCCGCTGCTGATCGGCGAGAACTTCGCGCTGGGCGGCAACAGCTTCCTGCGCGGCTATGATTTTGCGCAACGCATCGGCGATCAGGGCATCGCCGGGGTTGGGGAACTGCGTTACGACTGGCCAGACGCGCTGGGTGCAGTCGAGCGCCTGCAGCTCTATGCCTTTGCCGATGGCGGCACGGTGACAAACCTCGGCGATGGCCGTGGCAGCGGCACGCTCGCGTCCAGCGGGGCGGGGTTGCGGACGGATATCAATCGCAGCCTCGATTTCGATCTCGAAGTCGCCGTACCGCTGACCGAGCCGCGCTACGATACCGACGACAATTCGCCGCGCATCAACATCCGGGTCAGCCAGTCGTTCTGACTCCGCACTTGCCCTGAGGTTGCGGACTACCTAATCGCCCATCGCGATGAACGCCCCCTCCACTGACCTGGCCAACGATCCCGCCCCGCGCGAAGAAGTGGTTGCGCTGCTCACGCAGATCGAGCAGCGGCTCCGCTGGCTGTCGTCTTGGACCGTCCACAACGCCAATAACCTGCGTGAGAAGCGCGACGGGTTGAAGGTCGGCGGGCATCAGGCCTCCTGCGCCTCGATCACCGCGATCATGACCGCGCTTTATTTCCACGCGCTGCGTCCGCAGGACAAGGTGGCGGTCAAGCCGCATGCCGGGCCGGTGCTGCACGCGATCCATTACCTGCTGGACGAGCAGACCCGCGAAAAGCTGGAGCGGTTTCGCGGGCTTGGCGGCGTGCAATCCTATCCCAGCCGCACCAAGGACACGATCCCGGTCGATTTCTCCACCGGCTCGGTCGGGTTGGGGGTGGCGGTGACGGCGTTCAGCAGCCTCGTGCAGGATTATCTGATCGCCCACGGCCAGCGGGCTGAGGCCGATGCAGGCCGGATGATCGCGCTGATGGGCGATGCCGAACTGGACGAAGGCAATATCTACGAATGCCTGATCGAAGGCTACAAACACGACCTCAGGAATTGCTGGTGGATCGTCGACTATAACCGCCAGAGCCTCGACGCGACCACCGCCGACCGGATGTTCCGGCGGTTCGACGATATCTTCGAGACCTGTGGTTGGCGGGTGGTGACGCTGAAGCACGGGGCGCTCCAGCGCGAGGCGTTCAGGCAGCCGGGCGGCGCCGCGCTGGAAGACTGGATCGAGAACTGCCCCAATGCCGATTTCGCGGTGCTGACCTATCTCGGCGGTGCGGCATGGCGCGAGCGGCTGATGCGCGATCTGGGCGAAGTGCCCGATGTGCCGGAACTGCTCGCTGCCCATGATGATGCCGCGCTCGCCCGGTTGATGACCAATCTGGGCGGCCATTGCCTCGAAACGCTGATCGACGCCTTCGACAGCATTACCGACGACCAGCCGACCTTGTTCATCGCCTATACCGTGAAAGGCTACGGCCTGCCGCTGGCGGGGCACAAGGACAACCATTCGGGGATGATGAACACGTCCCAGATCGAGGGCCTGCGCGACGATCTGGGCATTGCGCCGGGGCAGGAGTGGGACAAGTGGGCGGGCCTCGGCGATAATCTCGCCGCCAGCCTCGATGCGTTCGTTCGGAAAAGCCCGATCGCGCGCAAGGCGGCGGAACACAGTGCACCTGCGGTGCCCGTCCCCGCCCGCCTGCCGGTGCCCGAAGGCGCGGTGCAATCGACGCAGGCTGCGTTCGGGCGGGTGCTGTTCGATCTCGCCAAATCGGACGAGCAACTGGCCGACCGGATCGTGACCACAGCGCCCGACGTCACCCAGACCACCAATTTGGGCGCCTTCGTCAACCAGCGCGGGCTGTTCCGGCGGCAGGAACTGGCCGATGTGTTCCAGACAGCGCGTATTCCTTCGGCGCAGAAATGGGCGGCGCACGGCGCGGGCCAGCATATCGAACTGGGCATTGCCGAACACAATTTCTTCCTGCTGCTCGCCTCTCTCGGCCTTGCCGCACCGCATTTCGGTACGCGGTTGCTGCCGGTGGGGACGGTCTATGATCCGTTCATCGCGCGCGGGCTCGATGCGCTCAATTACGGCTGCTATCAGGATGCGCGGTTCCTGCTGGTCGGTACGCCCTCGGGCATCACGCTGGCGGGCGAAGGCGGAGCGCACCAGTCGATCAACACCCCGCTGATCGGGATGGGACAGCCGGGGCTGGAAAGCTTCGAGCCTGCATTTGCCGACGAGGTCGCCTTGCTGATGGCTTTCGCGTTCAAGCATATGCAGGCCGACGGCGGCAGCTCGGTCTATCTGCGCCTCACTACCCGCCAGATCGAGCAGCAGACCCGCGCCGACAATGTCTGGGAAGCAGGCGCGTTGGCCGGAGCCTATTGGCTGCGCGAACCCGCGCCCGGAGCCACTGCCGCCATCGCCTATTGCGGCGCGGTCGCGCCCGAAGCGCTGGCCGCGTGGGAGGCGTTGCAGGACGATCTGCCCGGCTTGGGCCTGCTCGCCGTGACGTCACCCGACCGCTTGCACCGCGACTGGTCGGCGGCGCGCGCCGCGCGCTGGACCGGGGCAGAGCGCAGCGCGTCGCACATCGAAACCCTGCTCGGTGCGCTTGCTCCCGGCGCAGGCCTAGTCACCGTGCTCGACGGCTCGCCTTCCGCGTTGTCGTGGCTTGGCGGAGTGCGCGGGCAGCGGGTCAGTCCGCTCGGCACCGACCGCTTCGGCCAGACCGGCGACCTGCCCGACCTTTACCGCACCTACCGCCTTGATATGCGCGCGATCATCGACGCCACCGCCGAGCTGTTCCTGTAAGCCGAACCCGTCCGAGCCTAACTTGCGCTATTTTGCCGCTCGCGTGCTGTGCCTAAACCCACGCTGATGCACTGAGCAACGCACGCGTTTGCAGGCGGAGGCGGATTTGACGGGCACACGAACAACCGGGCTCGCCCTGCTGACAACGGCGCTGATGACGGCGGTTGCAGTTCCATCGGCGCTGGTGATGGCCACGGCGGGTTCAGGCCAGTCACAACCCCCCGCCCCCCGGATCGCTGGCGGCAAACCTTTCGTCGACACCCTGTCCGCGCTGGACCGTGAATTATGGGCGGTGTCCGATGGCTGGGCGAACGGCCCATACATGGTCAATGACTGGCAGGCGTCCCAAGCCCGGTTCGACAAGGGCCTGACCCTTACTCTGGCACCCGGGATCGTCAAAAAGCACCGCTACTCATCGGGCGAAGTCCAGTCGAAGGCGAAATACGGACACGGCTATTTCGAAACGACCATGCGCGCAGCACCCGGCAGCGGGGTCATTACCGGCTTCTTCACCTACACAGGGCCGCCATTCGGCCAACCGTGGAACGAGATCGACGTCGAAGTGCTCGGCGCGAAGCCGCGCGAAGTGCTGCTGACCTATTTCTTCGGCGACGATAAGATTTCGACTGCCATCCCGCTCGATTTCGATGCCACTGCCGAATACCACACCTATGGTTTCGACTGGCAGCCGGGTTACATCGAATGGTATTTGGACGGTCGCCCGATCCACAGGGTCACCGGCGACAAGTTGCCGCTCCCGAACCTCGCCAAGAAGCTGATGATCAACCTTTGGGGAAGTGAAACCCTGAGCGAATGGTCCGGCAAAGTCGAGCCGGACGCCATGCCGACCACAGCCGATTTCACCTGCATCGCCTATTCGCCAAGCGCCGCAGACAGCATGCCGTGCCACGAACTGCGTCAGCAGGACAATACAGCCGCCTGAGGAGAATTTTACCGGAGAATTATCATGCAGCATTCAAGGATCGAGAATGAGCGGATCTTCCACAATAACCGGTTCACCGAAGAGGTGCGCGACGCTCAGGGGAAATATTACGCGAGCATCAAGCACGGCTCGAAAAACTTCGACGACAAGGTGCTCGGCGCAAGCAGGAACGCGGACGTTCTGGAATACGGGTGCGGATCTGCCATCCAGGGCATCCGTGTTGCACGGCAAGCCCGCTCACTGACGGGCATCGATATCTCCGACGTGGCCATTCAGGACGCGCAAAAGGCCGCCGAAGAAGCTGGCCTCGTCAATACCGACTATCAGGTCATGAACGCCGAAGACATGACCTTCGACAGCGCATCCTTCGATGTGGTTTTCGGGCGCGGTATCATCCATCATCTCGATCTCGAACTGGCATTCCGGAACATCGCCCGCGTGCTTCGACCGGGCGGTGTGGCCATTTTCTGGGAGCCTCTCGGACATAATCCGATCCTGAACCGCTATCGCGACATGACCCCCCAGGCACGCACGCCCGACGAACATCCCCTGCTGCGCCAGGATTTCAAACTGGCGGGCCGGTATTTCGATCTCGGCAAGCTGCAGTTTTACGGGCTCACGACGATCTTGTCGGTTCCGATGCGCGACACTGCCGTCGGAGAAGCCGTGCTGTCAGCGACCGCGATCATCGATCAGATGATCTTCAAGACCCCGGCCCGCTGGATGGCATGGCATGTCCTGATGGACATGAAGAAACTGTACTGACCATCCCGCCGGGCCAGCAAGCGGGCTGGCGGCCGATAGAAGCCGACCGCGTCATAAAATACAATACCAACATAGATATGCCGGACGGCCGGCGGTGCGGCGCTCCGTGTCTCGATCAGGATGGCTCGCGAGAACACTATGTTATGTTTTAGTCTCATCGGGGCGCAAAGGTTCATCTGCTGACGGTCGATACGCTCGGCCACGTCTGAGGGCTGCCGATCAGGTTCGGTAGATTTCGGTCGCAAATGTTAGAGAAACACCGAAGGAGATAGATGTATGCGCACCACCATTTTCGGATGGGCACTTGCATCCTCGATGCTGGCCACGCCGGCACTTGCACAGGATACCGGCCCCTACGCAGGTATCGAAGGAGGAGCGGTCTGGGCCGACGAGATCGACGACAGCATCGATATCTTCGAAGATGAGGATACCGACGAGGATCTCATCGCGCTGGATACCGATACCGGCTGGGAAGCCGGCGCGATCGTGGGTTACGACTTCGGCCGGTTCCGGCTGGAAGGCGAAGGCGCCTACAAGCGGATCGGCGTCGACAGCATCAGCGCGCCCAACGGCGGGATCGATCTCGATCCAACCACGCCCGGCGTGATCGACAGTGAGCGTGAACTCGACGGCGATCTCACCGTGAAAAGCCTGATGGCGAACGCGCTTGTCGATTTCGGGTCGCGCGACACCATCAATTTCTACGCCGGAGGCGGCGCGGGCTATAGCTGGGTCGACATCGACTCCGAATTCGATCTGGAGGGCGACGCCAACCCGGAGCAACTCTTCAACGACGACAATGACAGCGGCTTTTCCTGGCAATTGATCGCAGGCTTGCGCTTCCCGGTGACGCGGGATCTGGATCTCGGGGTCAAATACCGCTTTTTCAACGTGGAAAACCTCGGCCTGCGGGCCGCCGATGGCAGTGACTTCGACGCGGATTTGCGAACGCATTCGGCTTTGGCGACGCTGACTTACAATTTCGGTCGTTCTGCGCCGCCTCCGGCGTAGAAATTGATGGTGTCGCGCGACCCGAAATCGACAAGC
>NZ_JAMWYX010000006.1 GCF_024305245.1 Erythrobacter sp.
CCGCCCGAAAAGCCGCCGCCCCCGCCGAAACCGCCGCCGCCGCCCCAGCCGTCGCTGTCACCGCCGGACATCGCGCCGCGCAGGATTGCGCTGCCCACTTCCCACAGGATGATGTCGCGCGCGGTATCGCCAACGCCCCGCCCGCGCGATTCGCCCCGGCTGCCCCAAGGGCCATCGCCCTTCGAGCGGTATTTCCGCCGCCGTTTGGAACGCATGATCGGCAGGACGAAAAAGAAGAACATGAAAGCGAGCCAGATCAGCACGCCGATGGGGAATCCACCGTCGCTCTGCCGCGCCTCGCTCGCCGCAGCGGTGACCTGCGCGGCTTCTTCGGGCGGCAATTGCAGCTGGGTAATGATCGCGTCGGTTCCGGCCGCGATCCCGCCGGGAAAATCGCCCTCGCGGAAGGCGGGCAGGATCTGGTTCTGGATGATCAGCGATGACAACGCATCGGTGAGATAGCCTTCCAGCCCATAGCCGACCTCGATCCGCACCTTGCGATCATTGGGCGCAATCAGCAGCAGCGCGCCGTCATTGCGGGTCTCATCGCCAAGGCCCCATGCGCGGCCCAGCTGATAGCCGTAATCGGCAATGTCATAGCCCTGCAGATCGGGGATCGTGGCGACCACCAACTGCCGCTGCGACTGGGTCTCCAGCGCCTCCAGCTTGGCGGTCAACGCCGCTTCTTCCTCGGGCGAGAGAATGTCGGCATTATCGACCACGCGCCCGGTTAGTTCGGGAAACTCGGGCTGCGCGGCCAGCGGGGACGCAAACATCGCCCCCGCCACCGCGAGCATCATGAGCAGATGGCGAAGCACGCCGATCAGTTGCTCGTCATGTCGAGCGTGGGCGCGGTTTCGGCGCCTTCGGTTACGGCGGCATAGGGCACCAGCGGCTCGGCACCGTGGACGACCGTTGCGCCGATGATATCAGGGAAGGTGCGGATCGTGGTGTTATACTGGCGCACCGCCTCGTTATAATCGCGAATGGCGACAGCAATGCGGTTTTCCGTGCCTTCGAGCTGGCTTTGCAGCGCGATGAAGTTCTGGTTCGACTGGATCTGCGGATAGGCTTCGAAGCTGGCGAGCAGACGCCCGATGCCTTGGCTCAACTGGCCCTGCGCCGCAGCGAATTGCTCCATCGCAGCCGGATCGTCCAGGTTATCGGCGCTGACATTGACGCTGGTGGCGCGGGCGCGGGCCTCGGTCACTTCGGTCAGAATGCCGCGTTCGCTTTCGGCTGCGCCGCGCGCGACTTCGGCGAGATTGGGAATCAGGTTGGCGCGGCGCTGGAACTGCGCCTCGACATCGGCCCACTTGGCCTTGGCCTGTTCCTCGGCCGTCGGCACCGAGTTGATCCCGCAGGCCGCAAGGCTCAGCGCGGCGACAGCGGCAAATGCACCGCGCAGCATGGTGGTGAACGTCATCAATCGATCCCTCCTGAAGGCGCGCGCACCCGGTCATGGGCGGCGCAGCAAGTTCCTGTATTGTCGATATAGCACACCCCCCTGCCGGTTCAAGCGGTGGAGGACAAAATCGCATGGCTTGGCAGGTTGGTGCGAGAGTGCCAGAAGGGGGTAAATAGCGGGCAAAAGGGGATCAACATGCTGTCGGAATTCAAGGCTTTCATTGCCAAGGGCAATGTCATGGAACTGGCGGTTGCCGTCATCATCGGGGGCGCGTTTTCGGGGATCGTGAAATCGCTGACCGACGAGATCATCATGCCGGTGGTCGGCGCGATCTTCGGCAATATCGACTTTTCCGATCGCTACATCGTGCTCGCAGGAGAGGTTGCGCCGGGCACGCCGCTCGCCGCCGCGCGCGAGGCCGGGGCCAATGTGCTGGGGCTGGGGGCGTTTGTCTCGGTCGTGATCAACTTCGTGATCCTTGCGGCCATCATTTTCCTGCTGGTTCGCTACGCCACCAAAATCACCGCGCAGTTCGCAAAGCAGGAGGAGGAAGCCGTCCCCGGCCCGGTCGGCCCGACCGAGGTGGAGCTGCTGACCGAGATCAGGGACGCATTGCGAAAATAGCGCAGTCCCTCCGGGCTGCGATATCCTCGCTCACGCGACCTGAAGGTCGTATCGCTGCGGGCGGCCAGTCGGCCTTGCGGCGGCGCTGCTGCCGTTTGCGCTTTCATCCACTTCACATTCAGGTTTGGCGCGCTATATCAGTCGAGCCGGTTTCGACCGGATATGGCGATAAATGGCTGCGTATAATAGATGCAACGGACCCGGGGGCAGTACCCGGCGGCTCCACCAGAAGCGGCGGCCCATGACAATGGCAACCGCAACTCCTGATGGGGCCGAACCAGGATCGACGTGTGTTGAAAAGCGTAGTTTTTGCCCGGGCTGAGTAACCCGCATAAGGCTCACAAACCATAAGTGCCAACGATAACGAAGCACTCGCAATCGCTGCGTAATTGATGGGCTAACGCCCTGATATTATTAGGCTAAAAAGCGCGGCTGGACCGAGCCGGGCAACAGAATCGGATACCGGGGGCCCGGGGGAGCCTAGCAACAGAATCCCCCACCTTGGTTTTGTACGCAGGAGGTCGCCTTGCGTCGCGTTTCAATCGTCATACTGTGCGGCTTGGCCGGGGCGTTCGCCCTGCCGCTCCCCGCTGCCTCTCAGGAAACCCGCGAATCCTACCTCGCACGGATGCGCGTCATCTGCGACGACGGGTGCCTTCAGCCTAGGCAATTGCTGCGCACCGCCCGCAAGCTGCGCCCCGGTGAGGAGCGCGAAATCGCGGCTATCCTCGACATCGCCGACGTTACGAAGCGCGGTGACAAATACATCCTGCTGCAGCAGACCCCCAACCTTTACGATATGTCCGAGTTCGATTTCGGGATGCCGCAGCTGGACCAGAGTCGCATATCCGATCGCAACAATATCAGCATCGAGATGGACGAGCAGACCCTGTTCGACCTGCTCAATCTGCCGCAGGTTTCAGAAGGGCCGGGCGCGCGCACCGGCAAGACCAGCGGCATCATCGTCGAAGGCGACCGGGATCGCAAATTCGTGAAGCCGTCACTCGCCACTCTCAGGGCCGCGTTCCGCAATCGCCGGATCGTGGTTCGGGGCATGCCCCGGCTCGATGTCGGCTTCGCAGGGGCCCGGCGTGACCGGAAGAACAAGCAATTGACCCTGATGCTCCGCAATGCGGACGATCTGGCGTTGCTGCCGCGCTATGATGGCGATGGAAACCCGATCTTCGACGGGCCGCTTGCGGGGCTGGCCGAGCCGGAGCGCGGCGGGCGTTAGCGATCAATCGGGCCGTTCGCCAGCCTGCGCGCGCAATTGCGCCACTTCCTTTTCCAGTCGGATGCAATCGAGCATTTTCGCGCCTGCCAGAAAAACCGCGCCGGTGGTGGCGAGGAACAGCAATTGTCCGCCAAAGCCGGGGAATTGCTCCAGATAGGCAGAGCCGCGCGCGGTGGAACCGAGCGCAAGAGCATAGATGATCAGAAACGCTTCGAATCGCGTTTTGATCACGAACAGCCTGGCGATCTTTCGGAGCATTGGCTCTCCCGGGGGCAGACTCGGCACCATCTCGCGGCACCGATTTAACAATGTCGTAACCCTAAACCGATCCCGCGCGATCGCGCAAACGCGTTAACCAAGCTGTGCCAGATCGAGCGCATCGAGCAGGGCAAGACGTGCGGCAATCACGCTCGACGCGAGCGATTGTGTGCCGACATCGACCGGATCGATCTGCTCCGGCCAATGTTCGGCGATGGTGCGTTCGATCAGGTCGGCTTTGGCTGCGTCGAGCAGGAAGCGCGGGTCGACCGTCGCCGGATCGCATACCACCCGCAGCCGCAGGCAGGCAGGACCGCCGCCATTGGCCATCGACTGGCGCACGTCGACCGGGATCACCTGCCGGATCGGGCCGTTCCCTGCCAGCATCGCTTGCGCCCAGCCCCATACGCTCGGGCTTTCGCGGCATTCCTCGGGCACGATCAGCGCCATTGTCCCATCCGGCAACGTGACCAGTTGCGCGTTGAACAGATAGGTGCGGATCGCCTCTTTCAGCGTCACGGCGCTGGCGGGCACCTCGACCACTTCCAGCGCGGGGAAGGCGGCGCGGATCGCTTCGTATGCTCCCTGCTGGTCAGCGAAGGCTTCGGCGTGAGTGAACAGCACCCGGCCGTTCGCCACCGCGACGACGTCATTGTGAAACGCGCCGGCTTCGATCGCTGCGCCATTCTGTTCGATGAAGACAGTGCGTGCGGGATCAAGGCCGTGCGCGCGCGCGACAAGGCGGCTGGCCTGTTCGTGCTGGCGTGCAGGGAAGCGCCCGCCGGTCTTGCCGTAAACGAACACTTCGACGCCGGGCGCATCGTGGCTGTCGCACAGCCGCATGTGATTGGCGGCGCCTTCATCGCCGAAACTCGGCGGGACGGCATCGTGGATCGCAAAATGGCGGGTATCGCCGAACGCGGTGTCCAGCTGACGTTTGGTATCGGGCCATTCCTGCGCGCGGTGCAGCATGGTGACGAGGTTCGCAGGCGTCAGATGGCAGCGCCCGTCGGCGGTGTCGGGCGCAGGCGAGACGGTAGCAGCGTTGGCAGTCCACATGCTCGATGCCGACCACGGCGCAGCGCGCAATTGCGGCGGCTCGCTGCCGTCGAGCGCCAGCGCAGACTGCAAAGCGGTGTTGGGGCGGGGCAGGGGCAAAAGATATCCCTGCACCCCCAGCCGCGCCAGATTGCCGCGCATCTTGGCCACTCCCTGCAAGGCCGCGGCCCGCGGATAGGAGGGATCGCCCGCATGGCTGGCGCTGGCGATATTGCCGAGGCTCAGTCCGGCGTAATTGTGACTGGGGCCGACGATCCCGTCGAAATTGATCTCGGTCAGGCTCATCGCGCCACGCTCCACACTTCGTCGCCTTCGCACACGTCGAGCAGATCGGCGCTGGCCGAATCGATCGCGATCCCGCCGTCCGCGTCCAGCGCCCGCGCGCCGAAACAGGCGCGGAAGGTGTCGAGCCGGCCGGTGGCGAGTATCGCCCGCTCGCCTTCGGTCAGCGTCAGGTCGGTTACGGTTGCGCTCGTGCTGTTCTTCACGCTGGTCACCAGATCGGTATGCGCCACCATCGTCGGCCCGCCATCGAATATGTCGACGTAACCATCGTGGCGGAAACCTTCGTTCTCCAGCATCCGCATCGCCGCGCGCCCGGTGGGGTGGGGCACGCCGATGACGCTGCGTGCGTCGTCATCCAGCATGGCGATATAGACCGGGTGTTTGGGCATCAGGTCGGCGATGAACTGGTTGCCGTTGATCGCGTTGAAATAGTCCGCGTCCTGAAAGCTCATCCCGAAGAACCGGCCCGCGACCCCTTCCCAGAAGGGCGATCCGCCGCGTTCGTCGATGATCCCGCGCAGCTCTGCCAGAATGCGTTCGGCGAAACGGCGGCGGTGCATCGCCACGAACATATAGCGCGACCGGGCGAGCAGCAGGCCAAGTCCGCCGGCGCGTTCATTGGGGTGAAGGAACAGCCCGCCCACCTCGCTCGATCCTTCGAGATCGGTGACAAGGCTGAGCAGTTCGGCGCGCACGGTGCGGTCCAATTCCTGCGAATACTGGGTCAGCGTGTTGAGGCGATAGGAATAGAACGGCCAGCGCTGGCCGACCTGCGTCATCAACTGGCAGGTGCCGCGCACTGCGCCGGTGCGCACGTTTTCCAGCACCAGCACGAAAAGTTCATCCGAAAGCGTATCCGAATCGCGGGCAAACGACCCCTCGGCGCGTTCCAGCTTGGTCCGCAGTGCCGTGCGATCAGGCGGCAGATTGGTGAAGCCGCCGCCAGTCAGCTTGGCCATTTCGTACAGCGCTTCAAGATCGGAAACGCGCGCGGCGCGCAGGCGGAAACTCATGCAGGTGTTCCTTCGGTAACGGAGCCCTCGGCCAAGGCGCCTTGCGACAGGCGCTCGATCACGCGGGCGGACAGGGCTGCCCGCTCGGCAAGGCTGGGGACGATCAGAAATTCTTGCGGGGAATGGATCGCGCCGCCGCGCACGCCCATGGTGTCGACCACCGGCACTCCGCAGGCGGCGATGTTGTTGCCGTCGCACACGCCGCCGGTGGATTGCCAGCGGATGTCCTGTCCCAGTTCGGCGCCGCAGTTACGCACCAGATCGAACAGGCGCTGTGCCGCAGGATCGACGGCCTTGGGCGGGCGCGTGACCCCGCCGTGGCGATGCGTGGCGACTTCGTGCGCAGCCTCAATATCGAGCAGCAAGGCTTTGAGGTCACAATCGAAGGTTTGCATCGCGCCAGTCGATTTCGGGCGGATGTTGAACCGCAGCACGGCATGATCGGGCACCACGTTATTGGCCGCGCCGCCTTCGAGTTTGGCGGGGTTGATGGTGATATCATCGCTCTCCATCGCCTTCAGCCGCAGGATGAGATCGGCGGCTGCGACGATAGCATTGCGCCCCTCATGCGGGTTGCGACCGGCATGGGCGGACTTGCCGGTGAAAGTGATCGAATAGTTGCCCGTCCCCCCGCGCTCATGCGCCAGCGTGCCATCGGGCAGGGCGGCGGGTTCATAGGTCAGCGCGGCGAGCTTGCCGGCCGCCATCTTCGCGATCAGCGCAGCGCTGGCAAGCGACCCGGTCTCTTCGTCCGCATTGATCAGCACGTCATAGCCCAAGGCCGAGGCGCTGGCGGTCTGCTCGAACGCCAGCAGCGCGTGCAGCATCACGGCAATCCCGCCCTTCATGTCGGCCACGCCCGGCCCGTTCAGCGTGTCGTCGTCCAGCCAGCGCCGGGATTGAAACGCATGATCGGCGGGAAATACCGTGTCCATATGTCCGGTCAGCAGGATACGGCGGTTGGCCTGCGGGCGCACGCGCACGATCAGGTGCTGGCCGTGCGGCTTGTCGAAGGCGGTGCCATCGGCGGCAATCGCGGTAACGGGAGCCGGGTCGACCAGTTCGATCGTGCCGGGCAGGGTGGCGAAGGCTTCGGCGAGTGCGGCGGCCTGCGCGGCCAGACCTGCAAGGTTGCCGGTGCCGGTATTGATCGCGCTCCACGCCTGCACCTGTTCCAGCATGGCGGGCGTATCGAAGGCAGAAAGCTTGGTCATGGTCATCCGCCAACCTCTAGCCGCCCCGACGCGCCAGTCCAACCCGTTGCGGGCTGGCAGACCGTTGCAATGCACTGCCCTCTGCGCCATAGCGCGCCCCGTTCTCTCCTCCCCAGGACTTGCCCCCAGCCAGATCCAAGAGGACGCCAATGACTGACATGACCACCCGCGCCGGACTCGCCATCGATTCCCGCTTGGCGAGCTTCCTTGAAGCCGAGGTGCTGAAGCCGCTGGGCCGCGATGCGGACGCGTTCTGGCAGGGATTTGCCGCGCTGCTGGCCGACTTCGCCCCGCGCAACCGGGCGCTGCTGGCCAAGCGCGAGGAATTGCAGGCTGCGATCGATGCATGGCATGTCGAGCGCGCCGGAAAGCCTCATGATGCAGAGGCTTACAGGGCGTTCCTCACAAGCATCGGCTACCTCGTGCCGGAACCGGGCGATTTCACGATCGGCACGCAGAACGTCGATCCCGAAATCGCCACAATGGCTGGCCCGCAATTGGTCGTGCCGATCCTCAATGCGCGGTTCCTGCTGAATGCCGCCAATGCGCGCTGGGGAAGCCTGTATGATGCCTTTTACGGCACCGACGCGCTCGATGCGCCGCCCGCGCAGCCAGGCGGTTATGACGAGGCGCGCGGTGCGGCGGTGATCGCCCGCGGGCGGCAGTTTCTTGATGAAACATTCCCACTGGCGAGCGGTAGCTGGGCAGATTTGACCAGCCGCGAGGCGCTGACGCTGGCCGATCCGGCGCAGTATATTGGTGAGACCGAGAAGGGCCTACTTCTCAGGAACAACGGTTTGCACATCGAAGTTGTGTTCGATTCGAGCACTCCGGTGGGCACGACCGACAAAGCAAACATCGCCGACATCATCGTCGAATCCGCGCTGACCACTATTGCCGATTGCGAGGATTCGGTCGCAGCCGTCGATGGAGAGGACAAGCTGCTCGCCTACTCCAACTGGCTCGGCATCATCCGGGGCGATCTGGAGGAAAGCTTCGAGAAGGGTGGGCGCACGCTGACCCGCAAACTGGCGGGCGACAAGACCTACACCGCTCCGGACGGCAGCGCCCACGCGCTCCCGGGCCGCAGCCTGATGTTCGTGCGCAATGTCGGCCACCTGATGACCAATCCTGCAATCCGGCTGGCGGACGGGACGGAAATCCCCGAGGGCATCATGGACGCGGTGTTCACCAGCGCGATCAGCACACTCGATGTCGAAGGGCATAGCACGTTCGGCAATTCGCGCTGCGCCAGCATCTACATCGTCAAGCCGAAGATGCATGGGCCTGAGGAATGCGCCTTCACCAATGACTTGTTCGATGCAGTTGAGGATTTGCTCAAACTGCCGCGCCACACCATCAAGGTCGGCGTGATGGACGAGGAGCGCCGCACCTCGGCCAATCTTGCCGCCTGTATCCATGCGGTGCGCGACCGGATCGTGTTTATCAACACCGGCTTCCTCGACCGGACAGGGGATGAAATCCACACCTCGATGCGCGCCGGGCCGATGCTGCGCAAGGGCGCAATGAAAGGTTCCGATTGGCTCAAGGCTTACGAGGCGCGCAATGTCGCCATCGGGCTGCGCCACGGCCTGTCGGGTAAGGCGCAGATCGGCAAAGGTATGTGGGCCGCACCCGATCTGATGGGGCAGATGATGGTCGAGAAGATCGGCCACCTGCGCGCAGGCGCCAACACAGCATGGGTCCCGTCGCCTACCGCCGCGACGCTGCACGCGCTGCACTATCATCAGGAGAATGTGTTTGCGATCCAGCAGAGCCTGCCCGAACCGGCGGGTCTGGATGCGCTGCTCAGCATTCCGCTTGCCGAGGGCGTCAATTGGTCCGAGGCCGAGATCACCGAGGAACTCGACAATAATTGCCAGGGCCTGCTCGGCTACGTGGTGCGCTGGGTCGATGCGGGCGTCGGCTGTTCCAAGGTGCCGGACATCAATGATGTGGGCCTGATGGAAGACCGCGCGACCTTGCGCATTTCCTCGCAGCACATCGCCAACTGGCTGCTGCACGGGGTGGTGAGCGAGGCGCAGGTGCTGGATTCCCTCGCCCGCATGGCCGCCAAGGTCGATGCGCAGAACGCAGGCGACCCGCTCTATGTGCCGCTCACCGGCAATCAGGACGGCCCGGCCTATCGCGCGGCGAAGGACTTGATCTTCAAGGGCGTTGACCAACCCAGCGGCTATACCGAACCGCTGCTGCATCAATGGCGGCAAGTGGCCAAGGGTCAGGGGTAACCCACCGCTGCGGCGCACTGCATGACAA
Source organism: Erythrobacter sp. (assembly GCF_024305245.1). Lineage (GTDB taxonomy): Bacteria > Pseudomonadota > Alphaproteobacteria > Sphingomonadales > Sphingomonadaceae > Erythrobacter. The sequence goes on from NZ_JAMWYX010000006.1 coordinate 9,373, forward strand.
GATGAATCGACCGCTCGCCGGGGCTGAACGTGGAACATTCGCCGTCTGGTTCCGGTTGCTCCCGAAATGACGGATGCGGAACTCTCGGTGCTTGCTTGGGGTGTCGGCCTGCTGTTTGCTTACGGCGCTATTCATCTCGGCGGGCTGGAACTGATCAGGAAGGTGAGGCCTAACGGGAAAGCGCACAGCTCGCTCGGCCTGCTGTTCACCTTCTGGGGGCTGGCCCTGTTGCACCTGTTCGAAATCGCGCTGGCAGCGGTGTTGCTGGCCTATCTGCTCGCCGAGCCCGGCTATGGCACACTGACCGAAGGCTTCGGCAGTTCGGCGGCGGATTATCTCTATTTCGCAGGGGTATCGTTCTCCACCCTGGGATATACCCAGCTTGAGGCACACGGGGCGATCCGGTTGCTGGTGATGCTGCTTTCGCTGAGCGGGTTCATGCTGATCACCTGGTCGGCCAGCTTCATCTACACCATCTGGGGCGAAACCTTCAGGGATTGAGCGCCCGCGCAACCGCCACGAACTCCGCGACGCTGACCGTCTCGGCCCGGCGTGTCTCGTCGATCCCGAGACTGGCGAGCGCAGGCAACGCGCCCGGCACGCCCTTCAGGCTCTGGCGCAGCATCTTGCGGCGCTGGCCGAAGGCGGCTTCGGTCAGGCGTTCGAGCGTCCGCGCCGATACGCTCTCGGGCATCGGCGCAGGGGTCAGGTGGACAATCGCGCTCATCACCTTGGGGGGCGGGGTGAAGGCGCTGCGGTGGACTTTCATCGCCAAGGCCACCTCGGCGCGCCACTGGGCCAGTACAGCAAGGCGGCCATAGGCATCATCGCCCGCCGAGGCGACGATCCGCTCGGCCACTTCGCGCTGGAACATCAAGGTCAGCGATTGCCATTGCGGCGGCCAGTTTTCCCCGCTCAGCCAGCGCACGAACAGCGCGGTGCCGACATTGTAAGGCAGGTTCGACAGCACGTGGAACGGCTCGCCGCCCATCAGCGCGCCGTGATCGAGCTTGAGCGCGTCGCCTTCGATCACGGTCAGTTGTTCCGGGAAGCTCTCACCCAGTTCCGCCAGTGCAGGCAGGCAGCGGCGATCCATCTCGATCGCGGTCACCTGAGCTCCGGCTTTCAGCAGCGCCCGCGTCAGCCCGCCGGGGCCGGGGCCGACTTCCAGCACCTTCGCACCCGTCAGATCGCCCGGCAAAGCGGCAATGCGGGCGAGCAATTGTTCATCGAGCAGGAAATTCTGCCCCAGCGCCTTGGACGCGGCGAGGCCGTGCCGCTTGATGACATCGCGGATGGGGGGAAGATCAGCCATGCGCCGCCGCTCGCGCCGCCACCATATCGGCCGCCATCACGATGGCCGCCAGCATCGCGCCGGGATCGGCCACGCCCTTACCGGCAATGTCGAAGGCGGTGCCGTGATCGGGCGAGGTGCGGATGATCGGCAGGCCTAGAGTGACGTTCACGCCTTCGTCCACCTCCAGAGCCTTTAGCGGGATCAGTGCCTGATCGTGATACATCGCGAGCGCCGCGTCATAGGTCGTCCGCATCCGGGGGGTGAACAGCGCGTCGCCCGGCACCGGGCCGAAAGCGTCGATGCCTTCTGCCTGAAGCGCGGCGATGGCGGGGGCGATAATGCGCGTTTCCTCGTCGCCGAACTTGCCGCCTTCGCCCGCGTGCGGGTTCAGCGCGGAGATGGCGAGGCGCGGGCTGGCGATGCCGAAGTCGCGGCTCAGGCCCGCCGCGACGATCCGCGCCTTGTGAGTAATCAGATCGGTGGAGAGTAACGTAGGTACTTCGGCGAGCGGCGTGTGAACCGTCAGCGGAACGGTGCGCAAACTCGGCCCCGCCAGCATCATCACCGCATCGCGATAGGCCAGACCGCAGGCATCGGCGAGGAATTCGGTCTGGCCGGGATAATCCCACCCGATTGCTGCCAGCGCGCTTTTGGCGACCGGCGCGGTGACAAGGCCCGATGCGACGCCCGACAGGCTGAACTTCGTCGCCCAGCTGAGCGATGCGAGCGCCAGCCGCGCGCCTTCAGAACCGGGATTGCCCGGTGCCCACGGCGCGTCCAGACCGGCCATCACCGGCAGGCCCGCGGCCGATGCGAACAGGGCCTCGGCGGGATCGGCAATCGGCACGATTGCGCAGTCGATGCCCAGCGCTTCGGCGGCGTTGCGCAAGATGTCCGGCCCGCCCACGACGAATGCGGGCGGTGCGCGGCGTTCCCGCCGCAGGCGCACCCACGCGCCGAGGATCACCTCCGGGCCGATGCCCGCCGGATCGCCCAGCGCGATAGCGAGGGGAGCGGCCTGTGCGCTCAATTGTACTCGATATAGGCGTCATTGCGCAGATCGCGCAGATAGCGCTGTGCACGCTTGTTGATGCGCTCCTGCTCGATATCATCCATCACTGCGGCAAAGGTAGGCGCACCGGCATCGGCGGGATCGTCGCGCCCGCACAGCATCAGCACGCGCACGCCTTCCTCCACGCCGCCGAACAGCGGTGTGGTCTGGCCGATCTGCAGGTTGAGGATGATCGCGCGCAGCTGTTCGGGCAGGCTGGCGGCCTTGATCTGATCATTGGTCACGACCTGTGCCCCGATCGCGGTCGCTCCGGCTTCGACATCGCCGCAACCCCGCAGGGATTCGACGAAAGCGCCGAACTCGTTGACCTTGGCTTCGGCCTCTGCTTCCGAAACTCCGGGCTCGAAGTTGATGGCAATCTGCTTGAGGTTCAGCAGCGCCTCGTTCGGGTCGGCCATCAGCACCTGCCGCTTGTTGATCAGGTAAATGATCGAAAAGCCGCCGGGGATCTCGATTGGCCCTTGCAACTGCCCCGCTTGCATCTGCCGGGCGGAGTCCGCCAGTTGCGGCGGAAGCTGCCCGAGCCGGACCCAGCCCAGATCGCCGCCGACGACCGCAGTGGTCGCTTCGGAGAACTGCCGCGCATAGGCGACAAAGCTGCCGCCCTGCTGGAGTTGCTGCATGATCGCCTGCGCATTGGCCAGCACCGCCTCGCGGTTTTCGCTAGTGGCCGACAGGTAGATTTCGCCCAACCGGTATTCGTCCGTCCCGCGCGATGCTTCGAGCCGGGCCAGCACGTCGTTCACTTCTTCGGCCGAGACATTGACGAACGGCATGATGTTGCGGCGGAGCAGGTTTTCCCACGCGATTTCGCCTTCGATCTGGCGCTTGAGCGAATCGGGCGATGAACCGATCGACAGCAGATATTCGTCCATCTTCTTCGGCTCGGTGGCGAAGTTCTGGGCCGCGAGCTGCTGGTAGGTCTGCTCCACTTCCTCGCGTACGACCTTCATCTCGGCTGCTTCGGCGGCCTGCACCTTGAGCGTTTCGTCGATCAGGTTGCGCAGCACCTGCACCCGCAGGCGCAGCAGCTCCTCTTCGGGGATCGGTGCCTCCGATGCCGAGGTGACCAGCGCCACGCGCTGATCGATATCGGTGCCGGTGATGACATAGCCGTTCACCACGGCCGTCGCGGTGCGGCGGTCGGGATCGGCATTGCCGAAAATCGTGACGTCCTCCGGCAGGCCGAAAGGGTTGTTGGCAGTCGGCACGGCAACGGTCTGCGCAGGCGCAGAGGCCGGCACCATGGCGAGGGCGGCAAGCCCTGCCAGCATCACGCCGCTGCGTGTCTTCAGCCCGGCCTTTTTGGAAAACAGCTTGATTGTCACTCGTTCATTCCCGCCTTTGGTAAATCTTCGCGCGACCCCTCACGCAATATGTGCCGCGGTTGCGTGATCGCGGCTGAACGGAAGCTGAGTTGTGCCGCTCCCGGCACCGGCCTCCGATCTATCGCGACGCGGCCTTAGCCCGTTTCCTTCGCGCTGCCAATTCGTGCCGGTGTTACCGGAAACCGAGGTTGCGCAAGGCAAAGAACACCTGAAACGCGTTGCCGCGCGCCGCGTCGCCCGCCGAGATGAAATCGCGCCGCCAGGTCGCGCCCAGTTCGATGCAGTCGTCCTGATAGGCGATGCCGAGCCGGGTGCGGATCGGCTCGAACCCGTCGGGCTGGAAAACCGGATCATCCGCCGCATCGGTGAGGTTGACCACGCCCGACCCGAAGATCGACCATTTGCGGCCGATCGCGATACGTGCGGCGGCACGCAGTTCCTCGCGGTCGCGCAGGTCTTCCACCGTCTGGATGTCGCGGTTCAGCTGCAGGTAGCCGAATTCCAGATAGGTGCGGCGCGATCCGATGGTGGCGTCGATTTCATTGCGGCGCACCGCGAGATTGTCCTTATCGAGCCGGAAGCGGTGCGTGAGGCTAACATAGTCGCGGAACCGTATCTGGGTGCGCCCGACGAAGTCCGATACGCGTTCGGACAGGCCGGTGCCGACCGGGAAGATCTGTTCTTCCTGATCATCGAAGCGGTAGGATTGGCCGATTGTGGTCGATACCCGCCAGCCGGGGCGCTGCAATTCCCAGTCCAGCCCCCAGGTGATGCGGGTGCCGTCCTCGACCCGGTCGTAACCGGGGAAACGGTTGAGCGCGAACAGATTGGAATCCTCCAGATCGATCGCGCGCGCATCTTCGTTGGGGAGGGCAAGGTTGCGCAGCTTCGGGCTGGCGACGATCTGCACCCGCGGCTTCAACACCTGCGTGCCGCCGAAGGCCTCGCCCACGAACGGCCATTCGATGTCGATCGCGGCGGTGGCGATGCCGCGGGTGGTCCAGCCCTCTGTGCCGCGATAGCTGGGGGTGGTGGTGGCAAGGATGTTGTCGGTGTTGTAGATGTCGCCGCGCACCAGCGCGGTCAGCGTCACCACCTGACCCATCCCCGTCAGCCGCTGCAGATCCCACTGCGCCCCGGCAAAGGCGCGCTGCGTATCCTGCCCGTCGTTGCGCAGCAGGGCTAGGCTGTTGACCTGAAATTCGATGTCGCCGCCCAGCACCGGGTCTTCGACGATCTGGCGATAGTCGAGCGCGGGCAGGGCCAGCGGCACCTGCCCCTGATCCGCATTGATGCGCAGGGTCTGCGTTGCCCATCCGGCGAGCGAGAAATAGGAATCGTCGGTGATGCGTTCGAGATTGATGGTCGAACGCAGCCGGTCGTCACGGCTGAGATCGTAACGCCGCAGGAAGGTGCGGTCGCTGGCAAGCCGGACCGATGTGGTCAGACTCCATTCGGGCGAAAACTGGAAGCGGCCATTACCTTCGATATAGCCGCGCGGATCGCGTTCGAAGCTTTCCTCGCCGGTGAAGTCGGTCAGCCGGTCGCTGGCAGTAAGATAGCCGGTGACCTGATAGGCGCCCTTGTCGGTCAGATGCCGCCATTGCGCGCTCGCCATCGGGGCAACGTTGGAGAACACATAGCCGCCCAGTGTCAGGTCGCGGTTGTCGCCCAGCCGCCAGTAATATTCGCTGGACAGCTCTAGCCCGTTGACCTGGCTGATGCGGAAATCGGGAACGAGAAAGCCGGATTCGGCCCCGCCGTCGGTGCGCAGCGCGAGGCCCGGCAGCGGCAGGATGCGCGCGCCGAACAGTTCCAGCATGGCCCCGGTGAATTCCACCCGCTGGGTGTCCGGGTCAAAGCTCACACGCTTGGCGGTGATGCGCCAGCTGGGATCCTTCGCGCAGCCCTCGGCATCGGTGACGGCGCAAGCGGTATAGGCCGCATCGGTCAGCAGCGCGACGCCATCCTCGCCCCGTTCGGCCGATCGCGCTGCCAACCGGCCACCGGCGCGCAAGGCGATCAGCAATTCGGCCATTGCGCCGGTTTCGAAGGTCTCGCTCAGTTCGACCTGATCGGTGAAGAGCTGGTTGCCGGCCTCGTCCACCAGCCGGATATTGCCGGTGGCGATGATCTGGCCGGAGCCGCGATCCCACGTCACCGCGTCGGCCCGCACCGATCGATCGTTAGAACGCAGGATGACATTGCCGCGCGCGGTGACGGTATCGGTTTCGTTGTTGTAATCGAGTTGCTCGGCCTCGAAATCGATCACCGATCCGGCTATTTCGTTCTGGACTTGCAAGGCGGGCGTGGTCGGAGGCGCGGGGGCAGGGGCATCCTGCGCGGCGAGCGCCGCAGGGGCGGCCAGAAGCACCAACGCCAGCGACAGCCGCGACGCTGCCCCCTGCGCCGGGAAGCGCAAGGCAGGGCGCGCGGAACTGCGCGATCCGATCGACAAGCCTCCCGACATGGCCTTGCCTATTGCACCGCTCGCGCCTAATCGCAATCGCGTTTGCGGCCTTGTGCGCGCCTTGTCGGCCCATACGTCGGCAGGTGCAGCCAGCGGCTTTCTTATATCGGGCGGAGCCAAGCGCTGCGCCGGCAGCTTGCCCCTTCCAGCGGAGACACCATGCAGATTCATTTCACCGCCTCGCCCCCCGCCGATATCCGCCTGCGCGCGCGGATCGTGAATCAGGGTGCCAGCCTTGCCGGGATCGATCAGGCGCTGGTCGATGGTGCGGCAGCGGCGCGCTTCACTGGCCGTGTCGGTCAGGTGTTCGAAGGTTTCGCCAGCGACGGTGGTACCCTGCGGCGGATCGCGCTCGCGGGCGCGGGCGAGCCGACTGCGGGCGAGCGGAGGCTCAACCTCGAACGGGCAGGCGCAGGGCTAACCGCCAAGTATCTGGTTTCGGGCGAGACCGCGATGGTGCTCGACCTTGGCGGCGCGGGGCTTTCTGCAGATGATGCCGCGGCGGTGCTGCTGGGCCTGCGCCTGCGCGGATGGCGGCACGACAAGTATCGCACCAAGCTGGCGGCGGACAAGCGCCCCAGCCTCGCCACAATCCATGTCACCGGCGCGCCCGACGGCACCGAAGCCGCGTGGCAGCGCGAGGCGGCGCTGGCCAAGGGGGTCGAGTTCACCCGCGTGCTGGTCGCCGAACCGGCCAACGTGATCTACCCCGCCAGCTTCGTCGCCGCGTGCGAGGAAGCTTTCGCTGGCACCGGTGTTGAAATCACCGTGCTGGGCGAGGCCGAGATGGAAGCGCTCGGCATGGGCGCGCTGGTCGGCGTGGGTCGCGGCTCGGAACGCGAATCGAAACTGCTCGCGATCCGCTGGAACGGCGGCGCGGCAGGCGACAAGCCCACCGTGTTCGTCGGCAAGGGCGTGACCTTCGATACCGGCGGTATTTCGCTGAAACCGCCGCCGGGCATGGAAGACATGAAGTGGGACATGGGCGGTGCTGGCGCGGTTGCAGGGGCCATGCTGGCGCTCGCAGGGCGCAAGGCGAAGGCCAATATCATCGGCGTGATGGGTCTGGTCGAGAACATGCCCGACGGCAAGGCGCAGCGTCCCGGTGACATCGTCACCACCATGAGCGGGCAGACGGTCGAAGTGCTCAACACCGATGCCGAAGGGCGGCTGGTGCTGTGCGATGCACTGCACTGGGCGCAGGAACAATATGACGCGGCGCGGATCGTCGATCTCGCCACGCTGACCGGCGCGATGATCATTGCGCTGGGCAATGAACATGGCGGGATGTTCGCCAATGACGATACGCTGGCCGACCAATTGACCGCAGCGGGCAAGGCCAGCGGCGACAAGCTGTGGCGGATGCCGCTGGGGCCGAATTACGACAAGCTGATCGATTCGCCGATCGCCGACATCAAGAATGTCGGCCCGCGCGAGGCCGGATCGATCACCGCCGCGCAGTTCCTCCAGCGCTTCATCAAGAACGGCACCCCGTGGGCGCATCTCGACATCGCCGGCATGGTGTGGGCCTCCAAGCCCGGCCATTCATGGGACAAGGGCGCGACGGGTTATGGCGTGCGGCTGCTCGACCAGTTCGTGCGGGATGTGGTCGAAGGTTGATCGGAAGGGCGCAAATCGGCCTGAAGGGCCGCAAGCGCGACTGCGCGCCCGCAGCGATGCGACCTTCAGGTCGCGTGAGCGAGGAAGGCAAGGGCGCGGACGCGCCCGCAGGCAAATAATGCCGAAAATGAGGCGCAAATCCGATCTGCCGACAAAGACCTGCCTCGCCTGCGGGCTGCCTTTTGCATGGCGCAAAAAGTGGGAGCGCGATTGGGACAATGTGAAGTATTGTTCCGACCGCTGCAGGCGCGGCAAAGGGGGATAGCCGGTGAAGCTCGATTTCTGGCAGGTCACTGACGATCCGGTCGAAAAAGTCGTCGCCCTGATCGCAAAGCGCGTGCTCGGCGAGGGCGAGCGGGTGCTGGTGGTGGCCGCCGATGCCGATCAGCGCGCCGCGATCGCCCGCGAATTGTGGCAGGCCGGGCCGGACAGTTTCCTCGCGAATGGCGAGGCTGACGCGCCCGGTGCCGACCGCCAACCGATTCTGCTGTCGGGCGATCTTGCCGCACCCAACGGGGCGACCCGCCTGATCCTCGCCGATGGCGTCTTCCGCGACAGCGAAGGGTTTGCTCGCGTCTTCCTGTTGTTCGCTCCGGACGGTGCGCCCGAAGCGCGAAAGGCATGGCGCGCGCAGGATGGTCACGCCGATCTCGAACGAGCCTATTTTGCGCAGGAAGACGGGCGCTGGGTCAAGAAGGGATGAGGGCTTGCCGCTGGCGCTGCAATGAGTGATGTTGGCGCGCTGGACCGGATTTGGGGGAACAGGAAGATGCGCAAACGGGCAATGGGTATGGCGAGGGCGATGGCTGGCGGCGCGATGCTGATGCTGATGCTGGCAGCCTGCGGTTCGGAAACTTCGGGCGAATTCACGACCGAGGATGGTGAGAACGCGGAATACACCATCGACAAGAACAGCGGCGAAACCTCCATGACGATCAAGGGCGAGGACGGCACCGCCACCTTGCGTTCCGGCGCTGATGTGCCGGTCGATCTGCCTGACGGCTTCAGCCTCTATCCCGGTGCCAAGGTCATCACCAACACCGTCGTCGACCAGCCCGATGGCAAGGGCACGATGGTGATGTTCGAAACCGATGCCGCCGCTGCCGACGTGATGGCCCATTTCCGCAAGGAGGCCGAGGACGCCGGGTTCAACATTCAGATCGACGCCAATATGAATGGCAGTCTGATGATCGGCGGGGAGCGCAAGGCTGACGGGTCGACATTGTCGGTTACGGCGACTCCGGGCGATGGCGATGCCACAACCGGCCAGTTGATTATCGGCAGCAAGACGGGCTGACCCGCGCTACGCCGCACTGACCGCTGTATTGCTTTGCGCGCGGGATCGCGCTTTGCGGCGCTTGCCATTTTGCAGCGCAGCATCTACGGGCGCGGCCAAGATTCCCCATAAAAAGACGTTCACAGGAGCTTACATCATGGCGGTTACCCGCACCTTTTCGATCATCAAGCCCGATGCCACCCGCCGCAACCTGACCGGCGCGGTCACCAAGATGCTGGAAGATGCCGGCCTGCGCGTCGTCGCCAGCAAGCGCATCCACATGACCCGCGAACAGGCCGAAGGCTTCTACGGCGTGCACCGCGAACGCCCGTTCTTCGGCGAACTGGTCGATTTCATGATGAGCGAGCCGGTGGTGGTGCAGGTGCTCGAAGGCGAAGACGCCGTGACGCGCAACCGCGACATCATGGGCGCGACCAATCCCGAAAACGCCGAGCCCGGCACGATCCGCAAGGAACTGGCGCTGTCGATCGGCGAGAACACCGTGCACGGTTCGGATTCGGAAGAAAACGCTGCGATCGAAATCGCGTTCTTCTTCAACGACGACGAAATCGTCGGCTGATTTTTCGGACCGGCTGATATGCAAAGGGCCGTCCCGCGAGGGGCGGCCTTTTTCGTTTACCCCACGGGTTTGGAAAATCTAAGCCAGTTCCTCAACCCGCCTGGGCAAAGCGGGCGAGTTGATCCGCGTGTGCATGGTGATGGCCGCCCTCGCTCGCTGCCATCAGCTTGCGCATCGCCGCCAATGCCTGCGATGTCAGGGTGAGGCCCAGATCGGCATAGCACCGCCGGATCGCGCCTTGCCAATCCGCGCTCAGATCATCGAAATGCAGCTGTGCCACTGGGCCCTGCCACCCCGCCAGCGCCTCAGTCATGCGCCCTTCGCGCAAGGCGATCTTGTGCCGCCAGCGGGCTTCGATCTGCGCCAGATCGCAGGTGTCGGACTGGATCGCCATCTGGTTCGCCGCGAGGGACACAGCGCTTTTCAGCACCGCATCGTGATCGCGGTGCGCCAGCACCAGCCGGGCATCGGGGAACTGCGCCAGCAGGCTGGGGATATCTTCGGCGAAGGCGGGCACCTTCATCACCCTCGGGCGGTCGGCCACACCGCGATGCGCGGCGTCGGTGCGCAGGATACGGGCGAATTCGCGGTAGATGGGCGCAGGATCGCGGGCTTCGCTCCAGGCCGAATAGCTCGGAATATGCCACTGCGATTCGTAGATCGAATGGTGCAACGCAGCCGATATCCACGCCAGCTCCTCCTCGACCGCGCCCGCCGCCATCGGGTGGATCGACTGCATCCACGGATTGAGCGCGCCTAGCATCGCCAGTTCCAGCGCGCCGACGATCCGGTTCATGCCGAAGCGACCCGGTACGGGGTGGTAGGCGTCGCAATAGCGGGTGTGCGAATGCGCCGGATCGGCGGCCAGCAGCTTGTGGATGCGGGTGGTGCCGCTGCGCATGTGACCGATGACGATGATCGGCGGGGCAAGCGGTGTGGCGATCAGTTCGGGCCGCTCCAGCCACAGCGCGCCGAAGGCGAGGCGGTTCTTCACCATGCGCGCCAACTGGCCCCACGCCATCGTCCGGCCCAGCGGATTGAGGTCGGCCTCGGTCTGGGCCGCTGCGATGATCCGCGTCAGCCGCTCGCGGAAATCGGCGACGTCCTCGGCGCTCCTGCCACCATGCTCTGCCGCCCCGGCCTGCGTGCCATAGGGCTTGGCAGCGAGCGCCCACAGCGCGTCCGGATCGAGATCGGGCGGGGGAAGCCAGCCCTTGGCCCACGCCCTGCCGAGGAAGTCATTGGCCCGCTGCGCCAGCGCCCCGCGCGCCAGCAGGTGATCGCGTATGGGTGCCATCAGAACGCGTCCGCGATGTCCAGCAAGCGCGTCAGCCGCTTGGGCGCGACGCTGCGCCAGCTGCGCTGGAGCCATCGCGCGATCTCGTCCCAGTCGACACCGGGACGGTTGAGGATGATCCCGACCCAGCCGCTCGCACCGTAATAGGCGGGCTTGAAATAGACCTCGGGCTGGCTTTCCACGAGGTTCAAAAGCTCATCCATCGATCCGGTGCGCGCCAGCAGCGCGATGTGCGGCGTGCCGTGGTGCTGATCAGCGAAATAGGCGAAGAACTTGCCCGATTTGTCCCCGCCGACGCGGAAGCCGGGGCTGCCGTGGCTTTCGCGCTCGTCCGCTTCGGGGAGTGCGAGGGCGAGCGCGCGCACCCGCTCCAGCAGCGCGGCCGGATCGCGCCAGCGCGAGACATACTCGGCCAGCGCGCGCGGGTAGAGCTGGTGTTCGGCAAAACGCACCCGCTCGGCGAGGGTGGAGGGCGTATCATCCGGCGCGATGGCAACCCGCGCCTGCGCCAGCACTTCGCCCGAATCGAGGTCCGGCGTGACGAGATGCACGCTTGCGCCTGCGTGACTGTCTCCGGCTTCGATGGCGCGGGCGAAGGTGTCGAGCCCCTTGTATTTGGGCAGGAGCGACGGGTGAATATTCATCATCCGGCCCTGCCAACGCTGAACGAACGCGTCCGACAATATGCGCATGTAACCGGCCAGCACGATATAGTCCGCGCCTGCGGCGATCACGGCGGCCTCCATCGCGGCGTCATGTGCCTCGCGGGTCATTCCCTTGTGCGCATGGGCGAAGGTCGGCACGCCTTCTAGCTCGGCGAGCCGCAGGCCGGGCGCTGCGGGATCATTGCTGCCCACCAGCACCACTTCATGAGCCGCATCCCCCATGCGGCTGGCATAGAGCAGCGCCGCCATATTGGTGCCCGCGCCGGAGATCAGGATGGCGATGCGGGCCTTTTCAGCCAAGGTGCGTCGCGCTCCAGTCGCTTTGGGCCGACCAGGTCTCCACGCTGCCGCGCACGGTGCAGCCCTTGTCGCCTGCCTCGATCCGGCCGACCGGGAACACGGTCTCACCCACCGCTTCGAGCCGTTCGGTCACGAGCGCCACCTTGTCCGCCGCCACGGCCAGCACCATGCCGGCCCCGCAGTTGAAGGTGCGCGCCATTTCCTCAGGCTCGATGTGCCCCTGCGCCTGCAGGAACGCCATCAGGCGCGGCTGCGGCCACAGGTCGGCATCGACCACCGCGTGCGCGCCATCGGGCAGGATGCGCGGCATATTCTCCAGAAGCCCGCCCCCGGTGATGTGCGCCAGCGCATTGATCTGGCCTTCGCGGATCAGCGGCAGCAGGCTGGCTACATAAATCCGCGTCGGTGCGATCAGCGCGTCGATCAGCAATTGCTCCTGATCGAACAGGGCGGGGCGGTTCAGTTTCCAGCCCTTGTCCGCCGCCAAGCGCCGCACCAGCGAATAGCCGTTGGAATGCACGCCCGAAGACGCGAGGCCCAGCAGCACGTCACCGGGCCCAACCCTGTCGCCGGTCAACTGCTCGCCGCGCTCGACCGCGCCGACGCAGAAGCCCGCGAGATCATAGTCGCCTGCGGCATACATCCCTGGCATTTCCGCGGTTTCGCCCCCGATCAGCGCGCAGCCTGCCATCTTGCAGCCTTCCGCGATCCCGGCGATCACGCGCTCGGCAACGCCGTTCTCCAGCTTTCCGGTGGCGAAATAATCGAGGAAGAACAACGGTTCGGCGCCCTGCACGATCAGATCGTTCACGCACATCGCGACCAGATCGATCCCGACGGTGTCGTGCCGGTCATGCTCGATCGCGAGCTTCAGTTTGGTGCCGACCCCGTCATTGGCGGCGACCAGTAGCGGATCGCTATAACCCGCTGCCTTGGGGTCGAAGAATCCGCCGAATCCCCCCAGCTCGCTGGTCGCACCGGGACGCGCCGTGGCCTTGGCCAGCGGGGCGATGGCCTTCACCAGCGCATTGCCCGCTTCGATCGAAACACCTGCCTCGGCATAGGTGTAAGGGGAGTTTGTACCGCTCATGCATGGGTCATTACCCTTTCGCGCTTGGAATTCCACTCGGCATTGGGCAAAAGGCACGCGATTTTCCCCGATGAGCCCATCTCTCTCCCTGCCCGGCCATGGCGCCGCCCCCCGCGACGCCGGTGTTCGCCCGCTGATCCGTCAGTTGGGCGGGGTTGCGCTGGCACTTGCGCTGCTGGGTGGCGGCTACGCGTTGGTGGCGCAGGTGGCGGGCGAGCGCGGGATCGCCCCCACCGCCGCCAGCGCCGATATCGAAGTGCGCGGCATCAGTGTCGATGTCACCGCCGATTCTGCCGAGGAAGCGCGCAGCAAGGGCTGGCGCGAGGCGCAGCGCAAGGCGTGGGAGAAGATCAAGGGCCCGACAATTTCCGACAGCCAGCTCGATGGGCTGGTTTCGGCCGTGGTGATCGAGCGCGAGCGGCTGGGGCCGAAGCGGTATATCGCAACGCTCGGCGTGGTGTTCGATCGTCAGCGCGCAAGCGGTTATCTCGGCGGCGCGCAGCAGGCGGTGCGATCGGCGCCGATGCTGCTGATCCCGGTCGAGGTCAGCGGCGGCACCTACACCGCTTTCGAACGGCGCAACGCATGGCAGCGCGCCTGGGCCGAGTTCAATCCCGGTTCCAGCCGCATCGACTATGTCCGGCCGAGCGGGGCGGGGGGCGATTCGCTGCTGATCAATTTCGGCCAGACCGGACGGCATAGCCGCGCGTGGTGGCGCAGCACGCTCGACCAATACGGCGCTGCCGATACGCTGATGGCGTTCGCCCGGCTCGACTACCAATTTCCCGGCGGGCCGGTGAACGGTACTTTCACCGCGCGGTACGGCCCCGACAGCCACTTGCTCGAAACCTTTACGCTGGAGGCCACCGGTCCCGACGAGGTGCCCGCGATGCTTGGCCGTGCGGTGGACCGGATGGACACGATCTTCACCGGCGCATTGGCGAGCGGCAAGCTCAGGCCCGATCCGACCTTGCGGCTGGGAGGTTCGGGCGATGTCGATCCGGCAATCCAGCGCCTGATCGACATCGGCCGCGCCGCACGCGAGCGGGCGGCAGCCGGAGCGGCAGCGGCAGCGGCGGGCAATGCCCCGCAGATCGAGGCGCAGCCAACTACCGGCACGGAGCCGGGCGAGGCGGCCGTGCGCGCTATCGTGGTCCAGTTCGCGACCCCCGATGCAGCAGCGTTCGACGGCGCACTCGGTGCAGTGCGCGGCTCGGCAGGCGTGCGCGGGGTGGGTGTGACGAGCACCGCCATCGGCGGCACTTCGGTGATGAGCGTCAGCTATGCCGGAACGCTGGAAGAACTCGCCGCGGCGCTCGAATCGCGCGGGTTTACGGTGCGGCGGGGGGCGAACGCGCTCGCCATCAGCCGCTGACCGGCGGGAAGCACGCGCGCATGAGCCGCAATCCCCCCTCCCAGATCGCGCTGCCGCTGGCGGCGCGCAAGCAGGCAGAAGCGCAGCGCATCGTCATCGGCAACGCCAATGCGCAGGTGATCGAGGCGTTGCAGGACCCCTCGCGCTGGCCGTTTCATGTCGCTGTGCTCACCGGCCCGCTGCGATCCGGCAAGACGCTGCTGGCGCGCTGGGCGCAGAGCCTTGCCGGAGCCGAGCGGCTGGCGGTGATCGACAATGCGCAAGCCGCCAACGAGACCGAACTGTTTCACCAGTGGAATTCGGTGCAGCAGGGTGGATCGCGCGAAGGGGCGGCGCTGCTGCTGGTCGCCAATGTCGATGAGGACGGCACGGGCTGGCGCATTGCGCTGCCCGATCTTGCCTCGCGTATCGGCGGGTCGCTGCAACTGGAGATCGGCGCGCCCGATGATGCCATGACGGGCGAGTTGATCCTTGCCCATGCCGAGCAGCGCGGCCTGACCTTGCCCGATGGTGCGACCGAATATCTCGTGCCGCGCACGACCCGCAGCTTTGCCGGAATCGAGGCGCTGGTGGCGACAATCGACCGCATCAGCCTTGAACGTCAGAGCCCTGCCACCATGTCGGTATGGCGCGCTGCGCTCGAGGCTCTGCACGGCCCGGAGCAGCAACGCTTGTTCTAGCTCCTCGCCGCGAGTTGCATCGCAAGGCGTTTGGTGGGATTGAGACAACATGTTCGATCGGCTGATCAGCTATCTGGACTCGGTCCGCGCCCGCGACCCGGCGCCGCGTTCGCGCTGGGAGATATTGCTTTACCCCGGCGTGCTGGCCTTGGGGTTCCACCGCATCGCCCACTGGCTGTTCTATGCGCGGCTGTATTTGCTCGCCCGGTTCGTGAACCACCTGTCGCGGTTGCTGACCGCGATCGACATTCATCCCGGGGCGACCATCGGCCGCAACCTGTTCATCGATCACGGTTTTACGGTGATCGGCGAGACTGCCGAGATCGGCAATGATGTCACGATCTATCAATGCGTGACGCTGGGCGGCACCAATCCCACCAACGGCAAGGGCGGCAAGCGCCACCCGACGCTGGAGGACAATGTCATAATCGGTTCGGGCGCGCAGATCATCGGCCCGATTGTTGTCGGCGAACGTGCGCGTGTGGGCGCCAATGCAGTGGTGACCGACGATGTGCCTGCAGGCGCGACGATGGTGGGGCTGAAGGCACGGTCCACGCTGGTACCCGCCGAACAATGGCTGCGCGAATTCATCCCCTACGGCACGCCCTGCGATGATCCGCCTTGCGATGACGAGGGCCGTCCGCGCCGCGATTGCGTGGAAAAGCTCGAATCCGAACTGGCGAGCCTCAAGGCAGAGATGGCGGAGATGAAGGCGCTTCTGGCCGATCGCGGTGCACCGATGCCGGATGAAGCGCCTTTGAAAAGCGGAACCGAAGATTGAAGAATAGCGGGCAGATGACCGGCCTCGCCGGGCAGGTGGTGAGCTTTCCGGGGCGCGGCGCGCAGCAGGTCGGGTTCGAACGGGCCGAGTTGATGCGCATTCTCGATCTTTATGGCCGGATGGTCGCCGCCGGGGAATGGCGCGACTATGCGATGGATTTCGACAAGCACGCCGCCACCTTCGCCGCCTTTCGCCGTGCAGCCGAGCGCCCGCAGGCGCGGGTGGAAAAGCGCCCGGCGTTAAGGTCCAAACAGGGGATGTGGACGCTGTTCGGCGAACACGGGCAGGTTCTGAAGCGTGGGCACGATCTGGCGAACGTGCTTGCGCCGATGGAACGCCGGCTGCTGAAGGCGGTCGATTAGGCCCGGCAAAGCAAAGGCCCGCCCCCTTGCAGGGACGGGCCTGATTGCATCGGCGGAAATCGGCTTACCCGCGGGCGCTGCCCGGTCCGGTGCCGGTGACCTTCTGCATCGCTTTGAGGATATTGCCCGATTGCTCGCTGCCCGATTGCGGGGTGATGAGGTTGGTGAAGGAATTGATCTCTTCCCAATGCGCGGCGAAGCCTTCGACGGTGCGCTCGCCTTCGGGCAGCCACACGGCGTCGTTCATCACCGTCCACGAGGAATGGAAACCGCCCGCACCCGCGCCGACGATGGCGTTGGTGGGCGAATCCTCGCTGACGAGGAACAGCGCGGCTGGCACCACGTTTTCCGGCGCGAACAGCTTGAATGCTTCTTCGGGGAACAGGTCTTCGGTCATGCGGGTGCCCGCGACCGGCGACAGCGTGTTGACGCGGATATTGTACTTCGCGCCTTCAAGTTGCAGCGTCTTGGTCAGACCGGCGAGGCCCAGCTTGGCCGCGCCGTAGTTTGCCTGACCGAAATTGCCGAACAGGCCGGTGGAGGACGCGGTCATCAGCACGCGGCCATAGCCCTGTTCGCGGAAGGTTTCCCAGCACGCCTTGGTGGCGAAGGCGCTGCCGGTGAGGTGAACCTTGACCACGAATTCGAAATCGGCCGGGTCCATCTTGATGAAGGTCTTGTCGCGCAGCACGCCCGCGTTGTTGATGAGGACATGGACGCCGCCCCACTTCTGCTTGGCATCCGCGACCATCTTTTCCATCTGGTCGTATTCGGTGACCGAACCGCCATTGGCGACCGCTTCGCCGCCTGCGCGTTCGATTTCCTCGACCACCTGGGCTGCCGCGTCGGAAGTGCCGGTGCCGTCACGCGATCCGCCAAGGTCGTTGACCACGACCTTCGCGCCGCGCTTGGCGAGTTCCAATGCATAGGCCTTGCCCAAACCGCCGCCGGCGCCGGTAACGATAGCAACCTTGTCCTTGAAATCGATGCTCATGCGTGTCTCTCCTGTCTTGCGAGTGGGGCGCGGCGCTGTTCGCGCTTTACGCCCGCGTAAACCTGAATGGCGGGCGCTGCGTGGCACTTTCGCGCGTGCCTTGCAACAGCCGAACTGTCAGCGGCGGATGCCGTAAGGTCAGTCGGATTGTCCAAGCCGTTGGCCAAGCCGATGAAGCGCGGGGACAAGCTCTTCGAACGAATCGATTACCCCGTCTGCGCCCAGATCATGCGGGGCCGCGTCGCAATAGCCATAACCTGCCGCAAGCACCGGAACGCCCGCTGCTTTCGCGCTGCGCACGTCATAGGACGAATCGCCGACGAATGCCATTCGCCCGCCGCCGGAGGCTTCGCGCGCTGCCAGAACAGGGGCAGGGTGCGGCTTGGCGAGGAACTTGCCGTCCTCCCCTTTGCCCATGCTGTCTCCGCCGATCACTGCATCGAAAACATCGATCAGATCGACCTGGGTCAGCACGCTGCGGGCGAAGCTTTCGAACTTGTTGGTGACCACCGCCATGCGCACGCCCATGCTTGCAAGCTCGGCCAAAGCCTCGCGCACGCCCGGGTAAGGCGCGGTGTGGACGGCGTTGTGATCGGCGTAGTAGGCCAGCATTGCCTTGTAGAGCCGTCTGAATTCGTCCTCCGGCACGCCGCCTTGCGCATCCAGAGCGCGGGCCAGCATGACCTTCGCCCCGCCGCCGATCAGATCCTTGCTGCTCTCCACCGACACCTCGGCAAACCCGCCCAGCACGAGCGCGTGATTCACCGCCGCGCCCAGATCGCGGAAGGTATCGAGCAGGGTGCCATCGAGATCGAACCCGACCGCAGCAAAGGGGAAATCTGTCGTCACGCGTGCCTCCGGAATTTTGGGCGCGGTGAAGCAACGTTCTTCAAACCGCAAGCAATTGCTGGCAAGCGCGGCTTTCCCTAAGGACAAGCGCAATGACTGACACCTCTCATCCCTTCGCCGCCATCATCCTTGCCGCTGGCAAGGGCACTCGCATGAAAAGCGATACGCACAAGGTCCTGCACAAGATTGCAGGCCGCGCGATGCTGGAGCATCTGATGGCGTCTCTGGCCGAACTCGGGCCGACGCGGCTGGCGGTGGTGGTCGGCGCGGGCCGCGAGCAGATTGAGGCGGCGGTCGGCACCCGCGCCGCCACCTGCCTGCAGGAACCGCAGCTCGGCACCGGCCATGCGGTGCAGCAGGCCGAAGACGTACTTGAAGGCTTCGCCGGCGATGTGCTGGTGCTTTATGGTGACGTGCCGTTCGTGCAGCCGCAAACCATGCGCGCCATGCTGGAACGGCTTCATGCTCCCGATGCGCCCGCCGCGGTGGTGCTGGGGTTCGTGCCCGAAAACCCGCTCGCCTATGGCCGGGTGATCGCGAATGACGATGGCCGGATCCGCAAGATGGTCGAATACAAGGACGCAGACGAAAGCGAGCGCGCCGCACGGCTGTGCAATTCCGGGCTGGTGGCGGCGCGCGCCGGAGACCTGTTCGGGCTGCTGGCGCGGGTCGGCAACGACAATGCGCAGGGCGAATATTACCTCCCCGATATCGTCAACATCGCCATCGCCGACGGGCGCACCTGCGCGGTGATCGTCGCCGAAACGCCGGATGAGGTGGCGGGGATCAACTCCCGCGCCGAACTCGCCGGGGCCGAAGCCCGCTGGCAGGCCGCGCGGCGCATCCGGGCAATGGACGAAGGCGCGACCCTGATCGCGCCCGACACGGCATTCTTCAGCTGGGATACGGTGCTGGGGCGCGACGTCACGATCGAACCCAACGTATTCTTCGGCCCGGGCGTTGAGATCGCGGATAATGTGCTGATCCGCGCCAACAGTCATATCGAAGGCGCGAAGCTGGCGAGCGGGGTCAAGGTCGGCCCGTTTGCCCGTCTGCGCCCCGGCACGGTGCTGGAGGAAGGCAGCTTCGTCGGCAATTTCGTTGAGGTGAAGAACGCGGTGCTGGGCGAGGGCGCGAAGGCGAGCCACCTGACCTATCTCGGCGATGCCACCATCGGCGCGGGCGCGAATATCGGCGCGGGCACGATCACCTGCAATTACGACGGGTATTTCAAGCACAGGACCGTGATCGGCGAGCGGGCCTTCATCGGCTCGAACTCCGCGCTGGTCGCGCCGGTCAGCATCGGCGCGGATGCGATTGTTGCGGCGGGATCGACCGTTAGCCGCGACGTGGCAGAGGGCGAACTGAGGATGGTGCGCGCCGAACAGCTGGTGAAGCCGGGCTGGGCCGACCGCTTCCACGACGCGATGAAGAAGAAGAAAGCGGCGGAGAAGAAGTGAGCGATCCCCTCACCTGCTGGCTGTGCGACCGCCCGCTCGGCGATATCGTGCAGTGGCATCACCCGGTGCCCAAGGCGAAGAAGGGCAAGATCAAGGTGCCGGTCCACCCGATCTGCCACAAAACGATCCACGCCAACTTCACCAACAACGAACTCGCCCGCATCGGTGATGACGCCAGCGTGATCCGCGATAACCCGGCTATCGCCAAATTCGTCTCATGGGTCGCCAACAAGCCCGCCGATTTCGACGCGCCGACGCGCTGAAGCGTCGGGCGCGGGGAACCTTTGATTGCGCCATCGGCTGATACAGCGAGACTGAATCAGGAGATACGCCATGAAAGCCGGACGATGGATTGCCGCAGGGATCGGCCTTGTAGCCGTAGGAGCCGCCGCCGTGTACGCCCAGAAACGCAACACCGAAGAACCCGACTTCGCGCTCATCCGGGCCGAGGGTGACTTCGAACTGCGCGATTACCCCGCGCTGGTGGTGGCCGAAGTCACGTCATCGGGCGATCGCCAGCGTGCCAGCGGGCCAAGCTTCCGCAGGCTTGCCGCCTATATCTTCGCGCAGGATCGGCCCGAAGGCGGTGAGAGCATTGCGATGACCGCGCCTGTCATCCAGCAGGAAACCGGGGCCGGACGCTGGCAAATGCGCTTCGTCATGCCTTCCAAATACACGCTCGACACGCTCCCCCCTGCGCCTGCCGATATTACCCTGACGCAAGTGCCCGCAAGGCGGATGGCGGCAGTGCGGTTTTCCGGCAATGGCGGCGCGGCCGATCTTGCCGCGCGCGAGGCGCAATTGCGCAAATGGCTCGCCGGGCAGGACATTGCGCCGTCAGGAGATGCGGAGTTCGCCTTCTACGATGCGCCGATGGTGCCCGGTCCGCTGCGCCGCAACGAAGTGCTGATCCCGATCGGCCCAGCGTAACCCTCAGGCGTTTTCCATCCGCGCCGCATCGCCGCCCGAGGCGACGTAATCGCGCTCCCACTGCTCGAACTCGCTGCGGCTGAGCAAGTAGCGTTGGCGCGCTTCGTGAAAGCTGATCGCCTGTTCCCGCACGGCGCGCACGACATCGTCCTTGCGCGCTTTCGACCAGTGGACGCGGTGGTTGCGTGGCAGGCCATAGCGCTTGATCGCTTCGCCTATCGAAATATCCCTCGGGTACGCCATTCGTCAGCTCCTTGTGTGCTCGTGCCGGTATCGCCCCCGATGGACCGATTGTTGACGGGCAGACTTAACGAGTCGCTGCGGAACAGGGTTAAGCGGGCGTTGATGAAACGCCCCGTGCCGCGTGTGCGACGAGCCGAGGCCAAGTGTCGGAATGCTTTACAAGTGGCACTCAAGCCGCGCCGGTCATTAATGCAAAAAGGGCGGCCCCATGCCGGAGCCGCCCCTCGATTGCATCGGGTTGGCGAAGCCTATTCGCCGCCGCCGCCAGCCTGCGGCGCGTCCATCAACCGCTGCATCAGATAGACGAATTGCAGCGCCTGCAGCTTGGCGCGCTGTTCGTTGTCGACCCCGCCCGAATGGCCGCCGGTGGTATCCTCGAAGTAGTAATAGGGCTGGCCCAGTTCCTTCAGCTTCGCCGCGCCCTTGCGCGCGTGGGCGGGATGCGTGCGGTCATCGGCGGTCGATGCCCACAGGAACGGGGCGGGGTAATCCACGCCCGCCTCGATCTTCTGATAGGGCGAATAGCCTTCGATCCAGGCGCGCTGTTCGGGGATGCGCGGATCGCCATATTCGCCGATCCACGAAGCCCCGCGCCCGATCAAGTGATAACGCAGCATGTCGAACAGCGGGATCTGCACGATCGCTGCGCCGAACAGGTCGGGCCGCTGCGTGAAGGCGGTGCCGACCAGCAGCCCGCCTTGCGAGCCGCCCTGGATGCCGAGATGCTCGGGCGAGGTGAAGCCGCGCTGGACCAGATCCTCGCCCACCGCGATGAAATCATCCCAGGTGCGCTGCTTGTTCTCGCGGATCGCGGTCTGGTGCCAGTTCGGGCCGAACTCGCCGCCGCCGCGCAGGTTGGCGAGCACATAGGCACCGCCCTTTTCCACCCACAGCTTACCGGTGCTGCCGAGATAGGCGGGCAGGCGCGCAACCTGAAACCCGCCATAGCCGGTCAGCAAGGTGGCGGTATCGCCGTCCAGCGCCATGCCCTTGGGCTTGACGATGAAGTAGGGGATTTTCGTCCCGTCCTTGCTGGTCGCCTCGTGCTGTTCGACCTCCATGCCCTCGGGCGCGAAATAGGCCGGGCTGGTCTTCAGCACTGCGGGCGGCGCGGAGCCATCGGTGTAATAGAGCGTGGTCGGATTGAGGAAGTCGCTGACCGTGTACATGATCTGGTCAGTCTCGTTCGACGAAGCCGCGATGCCGAGCGTTGCGTTGTCCGGCAGCGCCACTTCGCGGCTGACCCATGCGCCGTCCTGAAAGTTGAACTCCAGCACCTTGCCGATCACATTGTCGAGCAGCGTGACATACAGGGAATTGGCCGTGACCGTGCCGCCCTGCTTGGTCTGGCGATCGCCCGGCGCCCAAACCAGCGTCTTTACCGCGCCGTTGGGGTCGGCCTTCCATTCCTCCAGATCCATCGCGATCAGGCTGTCGGCGGGGAAGGTCTGGCCGTCCACCGTCCAGTCGACATCGGTCGACATCAGCAGGTGCCCATCGACGATTCCGTAGGGGCTGGCCTTCTTGGGAATGTCGAGCTGCAACCATTCGCCGTCCTTCTCGACGAAATATTCGCTTTCATGGAAGCTGATGCCGCGCCGGGCCATCCGGGCGTGGATCACCGCGTCATTGTCGCGCAGCAGATAGGCTCCGGCGGAGACGTCGGTTGGCTCGCCGCGAAAGATTTCGGGTGCGTCGGCGATATCGGTGCCGCGCTTCCAGACGCGGCTGGTGAACGGATATTCGCTTTCCGTCACCGTTCCTTCACCGAAACTGCGCCCGACCAGCAGCGTGTCGGCGTCGATCCATTGCACGCCGCCCTGGCTCTTGGCATCGAGCACGAAGCCGCCTTCGACGAACTGCTTGGTCGCGGTATCGAATTCACGCATGATGGTGGCGTCCTCGCCGCCGTCAGACAGCGCGACCATGCACTTGTTGAGCGCCGGCGGCAGGCAGGTCGAGCCCTGATAGACCCACTCCTTGCCTTCGGCTGCGGCGAGCGCATCGACATCCAGAATGATCTCCCATTCGGGCTTGTCGGTGCGGTAGCTTTCCAGCGTGGTCCGGCGCAGCAGGCCCTTGGGGTTCGCCTTGTCCTGCCAGAAATTATACAGCCCGTCGGGGCGGAAGCTGACGAAGGGGATGCGGTCTTCGCTGTCGAAGATCGCCAGCGCCTCGGCCTTCAACTGCTCGTAGCGCGGATCGGCTTCGAACGCGGCAAGGGTGCGGGTGTTTTCGTTACCGACCCAGTCGAGCGCTTCCTTGGAACGCGCTTCCTCAAGCCAGATATAGGGGTCCTGCTCGGGGCCGGGGATGCCGTCCACCGGGGCTTCGGCGGGGTTTCCTTGCGCGTCTGCGCCAGTGGTGGAAGCAATGGTCATGGCCAGAGCCAGAGCAAGGGTTGAGACAAGTTTCAAGCGTCCTCTCCTCAGGGGATTGATGGGCGGTGTTGTGCCGAGGGAAGGGTGCAAAGGGAAGGGGATACAAACAAAAAGGGCAGGCACTTGGCCCGCCCTCGATGGTCGTTCGTCGATTGGTGAGGGATTACCCCTCGACGTGTTCGGCCAGCACGGTGAGGCCCTTTTCATTGACCTCGGCAAAGCCGCCGCGCACCTGAATGATCTCGGGCGCAGCGTTCGCGCTGACGAATACCTGCACTGCACCGTCGCGGATCGTCGACATGAAGGGCGCATGGCCTTCCAGCACGCCGAATTCGCCTTCGGTACCGGGGACGACCACCATGTGGACGTCTTCCGACCGGACAAGCTTGGCAGGGGTGACG
The DNA here is from genome assembly GCF_024305245.1 of Erythrobacter sp. Taxonomy (GTDB): domain Bacteria; phylum Pseudomonadota; class Alphaproteobacteria; order Sphingomonadales; family Sphingomonadaceae; genus Erythrobacter. The sequence continues at coordinate 32,824 of NZ_JAMWYX010000006.1, forward strand.
AGTTCGAAGTGGAGGGGCATTGTCTCTTCCTAACCCCCCTCCCGCTTGCGGGAGGGGCTGGGGGTGGGAATGGGCCGGCAGAGGCCCACCCCGCTGCGACTAGGCCGCTATCGCAGCCAAGTCTCGCTCCCCTCCCGCAAGCGGGAGGGGGAAGCGGATTAAGCCTCTTCGGCCAGCTTCTTGGCCTTTTCGACCGCCTGTTCAATCCCGCCGACCATGTAGAAGGCGCTTTCGGGCAGGTGGTCATATTCGCCGTCGACCACCGCCTTGAAGCTCTTCACCGTGTCTTCGAGCTGCACGAACACGCCCGGAATGTTGGTGAACACTTCGGCGACGTGGAACGGCTGCGAAAGGAACTTCTGCAGCTTGCGTGCGCGGGCCACGATCAGCTTGTCCTCTTCCGACAGCTCATCCATCCCGAGAATGGCGATGATGTCCTGCAGGCTCTTGTACTTCTGCAGGGTTTCCTGAACGCGGCGGGCGGTTTCGTAATGCTCGGCACCGACAACGCGGGGTTCGAGCACGCGGCTGGTCGAATCCAACGGATCGACCGCCGGGTAGATGCCGAGTTCCGAAATCGCACGGCTCAGCGTGGTGGTCGCATCCAAGTGAGCGAACGAGGCAGCAGGCGCAGGGTCGGTCAAATCGTCCGCGGGAACGTAGATCGCCTGCACCGAGGTGATCGAACCCTTGTTGGTCGAGGTGATGCGTTCCTGCAGCTTGCCCATGTCGGTCGCCAGCGTCGGCTGGTAACCCACCGCCGAAGGAATGCGGCCGAGCAGCGCCGACACTTCCGAACCCGCCTGCGTGAAGCGGAAGATGTTGTCGACGAAGAACAATACGTCCTGGCCTTCGACGTCACGGAAATATTCCGCCATCGTCAGACCCGACAGCGCCACGCGGGCACGTGCGCCCGGAGGCTCGTTCATCTGGCCGAACACCAGCGCCACCTTGGAGCCTTCGCTGGTCGCATTGCCATCGGCGTCCTTGGCGATAACGCCCGCGTCGAGGAATTCGTGGTAGAGATCGTTGCCTTCGCGGGTGCGTTCACCCACGCCTGCGAACACCGACACGCCGCCGTGGCCCTTGGCGATGTTGTTGATGAGTTCCTGGATCAGCACGGTCTTGCCCACGCCAGCGCCGCCGAACAGGCCGATCTTGCCGCCGCGCGCATAGGGCGCGAGCAGGTCGATCACCTTGATGCCGGTGACGAGGATCGCCGCGTCGGTCGACTGGTCGATGAACAGCGGGGCTTCGGCGTGGATCGGCATGGTGCTGTCCGCGCCGATGGGGCCGCGTTCGTCGATCGCTTCGCCGATCACGTTCATGATCCGGCCCAGAACCTTGGGTCCGACCGGCACAGAAATCTGCGCGCCGGTGTTGACCACCTCGGTGCCGCGCACGAGGCCTTCGGTCGCGTCCATCGCGATGGTGCGGACGGTGTTTTCGCCAAGGTGCTGGGCGACTTCGAGCACCAGCGTCTTGCCGTTGTTCTTGGTTTCCAGCGCGGTCAGGATCGCGGGCAGTTCACCGGGGAACTGCACGTCGACGACAGCGCCGATGACTTGGCTGATGGTGCCATTGGTGGTCTGGTTCAAAGCGGGGGCGGTGGCCATTGTTGTTTCCTGTAGGCTTGCGCGGCGGGTGTTGAATTGCCGTGCCGATTATTCGGTGGGAAGGGTATCGATCGCAACGTCGGCGGCGGGCTGATCCGCCAGAGCATTTGCCCGCTCCAGCGATTCGCAGAAGCGCGGCTCTTGCTCGACCGTCCAGCCTTCTCCCAGCTGTTCGATGGTCAGGCTGCGCTCCGTGCCTTCGGGGTCGGTTTCGAAGGCGAATTCGCAAGCGAAAGACGCACCGAGATTTTGCGCCAGACAGGTCGACGTCCGGATGGTGTTGCGCAAGGTGGGGCAGGCTTCCTCGAGCGCCAGCTGAACCGTCGCCATATCGGGCGCGTCGGAACTGTCACCCACGATGTCGCCGCCCGAGACGTCGGCTTCGACCGCGTCGGGCGCCAGATCGGCAGTGTCTTCCCCGCTCGGATTTCCGCAAGCGGCGAGGGTTGCAACGAGGGTGAGGGCGATGAGCTTTTTCATAGCGCTTCTGCTCCTGCGATGATTTCGATCAATTCGGTCGTGATCGCGGCCTGACGGCTGCGGTTGTACTGGATGGTCAGCTTCTGGATCAGATCGCCCGCGTTGCGCGTGGCGTTGTCCATCGCGGTCATCGATGCGCCCTGTTCTGATGCTTCGCGTTCGAGCAGCGCGCCGAACAGCTGCGTGCGCACGTAACGCGGCAGCAGTTCTTCGAGGATTTCCTCCTCGCCAGGCTCGTAGTCGACCACAGCGCCGGTATCTTCCGCGGCGGCAGGTGCGGGAACCGGGATCAGCTGATTGATGGTCGGATCCTGCGCCAGCGCCGATTTGAAGGTCGGGTAGATCAGGTGCGCGACATCGAATTCGCCCGAGCCGAACATGCCGATCAGTTCATCGGCAATCGCTTCGGCTTCGTTGAAGCCCGGGGTCTTGACCGTGCTGGTGTCGTATCCGGCGCCGATCAGGTTGGGGTATTCGCGCTTCAGCGGCGCGCGGCCTTTTTTGCCGACCAGGTAGAATTCGACCGTCTTGCCAGCCGCCATCAATTCCTTGGCCTTGATCTTGGCAGCCTTGACGAGGTTCGAGTTCAGACCGCCGCACAGCCCCTTGTCGGTGTTGACCACCACGAGGAGGTGGCGCTGATCCGCGCCGGTCCCGGCCAGCAGCTTGGGCGCGCTGTCGCCCGACACCTTGCCCGCGAGGCTCGCCATCACCGCGGCAAGCCGCGTGGCATAGGGCCGGCCAGCCTCAGCCGCAGCCTGCGCACGGCGCAGCTTGGCCGCCGCGACCATCTGCTTGGCCTTGGTGATCTTCTGGGTCGATTTGACCGAGTTGATCCGACCTTTGAGTTCCTTGAGTGAGGGCACTGGGCGGTGTCCTTACGCGAACTGCTTGGCGAAAGCTTGCAGTGCGGCCTTAGCCTTGTCCGCTACTTCGCCTTCGAACTTCTTGCTGGTGCGGATTTCGGTCAGCACATCGCCATGTTCGCGCCGCATGAATTCGAGCATCTGCGCCTCGTATTCGCCGACGCGGTTCACCGGGATCGCATCGAGATAGCCGTTGGTCCCGGCGTAGATCGACAGGGTCTGTTCCTCGAACGGCATCGGGCTGAACTGCTTCTGCTTGAGCAGTTCGGTCAGGCGCGCGCCGCGGTTCAGCAGCTTCTGGGTCGAGGCGTCGAGGTCGGAACCGAACTGTGCGAACGCCGCCATTTCGCGGTACTGCGCAAGATCGAGCTTCATCGAGCCCGAAACCTTCTTCATCGCCTTGGTCTGAGCGGCACCGCCCACACGCGACACCGAAAGGCCGACGTTGATCGCAGGGCGGATGCCCTGGAAGAACAGGCCGGTTTCAAGGAAGATCTGCCCGTCGGTGATCGAGATCACGTTGGTCGGGATGTAGGCCGACACGTCGCCCGCCTGCGTTTCGATGATCGGCAGCGCGGTGAGCGAACCGTGGCCGTTTTCTTCGTTCATCTTGGCCGCACGCTCGAGCAGGCGGCTGTGGAGGTAGAACACATCGCCCGGATAGGCTTCACGGCCCGGAGGACGACGCAGCAACAGCGACATCTGGCGGTAAGCCACGGCCTGCTTCGACAAATCGTCATACACGATCACGGCGTGCATGCCGTTGTCGCGGAAGAATTCTCCCATCGCGCAGCCGGTGTAGGGCGCGAGGTATTGCAGCGGGGCAGGCTCCGAAGCGGTGGCGGCGATGACGATGGAATATTCCATCGCGCCGTTTTCTTCGAGCTGCTTGACGATCTGCGCCACGGTCGAGCGCTTCTGGCCGACGGCGACATAGACGCAATACAGCTTCTTCGATTCGTCGTCGCCCGCATTGGCTTCCTTCTGGTTGATGAAGGTGTCGATCGCGACGGCGGTCTTGCCGGTCTGACGGTCACCGATGATCAGCTCGCGCTGACCGCGGCCCACGGGCACCAGCGCGTCAATCGCCTTGAGGCCGGTCTGGACGGGTTCCGACACGGATTCGCGCGGGATGATGCCCGGTGCCTTCACTTCGACGCGGCGACGCTCGGTCGTGTCGATCGGGCCCTTGCCGTCGATCGGGTTGCCCAGCGCATCGACCACGCGGCCCAGCAGGCCCTTGCCGACCGGCACGTCGACGATGGTGCCGGTGCGCTTGACCACATCACCTTCCTTGATCTCGGCGTCCGAGCCGAAGATCACGACGCCGACATTGTCGGCTTCGAGGTTCAGGGCCATGCCCTGCACGCCGTTCGAAAATTCGACCATCTCGCCGGCCTGCACCTGATCGAGACCGTGGATGCGGGCGATCCCGTCACCCACCGAAAGAACGGAGCCGGTTTCGCTGACTTCGGCCTCGGTGCCGAAATTGGCGATCTGGTCCTTGATGACCTTTGAGATTTCTGCGGCGCGGATTTGCATCGGTAGTGTCCTTTAAGCCTTCATGGGCGTGTTTGTGCGGCTTACGCCTTCATGCTTTGGGCAAGCGAGTTGAGACGGGTGCGGATCGAGGCATCGATGCGCTGCGATCCGATGGTGACGACAAGACCGCCGAGCAGGTCTGGATCGACCGAGGCGGTGAGCATGACGGTGCGGCCCTGCCGCGCGGTCAGTTTATGCTTCAAGGTGGCGAGCTGATCGTCGGACAGCGGGTGCGCGCTGGTGACGGTGGCGTTGACTTCGCCGCGCTGGGCGGCGGCAATCGCCTTGAACGCCGAGATAATGCCGGGCAGCTTGCCCAACCGCCGGTTGGCGGCGAGCACGCCGAGGAAATTGGTGGTCAGCGCTGACAGCTTCAGCTTTTTCGCCACCGCTGCCATTGCCGCACCCTGCGCATCGCGCGACAGTTCCGGATTGGTGGTCAGCGCGGCCAGATCGGCCGATTCGGCCAGCGCGGCACTGATCGTTTCGAGATCGCTCTCGACAGGGGTGACCTTGCCGTTCTCGCTGGCGAGATCGAACAGGGCCGAGGCGTAGCGTCCAGCCAGGCTGGCCTTGATACCGGCGGAAATATCCACGCGTGTTCTGTCCTCTTGCGAGCTTCGAAGGATAATTGCTTGGGCTTCGGGCGGGGGGCGAGCGCAATGGCTGCCTGCCGAGGCTGGCGCGCGCCTAGCAATTGATTCCCGAAGGTGCAAGCCGGTGGGCGGGATTCTCTGGACAGGAAAGCGGCAGCGCGACAGATTGCGCAGGCAAGAGGCGCTGAACGCCCGAGGGAGAGGATCGATGGAAATGAAGCCTATGGCCCCGCGCTGCGGGGTCGAATTCGCGGGCGTTTCGCTGAAGGATTGCAGCGATGCCGATATGGCGGCGATCAAGCAGGCGATCTACGAACACGGCGTGGCGGTGCTGCGCGATCAGGACTTCGCGCCCGAGGATCACATTGGCTTTGCCAAGCGCTGGGGCGGGATCGACCTCAATAACTACTTCCCGCTCGATCCGCGCTGGCCGGAAATCGCGCTGGTGGCCAAGGCGCCCGACCAGACCACCAATATCGGCGGGGCGTGGCATACCGATCATTCCTATGACCCGGTGCCTGCGATGGGATCGATCCTGGTTGCCCGCGTGCTGCCGCCTGCCGGGGGCGACACCCTGTTCGCGCATATGGGCGCAGCCTATGACGACCTTTCGGACGAGGTGAAGGCCGCGATCGAGGGGCTGGAGGCGTTCCACACCGCAGATCACATCTACAAGGCCGATGGCCTATATGCGCAGACCGATCAGGGCAAGGCGTTGCGCGGGCAGGACATCCGCACCGGCGCGGTGCATCCGGTGGTGATCCGGCATCCGCAGACCGGGCGGCGGCTGCTTTATGTCAATGGCGGCTTCACGATCAATTTCGTCGGCCAGACCCGCGAGGAAAGCCTGCCGCTGCTGTCGCAACTGCTCGCCGCTGCGGTGCGGGACGATAACCAGTGCCGCGTGGTGTGGGAGCCGGGCACGGTCGCGATCTGGGATAACCGGACGACGTGGCACAACGCGCTCAATGACTATCACGGTCACGCGCGCGAGATGCACCGGATTACGCTGAGCGGGGAGGCACTGGCGGCCTAGCTATCCTCAGGCGGACTATCCGCCGGTTTCTGCCTTCGCCGCGCAATCATAAATCAGCCGTTCGTTGGGACGATCCGGCAGCAGCGCGACCAGCGCGGATTGCTGCTCGCCCAACGTACGCGCCGCCTCGCTGACGCTGCAGGCGGGCGGGGTGTACTGGCTGCGCGCCGCAAGCACCCTGTCCATTGCGCCCTTGCCCAGCAGATAACGATCGGTGCGGAATGTGCGGGTGTCGGGATCGTAGGTGTTGATCGCGACCGCCGCTTCGTCCTCCAGCACCAGTACCCGGCTCCATGCACCGCCTGCCGAAAGGCCGTATTGGGTGCGGCCATTGACGCAGCCGTCCGCGTTCCATTCCAGCTCGACATCGTCGGTGCGGGCTGCGGTTACGCGGCTGCGGTCGGGCTGGAACGAACAGATCAGCGTTCCATCCGCGGCGAGCGAGGGCTGAGCCGCGCCGGCGGCGCCGCCCGTATCGCCTTCCGCTTCGGCGAGCGCGGCGGCGACCCGGTCCTCGATCTCGGACAAGCCGGGGCGGGTCAGCCACAGCAGTACGCCTGCGATCACGGCCGCGCCTGCGACACCTGCGGCGATTCCGGCATGCTTCACCCGTGCCGGATCACGCCGCCACTGCACCGCAACCGCCCCGCTGCCCGCTGCCACCAGCAGCGCGATCAGCGCCAGCGCCATCGCGTTCTCGCGCGCTTCGAGCACTTCCATCTGCGCCCTCAGCCGCGCCGTCTCGCGCACCTCGCGCAGCCGGGTCGTGCGCTCCGCCAGCCGGTCGCGCGCCTGCGATTGCGCGGCCATCATTCGCTGGCGTTCGTCGGCGTTCAATTCCTCGATCGACCGGCAAGGCAGGGCGTTGGTCACCGGCTCCACCCCGTTGTCGCGCAGGAACGGCAGCAATTCGCGCAAGGAAACCGCGAAGTAGAACTCCGCATCGCCGCTGTCCGAATCCGCGCCGAAGGAATTGACCCCCAACACCCGTCCGCAGCCGTCGAGCAGCGGCCCGCCCGAATTGCCGCGCGCGATCGGCGCGGTGTGGAGCAGCGTATCGAACTGGCGGCTGGGCCGCTCGCCCGACAGGAACCCGCGCGATTTGACCGGCGGCTGGGCGCGGAAGATGTCGTTCATCTCCAGCCCCTGTGCCAGATCGACATTCATGGGGTATCCCACCGCCGAAACGTCGCCCAGATCGCGGCTCACCCCGCCCGCCAGCGTCAGCGGCGGCAACCGCAAGGAGCCTTCGGCAATCTCGATCAGCGCCAGATCGTTGCGCGGGGATACTGCCACCACGCGGGCAAAGCTGCCGCCTTCGCCCTCGCTCGGAACGACCCCGATTCTCAATGTATCATCCTGTAATGCCTCACGAATGACGTGGGCATTGGTGACGATCCGGGTGGGCGTGACAGCAAAGCCGCTGCCGTGGGAGATTGCTGTGAATTCGCCTTCACGCGACCCGACCAGCACCACGCGCACCACGCCGCGCGCCGCCGCGTCGATATCGCCGGGGTCGGCGAGTGCCGGGGCAGCCAACAGGGTCAGGAGCAGGGCGAGGGCAAGACGCAGGCGGTTCATGGCGCGGCTTATAACGGCTTTTTCGGCGGGCGCGACATTGAACGCAATTGTCGGGGGTGCGGCGGGCCATGCTCTGTGGCACAGTGTTTCACGTGAAACATTTAGCGAACATCACCGACGACGATCGCTGGCGAATCGTTCTCGCCAAGGACCGGCGGTTCGACGGCGTATTCGTGACGGGCGTGCATTCGACCGGGATATATTGCCGCCCGTCCTGCCCGGCGCGCGTGCCCTTGCGCAGGAATGTGCGGTTTTATTCATCCTCGAAAGGGGCTGAAGATGCTGGCCTGAGGGCTTGCAAACGCTGCTCTCCCGATGCGCAGAGCGCCGAGGAGGCCTGCGTGCTGGCCGCCATCGCCGCGATCCGGGCACAAGGCGCGATGACGCTGGCGGCGCTGAGCGAATTGACCGGCTATGCGCCTGCGCATTTCCAGCGCCTGTTCAAACGAAGCGTCGGGATGTCGCCCGCCGCCTTTGCACGCGCTTGCCGCGAAGAACGGGTGCGGGAGGCTTTGAGCGCGGGGCAGAGCGTGACGGAAGCGCTCGAAGATGCGGGATATTCGGGCCAGAAACAATTCTACGCAGAAACGAAAGGCAGGCTGGGCATGGCGCCGAGTGACTGGAGCAAGGGCGGCGCGGGCAAGCGGGTGCATTGGGCGGTTTTGCCGACCACGCTCGGCCCGATGCTGGTGGCGGCGACCGACAAGGGCGTGTGCTGTCTGGCGTTCGGCGAGGGCGAGGCTGAATTGCGGATACGGTTCCCGCGCGCCGAACTGATCCCGGCGGGTGAGGATTTCCGCGCGTTGTTTGCGGCTGTCGTGGCGGCGGTTGAACAGCCGGGGCCGGGCAGCGCCGCGATCCCGCTCGACGTGAAAGGCACCGCCTTCCAGCAGCGCGTCTGGGAGGAACTACGCCGCATCCCGCATGGCGAAACGCGCAGCTACGGCGCGCTGGCAGCTTTGCTCGGCAACTCCAAAGCCAGCCGCGCGGTCGGCGGGGCGAACGGGGCGAACCATGTCGCGGTGCTGATCCCCTGCCACCGCGTGATCGCCAGCGACGGCACTCTGGGCGGCTATGCCTATGGGCTGGAGATCAAGGCGGAGTTGCTGCGGCGGGAGGGGGTCTGAGGGTCATTCGGCCTGGGCCTTTGCGGAGCTTGTTTTGGCGTAATGCTGAATAGCAGCCGTTCGGCCTGCGAACCTGTTGCTTACGTCATTGAAATGTGGCATTTTTCATTCGATGACGCGAAGGAAGTGGAGGCAGATCGGAATAGGGATTGCGCTTGTAGCCGCCTTTCCTCTCGTCGCACCCGTCGCCTGCACAACTCCTGACCGCGCCGTCCAGACACTTCTGGCGCAAGGCTACACCGAGGTTCGCACCACGGGTTATGCCTATTTCGATTGTGGTCAGGGCGATCTTTTCGCGACTGCTTTCGAAGCCACCAGCCCCTCGGGCCAGCGCGTCGAAGGAGCCGTTTGCTCCGGCCTCTTGAAAGGCAACACGGTTCGTCTCGACTGAGAGCGTAAATGGTGCGGCAACAGCCCAAGAGCGGTCACGGCGAGATCCGCTGCCAACCTATAGATTAACCCTCCGGATCACCGCCCGGAGCGAACGGCTCGGGCGCAGGCCCGCTTGCTGGCGCGGTCTGGCCCACGCCTGTGCCGTCGCCCGGATCATCCATCACGATCGGATCGTCCACCGTGCCGTCGCGGTCGCCGGAAGGATTGAATGCCAGCGCGACCACCAGCACTGTCAGCACCACGATCAACGCCACCCAGATCCATTTCGCGCGCGAATCCTGGGGTTTGGGGGGCTTGGCCATGGCGTGATCCTCTCTTGCTGTTCGGGGCGGCGCAGAGTGATGCGCCGCGGGTTTGTTACCTGAACCGCCACGGCTGAGACGATGTTCCGCCATCCACGTCCGGCTGCACGGCCTGTGCGACGGATCGTGGTTGAGGCCAAGCCCTCACTCTCGTCATTGCGAGCCGAAGGCGCGGCAATCCATCGCAAGAGGGCTCCGTTTGGCAGAACGGTTGGTCCGTGGATTGCTTCGTCGCTGCGCTCCTCGCAATGACGAATGGAGCGCAGCCTCAATCCAGTTTCGGCGGCATCCCCGGCTCGCATTTCGCCATCGCGGCTTGGTACGCTGGCCGCTCGCCAATGCGCTTGAGGTAGGCTTGCAGGTTTGGCATTCCGTCGATGCCGGTGCCGCTCATCGCGCGGCTGGTAGTGAGCTGGAAGCCCATCATGATGTCCGCCGTGGTCAGCTGCGCGCCGCCGAAATACTCCGCCTCGCCCAGCCGCTTTTCGATAATGGCCCAGCCTTTCTGCACGCGGTCGGCGACGAAGGCGGGCAGTTCCTTGGCGCCCATGAACTGCGCCACCAGCGCCATCATGCCGTTGGTCATGAAGGTCGCGTTGGCCCAGTGATAATAGAACAGGTGGTCGGCGTAATCGGGGTGATCGGGGCCGGGCACCAGCGGCGTGCCGGGCGCGTATTTCGCCGCGATGTAATCGATGATCGCGCCGCTTTCGCCCAACACGAAGTCACCGTCGGTGATCACCGGAGCGATGCCCATCGGGTGCAGCGCCTTGTATTCATCGGGCGCAAGGCGGTTGTCGGCGCGGCGGGTGTAGAGCTTGAGGTCATAGTCCAGCCCCAGTTCCTCGGCCAGCCAGACGATGCGTTCGGATTGCGACAGGCGCAGGTGGTGGATCGTCAGCATTGGCGTGGCTCCCTGTGTTCGGCGCGCAGTGATCGGCGCGCTATTCGGCTCTGGCCCAACCTTTGCGGGCCGGTTCGAGACTGTCGAGGAATTTTTCGGCGCTTTCCAGATATTCCCCCTGCTTGGCCTCGCCCATCCGGTCCCAGGTCGCAAAGATGCGGCCGATGCGGTGATTGCTTTCCAGCCGCGCGCGGTTGCGGTCCATGAAATGCCAGTAGAGCGGGTTGAACGGACAGGCGTCGGGCCCGGTTTTCTTCGCGACCTTGTAGCGGCACTTGCCGCAGTAATCGGACATCTTGTTGATGTAATTCCCGGACGCAGCGTAGGGCTTGGTCGCCAGCCTGCCGCCATCGGCGTAGAGTATCATGCCGCTGACGTTGGGCAGTTCGACCCATTCGAAAGCATCGGCATAGACGGCGAGATACCAGTCCTGCACCTCGCGCGGCGAAATGCCCGCGATCAGGCAGAAATTGCCGAGCACCATCAGCCGCTGGATATGGTGCGCGTGGGCATCTTCGCGGGTGGTGCGGACGCAATCGGCGAGGCAGCGCATGTCGGTGTCGCCGGTCCAGAAGAATTCGGGGAGCGGGCGGTGCGCGTTCAGCTCGTTCGCTTCGGCCAGACCCGGCATTGTGTACCAGTAGAAGCCCCGCACATATTCGCGCCAGCCGATGATCTGGCGGATGAAGCCTTCGACCGAGTTCAGCGGCGCGCGGCCCTCGCGGTAGGCTGTCTCCGCCGCCTCGCACAACTCGAGCGGATCGAGCAGCCCGATATTGAGGCTGGTCGACAGCATCGAGTGGTACAGGTCGTCAGACCCGTGGACCATCGCATCCTGATAGGGGCCGAACTTTTCTATCCGCTGCTTGAAGAAGGCTTCCGCCGCTTCGAGTGCCTCGGCGCGGGTGACGGGCCAGCCGAAGGGTTCCAGATCGCCGAAATGATCGGGGAAACGCGCGGAGACCAGCGCGATAACCTCCGCCGTGATCGCGTCGGGAGAGAAGGTCGGGACGGGAGGCGATTTCATGTCACCCTTGGGCGGTTCGCGGTTGTCGGCGTCGAGGTTCCACTGGTCGCCTTCAGGCTTTCCGTCCGAGCGCATCAACAGCCCGGTCTTGCGGCGCATCTCGCGGTAGAAATACTCCATCGTCAGATGCTTGCGACCCTCCGCGAAGGTGCGGAATTCGGCGTGACTGGCGATGAAGCGGGTGTCGGGCAGGATGCTGACCGGGCAGGGCAGGCGGTCTGCCCATTCTTCCATGGCCTGCTGGACACGCCACTCGCCCGCCTCGGTCACGCGCACCTCGGACGCACCGCGGCGCTCGACAGCGCGGGCGACTTCGCCAGTGAAGCTGCCGGTGTTGGCCGGGTCGTCGAGGGTCATGTAATCGACCTGCCAGCCGTCGGCGCGAAGCTCATCGGCGAAGTGGCGCATGGCGGAGAAGATCAGCACGATCTTCTGCTTGTGGTGCTTCACATATGTCGCCTCGTCCCACACCTCCATCATCAGGATTGTGGCATCGCCGGGGGTGAGTCCTTCGAGGCTGGAGAGGGTGCGGGAGAGTTGATCGCCAAGGACGGGGACGAGGATAGGGCCGGTCATGGACTGATTACGCAGAGGGGACCTGTTTGGTTTCGTCATTGCGAGCCGAAGGCGCGGCAATCTAGAGCGCTTCGCTCGGCGCTCTGGATTGCTTTGCTACGCTCGCAACGACGAATCACACAAAACTATATGGATCAATATCCACGCCCACCCGCACGCCGGGCGCGAATTGCACTGCGCCGATCCAGTCGCGCAACACCGCTTGCAGGTTGGCGCTGCGCTTGGCGTTCACCAGAAAGCGGTAGCGGTAGCGTCCGCGCAGCAACGCCAGCGGGGCAGGCGCAGGGCCGAGGATTTGCACATCGTCGATCCGCGGCCGCGCATCGCCCAGCCGCGCTGCTGCCTGCCGGGCCTCTTTCTCGTCCTCGGATGACAGGATGATCGCCGCCCAGCGCCCGAACGGCGGGGCATTGGCATCGCGCCGCGCCTCGGTTTCGGCAGCGTAGAACCCGTCGCGGTCGCTTGTCGCAAGCGCGGCGATGACCGGGGCATCGGGGTGGCGGGTCTGGATCAGCACCTCGCCCGGTTTCGCCCCCCGCCCGGCCCGGCCTGCGACCTGCGCGACCTGGCTGTAGGTGCGCTCCGCCGCGCGCAAATCGCCGCCTTCGAGGCCGAGATCGGCATCGACCACGCCCACAAGCGTTAGTTCGGGGAAGTGGAACCCCTTGGTCACCAACTGCGTGCCGATGATGATGTCGATCGCCTTGGCTTCCGCTTCGGCGATGAACTGCGCGGCGCGTTCGGGCGTGTTCAACGTGTCCGACGTGGCGACCGCGATGCGGGCTTGCGGGAAGAGGTCGCGCACCTCGTCGGCGATGCGCTCCACGCCGGGCCCGCAGGCGACCAGGCAATCGCTCTCGCCGCATTCGGGGCACTTTTCCGGCACCCGCGTTTCGAACCCGCAATGGTGGCAGGCAAGCCGCGCCGACAGGCGGTGTTCGACCAGCCACGCGCTGCAAGAAGGGCATTTGAAGCGATGCCCGCAATTGCGGCACAAGGTCAGCGGGGCATAGCCGCGGCGGTTGAGGAACAGCAGCGATTGCTCGCCCTTCTCCAGCCTTTCGCGCAGGCCATCGACCAGCGGCCCGGCCAGCCAGCGCCCGCTGCCCGGCTTCTCCTCGGTGAGGTTGATCAGCCGCACCGCAGGCAGGCTCGCCCCGCCGAAACGGCTCGGCAGATCCAGTTTCTCGTAAACCCCGATATCCGCCATGTGCAGGCTTTCGAGCGCGGGCGTAGCGCTGGCGAGGATCACCGGCACCCCTTCGAACCGCGCCCGCATCACCGAAACATCGCGGGCGTTATACCGCACCCCGTCATCCTGCTTGAAGCTGATTTCATGCGCTTCATCGACCACGATCAGGCCGAGATTGGCGTAAGGCAGGAACAATGCCGAACGCGCGCCGACCACCACTTGCGCAGTTCCGTCCGCGATTGCCCGCCACGCCCGTCGCCGCTCGGTGGACTTCAAGGAGGAATGCCACAGCACCGGCGCCGCGCCGAAGCGGGCGGCAAAGCGGCTGAGGAAATTCTCGGTCAGCGCGATTTCGGGGAGCAGCACCAACACCTGACGGCCCTGCCGGATCGCTTCGGCCACGGGCTCGAAATAAGTCTCGGTCTTGCCCGAACCCGTTACCCCGTCGAGCAGGAACGGGGCGTATTTGCGCGTCTGCACCGCATCCACCAGCCGCGCCGATACCTCGGCCTGAACAAGGGAGAGATCGGGCGGCGCGTGATCGGGGTCGGCGGGCGGGTAGGGCCGGTCGATGGCGACGGCGACCGGCTCGATCAACCCCGCACCCGCCATGCCGCGCAGCACCCCTTCGGAAACACCGGCCTGCGCCGCCAATTCGCGCATGGTGCCCTGTTCGCCGGCAAGCTTTTCCAGGGCAGTCTTGCGCTGCGCCGTGAGCCTTCCCGAGCCTTCCGCGCCGGTCAGCCGGTATTCGGTCATGGTCGCGGGCCCGCCCAGCGCTCCGCCGCTGGCCAGCGCCATGCGCGCGACGCTGGCGAGCGGCGCGCAATAATAATCCGCTGTCCACTCGATCAGCCGCCGCAGCGGTGCGGGCAGGGGCGGTACCGGCACTGCTTCAAGGATCGGGCGCAAGCGTTCGAACGCGATTTCGTCCCCCGGCAAGCGGCCTTCGTCCCACACGATGCCCGTCACCTTGCGCGGGCCGAGCGGGGCCACCACCACGCTGCCTGCAGGCGCGCTCACGCCTTCGGGCAGCCGGTAATCCAGCGGGCCGAGCGCGGCATTGAGGACAAGCAGGCGAATGCGGTTCATCGTAGCGCCATATGGGCGGCGGCAGGAGGTGGGGGCAAGCTGGGAGACCGCAAAAATGTCCGATACGCTCAATCTTACCCCCACCCGCCGTTCGCTGCTGGCCGGTGTCGCCGGAGCAGGCGCATTGCTGCTGCTGCCCGCCTGCGCAGGTACCGGCGGCGGTTTCAGCACGGTCGAGGCCATTCGCCGCCTGCTGTTGTTGTCGGCCGAAAACGCCTTTGCCCGGCTGACCGAACCCGGCGGGTTCTGGGATGAGCAGGTGGCGCGCGTCGGCCTGAACCAGTTCCTCGGCGGGCGGGGCGATACGCTGTCGCGCATCCTCACCTCGCAATTGTTCAAGGACCGGCTGGAGGAACGCTTCGCCACCTTCGCGATCGACGCCAGCTACCGCGCGGCTCCGGTGGTGACCGATGCGGTCGAGGTTATCGGGTTTGCCAACGCCATCGAACTGGTGCGCGGCGGGCCGAGCGCGGCGAGTGATTTCCTGCGGCTGGAGATGGGCACGGCGCTGCTCGATGCGATCGTGCCCGAACTGGGCGAGGCAATCCGGCTGACCGAAGATCCGCTGATCGGGCAGGCGATCGGCGCGCTGGCCGGGGTCGATCCGCGCGATGTCGCCAGCCGAATCGGGCGCGAGGTCGATGATGCGATCTGGGGCGAAATCGCACGCGAGGAAGCCGCGATCCGCGCCAATCCGCAAAGCACCCGCGATCCGGTGCTGATCGGCGTGTTCGGGCTGGCGAACCGGATCTGACCCGGCTCAGAACCGGTAGGTCACCACCGCCTGCGGGATGTGATTGATCCGGTCGGGCCGATCACCGCGCGGGGAGACCACCAGCCAGTAGATCACGCCGACGTCGAGATTCTCGGCGGCGCGGTGGGTGAGGCTCGTCTGAGCGCGCCACTGATCGGTCGAAAAGCCTTCGCCGTTTCTGCGCGACTGCAACAGGCCGAGCCATTCTCCGCCCACCATCGCGCGCCAGCCTTTGGCGACCGGATGGATGTAGTGCACCCGCTGGCGCAGGCGCAGTTCCACCTGATCCGCGCCGTCGAAGAACCGTTCCTCAAGCCGGCTGCGCAGTTCGAACCGTCCGGGGGTAAACACCGCCTGCTGATGCACGCGGATTTCTGTGAGGCCACCTTCGGTTTCGAACACGCCCAGCCCGCCGCCCAGCCGTGCGTCTTCGTGAACCTCGCGTTCCACCGTGATGCGGGCCGTGTGCTGATCGCCCCCTGCGCGATCCGCGCGCCAGCGCTGGGTGGTGTCGAGCGTCACCGTCGTGCGGTCCGCCACCTCGCCGGTCGCGTTCGCGCCGAGCCAGAATTGCGTATCTTCTTCGGCGGCGATTGCTTTGGACGGTTGCCAAGCCGCGCAGGTGACGGCAAGCAGCATCGAATATCGGATAGCGGCTGGAATCATGGCGGCCCCGTAGTGCCAGCCTGTCACATTTGCCATATCAATGTCGCATTTTCTTAAATGGATTAGGAGACTTTCGTGAAATTCTTCGTCGACACCGCCGAGATCGAACCGATCCGCGAACTTGCCGCCACCGGCCTGCTCGACGGGGTGACCACCAATCCCTCGCTGATCGCCAAGTCGGGGTTGGACTTCAAGGAAGTCACCGCCGAGATCTGCAAGCTGGTGGATGGCCCGGTCAGCGCCGAAGTGGTCGCACTCGATCACGAAACGATGATGAAAGAGGCCGAAGTGCTGCGCCGGATCGCGGACAATGTCTGCATCAAGGTGCCGTTGACGGTCGACGGGCTGAAGACCTGCAAGGCGCTCACCGGCGAAGGCACGATGGTCAATGTGACGCTGTGCTTCTCCGCGAACCAGGCGTTGCTGGCGGCCAAGGCGGGCGCGAGCTTCATCTCGCCTTTCGTCGGGCGGCATGATGATAACGGCTTCGACGGGATGGACCTGATCGAGGACATCCGCCTGATCTACGACAATTACGCCTACGCCACCGAAATCCTCGTCGCCAGCGTGCGTCACACCGGCCACGTGCTGCAGGCCGCCAAGATCGGCGCCGACGTCATGACCGCGCCGCCCAAGGTGATCCATGACCTGTTCAAGCACGTGCTGACCGACAAGGGCATCGAAGGCTTCATGGCCGATTGGGCCAAGACGGGTCAGAGCATTTTGTAGATTTGTGCTGATGCGATCTCCTGCGAAAGCAGGAATCCGGCGCGCTACGCTGCTCAGATGCGCTCCTGCTTTCGCAGGAGCGCACAAGTTGCTAACGAAAACGGAATATGGCTGACCAATCCCCGCTCGATCTGTTCAAACAGGCGCTGACCGGCGCGTCGCGGGCGATTGCGCGCGATCCCGAGGTCGAGGTCGCGTGGAGCGCCGATGTGCCGGGTGCGGCGGGCAACCGGTTCCGCGTGCCGCTGCCCGGACGCGATCTGCCGTCCGATCAGGTGACCGAGGCACGCGGGTTTGCCGATAGTTTTGCGCTGAAGCTGCGCCACCATGACGCAGGCCTGCACGCCAAATCCGCCCCGCCCGAACCGATCGCGCGCGCCTGTTACGACGCGATCGAACAGGTGCGTTACGAGGCTTTGGGCGCGAACCGCTTCGGCGGAATGCGCGCCAATCTGGATGCGGCGACCGAGTTGCGCACGGCGGGCGACAAGATCGTGCGCGCGCAGAACTCCTCCGAAGTGCCGCTGCAAACCGCGCTCGCGCTGCTGGTGCGTGAGGCGCTGACGGGTGAGGCCGTGCCTGCCAAGGCGCAGGGCGGGATCGAACTGGTGCGTGACTTCCTCGAGGAGAAAGTCGGCAAGGATTTCGGCGCGCTGGCCGAAAAGCTGAGCGATCAGGAGGAATTCCAGAAGCTCGCGCTCGATATGCTGCGCGAACTCGACCTGACCCGCCCGACCGACGCGCCCGATGAAAGCGACAGCGATTCGCCCGACGAGGATGACGGCGCGGACGACGAACAGACCGGCGAGGATGAAAACCAGGGCGAGGGCGATCCGCAGGCCGCCGAAATGGCCGGCGACATGGCCGAAGGCGAGGGCGACGGCAGCGAATCCTCCGAGGCCGAGACCGATGGCGACATGTCCGAAGGCGAAGCGGGTGAGGAAGGCGACACCTCGAACGCGCCCGTCCGCCCCAATCGCCCGCAAGCCGACATCCCGCCGAGCATCGACTACAAGGCGTTCACCACCCGCTTCGACGAGGAAATCGCCGCGCCCGACCTCTGCGATGCCGAGGAACTCGACCGGCTGCGCGCCTATCTCGATAGCCAGCTGACGGGGCTTCAGGGCGTGGTGACGCGGCTCGCCAACCGGCTGCAACGCCGTTTGATGGCGCAGCAGAACCGCAGCTGGGATTTCGACATGGAGGAAGGCGTGCTGGATGCCGCGCGCCTCGCCCGCGTCATCATCTCGCCTGGCACGGCGCTCAGCTACAAGGTCGAACGCGATGTCGATTTCAAGGATACGATCGTCACCCTGCTGATCGACAATTCCGGATCGATGCGCGGGCGGCCCATCAGCATCGCCGCGATCAGCGCCGACATTCTGGCGCGCACATTGGAACGCTGCGGAGTGAAGACCGAGATCCTCGGCTTCACCACCCGTGCGTGGAAAGGCGGGCAGAGCCGCGAGGCCTGGCTCGCCGATGGCAAGCCGCAAAACCCGGGCCGCCTCAACGACCTGCGCCACATCATCTACAAGCAGGCCGACGAGCCGTGGCGCCGCGCGCGCCGCAATCTCGGCCTGATGATGCGCGAAGGGCTGCTGAAGGAAAACATCGACGGCGAGGCGTTGATCTGGGCGCACAGCCGCCTGCTCTACCGCCCCGAAGAACGCCGCATCCTGATGGTGATCAGCGACGGCGCACCGGTGGACGATTCGACGTTGTCGGTGAACAGCGCGGGTTATCTCGAAGCGCACCTTCGCAGCGTGATCGAATGGATCGAAAAGGTCTCGCCCGTCCAGCTGGTGGCGATCGGGATCGGCCACGACGTGACGCGCTATTATCGCCGCGCGGTAACGATCATGGACGTGGAGCAACTCGGCGGTACGATCATGGAACAGCTGGCGGAACTGTTCGAGGATGAGAAGGGCGTGAAGGGGCGGGGGCGTTGAGTGCGGGCGGCGAAAGCCTCTTCATCTATATTGGTGTCACGATGACAGTTGCATCATTGGCGGCAATCGTCCGTCCCGACATGTTGGTGCGCGAGTCCCGTCGCAATTGGAAGAAACGCCTGCGCGAACTCGATGCCGGTGCGCCCGAAGCTTTTTTCGAGGAACGTCGCGAACTCGAAGCCTATCCGCCGCGCTTCGACCTCAGTAACCGCACGCTGCGACTGTTCGGCATGGCTGGGCTAGCGCTCGGCATTTTCTGTATTCTCAAGGGGCTGTCCACATGAACGTCACCGAAGCCGTCACCACCCGCCGCTCTGTACGGCACTTCCTCGACAAGCCAGTCGATCTCGAAACTATCCGCCGCGTCATGGACACCGCGCGCTGGTCGCCTTCTGGATGCAATTACCAGCCGTGGCAGGCGACCATCGTGACCGGCCAGCCGCTCGCCGATCTGCGCGCGCGGATCGCGGGCAAGCCGATGGGTGAGCTCGAATACAGCTGGGATGCACCCGCCGCGCACCCCGAATACAAGGAGCGGCTCAACGGCATCTCCAAGGGCATGTTCGAGGCGATGGGGATCGCCCGCGACGATGGCCCGGCCCGCATGGCGGCGATGGCGCGCAACACCACCAACTTCGATGCGCCCGCGCTGCTGCTGTGCTATTTCCCGCGCTTCATGCTCGAACCGCAATGGTCGGACACCGGCATGTGGCTGCAAACCGTCGCGCTGCTGCTGCGTGAAGAGGGGCTGGACAGCTGCTTTCAGGAATTCATGGCGTTCTATGCCAATGAGATCCGTGAGTTTCTCGGTCTCGATCACGAAAGCACGATGTTCTTCTGCGGCATGGCGATCGGGTATCGCGATCCCGACATGCCGGTGAACACCTTCGAGCGTGAGCGGGTGCCGCTCGACGAACAGGTCAAGTTCCTCGGGTTTGAATAGCTGCTTCATTGCGAGCGGCGAAGCCGCGCAGCAATCCAGAGCGGCGCGTGGGAGGCTCTGGATTGCCACGACACCTTCGGTGCCTCGCAATGACGAGGGAATTGACGTTGTGCCCGCTGCTGGCCAAAGCACCGCGCCATGACCGACGCGCCTCTCAAGCTCTTCAACTCGCTCACCCGCCGACACGAGGTGTTCGCGCCCGTCCACCCCGGCGAGGCGCGCGTCTACACCTGCGGGCCGACGGTTTATAACTACCAGCATATCGGCAATATGCGCGCCTATGTGTTCGCCGATACGCTGGGGCGGACGCTGCAATGGAAGGGCTACAAGCTCACGCACGTGGTCAACATCACCGATGTCGGCCACCTGACCTCCGACGCCGATGAGGGCGAGGACAAGATGGAGCGCATGGCGGCGCGCGAGGGCAAGAGCGCGTGGGACATTGCGCGCTTCTATCAGGAGGATTTCGAGGCCGATCTGGCGCGGCTGAACGTCCAGCCGAAGCAGCACCCGCGCGCGACCGAATATGTCGAGGCGATGATCGACTGGGGCAAGAGCATCGCGGACAAGCACTGCTACGAACTGGAGAGCGGGCTGTATTTCGACGTTTCCACAGTCGCCGATTACGGGCGGCTGGCGCGCGCCGTAACCGAGGACGGGGAAGGCCGCATCGATAGCGTCGATGGCAAGCGCAACGCCGCCGACTTCGCGATCTGGCGCAAGACTCCGGCAGGCGAGACGCGGCAGATGGAGTGGGACTCGCCGTGGGGCCGGGGCGCTCCCGGTTGGCACCTCGAATGCTCGGTGATGGGCGAGGCGCTGCTCGGCTTTCCGTTCGACATCCACACCGGCGGGATCGACCACCGCGAGATTCACCACCCCAATGAAATCGCGCAGAATCAGGCGTTCTGCTGCACCAATGGTCTGGATGATCCGAGGAATTCGGGCGCCAAGCTCTGGATGCACAACAATTTTCTGGTCGAACGGTCAGGGAAGATGTCGAAATCCTCGGGCGAGTTCCTGCGGCTGCAATTGCTGGTCGACAAGGGGTATCACCCGCTCGCCTACCGGCTGATGTGCCTGCAGGCGCATTACCGCAGCGAGCTGGAGTTCTCGTGGGAGGGCTTGGGTGCGGCGCTGACGCGGTTGAAGCGGATGGTGATGGCGGTGGATATGCTCAAGGCCTGTCTTCCCGGCGCAGGCCGGGATCCAGAGGCGCTGGGCCCCGGCCTGCGCCGGGGTGACGATTGGGGCAAATTGCAGCCGATGCTCGACAAGTTCGATGCCGCGATCGCCGATGACCTGAACACGGCTGTCGCGTTGACTGCGCTCGACGATGTGCTGGCGGCGAAGAAGGTCGATCCTGAGCAGAAGGCCGGTTTGGCGGCAGCGATGGATAGTGTGCTGGGCCTGGACCTTTTCAACCTCACCCGCGCCGACCTGCGCATCCGGCCCAAGGCTGCGACCATCACCGAAGCCGAAATCGACGCCGCGCTCGCCCGTCGCAAGGAAGCGCGCGCCGCCAAGGACTTTGCCGCCTCGGATGCGATCCGCGATGAACTTGCGGCGCAGGGTGTCGACGTGATGGACGGCGATCCTCTCGGCTGGGAGTGGAAACTCGGCTGAAAATCCCCCTCCCGCTTGCGGGAGGGGTCAGGGGTGGGCAAGAGGCAGGAAACACCGTTCGCGGACAGGCCCACCCCGGCCCCTCCCGCAGGCGGGAGGGGAGAAAAGATGACCACCTTAGCCATCTCCGGCCTGATCCGACCGATGCTTGAACCGCGCCTGCCCGATGGCCTCGACGTGCGCTGGTTCATGACCCCAGAACAGGCGATGGAGGCGGTCGCGGACGCCGAAATCGGCTGGTTCGACATGAACGATCAGGCCGCAATGGCCGAAACCTTGCGCGCCGCCAAGCAGCTCAAATGGCTCAATTCGATCTATGCCGGCCTCGATTTCCTGCCGCTGGACGTGCTGATCGAACGCGGGATCACCGTCACCAACGGGGCCGGGATCAATGCCGTCACCATCGCCGAATATGTGGTGATGGGGATGCTCAATATCGCCAAGGGCTACCGCGAAGTGGTGCGTGCGCAGGACCGGCACGAATGGCTGCTCGATTCGCCGGGCAAGCGCGAATTGGCCGGATCTAAGGCGCTGCTGCTCGGCTATGGCGCAATCGGGCGGTTGATCGAGCCGCGCCTCAAGGCGTTCGACATCGATGTCAGCGTGGTGCGCCGCTCGTCCGGCGAAAACACGCTTCGCCCGGACGAATGGCGCGCGCGGCTGGGGGAGTTCGACTGGATCATTCTCGCTGTGCCCGCCACGCCTGAAACCGAAGGCATGATCGGGGCGGGCGAACTCGCCGCGATGAAAGCCGACGCGGTGATCGTCAACATCGCGCGCGGCAGCGTGATCGATCAGCCCGCGCTGGTGGAAGCGCTTGAAAAGAAAGCCATCGGGGGCGCGTTCCTCGATGTCACTTCGCCCGAACCGCTGCCCGCCGACCACCCGCTATGGTCGCTCCCGAATGCGCATATCTCGATGCATCTTTCGGGCCGCGCGCAGGACAAGATGTTCATCCGCAGCGCCGACCGCTTCATCGACAATCTGGGCAAATATCTGCGCGGCGAACCGGTCGCGCCGGTGTTCGATCCGCGGCTGGGCTATTGAATCGCCGAGTTGCCTTGCGGCTTGGCGCAATTCTGCAATACTCTCGCAAAAGGCGGCTCCATCATGGAGCGGTCACATCCCCGGTCTATCCGCAATGGGGGCGGATAGCCGTACGGTAGGGCAGGGGAGCCCTGGCGGCGGGGATGAAACTGGGGGGAACCAGCATGAGTGATCCGAAGAAGGCGTCCGACCTGTTCATCGAGTGTCTGGAGGCCGAGGGCGTCGAATACATCTTCGGCGTGCCGGGGGAGGAGAATCTCGATTTCCTCGAAAGCCTGTCGCACTCGACCAAGATCAAGCTGATCCTGACCCGCCATGAACAGGGCGCAGGGTTCATGGCGGCCACCTATGGCCGGCACACTGGCAAGACCGGCGTGTTCCTCGCAACACTGGGGCCGGGCGCGACCAACATGGTGACCGCGGTCGCCTATTCGCAACTGGGCGGAATGCCGACGCTGGCGATCACCGGACAAAAGCCGATCAAGAAATCGAAGCAGGGCCGGTTCCAGATCCTCGATGTGGTCGCGATGATGGGGCCGATCACCAAATACGCGCACCAGCTCGCCAGCGCCGACAACATCCCCAGCCGCGTGCGCGAGGCTATCCGGCTGGCCGAGGAGGAAAAGCCGGGCGCGGTGCATCTCGAATTTCCCGAGGATATTGCCGAGGAGAAGACCACCAGCCGCCCGCTTGCAGCCTCGCTTGCACGGCGGCCTTCGGCGGAATCCAAAGCGGTGCGTCAGGCGGTGGTGGCGATCGAGCAGGCGGACAAGCCGATCCTCGTCATCGGCGCAGGCGCCAACCGCAAGATGACCGGGCGGATGCTGCGCCAGCTGATCGACAAGACCGGCATCCCCTTCGTCACCACCCAGATGGGCAAGGGCGTGGTCGATGAACGCCACCCGCTGTTTTTGGGCTGTGCTGCGCTATCCGCAGGCGATTTCGTCCATCGTGCGATCGAGGACGCGGATTGCATCGTCAATATCGGCCACGACGTGATCGAAAAGCCGCCGTTCTTCATGCGCAACGACGAGGAAGGCCCGACCGGATCGGACAGCCCGCCCGCGGTGATCCACGTATCGACCCGCAGCGCCGAAGTCGATCCGGTGTACTTTCCGCAGATCGAAGTGATCGGCGACATTGCCAACGCCATCTGGCAGATTAAGGAAGACATCGTCCCGCAAGGCAAGTGGGCGTTCAAGCGGATGCTC
Source organism: Erythrobacter sp. (assembly GCF_024305245.1). Lineage (GTDB taxonomy): Bacteria > Pseudomonadota > Alphaproteobacteria > Sphingomonadales > Sphingomonadaceae > Erythrobacter. The sequence continues at coordinate 56,082 of NZ_JAMWYX010000006.1, forward strand.
GAATATCGCGCGGCCGAGGTCGCGCATACGCAGGGTCTGGCCGAGGACGCGCGCTTCCCGATCTTCCCGCCGCATCTGGTGGCACAGGTGCGCGGCGCGATGCCCGAAGATGCGATCATCTGCCTCGATAACGGGGTCTACAAGATCTGGTTCGCGCGCGGATACACCGCCTACCTGCCCAACACCGTTCTGCTGGACAATGCGCTGGCGACGATGGGGGCGGGGCTGCCGTCCGCGATGATGAGCGCGATGCTGTATCCGGAACGCAAGGTGATGGCGATCTGCGGCGATGGCGGGTTCATGATGAACAGCCAGGAGATGGAAACCGCCGTGCGGCTCGGCCTGAACCTGACCGTGCTGATCCTGCGCGATGATGCCTACGGGATGATCCGCTGGAAGCAGGCGAACATGGGCTTCAAGGATTTCGGCCTGACCTACGGCAACCCCGATTTCGTCAAATATGCCGAAAGCTATGGCGCATTCGGGCACCGGGTGACGTCATCCGAACACCTGACCGACGTGCTCGCCCATTGCCGCGATACGCCGGGGGTGCATCTGATCGATTGCCCGGTCGATTACACCGAGAACGACCAGATCCTGAACCATGATATCAAGCGGCTGAGCAAGGAGCTTTAGGCGCACCTCGGCTTCGTCATTGCGAGGAGCGCAGCGACGCGGCAATCCAGAGCCACGTGCGATCCGCACTGGATTGCTTCGCTGCGCTCGCAATGACGATCGGAGGTCATGATGCCCCAACTCAAATCAACCTATCCGCTGTACCTCAACAACAAGGCGGCGCAGCCCAACACCGATCTTGAGGTGACCGACAAATACACCGGCGAGGTCGCGTTTCGCACCGCGCTGGCGACGCCCGATGTGATCGAGGAGGCGATTGCAGGCGCGGTGCGCGCGGCGGAGCCGATGGCGAAGCTGGCGTCCTACGAGAAGCAGGACGTGCTGATGCACTGCGTCGCGCGGTTCCGGGAACGGTTCGACGAACTCGCCTACGCGCTGTGCGTCGAGGCGGGCAAGCCGATCAAGGATGCGGAAGGGGAGGTCACGCGCCTGATCGACACCTTCCGCATCGCGGCCGAGGAATCGGTGAGGAACTACGGCGAGGTGCAACCGCTCGATATCTCGGCGCGGGCCAAAGGTTACATGGGGATGTGGAAGCGGGTGCCGATCGGGCCGTGCAGCTTCATCTCGCCGTTCAACTTTCCGCTGAACCTGGCCGCGCACAAGATCGCGCCTGCGATTGCAATGGGCTGCCCGTTCGTGATGAAACCCGCCAGCAAGACACCGCTTGGCGCGATCATCATGGGCGAGGTGCTGGCGGAGTGCGATGTGCTGCCCGAGGGCGCATTCAGCATCCTGCCCGCCAGCCGCGACGGCGCGGACCTGTTCACCGAGGACGAGCGGCTGAAGCTGCTCAGCTTCACCGGATCGCCCGGTGTGGGCTGGGATCTGAAGGCCAAGGCGGGCAAGAAGAAGGTCGTGCTCGAACTCGGCGGCAATGCGGCGGTGATCGTGGACCACGATGCCGATCTCGACGATGCGCTGGAACGCGTGATCTTCGGCGCGTTCTACCAGTCGGGCCAGTCCTGCATCGGGGTGCAGCGCATCCTGATCCACGATGATGTGTATGACGCGTTCAAAGCGATGCTGGTGAAGAAGGCGAAGACGCTGGTGGCGGGCGATCCCAAAGACCGCGACACCTTCATCGGCCCGATGATCTCCGACAGCGAGGCGAAGCGACTGAAGGGCTGGATCGACGAGGCGGTGGAGGCAGGCGCGAGCCTGCTGTGCGGCGGCGGGTTGTCGCGCGGCAATATGCTGGAGGCTACGTTGCTGGAAAACGTGCCCGAGGATGCCAAGGCGAAAAACGAGGAAGCCTTCGGCCCACTCGCGATCCTGCAACGCTTCACCGATTTCGATGCGGCGCTCGACGAGGTCAACAACTCCAAATTCGGTCTACAGGCAGGCATCTTCACCCGCGACCTGTTCAAGATGTTCGACGCGTGGGACCGGCTCGACGTGGGCGGGATCGTCATCAACGACGTGCCGAGCTACCGGGTGGACAACATGCCCTATGGCGGTGTGAAGGATTCAGGCCTCGGCCGCGAAGGCATCCGCTTCGCGATGGAGGACATGAGCGAGATCAGGAACCTGGTGGTGCGGCGGAATCAGTAGTTTCGCCTCCCCGGGTGAGGCCCGGGAAGGCGGGTGTGTCATCACACCTCCTCCAGCAACAGCAGCACCGCCGTCACCTGCAACCGCTCCATCGCGCCGAAGCGGTGGTCGACTGCCGTAACGGTCGCATCGGCGACCAGCTGGCCGGGGATCGTGAATTCATGATCGGGCAGGCGCTCGATTAGCTCCTCACCGCCGACCACGGCTTCCGGCCCGCAGAATTCGAGCACCACTTCGTGGCGCGTGCCCGAAAAGGTGATCGAGGCCCAGGCCTTCTCCTCATGCGCGAGCACCGTTCCGCTGCCGCCGGTCAGTTGCATCACCGCGGTGCGCACGCGGTCGGCGGTGGTGCGGCGCGGGCGGAAACCGGCGCGCAAGGATTGGCGGGCCGCCGACTTCAGTTCGAGGTCGCCGCAATCGGCGTCCAGAGCGGCAAAGGCGTGGGCGAAGGGATCGCGGTGCGATTCGGTCAGCATCATGCGGCCTCCTTCATTCCGGCTGCTGCGCGGTCGGCATAGCCCTGCATCCAGGCGCGGGTGCGCAGTTCGGTATCCGGACGGGGGATGCGCCCCATCCGCAGATCGAGCACGAAGCGCGGATCATGGGCAGCAAGCCGCCCGAATTTGGTAGCGGGCATGGAATGCTCCCGCAGGAAGATTTCGATTTTCCGAAGCAGCATGGTTTTGCGTCCCTGTCGGTTGCTTGGCGGTTGGCGATCACCGGGCGAATCGCTCGATGTTCCGTAAATGTTCCAGTTGATTTCCTACTTGTCTAGGAAAAATCCTAGGTGTAGGATATTTCCATGGTTACCGACCCGCAAAACCTCCGTCACAGCCCTGATGGCTCTCGCGCCCGGCTGCTCGCCTTGTCGCAGGAGCGCGGGGTGAGCCTTGCCGCCCTGTCCGAGCTGCTGGGGCGCAATCCGTCCTATCTGCAGCAATTCATACGCAAAGGTAGTCCGCGCAAGCTGGAGGAACAGGACCGCGCGACGCTCGCCCGCTTCCTTGGCGTGGGGGAGGAGGAATTGCGCGAGGCGAAGGATATATCCTACGCAGAAACCCCTAGAAAGCGCGAATCGGGTGCATGGGTGGATGTGCCGCGGCTCGATCTCGGCGCGTCGGCGGGGCCGGGCGCGATTGCGGGCGGGGAGGATGCGTTCGACACCTTGCGCTTCTCGCGCCGCTGGCTCGCCGAACAGGGACTGGAAAGCGCGCAGCTCTCCGCAATCCGGGTCGAGGGGGATTCGATGGAGCCGTTGCTTAATGACGGCGACGAAATCCTCGTCGACCGTTCACCCCGCCCGTTCCGCGACGGCATCCACGTTGTGCGCGTGGGCGAAACGCTGATGGTGAAACGCATCGCCAACGCCGCGCCGGGGCGGGTGGCGCTGCTGTCGCAGAACCTCGCCTATCCGCCGGTCGAGGTGGCGGCGGAGGAGGTGGCGATCATCGGGCGGGTTGTGTGGAAGGGGGGGCGGGTGTGAGCGACGCAATGCGGCAATATCCCATAGCAATCGATCCCAACAAGGTTGGTCACTACCCTGCTCTGACCAAGGCAGGCGGCGGCCTCGTTTGGGACGAGGTGCTGGAATATCGGGTATGGTGCCATCCGCCTGAGGGTGGCGACGATTATTACTTTGCTTTCGCCACTTATGAAGAGGCGCTCGAATGCTCGGCCCATGAGGCTGGGGCAGAGGCGCCTTTGGCATTGGTGCTCCAAAGGGAGTGGCTCGATGAACCTGAAGCGGGTCGATATAAGCACATGACAGGAGAGAGGCTCGCCGAGTGGCAGGTGGCGTGGCTCAATCGGCCACGCCGGACCGATCTTACCATTCCCGACTTCCTGAGTCCCGACGCCCCATCGAACAGGTTGGCAATCCTGCGGGGTCAGGCAGGTTGACCGGGTTGCAATCGGATCGCCTTCTGTCCAACAACGCCCCATGACCGACACCCCCAAACCTCTCCCCCCCATGCGCGCCGCGATCATTCCGGTGACGCCGCTCCAGCAGAACTGCTCGTTGATCTGGTGCACCAAGACCATGAAAGGCGCGCTGGTCGATCCCGGCGGGGATCTTGACAAGCTGAAAGAGGGCGTTGCCAAGGCGGGCGTTACGCTGGAAAAGATCCTCGTCACCCACGGGCATCTCGACCATTGCGGGCAGGCGGGGATGCTGGCCGAGGAACTGGGGCTGGAAATCGAAGGTCCGCACGAGGACGACCGCTTCTGGATCGAGCAGCTCGACGATGACGGCCCGCGTTGGGGGATGGTCGCCAAAAGCTTCGAGCCGAACCGCTGGCTCAAGCACGGCGACACGGTGACGGTGGGTGAGTTGACATTGGACGTGATCCATTGCCCCGGCCACACCCCCGGCCACGTGGTGTTCTTCCACGCGCCGAGCCGCTTCGCGATTGTCGGCGATGTCTTGTTCCAGGGCAGCATCGGCCGCACGGACTTCCCGCGCGGCAATCATCAGGATCTGATCGACAGCATCACCCAGCGGCTCTGGCCGCTCGGCGAGGACGTGATGTTCATCCCCGGCCACGGCCCCACCAGCACCTTCGGCCGCGAGCGCAAGACGAATGCGTTTGTGAGCGATTACGCGCTTTCTTGATTTCGCACGCCCTCCGGCGTGCGGTATCCTCGCTCACACGGCCTGAAAGCCGCGTTGCTGCGGGCGCGCAGTCGCGCTTGCGGCCCGTCCGTTGGCGGGCCGTTTGGCGCTAACAAGCTGATGCTTACATCACCCCCATAACAATCAGCACCGCCACCACGGCGAGGCCCAACTGCACCAGCATGGTCGTGATGATTCCGACCACGCGGCCCCAGCCCCAATTACCGCCGTCCATGCCAAAGCCGTGCAGCACCCGGCCAATGAAATAGGAAGCGGCCACCAAGCTGAGCCACCAGCTGCCGCGTCCCGCCAGTTCGATGGCGGCGATCAGCACCAGCACAAAGGCGGTGTTTTCGACAAAATTCAACTGCGCCCGCATCCGGCGTTGCAACGGCTCGCTGCCCCCGTCACCCACGCTGACGCCAAGCGCCCGCCGCACCGCACCCACGCGCAGCATCAGCCAGATATTGAGTATCGCCGCCGCCGCAGCAGCGGCCAGCGTTACAGGAAGTACGGTCATTGAAGGATCCCCTCGTTAATTCTCGGGCGGTGCTAGGGCCGCAGCAGGCCGCTTGCAACGCGCGAATTTTGCGCTATAGCGCGCGGCTTCCCGCCATTGCTGGCCAAGGAATGCATGCAAGGGCTGCGGCTTGTGCGTGACGCTTCCTTGCCGTAAGGGCGGCCTTTGAGAATCACGCCGTCGCCACCCGCAGGGCCGGTGGCGCAGGCAAACGCAAATATTCGAGGAATTGGTGCCACCATGGCTGTCCCCAAGAGAAAAGTATCCCCCAGCCGTCGCGGTATGCGTCGTTCGCACGATGCGCTGAAGGTCGAAGCCTTCGGCGAATGCGGCAACTGCGGTGAGCTGAAGCGTCCGCACAACATCTGCGGCCATTGCGGCCACTACAACGGGCGTCAGGTTGTCGCCGTCGGCTGATCGCCGTTGGCTCAGACAATAGACCGGAGATTAGCACGATGAACTTGCCGCGTATCGCCGTTGACGCGATGGGCGGTGATGAAGGCGTGCGCGTGATGGTTGAAGGCGCGGCGCTCGCCCGCCGCCAGCACGAGGACTTCAAGTTCCTTCTGGTCGGCGATGAAAAGCGCATCGCCGCCGCGCTCGACAATCACCCCGGCATGCGCGGGGCTTCCGAAATCCTGCATTGCGAAGGCGTGGTCGGCGGTGATGAACTGCCCAGCCGCGCCATGCGCCGCGCCAAGACCACCAGCATGGGCCTGACCGTCAATGCGGTGAAGACCGGCGAGGCCGGAGCCGCCGTCAGTGCGGGCAATACCGGCGCGCTGATGGCGATGAGCAAGATCGCGCTGCGCACTTTGCCGGGGATCGATCGCCCGGCGCTGGCCGCGATCATGCCGACCTTGCAGGCGCATGATGTGGTGATGCTCGATCTGGGCGCCAATACCGAAGCCGATGCCCGCAATCTGGTGCAGTTCGCCGTGATGGGCGCCGCCTATTCGCGGATCGTCAACGGCTTCGAACGCCCGGTCGTGCGGCTGCTCAATATCGGTACCGAGGAAATCAAGGGCACCGAGGAACTGCGCGATGCCGCCGCGATGCTCACCGCCGCCTCGGCGCGCGAAGATGGCGGTCTGGCATTGATGTTCGACGGGTTTGTCGAAAGCGACAAGATCAACCGGGGCGAAACCCACGTGGTCGTGACCGACGGTTTTTCCGGCAATATCGCGCTGAAGGCGATCGAAGGATCGGCGCGCTTCGTCACCGATCTGCTGCGGCAGGCGTTCACGTCGTCGCTGCGGTCGAAGGTCGGCTTTCTCGTATCGCGCCCGGCGACCGAACTGCTCAAGCATCACCTCGATCCCAACAACCACAACGGGGCGGTGTTCCTCGGCCTCAACGGCGTGGTGGTGAAAAGCCACGGCAGCGCCAATGCAAAAGGCGTCGCCAACGCCGTGGCCGTCGCCGCGCGATTGCTCGAAAACAAGCTGACCGAGCGGATCGCACATGATCTGTCGCAACTGGGCGAGGGCGCGCTGGGCCAGAACGGCCGGATTACCGGGCCGAAGGGCGGCGAGGCCGCGGCATGAACGGTTCGCGATTGCTGGGAACCGGATCGGCGCTTCCCGCCAAGGTGGTGACCAATGCCGAACTTGCGGAACGGGTCGACACTACCGACGAATGGATCGTCGAGCGCACCGGCATTCGCCAGCGCTATATTGCGGGCGAGGGCGAGACCACCGCGACACTGGCGACCGCTGCGGCGCGCGCGGCATTGGCCGATGCGGGCGTCGATGCGTCGAGCATCGGTCTGATCGTGCTTGCCACCGCCACGCCCGACAACACTTTCCCCGCCACCGCAACCAAGGTGCAGGCCGCACTGGGCTGCAATGGCGGGATCGCTTTCGATGTCGCGGCGGTGTGTTCGGGCTTTCTCTATGCGCTCGCCACCGCCGATTCGCTGCTGCGCACCGGCATGGCCAAACGCGCGTTGGTGATCGGCGCGGAAACGTTCAGCCGTATTCTCGACTGGGAAGATCGCACCACCTGCGTGCTGTTCGGCGACGGGGCAGGGGCAGTCGTGCTCGAAGCGCCCTCCGGCGGGGACAGCGGCAAGAACGCGCCTGGCATCATCGCAAGCCGGCTGCATGCGGACGGCGCTTGCCATGATCTGCTCTATGTTGATGGCGGCCCTTCAACCACGCAGACCGTCGGCCATGTGCGGATGAAGGGGCGCGAGGTGTTCCGCCACGCGGTGGTCAACCTTTCGAGCGTTCTCAGAGAAGTGCTTGATGAAGCAGGCGTTTCCGCTGACGAGATCGACTGGGTGGTGCCGCATCAGGCCAATGCGCGGATCCTCGATGCGACAGCGAAGAAGCTTGGGCTTGCGCCTGAAAAGGTGATCGTGACAGTCGACGTGCATGCCAATACCTCGGCCGCCTCGGTGCCGCTGGCGCTTGATGTCGCGCGCAAGGACGGGCGGATCAAACCCGGCGATCTGGTCATGCTGGAGGCCATGGGTGGCGGCTTCACCTGGGGAGCCAGCCTGATCCGGCTGTAAGGCGAGGCGGTGTCGTGGCGCGAGAAAGCTAACACACTTGCTGAAAACTCAACATTAGCTGCGTCATCACATTGCAAACCTGACGAAAAATAGTAAGCTGAAGGTCTTCGGATGGGTCGCGCCAACGAAGGAGCAAGCGCATGATGCGTTCGGTAGGAACTTTGACTCGCGCCGATCTGGCAGAAACCATCAATCGCAAGATGGGATTCAGCCGGGCGGAATCCCTTGAAATGGTCGAATCGATCCTCGGCAAGATGAGCGATGCGCTGGCGCGTGGCGAAAACGTCAAGATTTCCGGCTTCGGCAGTTTCGTGCTGCGCGACAAGAACGAACGGATCGGTCGCAATCCCAAGACCGGGGTGGAAGTGCCGATCACACCGCGCCGGGTGATGACCTTCCGCGCGAGTCAGTTGCTCAAGGAACGGATCGCCAAGGGCTGACGGCCCGAAGGATAGTGCGCCAAAGCATGGCACGCCAACGCATGGCATAGGTGAGGCTGATGACCGAGTTCGGTGACGGGAAAGACGAAGGCGCGCTGCGCACCATCGGCGAAGTCAGCGAAGCGCTCGGGATCAAGCCTCACGTGCTGCGTTATTGGGAACAGCAGTTCCCCTTGCTCAAGCCCCTCAAACGCAGCGGCGGGCGGCGCTATTACCGGCCGAGCGATGTTGCGATGGTCGAAGCGATCGATCGGCTGGTCAACCGCGAGGGCTACACTCTCAAGGGCGCCGAGGCGGTGCTGCGCGCCTCGAGCAAGGGCGCGCTCGATCGGCGCGCGCTGGATCGCCGCGATGGCGATCGCCGTGCCGCGGCCGACTCCGACCCAGGCCCCGGCGTTCGCCTGATGGTGACCGAAGCTCCTGACATGGCAGAGACGGTTGCGGGCCTGAAGGCGATCCGCGCAAGGCTTGCCGCCGCGCTCGACGCTTAGGTCTATTCCGCCGCCAGCAGCGCGGCTTCGCCCAGATCGACGCTGACGAGGCGAGAGACGCCCTTTTCCGCCATCGTCACTCCGAACAATCGGTGCATCCGGCTCATCGTTACCGCGTTGTGGGTGACGATCAGGTAGCGCGTCTTGGTGGTCCGCACCATCGAATCGAGCAGGTCGCAGAAGCGTTCGACGTTCGCATCGTCCAGCGGCGCGTCGACCTCGTCGAGCACGCAGATCGGTGCGGGGTTGGTGAGGAACAGCGCAAAAATCAGTGCGGTCGCGGTCAGCGCCTGCTCGCCGCCGGACAGCAAGGACAGCGATTGCAGCCGCTTGCCGGGCGGCTGGGCATAGATTTCGAGGCCCGCCTCCAGCGGATCGTCGCTGTCGACCAGCGCCAGATGCGCCTGCCCCCCTTCGAACAGGCGGGTAAACAGCACACGGAAATGGCCGTCGACCTCCTCGAAGGCGGCGCGCAACCGCTCGCGCCCCTCACGGTTGAGATTGCCGATCGATCCGCGCAGCCTTGCGATGGCTTCGACCAGTTCGGCCTGTTCGCTGGCACTGCTGCCATGCTCGCCCTCGATCCGCGCCAGTTCCTCGGCTGCGACAAGGTTGACCGGGCCGATCCGCTCACGCGCGGCGGTGAGGCGTTCCAGCTCTTCGGATTCGCTGCTGGCGGGCGCGATGTCATCCTCGCCGAAGCCGAAGCGGTCGCCCAGCAGCGGGGGCGGACACTGGAACCGCTCGCCGGAAATGCGGGCGAGTTCGGTGCGGCGCGATTCCTCGTTCTCGGCCCGCGCGGCAAGGCTGGCACGGCCTTCACGCGCTTGCGCCAGCGTTTCGGTGCGGGCGGCGAGTTCTGCGTCAGCCGCGCGTTGGCGGGTCTCGGCCTCGCGCATCGCGGCCTCGGCCGCAGCGAGTTCGGCGGTGAGGCGTATGCGGGTCGCTTCGCCCGCTTCGATCTCGGCGGTCAGTGCAGCGGGTTTGGCAGCGTGGATGGCGCGGTCCTCGGCGATTTCGGCCAGTCGGCGCGCCGTTTCGGCCATGCGCCGCTCGGCATCGCTTGACCGCGCCTTCCAGCCCGCCTGCTCGGCCTGCTGCGCTGCGAGCCGTTCCCGCGCGACGGCCAGCGCCTGATCCTGTGCGGCAAGATTGGCCAGTGCGGCCTGAACGGCGCTGCGGGCGGCGGCGTTTTTCGCCTGTGCGGCTTCCAGCGATGCGCGCCCGGCATCGCGCGCGGGCAGGCGCTGGCGCTGCGCCTTCGCAGTGGCAAGATCATCCTTTGCCGCGGCGAGCTGCGTTTCGGTTTCGCCCGCACTCGCGGCCAGTTCGGCCAAACGCGCGGCGAGCCGCTCCTTCGCTGCCTCAGCCTGATCGAGTCGCCGCAAGGCCTGCCGCTCGGCCTCGATCGCACCTGCGATGGCGCGCTCCTGACCCACAAACGCAGTCTGGAGCGCGGTCAGTTCCTCGCGCACGGCCTTGTCCTCGGCCTCGGCATTGGCAGCGGCTTCGCGCAAAGACGGGAGCGCGGCATCCAGTTCGGCAAAGCGGTTGGCGGCTTCGAGCTGCGCCGCCTCTGCCGCACCTTCGCCGCGCGCGATGAAGCCGTCCCACCGGCGCAGGTGTCCGGCGCGGGTCACCAGCCATTCGCCGGGGGCCAGCGTGCGGCCATCATCGGTGTCCGCGCAATGCACCAGCGCCAAGCGAGCGGCGAGTTCCGGCGGACAATCGGCGAGGTGCGCGAGCAGGCTGTCGGCCACTCGTGCGGGCGCATCGGCCCCGGTCCAGTACCGCCCGTCCTGCGCTGCTGCGGGAGCGCCCAAGGGGGACTTGCCGTCGCGCCCCAGCACAGCGGCGAGCGCGCGTTCGTAGCCGGGCGCTACGCGCACACGGTCGAGTGCGGTGACCATTCCCTGCCGCCCGGCTTCGCGTTTGGCCCGCGCGTCGCGGTCGCGGGCGAGGGCAGTGTGCTCGCGTTCGATCCCCGCGAGTTCGGCGCGCGCGGCGGCGAGCGCGCTGGCGGCTTTGTCGCGCAACGCCTGCAATTCGCCCTTGCGCGCCTGATCGGCGGAGAGCTTTTCGCGCAATCCCGCCAGTTCAGTTGCCGTCGCATCGGACGCATCGCGCGCGGCGAACACATCGGCTTGCGGATCGCCGCTCTGGGCCAATTCGGCGCGGGTGCGGGCGATCCGCGCCATGTCGCCCTCGATCCGCTCGAGCCGGGCTTCGGCCTGTTCGACTGCCGCTTCGGCAACGCGCCATTCGGCCTCGACCCCGGCGTGATCGGCGGTTGCTTTCGCCAGCGCGAGTTCGGCGGCGCGGCTGGCACGTTCGCTGTCCTCCGCGCGGTTGGCGAGCGCGGGGCGGGCGGCTTCGGCCTCGGTCACGGCGTTGCGGCTGGCGGTGACCTCGGTATCGAGCCGCGCCAGGGCCTCTACCGCGCTGCTGGTCAGCCGGTCGGCATCCTTCCGGTCTTCCTCCAGCCGGGTTTGCTGGCGGGTGAGATCGGCGAGGCGGGTTTCGGCGGCTTCGAGCTTTTCGGACAACGCGGCCATGCGGTGCCCGTTGGCGCTGGCATCGTCGCGCCGGTCGGCGAGTTCATCGCGCGCGGCGGCGAGCGTTTGTGCCGCTTCGGCCTGCTCGGTCTGCGCAGCGGCGACCGCGCTTTGCGCCTCGGTGACGGCGGCGTTGGCGCCCTCCGCGGCGGCGCGCGCTTCCCTGGCGGCGAAGGCGGCTTCACGCCAGCGCGCAAACAGCAGCCGTGCTTCGGCAGATTGGATCCGGTGGGTCAGTTCGGTGTAGCGTTCGGCCTGCTTGGCCTGCCGCTTCAACGAGGACATCTGCGCGTCGAGTCCGGCCATCAGGTCTTCGAGCCGGGCGAGGTTCGCCTCGGCCCCGCGCAGTTTGCTTTCGGCGTCCTTGCGGCGGACGTGCAGCCCGGCGATCCCGGCGGCTTCTTCCAGCATCGCGCGGCGTTCTGCCGGGCGGGCGGCGATCACCGCGGCGATCTTGCCCTGGCTGACCAGCGCCGGAGAATGCGCACCGGTGGCGGCATCGGCGAAGGTCAGCGCCACATCCTTGGCCCGCACGTCGCGGCCATTCACGCGGTAGGCGCTGCCCGCACCGCGCTCGATCCGGCGGGTGACGACCAGCTCATCGTCGCGGTCATCGCTGGCGTGCAGCACCACTTCGGCAAAGTCGCGCGGGGGGCGGGTGGAGGTGCCCGCGAAGATCACATCCTCCATTCCGCCCGATCGCAGCGACTTGGCGGAGGTTTCCCCCATCACCCAGCGGATCGCTTCGAGCAGGTTGGACTTGCCGCAGCCATTGGGGCCGACAACCCCGGTCAGGCCGGGTTCGATGCGCAATTCCGCCGGCTCGACAAAGCTCTTGAACCCCGTGAGCTTGAGCCGGTGGAACTGCATCAGGTTATCGCCGCGCCCCCGCGTCTCGCCTTAGCGCGCGCCGGCGCGCTGCAGCAGCGGTTCGAGCTGATCCCAGGTGCTGACGCCTAGCTTCTCGCCATTGAGCAGCAGGGTGGGGGTGGCGTTGATGCCCAGTTCTTCGGACTGGCTGGTCGACGCGTCGGCAATCGCCTGGACTGCGTCGGTATCGGCAAGGCAGGCGCGCGCCTGATCGGCGCTCAGCCCGCGCGCGGCGAAGAAATCGATTAACCCGGCGGCTTGCGCGACGGTCACGAAACGCTGGTCGACCGGCTGGGTCGTGGCCGTCTGATAGAGCGCCTGATTGGCATCAACCTGCGCGAAGATGTCCGAAAGCGCAGCCCATGCCTGATCGGACAACGGCTGCATGTTCTCCTTCGCGCCGCAGCGTACCAGAGTGGCGATGCTGAGGTCGATCGGATCGCGCACCAGATTGCGCAGTTCGAAGCTGACCGTGCCGGTGGGAATATACTTGTCGGTCAGCGCTGGCTTCGCGGTGGCAGCGAAATTGGCGCAGGCGCCGCAGGTGTGCGAGGCATATTCCACCAGTTTCAGCGGGGCATCGGGATTGCCGATCATGTAGCCGCCTTCGGGGGTGACGGTGACGGTATTGGTCCAGCTGGTGCCTTCGGGCGCGGCGACCGCGGGCAAAGGTTCGCCACTGGCGACCCCGCCGGGGGCGGCAGCATCGTCACAGCCGGCAAGGGCGAGCGGAGCAGCGGCAAGCAGGCCGAGCACGGATAGGCGGGAGAGTTTCATCGAAGACATATCCTTGGCACAATGAGACAGAAGAATAACCGCGTGCGCGCCATGCCAGCAAGGCCGGGCGCGGGCACTGTGAACAACTGGATCAGCCGCCGCCGCTTTCGTCAGCGGCAGAAGGGGCAAATCGGGCGGAGAGCAGCGGGAATAGCCCCGACCAGCTGTGGACATCGACCAGCAACTGATCGTCGAGCGCGAAGCTGGGCGTGGCCGCAACCTGGAAATCGGTCCGGTCCGCAGCGCCGTTGTCCAACAGCTTCTGCGCCGCAATATTGTCCATCACGCATGCATTGACGTCTGAGATCGACTGGCCGCGCTGCACCAGCATATTCGTCAGGCCGAGTGCACCGGCGATCATGCGCGCTGCCTTGTCCCCGCGCGCCCAGATGGCCTTCTGACTTTGCGGAGCGTTCTGAAACTTCGCCATCCACTCGCTCTGTCGGTACATGAAGGCGCTGTGGCGATCCTTGAAGCCTGCCGGATCGCCGCACTGCACCAATAGCGAAACCGTGAGGTCGAGCGCGTTGCGGATCACCGGACGCACTTCCACCGCCATCTTGCCGGGCCTCAGCAAGGACATGTCGATCGCCGGTTCGCCTTCCATCGCAAAGGTGGCGCAATGGCTGCAGGTATAGCTGATGAACTCGATCAGGCGCGTTTCGGCTTCGGGATTGCCGATCAAATGGCCGCGATCGGTGCGGACGACAGCCGCGCTCCAATTGCGTTGCTGATCGACGCCGTCGAAGGCGCTGCGCGGGTTTTCAAGGCTCTGCTGCGCCGTTCCGGGCGCTGCCAGCGCGACCAGCGCCGCGCCAAGCGCGGCGCTAATGATTACAGGGGGGCGCAAGGTCATGGGATGTCCCGCTCCTTATCCGGGGTTTCGTTATCGCCAAAGCTGCGGGCGAGGGATTCAAGCACGGTGCGCAGTTCCGGATCGCCGATATCGCGCAAACTGTCGCCCAGTTCCAGTGGGATCGGCTTCAGCGAGGGCGGGGCTTTGGCGGGTTTGTCGGCAAGGGCGGGCTTGACCGCGCCCTGCCGCAGCTTCACCCGCGCCACCGCCTTGTAGCCGAAAAAGCGGTTCACCCGGTCAATGATTTCCGGGATGACCTGCTGGATCAGCGGCGCATGGGCGGGCACCACCACCAGTTGCAGGATGCCTTCGGCCTTCTCGCCGGGCGGAAAGCGGATCGCTTCGGGGCTGCAGATGCGGGCGTGCGTGGGGCCGACGATTTCCGGCCAGCGGGTGACAACCGAGCTTTGCACGAAGCCGAAGCGGCGAAACGCGGTTCGCCCGATTTCGGGCATCAGGTCGCCGATCGCGCGCGCGCCCTTGCCGCGCGGCCTGGTATAAGGCTTGGTCGTGCCCGACTTCGCCGGAGGTTTCTTGTCGCTTCCCATGATTGCGCCTGCCATGCCATAGGCGGGACGTGACTGCCAGTATCTCCGACATTTTGCTTGGCTGGTATGATGCCCATGCGCGCGATCTGCCGTGGCGCAATCCGCCCGGCGGCACCTTGCCGGATGATCCGGCGTGGCCGTACCGAGTGTGGCTGTCGGAGGTCATGCTGCAGCAGACCACCGTGGCGGCGGTGAAACCCTATTTCGCGAAGTTCACCGCGCGCTGGCCGACGGTCGATGCGCTGGCCGCCGCGCCCGAGGACGACGTCATGGCGGCATGGGCAGGGCTGGGCTATTATTCGCGGGCCCGCAATCTGGTGAAATGCGCGCGCGAAGTGGCAGAGCGCGGCGGTTTTCCTGCAACCGAGGCGGAACTGCGGCAACTGCCCGGTCTGGGCGATTATACCGCCGCCGCCATCGCTGCGATTGCGTTCGGTCAGCGGGCAGTGGTGGTCGACGCGAATGTCGAGCGGGTCGCGGCGCGATTATTTGCGATTGACGAACTCTTGCCCGCAGCGCGCAAGGCGATCCGCGCTGCGGCTGGCACGATCACCCCCGCAATGCGTGCAGGCGATTTTGCGCAAGCCATGATGGATTTGGGCTCGCAGATCTGCACCAGCAAGGCACCGCGCTGTCTGCTGTGCCCGTTACGCGAGCTTTGCGCGGGCTATGCCGCAGGCGATCCCGAGCGCCTGCCGGTCAAACCTGCGAAAAAGCCGGTGCCCGAACGGCGCGGCACGGCGTTCTGGATCACCCGCAACAACGGCGCCGAGGTGTGGCTGGTCACCCGTCCGGGCAGCGGGATGCTCGGCGGGATGCGGGCGCTGCCCGATGATGGCTGGAGCGCGCAAGGCGATGGTTCGGGTGAGCCGCCAGTGTCAGGCGAATGGCGGATGCTCGGCGCAGTGCGGCACGGCTTTACCCATGCGCATCTGACCTTGGGCGTGATCGCCCTCGATACGGACACGCCGCCACCGGGCGAGGGGCAATGGTGGCCGGTCAGCGGGATCGAAGACGCGGGGCTGGCAACCTTGTTCGCCAAGGCTACGCGGCTGGCGCTGGCGAGCGTCTAGAAGATACCGCCGCCCAGCATCAGGCGCACGGCTGCGATCAGCAGAACGACCAGACAGAAATTGCGCCCGCCATCCTTGGACGACAGCGCGCCGATGATGATCCCCAGCACGATCAGCGGCAAGGCGATCCAGTTCGCCCATCCCAAAAGCGGGATCTGCGCCGGAATGACGATGACGAGGCTGATAAGGCCGATGATAAAGGCAAGTGCGTTGAGCATGTGTCTTATATGCATAGGACACCGCGCTTTTGCAAGCCCGCAGGCAGTGCCCGCGATTGACCCATGCGCCCGGCTGCCCCAGACAAGGGGCCAAAGCCCATCGGAGATTCTGCCTCATGACCCCCCAAGAATGCGAAGCCGCTGTCCTGTCCCGCCGCGCCCTGTTTCGCGGCGGTTCGTTGTTGGCGGCTGGCGCAGCGCTTTCCGGCCTGCCGTTCGGACGCACATTGCTGGCGCATGATGTCGCGGAAAACTGGCCCAATGTCGCCGCGCTGGCCAATCGTTACGTGTCGGAACGCAAGGTCGCCAACATGTTCCTGACCTTCGGCTGGGGGCGGCAGCCTCACGCCCACACCGTCGGCGGTGGCACGCTGTCGCTGGCGCGGCCCACTCCGGTGGACGAAAATTCGCTGTTCCGCATCTATTCGATGTCGAAGCCGATCACCGGCATGGCGACGATGATCCTGATCGACGAAGGCAAGCTGGGGCTGGATCAGCCGCTGCATGAAATCCTGCCCGCATTTCGCGACATGCAGGTGCTGGTCGATCCCGAAGGTCCGCTGGAAAACACCGTCCCGGCCGAACGCCCGATCACCATCCGCCAGTTGCTGACCCACACCGCCGGGCTGGGGTACCAGATCATCAGCCGGGGGCCGTTGCAGGCCGCCTTCAATGAGTTGGGTCTGGTCGGCGGGCGGGTCAGCCGGATGCCGATCCCCGGCATCGAACCGGTCACACCGGCACCGGGGCTGGAGGTCTTTGCCGACCGTCTCGCCACGCTGCCGCTGATGTATCAGCCTGCGACCAAGTGGAGCTATTCGGCCAGCATCGATCTGCTCGGCCGGGTGATCGAGGTGGCGAGCGGCATGGATTTCGAGGCGTTCCTGCGCCAGCGCATCTTCGAACCTTGCGGCATGGCCAGCACGTGGATGCAGGTGCCGCAAAGCGAGGCGGCGCGGCTGACCGACAATTACGGCATCATCGGCGGCAATGCCTTTCCGATCGATCCGGGCGTCAATTCGATCTTCCTCGACCCGCCCGAAGTGCCTGCGGGCGGCGGCGGGCTGGTGTCCAGTCCGAAGGATTACGACCGCTTCCTCAGGATGCTGCTCGGCTATGGCACCATCGACGGAGTGCGGGTGATGAGCCAGGAGGCGGTGCGGGTCGGCACGTCGGATCTGCTGCCCGCAACGGTCGATACCACCGGCAGCTGGATGGCGGGGCAGGGCCACGGCGCAGGCGGCCGGTCGGTCGGGCAGACATTCGGCTGGGGCGGCGCAGCGGGCACGCTGGCGGCGGTCGATTACGGGCTGAAGCTGCGCTCGACCCTGTTTACCCAGTACATGCCAAGCGAAGCCTATCCGGTGCGCGACGAATTCCTCGCCGCGATGGAGGCGGATCTGGCGGCGATGCGCGGCAAGAAAGCGGCCTGATGCCGGTTTCTCCCGCTTCTGCCGGGGCGATGGCCTTCGCCGGATCGCCAATCGACCGGGCGGACAATATCCGCGTCGATCCGGCGGCGCTCGGCAATCTGATGAACTGGCGGGCGCGGGTGCTGAACCTCGATGGCCTGCTGCCCGAATTCGACGATGACGGGAGGTTGCTGTGGCACACGCTCGCCGATGTGCAGCCGGATGCGGAGCTTGTGTTCCTCGGGATGCTGGACGACCGCGCGCATTTCGCTCCGGTTCCCACTGAGGGCGCAAGCGGCCCCGCCATGCCGCGGGCGTGGCAGGTCATGCAGATGCTGCGGCCCGAGGAGCTGGCGATCTATGGCGGGGCGCGCAGTCTGATCGATTGGCACGCGCGCCACCGCTTCTGCGCCAATTGCGGTGCGGCAACAAAGCTGGTCAAAGGCGGCTGGCAGCGCAATTGCGATGCGTGCAGCGCGCAGCATTTCCCGCGCACCGATCCGGTCACGATCATGCTGGTTGAACATGAGGACAAGTTGCTGCTGGGCCGCCAGCCGCGCTTTCCCCCGCGAATGTATTCGGCGCTGGCAGGCTTCGTCGAACCGGGCGAAACGATCGAGGAAGCAGTCGCGCGCGAGGTTCACGAAGAGGCGGGCGTACGGGTGCGCGACGTGCGCTACATCGCCAGCCAGCCGTGGCCGTTCCCCAGCCAGTTGATGATCGGCTGCACGAGCGTGGCGGACGATCCGGAAATCACCATCGACCGTACCGAACTGGACGATGCCCGCTGGTTCACCCGCGCCGAACTGGAGGATGCCCGCGCCGCCGGGCCGGACGGCAACGAATTGCTGATCTTCCCGCAGAAATTCGCGATTGCGCATCATCTTGTGACATGGTGGCTCGACAAATGACGACCCAAGCTCCCCAAGCTCTCACCATCGACATCTATTCCGATGTCATGTGTCCGTGGTGCCTGATCGGGTACGGACAACTGACCAAGGCGCTGGCCGAACTCGACGGCGAGATCGCGGCGCAAATCCGTTGGCGACCGTTCGAACTCAACCCGCAGATGCCCACCGAGGGCGAGGAACAGGAAGCGCACCTCCAACGCAAATATGGCCGTTCTGCCGCGGAAGGCGCGGGCCTGCGCGGGCGGATGAAGGCGATTGCCGAAGGCGCGGGCGTGTCGCTGTCCTACGAGGGCGAAGGCGAGGCACCGCCCGCGATGATGTGGAACACGAGGCTGTGCCACAAGCTGGTGGCCTTCGCGCTCGAACAGGCGGGGCCGCAGGTTCAGACCGAATTGAAGCTCGCGCTGTTCCGCGCCCATTTCAACCGGCGCGCAAAGCTGGGGGAGCGCGGCGTGCTGCTCGATATCGCCGCCAGCGTCGGCCTGCACCGAGAGGCGGCCAAGGCGGCGCTCGATGATCCGGATCTGGAAGCCCGCGTGGTGGCGGAGGAGCACGAGGCGTGGGACATGAACATTACAGGCGTTCCGGCGATGATCGTTGCCAACGCGTCGGGTGCGAAGTTCCTGATCCCCGGCGCGCAGGAGCCCGAGGTTTACGTCAACGCCCTGCGCCGGGTGGCAGCAAAGCAAAGCACCAGCGCGACAAGCTGACAATCATTTGGAACGCGGCGTCGGCTGGCATTGGTGGTCGGTACGGCTAGGCGCTCAACCCTGATTGCCCGACTTGATCTTGCGCATCGTCTTCTCGCCCTTGACGGCATCGTCGGCGGGATTGTCCGATCCGATCACCGGCTCGCGGTTGTCGGGGTCGGTCGCGCGCTTTTCCTCGGCCCGCTTGCCGACGCGGCGGGCGACATTGCCGCCCGCAGAACCCTGCTGCGAAGGGGTATCCTCGGCGGTCAGGTCGTCGATCAGATCATTATCGGGATGGCGGCTCTGGCGGTCGGGCATGAAATTTCTCCTTTCCCGATCAATGCCACGCAGGGGGGGGATGTTCCCCTGCACATCATCGCCATCGGCGGGTCGTGTCAGGCAATCGGCAGACAGAGAGGCCGGGTTAGGGAAAGCAGCCGCGCGGTGTCCTACCAGATCGAAGGACAACGACAGGAGGCCGCATATGCAGAACAGCATGATCCAACGATCCGCCGCCCGGCTGGCGCCGCCGAATATCGGGCGCGGATGGTTCATTGCCCTCGGACTGTTGCTGGTGGTGATCGGGGCGGCATCGCTGCTGTTCCCGTTTCTGGCAGCATGGTCGCTGGAGTTCGCCGTCGGCGTTTCGCTGATCGCGGGCGGTGTGCTCACGCTGATCCACGCGGTGCGGGTGCGCGGCTGGCGGGGCACCGCGCTGCAGGGGTTGCTCGGCGTGCTTTATATCGTCGGAGGGCTGATCTTCCTGACCAATCCGTTTGCGGGATTGCTGGCGCTGACGGTGATGTTCGGCGCGTTCTTCGCGGCCGACGGCGTCGCGCGGATCCTGCTGGCCTTCCGCATCCGGCCTCAGCGCGCCTGGTGGCTGTTCCTTGTCACCGGCCTCATTGCACTCGCGCTCGGCATTCTGGTGCTGTTGGGCCTGCCAAGCGGCTGGTCCGTGGCGTTCCTCGACATTTTTGTCGGCATCAATCTGATCTTCACCGGCGCATCCTTCGCCTGCTGCACCGGCAATGACAGCCGGGAAGCCACTTCTGGCTCCCCGGCTGTTTGAGGCCGACTGCGGCGAGCGAACCTACATTGTCCAGCGCACGCCGAGGAAGAACGACCGGCCGATCGGGCTGACCGGATAGGCGCGTTCGGTGATAAAGGGATTCACGTCCGTGAGATTGTTGACCCCGCCGAACACTTCCAGCCCCATGTCGGGGAAGGTGTAGCCCGCGCCCAGATTGTGGGTCCAGGTCTCGCCCGTCAGCCCTGCCGGGCCGAACTGCGCAGAAAGGTTCTCGATCTCGACCCCGCGCAGCGCCATCTCGCCCAGATAGGTAACGGTGTAGTTGAGGTTGAAATCGCCGTATCCATAGGTGGCGGTCGCCCGGCCCGACCATTCGGGACGCTGGATTTCGCGCAGCTCCGGGTCGATCCGGGTCAGATCGGTCGGATCGAAGAAGAAATCGATCTTGTCGACCCACGAAGCCGTTGCCGACACGCCCAGCCGGTGATCGCCGATGGCGGTCTGGTAGGACAGCGACGCATCGATACCGGCGGTTTCGATCCGGACGAAGTTGATGGTCGTCAGGTTGAGCGAATTGAAGCCGAGGAACTGCGCCGAAGCGGAATCGCGGTTACGGGTGAAGCTGTTGCAGAAATCGTTAGGGAAGGTGGTGCTGTCATAGCAGTTATCGACCACGTCCTGCGCACCGATGGTGCTGATCGCATCGTCGATCCGGATGTTGTAGTAATCCGCCGTCAGCGCGAGACCGGGAATGTAGCGCGGCTGCAGCACCATGCCGAAGGTGTAGGTGTCGGCGGTTTCCTGCTTCAGATCCTCGTTGCCCGAAATCGTGCCGGCAAAGCGGGCGCTGAGCGGATCGGAGAAACCCTGCGGGATGCCATCGGCGCGGCAGTTCGTCACCCGGTTCTGGATGTTGGGATCACCCGACGCGGTGAGCCGGTCGATCTCGGTCTGGTCGCACGGGTCGAAGGGGCGGAAGAATGCGGCCTGCGCCGGGGCGAACAATTCCGAGATGTTCGGTGCCCGTACCGCACGCGAATAGGTGCCGCGCAGGCGCACATCCTCGATCGGCGACCAGAAACCGTTGATCGCATAGGTGTAGACCGACCCGACCGAGCTGTAATCCGAGAACCGCCCGGCCAGTTCGAGCCGCAGCTCCTGGATGGCGAACACGTCCTGAATCAGGGTTGTCCCGACCTCGGCAAAGATGTCGACCACATCGTAACCGCCGCCCGAATCCTGGAAGAACCCGTCCGGCGGGGTGCCGAGCGAAGTCTGCGAGAAGCCCGACCCGTCAAAGCCCGGCGCATCGCCGACGAATTGTCCGGCCGTTCCGTCGGCTGTCGTCACCGGCAGGATGCCGCGCACCAGCGGATCGAACAGCGAGCGGCTGGTTTCCTCGCGGTATTCCGCGCCCACCGCGAACTGGATGTTGTCATAGGGCAGGTTGAAGAAGGCCGAGGTATCGCCGCTGACCAGCGCATGAATCTCGAACAGTTCGGTGCGGGCGCTGTTGATGGTGGTGGTGGTGATGAAATCCACCGCCTCCTGGCTGATCGAACCCACCCCGAACAGGTTGGCCGGCTGGCACTGACCCTGACCCGGAACGAAGGTGAGATAGCCGAATTCGCCGGTCGGGATGCCGAACGGCGTCGAGGGCGAACGCACGGTGGGATCGAGCTCGCTGCGGCACACCGCATTGCCCTGCGCATCGGTGGTCACGTCGATCGCGGCGAGGAAGCGATCATACAGCACGTTGTTGCGGTTGATCTGCTTCAGGTCGTACCGGCCCCAATTGGCCGAGATGTCGAAGTCGACCTCGTCCGAAAGCTGGCCCTTGATCCCGCCGACGAAGCGGAATGTCTCGGAGATGTTGGTGTCGATATTGGGGCCGAGATCGGTCGGGTCGCGGGTGATGAACAGCCCGCCCGAAGCATCGGAGATCGGCCGCAGCACATCGGGGATGAAGGGGTTGTCCGGCGCGATGGTGAGGAGATCGTAGAACGAGTTCTGGTTGGTGCCGAAGGTGGTTTCCTGCCGGAAATACTTGCCTTCGAAATATATGTTGAGGCTGTCGCTGATATCGAAATCGCTCAGCAGGTTGATGCTGTAGCGTTCGCTCTCGGGGATCAGATAGCCGTTGTTGTCGAAGATCACCCCGTCGCCGCCGAAGGCGTTGAAGTTGCTGGCGATAAGGCCGTCATCAATCACGTTGATGCCCGTTTCGGTGGCGATGTAGCAACCGCCGACCGCGCCGAACCCGTTGTAATCGAACAGGCCGTTGAAGCCGACGAAGCTTTCGGTGCAGTCGCTCTGGCCGTTACCGTCGATGTCGGAAAGCGGATCGGCGAAGTTGCCGGGGATGATGATGCCGCCGCCCGAGGTGATCGAGAATTGGTATTGCGATCCGATCAGCCGGGTGGGGGCCGCCAGCGCGCGGTCGATCAACTGCTGTTCGGCTGCCGTGGGCGCGGTTCCGGCTGGAAAGATCGCATTGTAACGCGAGCTACCCGGCGTCGGAATGACAAAGCCATAGGGATAGAACCCGTTGTCGAGGCTGAAGAAATCGCTGAAGTTGGGGGTGCCCGATCCCAGATCGCCGCGCTGGAAGCGGAGCGCGGGGTTGGGGCCGTTGCTGGCGATATTGCCATTGCGGAATTGTGCCCGATCGCCGAACCGCAGACCATTATCGCGGCTGTATTCGCCCACCAGCGTCACATTGCCGCGGTCTTCGGCGAAATTCTTGCCGAACTTGACGTAGCCATCGAAGTTCTCGCCGTCGCCATTATCCGAAATGCCGCCGGTCAGGCCCAGCTCCAGCCCGTCGAAATCGCGGTCGAGGATGAAGTTGACCACCCCGGTCACAGCGTCCGCGCCGTAGACCGCGGATGCGCCGCCGGTGAGGACTTCGACCTGCTTGATCAGCGAGGCCGGGATCGAGTTGATATCGACCACCGAGGTTTCGGCCACGCCCGCTACATGACGGCGGCCATTGACCAGCACAAGCGTGCGTTCCGCGCCGAGCCCGCGCAGGTTGAGCGTTGCCGCGCCGACCGCTGCGCCCGAATCGAGCTCGCCGGGCGCGACCGATTGCGCCGAGCTGATCGAGCCTGCCAGCGCCGGGATCGACCGCAGCGTATCAGTGATTTCCTGCTCACCGCGGAAGGCGTCGGCAGTGATGGTGACCACCGGGGAGGGGGAATCAAGGTTGGAATCGCGGCGCAGGCGCGAGCCGGTAACGACGATTGCCTCTTCATCGGGGCCATCGGCGCTGGCATCGGCAGCGGCGCTGTCGGCGAGAACCTCAGGCGCCGCATCGTCGTCGGCGGCGGCGGCAGGCGAGAAAGCGACAAGGCCGCTCAGCAAGGTCGTGGAAAGGAGAGTGCGGCGGATAAGCGCGTGTGTGGTGATGTTCATCAATGCCCCCGATTGAATGGGTAAAGGTATTCCTCCTCTCGCTTGGCATTCCTGCGTCGTAAAAATGCACAGGTTCACACCGTGAAGCTGCACATTCCCCTGCCGAGCAACGTCACCGACATGTTGATGATGATTTACAGGGGGCGCCGCCATGCGCCATTTGACTTAGAACGTGTGAAGCCACGTCTACCATGATTTGGTCACTACTAAAGAGTGCCCATGCGTTTACATGGGCATGCGGCGCAGCATGGAATCAATCGTGTGAGGTCGGGGCTGCCCTATAAGCGGCGGCGCGCTCAACCGGCCTCGGGCTGGGGCGAGGGGCCAGCCCCGGCCCGAGCATCTTCCAGCGCTTCGGCGTCTTCCGGCTTTACTGCCAGCGCCGCGCGCAAGGTGCGTTTGAACAGCCACGGTTCGAGCACACGCCCGACAAGGTAGATCACGAAGAACAATCCGGCGAGCACATAAGCCCGGGTCGGATCGAACTTCTCCTTCTTCTTCTTGTCTTTTTCCTTGTCTTTCTTCTTGTCCGGATCGTCGGGTTCGGGCGCGCCGAGCAGCTTGTCGAGCGGATGAAGCTCCTGCTTGACCTTGGGCTTCTCGGCTTCCTTGTCCTTTTCGCGGGCGTCGACCGCGCCGGTTCCGGCTACGTCCCAGGCGTTGAGCGCCACCATCGTCTGCGCAAAACCGAGGAACAGCAGCGGTGCGAGGAAGCAGAGCAGCAGCGCCGTGCTCGATACGTCGAACACCAGCCGCGATCGGCCGTCTTGCCGATCCAGCCGCAGCGTGCCGCGGGTGAAGGTGGCAAGCTTGTCCTGCGCGGCGGGGTTGTGCTTGGAATAGCCCAGCGTGTCGCCTTCGACCGCATAGGCGCTGCCCGCGGTCTGGAACAGCGGATCGAGCCGATCAAATGCCTCGTCAGGGGTCAGCGGTTCATCGAGCAGGACTTCGCCCCGCGCCCGCCAGATGCGGTCGATATAGGGTAGATTGACATGCATGCTCACAGACCGCCCCCGGTCTTCCGGATCACTCTGCCGGTTCCGGCTGGTGCGCGACGGTCGCTTGCGCGGCTGCGGGCTCTGGCGCATCTGCCGGCTTGTTCAGCCACGCGCGGAAGTCCTTGTAGGCTTCGGTGAAGGGGAAAAGCATCGTTTCGCGGATGTCCATCCGGCGACCGCCTTCCATGCCCAGCAGTTCGGCCTCGCCATCGACGCAGGTGCCGAAAATGCGATCCCAGATGATCCAGGTGCCCGAATAATTGCTGCGGGTCGCTTCGTAATCCTGCGAGTGGTGGACGCTGTGGTGTTCGGTGGTGTTGAAGATGAACCGCCACCAGCGCGGCGTATTGAAGCGCACGTTGATGTGCTGATAGGTGCCCACCGCCATGCCGAGCGCCCCGGCAATCAGGAAGGCGCGCGGCAGGAAGTCGAAGAACCCGCCGATCCCGAGCCCGATCAGGAACAGTTCGATCGGATTGCCGACCGCGCCTTTGTTGATGTTGAGCTGGGTGATGTAGTGGTGCGGCGCGTGGGTCAGCCACAGCGGGTACCAGTTGTGCATCCCGCGATGCATCCAGTACTGGCCGAAGTCGAAGATCATCGAGATCATCAGCGCCTGCACCAGCAGCGGCAGGCTCGTGAACCACGAGAACTTTTCCCACGCGAACGCGCCCTGCACCGCCTCGATCATCACACCGTCGCCGATATAGGTGTCGACCATCCGCAGCAGCGTGTAACCGAGGCCGACATAGAACACGTCGGTGGCGAATTCCTTCCACGTCAGCTGCCAGCTGCGATAGCGCGGATTGACCCATTCCAGCCCCAGCAGCAGCACCTTGAAGCACAGGCCGATGATGATGCCGATCGACGCCAGTGCCCATTCGTTGGGTGCATAATACCAGAACGCGATCAGGCCGAAGAGCACGGCCGGCTGGAAGTGGGTGAAGACGAACTGCTTGATCGGGCCGCCTTCGACCCGGCCGATATTTTCCCAGCCGACGGTTACCGGCGCATCAGCGCCGATGATCCGATTTCCAACCTGTACTCCGGCCATTGCGCGCTCCAATCAGAAATTCGCGTCTGCACTCATGCTCTGTCAGGCTCGGCATCATCACGGTCAACCGATCGGACCGTCAAAAAAGCGTCAATTCGTGCGGCGATTTGCCCGAAAAGACCCACCGGCATGACAAACAGGCATGTCGAATGTGAACCATGGTGACCGCGGCGTTATCGGCAGCGGTTTTCACGCGGAAGTGGGCGAATGACGTAGGGCGGGATCGGCAGTTCATCCGCGCCGTGCAGCGCGCTCGGCTCACTCGGAAAGGTAACGCACGGCGATGGCGGTCGCGGCGGCGCGGGTTTCCACGCCGAGCTTGCGGAAAACCTGTTCCAGATGCTTGTTGACGGTGCGCGGACTAATGCCGAGAATCTCGCTGACGGTGCGGTTGGTCTTGCCATAGCTGACCCACAGCAGCACTTCCGCCTCGCGCCGGGTGAGCCCGGTCTGCCGCAGTAGCAGTTCGACCTTGGATGCCTCGCCCGCCTCGGTGATCTTGAACAGCGCTTCGCCCGGCCGGTCGCTTTCGGCCAGCGCGATTTCGATGTCGATGCCCGCCAGCGCCAGATTGACCGCGCCGGTATGGCCCGGATCGATCAGCAGTTGGCGCAGGGCAGGGCGGATGGCGTCGGGCGGAGTGGGGCTGTTCAGCTCCCACGCCGGATCGAGGCGCTGGAACAGGCTTTCGGCCTGCGGCGTGCACCAGACAAGGTCACCTTGCGGGCTGACCGCGGCAAGACTGCGACCGGCCCGCCCCAGCGCGAGGCGCGATCGGTAGGAGGTGCGCGCGTTGGCGAGATGCACCCGCATGCGCGCCAGCAGCTCGCCGACCTCCACCGGCTTGCGCACATAATCCACCCCGCCGGTCTGCAGCGCGGCGATTACGTGTTCGGGATCGGTCAGCCCGGTCATGAAGATTACCGGAATATGCGCGGTGGCCGGATCGGCCTTGATCCGGCGGGTCGTCTCCAGCCCGCTCATACCCGGCATCAACGCGTCCATCAGGATCAGGTCGGGCGCGGCTTCGCCCAGCAATTCGAGCGTCGCCTCGCCGCTGCGGGCGATCAGCACGTCCATGCTCTCGGCCTCCAGCGTGTCGACCAGAAACCGCAGCGATTCCGGGTTGTCGTCGACCACGAGAATGCAATCGCGCCGCGTGCCTGCGGGATCACTAGCGACCATGGCGATCCTCCGTTCCGGCGAGCGCGGCGAGCGATTTGAGATCGAATGCATCAAGGTGCACGCGCATCCGTTCGGCCAGTGCGGCAGCTTCCTCGCCCAGTGCGGCGATGGCATCGATTCGTGCCTCGATCGCGCGCACATGGCCGATCCGCACCAGCCGCACGATCTCGGCCAGATGCGGCCGCGCTTCGGCTGCCATCAGGGGGGGAAGGACGGGGTCGTGCTGCGCAGCACCTGCGCCCTCGCGCGGGTTTGTTTGCGGCCACTCCAGCTTGAGCTGCTCGCTGATGATATCGAGCAGCACGCCGAAATCGAACGGCTTGGCAACGAACACGTCGTTGGCCGGGCCGGTTTCACCGCGCGGGCCGGATTGCGCCGCTTCGCCCGACAGCATCACGATCCGCAGGCGCGGGCCGTGGCGTGCGCGAAGCTGCGCGGCGACATCCCACCCGCTCATGCCGGGCATCGCCACGTCGAGCAGCACCAGATCGGGCTGCGCTTCCCCCGCGACGGTCAGCCCCTGTTCGCCGCCCCCGGCGCTCAGCACCCGGAAGCCGCGCGGTTCGAGCAGGCCGCGCAAGGCTTCGCGGTGGGCCGGGTCATCGTCGATCAGCAGCAGCCTGCGCTCACGCCCGAGATAGAGCCGCGCCGGTTCGCCTTCCGGCAGATCGGTGGGCGGGGAGAGCGGCTGCGACAGCATCAACCGGACGATGAAGCGCGATCCCTCGCCGGGCGTGCTCTCGACCCGCAGTTCGCCGCCCATGATGTGCACCAGTGCCTGCGTGATCGCGAGGCCCAGCCCGATGCCTGCGCGTTCGGCAGAGGCGCCGCCGCCGCGTTCGAACGGCAGCAGGATACGCGTGATATCGGCAGGCGCGATGCCGATGCCGCTGTCCGCAACTTCGAACGTGGCGAGTTCGTTCCGGTAATGCACTTTCAGCGCGATTTCGCCGTGGTCGGTAAACTTGATCGCGTTCGATAGCAGGTTGATCAGCACCTGCCGCAACCGCTTGGGATCGGTGCGGACGAATTCGGGCAGGCTGGCGGGCGCTGCCAGCCGGAGCGACAGCCCCTTCATCGCGGCCTGCGGCTGGAACATGTCGACCGCTTGCTCGACGAATGCGGGCAGGCGGATCGTGTCGCGCGCCAGCCGCAACGAACCGCTTTCGACCTGCGCGATGTCGAGCAGCCCTTCGACCAGGTTCGACAAGTGTTCGGCGCTGCGGCGGATCACCTTGCCGGCCTCCACCGCGTTTGTGCCGTCGCCGCGTTCGAGCAGCTGGGCGTATCCATAGATCGCGTTGAGCGGCGAGCGGATTTCGTGGCTGACACTGGCAAGGAAGCGGGTCTTGGCCTCGTTGGCGGCTTCGGCGGCGTCCTTGGCGCGGGTCAGCGCAGCGTTCTCGGCAAGCAGCGCCGACAGCGCATCGGCATGGCCCTGTTCGCCGCTGTCGCGCAGCCATGCCAGCAGGCTATCGGTCGCAGGTCCGTTCACGGCTGCGATGTCCGGCGGGATCGTAAGGCAAGGGCGGCGGCGAAGTGCGGCAATCACAGCCCCCCGATATAGGCGCGCCAGCCGCCCAGATGCGTGATGTCCTGCGCCCCCTCGAGCGCGCGCGGTTCGGCGACGAAACCTTTGACGCTGGTGCCATCGGAAAGCGTGACGGTGCCGATCGCGAGCGGCGGCGGGACTTCGGCGACGAAACTGCCGAACGCGGCCATATCCAGTTCGTACACCTCCAGCGCAATCGCCGCGCCGTCCGCGCTGTGCACCAGCGCAGGCTTGGGCGGGATAGAATCGGCCATCGCGTAAAGCCGGTAATTGGGCGCGGTAGTGAAAGCGCCGACAAATACCGCGTCGCGGCTGGTCAGCTGCCAGTGCAGCGGCATGCCTTCAAGGTGAGCGCCGACGACGGCGAGTTTGATCGTGTCCATGTGATCTCCGGTATCGAGCGGGGGCAGGGCGGGCAGGGCGGCAGCGGCAAGGTAGGCTTCGGCCATGTCGATCAGGGCAAGGTCGCTATGTGCGGGGCCGATCAGCGTGATGCCGAACCCGGTGGCATTGCTTCGCGCGCCCGCCGGAACCGCGACCGCCGCCATGTCGAGCAGGTTCACGAAATTGGTATAGCGCCCCAGATTGCTGTTGAGCGCAACCGGCGCAGCCGCGAGTTCGGCGACGCGGTAGGTGGTGCCGGTGGTGGGGAAGGCGAGCGCGTCAACGTCCTGCCACAGCGCCTCGGCATGGCGGGCGAGTTCGGCGAGGCGGTAGATGCCGTTCCACACCTCCACTGCGTTGATATCCAGCCCCGGCTCCACCACGCTGCGCACCACCGGATCGATGGCTTCGGGATTGTCGCGCAGCATCGTTTCGAGAGCGGCGGTACGCTCGGCCACCCACGGGCCGCCGTAAAGCAGTTGCGCGGCTTCGAGCAGCGGTGCGATGTCCACTTCGACCAGTTCGCCGCTGTCGCCCAGCACGTCCAAAGCGCGGGCGTAAAGTTCTTCGGCTTGGATGTCGCCGAAGAACACGCGCTGGTCTGGGCGTGGGATGCCGATGCGCTTGCCCGAGATCGGCGCATCGGCAAGCGGGCGCGAGAATGGGTCTGCTGGGTCAAATCCCGCCACCACGCTATCCACCAGCCGCGCGTCGCCGAGCGCGTCGGTGAACACGGTAATGCAGTCGATGCTGCGGCAGGCGGGAACCAGCCCGCGCGTGCTCCAGCGGCCCTTGCTGGGCTTGAGGCCGACCAAGTGGTTGAACGCGGCCGGAACCCGTCCCGATCCCGCTGTGTCGGTGCCGAGCGCAAAGGCGACCAGCCCCGCCGCCACCGCAACCGCCGAGCCGGAGCTGGAACCGCCGCTGACATAGGCGAGGTTGGAGGTATTGCGCGGCGCGCCATGCGGGCTGCGCGTGCCGACAAGTCCGGTGGCGAACTGATCGAGATTGGTCTTGCCGACACAGATCGCGCCCGCTGCTTCGAGCCGTTCGATCACCCCGGCGGATCGTTCCGGCCGATAGGCGAAGGCCGGGCAGGCGGCAGTGGTGGCAAAGCCCGCCACATCGATATTGTCCTTCGCCGCGTAAGGCACGCCCGCCAGCGGCAGATGCTCGCCAGCGGCCACGCGTGCGTCGATAGCGCGTGCGGCGGCGATGAGATCGTGCGACGCGGCGCGGCTGATCCATACCTGTGGCTGCACCGCGTCATAGGTGGCAATCCGGGCAAGCGCGGCCTCCATCACCGCCACCGCGCTGGTTTCGCCGGCGTTGACGGCGGCAGCGATGGCGCTGGCGGACAGGCGTTCGGGCGCGGTCATGGCGATTTCCTCAGGGCCAGCATCGGCGCGCCGGGCTGGAGAGACTGGCGTTCGGTGATGTAGAGCGCGGCGACGGTGCCGCTGGCCGGGCTTTCGAACGGGCACTCCATCTTCATCGCCTCGATCACCGCGATCACGTCGCCCGCCTCCACCGTGTCGCCGGGGCCGACCAGCAGCTTCCACACCGAACCGCCAAAAGGTGCCTCGATCAGGTCTGCGCCTTCAGGAATGGCGATCGCCACCGCTTCGACCGGTGCATCTTCGGCAAGTAGATCGGTGACCCGGTCGAATTCTCCGCTGGCCTCCCACGCACCCCGCTCGGCATCGAAGGCGGCCTGACGCGTGGCTTCGAAGGCGGCGATGCTATCGGCATTGTCGGCAAGGAAGGCGCGGTAATCGGCCAGCCGGAAGGTGCTTTCCTCGACCCGGATAGAGCGCCGCCCGGTGGGGAAATCGCGCCGCCAATCGGCCAGTTCTTCGGCCGAGACAGGGTAGAAACGGATCTGGTCGAAAAAGCGCAGCAGCCACGGTTTGCCATCGACAAAGGCGTCCGTCTGCCGGTGCGTGTTCCACACCTGTATGGTCCGCCCGAACAGCTGGTATCCGCCCGGCCCCTCCATCCCGTAGATGCACATGTAAGCCCCGCCGATCCCGACCACATTGGGCGGAGTCCAGGTGCGCGCCGGGTTGTATTTGGTGGTCACCAGCCGGTGGCGCGGATCGACCGGGGTGGCGACCGGCGCGCCGAGATAGACATCGCCCAGACCCAGCACGAGATAGCTGGCATCAAAGATCAGGTTCTCGACCGCGTTGCTATCCGGCAGGCCGTTGATCCGGCGGATGAATTCAATGTTGTCCGGGCACCACGGCGCATCGTCGCGCACGGCGGCCATATACTTCTCGATCGTCTCGGTGATCGCCGGATCGCGCCAGCTCAGCGGCAGGTGGACGATGCGCGAAGGGATGGTGAAATCGTCGAGATCGCCCATCGCCGCCTCGGCCGCCATCAGCGCGGCGAGCGCGCGGGGCTGATCGAGCACTTGCCCATCGAAATGCAGTTGTAGCGAGCGGATGCCGGG
This sequence comes from Erythrobacter sp., assembly GCF_024305245.1. Classification (GTDB taxonomy): domain Bacteria; phylum Pseudomonadota; class Alphaproteobacteria; order Sphingomonadales; family Sphingomonadaceae; genus Erythrobacter. Next base: position 86,845 of record NZ_JAMWYX010000006.1, read on the forward strand.
GGTGATGTCGATCACGCCGGGCAGGGCGGCGTCCTCCAGCGCCCGCATCAGCGCATGGACGCGGATGCGCAGCTCGATATCGAGCACGATATCGCCATATTCGACCAGGATGTTGCGGTCGCCCTGCTGGCGATAGGTGGTGCGCGGGCGCGCGCCTTCGGCTGGGAGTTCGGCGAGGACGGGTGACAAGTCGGAAATCGTGCGGGCCAAGGTGGGCTCGGGCGCTACGGTCAGCGGCGCGGCGTTGGCCGCCATGGCGTCATTGATGGTGACTGGCACGAACCGCACTCGGTCATCGGGCGCCAGTTGCCCGATTTTCCAGCGATCCGCCGCGATCACGGTAAAGGGGCACACGAAGCCGCCCAGTGATGGCCCGTCCGGCCCGAGGATGATCGGCATGTCGCCGGTAAAGTCCACCGCGCCGATGGCGTAGGGATTGTCATGGATGTTCGACGGATGCAGCCCCGCCTCGCCCCCGTCGCGGCGCGCCCACTCGGGCTTGGGGCCGACCAGCCGCACGCCGGTGCGGTTGGAGTTGTAATGCACCTGCCAATCGGCTTCGAGGAAGCGGGCGATATCGTCCGGAGTGAAGAAATCGGGCGCGCCGTGGGGGCCGTAGAGCACGTGCATTTCCCAGCTTTTGCCGAGTTCGGGCAGGCTTTCGGCTACGGCAGGCGCGGCTGTCTCTGCCTGCCCCAGATGCAGCACATCGCCCGCGACCAGCGGACGTGCCGCATGACCGCCGAACTGGCCGAGGGTGAAGGTGCTCGCGCTGCCGAGATAGGCGGGAATATCCAGCCCGCCTGCAAACAGAATGTATCCGCGCATCCCGGGGCCGCTGACCCGGCCCATGGTGAGCGTCTGCCCGGCGGCGATATCAATCGGCACGCCGCGCGCGACCGCTTCGGCGTCGAGCTTCGCGCCGCAATCCGCGCCGGTCAGGCAAATGCGCGCGGGCGCCTCGAACAGCAATGTCGGCCCGCTGGCGGTAATCTCCAACCCGGCGGTGCCCTCCGGATTGCCGAGCAGCAGGTTGCCGAGCCGGAGCGAGCGATCATCCATCGGCCCCGACGGCGGCACACCCACATCCCACAGGCCCAGCCGTCCGGGCCAATCCTGCACCGTGGTGGACGTTCCGCCCGAAATCACCCTGATGCTCGCGGGGGCATGGACAACCCCGGCAAGCAGCCGGGTGGTCACATCGCCGCTGATGAAGCGTGGCTCGCGCAGCACGTCGCGCAGCCAGCGCAGGTTGGTCTCGATCCCGTCGATGCGGCTGGCGGCGAGCGCGTGTTGCATCGCCGCAATCGCATCCTCGCGCGTCCCGGCATGGACGATCAGCTTGGCCAGCATCGGATCGTACCACGCGCTGACATTGCTGCCCGCCATCACCCATGTCTCGGCCCGGATATCCTCGGGGAAGGCGACATTGGTGAGCGTGCCGGTGGTCGGGCGGTAATCGAGCGCCGGGTCTTCGGCATAAAGCCGCACTTGCACTGCATGGCCTTTGGGCATCGGCGCGGGCGCAGCGAGGAACGCGAAATCGCCCGCTGCGCCGCGGATCATCCATTCGACCAGATCGATCCCCATCACCTCCTCGGTGACGCCGTGTTCGACCTGAAGCCTTGTGTTCATTTCAAGGAAGAAGAATTCGGCACGGTCGGCATCGAACAGGAACTCGACCGTCCCGGCGGAGAGGTAGTTCGCTGCCTCGCCCAGCCGCACGGCGGCGGCGATCAGCTCGGCACGCTTCGTGTCGGACAGGCAGGGGGCAGGGGCTTCCTCGACCACCTTCTGGTTGCGGCGTTGCAGCGAACAGTCGCGCTCGCCCAGCGGCATGATGCGGCCCGCGCCGTCGCCGAAGATCTGCACCTCGATATGGCGGGCATTGGCGATGTAGCGTTCAAGGAACACGCCCGCATCGCCGAAACTCGCCTCGCCCTGCCGCACGACGGTGGCGAACCCTTCGCGCAACGCGGCTTCATCGGCGCAGATGCGCATTCCGATGCCGCCGCCGCCCGCGGTCGCCTTGAGCATCACCGGGTAGCCGATCCGTGCAGCGGCTTCGGCGGCTTCGTCCTCGTCGGTCAGCAGCCCGGTGCCGGGCGCCAGCGGCAGATCATGCGCCTGCGCCAGCGCGCGGGCGGAGTGCTTGAGGCCGAAGGTGCGGATGTTGTCCGGTGTCGGGCCGATGAAGGCGATGCCCGCCGCCGCGCAAGCCTCGGCAAACTCGGCATTTTCGGCGAGGAAGCCGTAACCCGGATGGATCGCGCCCGCGCCGGTGTCCTTCGCGGCCTTCAGGATCGCGGCGACATCGAGATAGGATTCGCTGGCAGGCGCAGGGCCGATGCACACGGCTTCGTCCGCCTGCGCGACGTGGAGCGAGCCTGCGTCAGCTTCGGAATAGACCGCAACTGACCGCAGCCCCATCCGCCGCAAGGTGCGGATGATCCGGGTGGCGATGGCGCCCCGGTTCGCCACCAGGACCGTATCGAAGCTCATGCGGTCACGATCATGCGCACAGGCGTGGGATTGAAGGCGTTGCACGGATTGTTGATCTGCGGGCAATTGGACACCACCACGATCACATCCATCTCGGCGCGCAGGTCGACCGTCAGGCCCGGCGCTGAGATGCCGTCGACGATGCCCAGCGTCCCGTCATCCTCGACAGGCACGTTCATGAAGAAGTTGATGTTGGGCACCATGTCGCGCTTCCCGCGCCCTTCCCACAGGTTGGCTTCGAGGAAGTTCTCGACGCAGGCGTGCTGCGACTTGGTGTGATGTCCGTAACGCAAGGTATTGGATTCGCATGAACACGCGCCGCCGATGGTATCGTGGTAATCGACCGCGCTGCCGGTGATGGTCATCATCGGATTGCCTTCGTTCGACAGCAGCACGGTGCCGGTGCGCAGGAACAAATTGCCTTGCGCTGCGACCGTATCCTGCGCGCTGTAACGCTCGGCATCGTCGGCAGCGGCGTAGATCAGGAAATCGACCGCCTGATTGCCCTCGACATCGACGATCCGCAGCGTCTGCCCGGCGGCGACGTGGTGCAGCCACGGCGCGCGGGCGGGTACGATTTCGTCGTGAACAATGGCACCGGAAAGGCCGGAGAGGGCCGGGTCGTCAGTCATTGGTGTTCGTGCTTCCTGCTCAGCGGCGGTAGTAGTCCTCGACATTGAGGAAGGCGCGCTGCCCTTCTGGCGTGGCGTTGCGGATGGTGTCGTTTTCCGGCGTGACGGGGCCGCGCCATGCAGTGACGCGCAGCGGCGTGCTGTGCCATTCGGCGCGGGGATCGCGGACATGGGGGCAATTGGCGAGCACCACGATCACGTCCATCTCGGCGCGCAGGATGACGCTGCGTCCCGGTGCGAAGGGGCCAGCAACCGGCGTGATCGCGCCGTCGGCTTCGATCCGGGTGCCCTTGAACAGGTTGATGCAGGGGTGGACATCGCGCCGGGTCAGCCCGTGCTTGGCCGCGCCCAAAATCAGCCGGTCGCGCCCGTTGGGGAACACGCCGGAATTGCGCCCTTCGCCGTATTTCGCGGCATTGGTGGCGGCGTTGGAGGTGCCGCAGAACGCATCGTGGGTTTCGGCATCGTCGGCGATAATGGTCGCCAGTACCCGGCCCATGTCGCCCAGCAGCAGCTTGCCCGTGCCGAGATAGGCGTTCCACTGGACCTTGACCGTGTCCGCGACATTCAGCCGTTCGGTCGGCAGTTCGGCGTTGTAGATGTTGAGGCTGGCGCAGGCATCGCCGCCGGTATCGATCAGCCGCAGCCGCGTGCCGCGCGCGATCCGGCGCGAGGCATAGCCGCCCGGCGCGATGGTTTCTTCCCACAGCAGATCGTCAGGCGATACGCCATCGGGCAGATCGTCGGCGGCAGGCGGCAGGGTCGGCATTGCCTCCACCCGCGTGCCGCCTTGCGCGCGGGCATGATCGCGCGCGGCTTTCGGATCGGCGAGATTCGCGCTCATTCGGCGGCCTCCTGTCCTGCGGTTTCGCTGGCTGCGTCCTGTTCGTGCAGTGGTGGCAACAGCGCGGTGGTGGTGACCAGCTGCAATTGCTGCACGCCGCGGATGGTGCGCAGCGCATCGCACAGCTGCTTCAGCCGGACCGCCGGGCCTTGCACCAGCAGCACTTCCAATGACTGGTCCTGTTCGAGGAACACGTGCTGCGAGGAGATCACCTCTTTCAGGTAATCGGACTGGGTTTCGGCCAGTTGCTGGCGCACCCGCCCACCGCCGCCGGCGTAGACAATCGTGACCGTGCCCGCGAGCATATCATCGGGGCGGGTCAGTGCCTCATGCTCGGCGAGCGCATGGCGGATCAATTCGGCGATCAGTTGCGAGCGCGACGGCAGGCCGCGTTCGTCGACCATCACGTCGAGCTGGCGGAACAGGTCAGCGGGAAGGCTCATGCTGAGGCGGGCAAGACGGGAAGGCTCGGTGCTCATGCAGAAACCATCTCAATTATTACCATTCTTGTCAATCGTAATACCGGCTTCGATCTCCGCTTCGGCTGCCATGCGGCGGGTCAGCGCGATGTCGTAGATCACGCCTGCACCATAGCGGTTCGGCGCGTGCGGATCGTGGCGACGCTTGTCGAGCGTCAGCACCCGCGTGCCGAGACCGAAGGCTTCCTTGATGTCATGCGTGACCATCACGATCGTCAGCCCGAATTCGCGCCACAGCCGGGTGATCAGCGTGTGCATATCGGTGCGGATGCCCGGATCGAGCGCGCCGAAAGGTTCGTCCAGCAACAGGATGCGCGGCCGCTTGATCAGCGCCTGCGCAATGGCGAGCCGCTGCTGCATTCCGCCCGACATTTCGGTGGGGTAGAGATTCAGGCTATCGGACAGGCCGACCGCCGCCAGCATTTCCTCGGCCTGCGCGATGGCGGCGCGCCGCGCGCTGCCGAACAGGCGGGCGGTGAAGGGCGCCTGCGCCAGTTCCAGACCCAGCAGCGTGTTGCCCAGCACCGTCAGATGCGGGAACACCGAATAGCGTTGGAACACCACCCCGCGATCCGGCCCGCATTCGGCGGGCAGCGGCTTGCCGTCGAGCATGATCGTGCCCCGGCTCGGCTGGTCCTGCCCCAGGATGACGCGCAGCAGGCTGCTCTTGCCCGCGCCCGATGGTCCGATGATCGAGACGAACGCGCCTTCGTCGATGTCGAGCGCAATTCGTTCGAGCACCACCTTCTCGCCATATTCGACCCAAACGTTGTTGAGGCTCAACACCGGCTCAATGCCCCGCCTTGTGCGCCCAGCCGAACAGGCTGCGGCTGGAGCGGGTGAGCAGGAAATCGATCGCCACCGCGAGCAGCGCGATCCACGCGACGTAGGGCAGAATCACATCCATCGCGAGGTAACGCCGGACAAGAAAGATGCGGTAGCCGAGGCCCACGTCCGCCGCGATCGCCTCGGCCGAGATCAGGAACACCCATGCCGGGCCGAGCGACAGCCGCAGGCTCTGGATCAGTCGCGGCATGGCTTGGGGTAGCGCGACGCGCAGCAGCAATTGCCAGCTCGATGCGCCCAGCGTCAGCGCCTTCACCACCTGTTCGCGCGGCAGGGCGGCGATGTGCCCGGCGACATCGCGGATCATGAACGGCGTGATGCCGATCACGATCAGCGCGACCTTGGCGGTTTCGCCGAGGCCGAAGACGATGAACAAAATCGGCAGTAGCGCAATCGGCGGGATCACCGCGATGGCCGTCACTGTCGGTCCGAATGTCGCCCGCACTGGCGGCAACGCGCCCAGCACCAGGCCCACCAGCAGCGCCGACAGCGTGGCGATGCCCAGCCCGAACCCGAGTCGCTGCAGGCTGGCCAGCGTATCCGCCCAGAACAGGTATTGGCCCGACAGCGGATCGGCTTCGAACACCAGTACCGCCATCGCCTCGATCATGGCGGCGGGCAGGGGGAGGATCTTGTCGGACGGATTGGCGGCGTTGCGGCTGGCAGCGGCGATGATGTAGGTCAGCCCCAGCAGCGCCAGCGGCAGCGCGCCCAGCAGCAGCGCATTGCCGCGTCCGATGGTGCGGTTCACCCAGCGCATCTGGCCAGCGTCCTGCTATCCGCCCCCAACGGCCTCAGAGCTTCCCGTCCGCTGCCAACTGCATGAAGGTGGGGTCGAAGCGCAGCGTGATATTGTCGGTGTCGCCCAGCGTTGCTCCGCCCGGAAACGCCATGCCGACCGCATCGGCCGAGCGCGCGCCCTGACCGAACAACCCTTGCGCAAAGCTGAAATCGCGCACGCGGGTCATGGTGGTGACAAGATCGGGCGACGCCATCGCCGCGACTGCGGCAGCCGGGTCGGTATAGAGGAAGGTGGTGGCGAGCTGGCCTTCGAACGCTTCGGGTGAAGCGCCCGCCAGTTTCGCCATCGCCGCGCGTGCGGCTGCGCCCTCGGCGTCATCCTTCGCCATCAAGGCCATGGTTTCGTACCAGATGCCCGCCAGCGCCTTGCCAAGGTTCGGATTGGCCTTGAGCGTGGCGGTATCGACCACCAGCAGATCGAGGATCTCGCCCGGAATATCGGCCGAAGTGAAGACGGCGGTGGTTCCGGCGACTTCCTTCATGGTTGTGACCTGCGGGTTCCACGCTACTGCGGCCGTGATCTGCGGCGAGGCGAATGCCCCTGCGATGTCCGCGTCCGAGGTGTTCATTGTCTTCACGTCGGTCATCGCCAGCGCGCTTTCCTCCAGCGCGCGGGCGAGCAGGTAATGCGACACCGACAGCTCGACCAGATAGACATCGCGGCCCTTGATCCCTGCGACATTGCTCGCGCCCTTCAGCAGCACCGCATCATTGCCGTTGGAATAATCGCCGAGGATGATCGCACTTGTATCCTTGCCGCCCGCTGCCGGAATGGTCAGCGCGTCCATATTGGCGACCGTTACTCCGTCAAGCTTTCCGGCGGTGTACTGGTTGACCGACTCGACGTAGTCGTTGACCTGCACGAAATTGATTTCAATGCCGTATTTGTCGGCCCACTTGTCGACGATCCCGGCCTGCTGGGCATAGGGCCACGGCATCCATCCGGCATAGATCGACCAGCCGATGTCGAATTCGGTGCGCGGCTCGGCCGCTTCTTCGGCGGAAGGGGAGCAGGCCGCCACCGCCAGCGCGCAGGCAATGAGGAACAAACGGGCCGCGCGGTTCGCCAGATGGAGCATGAATCGGATTCCTTTCGCAAGCGCAGCATCACCCGATCCGGAACATTTGTCTATGGGGAATTATTACGATTGCGAAGAAATGTAATATGTCTAACTCATGTGGGATTATGGCCGGGGATGTGCCTTTCGCGCGTCCTCGCGCCCGGACGATCTTGGAAAGGAATGCGATGGTCAGGCCTTCGGCAGCACGCCCTCTTTCGATCATCATGGCTTCGGCCCTGCTGGCATCCTGCGCGGCGGAGGAGCCTGCGCCGCCTGCGACCAATCCTGCGCCCGATCTGGTGGAAAAGGCGCTCGAAGTGCCCGGTTTCGCCGATTTCCTCGCGGTTGATGGCGATACGGTGTGGGTCACCAATGATGGCCGGGTGGAGCAGTGGTCGACCACCGAAAAGCTCGCCAGCTTCGCAGTCCCGCGCCCCTGCGGCACGATGGCGATTGCCGAAGGATCGCTGTGGGTCGCCAATTGCAAGGGCGCGGAAATCTACCGCATCAACCTCGAAACTGCGACGCTCGAAGCCACCGTCGCCAGCGGCCTCGCCAATCCTAAGGGCGAAACCAATGTGGTCGCCGGAGCCGGGTCGGTCTGGGTGGCGAGCGATCCTGCGGGCAAGGTCGCGCGGATCGATCCTGCCACCAACGCGGTGACCGCCACCATCGATGTCGCGCCCGAGACCTGGTACCTCGCCTTCGGCTTCGATGCGATCTGGGCGGTCAGCAGCGAAGGCAAGCTGTTGCAGAAAATCGATCCCGCCACCAACACCGTTACCGGCACAGTCGCGCTGGGCGATACGCCGGGCTTCCTTGCCGCGGGCGAGGGTGCGGTGTGGGTGCAGGAACAAGGCGATGGCACCGTGGCCAAGGTCGACCCCGAGTCGCTCACGGTGGCGGGCCGAACCAAGGTCGGCGACAACCTCAAATGGGGCGATATCGATACCGGCGGCGGCGCGGTGTGGCTGCGCACCACCGACGATCAGACACTGGTGGTGATCGATCCCGAAACCCTTGAAATCCGTGGGCGACTCGGCGACGCGGTGGGCAGCGGCGCGCTGCGTTACACCCCTGCGGGCGTGTGGACGTCGGCGCATGACAACCAGACTCTGTCGTGGTGGAGTGCCCCATATCCACGGTGAATCCCTTTTAAGGATTGACCTTCGTCCTATCATAGGTGAACCTGTCCTTCTTCCGGTTCTGTTGTGCCGGTGGCGCGACAGGTCTGTGAGGGGGCCGGTTGCTTTGCCGTGATCGGCTCACCTCTCGAATTTGAGTAATTCCGCGGATGGGGATCGTCCAACGGGTTATCGCAAAGAGCCAATATAGAAGCTCCTCCGGTAAACCCGTGCATCCCGATCGGTCGAGGGGAGGATGCAATGCACGTGCATACGGAATCGGTGGTTGCGGGCGTAGGTGCCTGGGTCGGCTGTCTCACATACCAGAGCCGCGCTGTCTCGCGGCCTTCGGAAACCGATCTCAAACAGATGGTCGCGCGGGCCCAGCAGCGCAATCGCAGCCTCGGCGTCACCGGAATGCTGCTGTATGACAATGGCCGGTTCCTGCAGACGCTGGAAGGCCCGCCCGAGTCGCTGGAAGTGGTCTGGGCATCGATCCTGCGCGATGAACGGCACAGCGATATCGAAATCCTTACCGATCACATGGTTTCCAGCCGGTTGTTCTCGAACTGGGACCTGCTGCTTTACAGTCGCGAGCAAGGCCTGCAGAGCGCGTCCTGCGCCAGCGACCTCGCGCCGCATGCGTTAGCGCATTACGTGCCGGGGCTGGTGGAGATCGCCCTGGAGGCGGACGACACGCGGATCAACGCCCTGCTTGCGAGCATCGCCGAACAGGGCTGGAGCGCGGATGATATCGTTGCCCACCTGATCGAGCCGGTCGCCCGTACGATGGGCGATGCCTGGCTGGCCGACCGGTGTAGCGAGATCGACCTGACCATCGGCCTCAGCATGCTGCAACTGGCCGGGCACGCGGTGCGCACCCATGCTTGCACCAGCACCCTTCGCCGCAGCCGCTATTCGATCCTGCTGGCAACCGCGCCGGGCGAACCGCACATGCTGGGCACGACCATGCTCGCCGACCAGTTCACCGATGCCGGCTGGCGGGTGGAAATGGCCTTTCCGCAGACCAAGGAAGCGCTCGCCAATCAGGTCGCCGCGCAGGATCACGACGCGGTCGATATCGGCCTGTCGGATGCCCTGCCGCGGCAACGCGCGCTCACCCGCCTGCGCGAAGCTGTGGAGATCAGCCGCAAGGCTGCGCCCGGACATCTGGTGGTGGTTTCGGTCGGTGGGCGTTTGTTCGCCGAAGCGACGGCGACGGCGGCCTCGGTCGGTGCGGATCACGCGCGGCGCAGCCTTGATGGCACCAGCGCGCGGCTGGCGCAGCTGATCCGGCAGGGCCGCACGATCCAGTAATGGTAAGACCGGGCCAGTAACGGTCAGACCAGGCCGGTACCGATCAGACTAGCCCCAGCCGCTCCAGCTTGGCCGCCAGCTTGCCGGGCAGGGCATCGCCGATATCCTCGCCCGCATCAAGATCGCGCGGAGCCTTGCCCTCGGTCAGGTAACGCCAGCCCTGATGCGCACGCTTGCCCTGCGGATGGACCCGCACCAGCACAGGCTCGAGGCAGATGTCCCAGCGCCCGTCCTCGGTCTTCTCGAAGCCGAGGATCGTCGAACGCGCCACCAGCGCATGGTTGAGAATCCAGTACAGCGATCCGCCCACCAGCTCCGCGTGCCGGGTCGGGCGGTTGCGGGTGGTCAGGCGGATTTCGCTGCGGTCCCGCTCGTGATTGGCATACCATCCGGCGAGATCTTCATAGCTTTTCGCGCCGAACGCGATCTTGGTCATGTGGAGCGGCATGGGGCCAATCTAGCGAGTTTGCGCGGCATTGCGAGCCACGCCGGTTCGTGCACAAGAGATCACAGCGGAGCAAGGCCCGCCGCCACGGCCAGCCCGAGGAACGCGAAGAACCCCATCGAATCCGTAATCATCGTCACGAACACCGATGAAGCCACCGCCGGGTCCTGATCCAGCCGCTCGAAAATCACCGGCACCAGCACGCCTGCAAGGCCGGCCACGCCGATATTGATGACCATGGCGAGCGCGATCACCACGCCCATCATCGGCGAGAACAGCAGCCCGGCGGCCAATCCGATCAATAATGCAATCGTACCGCCGTTGAGCAGCGCGACGCGAAATTCGCGCCACAGAATGCGTTTGGTATTGGCGCGGGTCAGCTGATTGGTGGCAATCGCGCGCACCGCCACCGCCATCGTCTGCGTGCCGGCATTGCCGCCGATGCTGGCGACGATCGGCATGAGAACTGCCAAGGCCACCAGCGATTCGATCGCCGCTCCGAAAAACGCGATGATTCCCGACGCGACCACCGCCGTGCCGAGATTGGCGATCAGCCAGCGCACCCGGCTGGAATAGGCCTCGCGCAGCGGTTCGTTGATGTCGCCGTCGCCCGCGCCCGACATCAGCAGCGCATCCTCTCCCGCTTCTTCGGAGATGATGTGGACCACGTCGTCGACCGTCATCTGTCCGACCAGCCGTCCGCTCTCGTCCACCACGGCGGCCGAAATCAGCGCGTATTTCTGGAACATCAGCGCGGCTTCTTCCTGATCCATCGTGACCGGGATCAGGGTCTGGTCGCGCTTCATCAGGTCGGTCAGGCGGACCGAACGCGGGGTGGTGAGCACCCAGTTCAGCGCGCAGGTGCCGACGGGGTGATGGCGTTCGTCGATGATGAAGACTTCGAAGAAATCATGCTCCAGATCGCCTTCTTCGCGCAGGTAATCGATCAGGTTGCCGACCGTCATATGCTCGGGCACCGCCACGAAATCGCGGCTCATCAACCGGCCTGCGGTCTCTTCGGGATAGGCGAGCGCGCTGGAAACGGCGGCGCGGGTTTCCGGCTCCAGCTCGGCCATCACGGCGCGCTGATCGGCTTCGTTCAAATCCTCGATCAGCTGCACCGCATCGTCGGTGTCGAGCTGTTCGGCAATCACGGCGACCGCGTGCGCCGACAGCGTGTCCATCAGGTCTTCGCGGACGTAATCGTTCAGTTCCGCGATCACGTCGCCGGTCATCAGGTCGCTGATCGCCGAGGCGAGCTGCGCGCGTTCCGACCGGTCGAGCAGTTCGATCAGGTCGGCGACGTCGGCGGCGTGGAGCGGTTCGACCAGGTCATACACCGCGCCCTTGTCGCCCGCTTCCAATGCGAGGTGGACGGCACTGATATATTCGGGCTTGAGCCGGTTTTCCTCGTCGTGGCGCTCATCGTCGACGCGGTCGTCCGGGCGCACCTCGACCTCAGCCGATTCGGCCGCCGACTCCGCAGCGGGGTCGGCGATCAGCAGATCGTCTTCGGGAATGCGATCGTCAGCCATGTTGAGGCGTTTAGGCGGGGAGGGTCGAAAAGCAAGCGGGGAGGGTGACAGTCACGCCTCGCACGCTATAGAAGCGGCCAAATTCATTCAGGAGATACGAAATGGCCGACACCCTCACCTTCACCCTCGACACCGGCGACGGCGAGGGCAAAGACGTCGTGATCAAGCTGCGCCCCGATCTGGCCCCCGGCCATGTCGAGCGCATCGCCGAGCTGGCGGGCGAAGGCTTCTATGACGGCGTGATCTTCCACCGCGTCATCAACGGCTTCATGGCGCAGGGCGGCGATCCGACCGGCACCGGCATGGGCGGCAGCGACAAGCCCGACCTGAAGGCCGAATTCAACGCCGAACCCCACGTCGAAGGCGTGTGCTCGATGGCGCGTTCGCAGAACCCCGACAGCGCCAATTCGCAGTTCTTCATCTGCCTCGACGACGCACGCTTCCTCGACAAGCAGTACACCGTGTGGGGCCAGGTCACGAGCGGCATGGAACACGTCCACGCCCTGCCCAAGGGCGAACCGCCGCGCGCGCCGGGCAAGATCGTGAAGGCATCCGTTGCCTAAGATCAACTTGGTGCAGGTATGACGCTGCGTGCGGTAGCAGCGGCGCTATGCGTATTGCTGCTATCGGCCTGCGCCACCCTTCCCGATATTTCGCAATCGCGCTCACCCTGCCAGCTTGAGCCTGGCGGGTGGTGCGGTTTCGTGCGCGATGCGGCGGTGGATGCCTTCCCCTATGCCGTCGCCTCGACCAACGCATACACCGGTGACGATGATCTGTTCGCAAGGCCGGGCCGCGTCCTGCAACGGCTGGAACACCTGCCGATTGCGCCTGAAGACGCTGACAAGGGCTTCAGCTACGAAATCTTCGACCAGTTCGCGCCCGGCACCTCTGGCGACCCCCAGCGCAAGCCGATCGCCCGCATCCTCGCCTTTCGCGGGACCGATCTGAAAGGCCTCAGCGATCTGTTCTACGGCACGCTGCGCAATGACCAGATCGAATTGGCGCTGCGTTATTTCGCGGCTGAGAAAAAACGCTGGGGTTCCGACCCGCAATGGGTGGTCACCGGCCATTCGCTCGGCGGAGCGCTGGCAACCGAAGTTTCGGTCGCCCACCCTGAAGTGCGCGCCTACATGTTCAATACATCGCCCTTCTATCGCAGCGAGACGAAGGCCAACGCCCTGCAGCGCACCGTCTTCAACGAACGCGGCGAGGTGCTGCGGCGGTTCGCCCGCTCCGAGGAACCGCCAGCAGCCAATGTGTTCACGATCAATTGCGAGCCGCGCAAGAACGCCCTTTTCAAGCACAAGGTTCGCCCGCTGGCCGATTGCATCACGTGGATCGCAGCTTATGCCAGCGCGGATGCGCACGAGGTGGTGAAGGCCAATCGGATCGCAAGACCGCTGGTGGAGTGCGGTTCGGAGGATCAGACCCACCCCGGCCCGGGACAGCGCAAGGACGAGCCTTGCCTGCACAACGACCAGCCCAAGGACTCGGCAAAGCGCAAGCGCAGCGGTGATTGAACCCGCGCCCCATCGGCGCTAAAGGCGCACGCCTCATGAAACCCACCTCCGCCCCCAAGACCTACCGGGTCAAAAGCTTCGGCTGCCAGATGAACGTCTATGATGGCGAGCGCATGGCCGAATTGCTGGGGGAACGCGGCATCGCGCCTGCGCCCGAGGGCGAGGAGGCCGATCTCGTCATCCTCAACACCTGCCACATCCGCGAGAAAGCCGCCGAGAAGGTCTATTCCGACATTGGCCGCTTGGTGAAGGCGGGCAACAAGGCGGGTAAGGCTCCCATGATCGCGGTCGCGGGCTGCGTTGCGCAGGCCGAGGGCGAGGAGATCATGGCGCGCGCGCCGGCGGTCAGCATCGTGGTCGGCCCGCAGGCCTATCACCGCCTGCCCGAGATGCTCGACAAGGCCACGAACGGCGAGCGCGCGACCGATACCGACATGCCCGCCATCGCCAAGTTCGACGCGCTCCCGGCGCGCAAGAAACGTGGCCCCAGCGCGTTCCTGACGGTGCAGGAAGGCTGCGACAAGTTCTGCACCTATTGCGTGGTGCCCTATACCCGCGGCGCGGAAATTTCGCGGCCGTTCAACCACCTGATCGCCGAAGCGCGCAAACTGGTCGAGACCGGCGCGTGCGAAATCACCCTGCTCGGCCAGAACGTCAATGCATGGAGCGGCGAGGACGACAAGGGCCGCCCGGCGGGCCTCGCAGGCTTGATTCACGCGCTCGCCAACATCGACGGGCTGGAGCGAATCCGCTACACCACCAGCCACCCCAACGACATGGACGAAGCCCTGATCGCCGCGCATGGCGAAGTGCCGAAGCTGATGCCCTACCTGCACCTTCCCGTGCAGAGCGGCAGCGACCGGGTGCTGAAAGCGATGAACCGCCAGCACACGGCGGAAAGCTATCTGAGGCTGCTGGAGCAATTCCGCGCCGTCCGCCCCGATATCGCGCTGTCGGGCGACTTCATCGTCGGCTTCCCCGGCGAAACCGAAGCAGAGTTCGAGGATACGCTGCGGATCGTCGATCAAGTCGGCTACGCCCACGCCTTCAGCTTCAAATATTCGCCGCGCCCCGGCACCCCGGCGGCGACGATGGAGGGTCAGATCGCGCCCCAAATCATGGACGAGCGCCTGCAACGCCTGCAAGCGCGCATCGCCCACCACCAGTTCGCCTTCAACAAAGCCAGCGTCGGCAAGACCTGCAAGGTGCTGGTGGAACGCACAGGGCGCAACCCCGGCCAGTGGCTTGGCAAATCGCCGTGGCTGCAATCGGTGTGGTTCGAGGGCGATTACGCCATTGGCGATCTGGTTGAAGTCACCCTCGCCGAAGCGGGGCCGAATTCGTTGATGGGACAGGTCCGCGCGACCCTTCCGGCCTGAACCGGTCCCGCGCGCCGAGATTGCAACTCGGTGACTTTCCACTGCCATCTCGTCGCTGCCAGCTTGCTTTGGCGGGAGGCGTGCTTACCTTTCCGACTCGTGGGCCGGGAATTGTCCCTTGGCCTCATGCAAAGGAACCTATGGGCCGACGACCCTCCCGTGCCGGACACCCGGCTCTTTCGCCCGATCCTCGCGGCATTTCCGTTCCCCGGCGCGCCCGGCTGGAACTGACCTTCGAGAACCAGTCGCTGCTCGGCCCGCTGTTCGGCCAGTTCGATGCCAATCTGGTGCAGGTCGAAAACCGGCTTGGCGTGTATATCCACGCGCGCGGACATCAGGTGGTGGTCGAAGGGCCGGAGGACGATGTCGCGCGCGCCCGCGATACGCTTACCACCATGTATGATAGGCTGGCGCGCGGCGAGGATCTGGATAGCGGCGCAATCGAATCGCTGATCGCGATGTCGAACGAACCGACGCTGGAAGGCATCATTTCGGGCGACATGGACGCGGCGCCGATCATGATCCGCACGCGCAAGAAAACCATCGTGCCCCGGTCAGCCACACAGATCGAATACATGCGCAGCCTCGCCAAGGACGATATCATCTTCGCGCTCGGCCCAGCGGGCACGGGCAAGACCTATATCGCGGTGGCGCAGGCGGTCAGCCAGCTGATTACGGGAAGCGTCCAGCGCCTGATCCTGTCGCGTCCGGCGGTGGAGGCGGGGGAGAAACTCGGTTTCCTACCCGGCGACATGAAGGACAAGGTCGATCCCTATCTGCGCCCGTTGTACGATGCGCTGAACGATTGCATGCCGCCCGAACAGGTGGAGCGGCGCATTGCCAGCGGCGAGATCGAGATCGCTCCGATCGCCTTCATGCGCGGGCGCACGCTGGCCGATGCCTTCGTCATCCTCGACGAGGCGCAGAACACCACGCGCGAACAGATGAAGATGTTCCTGACCCGTTTCGGCCAGAACAGCCGGATGGTGGTCTGCGGCGATCCCAGGCAGGTCGATATCCCGGGCGGCCCGGCCAACAGCGGCTTGAACGATGCGGTATCGCGGCTGGAAGGGATCGAAGGCTTTGGCACGATCCGCTTCACCGTCGCCGACGTGGTGCGCCACCCGATCGTGGGCCGGATTGTCGAAGCCTATGAGGGGGACGACGCGTAAGGGCGGGTCTGGCTACCGCCGCACGCTGCCCAGTACAGTCAGCGGTTTTTCGGAACCCTTGATCACGCTCAGGCTGCCGTCGGTTTCCAGCACCACGGCGGCGACATCTTCAAGGTGGGCGACGCCCGAGGAACGGATCGCAGCCTCCATTTCGTCCTTGGTCACGCGTTCGTCCGCCATTGCCTGCGTCCGGTATTGCCCGTCTTCGAACAGCAGGCGCGGCTGGCTGCGCACAAGGTTGCGGAAGGTCTGCGATGTGATCGACAGGCGGGACACCACCCATTGCAGCAGCGCCAGCATCACGAAGGCCAGCAGCCCCTCCAGCAAGGCGACATCGGAACTGAGCAGCACCGTCGCCAGTGTCGAGCCGAGCGCCACGGTGACAACCAGATCGAAGGCATTGAGCTTCGCCAGCGATCGCTTGCCCGCCAGCCGCAGCACCATCACCAGAGCCGCATAGGCCAACAGCGATACCACCGCGACCCGCAGAAGGTCATAAAAGTCATCGAAAAGCATGAGAGGTGAACGCGTTTGCGCAGTTTTGTTCCTTTTGGGGCGATATCGGCCGCCAAGCTGCCGCCCTTTCCTACCGCAGGGCGACAGGCTATCGGGCGCAGCATGATCCGCGCCGACTTCCTGCCTTTGACGACCGCTGCGAACGACCCCTCTGGGCAGGGCCGGTTTTCGCTTCCTGTACAGTGTCTCATGTGTCTCCTACAGGCGCGCCATGCAGCTTGATTGCGACGTCGAACATTGGCCGGATGGCAATTGGGAAGCGCTGGCGGAGCGAGCAGCGCGGGCGGCGGGCGAGGGCGAGCCGCTGCTGGCCCATCCGCGCCTGATCGCCAGCATCCTGTTCACTTCCGACGCCGAAGTGCACAGCCTCAACCGCGAATGGCGGGCACGCGACAAGCCGACCAATGTGCTCAGCTTCCCGATGCTGGAACGCGGTGAATTGCAGGGCCTCGCCCCCGATGGCCCGCCGGTGATGCTGGGCGATATCGCGTTGGCGCATGCGACCTGTGCGCGCGAGGCGGCAGACAAGGGCGTGCCGCTGGATCATCACGCGGCGCACCTGATCGTTCACGGATTGCTGCATCTGGCGGGCCACGATCATGTCGAAAGCGACGCACAGGCGGATGAAATGGAAGCAATCGAAACAGCGATACTTGCAAAACTGGGCATCAACGACCCATATGGCGCATGAACACCGCAAGGAGCATTGACTAAGGCCATGGCCGATTCCCCATCTTCCGCATCTTCTTCGGGAGACGCGGACAGTAGCGGCGGGCTTTGGCCTGCCCTGCGCAAGATCCTCGGGCTGGAAGCCGCGCGTTCGTTGCGCGAACAGCTTGAAGAAGCGATCGACGAGCACGAGGACGAACACGGCGCGTCGCATTTCGATGATCGCGCCCATGCGGGCGGGGATCTGTCGCGGGTCGAACGCCAGATGCTGCGCAACCTGCTGCACTTCTCCGAACATGATGCCGATGATGTCGCCGTGCCGCGCGGCGAGATCATCGCGGTGGAAGCGTCGATCAGTTGGGCCGAAGTTGTGGCGGCGTTCAGCGAACATGGCCATTCGCGCATGCCGGTCTATCGCGAGACGCTGGATGACGTGATCGGGATGATCCACATCAAGGATATCTTCCCGTTCCTCGCCAACGGCACGCCGCCCCCTGCGGACTGGACGGTGCTGCTGCGCCAGCCGCTGTATGTGCCGCAGGCGCGCGGAGCGTTGGACGTGCTGGCCGATATGCGCGCGCGCCGGGTGCATCTGGCGATCGTGGTCGATGAATTTTCGGGCACCGACGGGCTCATCACGATCGAGGATCTGGTCGAGGAAATCGTCGGCAACATCGAGGACGAGCACGACGACGCGCCCGAAGACCTGATCGTGGCGATCGGCGAAGGGATGTGGGATTGCGACGCCCGCGCCGAGCTGGACGATGTCGCCAAAATGGTCGACCCGCGACTGGCGGAGGTCGAGGAAGCCGTCGATACGCTGGGCGGGCTGGCCTTCGTGCTGGCCGAGGCGGTGCCGCCAGTCGGCACTGTGCTGGAACATACGAGCGGTTGGAGGATTGAAGTCACAGCAGGTGACGAAACCCACGTGAAACGCCTGCGGCTGCATCCGCCGCACGTCGAAAGCGACGTGCAGTAGGCGCAACGCGCTGGCGACGGATGCAATTTTTCTTCGATTTTTTGCATCCAAATGGCGGCCTCGTGCGTATCTCCCTTCACCAAGGAGAGGTTCCATGCCCAAACGTCGTCTGCCTCCATTGCGCGCGCTCGAAGCGTTCATGCGCACGGTCCGAATGGGTTCCGCCCGCGCGGCGGCGGAGGAAATCGGCCTCAGCCCGTCGGCGCTGTCGCGGCGGATCAGCAATCTTGAAGAATTCGTCGGCAAGAAGCTGTTCACCCGCGCCCGCCAGTCGATGCAACTGACTGACGAAGGCCAGGCGTTCTACGAGGCGGTCAACCCGCACATGGAAGCGCTGGCCCGCGCAGTGGAAAGCCAGTCCGACAATATCGCGCTGCTGCGGCTGCGGCTGGGCGTGCTGCCGATGTTCGGCAGCCAGCGCCTGTTCCCGCGGCTGGGCGAACTGCGCAAGCGCCACCCGCTGCTGCATATCGACATCGACACCGCGCCGCATCTGGAAGACCGCGTGGGCGATACGCTCGACGCCGCGATCATCCTGTCGCGCGGGCCGGCGAGCGGACTGCACGCGGTGCGGCTCGATCACAATCTCGTCCACGCTATCTGCAGCAAGGAAGTGGCGCGCAACATCGGGCCGGAGGTCACGGCCG
This sequence comes from Erythrobacter sp., assembly GCF_024305245.1. Classification (GTDB taxonomy): domain Bacteria; phylum Pseudomonadota; class Alphaproteobacteria; order Sphingomonadales; family Sphingomonadaceae; genus Erythrobacter. The sequence continues at coordinate 105,316 of NZ_JAMWYX010000006.1, forward strand.
AGAACCTGGCGAAGCAGACCTTCCTGATCCACAACGAACTGCCCGAAAGCTTCGTGGCGTGGAAAAAGGCCAACCAGCTTGAAGACATGGAAGCGGGCGCAATCGACCATTACGATTCGGGCGCGCTAATGCTGGAAGCCGCCGCGCAGGGCCTTGGCATTGCGATCATGCATGACGATCACCTGCGCCGCGCCAGCGATAACCGGCTCACCAATCTGCCCGGCGTTCCGGTGGAAAGCCCCTATAGCTACTGGTTCGTGTGCAAGCCGGTGGCGCTGGAAAGCCGCCCGGTGCGGATCTTCCACGATTGGCTGGTCAGGGCGGGGCTTTAGCCGACCCGTTCGCCATCGGTGCGCGGTTCGTAACGTACCGGCGGGACGGTGTGCGCGAATTCACGCAGCGGGCGGCCTAGGACTTCCAGCAGGGTTTCCTCGATCCGGCGACGCGATTCGTGGCTGATGGCCTTGCGCCCGCGGAAATCTTCGGGGCTGAAGGGCTCCAGATAATGCAGCCGCAGCCGGAAGGTGCCCTTGCGCGCCAGCAAGCGCTTGGCGTTGTTGAGCCCGCCTTCCTCGCCGATCCAGCCGATCCATTCAGCGACCGGCCCGTAATCGAGCACCACCGGCTGCACCAGCACGCCCGGCGGCGGTGGCTCCAGCACCGACAGCATGCTGGTCTTGAACGGCAGCAGCGATTGGCCGTCGGTGGTGGTGCCTTCGGGAAACACGGTGACCGACCAGTTATCGACCAGCGCCTCCTTTAGGGCGTTGATCTGCTCGGCCACGCCCATGCGATGCTCGCGCTTTACGAAGACGGTGCGATTGAGGCTGGCGAGCCAGCCGACCACCGGCGATGCTTCGAGTTCCGCCTTGGCGACGAAAGCCGTGCCGCTGGCACCCGCCAGCGCGAGGATATCGATCCACGAGATATGGTTGGCGACATAGAACACGTCGCGCCGCAGATGCGTGCCGATCACCTCGACCTTCGCGCCGCACACCCGCGCGGCATAGCGCAGGAACAGCATCGGGAAGGGCGAGCCATAGGCGAAGGTGCGGTAGAGGTAGTGCAGCGGCACGAACACCGCGATCAGACCGATCAGCGCCAGCGCCCGCAGCGTGATGCGAACCCGGCCCATCGGCGAGATCGGGGTGATCTCGCCGCGCGCGGCGGCTTGGCGCAGTTCCCACTCGCGCTGCTCTTTTGCGGACGTGCGCGGGGCGCCGTCCACCTCAGTCCTCACGCGAGAGCCGTACGCCGTACAATTCCATCCGGTGGTCGACCAGACGGTAGCCCAAACGCTCGGCGATCTGGCGCTGGAGCGCCTCGACCTCGGGATCGACGAATTCGACCACCTTTCCGGTCTCGACATCGATCAGGTGATCGTGATGCGCTTCGGGCACGGGTTCATAACGCGAGCGGCCATCGCCGAAATCGTGACGGTCGAGAATGCCCGCTTCCTCGAACAGGCGCACAGTGCGGTAGACCGTGGCAATCGAGATCTTGGGATCAATTGCCGACGCGCGCGTGTGCAGCAGCTCGACATCGGGGTGATCCTCGCTTTCGGACAACACTCTGGCGATGACGCGGCGCTGTTCGGTTATGCGCAGGCCTTTTTCCGCGCATAATTGTTCGAGATCTATTTTCTGGGTCAATGACAGCTCCATCGCCAAGTGGCCGAGCCCGTGTGGGCTCCGCATAGCAAAGCAGCCCTATCCTTATAGGGGCGGGGCTGCTTGCTCAAGCTGGCTTGCGGCCCTCTCAACAGGGCCGGTCGCACGCGTTCAGGTCGTTTTCTTGGCGCGCCGGGGACGGTTGGTGGTGCCGGGCTTGCGGCCAAGGCCGATCTTCTTGGCCAGATCGCGGCGCTTTTCAGCATAGGCGGGGGCGACCATCGGGTAATCGGCGGGCAGGTTCCAACGTGCGCGGTATTCTTCCGGCGTCATGTTGAAGTTGGTGCGCAGATAACGCTTGAGCATTTTCAGCTTCTTGCCGTCTTCCAGACACACGATGTATTCGGGCTTGATCGAATTGCGAATGGCAACGGCGGGCTGCGGCTTGGGCTCTTCCACCACCGGCTTTTCGCCGAGATTTGCGAGCGCTGCATAGACGTTGGTAATCAGGCTGGGCAGATCGCCGACAGCGACATCATTATTGCTGACATGCGCCGACACGATATCGCTGGTGAGCGTAATAAGGGTTTCGTTCATTTCATTTTCCACGTCTTGCATAGAATCCTCAGTCAATGTTCCGGTTACTCCCCAAGGGCGCGGTCATGGCCGAACTGCCCAAGGTTTGCAACTGGGAGAGTTTCCGTAGGCCCATAGATAAGACGAACCGTGCCAAATTAAACCGAACGGGCAAAAGTAATCGCGTCTATCCGCTCGCCATTGGCCATGCGGTAATATTTGGGCCGTTCCCCGATCGGGACGAAACCGAGCTTCTGATAAAGGTGAAGTGCTGGATTTCCCCGCCGCATTTCCAGATAGATCCTTGTAATCCCCCGCTCGCGCGCAGCATCGAACAGGTGCTCTATCAGGATCGCACCGATCCCGCGGCGGCGGGTGTCGGGGGCCACCGCGATCAGCAGCAGCTCTTCCTCGTCGAGCACATGACGGCTCAGCACGAACCCTGCCGGGGTCCGGCTGTCCGCCGCGCCATCGGAGATCAGATTGCCTTCGCCGTCCACCACCAGCGCATGGGTGCTGGGCATCGACAGCGCGTCAGCCACCTGCCGCCGGTTCCAGGCTTCGCCGTAAGCCGGATCGAACGCCGCCTCCATCACCGCCATGATCCGGTCGAGGAGGTGCGGGCAGGGCATCATGCCGGGACGCGCCCTGCCATTGGGGTAGCGTCCGGCCCGCGTCCGTAGATCGGGGCGAGGGCGCGTGTCAGCAGCGCGGCGGGGAGCATCTGCACGGCGGCGGCATCGGGCAGCAGGGGATTGGCGGCCAGACCGGCATCCGGGCGCAACGCGGCGAATTCTTCCGCACGATTGCCAGCGACGCATGGGTGGCAGGCCCGCGCGGCGGCCGCACCTGGCGTGAGCGAGGCGGAGTCGCCCTCCGGCAGGCCATCGGCGCCGAAGTCGGCTACGAACCATTCGCCGTGGCCGCCGGTCACGCACACCGTCACCGCCGATCCCGGCGCGTCGGCGCGGGCCTGCGCGGCAAGCAGCGCCAGCGTCGGGTAGCCGAGCACCTCGGCATTCCAAGCAAAGCCCAGCGCGCGGGCGGTGGCCAGGCCGATGCGCACTCCGGTAAAGCTGCCCGGACCGAGCGACACGAGGATGCGATCCGCGCGCCCCTTGTCCGGCAGCGCGGCGATCATCGGCACCAGCGCCTCGGCATGGCCGCGCCCGATCACGCGATGGTCGCGCGCGATCAGGTGCCCATCGTCGAACAGGGCGATGGAACAGGCCTCGGAGGCGGTTTCTATGGCGAGTACCCGCATATCCCCGCCCGATGCCTCAGCACGTGGCGGGGCGCAAGCGGCAGATGCGCGTCAGGCGATGCGGTTGAAGGTCGCGAAATCCGGACGCGGGCTGCGGTCGAAGATGCTGGCAGGGTCGCCATAGCCAATCGCGCAGATGAAATTGGCGCGGTGGCGCGGTTCGTCCGCAAAAAAAGCGGCGTTCACCGCATCGGCATCGAAGCCTGACATCGGCCCGCAATCCAGCCCCAGCGCGCGCGCGGCAAGCATCAGGTAGGCGCCTTGCAGAGAGGAATTGCGGAACGCGCCTTCCTTGCGGCCTTCCTCGTCGCCGTCGAACCAGCTTTTCGCATCGGTGTGCGGGAATAGCCACGGCAGTTCTTCGTGGAAATCGATGTCGTAGCCGATCACAGCGGTTACGGGGGCGGCGGCGACCTTGGCCTTGTTGCCGTCCATAACGCATTCCGTCAGCTTCGCCTTGGCGTCAGGCGATTTGACCCACACGATCCGCGCCGGCTGCATGTTGGCCGAGGTGGGAGCCATTTTCATGAGATCCCAGATCGCGTGGAGCTGTTTGTCCAAAACGTCGCGGTCGAGCCAGTCGTTATAGCTGCGCGCTTCGTTGAACAGTTGGGCAAGCGCCGCGTCCGACAGGACGTGGTCGTGAAATTGCGTCGTCATGGGAAATCCCCGCAGTGTGATTGAAGAATTCAGGCGGCCCTGACTTCAACGACTTCGGGCACGTAATGTTTCAGCAGGCCCTCGATCCCATGCTTCAGGGTCGCGGTGCTCGACGGGCAGCCGGAGCATGATCCCTGCAGCGTCAGGTACACCACGCCGTCGCGGAAACCGCGATAGGCGATATCGCCGCCGTCGCCAGCAACGGCCGGGCGCACGCGGGTTTCGAGCAGTTCGTTGATCGCGGCGATGACTTCGGCGTCCTCGGCGCGTTCTTCGACAACGGCTTCGTCTTCGGGCGGGACGGCGATGCCGTTTCCGCTCCCACCTGCAAACAGCGGGGCTTCGGAGACGAAATGATCGAGCAGGATGGCGATCACCTGCGGCTTCAGCGCGCTCCAGTCCGCGCCCGGCGCAGCGGTGACGCTGACGAAATCGGCACCGAAGAACACGTTTACCACCTCGCCCGTGTCGAAGATCGCCTGCGCCAGCGGGCTGGCCTCGGCAGCTTCGGGGGAAGCGAATTCGCGCGTGCCTGCGTCCATCACGGTCTGACCGGGAAGGAACTTGAGCGCGGCGGGGTTGGGTGTGGTTTCGGTTTCTATGAACATGTCCGTCAACTTAGGTGTCCGCAGCGCCAAGGGCAAGGATGCAAGCATTCACTATCGCTTCAGGGTCGGGCAGACTATAAGCTGCCGTATGACGTCGTTCTCCCGCGCGGCCCGCGCTCTCGCCCTTCTGCTTGCCCCCGTCGTTCTGGCTCAGCCGCTACTGGCCCAGCAGGCACCTGTCACGGCCGCACAGCCTGCGCCGGCGGTCCCGGCTCCGGTCGCGGTCCAGGCAGAGGGCGAGGTGCCGTGGCTGTATCGCGGTTCGGACGTTCCGGTCGATGACAAGTGGCTGTTCGGCGAGATGGAGAACGGCCTGCGCTATGCCGTGCGCCGCAATGGCGTGCCGCCGCGCCAGATATCGATCCGGGTGCGGGTGGATGCAGGCTCGCTGCACGAACAGGACAGCGAACAGGGCTATGCCCACCTGCTCGAACACCTGCTGTTCCGCGAAAGCCAATATCTCGGACAGGCCGAGGCGATTTCCGCGTGGCAGCGGCTCGGCGCGACCTTCGGCAGCGATGCCAATGCCGAAACCAGCCCGACGCACACCGTCTACAAGCTCGACATCCCCGATATCAGCGAGGCCAAGCTGGCGGAAAGTTTCAAGCTGCTGTCGGGCATGATCAAGGCGCCGGTTCTGAATGATGCGAACGTCGCCGCAGAACGCCCGATCGTGCTTGCCGAGAAGCGCGAGCGGGGGGGCGCGGGCGAACGCATGGCCGATATCACGCGGCGCACCTTCTTTGCCGGACAACGGCTCGCTACCCGCAATCCGATCGGTACCGACGAAACGCTGAGGGCCGCCAACGGCGCGGACGTGAAGGCGTTCTACGAACGCTGGTACCGGCCCGAAAACACCGTGATCGTGGTGGCGGGCGATGCCGATCCGATGGTGCTGGCCGGGCTGGTCGAACAATGGTTCGGCGACTGGAAGGGCACCGGCAAACCCGGAGTGGCACCCGATTTCGGCGATCCGGCCGCACCTGCCGGAGCCGAGCAAAGCCCGGTGTCCGGCACACCCATCGGCGAGTTGGCCGTGGGGGTCGAGGCCGATCTGCCGCGCAGCCTGACCTATGCGATCATGCGTCCGTGGCGTCCGGTTGAGGACACCATCGAATATAACGAAGGCCTGCTGCTCGATGCGGTGGCGCAGTCGATCATCAATCGCCGGCTCGAATCGCGCGCGCGCGGTGGCGGCAGTTTCCTGTATGCGCAGGTGCAGCAGGACGACGTCTCGCGCTCGACCGATGCGACCTTCGTGACCTTCGCGCCGCTGACCGATGACTGGCAGGCCGCGCTCGCCGATGTGCGCAGCGTGATTGCCGATGCCATCACCAATCCGCCGACGCAGGAGGAGATCGACCGCGAGGCGGCCGAGTTCGACGTGGTGTTCGCCAATGAGGTCGAGCAGGAGAGCGTCCAGTCGGGTTCCAGCCTCGCCGACAATGTGGTGAACGCGGTCGACATTCGCGAAACCGTCGCCGCGCCCCAGGTGGTGCTCGACGTGTTCCGCGGGATGACGGACCGCCTCAATCCCGAAGAGGTGCTAGCGCGCACGCAGGCGCTGTTCGAAGGCGTGGTCACGCGCTCGGTCTATGTCACGCCCGCTGCGGGCGAGGCGGACGCAAACGCGCTGCGACTGGCGCTCGCCAGCGAGGCGGAGGTGGACGGCAGCGCACGGCTGGCGGCGGAGAGCATCTCGTTCGATGAACTGCCGCCGGTTGGCGAGCCGGGCACGGTCGTCAGCCAGCAGGCGTTGGGTGTACTCGAAATCGAGCAGATCGATTTCGCCAATGGTGTGAAGGCGCTGGTGTGGGCCAATGATGCCGAGCCGGGCCGGGTAACGGTGCGGGTGCGGTTCGGTGCCGGTTACCGCGCGTTCGATGCGGACAGCGCGGTCTATGCCCCGATGGGCGAAGCGGCGCTGGTCGGTTCGGGCTTGGGCGAACTCGGGCAGAACGAGATCGACCGGCTGGCGACAGGGCGCAAGCTCGGCTTCGACTTCTCGATTGACGATGCGGTCTTCACGCTCACCGCGCAGACACGCTCGGATGACGTCGCCGACCAGCTTTACCTGTTCGCCGCCAAGCTGGGGATGCCGCGCTGGGATCCCGATCCGGTGATACGCGCCAAGGCCGCGGCGGAGCTTGCCTACAACACCTATTCGACCAGTCCTGGCGGCGTGCTTAGCCGCGATCTCGAATATCTCGCAACCGGACGCGACCCACGTTTCGCCACGCCCGACCCGGCGGCGCTCAAGACGGTAACGCCGGAAGGCTTCCGTGAAGTATGGGAGCCGTTGCTCAAGCAAGGCCCGATCGAAGTTCTGGTGTTCGGCGAATTCGACAAGGCGGCAATTGTCGAGCAGCTGCGGCTGACCTTCGGTGCGCTGGCGCCGCGTGAGGAAATTCCTGCGGAGGTCGCGGCGCGGGTGCCGTCCTTTGCTGCCACGACCGAAGCGCCGGCGGTTGTCACCCATCGCGGCGATGCCAATCAGGCAGCCGCCGTGGTCGCCTGGCCCAGCGGCGGCGGCGTGGCGAGCTTGCGCGAAAGCCGCCAGCTCGAAATCCTGACCCAGCTGTTCAACAACCGGCTGCTCGAGGCGCTGCGGGAAAAGGCCGGGGCGAGCTATTCGCCGCAGGTGTTTTCCAACTGGCCCGAGGATCTGCCGAGCGGCGGCCGGATCACCGCGCTGGCTCAGCTGGAGCCCGAATTCGTCCCGGTATTCTTTGCCGAGGCTGACCGGATTGCGAAAGATCTGGCCGCCAATCCGCCCACGGCCGACGAGCTTTCGCGGGTGACCGAACCGCTCGCCCAGCTGATCCGCCGGGCTTCGACGGGGAACCAGTTCTGGCTGTATAATCTGGAAGGCGCGACCACCGATCCGCAGCGGGTGGCCTTGCTGCGCACGCTGCTGGCCGATTATTCGCAGACCAGCCCGCAGGTGATGCAGTTCCTCGCCGACCGGTATTTCGCCAACGGCGTACCGTTCCGGCTGGCGATTATCCCGGAAGGGCAGGAATTGGCAGAGGCCCCCGCTGGCGGCACTGCCGCTGTCCGGGGCGAAATGATCGGGCGCTGATCGGGCGGGCCTATCGCTCTTTGCGGGAAATAATGTTGTCCCGGCAGGCATTGTCGCTTTACAATTGAAACCCGCGTCCTGTAGCGGGCGCCCCCGCGCCGTCATCGCGCGCCACGCATGGAAAGAGAATTGAACGTGCCCAAGACCTGGAACCCGGAAAGCTGGAAAGCCTGCGAAGCGCGGCATCTCCCGCTATACGAGGACGCGGCCGAACTGGTCGAGGCGGAGACCACGCTCTCGTCCTATCCGCCGCTGGTGTTCGCAGGCGAGGCGCGCGCGCTGAAGGCCGATCTGGCCGATGTCGCCAACGGCCACGGCTTCCTCCTGCAAGGCGGGGACTGCGCGGAAAGCTTTGCCGAGTTTCATCCCAACAACATCCGCGATACCTTCCGCGTGCTGTTGCAGATGGCGGTTGTGATGACCTTCGCCAGCAAACGTCCGGTGGTGAAGGTGGGGCGCATGGCCGGGCAATTCGCCAAGCCGCGCTCCTCGCCGACCGAGACGATCGATGGCGTGACCCTGCCAAGCTACCTTGGCGACAATATCAACGGCATCGAATTCGATCCGGTGTCGCGCCGCAACGATCCGGCCCGCATGGTGCGCGCCTATTCGCAGGCCGCTGCGACCCTGAACCTGCTGCGCGCCTTTGCGGGTGGCGGCTACGCCAACCTGCGGCAGGTCCACCAGTGGACGCTCGATTTCATGGGACGCACGCCGTGGACCGAGAAATTCGCGCAGATGGCCGACCGGATCGGCGAATCGCTCGATTTCATGGAGGCCTGTGGGATCGACCCTGCCACCGTGCCGCAGTTGCAGGGCACCAGCTTCTACACCAGCCACGAAGCGCTGCTGCTGCCTTACGAACAGGCGATGACGCGGCAGGATTCGCTCACCGGCGATTGGTATGCGACTAGCGCGCACATGCTGTGGATCGGCGATCGTACCCGCTTTCCAGGCAGCGCGCATATCGAATTCGCGCGCGGGATCGGCAATCCGCTGGGCATGAAATGCGGGCCGAGCCTGGAGCCTGACGCGCTGATCCGGCTGCTCGACGAACTGAACCCCAAGCGCGAGGCGGGGCGCATCACGCTGATCAGCCGCTTCGGCCATGACAAGGTCGAGGACGGCCTGCCGAAGCTGGTGCGCGCGGTGGAGCGTGAAGGGCACAAGGTGGTCTGGAGCTGCGATCCGATGCACGGCAACGTCGTGAAATCGGACAGCGGCTTCAAGACCCGCCCGTTTGACCGCATCCTGCGCGAGGTAAAGGGCTTCTTCGCCGTGCACCGCGCCGAAGGGACACACCCCGGCGGCATCCATATCGAGATGACCGGGCAGGACGTGACCGAATGCGTCGGCGGCGCGGTGGCGATTACCGAGGAACGGCTGGGCGACCGCTACCACACCCATTGCGATCCGCGGCTCAATGCCGAACAATCGCTCGAACTGGCGTTTCTCGTGGCCGAAATGCTCAACGAGGCGGCCGGAACGCGCGATTCCGGGATCAGCGCCCACGCGGCATAGGGACGAGCCGGTTGCCCCGCGGGGCAAGTGCCTTGGCCTATGCCTTTCGCTTGTCACGCTTTTGCGGCATGATTGAGCATTGAAGCAAGGCGACGACAGGAGAATTCCGTGCCCCGTAGCGAGCCCATCGGCGCGGCTGACAGCCAATCCGTCCCCTCGCTGGCGGAACAATTCCGCGCCACCCGCGCCCTGACCGAAGCCTTGGTTGCTCCGCTGAGCGATGCCGATGCCACGCTCCAGTCGATGGAGGATGCCAGTCCGGCCAAGTGGCACCTCGCGCACACGACATGGTTCTGGGAGACTTTCCTGCTGCGCGATCACGCGCCGGGATACCAGTTGTGTGACGCGGATTGGCCATTCCTGTTCAATTCCTATTACGAGGCCGAAGGCGCACGGATCGACCGGTTTGCGCGCGGATTGCTGTCGCGCCCGACGCTGGAGCAAGTGCTGGATTGGCGCGCCGCGATCAATGACGCCATGACGCCGCTGCTGGACGATCCGGCACTGGCGGGGTTGATCGCGCTGGGCGTCGCGCATGAGCAGCAGCACACCGAATTGCTGCTGACCGATATCAAGCACGCGCTGTTTCAGAACCCGCTTGGCCCGGCGATGTGGGAAGGCAGCCCGAAAGCCTCCGCCAGTGCCGCCTCGCCAATCGGCTGGCACCAGCATCCCGGCGGGATCGCGCTCATCGGTCATGACGAAGAGGGATTTGCGTTCGACAACGAAGGCCCGCGCCACCGCGTGCTGCTCGAACCGTTCGCGCTGGCGGACCGGCTGGTGACCAACGGCGAATGGGCGGAATTCATCGCCGATGGCGGCTACTGCGATGCGCGTCTGTGGCTCGCCGATGGCTGGGCGTGGGTGCAGCGCGAGGGGATTACCGCGCCGCTCTACTGGCGAGACGACGAGCACTTTACCCATCAGGGCTGGCAGGTGCGCGAACCCGATGCGCCCGTTACCCACATCTCGCATTTCGAGGCCGATGCCTATGCCACATGGGCCGGTGCGCGCCTGCCGACCGAGTTCGAATGGGAAGCCATCGCTCGCGGTCAGGACGGGGCTGCGGTGCTGCCCGCGCATGATCCGGCCAGCGGCAATCAGCTCGATGCAGCCGCCCCCCCGCTGCCGCGCGGCGAAGCAGGCCTGTTCGGCGATGGCTGGCAGTTCACCCGCTCGGCCTATCTGCCGTACCCCCGTTTCCGCCCGGCAGACGGCGCCGTGGGCGAATATAACGGCAAGTTCATGAGCGGGCAGGTGGTGCTGCGCGGGGCCAGCTGCGCCACGGTGCGCGGCCACTCGCGCGCGTCGTACCGCAATTTTTTCTACCCCCACCAGCGCTGGCAGTTCACCGGCCTCAGGCTGGCAAAGGATGGCAATTCATGACCACGCCCAAAGGATTGAAGCTGGTCGAGCGCGATGCGACCGGCGTGGATACGGCCTTCCGCGCCGACGTGCTCGACGGGCTGGCCGAAGCGCAGAAGGCTGTGCCGGCGCGCTGGTTCTACGATGATGCCGGATCGCAGCTGTTCGAGGATATCACCCAGCTGCCCGAATATTATCCGACCCGCGCCGAGACCGAGATTTTGCGCGGCGGTGCGAAAGAATTTGCCGAGCTGATCGGGCCGGGCCGCGCGGTGGTCGAATTCGGATCGGGCTCTTCGGTCAAGACCCCGCTGCTGCTGTCGGCGATTGCGCCGTCGGCTTACGTGCCGCTCGATATTTCCGGAGACTTCCTGCGCGCCGCCGCCGCCGATCTGGCCGCCAAGTTTCCGGGCCTGCCGGTCTGGCCGGTCGAAGCCGATTTCATGCGCCGGGTCGAATTGCCGGGCGAGGTCGAAGGGCTGCCCAAGCTCGGTTTCTTCCCCGGATCGACGATCGGCAACATGGTCGCCCGCACCGCCACCGATCTGCTGCGTTCGATGCGCGAAACACTGGGCGTCGGCGCGCTGCTGCTGATCGGGATGGACCTGATCAAGGACGAGGAGCTGCTGGTCGCCGCCTATGACGATGCGGCCGGAACCACGGCGAAGTTCAACCTCAACCTGCTCCACCGCATCAACCGCGAGTTACAGGCAGATATTCCAGTCGCGGCGTTCAAGCACGAAGCGCGCTGGAACGACACCTATGCGCGGATCGAGATGCATTTGGTGGCGCAGGAGGATGTCAGCTTCTCGGTCAGCGGGCAGCGCTTCGGAATGACGGCGGGCGAGAGCATCCACACCGAAAACAGCCACAAGTTCACCCGCCGCACATCCAACACTCTGCTGGCGGCAGGCGGTTGGGAGCCGCGTGCGCGCTGGACCGACAGCGAGGAACGGTTCTCGCTGCTGCTGGCCGAAGCGAGGTCGCCGCGCAGCGCGCCGTGAAACCGCGTATTGGCTGAAACCTCCCAAGCTTCCGTGCGTTGGCGCGGGATGAACGAACACTTCAGCGATTACTGCATCATCGGCGCGGGCATGGCGGGCCTTTCCTGTGCCAGCGAACTGGCCCGCAGCGGAGCTTCGGTCACGGTTCTTGACAAGGGGCGCGGGCCCGGCGGGCGGATGGCAGCGCGGCGGGCGGAGATCGGCGGACAAAGCGTCGCCTTCGATCACGGCGCGCAGTATTTCACCGCCCGCGATCCGGCGTTTCAGGATGCTGTCGCAGCGTGGGAAGCGACCGGTGCTGTCGCACGCTGGCCTGCGGCCGGGGACGAGGCATGGGTCGGGGTGCCGGGCATGAATGCGCCGGTGAAGGCGATGGCGAAGGCGCTCGACGTGCGCTGGGGTGTGCGGGCGGAGCGGATTTTGCGCAGTGGCGCCGGCTGGCTTGTGGAAACCGACGGCGAGGCGTTCACCGCCGCTCGTGTGCTGGTCGCGGTGCCTGCCGAACAGGCCGCGGTGCTGCTGGCCGATGCCGCGCCCGATCTGGCGGCGCTGTCGGGCGATGTCTTATCCGCTCCGTGCTGGGCGGTGATGGCGGGCTTTGGCGAGCGCCTACCGTTTGCCGCCGATACCTTCCGCAGCGATACCGCGCCGGTATCATGGGCCGCGCGCAACTCGGCCAAGCCGGGGCGTAACGGAGCCGAAAACTGGGTGGTTCACGCCAGCCCGGCGCGCAGCCGCGAGATTATCGACCTGCCGAAAGATGCGGCCGCCGCAGCGTTGCTGGCCGATTTCTTTGCGGCGACCGGCGTCGCTCCGGTCGCTGCGATGCACCTTGACGCGCATCGCTGGCTCTACGCCATGCCGCAGGCACCGATAGGCGCGCGGGCGGGTGAAGGCGCGCGCTACAATGCCCAAGCAGGCATCGGGATCGCGGGCGATTACCTGCATAACCCCCGCGTCGAAGGTGCGTGGCTTTCCGGCAGGGCGCTGGCGGGTCTGGCACTCGCCGCAGGTTAGAGAAGGCGCTCTAAGCCGCGTCAGGCCGCAGCCGGGCAGTAGCGCGCAAGGTAATCGCCATGCCCCGGCATTTGCTGGACGAGATAGCGGATCGATTTCTCCATCTCGTCCACTTCCTCCCGCGTCTTGGCCGGATCGAATGTGTCGGCCATTGCGTTGTGGCCGCCCATGTTGATGCCTTGCCCCATCATGACTGCCGCCCAGCTGGTTTCGGTGAACAGTTCGTCCTCCTCGCGGAAGATCTGGCCGTTGGCCTTGAAGATCTCGACCTTCTCGGTGAGAGTATCGGGCACGTCCATCGTGCGGACATAGTTCCAGAAATCCGAATCATCGCGCGAAGTGGCGTTGTAATGCAGGATCAGGAAGTCGCGGATGCGGGCATATTCGCGCCCCGTCAGGCGGTTGAAGGCATCTTCCTGCACCTGGGTGATCCCGTCGAGCGACAGAAGCGATATGAGCTTGTCGATGCCGGTGTTGACGAGGTGGATCGAGGTTGATTCCAGCGGCTCCATGAAACCCGCCGCCAACCCCAGCGCGACCACGTTCTTGTTCCAGAACTTCTTGCGCCGTCCGGTAACGAACCGCAGGAAGTTCGGCTCCGCCTGCGGCTTGCCCGCGATATTGCCCAGCAGGATGTCGAGCGCTTCGCCGTCCTCCATGTAACTTGAACAATAGACATGGCCGTTGCCGTTGCGGTGCTGCAGCGGCACCTGCCACTGCCATCCGGCCCTGTGCGCAGTGGCGCGGGTGAAGGGCGGGGGCGGGCCGCCGTCATCGCGCAGGCAGGGGAGCGCGACCGCGCGGTTGCAGGGCAGCCACTGGCTCCAGTCGTCGTACCCCGTCTTCAGCGCCTGTTCGATCAGCAAGCCGCGAAAGCCCGAGCAATCGATGAACAGATCGCCTGCGAACTGGCGGCCATCATCCAGCGTGACATTAGTGACAAAGCCGCTCTCGCCATCGAGCGCGACGTCGGCAATCCGGCCCTCCTGCCGCACCACACCGCGCGTTTCGGCAAAGCGCCGCAGATAGGCGGCATAGCGCCCGGCATCGAGGTGATAGGCGTAATTGACCGGCGGTAAATCGTCGCGCTTGTAATCTTCGGTGCGGGCGAATTTTCCGAAATAGGCCGCCATTGTTTCAAGGTTGAAGACCTGGATCGGGCGCTTGTCTCCGCCTTGCGCCATGTGGTGCCAGACATGGTGGAACGAGATCCCGCCCATCGTGTAGCCATAGGCGCCGAAGGGGTGGATGTAGCTTTCGCCGATCCGGTTCCAGTTTTCGAACTGGATGCCCAGCTTGAAGGTGCCGCCGACCTCGGCGAGCATTTCGCGCTCGTCGATCCCGAGCAACTCGTTGAAGCCGACGAAAGGTGGAATCGTTGCCTCGCCCACGCCGACCGTGCCGATGGCTTCGGATTCGATCAGCGTGATTTCCACAGGTCGTCCGGACTTGATGCGCGATAGTGCCGCCGCGGCCATCCACCCGGCCGTTCCCCCGCCAACGATGATTATGCGTTGAATTGCCATGTTTTCCTCAATCCCTGCCGGGCGAATTCGCCCTTGATGTCCGGGATTCTGCCGCCCCGCGATGTGTTGCCAGAATGCAATATACCACACGGATTACAAGTCTTGAGAACGCTCACAATATGCGCTACGAATGCATCAGCAAGCTCCAGTGGACGGCAAGAATGTGCCACGGGGATAGGGGAGAGTTGAAACATCATGAAAAACGCATCCGTTGCGCCGCGTCGCCGCCTGTTCGTTCTTGGCACCGCCTCAGCTCTGGCGATGTCCGCCGCGCTGGCATCTCCCGCACTGGCGCAGGATGCCGAGACCGAGGCCGAATCCGAATCCGAAGAGGAAGCGGTCGTTGCAGAGCCTCAGGAAGGTGACATCATCGTCACCGGCTTCCGCGCCTCGCTGGAATCGGCGCAGAATATCAAGCGTGACGCCGACACCTTCGTCGATGCCGTGACTGCCGAAGATATCGGCGCGCTGCCCGACCGGTCCGTGGCCGAAACGCTGCAGCGCATCCCCGGCATCACTATCGGGCGGTTCGAAAAGACCACTGACCCCGACCGGTTCTCGGTCGAAGGCACCGGCGTCATCATCCGCGGCCTGCCGTTCGCGCGCTCGGAACTGAACGGACGCGACATTTTCTCCGCCACCGGCGGGCGCGAACTCAGCTTCAACGATGTCTCGCCCGAATTGCTGGGCCGGGTCGAGGTGTTCAAGAACGTCACCGCCGACATGATCGAAGGCGGGCCGTCGGGCACGGTCAACCTCGTCACGCGCAAGCCGCTCGACAAGCGCGGCACCCATATCGCGGGCACGATCGAGGCCAATTACGGCGATCTGCGGCAGGAATGGTCGCCGGGCTTTTCGGTGCTGGGTTCGACCACTTACGAAAGTGACGCAGGTTCGCTCGGCTTCCAGCTGGCCTATGCCAAGTCCGAACTGCTGAGCCGCACCGATGCCTCGCAGGTCGCCGATCCCTGCTATCGTCCGGCTGATCTGGGCGGGCCATGCCTGCGCGCGCAGTCGGTCGGTTCGGGCGGGTTCGTGGGCGATCCCAACTTCACGCCCGAAAATTTCCCGCCTGACGGGGCCGTGCTGGTGCCCAAGGGCGCGGGCGTGCGCACCACCGATCTCGATCGTGACCGCGAGGCATGGTCTGCGGTTGTCCAGTATGAAGACCCCACCGGCAATTTCATCGCCACCTTCGAATGGCTCCGCGCCGAATCCGGGTTCCAATCCGAAGAATTCGCTCTGATTTCGCGCGTCGACGATGAAGCGCTGTTCCCGGTGGCGGCTGCGGGCAGCAATCTGCAGTTCGACGATCGCGGTTTCTTCCAGAGCGGAATCCTGACCCAGCGTCCTGGCGATGCCTATGCCACCCCGTTCGGGCGCGGCGGCATTCCGCTGGATTCGCTGCGCTTCCTGCGTGATACCAAGACCACGACGCAGGATTTCTCGTTCGATGTCAAATGGAACATCACCGACCGGTTCCGGGTCAATTTCGAAGCGCAGAACATCACCTCCGATCTGTCGCGCGATTCGGTGTTCGGTGCGCTCAGCACCTTTGCCAATGTCGATCTCGACCTCAGCGGCAATGTGCCGCAGGTAAGCTTCATCGCGCCTCCGGGCGCGCCGGCCGATTACTTCACCTCCGGTCGTGACAGCTATTACTGGTTCGGCCTCGACAGCCGCGAAAAGAACGAAGGCGAGTTGCAGAGCCTGCGCTTCGATGCCGAATATGACATCAGCGACACCGGCTTCTTCAAGGCCGCCCGTTTCGGCGCGCGCTGGGCAGAGCGTGATCGCACCACCCGCAACACCAACTTCAGCACCTGGGGCAACCTGTCGGCTGTGTGGGCCGGCCGTGCGGGCTGTGCCCCTTGGGGTGAGGGTTCGGGCTGCGGTGCCAGCGGGCCGGGTCCGTTCGGCAACGGGTTTATTCCGGGCCGCTATTACACCGGCCTGCCGGGTCAGGAATTCGCCATTGCCGGCGGTGCGTTCGTCGATGAATTCCCGGGTTACGCTCAATACCGCACACCGTTCGGCGACAATTTCCAACGCGGCAGCGCGCCGGTTCCAATCGAAAACGGCGGCGCGTTCTATTTCGGCGGCGATGACTTCCTCGGCGAATATCTGGCCGGTGTGACCGATCAGCAATTTGCCGAAATCCAGGAATTCGGCCAGTCGCCCGAACGGTTCAACTATGGCGTCAATGGCCGCGTCCGGCCCGACGAGGTGACGGGCGAGCCGGTGCCTTGCGACATCGAAGGCGTGTACTGCCCCGGTGAAGTGTCGTTCGTGACCGAAGTGACCAAGGCGGCCTATGCCCGCGTCGATTACGGCACCGACTTCAGCAATGGCTGGAACCTTACCGGCAATATCGGCCTGCGCTACGTCGAAACGGAAGTCTCCAGCCTCGGCCGCATCGGCCTGCCTGATCCGCGCCGGTTCGATAACCCGGAAAACGGGTTCGCCAATGGTGACGGGATCGTGCAGCTGTCCGAAATCCAGGCAAGCTGTGCGGCCCCTCCGACACCCGGCGTGTTGCGCGGTTACTGCGAATTGTCGACTGAAAGACAGGCACAATTTGCCGCCGCGCACACTGGCGAAGTGCTGATCGATGATCGCGACATCGTGTTCGAACACTGGCTGCCGAGCATCAATGCCAAACTTGATGTCGGCGACGGCCTGCTGTTCCGCGCGGCAGCATCGAAAAATATCTCGCGCCCCGATCTGCAGCTGTTCCGCGCAGGCGGCGGGATCGGTGACAACACCAACGCCTTGCAGATAGCCGGAGCGCAGGCATTGGCCAACGGGCCGCTGTTCGCCTTGCAGACCGGCAACCGCAACCTGCTACCGGTTTCGATCTGGAACTACGATCTGTCGGTCGAATGGTATTTCGATGCCGTCGGTTCGGTGACGTTGTCGGGCTTCGTCAAGGATGTCAGCGGGTTCATCGACACCGGGTTTGCTACCGTCAACTACGACGCGAGCGTTCCGGTAGAGGTCGCACTCGAAGGTCCGGTCAATTCGCAGGACGGCATCCTCAAGGGCTTCGAGTTTGCATACCAGCAGACCTATGACTTCCTGCCGGGCTTCCTCAATGGCCTGGGTTCGCAGTTTACCTATACCTATGTCGACGGGAGCGACTTCTCCAACCCGACCCTGGCGGGTGTGGGTGCACCGTCAGTGGCGACCGGGGCAAACCCGCTGAACGCCGGCTCCTTTGTCGCCGGGCAGCCGCTGGCGGGGATTTCCAAGCACGCGCTGAACGCCACGGTGTTCTACGAAAAAGACTGGCTGTCGATGCGGGCCGCCTACAACTGGCGCTCGGACTTCCTGATCACGCCGCGCGACGACATCTTCCCGTTCTCGCCGATCTGGCAGGAAGCGACGGGGCAGCTCGATGCGTCGATCTTCGTGTCGGTGATGGAGGGGCTGAAACTCGGCGTGCAGGGCGTGAACCTGCTCGACGAAGTGACGCGCACCACGCAGGTAGTCGATTTTGAGGGCAACCGCGTGACCCGCTCGGCATTCCGCAATGACCGGCGCTTCACCTTCCTTGCCCGCTTCGAATTCTGAGGCGAGCAAAACCATGATGCTGACAGGGCTGCTCAAGGCGGGAACGCCGAGAGCGGCCCTGCTGCTTTCAGGCGGGGCGATGTGCAGCAGCGTGCTGCCAAAAGGCTCGCTTGAAGCCGCGGGTTCGGCGGAAGAAACCAATGTGAAACGGCTTGCCGCCAACGCCTTTCCCGCGCAATTCGCAATCGACTGGATCAGGGGCTATCGCTGTACGAACGATCCCGATACGGGGCGTGCGTGCATGTGATGAGCGGGACGGGAATACAGGGCCAATGGCGCGCGGGCGCAAGTCAGTCACGATCAGGGATGTTGCCGAGGATGCGGGAGTCTCGCTCCAGACGGTAAGCCGTGTCGTCAATGGCGGGCCGAACGTGCGCGCGCAATTGCGCGACAAGGTGCGCGCCTCGATCGATCGGCTGGGCTATGTCCCCAGCCTCGCCGCACAGCGCATGAGCGGGTCGCGATCCTACATCATCCTCGCCATCAATGATCGTGAACGCACGCTGGCCGACTGGCGCGAGCGGCGCGGCACCGACTGGGTCGACCAGATGTTGCTGGGCGGGATCCTGACCTGCTCCAAGCACGGCTACCGGATGATGGTCGAACTGATCGACACCCATTCCGACCATGTCGAACGCGAGTTGGGCGCGGCGATCTCGGCGCTGCAGCCCGATGGCGTGGTGCTGACCCCGCCGCACTCGGAAAACCGGCTGATCACGGCGCTGCTGGCGGAACGGGATATTCCCTTTGCCCGGATCGGATCGATGGAGCCGGGGCCGGGCATTGCGCTGACGATGGGCGATGACGGCGCGGCGCATCTTGCCGCCAGCCGATTGATCGAACTCGGCCACCGCCGCATTGCGATGATTGCAGGCCCGGCGCAATACAGCCTCAGCGGTTGGCGGATCGAGGGCTGGAAGCGTGCCCTTGGCGAACACGGCCTGCCGTGGGAGGGCCTGCTCGAAGCGGGCGATTTCGGTTACGAATCCGGCACGCGGGCCACGCGCGCGCTGCTCGATCGAAACCCTGATCTGACAGCGATCATCGCCAGCAGCGATCAGATGGCGCTGGCCGCACTCGAAGTCGCGCGGGACCGCGGGATGAGCGTGCCGCGCGACCTGTCGCTGGTGTCGTTCGACAACACTCCGATCGTGCGTTTCACCCAGCCGCCGCTGACCGCCATCGACCAACCGATTTCGGAGACGGTGTCGCGCGCGGTAGAGCAGCTTATCCTTCACGGCCGCGACGAGGGAGGCGATGCCGTGATCGAAGTCGCCGCCACCCTGATCGAACGGTCGTCCACCGCGCCCGCGCCGCCAAGCATTTCGGACGCGGCTTGAACCCGTCGCTGCCGGAGGCCGCTCGCCAGCCGGGCTGGTTTCTGGTGCTGTTCGCATTGGCAGCGGCGGGCGGGGCAGTGGCCTATGTTCCGCTGCTGACGGTGCTGCTGCCGCAGCGGATCGCCGAATTGCAGGGCAGCGAGGATGTCGCGGTGCTGGCACAGGTGAGCTTCTTCGGCGCGGTGGTGGCCAGCATCGCCAATATCGCGGCCGGCATATTGAGCGATCGCTTTGCCATGCGCCGCCCGTGGATCGTGGCAGGACTGGCGCTTTCCACAGTGCTGCTGCTGGCGGTCGGCGAAGCGCGATCGGCGAGCGAATTGGTTCTGCTGGTGATGGCCTGGCAAGTCGGGCTTAATCTGATGCTTGGGCCGCTGATGGCGTGGGCCGGGGACTGCTTTCCCGATAGCCAGAAGGGCGTGCTCGGCGGCGCTTTGGCAGTGTCTCCGGCGCTGGGGGCGCTGGCGGGGTCGCTGGTGACGTATGGCGGGCTGGTTCCTGTAGAGGGGCGATTGTGGCTGGTCGCAGCGCTTGTCGCAGCGCTGGTGCTGCCGGCGGTGGTCTGCGGCGGCGGGCGCACCCGCGCGAACCTGATGCAGCCGCGCGTCGCGGTCGCCGGAGATGATCTGCCGAAGGTCGACCACGCGGTGCGCCGGATGTGGTTGGCGCGGTTTCTGGTGCAGGTGGCCGAAGGCGGCATGTTCGCGTTTCTGCTGTTCTGGCTCCGATCACTGGCGCCGGGTTTCCCGGAGAATGCGGCGGCCAATATCTTCAGCGTGGTGCTGGTCTGTGCAGTGCCGCTGTCGCTGCTGCTGGGCCGCTGGTCGGATCGGCATGGCCGCCCGATCCTGCCGCTCGCGGCATGCGCGCTGCTGTGCGCGGCGGGGATGCTGGTGATGGCGGGGGCGGGCACGCTCGCGCTGGCGGTGGCGGGTTACGTGCTGTTTGCCATTGCTGCCGCGATCTTTCTTGCGCTCCACACGGGTCAGACCTTGCGGGTGCTGCCCGCGCCGCAACATCGCGGGCGCGATCTGGGATTTTTCAACCTCACCAACACGCTGCCGGGAATGGTGATGCCGTGGCTGACGGTGATGTTGGTGCCGGGGCTCGGCTATTCCGCGCTGTTCGTGCTGTTCGCGGCCCTGTCGCTGGCGAGCGCGGTGCTGCTGGCAACCTTCGCGCGACCTGTGGGAACCCGCATCGCCTGATCGCTTGATGCTTGCAAAAGGGCGCGGGGTTTGTAGTATCTTGATAACGTTCTCAACTGAACGCACGACCAGCTGACCGATGGTCTTGGGAGGGACTTGCCTGGTGACGCGTAATATTTTCGGGCAGCTCGCAGCGAGCGCGGGCCTTGCTGCCTTGCTGGCCGGCTGTTCCACAACGGCTCCGTTGCAATCGACCGGCGCAGCTCCTGCCGTGCAGGCAAAGGCTGCACCCGCCACGCCTGAGCAATTGCTCGCGGCGATGAGCCTCGAGCGCAAGGTCGCGCAGATTGTGATGCCGGATATCGGCTCGATCACGCCTGCCGATGTGCGCCGCTACCGGTTCGGCACGATTCTCAACGGTGGCAATTCCGGGCCATACGGCGATGACAAGGCGCCTGCAGCGGATTGGCTGAAGCTGGCCGACGAGTTCTGGGAAGCATCCACCGCGCCGATTCCCGGCGGCGAACCGGCAATTCCGGCGTTGTGGGCGACCGACGCGGTGCATGGCCATGCCAACGTCATCGGCGCGACCGTTTTTCCGCACAATATCGCGCTGGGCGCGGCGGGTGACGCAGAACTGATCCGCCGCATCGGCGCGGCCACGGCGGTGGAGATCGCGGTCACCGGCATCGACTGGACGTTCGCTCCGACCATAGCGGTCGCTCGTGACGACCGCTGGGGGCGCACCTACGAAAGCTATTCCGAAGACCCGCAACTGGTCGCCCGGCTCGGCGCGGCGATGGTCGAAGGCTTGCAGGGACGCCCCGGCGAACCGGGCTTCCTGGGCGCAGGCAAGGTTGCGGCGACGGCCAAGCATTTCTTCGGTGACGGCGGCACGGCTCAAGGGGTCGACCAAGGCGACGTGAACGGAGATCTTGCCGAATTGATGGCGATCCACGCGGCGCCATACCCCGCCGCGATCGAGGCCGGTGTCGCCAGCGTAATGGCCAGCTTCAATTCGATCAACGGCACCAAAATGCACGGCAACGGCCCGCTGCTAACCGGTGAGTTGCGCGGGCGGCTGGGTTTTGACGGGCTGGTGGTGGGCGACTGGAACGGCCACGGGCAGGTCGCGGGATGCACCAATGCCGATTGCCCGCAGGCGCTGTTGGCGGGGCTGGACGTCTACATGGTGCCCGAAGACTGGAAGGCGCTTTACGCATCATTGGTCGGGCAGGTCAGGGACGGCACGATCCCGATGGAGCGGCTCGATGAAGCGGTTCTGCGGGTGCTGCGCCTGAAGCAGCAGCTCGGCATTTTCGATGGGCAGGTGAAGCCGTCTGATCGCGCTTACGGCGGTGCCTGGGAACTGCTCGGGTCGCCGGAACACCGCGCCATCGCGCGCGAGGCGGCGGCGAAATCGCAGGTGCTGCTCAAGAACCACGGCGTGCTGCCGTTAAAGCCCGGCGTGCGGATCGAAGTGGCCGGAAGCGCGGCCGACAATATCGCGCAGCAGGCTGGCGGCTGGTCGGTCACGTGGCAGGGTGGGGGCGATCTGACCGCTGCCGATTTCCCCGCCGCGACGTCGATATTTGACGGGATTGCCGCTGCGGCCAAGGCTGCAGGCGGCGCGGCGGTGCTGGCCAAGGATGGACAAGCGGGCGGGGAGCCTGACGTCGCCATCGTCGTGTTCGGCGAGGAGCCCTATGCCGAATTCGTCGGCGACCGCAAGGATCTGGCCTTCCGCGACGAGGAAGGGCTGGCGCTGCTCAAGGCCTATCGCGAGCGCGGCATTCCGACAGTCGCGGTGTTCCTGTCGGGCCGCCCGCTGTGGATGAACCGCGAACTCAACGCCGCCGATGCTTTCGTCGCCGCATGGCTGCCGGGAAGCGAAGGCGCAGGGGTGGCCGATGTGCTATTCGGACAGCGCCCCGCGACCGGGCGATTGTCGTTCAGCTGGCCCGCAAGCTGCGAAGGCGCGCCGCTCAACGGGCCGGAAGGCGCGCTGTTTCCGCTCGGCTACGGGCTCGATCTGGGCGCGGCCACGCGCCTCGCCCCGCTGGACGAAACCTGCAACGCTCTGACAGCCGATAGCGGCGCGGCATGGTTCGCCGCCGGGCGGCTCGGCGCACAGGTGCAGGCTGTCGCCGATAACGCCGTGCTGCCCGATCTGCGCGGCACCGGCAACGGCATCACCGCGACCGGCATGGATCGCAAGGCGCAGGAAGACGCGCGCCGCATCGCCTTCGCCCCCGGTGCAAAGCTGACGCTGACCGGCCCTGAAAGCGGGGCCGCGTGGCGCATCGCCTATCAGGTGAACGAGCGGCCGACTTCACCCGTCACTGTCACCGCAGGGGGCAAGGTGTTCGACATCACACAACCGCTTTCGGTTGCCGAGGGCAAGGGCTGGCGTGAAATGGTGCTGAGCGCGGCGTGTCTGGGCGAAGCGGGTGGTCGCCTGACCTTTGCATCCGAAGGTGCCTTCGTAATCCAGATCAGCGATATCAGCCGCGATAGCGCCGCCGAAGCGACCGAGTGTTCATTCTAGCCGTGCATTATCCCCGATAGCGGCGCTGCGCTGCGGCCCGGAAACAGCCGGGCCATAGCCTGCGCCGGGTCCAGACCCAGATGTTCGGCCACCGCGCCCGCCAGCACGCTTTCCAGCGCAATGGTGGGCGCAAGGTCGCGGCCTTGGTAAAGCTGGCTTGCGCCAAGCCCCGGCCAATCGGCCAGCACGCGCCCGCCGCGCACGCCGCCGCCCAGCACCATCGCTGCGCTGGCGGTGCCGTGATCGGTGCCGCCGGTGCCATTGAGCTGCGCGGTGCGGCCGAATTCGGTCGCCACCAGCACCATCGTATCGCGCCAGCCATCGCCCATCCCGCTGCGATAGGCGGCGAGCAGCGCGTCGAGCCCGCGCGCCTGCCGGGCAAACCCGCCGCGCTGGTTGGCGTGCGTGTCCCAGCCGTCGAGCTCGATCATCGCGATCCGTGCGCCGCGTTCGCCCCTCATCAGCGAGGCGACCAGGGCTCCGTTGGCGCTGGCATCGCGCAGGTTCCGCAGGCCATCGTCGCCTGCCATCGCCCGAGTTTCGAGCGCGCGCGCCCACAGACCTGCCAACTCGGCGTCGCTTTCGTACAGTGCGCCGACGCGGGCCATGAAGTCGGCGCTCGCATCGGGCAGGGACGAGGGCGCGTAACTCGACACCGGTGCATTGCCGCGCAGCGCCAGCGGCACGGACGGTGCGATCGCCAGCGCACGCAATGGCTCGTCCGGGGCCGCTTCGTTCATCAGGCCCACCAGCCGGTTGAGCCAGCCGTCCTTGGCCGAATAGGGCACCTGTCCGCCGCTTTCGAGCAGGTTCTGCCCGTCGAAATGCGACCGTTCGCGATAGGCGGTGGCGGCGGCGTGGATGAACAACGCCTCGCCCGCCTGCGCCGCCTTGCCGATCTCGGCCAGCGCCGGATGGAGCGCGAAGAAACTGCCGATCCGGGGTGCACCGTCGTAATCGGTCAGGCTGGCTCCACGCAAGGCTTCGAGGCCGGGATCGCCAACCGGGGCGAGCATCGACAAGCCATCGGCAGCGCCGCGCAGCAGCACGAACAGCAGATTGCGCGTGCCGCTGGCCTGCGCCAGCGCGATACGGGGCAGGGCAAGCCCGCTGGCCCCTAGTGCAAGCGATCCGGCAAGCAGCGTGCGGCGATCGAGTGGGGTGAGCATAACGGCCTATCTCCGCATCATTTCAGGGGCAACCAGCAGCAGTGCGAGCGCTTGCCGCCCGCTTTCGGCGCGGGTCAGCCAGCTGCGCGTGGTATCGCTCAGGGTGCCGGGAAAGGCGGTATCGGCGCGGGCGATGACATCGTCGGCGGGCACGGCCTGCACCATGCGTTCCGCCAGTTCGGAGCGGCGCAGCAGCACGTCGGGCGCGGCCCAGCTGGCGGCAAGATCGTCATAACCGGCGGGCGAGGGCGCGCGCCACGGCGATTGGCCCAACTCGTTCAGCACGCGCGCGATCCGGCGCGGCTCCAGCCCGTCGATGCCTGTCAGCCGGGCGGCAGCGACAAACCATTCGAACGGCGCGCGAAACTTGACCGGACCCGGCACCCACGCTTCGGACGAAGCGATCAGCGTGCGGGTGAGGCTGGCAAGATCGCCGCCGGTGGTGCGGAAATCGGCCTCCAGCCGGGTGACGAGGCTGGCGGGCGGGGTGTCTCCGGCGAAATGGCGAGCCAGCTTGATGGCGATGAAGCGCGCCGTGGCGGGATGCGTGGCCAGATCGTCCAGCACCGCCAGCGCCTGCTCCGCCCCGCCCGCGGGGTAGCGGCGGCCCATTATTTTGCGCGCGCCCGGTTCATGCGCCAGCGCCACGAAGGCCGCGCCGCTCGGCTGGTCTTCGGCGAACCGGCCGACCCGCCCGATCCCCGGCACTGTCCAGCCGGTCAGCGCGCGGGCAAGCTCGGTCACGTCGCCCTGATCGTATCCTCCCCCGACACCGAGCGTATGCAGTTCGAGCACCTCGCGCGCGAGATTTTCGTTCAGCCCGCCGCGTCCGCCCTGCGGGTTCGCGCGCCGCCGTCGGCGCTGCTGGAACGGCGAACCCGGTCCGGTCGACTGGAACTGGTCGAGATAGAGCAACATCGCCGGATGCAGGACGGCAGCCTTGAGCATGTCGGAAAAGCGGCCCAGCACGTGCGGGCGGATCGCGGTGAATTCGTGCGGGCCGACTTCGAATTGCGTCCCCGGCTTGCCGACCGAGACGCTGAAATGGTTCGACCAGAAATGCACCAGCCGTTCGACCATCGGCGCAGGACTGGCGATGGCGACGTTCACCCGCACCGCCAGATCATCGATTGCGACGCGGCGCGCTTCGACCAGCTTCTTGCGGTAGTCGGGCGGGAGCGCAGCCAAAGCGGCGGCGCGCGGATCGTCCGCGCCGGTTTCTGCCATCATCGCTGCCGCGCCAGCATCGTTCATCGCCGGATCGCCCATCTGCTGCATCTGATCGCGCAGGCCCCGCAGCAATTGCAGCATTTCGCCGGTCTTGCCGCGGGTCTTGGTGCGCGCGGCAATGGGGCGCGGCGCTGGGTCGAAGGTTTCGAGTTGGCGCAGCAAAAAGGCCACAGGGTCGGCGGGTGGCCGCTGTCCGCTCGCAAGACCATAGCCGAAGCGGTTGAGCGCAATGCTGGCCTTGCTCATCGCCCGATCCCGTCGCAGGTCATTGCATTCATCGGCTCGTCCTATCGCGGTCTGGCAGAATGCTACCCGCCGTCTCATTGCCTAACGGACCAGAGCCGCGAACCCTTCCCGATGCAGCCGCTTTTCTACGGCTCGACGATCGCGAAACCCTGCGGCATCGGGTCGAGCGCGTCGATCAGGTGTTGCAGTGCGGCTGCATCGCCTTCGACCTGAAGCCCCGCCGCCTGCATCGTGCTGACCGGCTGCTTGAGAAACAGCAGCGCCAGCACCAGCGCCCGTGGTCCGCGCATTGCCACATCCGGTGCGGCTGGCGTCTCGCCCACGCGGCCGATCAGCACGCGGCCATTGGCTTCCAGCATCGCCTGTTCCTTGCGGTCGGTCAGCTCCAGTCCGATGGTGAGACTGCGGTCGCCGAAGCGCTCCGGCGCGAACCGGGTGGCGGCGGAATCGAGCAGTTCCTGCGTAGCGACGGCGGCGATCAGATCGGTGCTCTGGGTGGCGGCGCTGCGGGCGCTTGCGCCGCGCAAATCCCGCGCCGCTGCCAGAAACTGGTTGCGCCAGATCGCGCTTTCGGAGCTGTAGCCCTGCTGTTCGTAACTTTCCGCCAGCGCCGCGCGTGCCGCCGCATTGTCCGGCTCGGTGAACACGAGGTTCTGGAGCAGATCGGATGACCAGCGGTAATCGCCGCCCGCCATCGCATTGCGCGCCAGCGCCAGTACGCGCTCTGCGCCGCCCAGCGCATCGACCAGCTTTGCGGCGCGTTCCACCGGAGGATGCGGATTAAGGTTGGCGGGCACGGCGTCATACCAGCCGAGGTAGAACTGGTAGATCGCCTTCGCATTGTGGCTGTAGGTGCCGTAATAGCCGTGGGTCGACCATTCCTGCCCGAGGTCGGCGGGCAGGGTCAGGCTTTCCGCAATCTCGGCCATGGTCTCGCCGCGGTTCATCCGGCGCACGGTCTGATCGTGCAGGTAGCGATAGTTGTCGCGCTGTGCTTCGAGCCACTGCGTGCCTTCGGCGCGCCCGAAGATCGGCCAGCAATGGCTCGATATCACCGTGTCGCTTTGCGGAGCATAGCGCCGCGCCGCCTCGTCGAGATAATGCCCCCAGGCCCGCGCATCGCGGACCTTCGCGCCGCGCGGGGTAAGGATATTGTGCATCGTGCAGGTGGCGATCTCTGCGGCGAGGAAGGTCTTTTCCGCTG
Organism: Erythrobacter sp.; assembly: GCF_024305245.1. Classification (GTDB taxonomy): domain Bacteria; phylum Pseudomonadota; class Alphaproteobacteria; order Sphingomonadales; family Sphingomonadaceae; genus Erythrobacter. The sequence goes on from NZ_JAMWYX010000006.1 coordinate 132,007, forward strand.
CGATGAAGACGTTGAACTCCGCCGGAGCCTCGCTGCCCGACACGATCTGGAATTCGAGGCGCACCCCGTCCACCATCCGCGTCTCGCCGGTGGCGGCGATGGTGTCGGTCGGCGTGATCAGCGACAATGTTCCGCCCGATACGCCCATGCCGATGCCGCTGCCCATCTGCCCTTGCGGCCCTGGCGCCATGCCGGTCGCAAACTGATAGGCCGCGCGCCGCAGCATCGCGCCGCCTGCCATGACGTTCTCTGACGTGGCTTCCTCCATAAAGCCTTCGGGCGCGATCACAGCCACGCGCCCGGACGTCGCATCGTCCGGGTCGATCACCCCGCGCACTCCGCCGAAATGGTCGGCATGGCTGTGCGAATAGATCACCGCGCTGACCGGCCGTGTCCCCAGCGTGGCATTCACCAGCGCCATCGCCGCCTTCGCTGTCTCGACGCTGGTCAGCGGGTCGATAACGATCCAGCCGCTCTCGCCGCGGATGATGGTCAAGTTGGCAAGGTCGAAGCCGCGCACCTGCAAGATGTTGTCGCTGACCTGGTAAAGCCCGTGATGCTTGAGGTGCCTCATGTGCCGCCACAGGCTCGGATGGACACTGTCGGGGGCTGCGCCATCGACAAAGGCATAGGCATCGAGGTTCCAGACCGGATTGCCAGCCGCGTTGCGGATCACCGGATCGGGCAGCGTGGCGATAAAGCCTCGGGTGGAGAATGCCGCGTCGCGCGTGCCGTCTTCCGGAAGCCCGGCAGCGGCGGATTGCTGCGCGGCGATGGTCGCCGGCGAGGCGGACGAATTGCCGCCGGGTGTCTGCGCGCCTGCGCCCGTCGCAGCCACCATCGCCAGCCCGCCGGCTGCAGCCATCATCGATTTGCGCATTGCCTTCTCCCCGTGTCGTCCCAGCTCGTGATGCCCGCGCAAGGATGAGGATTCAAGCGCTCCGGCGCGTACTGGTGCCGCGCGCTGCGGCCTAACCCAGGCGAATGCGGCGCCGGACAACTGCCGACACCCTGAAACGCGACGGTTGGCAGAAATCCATCTCGCCAAGCCGCCAGGGAGCAAAGTTTGTCGGAAGTCGGACAGGGCGCGAAACCACTCATTCTCATCACTGGTGCGGACGGCAATATCGGCCATTCGCTGGCGCGCGCACTGGAAGCGGACTACCGGATCGTGGGTCTCGACCGAAGTGACGATCAGGAGGGCGGGCCGACCATCCTCAAGATCGATATCACCTCGCGCCAGTCGATAACGCGGGCGCTGGATTGGGTCGGGCGCGAACACGGGCACGATATTGCCGCGGTCATTCACCTCGTCGCTTTCTTCGACTTTTCGGGCGAGCCGAACCCGCTTTACGACCAGGTCAATCTCGAAGGCACGCGCAACCTTATTGCGGCGCTCGAAGGCTTCAGGGTCGAACGTTTCATCTATGCCAGCACGATGCTGGTGCACGCCCCGACCGATCCGGGCGGGACGATTGATGAAACCGCGCCGTTCGACCCGCAATGGGAATACCCGCAGTCGAAGAAGAAGGTCGAGGATCTGATCCGCAGCGAAGCGCAGATGCCCTATGCCATCCTGCGGCTGGCCGGGGTGTATGACGCGCAAAGTGCGGTTCCGACGCTGTCACATCAGATCGCCCGGATCTACGAGCGCAATTTCCAGTCGCGTTTCTACGCCGGACCGCTCGATGCCGGGCAATCGATGCTGCACCGGGAAGACATGATCGACGCGGTCAGGCGCACCGTGCAGCGCCGGGCGACACTGCCTCCCGATGCGCAAATCCTGATCGGCGAACCCGAGGCGGTCGGTTACGGGACGCTGCAGGACACCATCGGCGAGCTGATCCACGGCACCGATGACTGGGCGACACTCCGTTTGCCCGCCCCGGTCGCGCAATTGGGTGCAGCCGCGCAGAACGCTGCCGAGCCGCTGATCCCCGATGCCATCGATCACGGCGAAAAGCCGTTCATCAAGCCGTTCATGATTGCGATGGCGGATGATCACTACGCGCTCGACATCGGACGCGCCGAACGCTGGCTGGGCTGGCGTCCGCAGCACCGGCTGGCGGATGAACTTCCGGCGATGGTCGCCAATCTACAGCGCGATCCGGCGGCATGGTACGATCGGAACGGCATCACGCCGCCGGACTGGCTGCGCGAGAAGGCGCACGGCGGCGCGACCGCGACCGAGCAACTGCGCCGGGAAGTCGAAGCCCGCCGCATCGAACAGCACCGGGCGACGCGCTGGACGCATTTCGTCAATATCGGGCTTGCCTGCTGGCTGATCACCCAGCCGCCGATGATCGGCATCGAAAACGGGTTCTATGCCGCGCTCGAAGTGCTTGCAGGCTTGGCGCTGCTGGTGACGGCCACCGCCTCGCTCAGCTGGCAGATCGGGATTGCGCGCTGGGCTTCGGCCGGGCTGGGCCTGATCATCATGGCACTGCCGGTTTTGTTCGTGACCCCGAACGCGGCCGCCTATCTGTCGGATACGCTGGTCGGCGGGATCGTGTTCGGCATGGCGGTGTGCGCGCCCCCGGAGATCGGACCGAGCGTGCTGGCCCGCCGGCGCTCGCCGGAAATCCCGCCGGGGTGGAGCTTCAACCCGTCATCCTGGACGCAGCGCCTGCCGGTGATTGCGCTCGCGATCGTCGGCCTGCTGTTCTCGCGCTATCTCGCAGCCTATCAGATGGAACACATCGACAGCGTGTGGGAACCGTTCTTCGACGGCAGCAGGGCCGATCCGCAGAACGGGACCGAGGAAATCATCACCTCCAGCGTTTCCGAAGCCTGGCCCGTTCCCGATGCCGCTGTGGGCGCATTCGTCTATATGGTCGAGATCCTCACCGGGATCGTCGGCAGCCGCGCGCGCTGGCGCACCATGCCGTGGCTGGTGCTGGCGTTCGGACTGCTGATCGTGCCGCTGGGCATAGTCTCGGTCGGGTTCATCATCATTCAACCAATCGTGATCGGGACATGGAGCACGCTGGCGCTGATCGGCGCGACCGCAATGCTGGTGCAAATTCCCTATTCGATCGACGAACTGGCGGCGAGCATGAGCTTTCTTCGCCGCCGGGTGAAGGCCGGGCGCAGCTTCCTGCGCGTGCTGCTGTTCGGCGATACAGACGATGTCAGCCCGCCAGAGGGGCGGAGGCTGACCAAGGTGGAGCACGAATTCGATCGCGGCCCGGGGATCGTCCTCAAAGAGATGTGGACCGGCGCGGTGAACCTGCCGTGGACCCTCTGGCTGGCGGGGATTATCGCGCTCTCGTTCCTGTTCACCCGGCTGACACTGGGGGCGGACGGCGGGATGGCCGATGCCGATCACCTGCTCGGTGCGCTGGTGCTGACGGTGCTGGCGGTCGCGGCGGCCGAAGTATGCCGCGCTGTGCGGTTTCTGCTCGTGCCGCTCGGGCTGGCATTGGCGGGCGCGCCGTTGCTGTTCGGCGGTGACGGGCTGCACATCGCGGTGAGCATCGTGGGCGGATTGGCAATCGCCGTGCTGGCATTCCCGCGCGGAAAGATTACCGAAAGCTATGGCTCGCTTGATCGCATCATTCGCTAGTGAGGCATGACGCATGGAAAACACCGAGCCTCGAGCCGATGCTGAACCCGTCCATTCGGTCTGCGACATTCTTGACCTGCTACGCAGCACCGCCGACCGCCACGATAGGGTGACCATCGGAAATGTGCTGGATGCAATAGGCGATCGTTCCTATGGCCCCGCACTGCTGATCCCGGCGCTGCTCGAAAGCACGCCGCTGGGCGGTATTCCGGGCGTTCCTACGTTTCTCGCGCTGTTTATCGCGCTCACAGCCGTCCAGTTGCTATTGGACAAGGACCACCTCTGGATGCCTGGCTTCATCCAGAAGCGTTCGGTTTCCGCGGGCAAGCTGCACACGATCGCCGACAAACTCAATCCCGTTGCAGCCCGTCTCGACCGCTGGTTTCACGGTCGCATGCCGCAGCTCGTCGCGCAGCCATGGCCACGTGTTGCGGCAGGGATTGTGCTCGCGCTGAGCCTGACAGTGCCGCCGCTCGAGTTTGTTCCCTTCGCCAGCTCAGCACCGATGCTGCCCATCGCGGCTTTCGGGATGGCGCTGCTGGTGCGTGACGGACTTCTGATGGCGGTAGCTATGGGGATAAGCATTGCAGCCGTGGCAATCGGCGTGGGACTGGCGCGCTAGGACGCGGTTCTGCCGAATCTGTGCGATCCTGTCGCATGGCACAGACCGCCCTGCCGACTCTCCCCGTCGCTCCATCGCAAGCAGCGGAACACCGCCAACAGCTTGCCGGTTGACCGGTCATGCAAGACGACACGATTGATACTGAGGCAGCCGCCCACAAGGACGCGGGCAAGATGACGGATACAGGCGCGGATCAGGCGTGTTCGCCGCCGTGGGACCTCCTAGTTACCGATGGGCCGGTGCTGGTGACGGCGATCCACGCAGGCCACACCATCCGGCCTTCGCTGCAGCCGTACCTCGCGCTGGATGAAGCGGGGCGGCTGCGCGAGGAAGACCCGCTCACCGACTATTTTCTGCCCGCCGGCGACACCGTATTGCGGGCCAACCGTTCACGCTTCGAATGCGATCTCAACCGCCCGGTCGAACGCTGCATTACCAGCGATCCGGCTGAAACCTGGGGCGTGAGGGTCTGGAACGACAATTTGCCGCGCGCCGAAATCGAGGCCAGCCGCGCGCTGCACCGCCACTTCTACACGCTGATGGCAGAGCGGGTGAAGGCGATGATCGCGGCGCATGGTGAAGTGCTGGTGCTGGACCTGCACAGCTATAATCACCGGCGCGGCAGCCCAAACGCCCGCCTTGCTCCGCAATCGGGCAATCCCGATATCGATCTCGGCGCGACCACGCTCGACCATGAAGCGCATGGCGGGCTGCTCGCCGCCTTCGCCGAAGGTCTGGCATCCCGTCCGGTCAGGGATGCGATGCCGGACGTTCGGGTGAATGTCCGTTGGAAGGACGGGGGCAATTTCCCCGAATGGCTGCACGCCACCTTTGGCGCGAAAGCCTGTGTGATCACGCTGGAATACAAGAAAATCTTCATGGACGAATGGTCGGGCAAGGCCGATATTCTGGCGCTGCAGGATCTGCGCGAAGGCTTCCACGCCGGGCTTGCCCGGGCGCGCGACTGGCTGGCGGCCCGCACATGAATATGCCAGCCCGAAACAGCCCGGCCACAGGAATGTGCGATGCCGCAGTGGCGGTCGATCTCGCGCTTGCCCAGATGGATGCGCGGGTCGACTGGCTGTCGCGTCTGACCCCCATCAATGTTCCCGAAATCTGGGACGGCTTCGTCCGCTCGAATTACCGTGAAATGCCCGACAGCCGCTTCGCCGAAGGGCTCCAGCGTGACGCGCCCGCCTTGCGCGAAGCTCTGTTCGCTCTGCCGGTCGAAGATATCGAGAACCGCCTCGTTCAGGCATTGCTGCTGGAAAAGCAGCGCGAAATCGATCGCCAGATCGAACTGGTATCGATGCGCGGGCGATCGGGCTTCATTCTGGCGAGCATGGACCTGTTCGGCCATGCCAGCGAGCGCCTGCTGGCCACAGCAGAAGAAGTGTTGGCGCAAGTCCCGGTGTTCCCCGATGACGAATGCGACGCTGGCGCTGCCGAGATGGCGGCGGCAGCGAGCGCCGAGGTTGCCCGCACCCGCGCGCAGCATCCCGAATTCGCCTGCGAAGTGATCCTCGATCCGCATCCCGGCGTGTCCTTGTATGTGTCGGCAGGCAACCTTCACATCGCCTCTGATTACGCCACTCCGCGATCGCGGATCGATCCGCTGATCCAGCACGAAATCGGCACTCACGCGATCAGCCGCCACAACGGACGGCGCCAGCCGCTGAAGGTGCTGGCGGGCGGGCTCGCCGATTATGACGAGCTGCAGGAAGGCGTGGCGGTGCTGGCCGAATATCTCGCGGGCTATTTCCCGGCAGAGCGCCTGCGCACACTGGCCGCGCGGGTGATCGCCGCCGACATGGCGGTGCGCGAGGCGATGGGGCCGGAAATCTTCGCCTGCCTCGTCGAACAATACGCTATCCCGCATGACACTGCCTTCGATACGGCGCTGCGGGCGAAGCGCGGCGGCGGGCTGACCAAGGATGCGCTGTATCTCAAAGGGCTGGCCGAATTGCTCGCCTACCTTGCGCGCGGCGGCGATCTGGAGGTGCTGATGCTGGGCAAGTTCGCATTGAAGCACCTGCATACGATCGAACAATTGCTGGATCAGGGCGTGCTGGTGCCGCCCGAAATCCTGCCGTCCTTCATCACCGATGACGCTGCAAGGCAGCGCCTTGCCGAGGCGCGGCGCACCCCGCTTCACGCCTTGTTTCATGAAAGCCCCGCCGCATGACCGAACCTCGCCCCGAAACCCGAATCGCCATCGCCTTCGTCGTAAACGACGTCTCCACCGAAAAGGACGACTACTCCACCATCCGCCTTGCCCGCAGAGCGGTGGCGCGCGGCCACACGGTCGCGCTGATCGGGCTGGGCGATTTCATCTATGATTGGCAGGACGGCATCTGCGCAATGGCGACGGTCAGCAAGATCGCCGAGTTCGACGATGACACCACCTATCTTGCGCACCTGCAGGACCCGGAGAAAGGGACCGAGCGGATCAAGCTGGCCGATTACGACATCCTGATGCTGCGCGGCGACCCGGCCGAGGAGCTGAGCACGCGCAGCTGGGCGCCATCCTCCAGTCTGCTGTTTGCACAACTCGCCTCGCTCGGCGACACGATCGTGCTCAACGATCCGTCGCACCTCACCGACGCGGTCAACAAGACCTATTTCCAGTTCTTCCCCGAAGCCGTGCGCCCCTCCACCACGATCACCCGCGAAAATGCGGAGGTTCACCGCTTCCTCGAAGCCCATGGCGGCAAGGGCGTGATCAAGCCGCTGCAAGGATCGGGCGGGCAGGGCGTGTTCATCATCGACGACAACAACCGCCAGAACCTCAACCAGATCATCGAGGCGGTGACGCGTGATGGCTATGCGATCGTGCAGGAATATCTGCCCGCTGCGGCCAAGGGCGATCTCAGGATGATCACGCTCAACGGGCGGCCGCTCAAGGTCGATGGCACCTATGCCTGCATCCACCGCTTCAGCCAGACCGACGACCACCGTTCGAACATCTCGGCAGGCGGAGGGATGGAGATGGCCGTCCCTGATGAAGCCGCGCTGAGAATCGCCGAGATCGTCGGCCCCAAGCTGATCGATGATGGCATGTATTTCGCCGGGCTCGACATCGCCGGGGACAAGATGATGGAGGTTAATGTCGACACGCCCGGAGCGCTTAACTTCATCGACGACCTGAGCGGTATCGACTTTTCGGGCGTCGTGATCAGCGATCTCGAACGCAAGGTCAGGCTGCGGCGGCAGTATGGCGGCACGCTGACCAACCGGCAGCTGGCAGTGATCTGACGCGCGGGCGAGGGGGCAACGCTAACGGGCGCGGTTCGCGCCGAGAGGAGATGCACATGATCGCCAAACATACGATTTCCGCCGCTGCAATTGGCGCGCTGGCATTGGCTGGCGCGGCCTTGCCCGCATTTGCGCAGCCGAGCGACCAGGCCGAATCCGTCGCCACGCAAGATGCCGTTCTGTCGGTGCGCAAAGTCGCCGAAGGGCTCGATACGCCCTGGGGCATGGCCTTCCTGCCCGATGGACGGATGCTGGTAGCCGAAAAGCCTGGCGATCTCGTGATCGTGTCCGCTGACGGCAGTGTCTCCGCGCCGGTGACGGGAACGCCCGAGGTGTGGGCGAACGGGCAGGGCGGATTGATGGACGTGGCCCTGCATCCGCAGTTCGCCAGCAATAATCTGGTCTACCTGACCTTTGCCGAAGCGGGCGAAGGCGGCACCGCCGGAACCGCGCTGGGCCGCGGCCGGATGGTCGGCGACCGGATCGAAGGTTTCGAGGTGATCTGGCGCCAACAGCCCAAGGTCGAAGGCCCCAACCACTTTGGCAACCGCATCGTCTTTGCGCCCGATGGCAAGCTGTACCTCGCGCTCGGCGAACGCTTCAAATTCGCGCCCGCGCAGGATTTGTCGAACACGCTCGGCACGGTCGTGCGGCTCAACGACGACGGATCGATCCCGCGCGACAATCCGTTCGTTGGCCGCAATGACGCGGACGAGGCGATCTGGTCCTACGGCCATCGCAATATCGAGGCTGCGGCGGCCGACCCCTATTCCGGCGCGATTTGGGTGGTCGAAATGGGGCCGCTCGGCGGGGACGAATTGAACCGGATCGAGCGCGGCGCAAATTACGGCTGGCCGGTGGTCAGCCGGGGGGTGAACTATGACGGCACGGACATCCCCGATCCCGAACAATATCCGCAGTTCAAGGACGCGGCGAAGTACTGGAACCCGGTGCGTTCGCCTTCGGGCATGGTCGTATACACCGGCGACATGTTCCCCGAATGGCGCGGCGACATCCTGTTCGGCGCGCTATCTGCAGGCGGGATCGAACGGGTGGACATGGAAGGCGGCGAGGTGGCGGGAACCGAGTTCATCCCTCTCAACACCCGCATCCGCGAGGTGGAGCAGGGGCCGGACGGCGCAATCTGGCTGCTCACTAACGCCAAGGAAGGCAGCGCGGGGGAAGTGTGGCGGATCGAACCGCTACCGGTGAAGCCTGACAGTGCAGACGGGGATCGCAGCGGCGCAGGCGCGATGCCGCGCGGACAGTAGCCCTTCGCTTAAGTGTGAGAATGGAAATACTCAGTTTAGTGATTTGCCTTCAAGCAGCACTCCGTCCGCAGCGAAAGCAGGGGCGGCATCGGGACTAGACGCGCCGGGCTGGTGCCATACGAGCGCCGAGAGCGCGAGCCACGCGCTGAACATGATCAGGTAGGGCCAGCGACGTGGCCATAGCCGGACCACGACCAGCGTCGCCGCCGCCGTGCCGGCAAGAGCGAACAGGGGCCAGATTGCCGCTTGTGTGCCGGAGCCGCTGATTGCTGTCTGGATCGCCGTGCTGGCCCATTGCGCCGGCAACAGCGCCAGCAGCCAATCGGGTAGCGCCTCGGGCATGGCTGCAGCTGTAAACAGGATAGCGGTTTCGCCGGCAACGACGGACACGGCGATCAACCAGCCCTTGTCGGACGCGCTTTTGGCAAACAACGCGCCCCTTACGGCAAAGCTGATGCTGGCGATGACAACGGCAAATCCGGTCGAAAGCGGATGCGGCAGGGGCGGCAAGCCCAGTGCTCGCGCCAATATCAACAGGCCAAATCCGGCCAGCAGCGCCAGCGCCACGCCGATCCACATGCGCCCGGCTGCGGCGGCTGCGATCATCGCAACACCCATCAGGCCTACCGCCAAGACCGGGCCAACAACCGCGACGAGTGGAGCGGGAGCGGCAGCATCCGCCAACTGCAGCATGGCCAGAGCAGGTGCCACGAACCCGGCCAGTGCCGCGCAACTCCAGGCCAGAACAGGCCAGACTGGGGTTTGGGAACGGGAGAAGGACCACATAAGGTCGCCACTGCTTGAAGCGCTGAGCGTTGTCGAGCCGCAAACCCTTCGGTTCCGGGCAAGGCATTGCAATTGTCGGAAGCAAAGATGGCTGGGGTGGCAGGATCCCCAGCCAGGAATGATCCAAGCATCTGAAATAACGAGCTTCTTGCAATCTCATCCGCCCAAAGCACCACAATAGGGTGCCACGGCAGGGTGCCACGGCAGGAGACCAGCCCCATGTGCGGCATTCAGAACGTTACCCGCAAGCACGGGACATATTATTTTCGCAGACTCATACGTTTAGGTCCCGATAAGCCTTTTCGGTTACGCTTCTCGCTCAGAACCACCAGCCGGAAGCGGGCCACTCTGCTGGCGCCGGCCATGACCCTGATTTGCGAACGGCTTGCCATGAACATGATCGCCAAGATTGCCGCTGATGGACTGACCGCTACGCAGCGGGCGGAAATCTTTCGCCGGCAGATGCTGGTCGAGCGCGACCGGCTCGAGGTCATGCATGCGCAACTTCATCTCCTGCCGCCAGAGGATCATGACGACATCGACAATGCGCTCTCGCTGCGTCTGGGTGCCAGCGAGTTGGCGGCGATGGATGGAGCAAGCAAAGGCAAAGTGGAGGATTTCCTGGTCGCCAGAATTGATCCGGAGGCCGACGATGAGCCAATCGTGGTCATGGCATGGTCGGACTTGGCCGTCTCAATCGCGCAGGACGGGGCCGAGGAGGCGGCAATCGCTCGTCTCGCTGAAATCGGCGTCGAACAATCTGCCCTGCGCGAGGCAATGGCCCGCAAAGTCGTAAATCAGGCGCGGATCGAGGCCATTCGGGAGTTTAGGCAGGTTTTGAGCAATCCCGGTGCCGCCTACGCCCCTGTCCCTGTGGCGGGGTATGAGCAGCCGGCGCAGCCCCCGTTGAATGCGTCGGCACCGCATATAGCACCAGCACCGGCTGCACCGACCGTTGCTGGGCCTTGGGCGACGATGGCGCCGACCGCAGCGGTCGAAAAATTCTTCGAGCATAATCCGCGCACCGGTGGGAAGGATGGCAAATCCCGCCGGAAGAGCGGGGAACCCTGGACGAACAAGACACGGGAGCAATTCAGGCTGCCAGCTCTGCTGCTCGAGCAAGTCATGCACGGCCAGCCCTTGGCCACCGTCACCCATGATCATTTCGTCCAGCTCAATAACTGCTTTGAGGCGCTGCATGGTCCCTCGTTCCGCAAATCGCCCAAGCATCGGGAAATGACGATTTGGCAAATCGTGGAGGAAACCGGCGAACGCGTTCGGCAGGGTGAAGAGGCCATTGCCAAGGCTGCGAGGCGTAAGGACAAAGGCGGGACTGTCGAGATGCCTGCCGGCGCGCTAACCAAGGATCAGCTCGGTCTCGGTCTCAGCACGACGAACCGCCACTGGGGCTTCCTGCGCCAGCTCACCACTTGGTTCATCAAGCACCATCCTCTGAGCCCGCTCGACTATAGCGCGTTCATAGAGAACGATGATCGCAATGCCCGTGACCAGCGCGACGCTTACACCGAAGAACAGGGTAGGATACTGTTCAGCCTTCCGCCGTGGACTGGGTCAAAATCCTTGGCTCGCCGTATGCAGCCGGGGAGTTTGCTCGTCCATAGTGCTTGGTATTTCGTGCCCCTGATCGGCTGGTATACCGGAATGCGGCGGGAGGAGATTTGCGGCCTCCTGCTCGATGATATCGAAGTCGTTGATGGGCATTGGCAATTCGACATTCGCCCTACGAAAATCCGGCGCCTCAAGACGATTACATCGGCCCGCAAATTGCCATTCGCGAGCGAGCTGATCCGCCTTGGGCTGCCGGATTACGTGACTGCATTGCACGCAGCCGGCGAAACCCTGTTGTTCCCCGAACTCGCCGCGGAAAGCGGAAAGGGCACCATGGGGGATGGTTACTACAAGACTATCTGGACCAAAATCGCAGACGCGCTGCCATTCTTGAAAGCGGGCCAGGCCACCCACTCCTTCAGACACACGGTCATAAACGCAATGAAAGGGGCCGAAGTGATGCCTGAATTGAGGGCAGACTTCGCAGGGCACAAGCTTTCGAGCGAAACCGAGGGGCGCTATTCGAAGGCGCATATGGCATTGCTGCGGAAGGCTGCCAAAGCGATCCCTAACGTAACCGAACACCTCGAACCTTTTCCGATCACACTGCTTCCCGCTCGCCTGCGTGCACCGAGAAAGGCAAGAGCGTCAAGGCAGTCAAAGTCGACCTGAGGCAAATTCCTCCTACGAAAAGAAAGCCACATCGCTCCCAAGCATCTCGCAATGGCGAACTTGGTGATCTTCCTTTCGCTGCTGCTGGCGATCGTCGGCCTGTTCGTCATGGTGGCCGCGCCGGCCTTGGCGATCGAGCTCTGGGTTTTTCCATCAGATCTCATCTCGACGTGGCCGACCCTAAGCAATGAGCAGGCGGGAATTGCCGACCTGCTGAAGATCGCCGTGTTCATCAGCACGATGGGGGTGACCACCGGAGCGCTGGCAGGCGGACTGCAACGCCGTCAGGTCTTGCGCCCAATGGCGCTGTTGCGAACCGAAGTCTGAGTGAAGCTCGCGGAGCCGCGCGCTGGTGCGGCGGCAAGGTGCGCGTAAACGGCACATCTGGCGCCCAGCCGCCGAGCCATTTAAAGGCTTTCGCATGACCTTTCCGCTTTCCGCTCAATCTTCGCTTCCCGACCTGCTCGCTTCGATTGCACTGCTTTCGGCTCTAATGCTCGTGGGGTGGATTACGCGGCGCGCGTTGAAGGCTCGTGCCGATCTACCCCCTCAGGCTGCGCGCCGGTGGAGCGCCAATATGCGCAATGCGCTGCTGCTCGTCGCGATGGTGGGGCTGCTGATGATTTGGGCGCCGCAGCTGCGAACCTTCGCGCTCTCACTAACAGCGGTGGCCGTGGCGGTCGTTGTTGCGACCAAGGAGCTGATCCTTTGCCTTTCGGGGTCTGCGTTTCGCACCTTCAACCGCGCCTATACCATCGGCGACATAATCGAGATCGGCGAATATCGCGGCGAGGTGCTCGACATCAACCTGCTCGCCTCGCGTCTGAGGGAGATTGACCGCCGCGAAGATTCGATCCGGCCGCTCAAGCAGACCGCGGTGGTGCCGCACAGCCTGCTGTTTTCAACCCCCGTGCGGATCGTAGCGAGGGCAGGTTCCCTTCCCGAGCATGTGTTCTACCTCGTTTTCGAGACGAAGCTGAACCTCTTCTCTCGACTGGAGGAGATCCAGTCAACGGCCTGCTTGGCTTACGACAAAAGCGCTTCACGGCTCAGCACCGAAGAACCCGAACGCGCCGAGGCTGTCGCTGTGTCGATCAAGACGACCGAACTTGGAAGGCAGAAGCTGGAATTCGCCTTCAGGTCGCGGCTTGAAGACGCAGCCACCATCGAGAATGTGATCGGCTCGACGGTTGGTTCGTGGGTCATGTCCCAGTATGAAGAGGAGACGGCCGCCGAGACTTGAGGCACCTCTTAAGCCACTGGCGCCAACAGCCAATCGCAATAGACCGACAGCCTCACGCCGCCTGTTGCAGACGCAACTCAGCGGTGGCGAGGTATTGGTGTTGATAGCTGTAGCCAAGGCTCGGCAAACCTATCGTGGCAGGGTCCGGCCTCCTTCTGCCAGAATGCATCCGGGTTCGAGCGTCGCTCATCTGCCCAAGTGGACGCTTATCCGAAATTGGCGCAGTCCTGCCGATCGGGATTGAATTTGCATTCTGTCGCCTTAAAGGCGTCGGATATCAGCTACGCTGCGGCCAATTCGATACCGGATTATGGTCGGGCGAACACATTTTTGGCGGATGGGGATCGTCTGCCGGACCGCTTGGCGAGGCTATGCTTCTCCTTGATTGCCGCTTGTCCTCGTCCCTTGAAGGGATGACGATATGTTGGCGCAAGGGGCCAAGAGCAAACAGGGTGCAGCGGATTGGATCAGCTGCCTGACCTACAAGAGCGTCGCTACCGCCGCGCCGCGTCCCGGCGATCTTGATCTGCTGGCGTCCAAAGCGCGGGCGCGTAATCGCAGCCTCGACGTGACCGGCATGCTGCTGTTCGAGGAAGGATGCTTCTTGCAGACCCTCGAAGGACCGCCTGCAGCACTGGAGACATTGTGGTCCGCCATCAAGCGGGATGGGCGCCACAGTCAGATCGAATTACTCAGCGAGCATATGGTTACGGCCCGGCTGTTTTCCGACTGGAATATGTTGCTCGACCGTCGGAACGGCGACAGGCTGCTGAAAGCCGCTGACACATCAACCATTCCTCCGGCCATGGCTGAGCAAATTGCGGGGCTGGTGGAACTGGCGCTCAACGCCGATGATCTTGCCCTCAATGCCGTGATAGCATCCCTTGCCGATCAAGGCTGGACCAACGATGCCATTTTGACATTGCTGATTGAACCGGCCGCGCGGTCGCTGGGCAATGCTTGGCTGGACGATCGATGCAGCGAGCTCGACCTGACGATCGCGCTCAGCATGTTGCAGCTTGCCGGCCACGCGGTGCGTTACAACACGTCGCCGCAAACGATCCGCAACAGTCGCTACCGGATCCTGCTGGCAACCGCGCCGGGCGAAAAGCACATGCTGGGCACCACGCTGCTGGCCGACCAGTTTCTTGCCGCCGGATGGCAGGTCGATCTTGCATTCCCTCAGAGCGAAGAAGCGCTCAGCAATCAGATGAGCGCGCAGCACCCCCATGCGGTCGATATCGGTCTATCCGATGCCTTGCCGCGCCACCATGCGATTGCCCAGTTGCGCAGCACAATCGAACAAAGCCGCCTTGTGTCCCCCCAGCATCCGACGGTGATCTCGGTCGGCGGACGACTGTTTGCTGAAGCTGCCGCGACCGCCATGTCGGTTGGGGCGGACCATGCACGCAAGGGCATTGCTGGGACGAGCATCGCCCTTGCCGAACTGGTCCGGCAAAATCGCAAGGACTGATTTGGTCGGCGGTGACGTCGTGAATTTTTGAAAGGGTTCGGTATTCGGTGGGCAAGGCGCTCCCGGCTGTAATGCCGGACGGAGCACGAAATAGATGCCATGCATGCGATCCCGGTTTATGCGACGAGCGTGAGTCAGGCAGTTCGCACCTCCCGAAAGCAGTCTTTCGATTTTCCACCCACATGCTGCCGCTCGCGAGCGCATCGGCAAATCCCGAAAGCCGAGAGGCTGCTATCGCGGCAATGAGACGAAAAGCTGACAGGCAGGAAACGACCCCAAGATGGACGCCCGTCCGTTTGCAGGGACTACGCACGATCTGGCCCACGTGCCGCCCGAAGAAACGGCACGCTTGGACATACCGGTATTGCTAAAGCAACATTCACTTTCCCACTTTTTTGTTGTGTTAACGCAACATTTCATGCATGTCGTCATCATGACGAGGGAAATTCACAATCGAATCGCCATGTTTCGGGCCGATGCGGGGATGACCCGCCGAGAGCTAGCCGATGCCGTGGGGGTCAATCCCCAGACCATCGGCTTCCTCGAACGCGGCGACTACAAGCCCAGCCTTGAACTGGCGCTGTCGATTGCCGAAGTGTTCGGCGTGTCTGTGGAACTGCTGTTTTCATTCGAACCGTTCCCCTCGCTCTCGCAGGCATTGCAGAAAGGGCGCGAATGATGGCTTACGGCAAGAACGAAACCGCAGAGCGGATCAGGCAGCTACTCAAGCGGCCGCGCAATCTGGCGCTGACGGGGCCGTTGATGTCGATCATTGTCAACGCCTTCCTCGTGCTGGTTGCCATCGCCGGACTGGTCGCGGTGGCAAACGGGGTGAAGGCCGGGCAACAGCTGGTGTTCGCGGCAATGGTTTGGTCGACCACCCACACATTGATCGTCAGGGCCAAGCACGGCGGCAACGAGCCGCTAGACGAACGGGAACGCGCTCTCGCGACCGAAGCGGCGGCCGTTGGCGGCTACACGACCAGCCTTCTGGCGGCCATCTGGTGCTTACTATTGGGAATCTTTGCTGATTACGGGATGTGGTTTCCCCAAAGTGCAAAGGAATGGCTACCGCTTGGCTATTTCATGATTGGCCTGATGACCCAGACCACCAACATAGCGACAGCTTGGCGCACGCCTCCTTATGCGGCGGAGCTGCTCGACGAGGAATGAGGCGCCCGCCGTTCTGGATCGGAAATTGCAGAAGGGACGCGAATGATGGCTTATGGGAAGAACGAGCTGATTACCCGGATAAATTGGGTTGAGGCGGTCCGCGGCTGACGGCAGCAATCCACCATCGGCCGTGACCTTCGGAGGATCTCGCGAAGAGATCACGGCGCCGGATATGCCTCGCGCATATATGCCACAGATTCTCGAACAAGCTCTTCGAGAACCTCTTCGTCCACATCGGAGAGCCGTTTCACGTAGAGGCACGACTTGCCGGTTTTGTGCTTTCCGAGCCTATCCATCAGCGGCTGATGGCGGGGAAAGCCGCCCATAATGTAAAGCGTCAACGCGGTCGCTCTCGGCGAAAACCCGGTAATGAACCACTCGCCTTCGCGCCCGCTCTCATACTTGTATCGATAGCTGCCGAAACCGACCATCGAGGCGCCCCACATCCGTGGCTCCTCCTTTGTCACGCGCTTCATCATTGTGCAGACCCGCTCAGCATCGATGCGCCGTGCGTCGTCCTGCACGCTGCCGAGAAACTCTTCCACACTCGACCCGTCAGGCTTCGTTTTTTGCTCCACCATTGCGCTCTCCTGCGACACAGTGACGAGGGTGATCCACAATAAGGCAGCGGCAGCCGATGTCCAATTCCTAGGCCGCTGTGGTCATGCCCAACCACCCTCCGCGATCCTGAAATCTGCCGGGCAGCTTCACCCGCCTTTTCGCGGGAGGTTGAAACTCTGAAATCGACCCCGTTGAAGACATTGCTTATCCAAGCTAATCTGGACACCATCGACCAGGAAGCGGGGAGCCAAATATGTCATTAGTCGAACGGCTTGAAGTGATTTATCCAATGTTCATTGGCGCGACTTTGGCGTTCGGCTTCTGCTCTTTCGTTTGGGGAGTTGAGGGAGCGCAAGATGCAGTGCTTTGGACTTCTGTCGGCTGGGTTGTGTGCTGGTGTTGGTCACGCCTTCTCCGTCAGAAAGATGCGCTCGCCTGATTCAGGCTTCGACTGCTGCCATTCCGAAGTCCACCCAACCCCGGTCATGAGCGGGGTCGGTGGGCAGACCCGAAAGCCGCCGGGCAGCTTCAAGGGGTTTTTCGCCAGCAGCCGACATTCTGAAAGCGACCCCTGTGCAGACATTCACGCCGATGGCATAGTTCATTGATGGAACTGTTAGGCTTGGTCGGCAGCGTAGCGGCTGGGTTGTGGTTGATTGGCACGGGAGCCTTCATGGCTTTGCGGCCGGAGCGTACCCTGCATGTGCTAAGCCTCACGGCATCAACTCGAACGATCAACAATTTCGAGCAGGGGCTTCGCCTCAGCGGGGGGCTGGCACTGCTTCTACGTGCTCCCGCGTCAAAGTTGCCGCAGACATTTGAGGTCGCAGGATGGTTCATCGTGCTCTCTTCGCTGGTTCTGCTTGTCCTTCCGCTCCGCTGGCACGCTGACTACGCATGCTGGTGGGCCGACCGCCTTGCACCCGCCGCTGTTCGAGCAGTTGCGCCATTTTCAGCGCTTGCTGGCCTTGGACTGATTTATGTCGCCGCGTAAATTTCGGGCACGTCTGCTCCCCACCCAGTTGCAGTCGCCGTTGACAAATCCATAGTGCGACAAAAGCTGACGCTTGCTATGCCGCCAAATCGTCACCCGCGGGCCTAGCGAAGGCGCTATCGGAAAGATCAACCTTCACCGATCCGTCCCGCTCGCAGACGCCGTCAGTCTCTGCTTTCGTTCATTCTCCCTCGCGTGAGAGCAGCTGTGGATCTGCGTGATGTGGACGGCATTCTTCCCACGCACATTCACCTCCGAACTGAGGATCGTGGAACAAGCCGGGCGAGGGGCGCGTTGATGTGCCGGTGCAAACAGGTAGCAATCATTTCCTTGTCTGGCGCGAACGGTTCCAGTTCTGGACGCTCGCGGGACTTGCCGCGATCGCAGCGGCCATCTGGGGTTTTATCGAACTTGCCGAAGCGGTGCTTGAGGGCGAAAGCCACGCACTCGATACCCGCCTGCTCCTGGCGCTGCGGAACCCGGAGGACATCTCCGACCCGATCGGGCCGGGCTGGATAGAGGAGGTTGGTCGCGACTTCACCGCGTTGGGCGGAGTCGGGGTCCTAACCCTCCTGACACTTGCTGTGGCAGGCTACTTCCTGCTCAACGGCAAGCGCCGCGCTATGTGGCTGATGCTGGCGGCTGTGGGCAGCGGCCTGCTCGTGAGCACGCTGCTCAAGCAGGGTTTCGATCGGCCGCGTCCCGACCTCGTCCCGCACGGATCGATCGTTTACACATCGAGCTTCCCGAGCGGCCATTCGATGCTCGCGGCGGTGACCTACCTGACGTTGGCTGCGCTGTTGGTGCGGGTCCAGCCCAACAGGGCGCTCAAGTCATACTTTCTGGTGCTTGCGGTGCTTCTGACGCTCGCGGTCGGCATCAGCCGTGTCTATCTCGGAGTTCACTGGCCCTCCGACGTGCTCGCCGGATGGACGGTGGGTGCATCTTGGGCGCTGATGTTCTGGCTGATCGCCCGCCGACTGGAACGACGCGGGCAGATCGAGAGCGAGTAACAAAAGCGGCTTGGCGGCTTCGAGCAGAAGCGGGCGATCAATCAGGCAGCCGCGAATGACAGGTGTGGGTTGAAAGCGGTTATTCGGGATTAGCCTTCAACTTCTTGTGCCGCTCGGCTGCTGGCCGCCCGAAGCCGAACCATAGCGCATTGTAGGCAGCGCCGGAATACAGAACGACCTCGTCGGTCAGGAACGGCAAGTCCGGCAGCATGATGAATTTGGCATAGACCGCACATCCGCACGCGAACCAACCAGCGCCGATTAAAGATATTAGCCGTTCGTGCCGCTCAGTCAGGGCGATGAGACGTTCAAATACCAATTCTACCCCCACCGACCATGACCCTCTCGAAGTAAATGGCATCAGACCGTAGAGTCGGCAATTGGGTCAAAACCTGGAAGGCAGATTTTTCACAATTGCGGCGATTTCCTGCCATTCAGGTTTCGACCCCAATGCCGCCGTTCATCCAGGCGCGCGCGGCCATGACGGGGTTCCGGGTCATCCACGCGCTGGTATTCAACAGATAGGATATGCGCGCCAAGCGGATCGGCGGGATTGCCGATTGCTCAGCCCCGTGGCACAACGGGGGCGCCAATGCGTTGAGGTTTTTCGGCCGAACTATGGCTAGCGCGTTCATGTGGTTCGGTCCGCCAGACGGATAGCGCGGAGGCTGCCAGATGACGCAACTGACATGCTTGCCGGCGATGGAGATGCGAATGCCAAATGCGGCAAGGATGCTCAGCGTGTGGCTGGTCGCGGTCTTGGTCGTTGGTTCCGTCGGCACCGTTGCTGCGCAGGAAAACGGATTGGCGCTCAGCTATGCTGAGGCGCAGGCGCGGTTTCTCGACCGATCAGATGCAATCGACGCGGCCAATTTCGCAGTGCAGGCAGCCGAGGCGCGGCGGGAATCTACCCGCACGCTGGGCCGGCCCGAAGTCGACGTCGAAGCACAGGTGCTGGATTTCCAGAAGACGCTGGTTTTGCCGCTCGGATCGCTCGAACCGGTGGCCAATGCATTCGGCATTGCCGATCCGCTGCGCTTCCGCATCCGCCGCTTTGTGTCCCGTCCGATCGTCACCGCCACGATGCCGATCTATGCGGGTGGGAAGATGGATGCCGCCCGCGCCAGCGCGGCGAGCCGCCTTGCGATTGAGGAAGCCAATCGCAACGAGGCGTCGGAACAGGGTCTGGCGCAATTGGCCAATACCTATTTCGGGCGACAATTGGCTTCGCAGGCGCTGGAAATCCGGCAGGATGTGGTCGCCGGCATCCGAGAACACGTGAGCGCCGCGCGCGCTCTCGAACGCGAACAGCAGATTGCACCCGCCCAGCGGCTCCAGGCCGAAGCTGCTCTGGAGGAGGCGTTGCGCGAGGCGGAGAAAGCCAAGGCTGATCTGGCCTCCACCGAGATCGCGCTCGCGGGCCTGCTGCGCGCTCCGGCGCCCGTGCAGCCGACCACCCCGCTTGCGGTTCCCGACGTGCCGCTGCCGCCGCTTGATGACTTCCTTTTCGCTGCAATGGAAAATCACCCGGGCCTCAACCGGCTTGAGGCCAATGTGAAGCTGGCAGGCGCCGGGGTCGCGGCGGAAAAGGCGGCGCTGCGGCCGGATGTCTATGCGCTGGCCCAGTATAATCTCGACCGGGAAGACACTCTGGTAACCGATCCCGATTTCATCTTCGGGGTCGGGGTCAAATACAAGATCGCCTCGGGCATGGGGCGGCGGTCCGCCGTCAGCGCAGCGCGTTCGACACAGGATCAGGCCGAGGCCGGGGTGCGCGAGGCGGAGGTCCAGATTGAAACCGGGGTTCGGATCGCCCATGCGCAGGCGCTTTCGGCCCGGCAACGCCATGCGCTCTATGGCCGCACGATTGCTGCTGCGGACGAATCCCTGCGCGTCGCCGACCTTTCGTTCCGCGAACTGCAAGGCACCAGCCGCGATGTCACCGACGCGCAGCTTGCTGCGGGGCGGGTGCGCGTCGAACAAGCACGGGCGGCGCACGAATATCTCGAGGCGCTGGTGTCGCTTTTGCAGGTCAGCGGCCAGGTCGATCGCCTGCCCGATTTTCTGCCGCGCCCAGCACAGGAACAGGAACAGCATGGCAGCGACTGAAACACAGCCCCAGCCGGAAACGCGATCGCTCAGCCGGGGGTGGGGCGCCGCGCTCGGGGCGCTGGCGGTCGTGATTGTCGCCTTCGGTCTCTGGCTGGCATGGAGCCCGCAAGAAGGGCAGGTGCAAGGAATTGTCGATGCGCGCGAATACCGCGTCGCCAGCAAGGTCACAGGGCGACTGGCCGAAGTGCTGGTAGATGAAGGCGAGGCGGTGGTCGCCGGCCAATTGCTTGCCCGGATCGACAGTCCGGAAGTCGATGCCAAGGAAAGGCAGGTCGCAGCGGCGGTGGAGGCGGCCGAATCGCAGGCCGACAAAGCCCGCACCGGTGCGCGCGCGACCGATATCGCCGCGACCGAAGCACAGTGGCGACGGGCGGCGGCAGCGGCCGATCTAGCACGCGTGACCTTTGAACGGATTAACCGTCTCGCCAATGAAGGGGTGATCGCCGGGCAGAAGCGCGACGAGGCCCGCACCAACATGCTAGCCGCCGAACAGACGGAGCGCGCGGCGCGGTCGCAATATGATACCGCCCGCTCAGGCGCGCGCGTCGAGGACCGGCGGGCCGCGGTCGCTCAGGCCGATCAAGCCCGCGGTGCAGCCGCCGAAGTCGCGGCCGCCAGCGCCGAGACCCGAATTGTCGCACCTGCCAACGGGGAAGTCGGTCGCCGCCTCGCGCAACCGGGTGAAATCGTCGGCGCGGGCTATCCGGTGCTGCTGCTCACTGAGACGCAGTCCCCGTGGGTGACGGTGACTTTGCGCGAAGGCCAGATGCAGGACGCGAAGATGGGTGCCGAATTCACCGGGATCATCCCCGCGCTCGGCGGCAAAGCAAGCCGGTTCAAGGTCAGCTTCATCGCTCCTGCGGGCGATTATGCGACCTGGCGGGCCACGCGGCAATCGGAAGGCTTCGACGTCAAGGGCTTCGAGGTGCGGCTCAGGCCCGTCAAGCCCGTCGCGGGGCTGCGACCGGGGATGTCGGTGCTGTTCGACTGGCCACAATGACCCGCCCTGCTGCGTTCCGGGCGAGCATGGCGCGCGAATGGCGGTTTCTGGCGCGCAGCCCTTGGGATTTGGCCCTGCTGACATGGCTACCCCTGCTTCTGTGCGGCGCGATCGCGTGGCAACTTTCGGACGGCGTGATCCGCGATCTTCCGGTGCTGCTGATCGATCAGGATAAGACTATGATCGGCCGCGATCTGGCGATCCGGATCGAGGCTGCGCCCGGCCTTGCGCTGGCAGGAAGGGTGCCCGATCTCGCCGCAGCCGAAGAGATGATCCGCGCCAAGCGCGCGCAGGCCGCATTGCTGGTGCCGCCCGATACAGCGCAGCGCGCCCTGCGCGGGGAGGCTCCGCTGATCCTGTATTTCAATGCGAGCTATCCCGCCGCTGCGGCGGCCGTTCAGCGCGAGGCCGGTGCAATCGTCGATGCTGCCAATGCACGACTGGCGACGGAATGGATTGCTGCCATTGCCGCACCCGGAAGTGTGCGCCCGGCGCCTGTGCGCGCAGTGACGGCAATTGCCTGGAACGCGCCCGCCAGTCAGGAATTGCAGTTGGTGAGCCTGCTGCACCCGGCGCTGCTGCATCTGCTGTTCATGCTGGCTGTCGTTTCAGCGTTCGGACGCGAGTTGCGCGACGGCAGTATCCGCGAATGGTCCCCCGGCGTCGCCGCGCTGGCGGGCAAGGCCGCGCCTTATTTGGCTGTGTTTATGGGCTGGGGTCTGCTCGCGACGTTCTGGCTTTCGGGCGTGCGCGGCTGGCAATTCGCCGGATCGTTCACGCTTTTCATGGCCGGATATGCGGCGATGTATCTTGCCTATCTCGGGGTGGCGGTGCTTCTTCTAGGGGCGACCCGCACACTCAGCCAGTCGCTGTCAATCACAGGGCTTTATGCCGGCGCATCCTTTGCCTTTGCAGGGGCGATCTTCCCGCTGGAACAGGCCAGCGCCTTCGCGAGGGTCTGGGCGGGTGCATTGCCCTATACGCATTTCGCTCGATTGCTGGCACGAACCTGGATTGCCGAAGGCAGCGCGATGGCGGTGGCTGCGCCGCTGCTGGCGATGCTGGGCATCGCTCTCGTAACGGCCGTTCCTGGCGCGATCCTGTATTTACGCGCGGCGCGCGACCCAGACAGTTGGGGACGGCGCTGATGTGGGCAGCTTTCCGGGCGCTCTTTGCTGCGATCATGACCGATCGCGCCGCTGCCCTGCTGCTGTTTGCCGCGCCTTTAATCTATGCTGGCTTCTATCCCAGCGCCTACACCGGCGAAGTCGTGGTGCGGGCCCCGGTGGTGGTGGTCGATCAGGATCGCAGCGCGGCCAGCCGCGATCTCGTCATTCGGGTCGGCGCCGCGCAACAGACCGAACTTGTCGCCAGCCTGCCCGATATCGCCGCTGCCGAAAGCTGGATGGCCGATGGGCAGGCCGTGGCTGCGCTCATCATTCCCGAAAGCTTCGGGGGGGATATCGCCAGCGGCAAGACTGGCACCGTGGTGCTGATCGGGCATGGGGCATACCTGCTGCGGGCCTCCAGCGCGTTAACCGGGATCGGCGTCGCGCTCGGCCGGACGGGCCGTGAGGCAGCCCGCGAACAGGCCCGTGCCGCCGGACCGCCGGCACCGCCCGCGCTGGCGCTGCAACCAAGGCCGCTGTTCAATACGCGCGAAGGATATGGGGCAGCGGTGTTTCCCGGTGTGGCCTTCGTCATCATCCACCAGAGCCTGTTGCTCGGACTTGCCCTGCTGGCAGGCACCGCGCGCGAACGCATTGGCCCCGACCTGCGGCTGACGCGGCGGCAGTTGGCGGGTATCGCGCTGGCGGCGAGCTTCATCGGACTACTTGATGTGGGTTGGTTTGTCGGCATGGTGTTCTGGTGGCACGACTATCCGCGCGCGGCAGCACCTTTACTGGATGTCGCAATCGGGGCGATCTTGTTCGTGGCCGCCACGGTTGCGGCAGCACTCGCGCTGGCCAGCATTTTTCCTACGCGCGAACGCCCACTGCAACTGGTGCTGCCAATCTCCTTGCCCCTCTTTTTTCTCGCCGGTCTTTCGTGGCCAGCCGAAGCGACGCCAACGGTGCTGGTGGCACTTGCGCGGTTGTTTCCGACGACATCCGGATTGGAACTGATGGTAGGCCTGAACCAGATGGGCGGCTCCCTTAAGGATTATTGGCATGCTGCGCTCAACCTAGGGCTGCTTACGCTGCTATTTGGGATCTTTGCGACCCGGCGCTGGACATCAGGGCTAGACGTGGAGCGAGGAGGTTAACTGACCAGCATCGACTTCGCGGGCGGCGGGATTTCGATTTTCCATCCATCATCAGTCACTTCCGGCCCGCCAGCGCTATCACAAAACCTGCCGGGCAGCTTCGAAGATCTTTTTGCCAAAAGCGGTCTGGCAGCTAGCGACCCCGTCGTGGTCGATGGACCATGGGGCCTATTGATGGGCTGAAAAGCTCGATGTTGAGACCAAAGCTGGTTTTCACCATCACCCTTCCAAATCAATATCACCTTGCCACAAGGCCGGGACGGCCACCGCACTGGTTCGAATGGTCAGGTTCCCTTACATCAAGGGCAATCGATCATATCGGGGTGGAGGGATCAATGTCAGCTAGGCTTGTCCAAATATATCTGCCGGAAGATCAGATCGCGCAGCTGGAAACAATTTTACCGCGTCATACGCGACGGTTCTGGCGCGAAACCCTTCCGGGCGCGCAGGAGAAATACACCTGCATCGTCCAGCAGCGCTACACTGAACGTCTGTTGATCGATCTGGAGGATGCGTTTGCCGCTGTGCCTTCCTTCACGGCCCATGTTGCGCAGTTGGAAGCCGTGTTGCCTGCAATTGAGGAAAGCCCGGCAACCGAACTGCCGCTGACGAGCGATTTGGCGCCGCCCACATGGCTGGAGCGCTTCTTCAGCCGCGATCGACTGAGCACTGATGAGCTTTACGATGACATTGCAGAAAGCTTGCACGTCCGCCCTTCCTTTGTGCTGACGGTGACCTTGTCGGCGATCATTGCCGGACTTGGAATGCGCAGCGGGCAGGTTGCTGTGGTGATTGGCGCAATGATTATCGCGCCCCTGCTTGGCCCTACAATGGGATTGGCACTGGCGGCGACGGTGGGTGACTGGAAGTTGGGCCGGCAGGCGTTTGCGACACTGGCGCTGGGTTGTGCGCTAGCAATCGTGGCGGGCATGGTGATCGGCATGATATTGACGATTGAACCGTCCACCTCTGAATTGCGAAACCGCACGCTGGTTCAGCCGGCCGATATTGCGCTTGCGCTTGCGTGCGGCGCGGCCGGGGTGCTGGCGTTCAGTCGCGGCGCATCGCTTGCGCTAGTGGGCGTGATGATCGCGGTTGCGCTGGTGCCGCCGCTGACCGCAGCGGGCATCTATACCGGCGCAGGATACCTCTCTGCGGGTGCAAGTGCGATGTTCCTGTTCACCATCAATCTGGTGTGCGTGAATGTCGCGGGCATCGCGACATTTCTGTTTCAGGGCCTGCCGCCGAAAAGCTGGCGCATCACGACCGGCATCATGCTGGTCTGGGTGTTCCTGCTGGGATTGCTGATGGCGATGATGGCAGGCCGGATATTGCTCGGCTTTGGCGCGTGGGAGGGCGCTTTCAGTTATCTTGGTAACAGCCGATAGGGAAGGTGCCGCCCAAGGCCGGCATCAGCTGAATGAAACGTTATGCTTGGCAATTGTCCACCCGCATCCCGCCAACCTCGTGCCATCCACTTCCCGGAAGCGACATGGCAGCTTGCGCTCCCTTCTGAAAATTCCTGCCATTCGGGGATCGAACCCAATATTGTCATCCTGAAAGCGGTTCGTGGCTCGGCAGTAGCAAGGAGGTGGAAATACAAGCCAGTGCGACGCCGAGCGAGAGCAGTTTGTCAGTGCCGCTTGTTCATCGGTCGAGAACGTGTGCCAACTTACTAACACACCATGCATGATTGCGGGATGTCACGTTATCTGATTGCGGCGTTTGCCGCGCTTTTCGCAGTTCCCCTGCACGCCGAAGACCTCGAAGTCCGGGGCGATCGCCTTTTCCTATCTGTCGAAGTCCACGGTGAGCCGGTTCAGGCGCTGGTCGACAGCGGTGCTGAGGTGACGATTTTCGACACCTCTACCGCCCGGCACTTGCGGCTCGGCAAGGGTGCCGCAGTCGAGGCAAGAGGAACCGGCGCAAGCACCACCCGCGCCGAACTCGTTAACAATATCAGCGTCACGGCACTGGGTCGCGACCTGCTGATCTCGACGGCTGCCATCATGGACTTGTCGGACGTGGGCGCGCGTCTTCTGAACGCCCCGCTTCCCATGATCCTTGGGCGCGAGCTGTTCGATGCCAATCGGGTCCTCGTCGATATCGAAGGCCGGCGGATAGAATGGCTGGACGACGTTGCCGTGCCGGAAGGTATCATGCTTGATCTTACGGCTGCGCACGGGATCGAGACCATCAAGGTCGGGTTTGGAGCCGCCGGGGAACAGGCGGCCGATTTCGATCTCGGCAACGGCTCGGACCTGCTGATCTCTTCCACGCTAGCCTCCCAGCTGGCGCTTACGCCCGTCGGCACGGAGGAAGGGGGCGGCATCGGCGGAGCGGTATCGCGGCCAGTGGTCTATGTGCCGGAGTTGACGATTGCCGGAAAAACCTTCCGCAATGTCCGGGCGCAGGTCTCCGCTGATGCCCGCGTTCATGCCAATGTGGGTGTCAGTTTGCTCCGCGAGTTCATCATCGTTACCGATTTTCCCAAGCGCCGCGTATGGCTCCAGCCGAGGTGATGTCCCAGATTGGGCAAGGTCTGCCCGGCGCTCCATGCCTGCATTGCGCGAGGAAAGTGCGTATGAACGCGATGTCAAACTGCCGGATCCTCACGATTGCGCTGGCATGCTTTGCCGCGATGGCCATGCTTTCCGGCTGCATGTCGGCCAGCGGACGCACAGGCGCAGACGCTCAGCCTCCCATCAACGTGATGGTGATAGCGACCTTGCATTCGGCCCATGCCGATAACCCGCGCTATTCGTATGACGATCTCTACACGATTGTCCGCGCATTCGCTCCAGATGCGGTCGGAGTTGAGATCCGCGACGAAGATATGCATCGCGACGCAAACTATCTTGCGGCCAATTATCCGCTGGAGATGCGAGAATTGGCGCGAGATTATGGATCGGGCGCGACCGGGCTAGACTGGCTCGGACACGATCTAGAGGGTCGAGCGATTCCGGTGGACTATTGGCGCGAGCAGAGCGAGATCAAGCGCTTGCAGCGCGATCTCAGCAAGCGGCCGGATCTTCGGTCGCCGCAAGTCGAGGCCGCCCAGAGGCAGCAGCAGCAGATTATTCAGTCCGCAACGGCTGCATCGCTCAACGATGGGCGCTACGATAAGGCAACGCGAGAGTATTATCACGCCCTGTCCGTGGAGCTTAGGGACACACCACTTGCGCCACTGAGCGCATTCTACGCCGAGCGAGATCGGCAAATTGCCCGCAACGCCTCGCGGGTGATCAAATCCCTGCTGGATCGGAAGTCCCCAGAGACCCGCGTGGTGTTTGTCGTCGGAGCGGATCACCGGGCATTTCTGATAGATGCATTGGTCCGTGATTTTGGAAACAAGATTACGTTGGTTCCAGTTGTTCAGGAGAAGACGGCACGATGATCTGGCCTGCGGGTTGAGCCGGTTGGAAATCTTCGACATGGCGTTCGGGACTGGTCATTCCCCCTTCCCACCCGTAACGGAGTTCGACATGATCGAGGCAATTGGCCTGGATTTCGGCACCACTAATACCGTCGCTGCGCTAGCGGACGGCGCAGGCGGGTCCGAACTGATCGAATTCCAATCCATGCAAACGAGCGGGGCAACATTCCGCTCCGCCTTGTGTTTCTGGGAGGATGACGGGATTGCCAGCGAGGCTGGCCCATGGGCGATCGAGGAATATCTTGAGAGCCCCTCCGACTGCCGCTTCGTTCAGTCCTTCAAGTCGGTGGTGGCGAGCCCGTCCTTTGAACGGGCGCTGATCTTTAACCGGCCATGCCGCTTTGAGGATATGGGCCAGCTATTCCTGCGCAAACTGGTGTCGCACGCGCGAGGGAAGCTGGACGAACGTCCCCGCCGGGTGATCGTGGGGCGCCCAGTCGAATACGCCGGCGCCCAGCCTGACAGCGATCTTGCGCGCGAGCGTTACCAGGCGATGTTCAGCGAGTTCGGGGTGGAAGTCCACTACGTCTATGAGCCGCTCGGCGCGGCGTTCAGCTACGCGACCCGGCTTACGGAGCCCGCTACGGTTCTGGTGGCCGACTTTGGCGGCGGGACGACGGACTTCTCGATCGTCCGGATCGCAGAACCTCGCGCGCCGCAACGCTGCACGCCCTTGGCCTCGTCTGGGATCGGGATTGCCGGTGATCGCTTTGACCAGCGCATTGTCGACCGGCTGGTGCTGCCGATGCTGGGGAAGGGCGGTCAATACCGATCGTTCGACAAGCTTCTGGATATTCCGAACGGCTGGTTTTCGGAATTCTCCGACTGGTCGCGGCTCGCGCTGATGCGCAACCGCCGGACACTCGACGAGCTGCGGCGCCTACAGCGCAATGCTGTGGATCCCATAGCGATCGAGCGGCTGATAGCGCTGATCGAACATGAGCAAGGTTATCCGCTTTATGATGCAGTCGGGCAATTGAAGCGGGCGCTGTCGGACCATGACAGCGCCACGTTCCGCTTTGATGGCGGCGGGCTGACAATCGCTGTCGAGGTCGAGCGAGCCGCCTTCGAGGCATGGATTGCCCCGGACCTGGTTCTCATAGAACAGGCACTCGACCGCGCACTTCTGCAGGCCGGTATCGCTGCGGAGGAGATTGACCGCGTGTTTCTAACCGGTGGCTCCTCGCTGATCCCCGCTGTGCGTAGCGTCTTCGACAGACGCTTTGGGACGGAAAGGATTGCGTCGGGCGGGGAACTCACCTCGATTGCGCACGGGCTGGCTATGTTTGGCTCGTTGGCCGAACCAGAGCTTTGGGCAGCATAACCGCTCTTCACGCGCTTGATCGGACACCTTCCACGAGTGTGATACGCCGATCAACCAGACGTTAGGTGCCGTTCTCTTTCAATGCTTCGCTGGGAAATTGGTCGGGACGAGAGGATTCCCGACCGGATCATCAACCTTACGCAGAAGCTCAGAAAATCCGCAGCATTTCCAATGATTTTCCAATTGCATCGGTTTGTGAATCATAATGTGAGCACAGTCAAGTGCACAGCAAGGTGCACAGTTCGCGTCTGACTTTCTGGCCACCGTAAGGCTGACAAATCGGTTCTGCGATGTGCCCCTACTGGTCGACGGAGAAGCCATGTGCGCTGCGCCCCGATGCATCCGCAAACCCAGGGCAAGATCGAGCGCTGGCACCAGACCCTCAAGAACCGCATCATGCTGTAAAACTACTTCCTGACCGGCGACCTCGAGGCCCAGATCGAGGCGCTCGTCGAGCACTACAACCACCAGCGCTACCACGAGAGCCTACTCCCGCCGATGTCTACTTCGGCAGGGCGCCTGCCATCATCAAACAGCGCGAAAAGATCAAACGACAGACCATCGAACATCGGCGCTTGCGACACCGCAAGCTCGCCGCCTAACATCAACCCACCGACGAGATTTGCTTTCCATTAATCTACGCCGCGAGTTGCGCCAAATGTTCTGACGACGGACATGCGAAAATGGTTACTTTGGTCTGATGGAAGCATTCACTTGAGATGGAACGAGATATCCGCTTCTTAATATCCTGAACGCTAGATGGGCTACTTCGATCGAAAGGCTCCGCATGGAAAAATTTGAACAGCCCGGTCCCTTGCAGCGTCCAGATGACGAACCAAATCCACTGACTCCACAGGTGGTCGCAGACGCCGCTGCCAGTTTCACCTATGCATCCTATCAGAACGCCGTTCCGGTTGTCAGGTCGATCACAATCAATAATGTGACTGCAAGGCAGTTCGATGATTGCCGCCTCTCGCTGACGTCCTCGCCGGCCTTTCTGCGCCCCAAAATCTGGACCATCGACCGGCTCGCTTCGGGAGATAGCCTCGCCCTAGCCGATCGCAAAGTGGAGCTGGACGCTGACTATCTCGCTGGGCTGAACGAGGCTGAACGCGGCGAAATTCGTTTGTCGCTCTCATCCCACGGTGATGTGCTGCACGAATGCGTCTTTCCTGTGCGGTTGCTGGCTCGCGACGAATGGGGCGGGGTCTCCGATATGGCGCAACTGCTGCCGGCGTTTGTGATGCCCAATGACCCCGGTATTGCCCAGACTTTGCGAGCGGCAGCCGAACAGCTTGTCGCGCATGGGCACCCGAGCGGACTGGATGGCTATCAATCCGGCTCGCCGCAGCGCGCCTATATGCTGTCGGCTGCAGTCTATTCTGCAGTCGCGGGGCTGGGTCTGTTTTACGCCGAGCCACCGGCGAGCTTCGAACGCAGCGGTCAGAAGGTCCGTCGTCCGGCAACCGTGATCGATCAACGGCTGGCGACTTGTCTTGATACCACCTTGTATTTTGCTGCGGCTCTGGAGGCAGCAGGACTTAACCCGGTGATCCTGATGTTCGAAGGTCATTCTGCTGCAGGCGTCTGGTTGACGCCGCGCACTTTTGGAAACGCAATCGAACCCGACCAGATGGAGGTGCGCAAGGCACTGGCATCTCGGGAATTGATCGTCTTTGAAACAACTGGTGTCACCCACCGTCCGGCAATGACGCTGGAAGCAGCACAAAGCGCGCTCGATCACAGGATGGGTGAGCACGAAGCGCACGGGTTTGTGGCCGCCATTGATGTGCGCCGGGCGCGCAGTGGAGGGATCATGCCGCTGGCATCGCACGAGCCGGCGCGGCGGGACGACAACCGACCTGACGATGGCGGGCAGACCCCAATGCCGCTTCCGGCAATGCCCTCGTTCACTAGTCTGGCGGCCGAAGAGGTGGAGGTGAAGCCGACAACCGCTGCGGGGCGTATCGATCGCTGGCAACGCAAGCTACTTGACCTCACATTGCGCAACCGCTTGCTCAACTTTCCTGAATCCAAGAAGACCATCCCTTTCGTCTGCACCGATCCTGCGTTTCTGGAAGACAGGCTGGCGGGCGGGACGGCCATCCGCATCATTTCGCTTCCCGCGCAGAACCCATTGGGGGAGCGGGATCCCGCGCTGTATCGCGATGTGCATGGCAAGGACATCCAGCGCGAATTTGCCGCTGAGGCGCTGAAACGCGACGAATTACCTTCACCGTTGGACACAGCCCAGCTAGACGCACGTCTGATCGATCTGCATCGTCAGGTTCGCAACGATTTTGCCGAGGGCGGTGCGAACACCCTCTTTCTGGCTGTGGGCTTCCTGCGATGGAAGAAAAAGCCGGAAGATGTGCGCACTTATCGCGCACCTCTGTTGCTGGTGCCCGTCAAGCTCGAACGCAGCAGTGCCAGCTCGCCTTTTCGCATCCGCTATCATGAAGATGAACCGCGCTTCAACGCAACGTTACTGCAGTTTCTTGAACGCGAGTTCGATCTGAAGCTGCCACAGTTTTCAGGCGAACTTCCGCTCGATGACAATGGTGTGGATGTGCCTAAGTTGCTGGCGCTGATGCGTCTTGCAGTTCGTGATGCGCCAGGAATGGAAGTTGTCGACGAGACCGCACTTTCCACCTTCTCATTCGCAAAATTCCTGATGTGGAAGGATCTGGTCGAGCGGACGGATGCCCTGCGCGAAAACCGCATGGTTCGCCATCTGATCGACACGCCCGAGGAGGCGTTCGGCGCGGACGACAGCTCTGGTGTATTTCATGAAGAAGCCGATATAGACCGCGCCTTTGCGCCAGCCGACATTGTCTGCCTGTTGCCATCCGATTCCTCGCAGACGGCGGCCAGCCTTGCTGCTGCTGCGGGGCGCGACTTCGTGATCGTCGGACCACCTGGCACAGGCAAGAGCCAAACGATTGCCAACATGATCGCGAACTGCCTTGCTGTCGGCAAAACGGTGCTGTTCGTGGCGGAAAAGACCGCTGCGCTGGACGTCGTCTATAGACGACTGCGCGAGCACGGCCTTGGCGATCGCTGTATCGAACTGCATTCGAACAAGGCCGATCGCAGGAACTTCCTCGGTCAACTCAAGGCGGCGTGGGAAAATGGAACGAGCGTCGATCCTGTCGAATGGGTGGCGAGCAACGAGCGGCTGCGCCTGCGCCGCGATACCCTCAACAATTATGTCGCGGCTTTGCACACTGTCTATCCCAATGGCTGGACGCCCTACAAGGCGCTGGGAATAGCTCTGAGGGCTTCGGCGGCGTGCGCGCCTGAGCTGTCATGGCCGCAGCGCGATGCACATGATGCTGCGACGTTACTGGAGCTTGAAGACCTGGCCGGAGAGCTTGGCCGGGTATTCGCGTCGATAAAGCGAGTGCCTGCGCTCGATACGGTCGACATCGCTGCCTGGAGTGCTGGGTGGCAGGAAAATATGCTCACTTCTGCGCAGTCCCTGCGAAATGCCACCGACCTGCTGGGCGGTGCATATGATGCCTATCAGGCGGCGCTTGGCATCCGATCAGCAGAGCCGGCAACATGGAATGAAATTGAGCAAATGGCTGCGCTGGCCAAGGCAGTTGAGGCGGGCAGGGAGCTTGATCTCACCATCGCGTTTGACCCCGCTTTTGCTCAATGCAAGGCTGCGCTGGATGGCCTGGGCAACGCGATTGCACGCTATCGCAATGCCGAACGCGCGATGGACGCGGCCTATGCACCCCGCGCAGTGCGTGATCTCGATCCTGATGCGCTCGACCGGCAGTGGCGCGAGGCGGACGCTTCGTTTTGGCCGATGTCGATATTGGGCAAGCGCAAGGTTCGTAAGCTGCTCCAAGGCTATACGGATGGCGGTGAAGCACAGCCGGAGGAAGACCTGCAGCATTTGCGGGAGATGAAGGAAAGCCTCGCAGCGATCGACGGCTGTGCACTGAATGGGTGCCCCTTGCCCGTGGATGGGCTAGATACCGACATGGCTAGGGTCGCCGACGTCCTGGAGCGAGCTGCGCGAGTGCGCCGCGCATTGCGTCTGACCGGCTATACTGACGATATGCGCCAAACGGTGGAGCGTTCGGTCGAGGCCTGCCTGCGCGATTCTGGCGACAAAAACCGGCTGTTGATGGCAGGATCGAGATTGCTGGCCGGAATAAACGGCTTTGACAGCGCGCGCGAAGAATTCAGCGCGGTGGCGGGACGCCGGGTATCCTTGACCGATTCCCCTGGAGGCCTCGCACGGCTCAGCGAAGAACTGAAGTCGCTGGTCGATGGCCGCCACCTGCTGCGGGACTGGGCAGCATGGTGCCAGGTGCGCAACCGTGCAGACGCGCGTGGTCTGTCTCCACTGGTCGAACAGCTCGAAGGCGGCCTGGTGGACGCTGATAACTCCCGGTCAGCATTTCGCACCGGCTATGCACGCTGGTGGCTTCCCCAGGTTCTGGATGGCGACCCGGTGCTGCGGGATTTCCGGCGCTTCCAGCACGAGAACGTGATCACGGAGTTTCGCGAGATCGATGATCTGGTGCGCTCGCATGCTGCATCGAGGGTGATCGGCGCGATTTCGCATGGCTTGCCGCCGGTGCAGGGTGTGCCCCGCAATTCCGAACTTGGCCTTCTGCGCCATCAGATGGAATTGCAACGCCCCAGCCAGTCGATCCGCGAGCTGATTGGCAAGATGCCCGAGACATTTTCCAAGCTTGCGCCATGCATGCTGATGTCGCCGCTTTCGATTGCGCAGTATTTCCCGCCCAATCAGTCGCTGTTCGATGTGGTGATCTTCGATGAGGCTTCGCAGATCACGACTTGGGATGCAGTCGGCGCGATTGCGCGTGGCCGCCAGACCATCATCGTTGGCGACCCCAAGCAGCTTCCGCCGACCAATTTCTTCGGCCGGAACGAAGTCGAGGAAGATGTCGCCGATCACGAAAAGGACCTTGAGAGCATTCTCGACGAGGCGAAGGCGGCCGGCGTTCCGGTGCGGGATTTGCGGTGGCATTACCGCAGCCGCAGCGAGTCTCTGATCGCATTTTCCAACCACCATTATTATAAGAACCGGCTGGTCACGTTCCCCTCGCCGAAAGTCGATGACCAGGCTGTGAGGTTGCAAAAGGTGCCCAATGGCATCTACGATCGCGGCAAGAGCCGGACCAACCGTATCGAAGCGCAGGCAGTTGCCGACGAAGCGGTTGCCAGGATGCGCAGTTGGCTGAAAATGCCCGAGAAGGAGCGCCCAACGCTCGGCATCATCACCTTCAACGCGCAGCAGCAGTCGCTAATCATGGATTTGCTCGATGCGGCCCGCCGCGAGCTACCGGAATTGGAATACTTCTTCGCCGAAGACCGCATAGAGGGCACGATCGTCAAGAATCTGGAAAACGTGCAGGGCGATGAGCGCGATGTCATCCTGTTCTCGATTACCTTCTGGAAAGATGCTGCGGGCAAGCTGACGATGGATTTCGGGGCTCTGAACCGCGACGGCGGCGAGCGGCGACTGAATGTTGCGGTGACGCGGGCGAGGCAGGAATTGATCGTCTTTTCTGGCTTTACCGCAGATCAGATCGACACCAGCCGCACCAAGGCGCTAGCGGTTCAGCATCTCAAGACCTTTCTCGATTACGCCGAGCGAGGCGCAATCGCTTTGCCTGCGCAGGACATCGGCTCGGTCGGAACCTTCGAATCGCCGTTCGAGGAAGCGGTGGCTGAGCGGCTGGAACAAAGTGGCTGGATGCTGGTGCCGCAGGTCGGCATATCGGGATTTCGCATCGACCTTGGGGTGCGCCACCCCGATCTGCCGGGTGCATATTTGGCAGGAGTGGAGTGCGATGGCGCGACCTACCACAGCGCGGCCACCGCGCGCGATCGCGACAAGGTGCGCGAGCAGGTGCTTACCGGGCTGGGCTGGAACATATTGCGCGTATGGTCGACCGACTGGTGGTTCGATGCGGCTGGCTGTGCGGCACGGCTGGACGGCCAGTTGAGCGATCTGCTCGCAGCCAGCCGGGAACGACAGGCCGCTGAAGCACAAGTTGCGGAGGCACTGCCAACCGGCCACTGGGACATGGGGCAAAAGATTGAGGATGCCGATACCATCGAGGACCATGATGCGGTGGTGGCTGAAGCTGCCCAAACTTACGTGTCAGAACCGGAAGCAATGCTGATACGCGGCAATGTCGCCAGCGTGGCACAGCCTTTGGCGCCGCCCGATCCGGTGGACGAACCGCACCCCGCCAAAGAGGCGTCAAAGCACTACCGCATCACCGACCTGTCCGGCTTCTCCGCACATCCTGATCGCTTTGCAACATTTGCCTATCGCGAAACCCTGCGCGCGATGGTCGATGCTGTGATGGAAGCCGAAAGCCCGCTGCGGACCGATATCCTCTACCAGCGGATCGCACGCGCGCATGGCTGGCAGCGCACCGGAGCACGGATCCGTGATCAGATTGCGCTTCATCTGCGCGACTGTGATCGGACGGAGGAATCGGTTGGCGAGTTTATCTGGAAGAAGGGGGCGGTGGTGCAGGTCCATCCTTACCGTAGCCCCGCAGACGACGACGCTCGCCGCGCTATCGCTGAGATTCCGCTCGCAGAGCTGGTATCGGTGGTGCTCGAAAATGAAGGCTTGGCCGAAATGCCCGATGCACCGCGCGACATGGCGCGGCTTCTGGGGGTAGACCGGCTTGCCGCTACTTCACGCGAACGGCTGGAAGAGGCCTTGGCCCGCGCTCGCGCCATTGCGTCCGCCACAAGCACAGGGATTGAATAAACGCCATGTTTCGATTCATCCACTCCGCCGACCTCCATCTGGGCAAGCGCTTCGGCAGTTTTTCAGGCGACCTGCCCGGACGTCTGCGCGAGGCGCGGCACAACGTGCTCGCGCGCCTCGCCGACGACGCGCACTCTCATGGTGCCAGCGCGATCCTGCTGGCGGGCGACACGTTCGATACGGAGACACCTGCGCCAGACGTTCGGCGGCAGGCACTCGCGGAAATGGCCCAGCACAAGGACATTCGCTGGGTCATCCTGCCCGGCAATCATGATTCACTGCAGGCGGCGCAATTGTGGTCAAACTTGCGCAACGAGGCTCCCGACAATGTGGTGTTGGCGGTCGATCCCAGTCCGATCGCGCTTGCTGAAGGTGTAGCGCTGTTGCCAGCTCCTTGCACCACGCGGCGTCCGGGCCGCGACCTGACGGAATGGATGGACGCTTGCGCCACGGCCGATGGCATGATCCGCATCGGACTGGCGCATGGCGCGATCACCGAGTTTTCCGAGGACAAGGTCGCGTCTGACGTGATTACCCCCGATCGCGCCGTCAAAGCGGGGCTCGATTATCTCGCTCTGGGCGATTGGCATGGCGCGATCGAAGTTAACCCGCGGACGTATTACAGTGGCTCGCCAGAGCAGGACCGCTTCAAGCATGACCGACCCGGAGAGGCGTTGCTGGTGAGCATCGCAGGGCCGTCAGCGTCGCCTCAGGTCGACCGATTGCGCACCGGAACCTTCGTTTGGCAGTCGCTGGACCTGCACCTGCTCGATGGCGAAGACCCTGTGCAGGCGCTTGCGCAACTGCTGCCGTCTGCAGATCGCAGGCATTCGCTGGCCCGCGTTCAGGTGAGTGGCAACGCCCGGCTCGCCGCGCGCACCGCACTGGCGCATGCCGCTGCTGACATGGCGCATGACTTTGCCTGGTTTGAACTTGAAGACAGCGAGCTTGTCACCGTTTGCGAGGTCGATGATCTCGACCAGATCGATAAGGGAGGGGCTCTGCGTCAGGCCGCCGATGCCCTGCTGGCCGAGGGGCGCGATGATCGCCGTTCCGAGCAAGACCGGGGTGTCGCCAACGCGGCGCTGGCACGTCTTTACGCCTTTGCTCAGCAGGTGTCGTGATGCGGATACTGGCACTGCGGCTGTTCAACGTAAAACGCTTCGCCGGGCGCGGCGTAGCGATCGAGAACATTGGCGAGGGCGTCAATGTATTGTGCAAACCGAACGAGTTCGGCAAGTCGACCAGCTTCGAGGCGCTGCACGCTTTATTCTTCCAGCCGCACACCAGCACCGCGGGCGAGGTGCGAAACCTGCGCCCCTATAGCGGCGGCACTCCGGTGGTTCAGGCGGATATCTCCACTGAAGCCGGGCAGTATCGGATCACCAAGCAGTTCTACACGGGCAAGTCAGCACGGGTGGAGGATCTCGTCAGCGGACGGCTGATCGCCCAGGCCGACGAGGCAGAAAACTTCATCAGCGATCTGGTGCAGGGAGGTGCCGGTGGCCCGGCCGGTCTGCTGTGGGTGAGGCAAGGCATCACCGGAATCGAAAAGCGCAGCAAGGCTGAAGAAGACAACGAAAAGCAGGTCAGGGCCAGTCTGCTCGAATCGGTGCAGGGAGAGGTCGAGGCGGTCACCGGCGGTCGCCGGATCGCCGAAATCATGAATAAGACGAGCATCTCGCTCGATGCACTGGTCACGCCAACGGGGCGTCCAAAATCGGGCGGTCGCTATGCAATCGCGTGCGACGAGCGGGACCGATTGGCGGTTGCAGAGCGTGCTCTGGAGGCCGACGTGCAGCAACTTCGCGCTGCTCTCGACGAGCGCGCCACCGCCATGCGGCAGCTGACGGAACTGCAAAAGCCCGATGAGAAGGCCAAGCGCGTCGCTGATATTACCATCGCACAATCCGCGATCGAGACTGCCCGCCAGTTGGCCGACCGATTGAAAGCTGCCGAGGCGGAGCTCGCGCTCGCGCGCGAACGACATCAGGCGGCTCACAGCGAGAATGAACGGTTCCAGGATGCAGTGGTCGAGGTCAAGAGCCTCGAAGCCTTGACCCACAAGGCAAATCTCAAGCGCGACGACGCCGTCGCCAAGCGCCAGGACACGACCGCCACAATCGATGCGGCACGGATGGAAGCCGAGGCCGCCGAGAAGGAAGCCAGCGAAGCGCGTCAGCTGCTGGCGCGGTTGGATGCAGCAGAAAAGGCGCGCACGGCAGCGGATCGATTGGTCGAACTGCAACGGCGCCTGCAAAATGCAGAAACAGCGCGCGAAACGATCGAGGCAGCCGAGGCGGAACTCGCACAGGTCAAGATTCCGGCAGATGCGATCGACGAACTTCAGGATCTGGACGTCGAGATCGTGCAGCTGCGCACGCTCCGCGATTCGGCCCGCCCCACGGTTTCCATACGCTATGAGCCGGGGCACACTGGATCGGTCAGCATGAACGGTGCGCCGCTGATCGACGGGCAGGAACATGGCTATGACGGCCATGCGACGCTGGTTGCGCCGGGGATTG
The DNA here is from genome assembly GCF_024305245.1 of Erythrobacter sp. GTDB lineage: Bacteria > Pseudomonadota > Alphaproteobacteria > Sphingomonadales > Sphingomonadaceae > Erythrobacter. The sequence continues at coordinate 169,649 of NZ_JAMWYX010000006.1, forward strand.
GCACGATAGCTTTGCGATCGAACCAGCCGGAGCGCAGCGACGACCAGCTTGAGCAATTGGTGGCCAAGCGCGATGCGCTGCTGTCAGCAATGGGCGTTGCTGATCTTGCCGCAGCGCGCGCGCGACAGGTGGAAGCGCAGAAACTGGAAGCGCAGATAAATGAAGCAAAGGCGGTGCTGCGGGTGCTGGCCCCAGAGGGTATGCCCGCATTGCGCTCCGAGATCGCCGCGATCACGCCTGACGAGGCCGAAGAAATCGAACTGAAGGCCGATCCCGTGGCAACCCGCCAGGTGCTGGAAGATGCCGAACACCGCCGCCAGCAGGCCAATCAGAAGGCGCGCGACGCCGAGCCGGTGCGAGAGCGCGCCGAGGGTGCGTTTGTCGGTGCCCAGACAGAACTTGCAACGCTGGCGGCGAGGATGCAACAGACAGCCGCATTGCTTGGCCCGGCGGATCTTCAGGAAACCAAGGAAACGGAGTTGCAGGACCGGCTTGCAAAGCTGTCGGAGGACCTCGAACAAGCAGAAGCGCAGGCAGAGGCATTGCGCGCCAAAACGCCCGATCTTGAAAGCCTGCGGGCCGCGCACAAGCGGCTGGTATCGGTCGATCAGGGGATCGATGCCAACATCGGCCAGTTGCGCGAAACGATCGCAGGGCTTAACGCGCAAATTAAGGCTCGTTCCGATGATGCAGTCGAAGAGCAATGGTCGGAAACAAAGGACGCGCTGGAGGCTGCGCAAATGCGAGTCGCAGGATTCGAAGCCGAGGTGGCCACACTGCAACGGCTCGCGACTGCACTCGATAGTGCGCGCTCAGATGCTCGCGACCTGTATCTCAAGCCCGTTATGGCCGAGCTTAAGCCGCTCCTGCGATTGCTGTTCGATGATGTCGCGATCACGTTCGACGACAAAACCCTGCTGCCGCAAACGATCCTCCGCAACGGTCAACAGGAGGACGTCGATCGGTTGAGTGGAGGCATGCGCGAACAGCTCTCTGTCCTGACCCGACTGGCATTTGCACGCCTGTTGGCGCGAGATGGACGCGCGGCACCGGTGATCCTGGATGACGCGCTTGTCTATTCCGATGATGACCGGATCGAAAAGATGTTCGACGCGCTCCACCGCCAGGCGAACGATCAGCAGATCATAATCTTCTCATGCAGGCAGCGCGCGTTTCAGCAGCTCGGTGGGAACATCCTGCAGTTGTCAGATTGGGATCCCACATGAAGAGGGGGCCCCGCTACCACCAATGGCACAGATTTGAGTTTGTGATTTAAGGTGGGTTGGGGCTTCGCCGTAGTGACGAAAGAACGAGGATGAAGACCCAACCCTCCTTGAAAAAATCCACTGGCAATGCCCCTGCAGAACGGGTGGTCAAGGACATCCGGCGACAGACCCGGCGGCACTTCTCGGCTGAGGACAGGATCCGCATCGTGCTCGATGGGTTGCGCGGCGAGACAGCATCGCAGAGCCATGCCGCAAAGAAGGCATCGCCCAGAGCTTGTATCACACATGGTCAAAGAAGTTCATGGAAGCGGTCACCCGCGACGAACTGCGCTACGTCCTCGATCCCAAGGACGTGATGGGCGAAGACTACCCCAGCGAAACCTTCCGCGTCCTCCAGAAGAACGAAATCGCCCGCCACGGCGAATACCGCACCCGCCGCCTCGTCCTCGCCGCCTACGACGAACTGTCAGCGCAAGGCATGCGGCCAAGAGTGGAGGGGTATTGCAGTAATGAAGACCAACTATTGCATCTGACGAAACGCCGTCATCGAGGTTGTCGGTGAACTCAAAGTGGGTCCGAGTTGTATCCCTGATCCTCCTACGATGCTAATGCCACAGCAGTTTTCGCCAGCGGATCGGCGGCCCCGAGTAAAGTGATCCGAGCCCATTCGGCGTTGCCGCGCGTGCCGCCTTGAGGCCATCTTCAAAGTGGATGACGCTGCCAGAATCTACTTCCTCATTATCGAAATTCGCGAACCTATGGCCTCTATTTCCAAGGAACTGCACGTCATTCAGAACGCGATTTCAAAGGATTTGCTGGCCTTTCGCATATTCCAATCCTTCGTCGAAATCTTCAATGGATACGAACACGGGACGATCATTTTTGTCCAACCCGCCGCCCATAATGGCCAAGCGATCTGCCTGCTGATAGGCCACCTTTTTGACCTCATCGTTAGACCCGCGGCACTCCTCACGAAGGCTCCTAACCAGCTCGGTCAGTCGGTCTTTAGCAACTTCGATATCCTCGATTTCAGTCGGCACATCCTCGTCCGAGTTCAGCGAAGAATAGTATTTCTCAAGCTCAGGCGGGAGGCCATGCACTTCGATCCAGCGCGAGCCGGTCCACTCCTCAGCATCAAGATCGCTATACCATTCAACCCCTTCGTAGATGACGGTGGAATCCTCGATTTTGAAGGTCCAGTTGTGCTCGCACGCATTGGCAATATCGGCCCAGAAATCAGCCTCGCGCTTCGCTTGTTTGCGCTTTTCTTTCCGTTCATCGAAGCCGCGTTTGGCTTCCGACAGCCCCAGACCGTGCATCAGAAATCGATCAAAAACTTCGATGCTGCCAGCGGCTTCCGACAGTTCGTCGGCCAAAGCAGGCAAGCCTTCGATCAGTTCATTGACCCAATCTTTTCGATACCTTTTGTGGGGCTGGATGCGATCGATGAAGCCTTTGATCGAGACCAAAGCAACGGTCCAGGAAGTGTCTTCCATCATGGCTCTTGATGCCTCTGAAAGGAGGTCAACGATCACCGAAAGCCTGACCCGATCCTCTTCAGAATCCAGCCCCAGGACCTGGCCCAAGAGCTCGATGTCCCGGTCGTGACGAAGGCCAACGCACCTGTAGTAGGCGTCGTATTCCCCTTGGCTGAGTTCGCGTGCGAGATCTGAAATGCGGGACGCGCCCAACAGAAAATGCTCACTGAACCCTTCGGGCAGCGCAAGGTCCCTGCGGGCCTTTGCTGCGAACTCCTTCTGCTGTTCCGAGCGAAGGGCATAGGCATGAAGAACGACCCGCTGTTGGTCTTCATCAAGGTCGCGCGGCGGTGCCTCAAGGATGCCTGCATTGACCATCAGGCGCCAAGGATTGTCGGGATCCTTGAGGTGCGGATCTTTTGTGTGCGCCTTGAACAGATCGGCAATACACGTGATCATTGGGTCTGGCATGCGAGTGAAGGATGACGGCGCAACCCCTGCTTTTCCCAGTCTCTCGAGAAGCGGGCTGCCTAGCGCAAAGACACTCTCAGGATCGTGGTCTTCACGGCTTTTCCCCACTGGTGTAAGCGTGGCCTCATGCCGGTCGAGTTCTTCGAGCTCGCTGCGCTTTTCATGCCAGATTGCAAGTTCCCGACCAGCCTCGGAAAGGAGGTCCATTACCTTTCGTTTACGCTCACGCTCCTGCTTAGCGACCTTTTTCCTTGTCTTCTCGGGCGATTCTTCCAATCGGAAGGGATGCCTTAATCGGGATCGCGCACGATGGGCATGTTTTGTGAGCTTTCCGCTCTCGTCTACTTCTTCAGCCTGCCTGCACAGGTCGTCATAAGCAAGAACGTCGCAGGTAACTTCAGACATGTCCTCAGCCAATGCTTTGCGGACAATGCTCATGAATGCGGAGATGGGGCCATTTTGTGTCATGCCAATATTCTAGGATGCGGATTCCAGAAAAAGAAATCCGCTCACAAATTTTTTTCAAGGCATGAAGGAAAAGGTCGCTTCGCTGGTCATTTCAATGATCAGAAAAAATGCGAATTATGTCTCAATTTTATCGATTTTTCGTCCGATCAATTTTTCAGAAAATGATCGGAAACCCCTTATTTTTATCAATCCGAACGTTTTTATGAAAAGCCCTCGAACTCGTTTTTTTAGGCGCAATACCGCAATAAGGGTCGCAACGGCGTTTCGACCCTTATTGCTGCTTTGACCCGGTCAAGACGTGTTCCGGGACAATATTGAAATTTTGCCCGGATCACCAGATATTTTTAGTTCGCTGCGCTCACACGTCACGCGAAATCAAAGATTTTCGTTCCTTGTTTTTTGATCAAGCGGATTGCTGTCCGATCGGCTTAGCTTTTGCGTTCTGACAATCTCTAGCTCTTTTTGCGAACGACTGCCATCGTTCTCGGGCGCTTCGCTTGGGTTCGCAGCCCAATCGGGCTGGGTTTTCAGATTGTCTGTCGGGGCCCTCAGCTGCCGCTGACCCCCCGTTTCCTGACGAGAGGCCAAAAATCGGCCAATTTGACCGTCAGCGAGCAATGGTTGCACGCGGCCAAAATTTTTGAATTTTGGGCCATTTAAGGTGCCATTTTGGGCCATATCCGGCCGAGGTCGAGGCGGAGACACGATCTGTCACAGCACCATCGCTGCTAAATCCGGATCGACGGTATGCATCGTGGCGGCACGCGCCGGCCTTACAGCGCATCGCCAATTTCGCGAAAAACCAATCCCGCAGGATCGGTTCACAGGGTGCCCGGCGGGCACCCCTTTTTTGCATCTAGCGTTGGAAAAGGCCGCATGCCCGCGCAGCAGAATCGCGTTTGCTCAGAAGAGGCGAGATGGCGGCGCAGCCGGAGAATTTTTCAACAAGAGGCAGAAGGGAAGAGATGCCGGGTGAAGCCGGCAGGGTGAAGGAAAAAAGGAAGTGGAGCAGAGACGCTCGGCTTTCGCCTTCGCCGGTTTCGCCAACGCACAATCTTGGAGAAACTTTCTATGCAATTTAAATCATCAAACCAAAAGCTCGAACGTGCCGCGCGCACGCTTGAAGCAAGCGGCGACTACCGCGTCTTCCGAAAAATTCCCGAACCCTTTTCACGCATGGATGCCGGCACGCCGCCCGATGCGACATGCGTGGCAGTTGTCGACGTGGAGACGACAGGGCTTTCGCTGGCCGATGACGAATTGATTGAGCTGGCGATCCTGCTTGCTTGGGTAAGTCCAGATGGCGAGGTGCTTGCGCATTTGGGGCCGTGGTCCTGGCGCAATGATCCGGGCATCCCGCTGTCGCCCCAGATCCGAAAGCTCACCGGCCTTTGCGATAACGATCTCGCTAATCAGGCGATCGATGACGAGAAGGTTCTGGTGCTGCTCGATCGCGCCGACCTGGTCGCCGCTCACAATTCAAATTTTGATATTGGCTGGTTCGATCAACGCTATCCGCAGCTTGCCGACAAGCCGTGGGCCTGCAGCATGGCGGAAATCGAATGGGCACAGCTTGGGTGCGATGGTCGCGGTCAGTCGGCGTTGCTCAATCAACATGGCTGGTTCGCCAATGCCCACCGCGCAGGGGATGACGTCTGGAGCCTGCTATGGCTGCTGAAGCAAAAGCGCAGCGACCCTGATGGCGAAAATGTCCGCAGCCATTTTGCGCGGCTGCTGGAATCAGCAGAGCAGCCAAGCATGCTGATCTCAGCCACGGGCGCGCCGTTCGCCGCCAAGGATGAACTCAGGGGGCGCGGCTACAGATGGAATGTGGTGGAGCGGGTCTGGCAGAAACAGGTCCGGCTCGATGAAGCATCATCGGAGATGGCATGGTTTCAAGAAAAACTGCTGCCAGCGCCTACCACCAAAACCGTGACCGCTGCTGAGCGTTATCGCTGAGCACGAATCAAAGCCCAAACCATCACATCAATGATCACGCCAACCAGGCCCGCTGCGTGCGGGCCTGTTGCGTTTCAAGGAACATGAAAAATGAACACTACCGACATCACAACGACCAGTGCTGGCCTCCACGATACTGAGGCTACGCCACATACCGCCGTATCATCCGCATACGAGACTGCCCTCGAACTTGAAGCCCGCCAGTTCGCTGCCCGGTCGCATGCAAGCGATAGCAAGGGACACCGCCCGCTGCGCGTCGTCCTCGTTGATCTCGAATTCGCCTACGATCGCGCGCGTCATGGCGGATACCGAACCGCCGAAGGCAAGGATGCCGAGGACGATGTCCGCTGGCCGTTTCATCGCATCGCGTGCTGTTGCTGGTTTGTCTTGCGATTCGATCCGGGATGCGACGTGCCCGACGTAGAATCGATTACGGTTTTGGCGAATGACGAGGCGAGCGAACAGGAGATTACCGAGCGCTTGTTCGGCATGCTCGAACTGCATCCTGATGCCTTGCTGACTACATGGGCAGGGGAGGGCAAGGACCTCGCAGTGCTGCGCCGTGTTGCCAGCGAATACGGGTTGCTGCTGCCGTCGCAGCTCTTGGATCTCAGTCCCTATGCCCGGCAACGGTTGGATCTGTGCCGCGCGGTCGCGGGACGCGCGGCCTTCCCGCATCTCCCGGAATACGCCGGAGCGGTGGGCATTCCGTGCAAGCCCACGCCATCGAAGGAGATCGGTCAGCTTGTCGAGCGCGGCGCGTGGGACAAGGTGCGCGATCAATGTTTGGCCGATGTGCTGACCACCAGCGTGATTTGCCTGCGCCATCTCGCCGCCCACGGCGCCATCGCCAGCCATCCGCATCGCAGCCTTCTCGTGCTGGCTGAAGCTGCGGCGAAGGCAATGCCCGCAAGCAAGTTCGTGCCGAACGCGTTCGCCCCGTGGGGGCGGGGGCAGGTGGCGTGCGCTCGTCTGAAAGGCACGGTTTACCGAGCAGCATAGTCAGCAAACCGAGGCTGTGCGGATCGAACGTCAGTCCCGCCAGCCAGCAAACAAGGAGAACCCCATGACCTGATCACCACACGATGTAGCCCGGGCGCTTTGCGCATGCCCGGCACCATAGCAACCCGCGCAAGTTCAATCGGCTCCCGCAATCCGGGAGCCACTCAGCCGCAGGTCCATCCCGGACGCTGCGGCTTTTTTTGTGTCTGAAGGAAACTTGTAATGCCAAAATCTACCAAATCACCAAGCGGCCGCGCCCGCAGCAAAAGCCGCAGCCTGGTGCCCAGCAAGCCCCGGTCTTCTGCGCTTGCGCTGCCGGAGCGTCTAATCCTGGGCGATCACGAGATCCGACCTGAGCAGGTCCTCAATATCCCGGAACGCCGACCCTACGGAGAGGGGCCGTGGGAGAACGAACCTGACAGGGTGGCGTGGCAAGACGCTGCCACCGGCTACGCCTGCCTGATATTGAGGCAGAGGAATGGAACACTTGCGGGCTATGTTGCGATTGGTTCATCGCATCCGCTCTGGTGCTATGAACGTGATGCCATCCCGTCCGAGCTTGGCATAACGCCGCATAAGGGTCTCGATTATGCGTCGCTCTGCGATGAATACGAGCCGTCTGAGGTTCGGATCTGTCATGTGGGCCATGGTCAGCTATCGCATCTGACCACGCCATTGGCAGCGGACAGCGATGCTGCCGGCGCCCCCGATGCCTGGTGGTTCGGCTTCGCCTGCGACAAAGTCGGCGACCTCCTGCCCGAAGGAAACTCTCGCAACGATAAGAACCGGGAGGATGGTCCAAGGCTCTATCGCGACATCGGCTATGTCGCGGACCAGGTTGTGCAGCTTGCAAACAAGCTGAGCGCGCTCGACGATCACGGATCCAGCATCGATGGTGACTGCGCTGGCGGGCACGGCGTGCCGCTCACCCTTGGGGCCAAACCCAAGGCGTTGCTCCCACGCAAGGGAGGGCGCCATGACTCGTAACTGGAGACCTGATCCGCGCCAGTATGCCGCCCAGCGCCATCCTGACCTTCCGTGGGGATACTGGCTGCGCGTCGACCCTGCCATTCACGGCGTGATCGATGAAGTTGGCGGCCTTTGGCCAAGCTTGCGCCACTACTTCTGGACGCATCGCCTTTCCATGCCAGACAAGGGGATCTGCCCGGTCGACCGCGGATGCGATGTGCTCCTGGCCATCCTTCATGCCAAGATGAACCGGATGGTTGGTTACGAAGAGTGGGTTACCGACCTGTTTGGTGAAAGCTGGGAGGGTCAGCGCCACTATATGTCGTGGCTCTATGGCCAAGGCCTCATCGCTGACAGCCAAGTGACGATCGAAGGCGAGGCTGCAGCGCGGATGCTGGCAGCGACGCGGCCTCTCGATGCCCCTGATCTCGCGCCGCTCGAGTTCCCTGTCAGCTGGAACGGGCTAGATCGTTGCGTAACCCGCGGGCGGCGCGAGCAGATCATGGCAGCGCAAGAAGCAATGGGCAGGGCGCTGCGATACCGCTTCGTGCGAGAACCGGTTGCAGACAGGCCGGGCATCAAGCTCATCGGGTTCGAATTGGGCAACAACATCCCTCTCACCCGGGTGCTGTGGACGCTCACCTTTCCGGACGACCACGCGCGTGATCGGCTGTTCGCCTTCATCGCGGATCGCCTCGACCGCTGGCAGGCATGGGGCGAGATGGCGGCAATCGAAGGCTCGCGAGCCTTCAGCGAACATCTACTGCGCCTGAAGTTCGCGGACGAGCCGTTCGACTTTGGCTGAACGGGAGGGGTGCTGCCGGCAAGGCAGCATCCCTTGCCACCTTTCTTCCCACCACCATCAGAAATCGTCCAGCGCAATGCCAGGCGACGCCTCTTCGCGAAGCGCCGCCTGTCTGCGCCTGGGCAAAGGACACACCGATATCATGCAACGCCTTCCTCACTCCGAAACCCTCACTTCCCTGTCGATCATCCGCACCCACCCCGAGAGTGATCCGCGCTCAGCAATAAGCTCGCTGGCACTCTTCACGATCACACGCAGCGGTCGGTGCGAACCTGCGTTCGACATCGAGCATCATTTTTTCGATCCCACCGACAACCAGGCAGACATCCTTCGGGGCGTTGCTCGAAGCATACCAATGGATGCCGTGGTGCTAATCCGGCAATATCCGCCATTAGCGCCATGGATGCGGGACGAGAGCGACGCCGCGGAACCGTTAGATCCTCCGACCGATGTGCAGTTCCTCGCACGCGAACTCGACACAGCTGCTGTCATTGGCTTCGAGGTTGACGACCACGAGCTTGCCGACGCGGGCCTGGCGCTCGGAATACATTTGCCCGGGTCCGCTTCAACGCCGATGCATTGGCGTCGCCGCGCAACGCTCCACGCGCAGGCTATGTGGGTGATCTACTGCGCTGCATTCTGCCCGCTAAATGAACAGCGCGCACTGTTCGCCGCGCACATTGCTTGGGGCGCGATCCAGCGGGTGAGGGAAAGGGCAGTGCTGAAGTGAGCGAGCTGTCACCTCTCACCACGGTCATTTTCTAGCGGACGATGGCGCGGCGATATCCGGCGGCTTGGGCCTGCGCTTCTGTGCAGAAGAAGGCCTCGGCCCGTGTCTCCTCATAATATGGCATGCCTGGCAGGTGATAGATCCACTCGCCCCTGCGCGAGTGGTTGCCCTTGATCAGGCACATGCCACTGCGTTCAAACCGGCGCGGTGCCACGCTTGCCCTAGTAGTGGTTCGAGCAGTGCGCGGGCGTTCAGTGGCCATCTGCTGGCTCGCCCGGTAATCTTCTGGAAGCTGGAAATCCCATTGCCAGATGCCTGACCGCGATGTTCGGGCGCGGGCTTCAGCTGCAACATAGTCATCGCCATAGCGCCGGAATGCCGTGGCCCATCCCGATGCCACCAGAGCATCGCCGACATCCACGCCTGACGTGCTGCATCGTGCGACAGTGCGGCCGTAGGTGTCAGTATCCTGGGCAATGCAGGCCAGTGTGGCGCCTCCGATCAGGCCCTCCAGCGCCTCTTTAGCCATGACGCCGCAAGCAACCGGCGAACCATTGCTGAAGCAAGTCTGCGTGAACTCAGGCGCATCGACGCCAAACAAGCGCACCTCCGTGCCTCCAACCCTGAGCGAGTCCCCGTCGATCACTTCGGCGGTTCCCTCGATATCGTTGGCCGAAACGAGAGACGGCACGCACGCCGCGAACAGTGCAGCGGTTGCGCGAAGCAGGGCGGGTCTGAACATTGCGCATCCCAAATGGTTTGAAGGCCGCATACTTGCGGAAGGATCTTAAGAACCTCTGACCTGAGGCGGTGGGCGAGTTGGGAGGAGGCGGCGTATCAGGGGTTTCTGCGCGCGTAATGGATGGCACCTGTTCCCCGAGCAACTATCGACTGTTCCCCGAGCAACTATCGACGAGGTGACACTTTCTTCAGCATCAATGCCTAAACCGGTAGCACGGCGGGTGGCACAGGTAAGGAAAACCGGCCGGCCTTCGAACCAAGTAAGACGGAGTTTCAGGCGTGTTCAAGATCAGCGAACAATGGAAGGACTTCGAACGTCCTGCAAGGCGCGGTGCAAAGGGCTGGAATAAGGACTTTTCCGATGGCATCTCGATCTTCCTGCGCCACGATGATGGGGCGCGCTGCAGTCTTACTTCCGATCTCATTCAGGCATGGCAGTTCGAGCTTCCACTGAATCGGGCGATGGCCAGCGGCGCACTGCGACAAGCTTGGGAAAGCGAACCATACTTGGGTGGGAGGCGATGCGGGTCCTTCGTAAGCAAGGTCGCGCACGACGAGGGCGATGATATCTATTGGACCATGGACGAGTTCGCCGAAGACTGGGGGCCGAGCCTGATGACCTCCGAAGAGCAGGAGAAGTTCAAGGCAATGGAATTCCCTCTCACCGTATATCGGGGAGGGACCGGCAGCATCGACGAGGTTGCGCAGGGTATCAGCTGGACGTTGGACCTCGAGATTGCCAAATTTTATGCATTGGACTGGCCTAAGCGATGGGGCATCGAGCGTGAGCCGATGATTGTCTCCATGCAGGTGGACTGCGAAGACGACGTCTTTGCCTTTCTCGATGGACGCAAGGAGTCGGAAATGCTCGTGCCACACGCCTCGTTACTTCGCGACGCGATGACCGAGGTGACGGATCGCGTGGACGTCAGATTGGCTGGATAGCGGCAGTGCGCCTGCAGCGCCCTCCTCGATCCCGTCTGTCTCGAGAAGAAGAAGATCCCGATAACTTACCGCTTGCGACACGCGCTTTCGGGAATCGTCGACTTTCCGACGCCTCTCGGCGACCGAAACTCTAAACGGCGACTATTCGGCAGCTTTCCGGCTCACATTACTGAAAAGCTGCCGTGCGACGTTCAAATACGGCGTTTCCTATGCAGCTTCGCGCAGGTTCTGGCGTAACCGCCAGCGTGCCGATTGGCAATTGTATCGATGGGGCAACAAGAGGCAAATGGTCGCCCTTCACCCTTCCACGGATCGACGGCAGTTGTCGACCCAGAGGCGATCGTTCACGATCGCCAAAGTGAATGTTCAATTTGGCCCGAAGCCGACATTCCGCTTTCAGGGTCGCGCTCCTACCCCGCTTATGACCGAAGCTGGGTGGTTTTCTGCCACTCGACCGATACCGTCTCATAGGACTTGGTGCGGCGCTTCCCTGCTGGCGGGCTAGTCAGTCACCTGCCCTGCTCATGGCCGGATGTGGTTGGATAGTTGTATGCTTCGGGCTTTAGCCCAGAGGAAATCAAGCGCCGGATCGCCAAAGTTAATGCGCGGGGCGACAGCGGTAGTGGACGAACAGTCCCCAATGACCCACCGTCTTACGCGCCTACATATCCTCTAGCAGCAGAGCGACGGATCCAAGTGACACAAGTCTTGGCGCTCGAACTGCGCCCCGGTGACATGGTTACCATGAACAGCGTCCCGAACTTCAACCGCGTTGCCGTAAAGCAGAAGATCGAAGCCATCGGCGTCATCCTGCCCTTACCTCCACCCTACGGACCCGACCTCAATCCTATCGAGTAAGGCGTCCCCCTTGGTCAAAGCGATGCTGTGAATGGTGGGCGAACGCATCGTCCGCCATTCACAGTGAACTGATCAGGAGGCTCGTGATTATGTTCCAGCTCAACAAATAAGCCAATCACTTCAAGCCATGCATCCACAAACCTCACTGAACGGAAGATCCCCTAAGATTTAAAGAATACACGATAACATAAGCTCATAAACATCACATGTGCATTCCAGAAAATATGCGCAGATGAAGTAGTCCAAAAAGAGGACTTAAGACCTTCCTTATTGGCACAGACGATAAATAGAATGGAGAGATAAAAAAATCCAACAGCTCGACTTAATGCCATCCAATCTGCGCCATGCAAACCCCAAGACAAAAGCGAGACCATCGAAGCGAAGAAAACCGCTTGATATGATGCATTCTTCAAAAAATGCTTCGAAACATGCCACACTGCGAGAAATATTAAGGTTTCTAATATTGGCCCAATGAAAATAACAAAAACATATTTCAATGCGTGGATTATCTGGAAATTGGAAATGTTGCCTACATTTTCTATTTCTATGTGAGGGCTTTTTATCAAAAATGCCTTTACTGCAACATTCACAACAATGCTTGAAATGGCACATAGAAGCCCGACACTAAAGGTAGTGAAGAACTTAATTCTCAGCATTTTGCGGAAGTCGCCCCCGACCATAGTCGGGGGCGTGGTATTGGCTCTCATGGCTCGACAGGATCTATACTGTCACTATCGTTAAGAAGATCGTTAGAGCCATCGACGCCCCTATGAGCTCCTCCGGTTTTCCAATCGATATATTCGGACCCGTCTAAATCAATGGTTGTCATTAAATCACTAATATTATCAAAGAACGTTCCAAGAGAAGTCCAAGGATTGTTTAGAGTTTCGTCAATGTAGCCCCCCAAGTCAGCCCATCTAGTGTCACTGTCCACCCAGTCATGGAAGGCGTCATTTTGCGCCCATGCTTCTGGATTATAGTGAACGCCGTCCTTTTCATAGGAATCGACTACTTCGCCTTCACTGGCTTTTCCGTCACCGTTTGCGTCGTAAAACCAAATGGCATCTGCTCCCTTAAAGACATCATCACCCGATACCACGCTGACATCGGTCGAATGACGGTCACGCCACTCCTGGTCTTCGCGGGCGGTCTTAAGTCGGCTGCCGCCGGTAACAAGAGCCAACTCGGATTGATCTAAATGCCTGAATCCCATGCGTGACTGGTTTGCATGACTAAGCATACTACTTTCCTTCGCTTGAAAATCCGCACCTTTTGGTTCCCACTAACCGGAGGTGATGCGGAAGGAACCTCCGATTGTTCGTTAAGGAGACGCTGTTTTGTCACTCGTCCAACTATGGGATGTGGTCGATGTATTGATCGCGGCCCCCTCGCTCAGTGTCGGGCCAGGTGCACGAGCCCGCATGTCCTGCGGCACCTCCTTCAATGATCCAGCTATCACGGCGACCAACTTTCCCGATGCTACCAACGTCGCTGGGCGATGTGCCACAGCGATGCGAGTGATGCTTAGCGCCTTGATGACCTCGAGGATCTTTGCTTCATTTTCAGCATCAAGATTGGCAGTGCCTTCATCGAGTATCAGAACCTTTGGCGCGGGATAGAGCGCCCGCGCCAGCAACACCCGCTGCAACTGGCCGCCGGATAACACTGAGCCCATGTCGCCGACGAGCGTCTCATAGCCCATCGGCATCTTCTCGATCTCGGCATCGATTTGGGCTTGCTGTGCAACCTCACGGACGCGGGCCATGTCGATTTCCGGGTCGAAGAACGCGATGTTCTCGGCGATGGACCCCGCATAGAGCATGTCGCCCTGCGCAACCGATCCGATGCAGCGCCGATACTTGCCCTTGCGATAGGAAGAGATCGGCCGATCGCCGAGCCGGATCGCCCCGCTGCTGGGCTCGAACAGGCCAATCAGGATATTCATCAGCGTCGTCTTGCCACCGCCCGATGGCCCAGTGATCGCAATGAACTCGCCAGGCTCGATGGTCAGGCTCACCCCGTTCAGCACCATCGGCTCGTTGGCACCATAGCGGTAGAACACCCGGTCCAGCACCAGCGGCTTGGTAAAGTCCGGCTCGTCGTTGCTCTTTTCGGTCTCGCCCTCCTCAGTCGGCGAGAGAGCAATGTCCGCAATGCGGGTAAGGTGCACCTTGACGATCTGGTAGTTGATTGCCTGCTCGGTCAGCCGCATGCCCGCATCGAGGAACTGCTGCTTGTAGGCCTGAAACGCGAAGATCATGCCCACGGTTAGGACGCTGTCAAAGGCAAGGGTGATCGCCACATAGACGAACACCACCCGTTCGGCGCCGACCACGAACTGCCCCAGCGCGTCGAACCCGGCGGTGAGGCGCCCGAGCTTGACCTGCGCATTGACCGCATCGGCCTTGCTTTTCTGCCACAGCCGCTGGCGATTTCCCTCCTGCCCGAATGCCTTGATCGCGGCGATCCCGCGCACGCTCTCGATGAAATTGGAATTCTCTTTTGCCATCGTCGTAATGACGTCGAGGTTGCGGAGCTTGATTGCCTGCAGGAAGGCAAGCCGTAGGAAGACGTAGAGCCCGAGGGCGACGCAGGCGACCCCGCCCAGCACCGGCGAGTAAACGAACATCAGCGCCAGCGTCAGCACTGCCATCAGCCCGTCGATGAACGCTGCTATCATCCCCTGGCTGATCAGCTGGCTGATTGGCTGGGTCGAGCCGAACCGCGATATAATATCGCCGACGTGTCGCTTCTCAAAATAGTCCAATGGCAGGCGCATCAGGTGGCGGAACAGGTTGACGATGACTTGGTAGGACAGCGAGTTCGACAGGGTGACCAGGATCAGCGAGCGCAGCCAGCTTGCCATGAGGTTGATCACCGCCAGTCCACCGAACCCGAGCGCCAGCATCAGCAGCAGGTCGCTGTCGAACGCCGGGAACACCGTATCGATCGAGATCTGCAGAAAGAATGGCGTGGCCAGCACCACCAGCTGCATCACCAGCGACAGCAGCACGACCTGCCGGATCGTGCCCCAGAACCCTGTCATCTTCGACCAGAGCTGGGTGATGTTGAGCTGGCGCTGTTCGATCTTTGGCTTGAAGCTTTCGGAGCGCAGCAGATCGAGGGCTACACCAGTCCATGAGCGCGAGACATCGGCCTCGCCTAGCACTACAGCACCGCGCGCTGGGTCGTGGATGTGGTAGCGCCGTCCGCGGATACCGCCGGTGATCGCGGTCAGCACCACGAAGTGGTTTAAGTTCCAGTGCAGGATCGCCGGCATGCCAAGGTGCGGCAGATCCTCGATCTCGCCCCGAAGCGGCCTGGCATTGAACCCGATGTCTTCGGCGACCTGCATCACCTGCTTGAGGTTCGCGCCTTTGAGGCTCATCCCGTAGCGCTGGCGCAGGGCGATGAGATCAGTCTTGTAGCCATGGAAGCCGGACACCATTGCCAGGCATGAAAGAGCGCATTCGCTTGCTTCACCTTGTGGAATATAGGGGGTCCGTTGCCGCCCGGAAAACTCCACAAGGTCGAGCGGGCTGTTCATGCCGTGCGGTTCAACAAGGCGTTGAGCGGCTGTAGTAACCAGGCAAGGAACGTCTGACGCTCAAGCACGATATTGGCCTGAAGCGTCATTCCGGCCTGGAGCGGGCTGGGGCCGCCGAACGCATCGATGCGCTGCTGATCGAGCGAAACTTTGATCCGGTAAACGGGCTCTTCGAACGGGAACGGGATGTCGGTCTCGCGCGGGTCGAGTGCTGTGCGCGAGATGTTTGCCACCTTGCCGCCGAAGCTCCCGAAACGTTGGTAAGGGAACGCGTCATACAGAAGCCGGGTCTCCTTCCCCGCCTCCACAAATCCAACTGCGCGGGTTGGGGCATAGAGCTCGGCCATCAGTTCTGCGCCGTCCGGCACGATTACCATCACGGGGCGGGATGCGTTGACCGAGCGGCCCACGCCGGCAGCCAAGGCTGTCACCCGCCCGTCTATAGGCGCGCTGATGACGTAGCTCTGTTCGCCCTCAAGCCTGGCTTGCTCCGCATTCAGCGCCTGCAAGCTATCGCGGATCTGCGAGACGCCCTGCTCGGCCTCGATGGCGACGCTGGCGAGTTGAGCACGTGCCTGCTGCGCGTCAGAAGTTCTCGCGGTTAGCTGCTGGCGAAGGTTGGCTAGGCTCTGCTGCGATGACAGCAGGGTCTGGCGGCGACGCTCCATCTCAACCTTGCTCACGAACCCGCGTTCGACCACGGCCAGGACCTGATCGAACATTTGCTGGTTCGAGACCACCACCTGTTCCTGCAGGGCGATCTGATCGCGCAGGCTCATCGCCTGCTGCTCGGCCGAGGTGATGATGGTAGCGAGCCGCCCACGTTCGGCTGTCGCTCTACCACCCGCCATCGCAACCTGAGCCTCGGTCAGCTGCTGCCGTGCGGCAAGCGCTCCAAGCCCTCTGCCAGCGACATCACCGCCGCCGGTCGACCCGCGGTCTGAATTGATGACCAGCAGCCGATCGCCTTTGCGGATCAGCTGCCCTTCCTGCACCGCAAGTTCGCTCACCACCCCAGGTTGCAGCGCCACAACCTTGGCGCTGGGAACGCTGGTCACGAGCATGCCCGGCACCGTCTCGATCCGTGCGTATGTGCCAACACTCACCCAGACGGCCGCAATGGCGATGATGCCAAAAAGTGAACCCGCAAACAGCTTGGTGGACAGCGGCTGAGTAAAAACGACTTCGCCATGCAGGCGGTCGTTTTGCTGCTCAAGCGCTTCTTTCCGGAATAACGTCAAGTGCGACCTCGCGTTTCAAGCTGAAGGCAAGGTCACGAATCCTGATCAATTAGGCAAATGAAAAATTTGCACTTTTCCAGAAATCGCAGAAATCCGCGGCTTTCGGCTGTGAATTTCAGACGTGCTTCAGGCACGATAAGCCGACGTTGCACCCGCGAATCGACTTACCGCTAACGGATGTCCAGGCTGCGATTGTCAGAACCTTCGCGGCGTCTCTTCCAGCAAGCAGTTCGCAGCGTTGGTTCCTCGGCGTTAGCGCGGCAGCGGTCGCTTTTCGATCGGCAGCCAATGTCTGAATTGGGGTCGGTTGCTGAACGGCAGGATTTTTTCAGAAGGGCGGCAAAGCCGACATTCGCGGCCCGATCTAAGCCGTGACGGCTCCCGACCCAGAGCCGGTCGTGCAGACCGGTCAGGGCAAACGTCTGCTGCAGGCAACAGGTGCCGATCAATCGGTCCCAAGGACCCCGTCGGCAAAGCGCCCTTGTCCCGACGGTTGGACCGACGGCCAATATCACCCGAAAGCGGCTATCGCGATAGAGCTGGAACAGTGCCCGCCATGACCCGCGTCCTCTCTTTTTCTATCGTCGCTGTTCGACAATTCAGCGAGCCGCGGTCAGAAGGCTAGAGATATTCCCGCCCGGAAGCTGTGATTTTCAAAGCGATCAGCCACATCAGCATTGTAGCCAACCGAAAGGCTCGCGCGGTCAGACAGGCTAACCCGACTGCCAAGTCCCAGCGACAAGGCGTTTCGTGCAATCAGAGCGCCTGATACCTTAAAACTGTCGCCGCCCGCACGCAGTTCATGTGTTGACCTTTCCGGCTCATCGAACCCATGCCGCCAACCAACCGATGCGTTGAAATCTGCCCGGGATCGGCCGATTGCGAAACCGGCGCCGAAGCGAACACCAAGCGTGGTGAAGGTAGCGCTGCTGTCGACCTCCTCACCCTCCAGCGCTGCGGGACCTCCGTTTTCGGCAAAGCCTTCCGAGGAGTGCCAGACCCGAGCGATTTCGCCGAACGGTGCGATGATCGCGCTGCCAGCCTTGAAGTTATAGGACAATCCGGCGTGGATCTGGCTTGTGCGCGCGGAATAGGAACTTTCCAGCCTGTCCGAAAAACCGCCGAAATTGATCAGCCTGTTAGCATCGATATCGTGCCAGGCGATATCCGCGCCGGCCTCGAGACTAAAACCGCCCAACTGGCCTGCGGCATAGGCGCCCAGATGGGTGCTGCCGAGCGATGCGGTCGAACCTCGGTCGGCGACAGCGGTGTCGGAATGGGTATAGCCGGCGAAGGCGCCCAACCGCAGGTTGCCTATAACCGCCGCATCCGCCCCCGCGAGAAAGCCTTGCCACGTTTGCTCGAGCCTGGCGGTGCCATCCGTGGCATCTCTGCGCTGGTCGCCAGCGAGCCCCTGAATCCACAGTTCTAATGCATCCGCGTGCACCGCACCGTGTCTGGCGCGGGTGGCATCGCGAGTGATCCGGGCCTGGTCGACAAGCACCGCCGGGAGCGAGGCGTAAAGCTCTCCCGTCAGACTATCCAGCGCATCCCGCGCCGCGGCTTCGTCGGTTTGACCGAGCAGTGCCGTCACGATCTCATTGCCGCCACCGAGCGCATCGAGCGTCCCGCCGATGCCAGCCTGATTGGCGGTCAGCGCAATGTCGGAGAAGCGGGCGACCTGGTTTGACCTGAGGTAGACCGCCGTCGGATCATATTCGAGGGCGAAATCGAGAAAGACATATCCGTCCGTTACCGCGTCGAAGGCTCCGTTGACGCCGCCGTCAGCGGTCAGAATCGTATAGGTCCCCGGCAGATAGGTTTCGCCCGTGTCGGTCCCGTTTTCCGGGATGACGACGACAGTGCCCCCGTTGAGGGTCGCGCTGCCAGTGACGCTGACCGTGTCGTTGTTTACGCCGCGGGCGAAACCCCCATCGTTAAGTTCCACTTCGAAAATGGATCCCGCTTCGAAAGTCATGCCGGCAGCGTTTGTCTGGCCGACCGAGTTGCCCGGCGCGAAGGTGGCACCATTCCCGGTTGCCACGTTTCCGAAGGTTCCCGTGCCTTTCAAGGCCCCGCCGGTCACTGTGATGGATCCGCCAAGGCTGCCCGTGACGGCGAGAACGCCGGCAAGAATTTCGGTCTCACCCGCAAAACCCGACGAATCCCCTGTCAGCGTGACTGATCCGGTTCCATCCTTGATGAGAGCGCCGCTTCCCTGAAGCACCCCAGCGAAGGTGCCGTTGCTGTCCTGATCGAAGCCGAGGGTCGCGTTCTCGAAGATCGACACAAAGCCTTGCAGGCTGTCGGTCGTGCCCGACAAGGTGCCGCCGAGGACAAATGTGCCACCGTCATGGCTGGTGATTCCGGCCAGATGCAGCTGACCAGCAGCATCCTTAATCAGCCTTCCATCCCCGCTGATGGCTCCGGCATAGGTGCCATCGCTGCTTTGATCGAAGATCAGGTTATTCGAAGCAGACAATCCTGTGTCGATATCTCCCTGAAGGCTGTCGGAGTTCCCGCGCAGGGTGCCTTGGGCGATGGTGGTGCCGCCAGTGTAGCTGTTGGCGCTGGTCAGGCGCAATTCGCCCGTGCCGGATTTGATAAGCGCGCCGGCACCGACGACTTCGCCGCCAAAGGTGCCGTCTGCGTCCTGGCTGAAGACCAGCAGGGTATCGTCGAGCAGGATATAGCTGCTCGATGTGAGGCTCGCGGTGTTGCCGAGCAGAACGCCTCCCCGAACGTCGGTTCGCCCGGGGAAGGTGTTTGCGCCCGTCAGGCGCAGGATGCCTGCGCCTTCCTTGATGAACACACCATTGGGATTGCCCGCAAGCCTGACGGCATAGGTCGCATCGTCCTGTTCGGTGATCGTCAGCCTGCCAGCGAGCGATATATCGCCCACCAGCGTCGCTACGGTTCCGTTGAGGCTGCCTGGCGAGGCGATGGAGATGCCGCCCCGTCCGATCGCGGTTTGCGCCACCAGCGTGCCGTTGTTGACCTCGACTTTGCCGAGGAAATCGTTTGCGTTGCCGTCAAGTATCACCACGCCATCACCGGCCTTGACCAGATCGCCGTTGCCGCGCAGCGTGCCAGCAAAGCTGCCGTTGCTGTCTTGATCGATGCGCAGCTGCGCATTCTCGCTGATCGAGATGAACCCTTGCAGGTTGTCGGTGGTGCCCTCCAATATGCCCGCCAGCACGGCGGTGCCGCCGGTGTGCGTGGCGGCGCCGCTGAGCCGGACCCGGCCGGCGGAGACCTTCACAACACTGCCTTGCCCGCTGATATTGCCGAAAAAGGTGCCGAAGTTGTCCTCATCGAAGATCAGCCGGTTCGTGGCATCCGTGCCCGTATCGATATTGCCTTGAAGACTGCTGGTATTCCCGCGCAGGAGGCCGTCTTCGATGAAGGTGCCGCCGGTATAGCTGTTGAAGCCGAAGAGGTGCACCTCGCCGGTGCCGGACTTTGTTACCCTGCCGATGCCTTCAATCGTCCCCGCAAAGCTGCCGTTGCTGTCCTGCGCGAATGCGAGCGTGCTGCCGGAGCCCGACAGGAGATAGTCGCCCGTCAGGCTCTGCGTGTCCCCCGACACGCCCCCGGCGCGGATCTCGGTGAGCCCACGGAAATCATTGACCTGCGTGAGGCTGAGGACACCGGCGCCTTCCTTGATGATCTTGCCGCCGCCATTTCCCGAAAGCTGGCCTGCAAGTGTGCCCGCGCTATCCGCTATGATCGTGAGGGTGCCATCGGCATCGATATCGCCCAGCAGCGTATCGGCGGTGCCGATCAGCGATCCGGGCGAAAGAATGTCGAAGTCGGCCTTTTCGGCTGCGGTTTCCACCACCAGCGTGCCGCTGCGAACCTCCACTGTGCCCTCGAAGAGGTCCATCGGACCGTTCAAGGTCACGACGCCGGCACCGCGCTTGGCCAGAATACCGTCGCCCGCCAGGTCCGCAATGAAGCTGCCGTCCTGGTCCTGATCGATGAGGAGCGTGGCGTTCTCGGCCACCGAGATGAAGCCAGCGAGATTTTCGGTCGTGCCTTCCAGCGTGCCGCCGAGAACGAAGCTGTCAACGCCAAGTTCGACGCCGCCGGTGAGCCGGACCCGGCCGGCAGAGACCTTCACAAGGCTGCCTTGCCCGCTGATTTCTCCCGCAAAGGTGCCGTCGGCGTCCTGATCGAAGATCAACCGGTTGGAGGCCGACGTGCCCGTATCGATATTGCCCTTAAGGCTGCTGGTGTTGCCGCGCAGGATGCCGTCTTCGATAAAGATGCCGCCAGTAACGCTGGCGCTGCCGGTGAGGTGCACTTCGCCTTCGCCGCGCTTAAAGACCGACCCTGTCCCGGCGATGGTGCCCGCGAAGGTGCCGTTCCCGTTCTGCTCGAAGATGAGCGCCGTGTCGCCTGACACATTGTAATTGCCCGTCAGGCTCTGCGTGGTGCCGGCGAGCATCCCGGCGCGGATCTCGGTCAACCCGCTGAAGTCATTTTCGCCCGTGAGGCGCAGCACGCCTGCGCCCTCTTTGATGAACAACCCCCCGTCATCGCCCGAAAGCCGGAAGCCATAGGTTCCCTCGCTGTCCTCGGTGATCGCCAGCGTTCCGTTGGCGACGATATTGCCCGCCAGCGTTCGGACATTGCCCTCAAGCCGGCCGTTCGGATTGACGCGGATGCCGTCCTTGCCAATCAGCGCATCTATCACCAGCGTGCCGCCATTGACCTCCACCACGCCCCCGAAAAAGCTGTAGTCGCCCGGGGCTAGGGTGAGCGTTCCGGTGCCGGCCTTCAAGAGAATCGCCTCACCGCCCAGAAGGCCGGCGAAGGTTCCGTCGAAGTCCTGATCGAACGCCAGGATCGTGCCCGCCTCCGCGAAGATCTGCCCCTGCAGACTGTCGGTCGTGCCCACCAGAATGCCTTCGGCCAGCGTGGTGCCGCCGGTGTGGCTGGTGGTTCCGGCCAGCCGCACAAGGCCTTCACCGAATTTCTCAAGCCTACCGTCCCCGCCGATCTGGCCGGCAAAGGTGCCCTCAAGATCCTGATCGAAAACCAGCGCGCCGAACTGGCCGATCGTGATTTCGCCCTGAAGGCTGAGCGTATTGCCGCGCAAGGTCCCGTCCTGGATGAAGGTGCCCCCGCTATAGGTGTTGGCGCCCAGGATGGTGGTCTCGGCGAGGCCGGTCTTGGTGACGATGCCGGTGCCTGTGATGTTGCCGAAATAAACCGACCCGGCATCATCGCTGAACTGGACGATACCCTCATTGACGATATCGCCGCGCAAGCTGTTGCCGTTGCCCACCAGCATGCCGGCCTTGACCATGATGCCGCCTTCGTAGGCATTGCCCTGTCCGTTCAGGATAAGCGTGCCGAGATCATCCTTGATCAGCATCCCTTCGCCGACAAGGTCGCTATCGATCAATGCGGTCATCGCCGCGCCCAATGCCGTGCCGTCACCGACCCGGATCGTGACATCGCCAACAAGCGTGATCGCATCGCCGGTGATGCCGTAGTCCGTCACGGCGAATTGCAGCCCGCGGGTCGTGATTGGGCCTGCGCTGGCGTCCACGGTCACGAGCCCGGGCTCGCCGGCAAATATCAGCATTGCATCGGGGTCATAGGCTCCAGCCTGCGATCCGTCGGCATTGGTCCAGTTGGTTCCGCTTGCCGACCACGTGCCAAAGCCGCCCGCGATGCTGCCATTCGCCACGGTCCGCGTGCCGTTCCAGAACGCCAATCCTATGGGATTGCTGCCCGGATCATTGCTCGGCCCGGCCAGCAGGTTGATCTGCCCTGCCATGGCCGTCTGAACCGTCAGGTTCGTCTCGTCATAGCCTGTTGGCACGCTGGCACCGATGGCCAGCCCGTTATCGGTCAGCACACCGCCGTAATTGATCAGGCGATAAAGACCTTCGCCGAAGCCGCCGACATCGGTGATGTCCAGCGTGCCGTCGAGCACAAGATCGCCCCCGACCGTCAGCAGATCGCTGTCGACGCCCGGCGTGCCCGAAGGGCTGCCCAGATCGAAGCGCAACTTCGCCCCGCTTCCCAGAGCCAAGTTGCCGTCGATCGTCAGCGTGCCTTCCTCAATCCCGGGCCGCAGCAGCCCGTTCGTAACGGTCAGATCACCGCCCAGCCTGCCGGTGCCGCCCAGCGCCGCCAGCTCCGGACCGATGCTGTCCAAAGAGACCGAACCGCCCAGATCCCCCGTCAGCAGGACCGTGCCGCCCGAGATCCGCGTCGCACCCGAGAATGCCGAACTGTCGGCGGTCAGCAGCGTTGTGCCCGCGCGATGGGACAGGGTGCCTTGTCCATCCGCCACGCTACTAAGCGATGTATCGAACTGATGCGCGGTGCCGGTGTGGTTGAAGACGAGCGTGCCTTCGCCCTCGCCGAACAGGATTTCGCTTGCCGCGATCGTGCCGGCGCCGGCAGGGGCGGTATCTGAGCCGATGAAGACCGTGCCGGTGCTGGGCGTGCCGAATGCGTTCTGTTCGGCAATGTTGAGGGTGCCGCCGACGGACACGTGCCCGCCGTCGCTCAACGTCAGCGAGCCTTCGCTTTGTGCGCCGACGAACAGATCGCCCGAAACATCCCACCGGGATCCCGAGCCGCTGACCAGTGCCGCACCGCTTCCTCCGCTGCTGCGGCCTAGGATGCCGGCCTTTGCCGTCACGACCCCGCCATCCGTGATAGCCAGCGTTCCGGCATTCCGTTCGCCGATATAGATCGTCCCGTTGATGTCCCAGTTGGATTCCGCACCGCTTACCGAAGCCGAGCCGCTCCCCCTCCGGCCGATGAAAGTCTCGAAACTGCTGACCGTCCCGCCATCACTGATGACCAAGGTGCCTGTTCCGGTTTCCGAACTCGTAGTGCCCCCGCCGATGAAGAAGCTGCCCGATTCCAGCAGCGCATTGGCACCGGTCACGGTGACCGTGCCGTTCCCGCCCGCTTCCAATCCGATATGGACCGAGGACATATCGACCACGGTGCCGCCGTTCTCGATCGTCAGGACGCCGGTGCCTGCGCTTCCGACGAAAATGCTGGGAAAGGTCGTCAACTGCGTCCGGATTCCGGTCCAGGTCGAACCCGATCCGCTGACGGTGACCTGCCCCTCGCTGTTGGGGGCAAAACCGATCACTGTCGTATCATTTTCGAAGTCGGCGCCGTTCTGAACAGCAAGCGTGCCGCGGCCACTCCTGCCCACATAGCTGAATCTGCCGCTGATGTTGAGGCTTGAGCCGTTGCCCGCGATCGTCACAAGCCCGTCCGCCCCGGCCTGATCACCCAGCGTCAATCCCCCGCTTCCGATGCGATAGGAACCGGCATTGCGAATGGTCAGTTCGCCGCGTCCGATGGAACCGATTGTCGCGGAAAGGGAAGACGCGGCCCGGTCCAATCCAGAAGGATCGTCGAAAAACTCGATGACGGGCGAGGCGTCCCGCTCGGTGTCAACAATGACTTCATCCGATTGGCCATCGCCCACCGGGGCGCTATTATCCGACCAGTTTTCATCATTATACCAGTCCTGACTTGCATCGCCTTCCCATTTGTTTTCCTGGGCAACGGCGTTTCCAGCGCCTAATGCCGCTGCGATGACGAGGCTGGCGGCCCCCGACCTGAAGATGGCGCGCCGGGAGATCGCACCGCTGCGGAATTGCCCGGAGGAGCGGGTCTTGCGCAGGCCGCTCATGCCATCAGATGACGCGGGCAGTTTCACGAAGGACGGTTTTCCAAAGCTAAGCATAATTCCCCCAACGTCAGACAACATCCGCCCTCCAGCTGCCTGCGAGGTCGCTGCCTCGACGGCCGGAAAAGGGCTTCAGTCTACTTTACGTAAAAGGCTGGGGGTTCCCGCCAAATGGCTAGACTGAACGGTCGATGCCGAATGCCTGTGCGGCCTTGCGACACCCCTCGAGATGGCGCACGGGCGTGCTCTTGTTCGCTGACAGAGCGGCAAGCGCAGTGCGGATATGCGCGCTTCCGGCCGCGCGCTGCCCTTGCTCCGAGAGCGCGAGGCCGACACGGCAGCGCGCGACCTCGGTCGCGAAATGGCCCTGCGGCAAGGCAACCGAGAGTATCTCGAACGCCGCTTGCGCGGTTTCCCGCGCCTCGGGATAGCGCCTCAACGCAAGCAGGGCTTCCGATCGCGTGAGCAATGGAAAAGCCCGCAGCGCCGAGCCTTCGGAAACCTGATCATCGAAGATCGCTTGCGCCCGGTCGATCGAGCGCAGGGCCGCCGCTGGTTGCCCCGCTCGCAACTGAACCGTGGCGAGGTTCTGCAAGGTCTCGCCGACATCGCGCTGCTTGCCGCTGCCAAGGCGCCGGTATTGATCCGCCAGCCGATTGAGCAGGGCCAGCGCCTCGCCGGTCTGGCCTGAATCTGCCAGGGCCAGAGCCAGGTTGTTCTGATGCGACAGTGTCGACTTGTAAGCAGGGCCGAACGCGGCGAGCGATATATCATAGGCTCGGCGATGCGCGGCAATCGAACCTTCGACATCGCCGCGCCAGCGCCGGGTCTTTGCCAGAACCGACAGCGGCAACGCGAGGCGCGGATGCGAAGGTCCGTAATCGGTTTCCGCCACCTCCACTGCTCGCAGGACATGCGCCTCGGCGCTTTCGCCTTCCCCGAGTTCGAGGAGCGCGCGCCCGAGTCCCGTCCGCACCTCGATTTCGGAATTCGCGGGCCCGGCATCCAGGCGCTGCAGGGCCGCATCGAAGAGCTCGCGCTGCGCCGCCCAGTCGCCCCGTTCCGCGTGGGCGGCCCGGAGCAGCGTCGAAAGGGCAAATCTGTCATTCTCCGGCGCTGCCAGCGCCAGCGCCAGCGCGCGCCGGATATTGTCCTTGCCCTGATCTGTCTCCCCTGCGGCTACCTGAAGCGCGCCCTTGTAGGCCAGGACATCGGCATAAACGGTCGTGTCGGCATGTGCCGACGCTTCCAGAAGACCCGCGGCCTTGCGAAGGTATTCGCGCGCCTCGGGTTCGTTTCCCGACCTCTCGCTTAGGGTTGCTGCCCAGGCCAGCAGTTCCGCCTGCAGCAGCGGATCGTCTGCCATCGTCTCGCGCATATCGGCAAGCACCGGCACGACGATGTCGTCCAGGGTGATCCTGACCGATCCGGACCCGTCGTCCTGAAGCGGATCTAGGCGACGGAAAATGTCGAGCAGAACACTTCGTCCCCGCTCCGCCCGATCAACCGCGGCAAGCGTCTCGTCGCGCTGCGTTTCGAGCTCTTTCACATAGAGGTTCACGGTTGCGAACCACGCGATCGTTCCCGCACCGAGCATGACGAGAAGCGCGGAGACGACCTTGTGACGCCAGACCAGCCTCATCGCCGCCTCGATCCGCGTGTCAGGGCGCGCCGAAGGCGGATCGCCCCGGATCACACGCCGCATGTCGTCTTCGAAGCCAGCCGCAGTATCGTAGCGTTGCCGGGGGTCGTGGTGCGTGGCCTTCGCGACGACCGCTTCGAGCTGCTGTGTGTGCGGGGCGAAAGGGGCGCACAGGTCTCCGAGGACGCGGCCCAGCTGATAGATGTCGCTCGCCGTGGTGATGTCTGCAAGTTGCTGCTGTTCGGGCGAGGCGTAGTGCGGAGTCATGGCTGCAGGTCCGGTGGTGCCATCTTCATCGGCTGCCAAGCTGGCGATCCCAAAATCCACCAATCTGGCGCGGCCCGACTCCGTCACGATGATATTGTCGGGCTTGATGTCACGGTGAATGACCAGCCGCGAATGCGCGGCTTGGAGCGCTTCTGCGACATCGGCGACGAGCGCCAGCCTTCCTTCAAGCGAGAGGCGCTCGAATTTGCAATGGTCGATGATATTCCTGCCCTCGATCAGGTCCATCACAAACCATGGCGCTCCGGTTGCTGTTTCCCCGGCATCGAGGATACCCACCAGGCCGGGATGGTCGAAGCGCGACAATATCCGGCGCTCTTTCATGAAATGATCGAGCACGCTCCCCCGCACGTCGCTGCGGATCAGCTTGAGAGCGCCGGTTTTCTCATACCGGCCATCGGCTCTCTCGGCTTCGTAGATCACGCCGCAGCCGCCTTGTCCGATGTATCGAACAATTCGCCACGCGCCATAAACTGCGCCTATGCGGGGATCGGCGAAGACGGATCCAAGATCGTTCGCCTCAGCAAGGACCCTGTCCCTTGCCTCCTCGAGCCGTTCGAACACGCCCGTGTGTTCGTCACCGATTTCGAGCAACCGCGCAAGCCGATCGATCTTGCTCTGATCTGAGCCGAATACGTCCTCAAGCCAAGTGGTCCGCTCAGATGCCGGAAGGTCAAGCGCGGTCAGGAAAGAGGCATCGATTGAATCCCAGTCATCCATCCATTTGTCGCCCAAATTCCCCATGACGGCCCACCCCCGATATTCACCGGATCGCCGCTACGATCGATTGTTCGAAATGGCGCGCTTGTTCAAATTTCATCGCTGGAGCCTTTTGCCTTCCGAAACCTTCTGGAAAACCCGCAAGGATTTGGTCTTCGCTAGTGCGACGTGATGTAAGCGGCCAGGTAGGCGCGGGCACGTTCCCAATCGCGTTCTACTGTTCGAAGCGGACGGTTGGTCATTTCGGCTGCTTGCCGCATGGTCAGTCCTGCGAAAAAGCGATACTCGACCAGTCGTTCGAGATGAGGAGCGTGCTTGGCGAGACGGGCAAGTGCGGCCTCCAGTTCAAGCAGTTGGACCTCGGGTTCCGGTTCGGCGAGCTGCTGATTGTCCAGACATACATGCTCGCTGCCGGCACCTCGCTTGCTGGCGAGCTTGCGCCGTGCATAATCGATGATGATCTGGCGCATCACACGCGATGCTGTCGCAAGGAAATGGTTTTCGTTCGCAAACCGGCGCTCTTCGTCGCGCGATAGTTTTTCCCATGCCTCGTGGACGACCAAGGTCGTGTTCAACGTGGGAATCGGCGCACCATTGCGTAAATGACGCGAGGCAATGCTTCGAAGAAGATCGTAGGTCTCGGCGACAAGTTCATCGCTGAGTTCAAGCTCCCTTTCGATTTCTTTGTGAAGCTCATCGGGCCGGCTGGCCGCAGTGTCCTCTTTGTGCACTAATCCCATCAACAGTCCTCTCTTGGTCGAGCAGGAGCACCGGAAAAAATTGCGTGGCCACCAAGGCCTTGCCGGCTTGTATCGCAATGCATTGAATGGATTGTTTGTCAGCGCGGTTCAAGCAATGAGTTGCCTAGCGGATACTTGCGGCGGTTTGGAGGCGAACAGATCATCCTGTGCGAAAGCCGCCGCAGCTTTCTCCCATCATTGGCCAGAGCCTGTCATTCAACAAGAGGCCCCATTGCAGCCGCGCTCCGAGGCCATCCTCGCCGCTTCACGAACCGCTGGTTTCGGCAGAACCGGTCGTTCCGGCACGCTGTGACGATTGGCAATTTTGTCCCAGACGAGGCCATTCAGACCGGTGAATGACGTTGTTCGCTTGCAGGCTGCCGGCAGCCGGGACCCAGTGACTGGAGTGCAAGCGCAAATCTGCCGTCTTCAGCAGGTTTCAATCCCTAGGGCCGGCCCTAAGGGCCCATCGGGCTGCCCACCACCGGCACACAGGCTCCACACAAATTCGTGTGTCTTGCCTTGAACACCTGTTCTGCAAATGTTCTATCAGGACAAATGAGCAGCAAACGCCTCGATACGCTGGCCGACTTCGCCCGGCATAGCTATAAATTGAGGATTGAATGCGCCTGCGGACGCATCGTGAGCGCTGATCCTCGCCACATCATCGCGGCATGTCAAAAACGAAAACTGAGCTATCGGGTGGAAGCTGTTGCTGGACGCCTGCGCTGCGAGGAGTGCGGGCGTAAACCGTTCCGGGTGGGCCCGGGCCTCGGGACCTGAGGCTTTTTTCCCACCCTTGCTAGCCCGGCTTATGGCTTGGCCCGAAAGAAGCTGTGTATTTCCGTGTGGAAAGACCGTTCGAATGCGATGCGCATCTTGCGCTCGGAATCAGCTCGAATCATGGTGCCGAAATCAAGGCCACGACAGGGTGCCACGGCAGGGTGCCACGGGGTTTTGACTCGAAGAGAAACCCGTTATTTGTCAGACGCTTGAATCTGAAGAAAGCGCTGGCTGGGGTGGCAGGATTCGAACCTGCGCATGCCGGTACCAAAAACCGGTGCCTTACCGCTTGGCTACACCCCAGCAGAGCCGCGCTCTATAGCGCGTGATTTCGCGTTGTGAAGGGGCTGAAAGCGCACGAGTGCACAGCCCTTCGCCGATGTTTCAAACCGGTGGGCCCGAAACCAGCCGCTTGCCTTCGAAATCGGCGGCTGAATGGCGTTCCTTCATCTGGGTGTCTTCATCGCCCCAGACCTTGTTGACGATCCGCCCGCGCTTCACCGCCGGACGCGCCGCGATCTCCTTCACCCAGCGACCCACGTTCTTGTACTCGTCGATGCTGAGGAAGGTCTTGGCATCATTGTAGATGTGGCCGGTGGTGAAAGGGGCGAGCCACGGGAAATTGGCAATATCTGCGATGGTGTATTCGTCCCCGCCAAGATAACGGCTGTCCGCGAGCCGCTGGTCCGCCACGTCGAAGATGCGCTTGGTTTCCATCGCATAGCGATTGATCGGATATTCGTATTTTTCCGGCGCATAGGCGTAGAAATGGCCGAACCCGCCGCCGATGAAGGGGCCGGTGCCGACCTGCCAGAACACCCAGGAAAGCACCTCGGCGCGGGCCGCGGGATCGGTCGGCAGGAATGCGCCGAACTTCTCCGCGAGGTGGACGAGGATTGCCCCGCTTTCGAACACCCGGAACGGTGCTTCACCGCTGCGGTCGATCAGCGCGGGGATCTTGGAATTGGGGTTCGCAGCCACAAAGCCGCTGGTGAATTGTTCGCCGTCACCGATGTTGACGGTCCACGCGTCATATTCGGCGCCCGTGTGGCCCGCCTCGAGTAGTTCTTCCAGCATCACCGTCGCCTTCACGCCGTTGGGGGTGGCGAGCGAATAGAGCTGGAACGGGTGTTCGCCGACCGGCAACTCGCGGTCCTCGCGCGCTCCGGCAGTGGGGCGGTTGATCCCGGCAAAGCGCCCGCCGGACACAGTCTCGGGGTTCCAGACCTCGGGCGGCGTGTAGGTTGCATCGGCCATGGGGATCACTCCTTTGGGCGCGCGGGAAATGCGCGCTGTCTCGAAACCATAGCTGGCGTGCGGAGCGGCGCGGCGCAAGGTGGAACATCGCTGCGCCGGGCCGCTTTTGCTTGGCGATGGAAAAGCTGGTCTATGTCGACGACGATCTTCCCGGCATCACCCGCAGGCGTGCGGGCAAGGGCTGGGCCTATTACGACCCGGCCGGAGAGCTGATCCGCGATCCCGGCGAACGCGCGCGGCTCAGCGCCATTGCGCTGCCGCCCGCCTATTCCGACGCGTGGTTCTGCCCGGTCGACAACGGCCATATCCTTGCCACCGGATATGACGATGCCGGGCGCAAGCAGTATCGCTATCACCCCGGTTTCCGCGAGGCGCGCGAAAGTGCGAAATATGATGCCTGCGCGGCCTTCGGCAAGCTGCTGCCGCTGATGCGTAAACGGGTGGACGAAGACCTGAGCCAGCCGCGCGTCACCCGCACTCGGGCGCTGGCGGCGGTGGTGCGGTTGCTCGACGTATCGGCGATCCGCATCGGCAACGAGCATTACGCGCGCACCAACGAAAGCTACGGCGCGACCACGCTGCGCAGCGATCATGCCGAAGTGGGCGTGCGGCGGATCGCCCTCCATTTCGTCGGCAAGGGCGGTAAGGAGCGCGACATCGATCTGACCGATGCCCGGCTGGCGCGGGCGGTGCGCCGGATGCAGGATCTGGACGACAGCGATGACGATCACCTGTTCCGCTACGAGGATGAGGACGGCGTGGTGCGTCCCGTAACCTCCGCCGACGTCAACGCCTATATGCGCGAAACGATGGGGGAGGATTTCTCGGCCAAGCATTTCCGCACCTTCCACGCCAGCGCGCTCGCTTTCGAGAAGCTGGCGACCGGCACCGGCCGAGTGAAGCTGGGCGAAATGCTCGATCACGTCGCCGAGCATCTCGGCAACACTCCGGCGATTGCGCGCAGTGCCTATGTCCACCCCGCGGTGATCGCGCGGATCGAGGGGCAGGAGACATGGCGCGAAGGGCTGCACCTGCCACGCGCGACCCGCTGGTTGACGCGCCCCGAACGCGGGCTGATCGCATTTCTGGAGGAATGCGGCGACCTGCACGAACTTCAGACTGGCGATGCCGACTGAGGCTTGAACCCTAGGCAGCGGGGCCCGCGCACGTTACAGCCCGCGCGAAGCAGGAGACGCGAGCGGATGACGCAGGGCCACCCCTTTTACGATATGCACGAACACGGCTTCGTGCGCGTCGCCACGGCGACTCCGTGCAGCCGCCCGGCCGATGTTCCCCACAACACCGCAGGCGTGCTGGAGGAAGCGCGCAAGGCGCACGCGGCGAATGTCGATCTGGTGGTGTTCCCCGAACTGACGCTGTCATCCTACGCGATCGACGATCTGTTGTTGCAGGATGCGCTGCTGGCGCGCGTCGAACGGGCGCTGGCCGAGGTGGTCGCGGCATCGGCCGATCTCAACCCGGTGCTGGTGCTGGGCGCGCCGCTGCGCCGCGGGGACAAGCTGTATAATTGCGCGGTGGTGATCGCGGGCGGGCAGATTCTCGGCGTGGTGCCCAAAAGCTTCCTGCCCAATTACCGCGAATTCTACGAAAAGCGCCACTTCGCACACGGGCGCGGTTGCACCGATCTGTGGATCGCGGTGGCGGGCGAGGAAGTGCCGTTCGGCACCGATCTGGTGTTTGCCGCCGCCAACCTTCCCGGCTTCCGCTTCGGGGTGGAAATCTGCGAGGACTACTGGGCGCCGATCCCGCCGGGGATGACTGCTGCGCTCGCGGGCGCGCTGATCCTGTGCAACCTGTCCGCCTCTCCGATCACCATCGGACGCGCGGATGATCGCCACCTGCATTGCCGCTCCAGCGCCAGCCGCGCAATCGCCGCCTATGTCTATTCCGCCAGCGGCCACGGCGAAAGCACCACCGATCTCGCATGGGACGGTCAGGGCGTGGTATACGAAATGAGCGATCTGATGGCCCAGAGCGCGCGGTTCGACCTGTCAGGCGAATTGTGTGTGGTCGACATTGATACCGATCGGCTGGCTGCCGAGCGGATGCGCAACCAGACCTACGCCGATGCCGCCGAATGGGCAGGTCGCCCCGAAGACAGCTATCGCCGGATCATCTTCGAACACACCTATGCCGAGGGCGATATCGGCCTGCTGCGCCCGGTTGCGCGCTTCCCGTTCGTGCCCGCGCGGCCCGAAAAGCTGGACGAAGATTGTTACGAAGCGTTCAACATCCAGGTCGATGCACTGATGCGGCGGCTCGAGGCGACCGGCAGCAAGAGCCTCGTCATCGGTATTTCGGGCGGGCTCGACAGCACCCATGCGCTGATCGTGGCGGCCAAGGCCTGCGACCGCCTCGGCCTGCCGCGAAGCACCATTCGCGGCTATACCATGCCCGGCTTCGGCACGTCGGAAGGGACGAAGTCGAACGCGCACCGGCTGATGGCGGCGATGGAAATCACCGCGGACGAAATCGACATCCGCCCTGCCGCCACGAAGATGCTGGAAGATATCGGCCATCCCTTCGCCGCCGGAGAACCGGTGCACGATGTGACCTTCGAGAACGTGCAGGCTGGGCTGCGCACCGACTACCTGTTCCGCCTTGCCGGGCAGCACAAGGGCTTCGTGATCGGCACCGGCGACCTGTCCGAACTGGCGCTGGGCTGGTGCACCTACGGTGTGGGCGACCACATGAGCCATTACGGGGTCAACGCGGGCGTGCCCAAGACGCTGATCCAGTATCTGATCCGCTGGGTGATCGCGACCGGGCAATTCACCGATGCCTGCGGCGAAGTGCTGGGCGCGATCCTGGATGCCGAGATTTCGCCCGAACTGGTGCCACCGGGCGCGGACGGGCAGATCCAGTCGACCGAGGAGTTGATTGGCCCTTACGAACTCAACGACTTCTTCCTCCACCACGTGATCCGCTTCGGGCAGCGCCCTTCGAAGGTGGCGTTCCTGGCATGGCACGCGTGGCGGGAGCGCGAAGGCGGCGAGTGGCCGGCAGGCTTCCCCGACGCGCGCAAGAACGAATATTCGCTGCCGACCATCGCCCGCTGGCTCGACAAGTTTCTGCACCGCTTCTTCGGCTTTTCGCAGTTCAAGCGTTCTGCGCTGCCTAACGGACCCAAGGTTTCATCGGCCGGCGCATTATCGCCGCGCGGTGATTGGCGCGCGCCGTCGGATGCGGTGGCGACGGTGTGGCGCGAGCAGCTGCGCGAAAGCCTGCCCGCCGACGTCGCGAGCGAGGTGTTCGGCGACAACCACAGCTGATGGTTGCCGTTTCGAAGCCCGGCGGCCTGCCTTTATCGGCGCTGGCGATCATGTTGTTCTGCAACGTCGCATGGGCTCTGAATGTCGTGGTCAGCAAGATCGCGGTGAGCACGCTCGGCCTGCCGCCGCTGTTCTATACCGTGCTGCGTTCGGCCATGGTGCTGGTGGTGCTGTTCCCGTTGCTGCGGCAGATCCCGGCGCGCCTGCCGTGGGTGCTGGGCATCGGCTTCGCCATTACCGGAGGCAGTTTCGGGCTGCAATTCGTCGGACTGCAGACCGCGAGCCCATCGGCCGTGGGGATCGTCAACCTTGCAGGGGCGCCGCTGACCGTGCTGTTCGCGATCCTGTTCCTCGGCGAGGAAGTGCGCTGGCGGCGCGGGGTCGGGATGGCGCTGGCATTGGGTGGCGTGGGGCTGGCAATCGGCTCACCCTCGGCATCGGGCAGTCTGATCGGACTCGCCTTCGCGTTCGGCGGCGTGCTGATGGGCGCCTTCGCCTCGGTGTTCGTCAAGCGGCTGACGATCGGCTCGGTCGCGCTTCAGGCGTGGGCGGCGGTGGCTTCGCTGGCGGTGATGCTGCCCGCCTCACTGGCGCTGGAGAGCGGCCAGATCGAAGCCGTGCGCGCCGCACCGCTGGCGGTGGCGGCGTGCGTGGTGTTTGCAGGGCTGGTGGTCTCGGTCGGCGCACATTCGGCCTATTTCAAGCTGTTTCAGGCGCATGATGCCAACCTGATCGTGCCGCTGACTTTGCTCACCCCGCTGCTGACGATTGCTTTCGGCACATGGTTGACCGGCGACGAGATCGGTTGGCCGCTGCTGGCGGGCGGGGCGATGGCGCTGGCGGGCGTGGCCATCATCGTGGTGCGCCCGAGCCGCAATATCTTCAAACCGCTGCTGGTGCGCCCGCGGCTGTAACGGCGTCAAAAATTCAAGAGTCACCGGGGGCCGGTGCGACCCGGTGTACCCGCCCCCAGTAGCCTCAGGCGGCAAGCTTCAGCGCGGCTTCCTGCGCAGCGGCGATCTTTTCCTCGCCGCCTTCGCCCATGATCCCGTCGGCGGCGACGATTTCCACATCGCTGATGCCCAGAAAGCCGAGGAAGAAGGTCAGCCAGCGGCTCATGAAGTCGATGTCGCTGCCCATCGGGGTGCCGCCGCTGGCGATGGCGAGATAGGCCTTCTTGCCGGTCAGCAGGCCTTCGGGGCCGGTCGGCGTGTAGCGGAAGGTCGTTCCGGCGCGCGCCACCAGATCGGCCCACGCCTTGAGCGTTGCGGGCGGGCCGAAATTATAGACGGGGCTTGCGAGAACGATGGTGTCGGCGGCCTGCAATTCGGCGATCAGTTCATCTGCGATGGCGGCGAGTTCGACCTGCTCGGGCGTGCGCTCGGCAGCGGGGGCAAGGTTCGCAGCAAACCGCTCGGCGCTGACATAGGGAATGTCGTTCGCGGCGAGATCGCGGGTGGTGACGTTCGCGCCCGTCTTGGCGGCAAGGCCTTCGACGAGGCGCTGACCGAGACCGCGCGAAACGCTGTCGCCGTCCG
This sequence comes from Erythrobacter sp., assembly GCF_024305245.1. Taxonomy (GTDB): domain Bacteria; phylum Pseudomonadota; class Alphaproteobacteria; order Sphingomonadales; family Sphingomonadaceae; genus Erythrobacter. The sequence goes on from NZ_JAMWYX010000006.1 coordinate 204,028, forward strand.
GACGGATGCTGGCGGTGATGTAGAGAATGTTGCTCATGGCGGGGTTCCTTGAATGTGGGGGGGTGGAGCCGGCCGGACGGCGACAGCGTTTCGCG
>NZ_JAMWYX010000007.1 GCF_024305245.1 Erythrobacter sp.
TGAGCAAGGCGGAAAACTCCAGACCCGAGTGGTCCGACGTTGGGTAGCAGTGCACCTTGCGTCAGACTCTACCAAAAAGCGGTCACATTTCAGGGGAGCACGTCAGCTGGCTTCTACTGTGCCGGGATCGCACCGAAACTGACGATCTCAAGCTCACCCACGAATTTATGGCGTCAATGATCGGAGCGCGGCGGAGCGGCGTAACGTTGGCGCTGCACGTCCTCGAAGGTGCAGGCCTGATCAGATCGGCACGCGGGACCGTGACCATAGTTGACCGTGAGAAGCTGCTTGATCTGGCGGGCGATAGCTACGGCCTGGCCGAAGCCGAATACAGCAGGCTTATCGCGCCCTTTGGCTTGCCTAGGTCTGCATAGCCGAAGGTCTGGGATGCCTTAGGATCGGACGGCAACTTTGGGGTCGCTAGCCGAACGGCAGCTTTTTTCCGCATCATTGCTAAACCAGCCTTGCCACTTCCGCGCCGACTGCGTCGAAAGGCCGTGACTAACCCACCTGCCCGCGTTCTCGCCGCGCTATCGCTTGCGTTATTTGAGCGCGTCCCTGTCGCGCTATCGCCTACCCCACTTGCCCCCGATGCAGCAGTTTGTGGTCGGCCAGCACCAGCGCCATCATTGCTTCGACCACCGGCGTGCCGCGGATGCCGACGCAGGGGTCGTGGCGGCCCTTGGTGACCACCTCCACCGCTTCGCCCGCGCTGTTGATGGACTCCACCGGGGTGAGGATCGACGAGGTCGGCTTGAACGCCACCCGGCACACCACTGGCTGCCCGGTCGAAATACCGCCCGCCGTGCCGCCTGCGTGGTTGCTGGCGTAGACGGGCTTGCCATCAGGGCCGGGCCGCATCCGGTCGGCGTTCTGTTCGCCGGTCAAGCGCGCGGCTTCGAAGCCGTCGCCGATCTCCACGCCCTTGACCGCGTTGATCGTCATCATCGCGGCCGCCAGATCGCTGTCGAGCTTGGCGTAAATCGGCGCGCCCCAGCCTGCGGGCACTCCGGTAGCAACACATTCGACCACCGCGCCGAGCGACGATCCGGCCTTCCGCGCGGCATCGACCTTGTCTTCCCAGCGTTTCGCGGCTTCCGGGTCGGGGCAGAAGAACGGGTTGCGGGCGATTTCGCTATGGTCGATCCGCGCGGGGTCGATCCGGTCGCCGCCGAGTTCGCACACGTAGGCGGTGATGCTGACTTCGGGGATCACCAGCCGCGCCACCGCGCCCGCGGCCACCCGCGCTGCCGTCTCGCGCGCCGACGAGCGTCCGCCGCCGCGATAGTCGCGGATGCCGTATTTGGCATCATAGGCATAGTCGGCATGGCCTGGGCGGTATGACTGCGCGATGTCGGAATAGTCCTTCGACCGCTGATCGGTGTTCTCGATCATCAGGCTGATCGGGGTGCCGGTGGTCTTGCCCTCGAACGTGCCGGACAGGATCCGCACCAGATCATCCTCGCGCCGCTGGGTGGTGAAGCGGCTGGTGCCGGGCTTCCTCGCATCCATGAAGGGCTGGATGAACTCCTCGCTGATCGCCAGCCCCGGCGGGCACCCGTCGACAATCGCGCCCAGGGCAGGCCCGTGGCTTTCGCCCCAAGTGGTAAAGCGCAGCACGCGCCCGAAGGTGTTCCAGCTCATGCCGCATCCCTTACCGCAAAAGCGCCGCCTGTCGAGATTGCGCTGATTTCCTACTGCGGGCGCCGCCGGTATGCCCGTAGCCATGAACCGCCATTCCCCCGTTTCGCGCCCGGCTTTCCGAGGTGTCGTGCGGGGGCGGGTTTTCGTTCCTTGGACAGTGTCTCATGTGTCTCCTACAGGCACCTACGCGAGTTGCGGACAGGTGCAGGGGCGCTCTGGCATTTGGGCCGGGCTTGGGGCACTTATCAGCGATGATCGCGAAACTCTCAGGCAGGCTCGATGCCACGGGCGAGGATTGGGCCATCGTCGATGTCGGCGGGGTGGGCTACCTGGTCCACTGCTCCAGCCGCACGCTCGCCGCGCTGGGCGAGGTGGGTGAGGGCTGCACCGTCCACACGCAGTTGCAGGTGAGCGAGAACGACATGCGCCTGCTCGGCTTTGCGGAAAGCGCGGAGCGGGACTGGTTCCGGCTGCTGACCGGCGTGCAGGGGGTGGGGAGCAAGGTCGCACTGGCGATCCTGTCGGCGCTGGCGACCGGCGAATTGCGCGAAGCCTGCGGACGCGGCGATGCGGCGCAAGTGGCGCGGGCGAACGGGGTGGGGCCGAAACTGGCGGCGCGGATCGTCAACGAGTTGAAGGACAGGGCAGGGGCGATGCCCGGCGGCGGCGGCAGCTTCGCGTCCGGCATTACCGCTCCGGTCGCAGGCGCCAGCGCCGACGCGGTGAGCGCGCTCGAAAACCTCGGGTTCAAGCCCGCCGTGGCCGCGCAGGCTGTCGCCCGCGCACAAGCCGAACTGGGCGAGGGCGCGAGCGAGGGCGATCTGATCCGCGTGGCGCTCAAGAAGGCGGCAGGTTAGGGTCGAAGCAGGAGGAAATCGCATGCGTTTCGTAATCACCACCGCTCTGGCACTCGCCGCCGCCCCGCTCGCCGCGCAGGACATGAGCGCGTTCCAGCCCGGCCCGGTGCTGACCGAATTCGGCGCCCACGCGCCCGTGCCGGGGGTGGAGCAATTGCCCGCCGACACCGAATTCGCCATCGCCTTCGATGTGTCAACGCCCGCCGCCGAAGGTTCGCCCAATCGCGGGTTCGACAGCGCGGCGCGGTTCCTCAACATGCATGTCGCAAACGGCGTGCCGCAAGACAACATCCGCCTTGTGGTGGTGGTGCACGGCAAAGCCGCGCTCGAACTGCTGACCGACGCCGCCCACGCCGCCAATCCGCTCTCGCGCCAGGGTGACAACCCATCGGGCAAGCTGGTCGAGGCGCTGCTGGCCGAGGACGTGCGCTTCATCCTGTGCGGCCAAAGCGCAGCGGTTTACGGGATCAAGCCCGAAGATTTGATCCCCGGTGTGGAGATGTCGCTGTCCGCGATGACGGCCCACGCGCTGTTGCAGAGCAGCGGCTTTACGGTGAACCCGTTTTGATGGAGCCGGTGAACCCCATCATTCGTCATGCTGAACTTGTTTCGGGGTTCATCCAGTGGAGCCGGAACGGATGAAACTATTTGGCAAGCAATCACAAACCGAGGCCTACGCTACAGAACTGCCACGCCTTTTGGTGGGGCAGCAGGTTGTGATGCGGCGAGGCGAAGGGCAATGGTCTATTGCGATCGGCAAAAGCTTTGTCATTACCACCAACAGCTGGCGCTTGATCGGCGCGAAGAGCATCATCGTTACCAGCGAGGATGATGGACAGCAGTTTGGCCTGCCTTCACCCGTTGATGCTGAGACGAAGGCCACTGGGGCGCTGACGGGAGCCAGCGTCGCGGCTGTCGAAATGGATACGCGAACCGGAGATTGTACCCTGCAGTTCACCAACGCTCTCGTCCTCGAAATACTGACTTGGTCTTCGGGCTATGAAACCTGGCAGTTATACCGGGACAGCGAGTTCTTCGGAGCGGTTGGCAATGGTGGAATGCGGTGACCACGCCTGACACCCCCCTCCACACCCCCGCCCGCCAGCCGGGCGACCCGGACGCAGCCCTGCGCCCGCGGCGCTTGGCCGAATTCGTCGGACAGGAGGGGGCGAAGGGAAACCTTGCGGTCTTCATCGCCGCCGCGCGCGCGCGCGGGGAGGCGATGGATCATACGCTGTTCTTCGGCCCGCCCGGCCTCGGCAAGACCACGCTGGCGCAGATCATCGCGGGGGAACTCGGCGTCGGCTTCCGCGCCACCAGCGGCCCGGTGATCGCCAAGGCGGGGGATCTGGCCGCGCTGCTCACCAATCTCGAGCCGCATGACGTGCTGTTCATCGACGAGATCCACCGCCTCTCCCCCGTGGTCGAGGAAGTGCTCTACCCCGCGATGGAGGACCGCGCGCTCGATCTCATCATCGGCGAGGGGCCGAGCGCCCGCAGCGTCCGCATCGACCTGCCGCCCTTCACGCTGATCGGAGCCACGACCCGGCAAGGCCTGCTGACCACGCCGCTGCGCGACCGGTTCGGCATTCCCGTCAGGCTCAATTTCTACAGCCATGAGGAGTTGGAGCGCGTCGTCACCCGCGCCGCCGGTCTGCTCGGCCTCGCGATCCAGCCCGATGGCGCGCATGAAATCGCCCGCCGTTCGCGCGGCACCCCGCGCGTCGCCGGACGCCTGCTGCGGCGGGTGCGCGACTTCGCCGATGTCGCGGGCGCGGCCAGCGTAACGCGCTATGTGGCAGACGAAGCGCTGACCCGTCTGGAGATCGACCGGCTGGGGCTGGATGCGATGGACCGCCGCTATCTCGCCATGATCGCGACCACCTATAAAGGCGGACCGGTGGGGATCGAGACGCTCGCGGCGGGCCTCGCCGAGCCGCGCGATACGGTGGAGGAGGTGGTCGAACCCTATCTCATCCAGCTTGGCCTGATCGCCCGCACCGCGCGCGGGCGGATGCTGAATGATGCAGGCTGGGAGCACATGGAGCTGACGCCGCCCAGCAACGCTGCGGGTGATTCTCTGTCCCGGCAGGCCGGCCTGTTCGAGGAAGATAGTTAACGCAGCGACTAACGAGACCTCCGGATTCGGTGCCAGATCGGGACATGGCCGCGCAAAACCACGGAATTTGAGCCGCTTTCGCCGATTTGGCGGCCTGCGGGCTGGTTAACACGATTGCCGTTGAGCGCGATATCCCATCAAATGAAAGCTGATCAGGTGACGCAAGCGGATTGGCCGTTGCGTGCCACCACAGGCAAACAGGGTTATCGACTATGTCGCTCAAACTGGCCATCGCGAAGCTTTCCGCCGCAGCTGCGGGGGTCGCATTGTTGCAGGGCGGCGCGGTGCGCGTGGCTGAGCCGATGAACACCGACGCTCCCGAATTTTCCTCCAATATCGATGGCAAGCTGATCGCGGTCGATCCGGAAACCGGCGCGCGCTATATCAAGTCGCGTGAGCGCATCGTGCCGATGCCCGAAGAGCGTCGCCGCCGGATTGTCGAGCGCACGATCGAGTGCCAGCCGGTCGGCCCGCAAGGTGCGGGCGGCGCGCCGAGCCTGCCGACCGGCGCGGTGCAGACCTATTTCGACCCGAATGAATGTCCGCCGATCGCGCAGGTCGCCTATATGCCCGCGCCGCTCCCGCCGCTTCCGCCGATTCAGGGTGGCGGCGGCTTTGGCGGCGGACCGAACATCGGCGGCGGACTGGGCTTTGGTGGCGGCTTCGGCGGCGGGTTCTTCGGCGGTTTCTTCGGCGGCGGTGGCGGCGGCGGTTCGTCCTCGGGCGATGTGTCGGTGTCGACCACCACATCGACCTCCGGCGGATCATCCTCGGGCGATGTCGCTTCCTCGACCTCGTCGGGCGGCAGCAGCGGCGTCGTGATCGATATCGACATCGACAATTCGACTTCGACGACCTCGTCTTCGGGTCAGATCAGTTCCTCGACCGGCCAGGTTTCGACCTCGACATCGACGGGCACCGTGTCGAGCAGCACGGGGGCGGTATCGTCTTCGGGCGATGTCTCGTCGTCGACCGGCGCGGTATCGAGTTCGGGCAACGTCAGTTCCTCGACCGGCGCGGTTTCGAGTTCGACCGGGGCAGTGTCCAGTTCCACCGGGGCCGTTTCGAGTTCCTCGGGCAACGTCTCCAGCTCGTCGGGCAATGTTTCCAGCAGTTCGGGCAATGTCAGTTCCTCGACCGGCGGGGTTTCGAGTTCAAGCTCTTCGTCGTCATCGTCTTCGTCGTCGTCGAGCTCATCGTCCTCGTCCAGTTCATCGGGCGGCGGCGATGGAACCAGCGGCCATCCCGGCACCACCACGAGCTCGGGCGGTTCATCGGGCAGCAGCTCTTCGTCCTCGTCGAGCAGCGGCGGCAGCACTTCGGGCGACATGACTACCAGCACCAGCAGCAGCAGCTCGTCTTCCTCCTCCTCGTCCTCGGGCAGCTCCAGCGGTTCCTCGGGTTCCTCGGGAAGCAGCGGATCGTCCTCGTCGTCGGGTAGTTCCTCCTCGTCGTCTTCGTCGAGTTCCTCGTCCTCATCCTCGTCATCGAGCAGCAGCGGCGGGCACGAAGTTCCGGCCCCGCCGATGATGGTGCTGTTCGGGCTGGCGGCTGCGGCGATCCTTGGCCGGCGCAAGCTGCATGCCGGACAGGACGCCTGACGGGTCGGCTTTCCGAAACGTACACCGGAAAACGCAAAGGGCGGCCTCCTGGGAGAGCCGCCCTTCGTGATTCGGTAGTGGTACGCCGATGTCAGGGCTGTTCGAGGGAGCGCCCGGCCTCTTCCCAAGCGAGGATACCGCCCGCGAGGTGTTCGACCGGTGCGCCTGTCGCCTCGGCCAGCTTTGCCCCGGCCATCGCCGAACGCTTGCCCGAGCGGCAATAGAGCACCACGTCGCGCCCGTCCGGCGGGCCGAGCCTGGCGGGATCGAACCGGTCGAGCGGGATGTGTTCGGCGCCCGGAATCACGCCTTCGGCGACTTCCGCATCGGTGCGCACATCGATCAGCCGGATGTTCCCCGCGGCGAGGCGTGCCGCCAGCTGTTCGGGGGTCAGATCGATCATCGGCGAGGCATCTGCGCGTGCCTCCGGCACTGCGGCATAATCGTCGGCCGTCGCAGCACCTGCTCCGGCAAACGCCAGTTCGAACCCGAGCGGCGAGGAGGGCGCGTCCCGCTTCTTGCTCGCGTGCGTATCGCCACTGCAGGCGGTAATCGCCAGCAAAGCCGATGCGGCAAGCAGAAGTTTGCGGGACGCGTTCATCCCATCTTTATGCCGCAAGCTTGCGCAGAACGTAATGGAGAATTCCGCCGTGGCGGTAATATTCCATTTCGTTTGCGGTATCTATGCGACACAGCGCGGTGAAGCTGAAGCTGGTTCCGTCGGCGCGGGTGACTTCGACAGTGATGTCCTGAGCCGGCTTGAGGTCGGCCAACCCGCGGATCGAGAAGGTATCATCAGCCGTCAGGCCGAGCGTTTCGCGGGTGTCGCCGTCCTTGAACTGCAGCGGCAGCACGCCCATCCCGACGAGGTTGGAACGGTGGATGCGCTCGAAGCTCTCGACGATCACCATCCGCACGCCCAGCAGGATCGTACCCTTGGCCGCCCAGTCGCGCGACGAGCCGGTCCCGTATTCCTTGCCGCCGATCACCACCAGCGGCGTGCCGTCTTCCTTGTGCTTCATCGCCGCGTCGTAGATCGGCATCGTCTCGCCGTTGTAGGTCGAATATCCGCCTTCGATGCCGGGGACCATTTCGTTCTTGATGCGGATATTGGCGAAGGTGCCGCGCATCATCACTTCGTGGTTGCCGCGGCGCGAGCCGTAGGAGTTGAAGTCCTTCCTGGAGACCTGGTTCGAGACGAGGTAGGCGCCTGCGGGCGAATCTTCCTTGATCGAACCGGCCGGGCTGATGTGATCGGTGGTGACCGAATCGCCCAGCACTGCCAGCGGCTTGGCATCCACGATGTCCATGATCGGCGCGGGCGTCATGGTCATGCCCTCGAAATAGGGCGGGTTGGCGACATAGGTCGATCCGGCGCGCCACTGGTAGGTGTCGGACGGTTCGACCGTGATCGCCTGCCAGTGCTCGTCACCGTCATAGACATTGGCGTAGCGGTTCACGAACATCGAACGATCAATGTTGGCCGCCCGGTTTTCGGCGATTTCGGCGTTGGTCGGCCACAGATCGGCGAGCATCACGTCATTGCCGTTCTGGTCCTGCCCGATCGGGGTCGTGGTGATGTCTTCGGTGACGGTGCCCTTCAACGCATAGGCCACCACCAGCGGCGGCGAGGCGAGGAAGTTGGCGCGCACATCGGGAGACACGCGGCCTTCGAAGTTGCGGTTGCCCGACAGCACGGAGGCGGCGACGATATCATTGCCGTTGATCGCGGCGCTGATCGGCGGTGCGAGCGGGCCGGAATTGCCGATGCAGGTGGTGCAGCCATAGCCGACCAGATCGAACCCGAGCGCATCGAGGTGATGCTGCAGCCCGGATTTTACGAGGTAATCGGTCACGACCTGCGATCCCGGTGCCAGCGAGGTCTTGACCCACGGCTTGGGCTTCAGGCCCTTTTCATTGGCCTTTTTGGCGACCAGACCCGCGGCGATCAGCACGTCGGGGTTGGAGGTGTTGGTGCAGCTGGTAATCGCGGCGATCACCACGTCGCCGTCACCGATGTCGTGGTCCTTGCCCTCGACCGCTACGCGCGCAGGGCCGCTCTTGCCGTAGACCTTCGACAGGTCGGTGTTGAACAGTTCGTCCACCTCTTGCAGGATCACCTTGTCTTGCGGGCGCTTCGGCCCGGCGAGGCTGGGGACGACCGCGGCCATATCGAGTTCGAGCGTCTTGGTGAACACCGGCACGTTGGCGGGATCGAACCACATGCCCTGCGCGCGGGCATAGGCTTCGACCAGCGCTATGGTGTCTTCGCTGCGGCCGGTCAGGCGCATGTATTCGATGGTCTTGTCATCGATCCCGAAGAAGCCGCAGGTCGCGCCGTATTCAGGTGCCATGTTGGCAATGGTGGCGCGGTCGGCCAGCGTCAGGTTGGCGACGCCCGGGCCGTAGAACTCGACGAAGCGTCCGACAACGCCGACTTCGCGCAGCATCTGAACGCAGGTCAGCACCAGATCGGTGGCGGTCACGCCTTCGGCCATCGCGCCTTCGAGATAGAAGCCGACCACTTCGGGGATCAGCATCGATACCGGCTGGCCGAGCATCGCGGCTTCGGCCTCGATCCCGCCGACGCCCCAGCCCAGCACGCCCAGACCATTGATCATGGTGGTGTGGCTGTCTGTGCCGACGCAGGTATCGGGATAGGCGACCATCATGCCGTCCGGCCCTTCGGACGACCACACGCCGCGGGCGATGTGTTCAAGGTTCACCTGATGGCAGATGCCCGTGCCCGGAGGAACGGCGGAGAAGTTCTTGAAGCTCTTGGAGCCCCACTTGAGGAAGTCGTAGCGTTCGGCATTACGCTCGTATTCGAGCGCCATGTTGGCTTCCATCGCCTTGGGGTGGCCGAATTCGTCGACCATCACCGAGTGGTCGATCACGAGGTTGACCGGCACCAGCGGGTTGATCTTCTGGGTGTCGCCGCCCAGCTGCTTGATCGCGTCGCGCATCGCGGCCAGATCGACCACGCAGGGCACGCCGGTGAAATCCTGCAGCAGCACGCGCGCGGGGCGGTACTGGATTTCGTTGCCGGTGGCGGGATTGTTCTGCCAGTCGACGATCGCCTGGATATGTTCGCGCCCGACGGTGAAGCCGCCATCCTCGAAGCGCAGCAGGTTTTCCAGCAGTACCTTCATCGAAATCGGCAGTTTCGAAACATCGCCCAACTGTTCCGCAGCCTTCGCCAGCGAGTAATAGGCGTAGTCGGTCCCGTTCACAGAGAGGGTCTGGCGGGTTGCGAGGGTGTCCTTGCCGATGTCGGTCATGGGGCGTTTTCATCCTTTTGAATTGGTCCGCACCCCGATCCGTAAAAAGGCGCGGTTTTCGGGCGCGCACTGCGCTTTCAGGCGCGCGAGGTCAAGGGGGCTGCCCTAGCGAAATGGTATCAGGCGGGCAGGTTTTGGGTCGCAGCGTCGCGCCGGGTGACGAGCCAGCACCCGGCGATAATCAATGCGGTGCCCGCCAGCGTCGGCAGGGTCACGGCTTCACGGAAGAACAGCCAGCCAAACGCGCTGGCCCAGACGAAGCCGGAATATTCGATCGGCACCAGCGCCTGCGCTTCCTCGCGGGCATAGGCCCAGGCAATCGCCATCGATCCCGCCACCGTCAGCGCGCCGGCGGCGACCAGAGGCAGCAGGGCGGGCGCGCTGGGCGTGACCCACGCGAACGGCGCGAAGGTCAGCAGCACGGCTCCGCCGATCCCGCTGTGAAAGGTCGCGATCTCCACCGGGCCTGCGACCTGCGACTGGCGGCGGATGACGATGAAGTTGTAGGCATAGAGCACCGCCGAAAACAGCATCGCGGCCAAGCCCAGCCCGGCGTCGCGGTCGAACCCGCCAGCCCCGATCCGCCCGCCGACGATCACCAGCGTTCCCGCAAAGCCGAGGATGCTGGCGATCACCGCGTTCCTCGCAATGGTTTCGCCCAGCAGCACCCGCGCGAGATACAGCGCCAGCAACGGCGCGACGAAGCTGAGCGCAATCGCTTCGGCAAGCGGCAGGCGGGTGAGCGCGAAGAAGAACGACAGCGCCATTAAGGCCGACACCACGCCGCGGGTCAGATGCAGTTTCATAACCGCGCGCGATGGCCATGCCGGGCCGCGCGCCAGCCAGAAAGGCGCGATGATCGCCGCCCCGATCCCGGCGCGCAGCACCGTCGCGGTATAGGCTCCGATCAGCAGCGCGGCCTCCTTCATGAAGGCATCCATCAGCGACAGGAAGCCGACGCCTGCAAAGGCGGCGGCAAACGGCAGCAGAGGATTGGGGCGCGGCTGCATATCGCAACGGCGCATAATCACAGGGGCCTGCAAGGTCACGCGGATCTTGGCGCGAAGGGGAGCATCGCGGCTTATTCACCCCGCAGCAAGCGAAGGCAGTTGATAGGGGGCACCCCCCGCGCGTATGATGCGCACGGATGGCATGGGCTGGCGCAGGCTGGCACAACAGGGTTGGAAAGCATTTTGATGAAGTATTCAGCGGGCAGATTGGCGTGCGGGATCGCAGCAGCGGCGCTGCTGGCGGGCTCGGCTTTTGCCCAGACGCAGCCCGGCAGCGAAGATAGCGGTCCGCGCGGCGAGCAGTGGACCGGGCCTGCGCGGATGGAGATGCCGGCCTCCCGCCCAAGCCCCGCGCCCACTCCCGCTACCGAGACGGGCGATTCCTTCGATGCGGCCTTTCCGCGCATGGTGTCCGAGCCGGTGGTGCAGGGCGGCCTTGAACTGCCCGCGCCGCTGGTACAGCCTTGGACGGTCGCCAACGCGACGAAGCTGGTCGCAGCGATCGAGGGGATCGGGACCGAAGGGCTGGACCCTGCCGATTACGATCTGCAACCGCTGAAGGTCGCGCTTGCTTCCGGCCCGTCGGAAGAACTCGATGCGCTCGCGTCGCAAAGCTTCGTGTGGCTGGTCGAGGATTTGCGAGACGGGCGCACCCCGATGGATGCGCGCGAGCAGTGGTTCGTGGTCGATCCCGACCGGGAAACCTTCCGCACCGGCGACTTGCTGGCCGAAGCTGTGGCGAACGGCGACATTGCCGCCACGCTGGACAAGCTTGCCCCCACGCATCCGGACTACGCCCGCCTGCGCGATGAGCTCGCCACAACGCCCGCAAGCGAAGCGGACAAGCGCAAGCTGATCCGCGCCAATATGGACCGCTGGCGCTGGCTGGCGCGCGATCTCGGCTCGCAATACCTCATCACCAACGTGCCCGAGTTTCAGCTGCGGCTGACGGTCAAGGATCGCATCATCAGCACCTATCGCACGGTAGTGGGCAAGCCGGGTCGCACCGCCACGCCGCAATTGGCCGAGATGGTCGAAGGCGTGGTGTTCAACCCGACCTGGACGGTGCCGCAGAGCATCGTGAAGGGTGAGGGACTGGGTGCAAAGGTGCTCGCCAACCCCGCGTGGGGCAAGCGGAACGGCTATGTCGCGACCAAGGGCGCGAACGGCTATATCAGCGTGGTGCAGCAGCCCGGGCCGGGCAATTCGCTCGGCCAGATGAAGCTGGAGATGCCCAACCCGCACGCGATCTTCTTCCACGACACGCCGTCGCGCCACCTGTTCGCCAATGATAGCCGCGCGCTGTCCCACGGCTGCATCCGCACCGAGCGGGCGCTGGAACTGGCGATCACCATGGCGATCCTCGGCAAGGGTGCGAGCAAGGATGAGGCGGTCGAAATCTCGACCTCGGGCAAGTACACCAAGGTGATGCTGGAGAAGCAGCTGCCCGCCTACATCACCTACTTCACCATGGCGTCCAACATCAACGGCGAGATGGCGACGTTCAAGGACATCTACGGCCGCGACGCCCCGGTGCTCGCCAGCTTGGACAAGCCGCGCGTGCGCAACCGCAGCACTGTGCCGACCGACGAGGTTATCGTCATCGAGGACGATCTGCAGGATAGCTAGGCACTCGGGTCAGTCGCCACCATAGCACCACCGCTGCACCTAGCGCGAATGTGGTCGTGAACAGGTAATCGCCCGCCTTCGAATAATCATGCCACAAGACCATCCAAATGCAGGCGACCTGGGTGGCGATAGCAAAGCTGAGGCACAAGGTTAGAGCGCGCAATGGTGAGAGCGCAAAGCGCCGGATCAGCAGAGCGCTCGGGATACCAAAAATCAGCGTGCAGGGGATCACGACAAAGAGGCTCAGTCCGGCAATTGCCAAGGGGAATATAAGCGCCAGCCAGGGCATCTCATAGATGCCTTGGGCGCTGCCATCGAGAATGATCCAAGCCGTGAGGCTGACGCCGCCGATCAGGGCTCCAAATATCGCGGACCAGAGGAGAGCGACCCAGACCTGATCGGGCCGCTCCGGAACGGACATCAGAATGCGCTGGTCGCCGGACGCTGCAACAGGTCGAGCGGCTTACGCTCGATCATCGCCAGTTCCGGCACCGGCTGGATGCTGCCGTCTTCCTCCAGCCCCAGCGAATCCGCGAACAGCAACCGCCCGCCCGACAGGTGTATCAGCGCGATCCGGAACTGTACCTCGCCCATCGCGAAACAGCCGTTGGAGCGCCCCAGACGCCCCCACGTTTCGATATGCGAGGACTCTGCGTAGTCGGCGCGGTGCATCACGATGTAGCGGCGCAGCGCGGCGTCGTTGCTCTCGTCCAAGCCGCCAAGGCGCACGGAAGTGCCATACCGGCCCTTGTACCATTCCCACGTCACATAGGCGCCGCGGCTGGTCGCGTTGGAGCCTTCGGTGTTGGAGAACTGCTTGAGCCAGCCGTCGTGCTGCGGATCCGATCCCGTGCCGTGGCTGACGTGGTGCGACTGCACTTCGCCCCGGTCGAGGTTCACGAAGTGAAACCGGGGCTTCGCCGAATGCAGGCCGAAATCCGCCACCCCGACGATATCGCGCTTCCAGATCGCGTCGCCCGCCCGGTCAAGTTCCCGCTTGGCGAGGGCAAACAGCATCCGGTCACGCGGGGAGCCGGACATCGGCGCTGCGGGAACGGTAGCGGCGAGCAGGGGGGCAGGTGCAGCCAATGCAGCCCCGGCAATCAGAGTGCTCTTGAGAAGGTCGCGCCGCTTCATCCTGTCACAACTTATAGCGCGCCGATTGCGTTCCCGGTAACGGAAAATGGCGTATCGTCGCACCTCTGCGGCATGTCATGGCTGTTGGGCCGCGTTTTCGTGAATCGCCTTGGCCGCCATGCCCAGCCGGATCACCGCCGGCATCGCCTCTTTCACCGCCGCGCGGAACCCGCTGAGCGCCGCCAGCCGCGGATCGCCCGCCGCTATCATCCGCGCAACCGTAGGCCCGGTCGGGTCGAGCCGCGCTGCCGCCAGCCATGCCGCGATCTCCGGCGTCTGCGACCAGGTGCCGCGGTTCATCAGGTTCATCATGAAGGCATAGGGGAAGGTTTCGGGCGTGTCGGTCAGCGGTCCGGTGCGCGCAAGCTGGTTCTTGGTCGTATCGTCCGGATAATGCGCTTCGAGGAACGCGGTGATCGCAGCGCTGAGAGTCACCAGCGGGACGTGGACGGGTTGCAGCACGATGGTGTCGCCGCGAAACTGCGGGCCGCTGTTGGCCTCGGCGGTGAAGGGCACGGCGCGGGCGGTGCAATCGATGAACAGCGTGTCTTCGGGGACGGGGTGCGAAACCGCTCCGAAATGCAGTTGTCCCTGTTCGATGGCGGTCACGCGTCCGGTGCGGATGACCTGCGTGATCCGCCGCAGCAGCGCGATCTCGCCTTCGGAAATCACCGCATAGTGATACATTGCCGGCCGCACATCGGGGTCGATCCGCAGCATGTATCCGCCAGCTTCAAGCGCTTCGAACACTGCATGGCCATCCTCGGCCCCGGCAATCGCCTCCAGATGCGCGATCTGGTTTTCGACCGTGGCGGCGAGGAAATCCTCGCCCGGCTGGATGTATTTGCGATTGTTCAGCCAGCTGTCGCGCGGGCGAACCCACTGGATGCGGTCGGGCGCGACGCCTGCTTCGATCAGCCACACGCCGGTATCCATCGCGGTCTTGCCGCCGCCGAGGATGACGAAGTGGCCGGGCGCGCGGGCGGGGTCTTTCCAAAGGTCGGGCAGCGCGCCGGGCGCGATCACCTGAACGCCGTCGGCCACGGCGAAGGCGCGTGTGTGGGTGGAGGGCACCGAGGTCTGATAGAAGGTCGCATCCACCAGCTTGCGGCGCACGGCGATGGAGTGCTCCTCGCCCGACAGAACGCCTGCGATCCGCGCGGTGCCGTGTTCGTCCCGGCCCCTGAATTCGCTCAGCCGGTGATAGGCCACGCGGCCACTGGGCAGCAGGCGGTGGTGCATCACCCGCTCGAAATAGGCGGTGACTTCGGCTCCGCTGGCGAGCGCATAGAGGCCTTTGTTGGGGCCATGATCGTCGATCTGTTCGCTGGGAAACGCCATCGAATTGACGCCGTAGAAGGCTGAGGGCTGGTGCAGCGCGACGAAGGGGTAGGCATCGTTCCAGTGCCCGCCGGGCCGGGCGTGCTTGTCAACGAAGGTGATATGGCTTGTCGGGTCTTCGTCGAGCAGCGTATCGGCAAAGGCCAACCCTACCGCGCCCGCGCCGATAATCAGGTAATCGGTTGAAAGATCGGTCATGTTGTCCCCCGCACTACGCGGATGCCGCTTTAGCATCATTGCGGCCCCGCCGCGCGTGCGTTTTCGTCCGCCATCGCCAGCATCGATGCGGCGTGACGCGCGGCGACGGCACGCTGATCGTCGCCATATCCGCCGCCAAGCGCGCTGGCGATCGGCAGGCCGCGTCGGCGGGATTCGCTCACTACAAATCGGTCGCGCAACGACAGTCCGGCATCGGTCAGCGCCAGCCTGCCGAGCTTGTCCTGAGCGTGCGGATCGACGCCTGCCTGATACAGCACGAAATCCGGCGCGAACTCGACCATCACCTCTGGCAAGTGGCGGGTCAGCGCGGCCATGTAGCCATCATCATCGACCCCGTCCGGCAAGGGCACATCGCGGCTGGAGCGGGCCTTGCGCACCGGGAAGTTCTTCTCGGCGTGCAGCGACAGCGTGAAGATATCGGTGCGCCCGGCAGTGAGGCTGGCGGTGCCATCGCCCTGGTGCACATCGCAATCGACAATCAGGATGCGCTGCGCATCGCCTTCGGCAATCAACCGATTGGACGCGACCGCCAGATCGTTGAACACGCAGTACCCCGCGCCGGTATCGTGCAGCGCGTGGTGGCTGCCCGCAGCGGAGTTGGCGGCATAGCCGTGCTGCATCGCCAGCCGCGCCGCCAGCCACGTGCCGCCATTTGTGTGGCGCACGCGCGATGTGATCGCGGGCGTCACCGGAAAACCGATGCGGCGCTCCTTGTCTCGCGGAACCTCGGCGCGGAACACCTGATCGACGTAATCGGGGCAATGCACCGCTTCGAGCCATTCGCGCGGCATCGGCTCCGGCGCGTGCTCGGTCAGCGGCGCTCCGCTGGCGCGCAGTTCCTCCATCACGAGGTAGTATTTGTCGAACCGGAAACTGCCGCGTTCCGGGCGCGGGGCCATGTAGTCGGCGTGGTGAACGACGTGGAGCATGCAGCGTCAGACCGGCCTGTAGGAGACACATGAGACACTGTCCAAGGAAGCAAAACCTGCCGCAGCTTCGATGGACACGGGCGCGGGCAGGGACAGGCGGCACAGGTCGTTCATTGGCACCGTCATGCCAGCTTCGCTTGCAGTAGGACAGGCCAGTGTGCCGGTCACAGCCAGCCGGTGTGTTCGGCCAGGATCTTGACGCCCAGCCCGATCAGGATGACGCCGCCCACGCGCTCCGCCCATGAGCCCCAGCGATCCCCCGCGCCGCGCCCCAAGGCCACGCCCGCAACGCTCAAACCGAAGGTTACGAGGCCGATCAGCGCCGCCGAGGTCAGCGGCGGGATATCGAGCGCCGGCAGGGTGATCCCGGCGGCGAGCGCATCGATGCTGGTCGCCACCCCTGCCACCAGCAAGGCTCTGCCGGTCAGCTTGCGCGCCGCTTCGTCCTCGCCGACATGACCCCCCAGCATCCGCAGCCCGAGGAAGGTCAGCAGGGCGAACGCGATCCAGTGATCGACCGCCTCGACATATTCGAACGCGACTGTCCCGATGCCCCAGCCGATCAGCGGCATTGCGCCCTGAAACACGCCGAACGTCAGCGCGATGGCCAGCGCGCCGCCCCAACCGGGCCGGAACCGCGCGCCCTGCGTCAATGCCACGGCAAAGGCATCCATCGCCAGCGCGAGCGCGAGGAGGAAGGCGGCAAGCAACGTGCGGCCCGCTCAATCGGCGGCGGGCGCGGGAGCCTCGGCCAGCGCTTCGAGTTCGGCGACAATCGCATCCTCGCTGCGGGTGGCGGCATTACGCCAGCTGGCGGCAGTATCGAGGTTCACCGGCTGGCCTGCGGCAGTCAGCACCAGCAGCGCGGGCGTGCCGGGCAGTTCGGCAAGGCCGAAGCGCTGCGGCACGGCGAGGTTATGCCCGTCGCCGGTCTGCGGCAGGCCGACATTGACGAACACCAGCTCGTAACGCTCCGCCACCAGCGCGGAAAGGCGTGGGGCTTCGAGCCAACCGGCCAGCGCGCGGCTATCGTGGCACCAGTTGCCGCCCATCACCAGCAGCACGCGTTTGCCATTGCCAGCGGCGCGGGCGAGCGCGGCATCGACATCGCCCATCGCATCGGGCGTGACGGCATAGGATTTCGCCTCGGGGTGGGCGGGGGCGGCCGGGCTTGCGTTGGGTGTCGTCGCGCAAGCGCCCAGCGCCAGCGCCACACCTCCGGCGATGATCGCGCGGATCACTCGGCGGCTTCGGCGGATTGTTGCGGCGCGGCGTGGGGATCGAAGGCAGTGGCTTCGCCCGCATCGATGGCGGCGGCCTTTTCCTCCACCAGCCGGACGATATGATCGAGCATTGCTTCATCGTCGATCGCGTGGGCTTTCATGCCCGAAAGATAGACCATATGCTTGCCATTGCCGCCGCCGGTGAGGCCGATATCGGTCTCGCGCGCTTCGCCCGGGCCGTTGACGACGCAGCCCAGCACCGAAAGGCTCATCGGGGTCTTGATGTGTTCGAGCCGCTTTTCCAGCGTTTCGACCGTGCGGATCACGTCAAAGCCCTGCCGCGAGCATGACGGGCACGACACCACCCGCACACCGCGGGTGCGCAGGCCCAATGCCTTGAGCATGTGGTAGCCGACCTTGATCTCTTCCTCCGGCTCGGCAGAAAGGCTGACGCGGATCGTGTCCCCGATGCCCGCCCACAGCAGGCTGCCCATGCCGATACTCGACTTCACCGTCCCGCCGATCAGCCCGCCTGCTTCGGTGATGCCCAGGTGCAGCGGGCAATCGACCGTTTCGGCGAGGCCATGATAGGCCGCGACGGCGAGGAACACGTCGGACGCCTTCACCGCCACCTTGAATTCGTGGAAATCGTGGTCCTGCAACAGCTTGATGTGATCCAGCGCGCTTTCGATCAGCGCTTCGGGGCAGGGCTCGCCGTATTTTTCGAGCAGGTCTTTCTCGAGGCTTCCCGCGTTCACGCCGATGCGGATCGCGCAGCCGTTGGCCTTGGCCGCGCGCACGACCTCGGCGACGCGCTGGGACGAACCGATATTGCCGGGGTTGATCCGCAAGCACGCCGCGCCCGCATCGGCGGCTTCGAGTGCGCGTTTGTAGTGGAAGTGGATGTCCGCCACGATCGGAATGTTCGCGCCGCGCGTGATTTTCTTGAAATCGCGGGTCGATTCCTCGGTCGGGCAGGAGACGCGGATGATGTCCGCGCCCACTTCCTCGCACCGCCTGATCTGGTCGAGCGTGGCGCGCACGTCCTCGGTCGGGGTGTTGGTCATGGTCTGCACGGTGATGGGCGCATCACCGCCAACGGGGACATTCCCCACCATGATCTGGCGACATTTGCGCCGTTCGATTGTGCGCCAGGGCCGAATGGAAGACATGGGGCTGCATATAGCCATCCGTGCGTGACTGGGCAATGACAAGCACGCCTGCTTGACTTGGCCGGGTGCAGCGTCAGTCTGGCGGCAAAGGGGAATGCCGATGCCGACCGACACCGCGACCGAACTGCGCAGTGCCAAGCCCAGCCTGATCCTGCGCGGGGTCAAGTGGCTGATGGGGCTCGGCAAGCCGGTGTTTCCGCACACTGCCGAGGGATTTGAACAGCGCATGGCGAACCGCCGCTTGCCCGAAGATGCGCCGATGCCGGACAAGTTTCGCCGCGATTTTCAGGTCGCAGACTGGGAAGCGGGGGGGCATCCGGTGGTGACGATCCACCCCAAATCCGGCCCCGGCGCCTGGCACATGCTGTATTTCCACGGCGGCGGGTTCGTGCAGCCGATGTTCAAGGTGCACTGGCCGCTGGTGGCCGCGATGGTGAAGTCCTGCGGGATCAGCGTCACCGTGCCGCTCTATCCCGTAGTGCCCGAAGCCCCGCACGCGGCGCAGGATGCAATGGCCGATGCGGTGTTCGCGACGCTGGCCGAGCATCACGATCCGGCAAAGATCATCCTCAACGGCGACAGTGCAGGCGGGCATATGGCGCTGGCGCTCGCGTTGCGGCTGGCGCGGAAGGGCGCGCCGATGCCGGGCAAGCTGGCGCTGTTCGCCCCGTGGCTCGATCTGACGCTGGCCGACCCTGCGATTGCGGCGGTCGAACCGCATGACATCATGCTCAAGATCGGCACCCTGCGCGACTGCGGGGCAATGGTGGCAGGCGCGCGCGATCCGGCCAGCGCCGAGGTCAGCCCGCTCTACACGCCGGAAACGGAACTGGCGCTGCTGCCCCCCACCCGCATCTGGACCGGACGGCACGACCTGTTCATCGTCGATTCGCGCACGTTCGCGGACCGGCTCCGCACCGCCGGGGTCGATGCGAAACTGTACGAATACGAAGCCGCCCCGCACGTGTTCATGGCGATCACCCCGACGCGCGAGGCGAAGGACGTGCTGGCGCTGCTCAAGGATTTTGTCGCCAGCTAGAGCGCTCTAGTCGGGGTATTGAACCCCGGTCATGTCCTCGCTGATCGCCCACAGCCGCCGCGCCGAGTCGGGATCGAGCGCGTAGGAGCGCACGCCGCCAGCGGAGGATTCGTCGTCCACCTCGGCGACGTGGCAATCCTCGCAATAGACCCCGCCCTTGCCTTCCAGTTCCGGTGCGGTCGCGGCCCAGCAGGTGGTCGCTGCGCCCTGCGGGATGGTTTTGAAGGCGAAATTGTCATCGCTTTTCTTGACCCGCTCGATCAGTGCGGCGGTCATTTCCTCGTCGAGGTGGCGGCTCAGGTTGGTGTTGATGCCGCCCGGATGCACCGCATAGGCATGGATGTCGCGCAGCGCGTAGCGGCGTTCGAGCTCCACGGTGAACAGCACATTGGCGGTCTTGGCATTGCCGTAGCTGACCCAGGGGTTGTAATCGCGCTGCTCGAAATTGGGGTCGTCGAGATTGGTCGGCGCCATGTGATGCGCGCGGCTGGAGAGGTTGACGATGCGCTTGGTCGTGCCCCGTTCGATCAGCGGCATCAACTCGCCGGTCAGCGCAAAGTGGCCGAGATGATTGGTGCCGAATTGCAGCTCAAACCCGTCGGCGGTGTGCATCAGGGGCGACGCCATGACACCGGCATTGTTGATCAGGATGTCGATTTTATCGAAGCGCTGGCGAGCGCGCGAGGTCGCGGCGCGGATGCTTTCGAGGTTGCCCAGATCGCAAACGATCGTGTCGAGCTGCGCATCGGGATGTTCGCCGCGGATCGCCGCGACCGCCTCGTCCAGCTTGCCCTGATCGCGCCCTGCCATCACCACATGCGCGCCGCGCGCGGCCATCGCGCGGGCGGCTTCCTGCCCGAGACCGGAATTGGCGCCGGTGATGAAAACGGTCTGCCCGCTCAGATCCTTGTCTGCCAGCACCTCGTCGGCCGTGGTGTCTTTGCCGAAAGTGGTCATGCGTTCTCTCCCAGTCGCAGTTCGTAGAGGAATTCCGGGTCGAGTTGCTCGCCCACCGGAAATGTGATGTCGGCAATCTTGCCAAAGCCATAGCGCTGATAAAACCGCTGCGCGCCGAAATTCTCCGAATAGACCGACAGGAGGACGCTGTCGTGCGCCCGCTCGCGCGCCACACCCAGCGCCCAGTCCATCAGCCGCGCGCCGAGCCCCGCGCCGGTATAGCCCGGCAGCGCGTAAAGCTGGCCGAGTTCGATCGGATCGCGGGCAGCGGTATGGTGGGCGTAGTGGCTGGGGTAGCGCAGCTTGCAGAAGGCCACCAGTTCGCCGCCATCATCGACGAGGCAATGGGTGCATTCGTCGCCCGCGATTTCCTCGGCCACGGCGGCGGGATCATGCACCTGCACCAGGAAAGCGGCGAGGTCTTCCTCGCGGTAAAGGTGCCCGAAAGCGGCGACGAAACTCTCCGCGCCGAGCCGGGCAAGGGCGGGCGCATCTTCGATGGTGGCAGGGCGCAGGATCATGGGCCTCGCTCTAGCGGGGATGAAGCGCGCTGTTAAGCTGGCGCAAGCTTCAGGTGCGCGTTACACCTTGCGCCCATGAAGAACCTCATCACGCTGATCGCGCTCGCCCTGATGCCCGCCGCCGCCATGGCTCAGGATGACGCACCGCCGCCTGAGCTGAAGTGGTCGATTGCGATCCACGGGGGAGCGGGGACGCTCAATCGCGACGCGATGACGCCGGAGCGCCGCGCTGCATACGAGGCCGCCTTGCAGACCGCGCTCGATGCCGGGGCCAAGGTGCTGGCCGAGGGCGGCAGTGCGATGGATGCGGTGAAGGCGGCGATCATTCCGATGGAGGATTCGCCGCTGTTCAATGCGGGCAAGGGCGCGGTGTTTACCTGGGACGGGACCAACGAACTCGATTCTTCGATCATGGACGGGCGGGATCGTTCGGCAGGCGCGGTGGCCGGGGTGAAGACGGTCAAGAACCCGATCCTGCTGGCGGATACCGTTCGCACCCAGAGCGAGCACGTGATGCTGATGGGCGCGGGCGCAGAGGCCTTCGCGGCGGAAAAGGGCATTGCCGTCACCCCGCCCGAATATTTCGCCACCCCGGCGCGGCGCGAGGCGCTGGAGCGGATGAAGGCGAAGCAGCTTTCGGCGCTGGATGTCGATCACAAGTTCGGCACGGTGGGCGCGGTGGCGCTCGACCAGCAGGGGAACCTTGCGGCGGGCACATCGACCGGCGGGATGACCGGCAAGCGCTGGGGCCGCGTTGGCGATGCGCCGGTGATCGGCGCGGGAACCTATGCGGACAATCGCAGCTGCGCGGTGTCAGCGACGGGGTGGGGCGAGTATTTCCTGCGCGTCGGCGTGGCGCACGAGATTTGCACGCAGTTGCGGATGACCGGGGATGGTGCACAAGGTATCGCCGACGCCGTCATGGCCGATGTCGCGGACCTCGGCGGCGATGGCGGGGTGATCCTTGTCACGCCGTCGGGAGAAGCGATCTTCAGCTTCAACACCAGCGGAATGTATCGCGGCCGCGCGACCAGCGATGGCTTGAACGAGGTCGCGATCTTCGGCGGTGAGGACAAGGCTTCGGCGACGCCGGATCACTAAGCTCGGACAGTTCCGCAAGAGTAAGGGAATGCCGCGGTCCCAAACGGGACCGCGGATTCATGCTCGATTCTAAAGCGGGTGATGGTCGTCCGGCGGCGGTGCCGACGGGGGCAGCGGCGAGAACGGGCATGTGGTCTTGGGGTCGCAACTGCGGATCGGCGGCGGCAGGCTGCGGCGCCATTCCTCACAAAGCTCCTCGATCAGCGCCGGATCCGCGTCCCAGTCCATAATTTCATAGGGGCACTGCTGGTTGATGCTGGCATTCGCAACGCCCGCGCCGGTCAACAGACCAAGCGGTGCGAGTCCCAGCATTGCGACTTTTCGAAACATGTGTCTCTCCTTCGATGTCCTCCCGTGGCTTGAAGCTGGGCTCTCAGAACCGGAGAGTCAATGAATTTTTGAGAGATAAGTATTTGAATATTTGAAGTTATATGTATCAGTCGGCGACTGCCTAATAGAGCTTCCCGATGATCGGCAGCCCCCGTTCCGGTTCCGCAAACTCCTTGATTACGCCGCCGACCCGCGCCAGCGCCGCTTCGGCGGCCGGATCCATTCCGTCATGAGTTTCGCGCGCGCGGAAATAGGTGGCGAAGGTGATCGGCGCGCGGCCCTCGGGCGCTTCGGCGAAGCCGATATCGACATAGATGCTGCCGATCCCCGGCCAGATCGAGGTGCCGGTCTTGTCGCCTGCCACCCAGCCTTCGGGCAACCCGGCACGCACCCGGCGCACACCCGTTGGCGTGTCGATCATCCATTGCCGCAGGCTCGCCCGCTCCGCTTCGGGCAGCACGTCGCCGTAAACCAGCTTCGCCACAGTCCGCGCCATTGCGGCGGGCGTGGTGGTGTCGCGGAATTCTGTGACCGGGACATTGTTGAGTTCGGGTTCGGTGCGGTCGAGCCGGCTCACGCCGTCGCCTATGTTGCGCCAGAATGCGGTCAGCGCGGCCGGCCCGCCCAGTTCGCGCAGCAGCACGTTGGCGGCGGCGTTATCGGAATATTTCTGCGTGAATTCGGCCAGCTCGCGCATGCTCGCGCCGTCCTCCAGCCGCTGCGTAGTGAAGGGCGAG
Organism: Erythrobacter sp.; assembly: GCF_024305245.1. GTDB lineage: Bacteria > Pseudomonadota > Alphaproteobacteria > Sphingomonadales > Sphingomonadaceae > Erythrobacter. The sequence goes on from NZ_JAMWYX010000007.1 coordinate 22,848, forward strand.
ACGTGCATCAGGTCATCCTGCGACCAGCGCACCAGCTTGTCTGCGTCGATGGCCCCTGCCGCATCGCGTTCCAGCACCATCGCCGCCAGCGACAGCTTGAACGAGGAGCAATGCCCGAACCGCCGGTCGCTGTTCAGTCCCACCGACAGCCCGCTGCCGGTGTCGAACAGTTCGACCCCCAGCGTCCCATCCGCCTCGCCTTCGATCAGGCGCAGCTCCGCCGCCAGCCGTCCCGCCGGAGCCTGATCGGGCGGAATGCACGCCGCCGCGCCCAGCGCCAGCGTGCCGCCAATGAAATGTCGCCGATCGATCCTCATGAGAACTTGTCCGCTTTCCGTTTGCCGAAACGCATCTCGCCCTCCAGCTTTGCGCGCAATTGCCCATAGAAGGCTTCGAGAAAAGCCCGCTCGTCGCCCGCGCCCGGATCCCAGCCGATCTTGCGGCAGATGGCGGCGTGGACCGTGGCGAGCGCCTCGGGCGAGGATTCGCGCAGCATCCGCTCGAGCGTCTGCAATTCCTTTTCGCCATAGACCGAAAGTTCCGCCTCGCCGAATGCATAACGCATGCCGGTGACGTCGCTTGCCCCCGACGCGGCGGCTGCGCCCTGGGTCGACAGCGTTTTGGCGAGCCGTGTGCGCGGGGTTTCGACCACCCACGTCCCGGCGATGATGTCGCCTGCGCGCAGCGCCTCGCGGTTGAAGAACGGCAGCAGCAGGAACAGCGCGAACCACGCAGTCGCCGCCCATGCCAGCGTGCCGAGATCTTCGCCCATCGTCGCGCCGATCAGCATCGCCAGAATGAACACCAGCGGATAGAACAATTCGATATCGCGCAGCAGGTTGCGGGCGATCACCGCTTCGGCAGCCAGCCGCCCGCCGCTGCGCGCAGCGATCCGGATGCCGACCAGCCGTTTCCCGAATGTCGCGCCGCGCGGGCCGAGTTCCTGCACGAGGAAATAGCCGTACCACGTCACGAAACCGGCGATCACCAGCAGGATCTGCAGGAATTCCTGCGCCCCGCGCGGTGCGGCCTCGACATCGAGCACAGTGCCGTCCAGCAACCCGCCCGCGATCCATCGCACCAGCAGGTTGAACGCGATCAACCCTGCGATGATGATGATCACGTCGATGATCAGCGCGCCCGCCCGGCTCCCGCGTGAGGCAATGGTGATCGGCAGCGCCAGCCCTTCGGGCGTGACCATCATGCGCCTGCGCTTGTTTGCGGGGAGGGCGGCGGCGCTCATGCCTGTTCCGGCCCCGCCCGGCGCGGGCGATAGAGGAAGAAATAGGCGAGCCAGAAGGCCAGCATCATCCCGCCGATCAGGAACCGCGAACCGGTGCCGTCGACCAGCTGGCGCGGAAAGGCTTCGAGCAAAGCAGCGACAATCATCATGATCACCACGCCCACCATCACCACCGCGCCGCGTTGCCCTGCCTCGGCAGCCGCGACCAGCACCGGCCGCGTTCCGGGAAAGGCCATGCTGCGGCCGATATGCAGCCCCGCCGCGCCCGACAGCAGGATGCCGAAAATCTCGGTGGTGCCGTGGACGCTGAGCCACGCGGACAGTTCCAGCGTCAGCCCCTGACCCGAAAACAGCCACAGGATCGCGCCTAGCATCGCCATGTTGTGCACCATCAGCAGCAGCGACGGGATGCCGAAGGCAAAGCCGAGCGCGAAGGCGAGGATGCAGACGGCCGAATTGTTGCTGAACAGATTGGCGGCAAAGGTCGACAGGCCGACGGCGCTTTCCTCGGTCGCCAGCGTGGCCAGCAATTCCTCGCGGCTCGCCCCCGGCACGCGGGTATCGGCCAGCCCGCCGGGGACGAGCCGGTAATACCATGCCTCGTCGCGCGCCACGAGCAGCCAGCCGACGATGGCGCCCGCCACCATCACGAACAGGGTGATGCAGATATCCAGCCAGATCGCCCGCACCGCGCGGCTCCACCCGCCCAGCACGAAGTCGCGCAGCCATGCGGCGAACCCCTTGGGAGGGCCGTAGACCTGGAACCACGCGCGCTGCACCAACCCTTCGAGATAGGCCAGCGTCGCGGCATCGAGGCTGGTTTCGCGCGCGACCGAAAGGCTGGATGCGGCGGTGCGATAGAGCGCGGGCAGGGCGAGCAGATCATCGTCCGCGATGCGCTTCAATCCGCCGCGCTCCATCCGCGCGACGATGCTTTCCAGCCGCCGCCAGTCGCCTTCGCGCTCCAACCGGAAGCGATCCGATCGCAGTGCCGCGCTGGCGATGTCGGGCGGAGCGGCCACCGCGCCGCGCCCGAACCATGCTGACAGAACCGGCGCCTTCATCCGCCCCTCCTCATCCTATGGCTTCGCTGTTCTTGATGAGGAAATAGCGGTCGATCAGCTGCGGGCCGATGGCGTCCCACGGCGCTTCGATCACGTCGATGCCCATCCGCCGCAAGCGCTGCAGCACCAGCTTGCGCTGCTGGGCAAGCGTATCGGCCGTGACGGATCGGGCCAGCGTGGCGATATCGCCGGGCGGGGCGGCGATTAGATCCTCGATCTCGGCATCGGCCATGGTGACGAACAGCACCAGATGCTTGTTCGCCAGCCGCCCGAGGCTTTCGACCATGATCTCGGCTGCAGTGGGATCGGTGAAGTCGGAAAACACCACCACCAGCGAACGGCGCTTCAGCTTGGTCGTCAGCGTCGCCAGCGCAAGGGTGAAATTGGGTTCCGCCGCGGTGTAATCGAGGCCCGCTGCGGCGCTCTGCAAGCGGTGGAAAGCGCGGGTGTCGCCGATGAACGGGGTCATCAGCTGCGGGGTCTGCGCAAAGCCGAACAGCGCGCATTTGTCACCGCCCTTCAGCGCGACATAGGCGCAGGTCAGCGCGGCGGACACGGCGCGGTCGATGCGCGGCAGCCCGTCCACCGGCTCGCACATCGCCTGCCCGCAATCGAAGGCGAAGACGATCTGGTTGTTGCGCTCGCTCTCGTTCTCGCGGGCGTAGAGGTGATTGTGGCGCGCGCTCGCCTTCCAGTCGATCCGGCGGCGGTCCATCCCGGCCTCGTATTCCGACAGCGCTTCGAACTGGGTGCCTTCGCCGCGGATGCGCCGCGCGATCAGGCCGGTCTGGGCGTTGCGCAGGAAGGTCTGCAAGTCCTTGGACCGCACCGGCGACAGATCGGGCCAGATGCGCACCGCGCGGTCGAGCGGATAGGAAACCTGCCGCGCGCCCAGACCCAGCGGCCCTTCCCAGCGCAGCCATGCGCGGGCGAACTCGGCAGTGCCACGCCGAACGGGAGTGACGCGCGCCTCGCCGCGCCAGCCGGGTGCATCGACCTCGGGCGAGAGCGTGAATGTCACCCGCCCGCTTTCGGCCAGTCGCGGATCGCAGGCCAGTGCGGCCTGCACCGCCTTGCGCCGTCCTCCGGCAAAGCGCGCGGTAACGGCAAGCAGAACAGGCTCGCCGATCTCGGTATCGGCGGGGGCGTCGATATCCCACCCGGCATTGCGTCCCGATAGCAGTGCGTCGATCACCACCAGCGCGATCAGCGCAGCCCCCAGCACCGGCGCGATAATCCATGCGCCCGGCGCGGTGGCGGCGATCACCAGCGCGACCGGCGCAAGGCCCGCAATCGCCCAGACCGCCCGTTCGGTCGGGGCGATCACCAGCAGCGGCCCCAGCGGGGCGAAGATCATGCTGAGAAGGCGGCGGAGCACGGCCATCGGGTCAGCGGTCCGTCACCTTGGCGCCTCGGTGCTTTCGACCAGATCGGCCACCAGCGCTTCCATGTCGCGCCCTTCGATCTCGGCGGCGGGCGACAGGGTGAGGCGGTGGCGCAGCACCGGCACCGCCAGCGCCTTCACATCATCGGGGATCACGTAATCGCGCCCTTCCAGCGCGGCGCGGGCGCGGGCGGCACCGGCCAGCAGCACGGCAGCGCGCGGCGATGCACCCACGGTCAGTTCGGCATGGTCGCGGGTGGCGCGGATCAGCCGCACGACATAGCGGGTGATTTCATCCGTGACCGTCACCTGCGCCAATGCGCTGCTCGCCGCGCCGATTCCGGCGGCGTTGGTGACTGCGGCCACGCCCAAATCGGCGGGACGCTGCGGGCCTGAACGCTGGCCATAGGTGGCAACGATCCGCGCTTCGTCTTCTTCGGCCGGGTAGGGCACCAGCAGCTTGAACAGGAACCGGTCGAGCTGGGCTTCGGGCAGGGGATAGACGCCCTGATTCTCGATCGGGTTCTGGGTCGCCACCACCATGAAGCGATCGGGCAGACGGTGGGTTTCCCCATCGAGCGTCACGCGCCGTTCCTGCATCGCTTCGAGCAGCGCGGCCTGCGTCTTGGGCGGAGTGCGGTTGATCTCGTCCGCCAGCAGCAGATCGCAGAAGATCGGCCCGCGGGTGAGGGTGAACTGGCTGGTCTGGAAGTTGAACAGGTTCGACCCCAGGATATCGCCCGGCAGCAGATCGGGCGTGAACTGGATCCGCCCGAAATCGAGGCCCAGCGCGGTCGCGAAGGCATTGGCGAGGAAGGTCTTGGCGGTGCCCGGCGGCCCTTCCATCAGCACATGACCTTCCGAAAGCAGCGCCACCAGCAGCATATCGACCATGCCGTCCTGCCCGACGATCGCCTTGGCGATTTCGGCGCGGATGGCATCGGCGAGGCTGCGCACGTCACTCAGGCTCATGGTCATTGCTTGCGTATCCCTGTCACAGCTTGGCGGTAAGATCGTCCAGCGCCTGCGCGGCGCTGAGAATGTCGGCGGGTCTATCGGTGGATTCGAGCCGCGCGGCGCGGCGGGAGAAGGGTTCTTCGTTCGGCAGGCGGCGGGCGAGCGCGGCGTCGATTGCCCCGGTATCATGCCGCGCAAGGCCGAGCCGGTCTGCGATCCGGCGGGCGGAAAGCGCGGCATAGGGCGCCCCCAGCAGGCCGAACCGCCGCGCCCGCAGGATCAGTCCCGCTCCGTTGGCGATCAGCCGTTCCTTGCCGAAGGCGATGGCCGGGCCGTTGCCCGTAGCCGCCGGGCCGAACCGCTGGAACGCGCGCCAGCCAATAATCAGCAGCGCCAGCAGCAGGCACAAGGTCGCGGCAAGGAAGGGCGGGCGAAACGCCAACGTCAGCAGGTTTTCCGACGCGCCGAAGCCGTTGAGCGTGAGGTCGAAGGTGATGTCGGTAATATCGCCCTGATAGGTCCCTTCGCGCACCAGCGCCAGCATGGCGGCGGCGCGCGCCTCGTCGGCCAGCCCGTAATTATTCGCAAAATCGGGATCGGCGAGGAACAGCGTCCAGTGCGCGTCCTGATAGTAGTCGCTGTCTTCCTCGCCCAGCACCCTCAGCGCCAGCCAGTGACCCGCTGCATCGAACAGCAGCGGTTCGTGAATATCTTTCTCGCTGGTGAAAAGAATGCGGCGCGTCGGCAATTGCCCGCTCAGGCCGAAGCCGTCCCAACCCGGCTCCTCGTCCGCCTCGAGCGTTTCCAACTTGTGTTCGAAGGCGTAGGGCGCGGGCAGTTTGGTGGGCCATTCCAGTTCATAAGCATCGGTGAGAACGACCCAGCCCGGCTTGAACTTCTGGCGCACTTCGCTGGGCAGGATCGGCGGCGGGCGCTCTGCCGACCATTTGGGCAGGATTATCAGCGTCGGGCCGATATTCTCGCGCTTGCGCAGCAGCTCGCCCAGCTCCTCCGGATCGGTGGCGGGCGGCGGGGTCAGCACCAGCAGGCCTTCGCTCTCCAGCCCAGCCGGACTGCGCGAGCGGGTGACGTCGTAACCTTCGGCCTCCAGCAGGCGGGTGAGCCCGACATAGCCGTTCAGCCCCTTGCCCGCCGCATGGGCCTGACCATTATTGCCGCCCCCGCCGAATTCATCGCCCGATGCAATCAGCCAGATCAGTGCGAGGAACAATGCAAAACCCACCGCCAGCAATGCCAGCGTGCCGCCGCGCGAAAAGGCCACGCCCTGGCTCATGCCGCGCGTTCTCTGGTGTTGAGGCGGGCGAGCGCGAAATCGGCATAGGCCGCGCGGGCGGCCTCCCAATCGGCGCGGTCCAGCGCGCGCAGGGCAAACAGGCTGCGTTCAACCCGTTCGGCGATGATGCGGAACGCGGTCCGCGCGGCTTCGGGCAGGGCGGGCAGCGCCGAAATTTCGCGTGCGGTGCTGGATGGTTCGACCCAATCCGGACGGGCGGCGGCGATCTGGCCGACACTGCGCTGCAGCAGCAGGCGGGCGGCTTCGTCGAACCGGCCCCCGGCAGCCAGCCGGTCGGCATCTTCCAGCAGCGCGAGGCTAGCGGCATGTTCGGGCTGCCACTCCGCTTCGGCCTCGGCAGACACCCGGCGGTTTCTTTCACCGCCCGGCCCGAAGGCGCGCACCAACTGGACCGCCACGAACACCACGACCAGCGCCAGCAGCACCCATTGCAACCACCACCACGATGCACCCAGTGTCTGCCCGACCGGGCCGAGCAGATCGGCCAGAAATGCGAACACATCTTCCAGCATCCGTTCGAACCAGCTTGGCTCGCGCGGTTTGATCGGGGGAATTTCGACCGGCGCGAACTGCAGGTCGCCATCATCGCGCAAATTCTGCCACGCCGCCGCATCGGCACCGGACGATACGCCTGAATCTTCGGGTGATTCGGCCGGGAGAGTCTGCGCCGCTGCGGTCATGCCTGCCGGGTGGTGGCATGGCGCGCACGCAGGCGCAACCGGGAAACCGTAGCGCGCCCGATCAGCCCCTTGCGCGGGCCTGCCGGTAGGTGCCGAGGATGCGCAATTCCTTGGAATGGAAAGCGCATTCCTCCAACGCCCGGTCGACCGCCGGATCGCCCGGCGCGCCGATGATGTCGGCATAGAACGCCGTCGCGGAAAAGCTGGTGCCCTTCTGGTAGGATTCCAGCTTGGTCATGTTGACCCCGTTGGTCGCGAACCCGCCCAGCGCCTTGAAGAGCGCGGCGGGGATGTTCTTCACTTCGAACACGAAAGTGGTCATCACCGGCTCGCCCGCCAGCGATCCGGCAGGCAGAGGTGCGCTGGCGAGGATCACGAAGCGGGTCATGTTGTCGGGGCTGTCCTCGACATTGTGCTCGATGATGGTGAGGCCATACAGCTCGGCGGCGATGGCGGGGGCGATGGCGGCCACCGTCGGGTCGCCGCGTTCTGCCACGTAAGCCGCCGCGCCCGCGGTATCGGCATGGCTGAGCGGCACGATGCCCTTCGCCCGCAGATAGTGGCGCGACTGGCCGAGCGCCTGCGGATGCGAATAGGCCGCCTCGAACGGGCCATTTCCCAATGCCATCAACGCATGATGGATCGGCATGAAAAACTCGCCGACGATGCCCAGCCCGCTTTCGGGCAGCAGGAAGTGGATATCGGCTACCCGCCCGTGCTGCGAATTCTCGATCGGGATGATCGCGTGGCCCGCGCGCCCGTCCTTCACCGCGTCGAGCGCGTCTTCGAAACTGAAGCACGGCAGCGGCAGCAGATCGGGCCGGGCTTCGGTCGCCGCGCGATGCGAATTGGCACCGGGCGATCCCTGAAAGGCGATGGCACGTGCGGGGTCGGCAGCGGCAGCAGCCCGCATCCGGTCGACGATTTCAAGGGCAGGGCCGGGAAAGGAGCGCATGATGGCCAAGCTGCTAGAGCGCCGGGGGCGAAGCGGCAAGCCCGCTTGCAAAAGGTGCAAGGATTCGTGCCATGATGACTCTTGCGCAGGGCCGTGGGCAACACTATGGGCCTGCCTCAATGACACAGGACAATTCTACGCAACCGACAGCCGACGTCCAGAAGAGCGGCGGCGATCTGTTCAACACCGCCGCCGGATGGGTGCTGTTCGCAGCCGGGCTGGGGCTTGGGCTCTCGATTCTTTCGAGCAAGTTCTTCCACGGCACCGATCCCGAACGGCCCGAGCAGCTCGGCTACGTGATCGAAGGCGTGGTCGAGGAAACCGCCGGCCCTGCAGAAATGTCGATCGACGAAGCGCTCACCGCGATCCCGGTCGCCGATCTGGTGACTGCGGGCGAAAAAGCCTTCGCCAAGTGCCAGAGCTGTCACAGCGTCGAAGCGGGCGGGGCCAACGGCGTCGGCCCCAATCTGCACGCCATCATGGGCGCGGATATCGCGGCCAAGGCCGGCTTTGCCTACAGCCCCGAACTGTCGGCGCTGGAAGGCCAGTGGACCTGGGAAAAGATGGACGCCTGGCTGAAAAGCCCCAAGGGCTACGTCCCCGGCACCAAGATGAGCTTTGCCGGCTTGGGCAAGGTCGAGGAACGCGCCGCGATTTCGGCCTATCTCAACTCGCTCGGCTCGGGCCTGCCGCTGCCGGAATTCACGCCTGCGGTCGCCGATGCCGAGAGCGATGCACCCGCCGGGCCGATCGAAGGTTCGGACGTCCAGCCGCGCGAAGCAGCGGGCGCGATGGGTGCCGACGAGCCGGTGTCACCCGACACGGTCATCACCGAATAGGCTGACCGCATCGGGCGCGCGCTATTCCTGGCCGCGCCCCTTGAACTTCTGCGCGATCACATACCATTCGGACGAGCCCTTGCGGCTCGCCGGAGGTTTGGCGTGCTTGACGCTGGTGAAGTGCTTTTTCAGCAGCGTCAGCAGTTCGGTATCGGTGCCGCCCGCCAGCACCTTGGCGACGAACGCGCCGCCTTCTTCCAGATTATCGACCGCGAACCACGCCGCCGCCTCGACCAGCCCCATGGTGCGCAGGTGATCGGTCTGCTTGTGGCCGACGGTGTTGGCGGCCATGTCGGACAGGATCAGATCCGGCTGCCCGCCCAGCGCATCGGTCAGCGCCTGCGGGGCGGCATCGGCCATGAAATCCATCTGGAACATCGTCACGCCCTCGATCGGTTCGACCGGCAGCAGGTCGATCCCCACCACCTGCGCCTTTGGCACGCGGGCGCGCACCACCTGCGCCCACCCGCCCGGCGCAATGCCGAGATCGACCACGCGGGCCGCGCCCTTGAGCAGGGCAAACCGTTCGTCCAGTTCGATCAGCTTGTAGGCCGCGCGGCTGCGGTAACCATCCGCCTTGGCCTGCCGGACATAGGGATCGTTGAGCTGGCGTTCGAGCCAGCGCACCTGGCTGGCGGTGCGGCCCTTGGCGGTCTTCACCCGTTTGGAGGGATTCTTGTCCGATCGGCTCATGATGTGGCCCCTCCTGAGCGCTGTTGCTGAAGCGCGCGCAGGCTGCTTTCGGAACGCAGTTCTGCGGCCATCAGGCTGCGCAGGATCCCTTCGCGAATCCCGCGATCGGCCACGCCCAGCCGCCGTGCGGGCCACAGGTCGAGGATCGTTTCGAGAATCGCGCAGCCCGCCACCACCAGATCGGCGCGATCCTGGCCGATGCAGGGCAGGTTGCTGCGTTCATAAGGGGTCATGACCGATAGCCGCGCGCTGATGTCGCGCATCGCAGGCGCGGGCACGATCAGCCCGTCCACTGCCTTGCGATCATAGCTCGGCAGTTCGAGATAGAGGCTGGCGAGCGTCGTCACCGTCCCGCTGGTGCCGAGCAGGCGGATATCCTCGTGCCCTGCGGCCTCGGAAACCCGCGCGGCGAAGGGCGCGAAACTGTCCGAAACCAGCTTGCGCATCTGCGTATAGCGGGCGAGGCGCGCGGTTTCGCCTTCCTCGCTGCGGCCGACGGTGTCGGTCAGCGAGACCACGCCCCACGGCACGCTTTGCCAATCGAGGATGCGCGGCACGCGGCTGGCTTCCGGGCCGCCTGCTTCGACCAGCACCAGTTCGGTCGATCCGCCGCCGATGTCGAAGATCATCGCCGGTCCGTCGCCCGCCTCCAGCAGGATGTGGCAGCCCAGCACTGCAAGGCGCGCTTCTTCCTCGGCGCTGATGATGTCGAGCGCGATCCCGGTTTCGCGCCGCACCCGCTCGATGAAATCGAACCCGTTGGCCGCGCGGCGGCAGGCTTCGGTTGCGACCGAGCGGGCAAGGCGGACATTGCGGCGCTGCAGTTTTTCGGCGCAGATCGTCAGCGCGGCGAGCGTGCGGTCCATCGCCTTGTCGGAAAGCTGCCCGCTGGTGGCCAGCCCTTCGCCCAGTTTCACCACCCGGCTGAAGGCATCGATCACCGTGAAATCCCGGCCCGATGGCCGCGCGATCAGCAGGCGGCAATTGTTGGTGCCAAGGTCGAGCGCGGCATAGGCCTCGCCCGGATGGCCGGGCCGCAGCGTGCCTATGGCGTCGAGATCATGCACCGGGCGCGGATGGCCGGCCTGGGCTATGCCATTGCTGCGACCGTCACGGCCTCGCTTTCGCGGATCGGGCTGGGGGGCGCGTTTGTAGCGAAAATCGGCTACTTTGCCGGACCTTCCGCCCCGTTTCTTGCCAGCCCTGGCATTTCTGTCCGGCGGCATCATATCCGCCATAAATCACGTACTTTCATATCACCGAACGCGCACAGCCTGCGCGCGGCACCTGCAGCCAAGCTAACCCAAGCACCGCCCAAGGGCAAGCGCGCGCATTTGCCCGCCGCGCCGCACTTTCAGCGATGCCTCGCGCAGCACGGCCTTGACCTTGCGCGCACACAAAACTAGTAGGCGCGCTCGCTGACGCTTCCGGACCACGTCCGGGGGAAGGCCAATGCCCCGTCCTCTAATGGTAAGAGAGCGGACTCTGACTCCGTCAATCAAGGTTCGAATCCTTGCGGGGCATCCAGCCGAATATCCTTTGACAGCAAAGCCTGCCCGCCTTGACAAAATTCCTGCCCTCATGCGGATGCGGGCGAGATTGAAAACCACGACGACTGGCAATCCTGACGCTGCCAGTTTTCGGCCTAGCCCCTGAATTACAGGGAAATTTGCGTGCGAAAGCAGGGTGTGGGGCGCCAATTGGGAAACATGGCGCCTTGCTTTAGCACCGCACTTCACGTTCGCAGCGCGATGCGCGGCTGATGAAAAGAGCGCACGAAGATGACCGACGGTTGGTCCACGAAACGGTAGATCTCGACGACTTTCGCCGCATTCCTCACGCTGCGCCTTTAGATGCGGACATGCGCCCCGTTGGCCTGGCTCGCGACGAATCCGGCCGAGCCAGCCACATCCTGTTGTCCCGTGAGAGCGGCCGTCTGGAAGATGCGTTGCTAGCAGATGTGCGGCCGGACCATTTCTCAAGGTTCTGCCGATTGGCGCAAGAAATCCTGTTTAGTCTGAATGGCTACGGCCCTGCATCAACCTCCAGCAACGCCTCTTCCAATGTCATGATCTCGAGATTTCGAGCCATGCCGCGGTCCCATTTGATTTTTGGGATGCCGACAACTGAGTTATGGAGCAGGATAGCACGCGTTGCCTGAACCTCGCCGCATCCGATCTCGAAGTAAGACTTCAGTTTCTTGTTACGGCCTATCGTGATCTCAATCGCCCAGCATTCGCTCGAACTAGACCAATCGAGGATAAGATCGATTTCGCCATCGGCTGCTGTCCAATAAAAGGCATGAGCGCGAACACCAGCAGCACGTGCGAGGCAGCTGATAGCGAAACCCTCCCAACTACGCTGCCGGTAACCGTCCCATGTGCCCCCGCGATACTGGGGAGGTCGTTTGTCCCAAGAATTCAGCACCACCTCTGGAAGCCCAATGAGATGGTGCAGGACTCCGGAGTCAGTCATGTATAAGAAACTGGGGCGAGAAGTGGCTTCTCCTGGTGGCGACCATGCCGGAAGCCGAAAAATTACGTCCTGCTGCTCGCCGGTTTGGCGAAGCCGTTCGAAGACTTCCCATTGAAGCAGGCTCCTCGTGAAGAGGCCAGATTCCTCAAGGCCATTTTCATTGGCAATCCAGCGCCATGGATCGGTGGCGAGCGGGGAATGAGAGGGCAAATGTGGGCGGAATGGGAGCAGGTCTTCCGCATTGTCGGCTCGCCAACGGTCGCTTGCAGGTCCGTCAGGTGCAAGCAAGCTTTGCGCGAACCGCCCCCTATGCCACATACTTTCCAGCTCGATTGGCGGTGCAGAAGCAGCCGGAGAATTGGTATCAAGGGTCAAGTCCCTCAACGCCAGCGTGTTGGCGCGCTGAATGCCATGATGGGCCTCAATCAAGCGCAAGTCAGCATCGCTGAGCATTTAGCGCGTCAGGTCCAGCACCGCGACGGTCAGATTTCTCCGTTTGGTCGCTTGAAGGGCCTCACTCAATCGACTTCTCAGCTCCTCGGGGGAGCTGGGAACACAACCGGACGGCGGGTTGCGGAGCTTCTTGTGGCCGCTTTGTGACCCGAACCAATACACGAGGTAGATACCATGGCCTCCAGCAAGATGATCTACCGCCTGCTGGCCTCCTAGCTGCCAGTCAGCCGCCGTCCAAAGATCGGCGTTCCACTGCCCCTTGGCCTCGATTGGAATCCGCATTCCCGTGACCGAGCATGCGATGTCGACCTCCCTATCACTACCAACGTGAAACTCTGGTTCGAACCGGATTTCCGGAGCCTCGATATTCAGGAGGTTGGCGAGGTGATCCGAACAATCTTCCTCGGCCTTTGGCGTCACGCCATCATCCCTGTAAAATCCCCGCCAGCAATCAGTCGGATCACTGCGGACGCGATCTTGGACCCGGTCGAGCGCTGCCAATACCTCCGCCTTCAACGCACCAATCGTGACAGGGGCCGATCCTGCTAGAGCGGTGGCCAAATCCGCAATAGTCGGAGGTTGATACGCGAGTTCGGCGCGCTTTGCTTCTTGTTCAGTGGCTACACGACGAAGGTAAGCTGTGTAGCCATCATGGGGGGCGTCTCGCAGTTGGGCCACCAGCGCGACGGCTTCGTCGCTGGGATCGTCGCCCAGCTTTCCGATCAGGCTCGAAAGATATTGCGTGGCGTCCCAGGCATTTCGTTCACCGCTGCGGACGCCGCTAGGATATTCCCTAAATTTCCACACCGCCCTGAAGTGCTCCACGAGCCAAGCAGACAAGCGGGCGGGGATATGAACGGCTTTGCCGTCTCCGTGGCGCCCCCCGCTTAGTCGATCACGGACCGCCCAAAGGAGTGCGGGATCTGCATGAACCACCTTCTCAAACGAGTCTTTGAATCTGTTGAAATCCGTCCAGAGTGCAACCGCCTGCCAATTGCGACGACTGCGCTCGTCTCGGCTTGCATCTGCACTCCGGGCAATTGCGAGGTCGCACAAGACCTGCGTCTCGTTGGCACGGATCAGGCAATCAATCAGTTCCTCTTCGACGTCGGACGCCATGACAGGGTATTGTTGAAGCCATTCGTTGGCCAGCTTGGAGGCTAAGGCAAGGTGATCATCGCCGCGCATCAAACCGTATAATCCGGTGATGTGCGCACGAACTGATCTCAAATGTGGCTCGATCAGCAATCTAGCGTAAGCCTCAAAGGCTCCACGCCTCAGCAATTCGGCTTCAAGAGCATCGCCAAGCTCTTTTGCCTCTTCTGATCTGGCTAACCCATGCTCGATCTGCAACATGGCCGCTATCAATCGCTCGTCGGACAGACCTCCGAAATCTCCTCCATGGCGCACCCGTTCCATCAGTGCGGCAACCAAAACCCACGCCATTGGCCAATACTGGCTTTCCGCCCAACTCTCGGCGATTTGTTCGGCTGTAAGCGCTGGTGGGTCGCGCGTGAGATATGCCTCGAATCCTTGCAGGGCGTCCGACTGAAGGTCTTCGCCTAACCATTGGGCAATCCGATCGTGTGGCGGCACGTCTTTCGGCAAGTCGCTAAAGTGCCCAAGATATACCTGCGCGGGCTGGGCACCGAGGTCGCCGGTCAAGAGTTTGTCGCGATCTGCAAGATAAGCAGCCCGATGCTCAGCATTGCGGATAGCATCTTTCGCCATACGCTTGCGGTTTCGCTCATTCTCGCGAGCCTGCCATATGGGCGCTTTTGGGCTGGCAAGGCTGCCGATCCACTGGAGCATATCGGGGCGATTGGCCACGAAGCGCTTGGCAGCTGCTCGTGCCTCGGCTCCCCGATTCTCATCGTGGTAAGTCATCGTGAGCAGGTCACGCCACCGCCGATCGCCCACTTCAAGTTCATTAAGAAGGGCTGCGACATCACCAGAATCGAGCGCTGCGCCTGGCAGGGGCTCCAGTAATTGCCACTGGCGATGCCTTACGTCCTTGTCGCATTCCAGATCGATCAAAACGTAACGCTGAATGGCTCTCCGCTCTTTGTCGTGTTCCCTAAGCCACTCAGCAATTTCGTCTTTTCTAGACGACAAGAGACCACGAGTTCCTCGGAAAGGCCTCAGCCAGCGCCACAGATCTACCGGGCTGCGAAGTGGCTGTGAATCAGCTTTAGAGAGTCTGCGAACCACCAACTCGCCGACCAGCGACCTGAGTTCAAAATCGTCAACGTCGATCGAATGGTTTTTGATGTAAGGGTCAAGATAACTGGCGAATTCGTCAAGGACTCCGTCAATTCGGGCATCAGACAATTGATACCTGAGAAAGAACATAACGCCGACCGTGCGCCGCTCGGCAGCCTGCTTAGGTAAGGTACAGATTGTGATGCCAGCATATGCCAGAACCAACTCGACGATCTGCCGGTCGGAGAAAGTCTCCAATCCGACATCTTCAAGCAGCCGTATCGCGAGCCGGCAAGAATCCTCAGATGCCTGGATTCGCAGATCCTCAAGAACCAATGGCCAGTCGGGCAGACCGCCGTAAAGTGCTAGCGCCTCGCCTGCTCTGGCACGGATCGCGAACGCTTGTCTTTGGTCCATGAGGAGTGCGCGAAGCTCAGTCCGAAGCTCCTCTACGACTTCTGGATCGCTTAACTGCTCTGCGATTACGATACGTAGTGCGAAGGGGTATCGCCACAGTTCGCCTTCGCCCCGCTCGTTCAGAATACGCCAAGACTGGTCCCGCAATGCACCCTTGACGAGAGATCGCGCGCGAGGACTTCGCCCTATGCTGAACAACGGATTTCGCTGCGCCAGTTCACCCAATGCCTCAAGCAACATTCGTCCTTGAGGCTCGGTCAGGCTGTCCGCATCCCCATATTCAATCAGGCCTGTCGGATCCGATTGGATCACAGAGGGTGCAAGATGCGGATCCATCGCGAGCCAAGCGTGAATTCCCCTTAAGTTAGCTGGCACGATTCCTTCCACCCGAAGCATGCGGATCAACCGCGATCGCTTCGCTGGCGTGTCCGCCCACTTCGCAAGCCACCGACCCCCGAGATACTCGCCGATACGCTTGTGCTGAAATGTACGACGCTCGGCCGGGCCTTTGCAAAGGCGGCTTTTCAGAGCGGCCTCTAGATCCTGTGCACCCGGTAACTGCGCGAGTTCTGTAAGGGCGATATCTCCCGCTTGAATCTCATGGCGTGGCTCGTCGGATAGCGCTTCCGAGCCGGTCAAAATCAGAGAAGCAAAGGCAGCGCCGAGAGAATCGAGCACCGCTTCCTCACCGAGCTTTCGTAGCGGAGCGTCCGGACGTGCCTTGCTGTGCTCAAACCAGGCGCGATCGACAAACTGTGAGAACAGAGCCGTAGCGGTGTCGGGCAAATCACCATCAGCGACATCGCCCAACATCGCAAGAGTCTGCGGGTTCCCCAGCCATTCAGACAAACCGCGCTGCCTAAAGTGCTGCACAATCTGTGCTGCACGGCTTTCGTCATCAAGATAACTGGCCAGGAACTTGCGCGCATCTTCATCGGTGAGAGGTGCCAGGGTGACTTCAGTCGGCGCGTCTCCGTATTGTTCGCGAATTGCTTCACGCATCGTTGCAGCGCGCCATTCGGCTGATCTGCAAGACAGAATAAAGCGCGGAAAGTCGACCTCGCTTAGGGAACGAAGAACGTGATCAACAGCATCACCCTCAGCCTTGACCGCCACTTCATCTACAGCGTCAATTACCAAAACAGTCGCGTTACCGAGTAGCCTTCGCGGCACTCCGTTGAGAAGCTGGCGAGCTGTGCACCGTGTAAAGCCATCAAGGCTGCCCAACTCTTCAGCTAGACGCGTTTTGCCCCCACCGGCCTCGCCGAGCAAAACGACGTTGCCAGCCATTTCGCGCAAGACTTCGTGACCGACTTCGCGGATCTCGGTGCCGACTGAAAACAGGAGCTTGCGGGGGATGAATGCCTTCACGGGCCTACATTGCCCCATCGCAACGGTTTATGAAAGTCTTGGTCGTGTGAACGGTTAGCGCACTTGGGAGCAACGAGCTTCAGATTGTAGCAGTACAATATTTAATGCCTACGCGGGCCTAAGCCATGCTGCTTCATCGCGTCACCGAGAAGTAAATGACCGTTTCTGTCGCATCATGGCTGTAGGAAACGGAGCATGACACAGACTCGTAGTCCTCATTATCGTAGCGAGTAGCTAAACGAACTCTCGAATTGCCCAGCGACAGGCACGCCGTAACGCTTGGCGGGTTCGAAACGCGCGTAACGCTCGACGTTGGCACAAGCGGCGTCATCCAAATCTGTATGACCAGACGACGATGTAATTACGCATTTCGTCACCCTACCTTCGACACCAATCTCGAGTCGGAAACCGACCCGACCTTGACGTTCCTCTCGAAGAGCCCTGCTAGGATATTCTTCAAGGGCCCGCTCAAAGGTACCCTTGCGCGCCACGGGGGGCGTGAAGGCAGGCGGGACAGCAAGCGCCTCCGGGGCCGCGAAAGACTGCCACTCTGGGATCGGAACTCCGTTCACGAGAGCCGCAACACAGATTGGTGCAATACGGATTTCCCGGTGACCGTATGAAAAGTCGGTAGGCGAGTCCAAAGTCGCGCGGCTAAACCCGCCCCTTCCATCACTGCCTCGTACAATGCCAAGGACATGAACCTTGCCACTTTCCTTTACCCTACGCGCCTCATCCGGGGACAAAACAAGTTGAAGATTGCTGGGAAGTGCGGCTGTCGACGGCTCGAACCTCGCCCCGGTAGTCCGCAGGTTTTTCGGGGTGACAGTAGTGGTCACTCCAAAGGCGTTCATGCCGATGTAGCTTTTCCCCTCTTTGAACGACGAATCCAAGCCCGCGAAGCTGTGTCTGTATTGCACCGACATAACCCCTTTATCGGCGTCATATGTAAGGGCATCGCGACTGACGTCGAAGGCGATATTGATCCACACGTGCTCTGCTTCGTTCGCAAAGGCCGCCAATCTGGCCTCGTATTGTAAGGTCGTCTCGAATTCGTCCTTTGCAGGTGGGCTCGGGGGCTGTTTGAATTCGGCCCACTTGTAGTTTGTCGGCAGTTTTTCCAAGCGACTTAGCCAGTCGCCGCAATCGGTAACACGAGCGGCGACCGCATTATCCGAAACACGGATGGTTGCAGGGCGAGGAAATGTGGGGGCCGACGGCACTGACTGGGCGAGCAATGAAGCGCTTTGCAATGAAATGAAAGCCGCCAGCCAAGGCGTTGTGTAGGTCATTCGCGTTTCCCAAAAAATCCGATGGCCGTGGGAGCATTGGCTGCGCGAAATTAAAAAGTGCTGAAATTTTCGGCATATCTGTGCGTCTGCCCGTCATGTTATGGGATCAGCAGTCGCAGCTTCCGCTCTCCGCCGGATCGTCCGATACACTGTCGGCCGCGAGACCTTGAACAGCTTGCCAAGATCGCTGATCGAGTATGCGCCCGTGGCATGCATCTTCAGCAATTCGCGCTGCTGGAGGTCGGATAGCTTGGGCGGCTTTCCGCGGAGCTTGCCTTTGTCCCGGGCGATCTTCATGCCCTCCCGGGTACGCAGCCTTATGAGGTCGCTCTCGAACTCGGCGAAGGTGGCAAGGATGTTGAAGAACATACGGCCCATGGGGTCGTTGGGGTCGTAGACCTGCTTGCCTAGCGCGAGGCTGACGCCGCGCTTCTCCAATTCATCGGCGATCGCCCGCGCGTCCGGCACTGATCGGGCGAGGCGGTCCAATTTGGGCACCACCAGAGTTTCACCGGCGCGCACGGCCGCCAGCGCCTGGGCAAGGCCGGGGCGATCACGGTTGCGGCCGGTCAGGCCGTGGTCGGTGTAGATGCGGTCCTCGGGCACGCCGAGTTCGATCAGCGCTTGGCGCTGTGCGGTGAGATCCTGCTTGTCGGTCGAGCAGCGGGCATATCCGATGAGGGTGCTGTTCATTTGTAACGGATGAGGCCCCTGTGTGAGAAAATAAAGCGTACCACCTTAATGAGAGACCCGGCAGACCGGAATTGCGGAGGTAAGGGGGACTGATCTCTGATCCCTAAAAAGTGTCCGGTGAGCGATCCGCTGCGGTCGCACGAGATTCTCTCATTTCGGATGTATGGGCTTGTGCTTGATACAGGGTTGCGAAGAGTGTATTGTCCAATAGACTATACAGTGAGGCTCTTTATGAACGTGCAACGAGGAAAACTTGTCTCGGGGGGAAGGCTTCAATTGCCAGTCGAGATCCGGCGTGCGCTCTCTCTATCCGATGGCGACACCGTGCTCCTCGAAGTGGTCGATGGCGAGATCCACGTGCGACCCTATCGCGACGCTGTGGCTCGGGTACAGGCAAAGTTGCGCAAGTACGTCGAACCAAGTCGCAGCTTGTCTGAAGAATTGATAGCCGAGCGCCGGGCTGCCGCAGACAATGAGTGATACGCGCTACATGCTCGATGCTTCGGCCGTGCTCGCGATGATGCTCGGTGAGGACGGCGGCGACCAGGTTCGAGAGCGACTTGCTGCCAGCCAGATCAGCGCCGTGAACCTTTCTGAGGTTGTTGCCAAACTCCAAGAAGGCGGCGTGCCCGATGCGGTCATCACGTCCAGTCTTGCGGAGCTCAATTTCGATGTGCTCGCGTTCGATCACGGCCAGGCAGTACGTGCCGGGCTGCTGCGTGCCTCGACGCGAAGCAACGGATTGTCGTTGGGGGATCGAGCGTGCCTTAGCGCAGCCGAGTCGTGCGATGCCTTTGCAGTGACCACCGATCGGGCTTGGAGTAAACTCGAGCTTGATATCGTCGTCGAAGTTCTTCGCTAAGTTCCGCTGCCGATCCAAAGCCGGTCGTTCGCAAAAACCGGATCGAATGTCTGATCCCACCCAACAGCCGTCATCCTACTCTCGGGATTGCGGAGCTGCTCCGCTCAAGCCCGAGAGATGGCGGAAGGGGACGACTGGCGAGGCAGCTTTGCCGTGCTTTGGGGGCGAACGGCTGACTTATTCAGTTCTCTGCTAGAAACGAGCCTCCGCGGACCAGCACAGGGCCGCTTAGCAACGGCCAGCTCGGGCGGTCGAGGTGCCAGAGGATGAGGCCGCAGCTGGATCTAACTGCGCTCTTTAGATGAGCGCTCCTGTAGCGCGGCAGATGGCTGGGAGGATTCCTCGTGCGCTCAGACAGCGAAGTCAGGAATATAGAGGCCGGTAATCCAAGTGGGCAGGTCGCCTGCGACGTGGACAAGGCGACCTAGATGAAAGGTCAGGCAATGCCGCGGGTCGGTATTGATGCGCGAGTTGTCGAAGACGAGCCCATAATCCGCCATGTGGACCGCAGCGAGGATGAGTGGCGCGCTGCGATCGAAGCGCTCGCGGATCTTGCTCTCAGGGACGCTGTGGCCACCTTCATCAATCCGGTCGCTGACACGCGATACCGAGATGTCTGCGACCGCGACGCCAACGTGCATCACCCACACCTTGAAGCCGTTGGCTTTGGCCTCCCGGACGAGGGAAACCTTGGAAGGGTGTGAAAAAACAGTCTCCGTCGCGAAGTCGAGCCGATCATGGAGACACTGCGCCCGGCGCGAAGTAGCGATTTCGGCAGCCCTGTAGGAGGCTTCGGGCGAAGGATCGCCCATTTCGTCACGCTGGATGATGTCGGCATTGATGAAGGGGCCGTTGAAGAACGGCGCAACGACATTGGCATAAAGGGTGGATTTGCCCGCCCCATTGGGGCCGGCAAGCACGATCATCGTCGGCATGATTAGGAACCGCGCTTGTTGAGGAGGTCCGCGGCCTGAACGAAATTGCCGTTTTCGTCGAGGCCTGAGCCGACGCCGAGCCTGCGGCGCTCGGCGAAGAACGCCTTGGACTGCGGTGTGGGACTGGTCACCAGCTTTTCGAAGCTGTCCGCCCAGACTGCGTATTCTTCTTCGCTTAGCGTTGTGGTCGGCGCCTTGCCGGCGAGCACCGCGCTGATCCGCTCGTGGCTGAATGCGTTCGATTTCTCGATCGCCTTACCTATTCTCACCCAGTGGGTGATCTGACCGGCCAGCGAACGGCAATGAAGTGCCGACGCGATCTCCGCTTCGTCCATTATCTCGTCGGCGAGCTTGATTGATCTAGCCATGAGCGATCTCCTGAAAGTGAGGTAGCATTTTGCCGCCCGCAACTCAAGTTGGGAGGAAAGCCCAGGCCGTATGCATTAGCTGATATGCCGTATGCTTCGCGAGATCCGGTGGAGTCCCAAATAAAACGCCGAGTGTTCATCGGCGCGGCGTCAGCCGCGCCTGACGAGCCGAGTGCCATCAGCCTCCTGCCTCGCTGTGGGCGCTGGTGATTGGCAGTTCGCGACCCAGGCTCGGTCGTTCCCGATCATCAAAGAGAACGTCTAGCTCCGCTCGAAGCCGCCATGCCACTTTCTGGATCCCGCACAGACCCGGCTCTTGACCAGAAATGGATTAGACGCATTCATCTCGTCTCATTTGGACTTTTGCGAGAAGGGAGATAGCATCACGGCGAGTGGGGAGGTTTCATGTTTGATAGTATCGCACTACTGCTGGCGGCTTTGGTCTCCGCCGATGCCCATCCAGACCTGATCATCGAAAACGTTACCGTGCTCGAGGTTGAGAGTGGCGAAAAGCTCCCATCCAGGAACGTCGCGATCACGGATGGCTCCATAATTTCGGTTAGCTCCGAACCAGTCGAGAGCGGCGAAAATTCCCTCGTCATCGACGGCCAAGGAAAGTTCCTGATTCCCGGTCTTTGGGATACCCATGTGCACTCGGTGACAAACTGGTCTTGGCACGCACCGCTGTTCCTGGCTCACGGCGTCACCAGCGTTCGGAACATGCATACGAGCGAAACGGAAGGATATGCCATCATCCGTGAGATCAAGAAGCAGGCGGCGCGCGGCGAAGCGCCGAGGATGATCGCGAACGGCTTCATTGTTGGCGGTGCAGAGGATCCTTGGGACGGTGTTCTGGAGGTGGTCACCGCCGAGGACGCGCGCAAGGCGGTCGAAATGCATCGCCAGAACGGCATGGACTTCATCAAGGTCTATGAGGGCATCTCGCCCGAAGCCTATCGCGCACTAATGGAAATGGCCGAAGAGGCCGCATTGCCCGTGGACGGCCACCTGCCGGGCAGAATCCGAACGCAGGAAGCCGTGATGCTTGGCCAGCGCACGATCGAGCACGGGATCGCCTTCGCGCTAGGCTGTTCCGACCCGAACAAGGCCGAGGCCCTGCAGGCATCTTACGAGAGACCGGCGCTTGCAGGTCTTCCCGGCCTGATCGAATTCATGTTGATGCTTCGCGCCTATGACGAGGCGCGAGTGGAAGAGGATTGTGTCGCCTTGGCCCGGCTGATGAGCGATCACGGCACCGCCAGCGTCCCGACCATTATAAATTCGCTCACCGCGGACGCAGAACTCTCGATGGCGACACCAGGGCAGCGCGAGGCTCTGCCTTCCTCGCTTTATGCGCAATGGTCTGAAATGGCGGCCAGTCCTTTCAGCGAGGCTGTGGCCAAAGCGCGTGGACCAGTGATGTCGCCGATCCGAAGTGAGATCGCGACCTTGAAAGAAGCCGGGGTGACGATCCTCGCAGGCACCGATCTGGGCAATCCCTTCATTGCGCCCGGCGTTTCTCTCCTGCGCGAGTTGGAATTGCTCGTTGAGGCAGGCCTGTCGAACCGGGAAGCGCTGGAGGCAGCCACGACCGCCCCTGCAAAGGTCTTCAAGCTCGAGGGTCTGGGGTGCATTGTAGCTGGTTGCAAAGCTGATCTGGTTTTGCTGGAGGCCGATCCCCTGGAGAGTATTTCCAATGTCCGCCGCATTTCCTCTGTGGTTATAGCGGGCCACTATCATAGTAAGTCTGATCTCGATCGTGACGTGCTGCAGGCATTGGATGCGGAAGATCGATAGCTGAAGCCGGAGGCCGCGAAGGGGGGCGCCACGGGAAATTCGAGAAGTCCGTTGAAGCTGCCTAGCAGGTTTCGGGACCCCGCAGCATGGTCGTCGCAGACTGCTCGCGGGTGGAGAGGCGAATAGCTACTTCTTCAACGCCCGCTTGAAGGCACGCGAGCGCGGTCGGAAAGTCATGTGGTTTGCACTCTGGGCGCAAGGCTGATGTCCCCGTTGGATGCGGGATGGCGCCAGCCTAGCCAACTCGCGGCACTGCCGAGCACCAGCCCAGTAACAACAACGAGCCACGCGGGCACGCTGCCGAGTGCCTCGGCGGTGGGCTGCCACCAGGCCGCAAAGCCGATAAGCTTGTAGGCGAACATGCCGAGGACCGCGATCAGACCGAGTGTGAAGGGCAGCACTGGCTTTCCAGCCCGCGCATCGTGAATGATCAGCCCCCCGAGGATCAGGACGGTCAGCATGAAGCTCGCATCGACAGCATGGCCGAACTTGTAAAGCTCTTCTGCGGCACGGATCCGAAAGCCGGGGACGTAATTGGCCAGCAGGCGGGAGAGGGCCGGCCCGATCAGCGGAAAGATGGTGGCAAGAAGATAGCGCGCATGCAGGTCCGGCGTCCGGCGATGGCGCAGAGCCATGAAGAACGCGAACGGCACGAAAACCGACGCGACAAGATCGGCGAACGCAAGGTTCAGCCCGAACATCTCGCGGAACGGCGTCACCTCGACCACGGTCACTTTGGTGGCGAGCAGACCGCCGGCGGTGAACAACGGGATCAGCGGCAGGCTCAAAAGACCGGCCACGCCGTGCGCTCTAAAGTGCCCGTTGTGGATCGTGTAACTCTGGCTGATAATGAGGAGCATCCACAAGGTTGCGGACATGCCGTGCAGGTGATGCGCAAAAGATGCCTCGGTAAAGACCATGAAATAGCTCGGCCAGAACGCCGCGAACGTAACGATCAGAAGGGTCAGGACCCAGTAGTGCGCGCGGGGAAAGGGCAGCATGGAGGGTTCCTTGGCTGGCTGACGACGCTTGCAGGTCAGCACCTTGCCGCCCGGTCCGCCAGTCGGCATGATCGGCAAAGGCCCGATGTCCGCTGATGGCCGCTGTTGCCGCCGCCCGTTCCAGGCGGCGACCGGGCAATAGGAGGATGAGTGACAGACACCCAGGCAGCAAGGCTGGTAGGCTGGAAGCGGATCGCCGCTCATCTGGGCGTCAGCGAACGCAGCGCGCGCCGGTGGGAAGCGACCGAGGCTCTGCCCGTTCACCGCCAGCAGCACGATGCCCGCAGCACCGTCTTCGCCTATGCCGACGAACTTGACCGATGGGTCGAAAGCCGCGCGCCCGGTGAAGAAAGCGGCGGCCCTGCGGGTTCGACTTTCGGCCGCCGAAGCGTCCTTGTTGCGGCCCTGCTCCTGCTGGCGATCGTCTTCGTCCTTGGCGCGTTGACAATGGTGCCGCGCGCGCAGGCCGATCTTTCCGCCGACCGCGAAGCTGTCGACCTGTTCGAGCGCGGCACGGCGCTCTACGCGCAACGGGGCCGCGAACCAGTGTCGCGCTCGATCAAGCTTTTCACGCAGGCGGTCGAGCGGGACGAAAACTTCGCGGAAGCCTGGGCAGGATTGGCGCGGTCATGGGCCGTTTACCCGGCCTATGATCCCGCCATTTCCGAAGATCGCGCCACGGCCGAGTCGGTCAGCGCGGCCAATCGCGCCCTGACGCTGAAGCCGGACCTTGCCGACATCCGCACGCTGCTGGTGTCCGCGGCCTACCGCAAGCGCGATTGGGCGGAAGCCGCCATCGCCGCAGCACGCGACGCCGAGGTCGCGCTGGTGTTCGTCGGCCCCGGCAGCACCGCCGAGACCGAAGGCATGGACCGCGCATCGATGCGCCTGCCGAATGAACAGAATGCGCTGGTCGAGGCGGTGGTCGCCGCCAACGCGAACACGGTGGTCTGCGTCAACAGCGGCGGCCCGGTGGAGATGCCCTGGGCCGGCAAGGTCAAGGCGATCGTCCAGTGCTGGCTGCCTGGGCAGGAGGGCGGCCACGCGCTGGCCGATGTGCTAACCGGCACGGTCAACCCCTCGGCCAAGCTGCCCGTGACCTTCCCGCGCCGCTACGAGGACAATCCCACCTTCCTGCACTATCCGGGCGGGTCGCATGTCCACTACAGCGAGGGGCTGTTCGTCGGCTACCGCCACTATGATGCGCTGGGGATCGCGCCGCTGTTCCCCTTCGGTCATGGCCTCAGCTACACCAGCTTTGCGTTGTCGGACCTCGAAGCGCCGGAAGGGGCAAAGGCGGGCGAGGACATTAGCGTGACCTGCACGCTCGACAACACCGGCGCGCGGGCAGGGGCCGAGGTGGTGCAGCTCTATCTCGAGCACTGCGACCCGGCCGAGACCATGCCGCCGCGCCAGCTCAAGGCCTTCGCCAAGCACGAATTGGCGCCGGGAGAAACGACGAAAGTCACTCTCAAGGTGCCGGGCCGAGCCTTTGCGTGGTATGATGTCGATGCGGACGCATGGACCGTCACCCCGGGCCGCTATCGCCTCCATGTCGGCACCTCCTCGCGCAACCTGCCGATAGTGCACGACATCGAGATCGGTGCATGAGCGCGCCGGCCGTGCCGCCGCAGCACCGCGTTCCGCTGGGGACGCGCATCGGTTTCGGCATCGGGGACTTCGGCTTCCTGGTGGTGTGGCAGGGCACGACCCTGTTCCTGATGTATTTCTACACCGACGTAATGGGGATCGACCCGGTGCTGGCTGGGACGATCTATCTGGTCGCGATGGTCTGGGATGCCGTAACGGACCCGGTGATTGCCGCGCTGGCCGAACGCACCCGCACCCGCTGGGGGCGTTACCGCCCGTGGATCGCGCTGGGGGCGGTGCCCTTCGGCGTGTCTTTCGCGCTGGCGTTTTCCACTCCGGGCGACTTGCCCGTTGCGCCGTGGGTTTGGGCGCTGGGCACACACCTGTTGCTCCGCACCGCCTACACAGTGGTTTCGATGCCATTCAATTCGATGCAGGCACGCTTGACCAGCGATGCGGACGAACGCAGCGTTCTGGCGGGCTTCCGTATGGTCGGCGCGGCCAGCGGCGGCCTCGCGATTGTGGTGCTGATGCCGCTGGTGGTTCAGTCTTTCGCCGCACAAGGCGAGGCTTACGGCTACCTCGTCGCCGCCAGCCTCGCGGGGGCGCTGGCGGTGGCGGGGCTGCTTTACTGCGCGGCCGCGATGCGCGAACCTGGCGCCGGCAGTGAGGCGGCACCCGAACAGTCGCTTTGGGCCGATATTGCCGCGATCCCCGGCCTGTTCCGCTCCAACGGTCCGCTCATTCGCGTGTTCGGGGTGATCGTGATCGGATCGATCTGCCTCGGGATGTTCGGCAAGAACGTGCTCTATCACTTCAAGTATGACGTAGGCCGTGAGGATCTCACCACCTTTGCGCTGGTGCTGCCGGCGGTGTTGCTGGTGGTCTCGACGCCATTCTGGGTTTGGCTGTCGAAGCGCCGCAGCAAACGCGATGCGCTGAACGCCGGCTTGCTGATCGCGCTGGCAGGCTATGTGTTGTTCTTCCTCAATCCATCGCAATTCCTCCCTGGTGCCTTTGCCGCAATAGCGTTGATCGGACTGGGTGGCGCAGCACTGCCGGTGATGTTCTGGGCCATGCTGCCGGACACCATCGAATATGGGGAATATCGTTCCGGCGTGCGGGCGGAATCGCGGACCTTCGGCTTTGCGACCTTCGCTCAAAAAGCGGCGGTGGGGATCAACGCGTTGCTGCTCGGTGCCCTGCTGAGCCGGGCGGGCTTCGAGGCCAATGCTGTCCAGGCCCCCGCGACGCTGGTCGCGATGAAGGCGATCATGGCACTGGTTCCTGCAGCCGGCAGCATCGCAATTCTCGCCATCCTGCGCGGCTACCGGCTGGACCGCCAGACGCACGAGAATATCGTGAATGCCCTGCGCGAGCGAGCTTCCATCGAGCGAGGCTGAGTGCAAGACTGCCGAATGGTCCGATCGATGCATTTGGTCGGCGTCGCATCTTCGATCCAGGCCATGGTGCGCAGGCGCAGTTCCCGGCCGACGACCACCGTGCCGTGGGATCCGGACCAGCGCAAGTTTCTGGCACGATCGCGCCGCATGCCCGTTGACCGCATCCTAGCAAGGCTCCTCCAATGCTCGCACTGAGGGAGCTTTGCTGACGGTCCCTTCGGGAGCGATCGATCGGCTGCTTTTGTGTCAAGCAGACGTTTGCCTTGACCGACCTGAACGACCGACTGTGGGTCGAGAGCTGCCTATCCTGCGGGCGCTCGCGGCTCCGAATAACTCGCTGATTTCCTGCTTTCGGTCTTCTGTCCTGTCAAAATCAGTTGGATCGGGCAGAACTCTTGTCACTCGGTTTTGACAAATCACGATTTGTTCTGGCGCTCTGAGTCCATCTTCGGTGTCAAAGGACACGAACCCAATCTGCCCCACGCCAGCCTCGCTCGGCGATGTTCCACGTGAAACATGCCGCAAACCAATCCGCTTGCGGGTCTGGGGCACCCCTACTAGGGGTCTTGCAATGACCGACAAAGACCTGACCGACCGCAAGTTCTATCCTGCGGGCGAAGAAGCCCGTTTTGCCGAGGGCGTGCCCGAACGTACGCCGCAGACCGCGCATCCGGCTTACAAACTCGCTTTCCGCGACACCGATTTTCTGCTGCGCGAGGAACTGCGCCCGGTGCGCTTCCAGCTCGAGCTGCTCAAGACCGAGATGCTGCTGGACGAAGCGCGGGTTGGATCCACGCTGGTGATGTACGGATCGGCGCGCATCCCGTCACCGGCGCAATCCGAAGCCCGAATCGAGGCGGCGCGGGAAGACAGCGAATACGAACAGAAGGTCGCGGCGCGGCTGGCCGAGAAGGCCAAATATTACGACGAGGCCTACAAGCTGGCGCGGCTCGTCAGCGAAAAGGCGATTATCGAGGACGGCAAACGCCAGTTCATTGTCACCACCGGGGGCGGGCCGTCGATCATGGAGGCGGGCAACCGCGGCGCATCGGATGCTGGCAGCGAATCGATTGGGCTGAACATCGTGCTGCCACACGAACAGGCGCCCAATCCTTACGTGACGCCGTACCTCAGCTTCCAGTTCCATTACTTCGCGCTGCGCAAGATGCATTTCCTGCTGCGCGCGCGCGCGGTGGCGGTGTTCCCCGGCGGATTCGGCACGTTTGACGAATTCTTCGAACTCGTCACTCTGATCCAGACTGGCAAGATGAAGCCGATCCCGATCATCCTGTTCGGCAAGGAGTTCTGGAACCGCGTGATCGATTTCGAGGCGCTGGCCGAGGAAGGCACGATCTCGAAAGCCGATCTCGACCTGTTTACCTGGTGCGAAACCGCAGAAGAGGCCTGGGCCTGCATCGCGGAATTTTATGAGCTGAAGGACTGAGCCAGTGATCCGCACCCCCCGGCTGTTGCTGCGTGATGTGCGGCCCGCCGAGGACTTTGCGGCTATGCATGCGATTTTGGCCAATCCGCAGGCGATGGCGTTCTGGTCGAGCCTGCCGCACGGATCCGAAGATCAAAGCCGCGAGTGGCTGGCGGATATGGCAGCCATTCCCCCGACTGAGGGAGCGGACTTCATCGTCGAATATCAGGGCCAAGCCATCGGCAAGGCCGGGTTCTACCGCTTCCCGGAAATCGGATTTCTGTTCGCGCCGGATGTGTGGGGGCAGGGCTTCGCCAGCGAGGCGATGCGCGCAGTTTTAGCGAATGGCTTTGCCGAACGCGGGCTCGAATGCGCGGTGGCCGATGTCGACCCGCGCAACGCAGCCTCGCTTCGGCTTCTGGCCGGGCTTGGCTTTGCCGAAACCCACCGAGCCGAGCGGACCTGGCTGATCGGCGATCAGTGGTGCGACAGTATTTACTTGTCCATGTCGCGCGAAGACTGGTTGGCGCGCACCGCCTGATGCCCCAGCGGCCCGTTGCCAGCGCCAAAGCCGGGCGCGGCTTCGATCGCGCGGATCACGAAATTGCGCCCCAGCCGCACCGCGTGCTCGAGCGGCTGGCGGTGGCCGAGCAGCGTCGCGATTGCCGATGACAGCGTGCAGCCGGTGCCGTGAGTGTGTGGGGTATCGATCCGCGCGTGATCGAACTGCACCGCGCGTTCGCGGGGAACATACAGCACATCGATGATCCGCGCGTCCAACGTGTGCCCACCCTTGGCCAGCACCGCAGCGCCGGTCATGTTGGACAGTTCCTCGGCGGCCCCGACCAGCTGCTCGGTGGTTGTGAGATTGCGGCCCAGCAGGTGGCCGAGTTCGGGCAGGTTGGGGGTGATCAGCGCGGCGCGCGGAAACAGCACCTCGCGCAAGGCGGTGATCGCTTCGGGATCGATCAGCGCCGCACCGCTGGTGGCGATCATCACCGGATCGACCACGATGGGCGCGCGAACGCCTTCCAGCGCGCGGGCGACATGGGCGATGATATCGGCATCGTGCAGCATCCCGATCTTCACCGCATCCACACCGATATCGGAGATGCATGAGGCGATCTGTTCGGCCACCATATCGCCCGACATCGGCGCGATGGCTTGCACGCCCACGCTGTTCTGCGCGGTGACGGCGGTGATGGCGGTCATGGCATAACCGCCGAGCATGGTGATGGTCTTGATATCGGCCTGAATCCCTGCGCCGCCGGACGAATCGGATCCGGCGATGCTGAGAATTCGCGGGGCAGGGGTGCTCGGGCGCGTTGTCGTGGTCATGGCGCCAGCCATAGCAATTCCGTGCGCGCAGGCGAGAAGTTTGCAGAAGCGCCGCACAGCGGGCCGGACGGCATTTTCCGGCCAGGCGGGCAACTCATGATATGAAACCGAACCTGCGGACGTGTCTACATGGTGCCGGAGGATCAGCACATGACGCGGGCGAACGACAAGAAACAGACGGAATCCAAAGAGATTGCCCGCATGTATTGGCGGTTCATGGCGATGATCGCCGCCAGCACCATCGTGATGTTCGTCCTGATGTACCTCAACACGTACAACGTCGACCACGTGTTCTGGAGCGAGACGCGCTTCTGGATGGCGTTTGTCATGGGAGCAGCCATGATGGTCATCATGCTGGGTTTCATGTGGGGCATGTATGAAAGCGTGCCGCGCAATCTGGTGATCCTGGCCGTGGCGGCGCTGACCTTCGCGGTCGCGCTGTGGCTGGTGCGCAGCCAGACCAGCGTGACCGACAGCGAATATATGTCCGCGATGATCCCGCACCATTCGATCGCGATCATGACGAGCGAGCGCGCGCATCTGAAAGACCCGCGCGTGCGCAAGCTGGCGCATGACATCATCCTCGCCCAGCGGCGCGAGATTGCGCAGATGCGCTATCTTATCGAGGACATCGAACAGAACGGGGTGCGCATGGCCCGGCGCGTGCCGGAGGAGGTGCAGCCATGAACGCGCCGCAAACGTTAATTGCCCTGCCGCTCGCACTGGCCGCGCTGGCGCTGACGGGCTGCAACCGCAACACCGCGATCGGCAACGACCGCGAGGCGCAGATCGACCACGCGCCGACGCCGGCTCCGGTGATGCGCGCCGCCGCCGCACTCGAAAACGTCGCGCCCGCGCTGATCAAGCCCGAGACAATGTCCTTTGCCGATCTTGCGGTGCTGCGCCCGTTGGCTGGCGATTGCGCGGTGCGGCTGACCGAGGTCGCCTTTCCGTCGTTCGTCTACACCCCCGGCGCTGCCGGCACGATCAAGCTCAACGGCAAGCTGGTCCGCCTGCCCGCGACAGATGAGATGCGCTTTTCCGATCAGGGGCTGACCGTCACCTTGCGTCCGGGCCAAGAGCGGGGCGATGCCGGGTTAGGGGAAATCGACATGATCGTGGTGCCGCCCGATGCCGATCAGGAAACCGGATATTCGGGCTTCAATGATTGCAACATCGGAGAAAGCGGATGAGCCCTGCTGTCAAAAGCGCGCTGCTGGGCGCAGTCGGCATGATCGTGTTGCTGGCGCTGATCGCGTTACTGGTTGTGCTGACCGGCGGTTACAATGTCGCGGCGACCGAACGTCATCTTCCGGTCGTCGGCTGGGCGCTCGACACGACTTACACCAATGCGGTCAAGGGGGCTGCGGACGACATCGAGGCGCCCGCGTTCACCCCGGCGATGATCGCTGCGGGGGCAGGCGAATACAAGGAATATTGCCAGCACTGCCATGGCGGCGTCGGGGAAGGGCGGGCGGAATGGGCGCACGGGATGCGCCCGATGCCGCCTGCGCTGGCCACCGCCGCGCGAGAATGGAGCGCGCCGGAAGTGTTCTGGCTGGTCAAGCACGGCGTCAAGATGAGCGGAATGCCCGCCTTCGGCCCGACGCATGACGATGCGACGCTCTGGAATCTTGCCGCCTTCGTCAAGCAGATGCCCGAAATGACCCCGGCCCAATATGCGAGCTATGCGGGCGGGCACGAACACTAGGGTATTATTGCCGCCCGGTCCGGGCCGGAATGTCCCTCACCCCTTGAACTTGCGCTCCGTTGACGGCGGGAACTTGGCGTGCATCGCTTTCGTCCGCGTCGGCCGGTCCATCAACTCGCCGCCGCAATTGGGGCAGCGATCGTCGAGGTCTTCGGCGCATGTCGCGCAGAAGGTGCATTCGAAGCTGCAGATGAACGCGCCGGGGGATTCGGCGGGGAGGCCGGTGCCGCAGGTTTCGCAATCGGGGCGCATTTCGAGCATGGCGTGAACCTTTCTCAGACCGCCGCGTGCACGGCTTCGCAGATGGCGTCCACCACCTGTTCCACTTGTGCCTGATCGTCGCCCTCGGCCATCACCCGGATCACCGGCTCGGTGCCGGACGGGCGGATGACGAGGCGGCCCTTGCCTTCGAGTTCGGCCTCGGCAGCGGCGATCACTGCCTTGACGTTGTTGTCCTCCAGCGGTGTGCCGCTGTCGTAACGCACGTTCCTGAGCAATTGCGGTACGGGTTCGAACACGTGCAGCAATTCGCTTGCCGGCTTGCCCGATCGCACCAGGCTGGCGAGCACCCGCAGCGCTGCCACGGTGCCATCGCCGGTGGTGCCGTGATCGAGCAGGATCATGTGGCCCGATTGTTCGCCGCCGACATTGAAGCCGCCTTCCTTCATGCGTTCGAGCACGTAGCGGTCACCCACCTTGGTACGTTCCAGCGTCAGGCCCTGCGCCGCGAGATAGCGTTCCAGCCCGAGATTGCTCATCACCGTCGCCACGACTCCGCCGCCGGTCAACGCGCCTTTTTCGTGCATCCGCGTGGCGATCAGCGCCATGATCTGGTCGCCGTCCACCGCGCGGCCTTTTTCGTCGACCACGATCAGCCGGTCGGCATCGCCGTCCAGCGCAATGCCGATATCAGCGCCTTCCTCGACAACCTTGGCCTGCAGCGCGGTGATTGCCGTTGATCCGACCCCGTCGTTGATATTGGTTCCATTGGGGCTGACGCCGAGCGTCACCACCTCCGCCCCCAACTCCCAGATGGCCGAGGGGGCGACCTGATAGGCAGCGCCATGCGCGCAATCGACCACCACTTTCAGCCCGTCGAAACGGATTTCGGCGGCAACCGATTGCTTGACTGCATGGATATAGCGCCCGCGCGCATCCTCGATCCGGCGCGCGCGGCCGATGCGTTCGGCAGGCACGAGCGGGATGTCGGTTTCCATCAACCGTTCGATTTCGGCCTCGGCTGCGTCCGACAGCTTGAAGCCGTCGGGGCCGAACAGCTTGATGCCATTGTCGGCGAACAGGTTGTGGCTGGCGGAGATCATCACGCCGAGATCGGCGCGCATTTCGCGGGTCAGCAAGGCGATCGCGGGGGTGGGGAGCGGCCCGGTCATGATCACGTCGATCCCGACGCTGGTGAAGCCCGCCACCAACGCGCTTTCCATCATGTAGCCCGACAGGCGCGTGTCCTTGCCGATCACCACCCGGTGGCGGTGTCCGCCGCGCACGAAATGCCGCCCGGCTGCCTGCCCCACCCGCATCGCGGTGGCCGCTGTCATCGCGCCGGCATTGGTGCGGCCCCTGATCCCGTCGGTTCCGAACAGCTTGCGTGCCATGAAGTCGTTTTCCCTCGCATCCCGCGCATGATTGTCACGCGCTTCTGGCGCGGTTATCGCCCAAAGGGAAGGGCGAAAGGCCCGTTTAAGGACAGGCTATTGCTGGAAAGTGAAAACGCGAAAGACGGCGCGGCGGGCAAATTCGCGCTGGTATCGATCCGACTGCCGGTGGCGCTGACATTTGCGGCGCTGATTGCCGGGCTGGTGGCGGGGATTGCCAGCGGAGCGCTGGGCGGTCCGCAATGGATCGGGGATATTGCCGGGGTGATCGGCGGGCTTTGGCTACGGGCCTTGCAGATGACGATCATCCCGCTGGTCGCCGCGCTGCTGGTGCTGGGTCTGGTGCAGATGATCATGGCCGCACGCGTCGGCACGGTGGCGCGTCGGATGCTGCTGATCATGGTGGGGGTGCAACTGGCGGGCGGCGTGTTCGCCTCGATTGCCATGCCTGCGCTGTTGAAGGCATTCCCGGTGCCTGCCGGGGCAAGCGCATTTCTGGCACAGACGCCCGACACCGTCGGCGAAGTGCCCGGCGTGCTCGATTTCGCCGCATCGCTGGTTTCCCCGAACATCATCGCCGCCGCTGCCGAAACCGCGATGCTGCCGCTGACGCTGTTCTTCGTGATGTTCGCGGTGGCGATCACGCGCCTGCCCGCCGATCAGGGCGACCGGCTGCTGGGGTTCTTCCACGCGCTCGGCAATGTCATGCTGCTGATCATCGGCTGGGTGCTGGCGATTGCGCCAGTCGGCGTGTTTGCGCTGGCATTCGGTGTCGGAGTGCAGAGCGGGGGCGGGGCGTTCGCGGCGCTGGGCCATTACGTGCTGACCGTGACTGCGATGGGCACGTTCGTCCTCGCGCTCGCCTATGTCATCGCTGTGCTGCTGGGCCGCACGGGCGCGCGTTTTGCCACTGCGGTGCTGCCCGCGCAGGCGGTGGCATTGTCCACCCAAAGCTCGCTCGCCAGCCTGCCCGCGATGCTCGACAGCGCCGGACGGCTGGGGCTGAAAGCCTCGACCGCGGAATTCGTGCTGCCGCTGGCGGTGGTGATTTTCCGGGCGACCAGCGCGGCGATGAACCTTGCAGTGGTGTATTACATCGCGGCGCTGGCCGGGATCGAGGTGCCATTCGCCATTGCCGTCGCCGGCGTGCTGATCGCCGCCGTCATCAGCCTCAGCGCCGTCAGCCTGCCCGGATCGATCAGCTTCGTCGTGTCGATCGGGCCGATTGCGCTGGCGATGGGCGTGCCGGTGGAGCCATTGGCGTTGCTAGTCGCAGTCGAGATGCTGCCCGATCTGATGCGCACGCTCGGCAACGTGACCATGAACGTGGCGGTGACCAGCGCGGTTGACCGTTCGTCGCGGGCCGCTAGTGCCTCGTCGTAACGCTGCAACTCTTCGCCTGCATGTGCGTTGTTGCTAAGAACGTTCCAGTTTCACCCCTATGCCTACGGAGGATACCATGGCTTTCCAACTTTCCCCGCTGCCCTATCCCGCTGACGCACTCGACCCCGCAATCTCGGCCGAGACGCTGTCGTTCCACCACGGCAAGCATCACCAGGCCTATGTCGACAAGACCAATGCCGCGATCGAAGGCACCGATCACGCCGATGCATCGCTCGAAGCGATCATCGCCGCATCGCGAGGCAGCAACCAAGGCCTGTTCAACAACTCGGCGCAGACTTGGAACCACGGTTTCTACTGGCACAGCCTCGCACCGCAGGCGACCGACCCTTCGGCCGATCTTTCCGCCAAGATCGACGAGGTCTTCGGTTCGATGGATGCGCTGAAGCAGAAGCTCAAGGATCGCGGCGCAGGCCACTTCGCCAGCGGCTGGGTGTGGCTGGCCGAAAAGGGCGGCAAGCTGTCGATCGAAGAATCGCACGATGCCGATACGCTCGCCGACAGTGGCTTCAATCCGCTGCTGACGGTCGATGTGTGGGAGCACGCCTATTATCTCGATCACCAGAACAAGCGTCCGAGCTATCTCGACGCGGTGATCGACAACAAGCTCAACTGGGCCTTCGCCAGCGAGAACCTCGCGCGCGGCACGGTGTGGACTTACGCGTAAGTCGCCGCAGCCGTCATTCGGTTATCAGAAGGCCTGCCCGCAGCGATGCAGGCGGGCCTTTTGTTTGGTCAGGCCGGAATTCCGGTCAGATCCGTGTGCTGGCGAGGTTGCCTGCGGCGACCTCGTCCAGTTCCTCCAGAATCGCGCGGTGCGCGGCGTCATCATTGGTCGAGCGGCGCGGAATATCGCCGTTGGCGAGCATTTCGGTCAGTGTGGCACGCGCCCGGCCGACGCGGCTTTTGATGGTGCCGACCGCGCAGCCGCAGATTTCGGCGGCTTCCTCGTAGGAAAATCCGCCCGCACCGACCAGCAGCAGCGCCTCGCGCCGTTCAGGCTGGAGCGTCAGCAGCGCGCGGTGCAAATCGGAAAGATGAATCGGTTCTTCCTGCCCGGCGGGCGCGGTGAGGATGCGTTCGGCCACGCCTTCGTCATATTCCCCGCGAAACCGGTTGCGGCGCATATCGGTCAGATAGGCGTTGCGCAGGATCACAAAGGTCCATGCGCGCATCGAAGTGCCGGGTTCGAACCGTTCCTGCGCGGCCCACGCCTTCAGCATGGTTTCCTGCACCAGATCGTCCGCCATGTCCGGGCGGCCGCAAAGCCCGCGGGCAAACGCGCGCAGGTGCGGGACGACTTCGGTCAGTTCACGCTTGAAATCGGCCTTGTCCGCAGCCGAACGCGGGGCCGGACTGGCAGGTTCGGCATCGCTCACGCGCGCGCGCCCCGACCACCCGGGCATTGCGACCCGCCGTCGTTCTGTCCGCCGCCGTGCCGCGGGTCGGCATCGTCAAGCCGGGCGAGCAGATCCTTGAAACTGTCGGGCAGGTCTTCCTGAACCACCGAATCATATAACTGCTTGAGACCATCGGCCCATTCCGGCGCGCGTTGGGGCGAGCCTGAACCGGCGTGGGGTGATTTGCGATCTGAAGCCATGGTGCCTGACGTTATCCCTGATCCCGGTACGCCGCGCCTGTGGTGTGCCCATAAGGTCTGCGGCGTGTCGCTGATGCCCTGAGGTTCGGCATAAGGCCACACCAAACCTACAACGCAAACGCGCTTGGACTGTTCGGGAACGATGCGCCATAAGTTTGGTTCCGTCGCCGGACATATCAAACCGCCCTTACCGCAGGACCACAAGCCATCGATAGCGTCACATCTACCCCTGTTCGCGATGCCGCTGCTGCGCCTGCAGGCGCGCGCGCGCGCCGCTGGCTGGTGCTCTATCCGCGCGCGATCCCGCTGGCGATCTTCCTTGCCATCGCCGCGATCACCGCGCTCAGCGTGTTCGCGATCGAAAGCAACGCGCGTGCGCGCGAACGCGCCATGATGCGTGAATATGCGCAAAGCGTGGCGGCATCGCTGGATCGCAGCAGCAACAGCTTTTCGTCCTATCTGCGGGCGGGCGCGGCACTGTTTGCGAGCAGCGCCGATGTCAGCCCGGAGACTTTCGACAATTTCGTGCGGGCGCTGCGGCTCGACATGGATTACCCGGGGGCAGAAGGGATCGGCTGGCTGCCGGTGATCGAAACGCCCGATGTGCCCGACTTCATGGCGCAGGTGCGGACAAGCCAGCCCGGTTTCCCCGATATCTACCCCAAGCCGGTCGCCACCACCGGGCGGATCGCGCCGGTCACGATGTTCGCGCCCGAAAGCGCGCGCAACCGGCGGGCGCTGGGATATGACATGTATTCCGACCCCGCCCGCGCCGCCGCCATGGCCGAAGCCGAACTGGCCCGCCGCCCGACCGCATCGGGGCGGATCGTGCTGGAACAGGAACAATCGGGCAATCTTCCGGCCTTTGCGATCTATATGCCGGTGTTCCGCACCTTCGGCCCGGGCGACCGGCGGCTGATCGGGTTCGTCTACACCCCGTTCCGTGCAGGCGAATTCCTCGATTCGGCCATGATCGGCAGCAGTCCGGAGGATTTCGGCGTCCGGCTATACGATGGCGAAGCGAGCACCGGGCACCTGCTGGTCGCCCATTCGATCAGTGATGCCGCGACCGAGCGGGTCGAACAGCAGGTGACGATAGGCAACCGCAATCTGCTGCTGGTGGTCGAATCCGCCAATCAGCACATGCTCGCCCCGCTATCGATGGTCACGCTGGCGTTCGGGCTGGCACTGGCGAGCCTGCTGATGC
The DNA here is from genome assembly GCF_024305245.1 of Erythrobacter sp. Classification (GTDB taxonomy): domain Bacteria; phylum Pseudomonadota; class Alphaproteobacteria; order Sphingomonadales; family Sphingomonadaceae; genus Erythrobacter. The sequence continues at coordinate 59,130 of NZ_JAMWYX010000007.1, forward strand.
TGCTGGCGCGGCTGCTGACCCAGCAGGCCTACGAGGATCAGTCGCGGCTCGCCTTTTTCGAGGAACAGCATTCGATCCGCAATTCGCTCACCCGCGAACTCAATCACCGGGTCAAGAATACGCTCGCCAACGTGCTGTCGATCCTGTCGCTGACCCGGCGGCGGACGCGCGATCTCGATGAATTCGCCGACAGTCTCGAAGGCCGTATCCGTGCGCTGTCGGCCACGCATGATCTGCTGACCGTGACCGATTGGGGCGCAACCCCGATCCGTTCGGTGATCGAGGCGGAATTGCAGCATTTCCGGCTCGCGATCGACGATACGATCCTGCTCGACGGACCGCCGCTGGAACTGGCGCCCAATGATGCGCTGTCGTTTGGCCTTGCCGTGCACGAACTGGCAACCAATGCCGCCAAATACGGCGCGCTGAGCGTGGCGGATGGTCAGGTGACGATCCGCTGGCAGACGGCGGGCGATCACCTCGCCGAAGTCGAATGGCGCGAGACCGGCGGGCCGAAGGTGGCGACCGAGCGCCGCCGCGGCTTCGGCACCGAGTTGATCGAGAAGATCGTGGCCCACGAATTGCGCCAGCCGGTCGCGCTCGATTTCAGGCCCGAAGGCGTGGTCTGCACCATGCGCGTGCCAGTCCGGCGCCCGGCCGATTTCCGGATCAGGGAAGCGGGGTAGGGCGTAGTCCCCTAGCGTCCTAATCCAGCGGCTTGCTCGAACGGAAGAACAGCGCCTGACTGATTGCCGCGCGCACGGTGGCTTCCTGAAACGGTTTGGTGACCAGATAGGTCGGTTCGGGCCGGTCGCCGGTCAGCAGGCGTTCGGGATAGGCGGTGATGAAGATCACCGGCACGCTGCCCAGCGCAAGAATGTCCTCCACCGCATCCAGCCCCGATGAACCATCGGCCAGTTGAATATCGGCGAGCACCAGTCCGGGCATTTTCCCGGAGACGACTTCGCGCGCCTGGGTGCGGGTGGCGGCGGTGCCGCTGATGGTGTGGCCCATTGCGCCGACCAGATCTTCCAGCTGCATCGCGATCAGCGGTTCGTCCTCGATGATCAGCACGTCGGTCTTCTGTTCGCGCTCGATCCCGGCGACCGCCTCGGCCACCAGCGCCTGGATTTCGGCAAGATCGCGTTCGAGGATCGCCGCGGCTTCGGCCATGGTGAAATCCTCCAGCGTGGTCAGCAGCAGCGCCTGCCGGCCCGGCGGCGTGATCGCGCCCAAGCGGTGCTGCGCGCCCGCCTCGTGCTCGCCCGCGCCGCCAGCCGTTGCCAGGTTTTCCGGCTGCGCGCTCGTCCAGATCTTGCTGAACGCGCGGTAGAGCGGCACCCGCCCGCCTTCCATGGCGGCCATGAGTTCGGGGTCCGCCAGCACCGCTTCGAGCATGGTGCGCACGAATGCGTCGCCTGCGTTCTGCGATCCGGTGAGCGCCCGGGCATAGCGCCTCAGGTAAGGGAGGTGCGCGGCGATCTGGTTTCCGAGAGACATCAAGCGGCTCCGCTGGTTGGGTCGGCAGCAAGGCTGCAAAGTGGGTAATCGATTCGTGATCGTAGCGGTTCCGGCCCGCATCGTCGTATGTCCTGCATTTCCCCGCACAACGCAGTTTTCGCAAGCCGCAAAAGGCATGACGAAAAAAAATTCAGGCAGCCGGGAACCGCATGCAGGGCCGGTCATTTAGGCCTTGTCACCGCCGAGACCCCCCTCCCGTCCAAGCGGCTGGTGATACGATCCCGAAAGGCCTCCACTCAACTGAGTGGAGGCCTTTTTTCTTTCGCGGCCACCTTCGGTGGTCTGCATCGCATAAAGGCGCAACAGCTTCTCAACCGAGCGACCTTTCGTAGATCGCGTATTCGCGGTTCACCTCGCTCGCGATCGTGTCGGCGATGGCGACCATGCCCTGATTGTCCTCCAGCACCCAGCCCAGCTCACCGCGGGTGGACTGGAACTTGCCGGTGGCCTGCTGCCGGATTTCCTCGATCATCATGAAGGCGAGCTGGCTGGCCATGCGGCTGTTGTGCAGTTCCTTCAGCACCCCCATCAGCGGCACTCGCATTCCTGCGCCTTTCGGGTGGCGCAGCCAGCGCAGCATGGTGATCCAGCCGAACGGGAACAGCTTGCCCCTGATCTTGCCCAATGCATCATTCACGTCGGGGAAGGTCAGCATGAATGCCACCGGGCGGCCATCGACTTCGGCGATCATGTTGAGTTCTTCGTGGATGATCGGGCGCAGCTTCTTGCCCGCATAGGCGACTTCGGCGGGGCTGAAGGGCACGAAACCCCAGTTGTCCGACCATGCATCGTTGAGGATCGCCAGAATGATCGCGACCTCATCGTCCCAGCGGCTTTTGTCGACCCGGCGGACATTGATGCGCTCGTTGCGCTGACCGGACTTGATGATGCGCTGGATCAGCGGGTTGAAACCGCGCGTGATGTCGAGATCATAGGTGTAAAGCGTCTTGGCCCGGACAAACCCTGCCGCTTCGATCCAGCCGGCGTAATGCGCGGGATGGTGGCCCATCATGATCATCGGCGGATGACCCTGCCCGCTGACCAGCAGGCCCGGCTCTTCCCAGATCGATAGGGAGATCGGCCCGACCACGCGGTGCATGCCCTGCTGCACCAGCCACGCTTCGGCTGTGGCCAGCAAGGCGTGCGCCACGCCTTCGTCCTCGGCGTCGAAATAGCCGAAGAAGCCGGTGCCGGGGCCAAAGCCCTGATCCGCCGGCATCGCAAGCGCAAGTTCATCAATATGCGCAGATATCCGCCCGACCGGCTGGCTTGCCCGCGTTGCGATGAACAGTTGCACCCGCGCATGACCGAAAAAGGGGTTCTTCGCCGGATCGACCAGTTCGATCTGTTCCGAGCGGATCTGCGGGACGAAATTGTCCAGCCGATCCGAAAACGCGCGCCCGCAATCGACGAAAGCGGCCCGTCCGCGCTTGTCGACGACCGGCTCGATCCTTATCTCCGACCGGTAAGTGATTGCATCTGACATGCGAGTTGCCCCGTATTTGCTTAAGATCAAGGTGTCTGTGTCGCGCTCACGCCATAGACGCAAGACAATCGATCACACTCACCGACAGGACAGGTTTGGCTTGCCCCCCGATTTCGAGTAGGGCGGGCCTTAAGAGATTGCCAGATATGACCATGCACCAGACCATCGATCCTGCCCGCCCCGATGCGCTTGCGCCCGCGCCCGTGCGGGCGAGCCGTGTCCAGTTCATGGCCGAGGATGACAAGGCAATGCTGCGCGCCGCGCGTGACCTGACCAGAGGGCTGGGTGAGGCCAAGCCTGCGATTTACTGGACAGACATGCTGATATCGGCGGGTGTGGGCTATGCCGGGATTGCGGTCGCGATCCTGTCTGCCAGCCTTCCGCTGCAGATCGCGGCCGGTCTGATCGCTGCGCTGGCGATGTACCGCGCGCTGATGTTCATCCACGAACTCACCCACATTCACCGCGATGCACTGCCCGGTTTTCGCACCGGCTGGAACCTGCTGGTGGGCATTCCGCTGCTGACGCCCAGCTTCATGTATGAAGGCGTGCACACCATCCACCACAAGCGCACGCAATACGGCACGCCGGAAGATCCGGAATACCTGCCCCTAGCGCTGATGAAGCCGTGGAGCCTGCCGCTGTTCGTGCTTGTGGCGCTGCTGGCGCCGGTGGCGCTGCTGGTGCGGTTCGGGGTGCTTTATCCGGTCGGCCTGATTGTCCCTGCGGTGCGGCGCTTCACGTGGGAACGGTTTTCGACGCTCTCGATCAATCCCGATTTCCGCCGCAAGGCTCCCGAAGGCGACTTTGCGGGGCGCGTGCGTTGGCAGCAAGCGGGCGCGAGCCTGTGGGCGATCGCGCTGATCGCCAGCACCTTCGTGATCGGTTGGAAGCCGCTTGCCATTGCGCTGGCGGTGCTTTCGCTCACCGCGCTGCTCAACCAGCTGCGCACACTGGTCGCGCATCTGTGGGAGAACGAGGGCGAGGCGATGACCGTGACGGCGCAGTTCCTCGACAGCGTCAACGTACCCCCGCCGGGTCTGGTAGCGGAAATCTGGGCGCCGGTGGGCTTGCGCTATCACGCGTTGCACCACCTGATGCCGTCGATGCCGTATCACGACCTGCCAGAGGCGCACCGGCGGCTGGCGCGCGAGCTGGGGACGGGTTCGACCTACGAAGCCGCGAACCATCCGGGCATGCTGGTGCTGGTGGCGCGGATTGCGCGCAGCACCATGGTACGGCGGGCCTAAGCACCAACCTCAATCGAGGAAAAATATCATCGCGCAGCGCCGCTCGGCGGGCAGTCCGTCATCGGCCTCATTGGCCAGTTCGCCCGCCAGCCGCGGGTGCGCGTCGAGCGCGGTGACTTCCTCGAAACCCAGCCGCGCATAGAACGGCGCGTTCCACGTCAGATCGCGGAAGGTGGTGAGAGTCAGCGCCTTGAAGCCGGTGTTGCGCGCATCGATCTGTTCGGCGCGCACCAGCCCAGCGCCGATCCCGCGGCGTTGATAGGCGGGCAGAACGTCCATCTCCCAGATGTGCAATTCGCGGCTGAAGGGTTCGGCCACCAGAAACCCCGCCATCGCCTCACCGACATGGGCGACAAGGCAGTGGCCCTTGCGGATCAGGCGGGCAAAGTCCGGTTCCGACCGGGTGTGGGAGAAGTCGAAATCCTGTTCGGCGGCAAAGGCGCTGGCGGCGGCGAGTTCGATCCCGGGCATCATCGCGGCATCGGCGGGCCGCGCCAGCCGCAGCGACCAGTCACCCCGGCTTTTGGGAGAGTTCATTCTTCCGTCCGGATCAGCACTGTTTCGCCCAGCAGCAGGAACAGGAAGAACGGCGCCCACGCGGCGAGGATCGGCGGATAGCCGCCGAAACTGCCCATCGCGAGCGCAGCATTATCGACCACGAAATAGGCAAAGCCGAGCGCCATGCCGATGATCGCGCGCACGAACAACTGGCCCGACCGCGCCAGTCCGAAGGCGGCGATCGATCCCAGCAGCGGCATCAGCAGCGCCGAGAGCGGCCCCGAAATGCGGTGCCACCACTTGGAGCGCATCTCGTTTGTATTGCGACCCGCAGCCTCGAAAGCGTCGATGGTCCGCGACAATTCCCAGAAACTGAGCGAATCCTGATCGACCGATTGCAGACTGATCCGTGCCGGGCTGAGACCTTCGCCCACCACCATCGCGCCGGTCTTTTCAGTGGTGGCCCCTGCCACGTCGAAGCGCTCCGGATCCTCCAGCCGCCAGCCGGGCGCGGCATAGGTCGCGCGCGGGCTGCGCACCTGTTCGCGGATGATCCCTGATGGCGCGCGTTCGTACCAGGTGACGTTGGTGAGCACGATATCCTCGCCCTGACCGCTCAGGGTGGCAGCCGAAAGAATATTGCGACCATCGGTGAGATACACGTTGGAGCGCAAGCCGCCGGCCGAATTGTCGGCGACGGGGATCGGGCCGTACTCGGCCGCTTCCCATGCCTTCAGCGTAGCATTGGCGCGGGTGACGACCCGTTCGTTGAAGCCGAAGCTGAGCGCTGCCACCAATGCCGCCGTCAGCAGCAGCGGGGCCAGCACCTGATGCGCGGAGAGGCCAGCCGCCTTCATCGCCACCACCTCGCTGTTCTGGTTCAGCGTCACCAGCGTGATCAGCGTCGCCAGCAACACCGAATAGGGCAGGAACCGCGATGCCAGCTGCGGCGCGCGCAGGCCGGCATATTGCAGGATCTCCGCCTGCCCGTTGCCCGGCGCGGCCAGAATGTCGCCCGTTGCCGCCAGCAGATCGAGCGCCAGCAGCACCAGCACCAGCATCACCAGCACCGCAAGGATGCGCACCACGAACATCTTCGCAAGATACAGCGTCAGCGTGCGCGAGGGGAAAAAGTCGAATTGCATCGCCGCCTATTCCGCCGTCGAAAGATTGGGCGCAGCAAGATCAGGCGGTGCAGGATTGCCACGCGGGCGGCGGCGGCCGAACAGGCGGGCGACCTGTTTCGACAGCTTGGCGAACCCGGTTTCCAGCACGCCGATCGCCTGGCCGCCCGGAACATAGGCGACACGGTAATACATCCACAGGATCAGCACGGCAAAGATCACGAACGGCACCCACAATGCAAGGATCGGGTCGAGCCGGCCCAGCGCCGCCACATCTTCGCCGTACTGGTTGATCTTGTGATAGGCGACCACCATCACGATCGACACGAACACCCCTAGCGCACTGGTCGATCGCTTCGGCGGGATTGCCAGCGCCACCGCAAGCAGCGGCATCAGGAACATCATCACGATTTCGACCAGCCGGAAATTGAAGCTGGCGACGCTGGCATTGCGTTCGTTGGGGGCGCTGTCGCCGCTCCAGCCGATGCTGAGCAGTTCGGGCAGGATATATTCGCGGGTGGCATCGCCGCGGGCGCGGAATTGCTCGATCGCGGGCAAATCGATCGGCAGGTCGTGGCGGCTGAAACTGAGCACGCGCGGGGTCTCGCCGCCGTCCTCCTCCATTCCGGTATCCTGAATGATCGTGCCTTCGGTCAGGCGCAGGATGATGGTGTCGGGATTGTCGCGGGTGGCCAGGAACGCCCCCTCGCGCGCGCTGATCGACAGCACTTGACCTCTGGCATTGGCGACCCGCGCAAATATGCCGATGAGCCGCCGGCCATCATCTTCGCTTTCCTCGATCCTCAGCGCCATGCGATCCGCTAGCGTGGTGAATTCGCCGACCTTGATCGACGCGCCCAACGCGCCCGATCGCAGTTCGTATTCCATCTGCTCGTAATAATAGCGGCTGACGGGTTGGACATAGAACACCAGCGCAACATTCACCGCCACCAGCAGCAGCGTGATGATATAGGGCATCCGTAGCAGGCGGTTATACGACAGGCCGACCGCGCGCAGCGTGTCGAGTTCGCTGGTGGTCGCCAGCTTGCGGAACGCCAGTAGCACGCCCAGCAGCAGACCCAGCGGGATCGCCAAGCTGGCATATTCCGGGATCAGCGCGCCCAGCATCTTGAATACAACCGCCACCGGCCCGCCTTCGACCGCGACGAAATCGAACAGGCGCAGCATTTTGTCGAGCGTCAGCAGCGACGCGGCGAGCGCGAACACCCCCAGCATCGGCACCAGCGTCAGCCGTAAGATGTAGCGATCGATGCTGGGTAGAAAGTTGAGCACCTGTTATCCCGCCTGATCCGCACCGCGTTTCGCAGGTGCCCTAGCGGCCAAAGCGGACCGCGTCATGCCCCAATTGGTTACTGGCGGCCTCCGGTGATGCCAAGCCAGTAGTGAGCGGCGGATTTACCAGAACCGGCTGCCCGGCACGCCCTTGAACGGCCCGGCTTCGTAGCGGCTGATCCAGCCGCCGTAAAACCCGCCGGGCTGGGGCGTCACCTGCTCGCCATCGATCAGGCATTGATCGAACGGAGCAGCGTAAAACGCGATGTAATCGGCAATACCGGCAAATAACGGGGTGGGGGAGGGATAGCACCAGCCCGCCCCGGAGATCAGATCGTCGCCGATCCGGACATCCCAGTACCGCGCCTGCCCCTTCCATTCGCACAGGCTTCGCGCAGGGTTGGGCGACAGGTGCACCGTCGCGATGTCGGCCTGCGGGATGTAATAGGTGGGTGGGTGGCTGGTTTCGAGCGTGCGCCACGCCGCAGTGCTATCGGCCAGCACCACACCGCCATGAACGATGCGGATATGGCGCGCGGTCGGCTCGGCGATGGCGGGGCGGGGATAGTCCCACACGCTTTCCTGACCGGGCATGACGGCATCGGGTTCGGGATGATGGGGCTGGCGCATATCAGTGCGGGCCTTCTGGTCGTGAACGCTTCACGCCTTTTCGAGCGTGCATTGCAGCGGGTGCTGGTTCTGCTTGGCGAAATCCATCACCTGGTTGACCTTGGTCTCGGCGATTTCATAGGGGAAAATGCCGCACACGCCGACGCCGCGCTGATGGACGTGGAGCATCACCCGCGTCGCCTGCTCCAGATCCATGCTGAAGAAACGCTTCAACACCAGCACCACGAATTCCATCGGGGTGTAATCGTCGTTGAGCATCAGCACTTTGTACTGGCTGGGCTTCTTCGGCTTGGCGCGGGTCTTGGTGGCGATGCCGATCTGGCTGCCGCCTCCATCTCCGCCGTCTTCATCCTTTCCGCCATCGTCGCCAGCCGCACGCGAAAGGTCGGCCAGCCGCAAGAGCGGCACGGCAAGTGCGGGCAGAACAGGCTCGGGTTGGATCGGCATGAGCCTCCATTATGGGATTTGACGTCCCAATCGCAAGCGGTTGGTGCGATTCTCTTGCGCGTTGTGACACGCGGGGCTGCCGTCTGGCCTTGTCGCCGCGGGGCAGGCGTGCGCCGCGCAGAAAACAAAAGGGCCGGACAAACCCGTCGGGGTCTGTCCGGCCCGGCGCTTTTCAGCGCGCTTTCGTGAACCGGGATTCGGAGAGAGAGGAGAGGCCCGGTTCAGAAACTTGTGTGCTTACGCAGCCTTCGAGATCTTCTCGGCGGCGACGCTGACGCGGTTCGAGATCGGAGCGAAGGCTTCGTTGTAGAGCTTCACCCACGCTTCGGTGCGCTTCGAGCCGTAGGACACGAGAGCGTCGAAGTTGCGACGGGTGATTTCGCCCTGAAGCTGCATCAGTTCGGTCGGCGACTTCACGGCTGCGACCTTCTTGGCGTCTGCAGTGACGGTTTCAATCACGGTCTTGCCGGTTTCGACGTTGTCCTTGAGCAGTTCCTGCGCGCCGGTGAAGAAGATCTTGCCGCTTTCGACGACGGCTTCGACATTGGCCTTGCCGAATTCGGTGGCTTCGCTCGCCAGCACGGTGGTCTGGGCATAGGCGGTCTTGGCGCGGGTCTGGACGTCGGCAAGGGCTTCCTTGGCGGTGGCGGTGATGTCGGTGTTCTTGGCGGTGGCCATGATGGTATCCTTCAGCTTGATGATGGGATTGGTCGAGGGGGCCGCGACGACCTTGGCGGCCTTCTTCGCGGCAGCCGGCTTCTTCGGCGCGGCAGTTTTCTTGGCAGCGATTTTCTTTGCCGGAGTCTTGCGGACGGCAGACTTCTTGACCGCGACCTTCTTGGCAGCGGGCTTGGCGGCCGACGTCTTCGGCGCAGCGACCTTCTTGACGGTTGCTGCTGCAACCGCAGTCTCGGAAACCTTCGGCGCTTCGGCGGCGTTCAGCGCGGCGTCGGCATAGGCCTTTTCGGCAGCGACATCGATCTTGGCGACGGCTGGCTTCGGGGCGGCTGTAACTTCGGCAGCAGTGTTATCGACTTCGGACATGATGACCTCGCTTCATGTTGCACTGCACAAAATAGTGAGTGCAGATGCGAAGTCAAGTCATTTTGTGCAGTGCACAATAGATATTCAAACTGTTGAAGATGCGCTGTTTTGCAGGCGCGGCTGGTCCTCAGCGAGTTTTCACATAGCGGCCCGGCGCGTCCTCGATGACGGTGTCTCCCTTGCCGCCGGGCACACGTTTGCCCTTGGCGGGAACGCGGGTGTCGGACTGCTTGTGCAGCCATTCGAGCCAATGCGGCCACCAGCTGCCCGGATGCTCCTCGGCGCTCTCGACGAAGGCTTTGAGCGAGGGCGCTTTGCTGTCGCCCAGCCAGTACTGGTACTTGTTGGCGGCGGGTGGATTCACGACCCCCGCGATGTGGCCCGATCCGGCCAGCAGGAATTCCACCGGCCCGCTGAGATGCCCGGTAATGCGCCACACGCTTTCGGCAGGCGCGATATGATCCTCGCGGCCCGCCTGCACGAAGGCGGGCGTGGTGACGCGGGTCAGATCGATCGGCGTGCCGTCAGCTTCCAGCGCATCGGGGACGACCAGCTTGTTGTCGCGGTACAGGTCGCGCAGATAGGCACCGTGCCATTTGGATGGCAGGTTGGTGACGTCGCCGTTCCAGTGCAGCAGGTCGAACGCCGGGTAGTCTTCTCCCAGCAGGTAATTGTTGACGACGTAGTTCCAGATCAGGTCCTTGCCCCGCAGCGCATTGAAGGTCGCCGCGAGATAGCGCCCGTCAAGATAGCCGTCGGGACAGAGTTTTCCGATCATATCCAGCTGACCGTCGTCGATGAAATGCTTGAGCTCGCCGCCCTTTTCGAAATCGACCTGCGCGGTGAAGAACGTGGCGCTCTTGACCTTGTCGGCCTCGCCGCGCCGGGCCAGCACCGCCAGCGACGCGGCCAGCGTCGTGCCCGCGACGCAATAGCCAATGGTGTGGACATGGGGCACATCAAGCCGCGCGCGGACATGATCCACGCTTTCGATTTGGGCGCGGATGTAATCGTCCCACACCACGTCGGCCATGGTTTCATCCGCCGATTTCCAGCTGACCACGAACACGCTGATGCCCTGATCGACCGCCCATTTGATGAAGCTTTTCTTCGGCGTCAGATCGAGAATGTAGAACCGGTTGATCCACGGCGGGAAGATGATCAGCGGCACCTCCAGCACGGTTTCGGTCGAAGGGCTGTACTGGATCAGCTGATACAGCGGCGTTTCGTGCACCACCTTGCCGGGCGTTGCGGCCAGATTCTCTCCCAGCCGGAAGGCATCGGGATCGGTATGGGTCAGCTGCCCGCGCTTCATGTCGTTGATCAGGTGCTGCATCCCGCGCACCAGATTGGCCCCGCGGCTTTCCACCGTGCGTTTCATCACGACCGGATTGAGCAGCAGGAAGTTGTCGGGGCTCATCGCCTCGGCCAGCGCACCGACCGCGAATTCGAGCTGCTGGCGCTTGACCGGATCGAGCCCCTTCAAGCCGAGCACGCTGGTGCGGAAATATTCGGTCAGCATCAGGTAGGTTTGGTGCAGCAGCAGGAAAGCCGGGTGTTCGCGCCAGGCCGGGTCGGCAAAGCGGCGGTCGTTCTTCGGCAGGGCGGCAGGATCGGGCGCGGCGCTCGCAGCGCCGGTGGCTGCCCCGGCCAGAAACTGCTGCGCGACTCCTTGCCACAATTGCAGCGAATCCTGCGTCAGCTTGGCCTGCGCGGCGAGCAGTCCCTGCGGCATCTGGCCGAGCATCGACTGCGAGATCACCAGCCACTGCGCCGGATCGAGCGGATTTGTGCCTTTTGTCGCCTTTTCGGCGGCGGCCTGCGCCTGATGCGCAGCAAAATCGAGCCACAGCTGCTGCAATTGCGCGCTCGAATTGGCCCAGTCGCCCAGTTCAGCGGGGTTGATCCCCTGCGGCAGGAAGGCGCGAACCCCGTCCTCGGGCGCCGCTCCGCCCATCGCGCCCGCGAACATTTCGCGCATCGCGTCGCTCTGAAGGTCGAAAAAGCTGCGGATGCTGTCAGCTGCTGCGTCGGTCGTCTGCTTGTCGTCAGCCATGGCCGGGTCCGTCCTGTTTTCCGCTCATGCAGGGTCTCGATGGCGGCTGCCGACCCTGCGTACCAGCTGCTATCTAGCGAAAACGCCTTCCCACTGCGACCGCTATTGGCCTAGGATAGGAATTATCGCACCGGCGCCCCCCGATCGCGCGCGAAGCAGGATGAAGATAAAGCCATGAATGACCAGTTCTACCGCATGAAGCGGATGCCCCCGTACGTGATCGCAGAGGTCAATGCGATGCGGCACGCGGCGCGGCTGGGAGGGCAGGACATTATCGATCTGGGCATGGGCAATCCCGACCAGCCCCCGCCGCAGCACGTTATCGACAAGCTGTGCGAAGTCGCGGCGAAGCCCGATGCGCACGGCTATTCCCAGTCCAAGGGCATTCCCGGTCTCCGCCGCGCGCAGGCGGGTTATTACGCCCGCCGGTTCGAGGTGGAGCTCGATCCCGAAACCGAAGTGGTGGTGACGATGGGTTCGAAGGAGGGGCTTTCCAGCCTCGCCACCGCAATCATCGCACCGGGCGATGTGGTGCTGGCGCCTAACCCTTCCTACCCGATCCACACCTTCGGCTTCATCATTGCAGGCGCCACCATCCGTTCGGTGCCGACGACGCCGGACGATGAATATTGGCAGTCGCTCGACCGGGCGATGAATTTCACCGTCCCGCGTCCCAGTGTGCTGGTGGTGAGCTACCCCTCCAATCCGACGGCGGAGGTGGTCGATCTCGCCTTCTACGAAAGGCTGGTGGCATGGGCGAAGGAAAATCAGGTCTGGGTGGTGTCGGACCTCGCCTATTCCGAACTCTACTTCGATGGCAAGCCGACCCCGTCGATCATGCAGGTCGAAGGTGCGAAGGAGATCGCGATCGAATTCACCAGCATGAGCAAGACCTATTCGATGGCCGGCTGGCGCATGGGCTTTGCGGTCGGCAATCGTCAGTTGATCGCGGCGCTGACGCGAGTGAAGTCCTATCTCGATTACGGTGCCTTCACTCCGGTTCAGGCCGCTGCGTGCGCGGCATTGAACGGCCCGCAGGATATCATCGAAAGCAATCGCCAGCTTTATCACAAGCGCCGCGACGTCATGGTCGAAGCGTTCGGCCGCGCCGGCTGGGATATTCCGCCGCCGCCCGCCTCGATGTTCGCCTGGGCACCCTTGCCCCCGGCACTGAAAAGCATGGGCAGCCTCGAATTCTCAAAGCAGTTGCTCACCCAGGCGCAGGTCGCGGTCGCTCCGGGCGTGGGTTATGGCGAGAATGGCGAAGGCTATGTGCGGATCGCGATGGTCGAGAACGAGCAGCGGCTTCGGCAGGCGGCGCGCAACGTCAAACGGTATCTTCAGTCGCTCGGGGTCAACAGCTCGGCGGCGTGATTCGCGAAGATTGCTCCGAATCCGGTGCATTCGTTAGCCGTTTGGGTTAGGCTTAGGGTAACTCGGGGTCACATCTGAAGGAGAGGTCCATGTCGTCCGGAGCCGCACGCCGGCTGACCGACAGGCAGCAAGCTGTGATGGAACGTATCGACCGGCGCGTCCCCATAAAGGTCATCGCGCTGGAGCTTGGCGTGTCCGAGACGCGCATCAATCAGCATATCCGTGCGCTCAAGGACATCTATCAGGCGTCCAGCCTCGGCGATCTGGTCGAGAATTATCGCCTTACTCTTCCGCAACCGGCGGACGACGAAGGAAACGACGAAAACCGTCAGGATGAAGCCCCTGAGGATCTTACGGATACATCTTCTCTCAAGGTCTTGAGCGAAGATGCATACACGAAAAAGCAGATTACCCGCCCCGACAGTTTGACCGATCCGTCGTTCCGGGACGACCCCGGCAGACTCGTCATGAGCGACTCCATGCCGCTGCTCGATCAGGCGCCCTGGCTCCGGCCGGGCGAGCCGAGGGTCGTCCCCGGAGTGCTCGACGGTGAGCATGCCGTGCTGTTCCGGCTGGGGGCGATTGTGGCAATCGCATCGGGTATTCTGGCAGCGGTGGTGCTGACTATCACCGCTGCCGTCACTCTCAGTGAGGCGACAGATGGCAAGGTGACCGCCTCCGTGCAGCAATAGCAAGGTACCGGATGAGCACCGGAGCCAGTGGAAGAACCGAGATGAACCAGCTTGCCATGTCCGACGCCCACAACCTCAAGAAGTTGATCCGCGAAGCCGAGGCACTCGCCGACGAAGCGATTATCGCCATGGCGCGGCTCAAACAGGCGATGCTGAGCGCGCGCCAGAATCCCGAAATCGAGGTTCATACCCGTCAGCGCGCGCTGATGCGACTGACCGAGGCCGAGGCTCAGGCGCTGTCGATGTCGACCAACCTATTGCGCGTTCATGACGAACTCTCCAAGGTCGCCCGCATCCACGCTGGCTCCGATCCGTCCATTCCCACCGACGTTCCGGCAATCGCTGTTGCCGCCACGCCAGGGCCGCGCGCCATGATCGAGGTCTGACCGAACGCCGCATGCTGCTCTATCTATTCAACGAGCACCGCGCGGATGTGCAGCATATCGCCAGCGTCCTTCTGGCGCTGGCGATTTGGCGTTGGGGGCGTGGCCCCGAACGTTGGCTGATCGGTCTGTTCATCGTGACGATGGTGATGCCGCCCTACGTGTTCAAGCTGTTCGACCTCGGCAATGTTGCCTTCGGACCCTATGCTTGGATCTGGATAGGCATCGATGTGTTCGCAACCGTGGCATTCACTGCAATCGCGGTGAATGCCAATCGCAACTACCCGCTGTGGATCGCCGGTTTCCAGCTGGTCGCGATGGGTGCCCATGTCGTCCGCGGATTGGTCGATACGGTATCGGTCTTCGCCTATGTGGTGCTCTCTGCCGGCCCCGCCTATTGCCAGTTGGTGCTGATTTTCGCCGGCTTCTTGCGGCATGTCGGGCGCGAGCGGCGGTTCGGCGCCTACCGCGAATGGCGTATCGCGAGAGACCGGTTCGCGCTGTTCCAACACTGACCTGTTGGCGGGAGCTTCATCATGCCCCATAATTTTGTTCGCTTCACAGCCGGAACCGTTTCGTGGTGATTGCAACGTTGCAATTGCGCCCGGCGGCTTCTTGCATCACGCCTGAGGATCGGCTTGCCGGGCTGATCGCGCATCTGCGCGCTCTGCTGCTCCCGCCCGGAGCGGAACGCGAATGCTGCCATGTCATTTTCCTTGACGAAAGCAGGCGATACCTCGGCGATGCCAATGTCGGATTGGGCAGCCTGACGACCTTGTCGCTGCGAATGCGCGAGATTTTCGCCGAAGCCATGCGGCTCGATGCGCGCGGCATTATCCTCGCGCATAACCACCCATCGGGCCACTGCCACCCAAGCGGCTGCGACATCGCCGCAACGCGGCGGCTTGCCGAGGTATCCAGGGCGCTAGAGGTGGAACTTATCGACCACCTGATCTTTGCCGATGACGCGGTTTATTCGATGCGCGCGGGGGGGTTGCTGTGAACTCCATCCCGGTCAACGGTCTGTTTCCAGCCAGCGATACCCTGATCCCGCGTTTTCGCGATGCTGGGGACGTGACGCTCGATCTGTTCCATCGCGATGGCCGGGTCGAGGACCGCTGGCTCGGCTTGCATCCGCGAGAATTCGAGCTGCTGTGGCGGCTGGCGGAACAGCCCGGCGAACGTCTGACCCGACGGCAGCTGCTGGCGGATGTCTGGCGGATCACGTTCGACCCCGAGACGAACAGCGTCGCGGTGCATGTGGCAAGGGTGCGGGCAAAGCTCCAGCCCTTCGGCCTTGCACGGATGCTCGCCACGCACCCGGACGGCGGCTATTTCCTCGATGCGCCGCCGGGGCCGGCACACTTTGGCTTGGCACCCGTCGTTGACGCGTAACAACGCGCGACCACTGGACTTGAGGCGGCGAATCGGCAAGGCTCCGCCTGCCATTGCCGCAAAGTGAGGGAACCGGATTTCGCCATGACAGCCGCCACCAGCATGACCACCAACGACAGGATCGCGATCGAACTGGGCGAGGACGGCGTCGCCGAAGTGCGCTTCACCCGCGGCGACAAGATGAACGCGCTCGATCCGGAAATGTTCGTCCGCATCATTGAAGCGGGCAGTGTGCTGCAGCGGATGAAAGGGCTGCGCGTGGTGGTGCTTTCTGGCGAGGGGCGGGCGTTCTGCGCCGGACTGGACACCGCCAGCTTCACCCGCCAGCCCGGCCAGGACGAGCCGCCGCTGACCGAGCGGACTTACGGCAACGCCAACAAGTTCCAGCAGGTGTCGATGCAATGGCGGAAGCTGCCGGTGCCGGTGATCGCGGCGGTGCACGGCGTGTGCTTCGGCGGCGGCCTCGCCATTGCCAGCGGCGCGGATATCCGCATCGTCCACCCGGCGACGCGGATGTCGATCATGGAGTTGAAATGGGGGCTGGTGCCCGACATGGGCGGCTATGCGCTGTGGCGCGGGCTGGTGCGCGACGATGTGCTGCGCGAGCTGATCTACACCAACCGCGAATTCACCGGCGCAGAGGCGCAAGGGCTCGGCCTTGCGACCCATGTCGATGAAAACCCGCTCGACCGTGCCCGTGCGATCGCCCGTGAAATCGCCAACCGAAACCCGCAGGCGATCCGCGCGGCCAAGCGGCTGCAGGCGGGAATGCTGGAACGCGAGACCGATGCGATCCTGCTGGAGGAAAGCATCGAACAGCACGCCATCATGCGCAGCCCCAATCAGGTCGAGGCCGTGATGGCCGCGATGCAGAAGCGCAGGGCTAATTTTCAGGACGTCTGACGCCGCACTCGGCCGCAGTGCGGATCAGCCGAACACCGCCACGCACTGTATGCCGTCGAGCACCTGTTTGCCGTCCGCATCCCACAGCCGCAACCGTTCCGAAGAATAGCCTTCGGCGGCGTGCTGGCTGGCGTTTTCGGCCAGATACCAGCCACCGGGCGAACGGCTTTCGGTATCGAGCACGTTGAACGACCAGTTGATCGAGCTGATCGGGCCCAATCGCTGCATCACCCGCATGGCACCCGGCGGCATGACATCGCCCATCAGCACCAGCTTCGACACCGGATCGAGCGTGTGCTCTTCGGTCAGCCGCGCCCAGCGCCGCACTGTCGCGCCGCGCTCGGCATCCTGCGTCTGTCCGTAACGCAGTTCGAAATTGTTCTGGATGAAGCTCGGCCCCTGGCCCTGCTTTATCGGGGCATTGTCTTCCGGCGGTCCGGGCCAGTCGGCAAGCCGATCGGCCGCATGAACAGCATTGGCTTCGCGCCCGGCGGCGAACAGCCAGAATGCGGACAGCGCGATTTTCCCTTCGCTCCGGATTTCGCTGCGCACCTGCGTCACGTTGCGCCCTTGCCGGATGATCTCGGCAGTCAGCGAAATTTCCTCGCCCACCGGCGCAACGAAGGCCACTTGCCCCGCGCGCAGCGGCGGCAGGCCGGGGAAGGCGCGCGTTGCCATGGTGTAGGCGACCAGCGCCGACGCTCCGCCGTAAAGCGTGCGCCCCTGCATCCAGTCATACGCGTGTTCGAGGCGGGCCGGGCCGGGCTGGCCGGTGACGGGTTCAAGCAGGCTGGCAATGGTCATGGCAATGCGCTTTGCCGATTTGCGCGGTCGCGGTCCAGACTGACGTTGCGTAAAGCCCGCCCGCCAAACACAGATTGCCAAGCGCCCGGCGAATCGCTAGTGCGCCCCCTCTGTCCGGAGCCTCGCGCCCCCGGATGGCTCGGCCCGATGGCGGAGTGGTTACGCAGAGGACTGCAAATCCTCGCACGCCGGTTCGATTCCGGCTCGGGCCTCCACCTTTTTTGCGATTGCGCACTTTCGCCCCAAGGCTTAGGTCGCGCTGACGGGAATGCCGCTTTAGCTCAGTTGGTAGAGCACATCATTCGTAATGATGGGGTCACAGGTTCGAGTCCTGTAAGCGGCACCACCTACTTTAAGGCACTTTCCCTAGGAAAATCATTGGCTCCCTGTGAAGGGCCGCTAGCCTTTAACGGGTGGTTTTGTCTGCCCAAAGATCCAAACCCAAGCTATACCCGGTGATCAAACCAGAGCGCGCCTGCTTTGCTGTTGCAAAACATGCTTTTAAAGGCGCTTCCGGCTGGTCGCCGACGGAGGAGAAGGGTTAAGTTACTTCTGCCCGAACCAGCTGTCCAGATGGGTCGTGCTTGGGTCAAACTTGGTTCCACGCGTAGACCGGACTCAACCGTCTTACGGGCTGAGCAGGTCGATTTGGCTATCTGACACAGCCAAGAAACGTCATCACGATCCTGTATGCCGGTTCATAGCAAGCGAGGACGAGCGGGTCGGGATCGACCTCACCGTGCAGGAGTGCATTGCGCATAGTGTAAATGGTTTCAACCAGCCCGGCGAGGAGGTCGGCAGGGGTGCATTGCAAAACAACGCTGCCTGCTTCCAGCTGCGGACCGCCGCCTAGCACCAGATCGGTCATAGGGCGCGGGTTGCACCCGTCATAGAACTGCCGAAGGTTTAGCTGCTGGGCATCCGAAAGGTTCGCGACAAAGGCAGGCAAGGCATAGACTTCGGCAGGATTATAGTCGGGCTGGGTATGCTGGAAACGGACAAGCCCAGACGCTTGCGCGGTCACCGTGATCTCGATCGCGCCGCCAACGATCTTACGCGCGCGATATTCTTGGCGATTGCGATCCCGGCATTCGTTCTGGAGATTAAACGGGCGCAGGCAAACCTCCCGCAAGGAAACCCGCTCAGCCAGACCGTTCTTGCGCGTAACCTCAAGGTGGATGGCATCGAGCCGGATATGCAGATCCCCGATAGCCTGCTTTAGTGTGATGGATTCCACCGTGTTGTTGTCTGCTCGGAACAGGGGCAAGCCCCGCCGCCGAAGCTGGCTGTTTGCGTTGGATACCACATAGTTCAGCATCGCGCGTTCCTGCGCTTCGCCGCTGGCCTGCCGATACCAGGCGTTGAAAGCGGCCCATGCCTTAACGAAGGGGCCGATGTAATCGATTTCGGCCCGGTTCATCCAATCCTGGGCGTGCGGGGGGAGGGCCATCAGTTTGCCCCTTCCACACTGGCAAGATAGGCCAGCGCGGCGTCCTCGCTGTCTTCGATAGCGAGTTCGACGGCGCGCTTGGCAGCGTCAAGTAACGACTTTGCGCGATGCTCGGCGTCAAAAGCCGAGAGCACAGAATTGCGGACTGATTGCTGAACATCATCCGGCGCATCCCACACCACAATCTGCGCGATGTCATGCGGGTACAACTCGATTTGGCCAGATGAGCCTTTGATATACCGTTCAATCTGCCGCTGCCCAAGCGGACTGTTAAGGAAAACCGAAAGGAAAACCGGGTCAATCTTATCGGTACGCAATACCGTGACGTGGTTGTCAGGCAATGCTGGTTCGTCATGTAGATAGACTGCCGCCCGCCCAATAGTGCCAACGCCTGTCCCATTAACAAGAACGTCGCCGCTACAAATTTGGACAGGGGAGCCCGCTTCAATAGCCGTCCGGTTGTTATCCAAAATCACCCGGTTGGTTCGGACGTGTTTCGAGTTGATCACTGACAGGCCGAAATCATCGTACTGGGGCTGACGCCCCCTAGCATTGACGGTAACGATGTGTCTGAGAGCTACGGCTCCGCCTGTTGCCTGCAATCTCTGCTCCACCTCCTGAAAGAGCGGACGGAAATACTGAGCATCTAGACGCCCGGCAGCGACCGCATCGCTGGCCCTGGCCCCGTAGGTCAGCGGTTCGGGTGGGGCCCAATCACCAAGCCCTAGGACGTCGAGCAATTTGTCTTCGGCTTTAGTCCAAGACGCTACCGAATTTCGCCGCTCTTCAAGCGCACGATCAACACACTCGGCTATCGCTGCCTGAAGATTTGCAGCTAGAACAGGTATCGGCACTTTCCGCACTTTTGCCAGTGACAGGCCCTGCTGGACCATCCCGGAAGCGTGGCGGGCTATGTGATCCTGACCAAATTTGCTGTTCAAATAAGCGACCGTATACTTTGGTCGAATATCGCTGTCAGCGCGGAGAGAAATTCGGGCTACATCTTGGTCCAGATTAGCGGGCAATGCTTCTCGAGTAACAAGAGCACAATTCCCGACCGTTCCGCGTGTGGACAGGATCAGGTCGTCAACTTGAAGGGAAGAACGCTTGTTGGCGTCGTCCACCCATTTGGCGATGGTATCCGCTCCAGTACGTTCGGCAAACCAGTCGGACGCACAGCTGGCTGTTAGCATCGCGATTGGCGATTTTTCGTCGACAACGTGATATCCGTGTGGGCCATCGGTCACGAATGCGATATCGCCAATTTCCCTGAGATTTAGACGATGTAAGGCTTGGTGTTCGGCCAGGTATCGTTTGAAGAAAAACTGAGAGTCGAACCGGGAATCGTCTTCCAGTTCGCTGTTTGGCACGATCGAGATTTCCAGCCCCTCCAAAAGACCGTTCAAACGGTCCTCATTGAAGGGGCTCACTGAAAAAAAGGCAGGCCCTCGCGCCTAGCGAACTCTTCGAAGGCTTCGGCAATGCCCTCCTGCGTCAGCCCATCGTGGTTGAACAGATCATGCTCGACGATCAGATGGTTGTGGCTGTCGCGCATATAGCTGCCGTCTGGATTCCTACGATAAACTTTGCGGCCTGAGTTATCGACGCTTTCCACCTGCTGCGTCGCGAAGAAGATGTTATAGTCCTCCTGCCGTGGACACAGCGGGCCAGATTCCTCGTCATCATTCCATTTTTGCACAAACAACACACTGGTCTTGGTGCCGGTGTGCGGCTTGAACGTGTTGGGGTGTAGGCCGACCACCGCCAGAATGCGGCACCGTTCCATAATGAACTCGCGCAGGCGCTGGTCAGATGAGTTGTTGAACCGCCCTTGCGGCAGCACCACCGCCATGCGTCCGCCCGGACGCAGGAAGTCGATGTTGCGTTCAATAAACAGGAGATCGCGGGCTACTTTGCTTTCAAGCTTGCCACCCTTCTTGTGCGCCACCTCGTAGGGGCTGAGCATATCGGACTGCTTGATGTCCCCTGCGAACGGCGGGTTGGCCATCAGCACATCGAAATTGAACTGGCGGTATTCGCCTGGCTTCTTGATCGCCCTGAGGCGTTTCAGGCCGTTCCAGCCATTGGCATAGGTTTCTTGCCACTCTGGCTGGCTGGTGGTTTCATCCCACTTCGTCCAGTCGAGCGTGTTAAGGTGTAGAACGTTGGTTTCGCCGTCGCCCGCGATGAGGTTGAGGCAGCGGGACACGCGGACGCTCTTTTCGTCAAAATCCACCGCAAACACATTGCGCCGGACATATTCCACTGCGCGCGGCTCCTTCGCCTCCATGGTGAAAAGGTCGCCTTCCGACTTGCCCAGCTCCGCGTAAATCTGCTTCCAGACGTGGAACATGGTGTGGACGGTGAAGCCTGCCGATCCGCAGGCCGTATCGATCACCGTTTCATGTTCCTGTGGGTTCATCATCCGCACACACATGTCGATCACCCAGCGCGGGGTGAAATACTGACCCTTTTCGCCCTTAGACGATTTCGACACGAGATACTCGAAGGCATCGTCCACCACATCGAGATTGGAGTTGAACAGCTTCCACTCTTCCAGCGAGCCCACGCAGACTTGCAGGTGATCGGGCGACAGGCGGATCCGCTCATCATCCAGAAACACACCCGGCCATTTCTGCTTGGCTTCATCGAACAGGGCCTGGATCGAGGCCTTGAGCTGCGCCGCCGTGTTCTGGTTCCGGAAGCGCAGATTGCGATGCATTTGGTACGACGTCATCTCGTCATACAGCTTCGTGAAGATCAGTTTGAAGACCTCTTCGAACACATCGACACCGGCATTCGCCAGCACTTCATCTTCCATTTCCTGAATGAGGCCGCGTAGGGAGCGGGCCGACTTTCCTTCCCGCGCGCGCGCATCTTCAAGATCAATCAGGGTCTGGATACGCCAAGGCTCATCCACAATCTGCTCGATCGTCTGGTCTGCTCGGGGCAGCTCATGGATCGGCATGAAGTAGTTGGGATTCTTGCGGTGCCACACCTCGGCGAGGGTGCCGTTGCTCCACACTGCCAAAGGTGCACCGGTGGCGTGAGCGTATGATCGAAGCTGCTCTTTCCCGTCCTTTAGCCTCTGCTGCTTCACCTCGATGATAATGTAGGGAACAGTCTTTCTGTCTGCGTCGAATACGACAATATCTGCACGCTTCGATGTGTCGCGCCCAAATGTGATGGGATATTCGACGGCAATACGAGACGGGGCATAACCCAGCGTATTTATCAGCCGCGCCAACCAAAGCTGACGGACCCGCTCTTCCGGCTTCAGCTGCACCTCTTTGCCACGAACTAGGCAGGGTACGTAGGCCGTTTCCTTCCCGCGGTTGTCGCGCTGGACGCAGCGATCCTCCAGTGCGCGGACTTCCTCCTCTGAGAAAAGCACGTAATCACTGAATTCCTTGGTCATCACATTCATTTTGGTTACCCGTCTAAGCGCACAGCGTCTCTCGATATACGCCGGATACAACAAGAGGTTGTTTCTGGCGATGGCCTGCCTCGGCTCAATCCTCAGCCGCATGAGGGAAGCGCACGGGAGAGCAGCCGCTCAACGCCAAGAAAATTCTAGAATTGTATGCGTTCGCCATATTGGCAGATAGAAGCTCGGTGAGGGGTGTCGAATGATAGCGAGGTTCAGTCTAGAGCTAGGTGGCTGGTACGCCATGACGATGCTGCCCGGGTATGGAACCGTCCCCTATGTGACGCCGATCAGGGTTGATGCGCTTTCCCCGCTAGGTAATCGCCGGTTCGAACTCGTTTTCTTGAACCTTGGCTACGCGGCCGGGGTACAGGGCTTTCAATCAACATTTCGGACCCTCAAGAGAGGCCCCGGCTTCCTCATGGCTGAGCAAGAGAGCATGCCTGAGCGAGGCTATCTTTTTCAAAACTTAACGCGAGATTGGCTGGATAAAAATATAGGTTCCGGCTCAGGCGACCGCTATCTGCATGACGATGAAAGCCCCAATGAACAGCGCCTTCTCGAAGCTGCTGCGACAGCTTGTTAGCCGCATCCCGGCGAGTAACTAATATGAGGTGGCCAATCTGCCGCCCATTCCACGACTAAGCCCGCGGATGACCTCCATTGGCAATTTGCCTACCCGCCTTTAAAGGCAAACAGCACGGCTGAGGGATCTGATTAAATGAAAACCGATTCAATTGAAGTTGGGCGCGTTCTGCAAGATAGCCGCAGGTTCACAGTTCCGATTTATCAGCGGCAATATGCATGGAAAGAGGACCGGCTTAATCCGCTCTGGGATGATCTCGTTTCGAAAGCCAACGAACTTCTAGATGGGCCGCCAAAGTTTCAGCATTACATGGGCGCGCTCATCCTTGCGCCCGGTGCCGATGGCTACAGCGTAGGTCGAATTTCCAGCGTGCAAGTCGTGGATGGCCAGCAGCGGCTTTCGACGTTTCAGCTCTTTCTGGCGGCTCTACGACATGTCGCCACGGAATGGGGGCAAGAAGGCATCGTCAAGGCTTTGGACGTTTACATTTTCAATGATGAACGCAGCGCGGAAGCGGATGCCACGCCCGCGGATCGCCTGAAGCTGGTTCCAACTCCCGCCGATCGATCCATTTTCCGCGACCTAATGACGGAAACCTTTTCAACAGTCCGGTCGCGCCACTCGCACGCATTTTACAAGAACGGCAACATCATCAAGGGGCAGGCCCCGCGCGCTCTACTCGCCTATCTGTATTTTCGCGAAAAGATTGACCACTACGCCGCTTGGGGAAGCGACGAGAAAGACGATGACGATTTCGACCTTGCGCGAATGGCCGCTGCGATATCGAAGGATGATCCGGCGGCTGGGACAAGGTTGCAGGCACTTGCGGACGCCCTGCTGATCCAATTCAAGTTGGTGATTATCAATCTCGAAGAGGGGGATGACGCGCAAGTTATTTTCGAGACACTGAATAGCCGGGGCGAACCGCTGCTGGCTATGGACCTTGTGCGGAACAACATTTTCCACCGGGCCGAAGCGCAAGGCGAACACGCCGAAGGACTTTTTGAAACGCGATGGAAGCCGTTCGATCAGCTTTTCTGGAAAGCGGATGCGCCCCGCGCCAAACCCAAGCGGCCCCGTATTGACCATTTCCTGAGCTATGCCCTGACTGCCCAAACCGGCGAAGAAACATCGCTGCGTGAGCTTTACGCCGAATACCGGGCCTATGCACGGCCCAAGGGCAAAGCGCGCTTTGCGACTGTGGGCGAAGAGCTGGATGCGCTGTTGCGCTTCAATCCTGTTTATGAAGCGCTAGAACAGGGCAAAGGTGACGCTGATGTAGCGTGGCTTGGGCGCAAGCTGGCGACTTGGGAAGTTGCAACCGTCTATCCCCTCGTTTTCGCAACGGCAGTTACTAAAATGGACGAAGCTGAAAAGCGGACGATCTATCGGCTGATCTATTCCTACATCGTTCGGCGAGCAATCTGCAATTTGACAGCCAAGAACATGAACAAGAATTTCACTCGCATTGTCGCGATTTTCAACGAGAGAGGGGCTTCGCTTCAAACGTTCCGGGAGTCGTTTGCGGGACAGTCCGGCCCCGCTGTTCGTTTCCCCGATGATGCGGAACTTCAGGCCGCAATCACAAGCCAACCGATCTATGACAACATCCTGCGTGCGGAACGCAAAATCGATATTCTTTGGGAGTTGGAAAAGGCCGTTCGGTCAAAGTTTCAGGTGGACGACAGTCGGCCAAGTTTCCTGTCGGTTGAACACGTTCTCCCTCAAACCTGGACCACACATTGGCCATTGCCCGATGGCAGGTTCGTTCCGGGCACGCGGATTCCGGCGGACGAAGAAATGGCAGTCGCCATGCG
This sequence comes from Erythrobacter sp., assembly GCF_024305245.1. Classification (GTDB taxonomy): domain Bacteria; phylum Pseudomonadota; class Alphaproteobacteria; order Sphingomonadales; family Sphingomonadaceae; genus Erythrobacter. Next base: position 83,310 of record NZ_JAMWYX010000007.1, read on the forward strand.
GCACAGGGATGCGCATCGGCACCGGCTCGGCAACCTTACACTGGTGACAGCACCACTTAATTCATCGATGCAAAATCAGGCTTTCGATGCGAAGCGCGAACGGCTTGGCAAATCGCTTATGGCCCTAAACACGGCCATTGCCGAACTGCCTATGTGGGATGAAGCTACAATCGTGCAACGTGGGGACAACTTGGGCAAACTTGCAGTTGATATCTGGCCCCATCCAGCTTCAGTTTAGGGGGCCATTCTCAAAATTCTAGAGATGCGTGCAATGCTCACCCCGAAGAGTAGGGCACCTTCGCCAGTGCTCTTGCGGAAATTGAGAGGTCGTTTTGTTCGCTTACGTTGATGAAACCGGGAACACTGGCGCTCGGATGCTGGACGAGGATCAGCCGGTGTTCGTCACGGCAGCATTCATGACACGCTCCGATTTCGAACATCGCTTTGGAAGCGAAGTGCGCGATATCGCGAAATCGTTCGGTCTTGATGAACTTCATGCCGCTCAGCTCGGCGTGGGGCGGCTGGAGAATATCGCACCTGCCTTGCTCCGGGTGATCCGCAAGGCAGGACCGGCGTTCGCATTAGCGCGAGTTGAGAAGGCGTATGTGCTGGCGGCCAAGGTGTTTGACACGCTCTTCGACTCCTTTGAGAACAAGGCGGTCCCGTGGCACGTCTACAATGTCCCGGCGCTGCGCATGACCATGTTGTTCAAGGTTACATATCTTCTTGATGAGCAAATCGCTGAGGCTTTTCTCGACGCCCTCCTCGATGCCATCGACAAGCGTGCACTCGAAAAGATGGCTGGCGTTTGTCGGCAGATTGCAGCGAACGTCGATCTACTGCCTGACCAGAGGTCAAAAGAGATCATTGGTGAGGCAATGACGTGGGCCGCCGAGCACCCCGAATGCTTGCACTTCGTACATTCCGACAAGGTCGGCAGGAAAAGCCATCTGCCTAACATGGTGGGCTTCGGCAATCTGCTTGCCGGCATCGAGAAGCAGTCAGTCGTTTGGCAGCGGCCGGTCGATCGCATTGTTCATGATCGCCAGCACGAGTTTGCTTCCGCGATTGAGTTTTGGCACAAAATGTACTCGAACGCTCGCCCAGAAGCCGTGACCGTCCCGTTCAGTGGGAAGATGGTACTGCGGAAGGTATTTGGGAGCAAACTTGAGATTACCTCGGCGAAGGAAAGTGCCGGTATCCAAGTCATCGACGTCATTCTTTGGCTGTTTTCACGCTCCCTGAAGCAAGAGTTGCCGCCCAATTGCCAAAAGCTCTTGAATTATGTACATAGTAGGGCGCATAGTGATGACTTTTCGTTCGCAGGTGCCGAAGCTATTGCTGCCGCATCAGTCGAGCGCGCCAATTCAGTTACTATGACACCGGAAGCGATCGAAGGTGCTCGCGCGTTCCGCGCAGAGATGGAGCAGGGAAGGCTCCAAGCTATGAGCGATTTCGAGAACGAAGAAGAAGCACGGTAGCGACGCTTCGCGGGCGCGGGCGCGGCTGGGGTGGCACTTGGGGCCGATCCCATGGCCCTTGCGGCGTCTAGGGGTCGTCGTCAGCGTCCTTGCTTCCCAATAACCCAACGAAACCCTCAGAGCGTGAAGCAGAGCACCATCAAGGTAGATGCAGTTATCTTTGACTTCCTGCAAAAAACGCTGGAATAACAATATCTTATAAGAGAGCGCACATGAACAGTTGAGATGTTCTCAGAACAGTCCGGCAGTTCTCCTGCCCCTCCCCCCACCAAGCCCTCGGATGACCTCCGGGGGCTTTTTTTATGGAGCGATTCTGATGATCATTCTGACCACGGCGCAGGCAATCCGCCATGTCGCCGCCTTCTACCCCCAGAGCCTGCCTGTGGGCCGCCTCTCGCACTACGCGACCCTGCTGGTAGCCGACCCCATCGCGTGGCTGTTTGTGTTCCAGCCGGGCGACACCCTGGCCCTGCTCGCGGCGCTGCGGGGACGGCCCTTCGCTGACCCGGAGTTCATCACCTGCGAGGGTGGCTGGTACGAAGCCGTGTTCGTTCTCAGCGACGACGGTTTTGGCCATGTCGTGTTCGTGCCGGACCAGCCGGACATAGACGGCGACCTACTGGCGATCTGCAGCAGCTAGCTCAACCACCATCACAACCCATCCGACCAGCGTCCAGGCATCCCGCCTCGGGCGCATTTTTTTATGCCCAAAGGAAACACACATGCACAACCTACCCATGATCGAAAGCATCCGAGCGGTTCTTGACCAGCCGCTCGGCGAGGAACTGAGGGTGCTGCTGCAGGACCGTCTTGCCGATACAATCCGGTGCGGCTTGCAGGATTTAACCCACATCCTGGTCGTCGAGGCTGGCGACACGGAACAGCAGATTATTGAGGCCGTCGGCTTCAGTCCGTTCGTGTCTCGGATCGACGGTGTCAGAAATTCTGTCGATTGGGACTGGATCGAGCGGCACGACGGCTGGTGGGAGCTCCTGTACTGCGTCGGCGACAGCGGATTTGCCTTCGTCCTGCTGGTCGAGGATGCGGACGGGTCCCCGTTTGCCCAGCTCTGTCGGCGGGAAGGGGCAGGGTGATGAGGGTGATGACGGTACTGGGCTGGATCCTGCTCGCCTGCCTGATCCTTACTGCCTTGCGCTGGGCCGTGCTGCTGATCGCCGCCGTCTTGATGATCGGGTTGGCGGTCTCGCTGGTCCGCGCCCCGGGGCAAACGCTGTCGGTGCTGTTCGGGGTGATCCTGCTCAACGCTTTTGCCGCGCACCCGGGGCTCGGGCTTATCCTCTTCATCCTGATCGTTCTGGCTGGGAGGCTGGGCCGAAAGTAAGGCGCAAGACTGCGATCGAGAGCCAACCTTGGCAACGCTAGCCAAGCGCCTCAATCTTCATCCGGCAGATTTTCAGAGTAGGCCGTCCTTCGTCGTTTGCGAATTTCTGTGCTGCTGGCGCCAGCGTCGTTGATCGCACGCAAGAAGGCTTGGTCGTCACGGTTCCGGCGGCAGAGCTTAGCCAGCAAAAGTATCTCTGCTTCAGTTAAGGTCAAATGGCCTCGGTCCATTTCGTTCAAGGCACAAGCAAAGTCGATGACGACTAGCCGCCCGGTCTTCGAAATCTTGATGCGGTCTTGGCGCTGACCCTTCGCCATAGGGCTAGCATGGCGATTTATGATCTTCTCGTTGAAGATTTGCCGTCCCTTTCTCGGCAATCCGGGCGCTGAGAAAGCTATCTTCATACTAATCTCGATAATAAAAAAATGAGAACAAAAAGTGATCGGGGTAATTCAGATAAAGAGCGTAATACCAGATACATGTAAATCTGGTAGATTAGCCCATTCCATGGGTCGGGAGCCTTGAGCAAGCGTGCCGGTAACCACACCGCTCATAACCGCATAAAAAACTACCTCGATACCGAACTCTAAATCTACCGGCAGATTTGCCGAACCAAAACCAGTTGCTGGGCGAGAGATCAGAGGTGGTCTCTCGCCTTTCACGTTTGTTAGGACGAAAAAATGACACATACACCTACCCCTCAGCATGGCTTCAACATGCTGCGCAGAATGCAGGAACTGAAACTCGACTTCGATGCAGCGGGTCCAAATGGGCACGTCAGCTTTGCCAAGGCCTGCATCTGGTCCGGCCTCATGCGGAAAGAAGAGATAACCGCGGAAGCCTGTGCGATCGCCGGGGAACACCTTGAGGGCGTGTTCATGACGCTCCTCGATGAAGGCGAGAACATCCACTGGCGCAGATGCGAAAATGATACCCTCGATCTGATCACAGAAGCGTAATGGCAGACGGAATTAACGTTGGCGGATCGGGAGGTCCGCCAACAACCCCCAACCCCTCAGCCCAAGTGGGCAGAATTGATCGGGCCGGTTATCCAGACCAGCCGAAGTCCGCGCAAGCATCGATCCCGCCGACCCTGGAAAACTTCCGGTATCTGGTTGAAGCATCCAACATCAAGGTGCGCTTCAACGTGGTCAAGAAGCGTGCTGAGATCGATGTTCCCGGCCTTCGGATCGACAGGCAAAATCGCGATGCGGTCATCCTGTCCCACCTGGAAAGCCTGCTCATCCGCAACGACATGTCACCGGGGCCAGCTCGCCAGTACGTTCTTGTTCTGGCGGATGCCAATCCCCTCGATCCGTTTGCCGACTGGGTGAACAGCAAGCCATGGGATGGCGAAAGTCGGCTTCGGGACATCTGCGACACCATCGTCGCCACAGACGAATACCCGGTGGCATTCCGGGACGTTCTGGTGCGAAAGTGGTTGCTCAGCATCGTCGCCGCCACGTTCAAGCCGCAAGGGTTCCGGGCTCGCGGGGTGCTGACCCTGCAAGGTGCGCAGGGGCTCGGCAAAACGAGCTGGATTGCCCGGCTGGTCACGCCGCCGGAACTTTGCGAGGACGTCGTCAAACTCGGGCACAGCTGGGACGGCGGTAGTAAAGATGCCCGCCTCGCTGCCCTGCGCCACCGGATTGTCGAGCTGGGCGAGCTAGAGGGGTCGTTTCGCCGCGAGATGGCGGGCCTGAAAGCGTTCATCACCGAGACCGACGACAAGATCAGGCCACCCTATGCGAGGGTGGAGGCAGAATACCGCCGTTCCACCATCTTCGCTGCCTCCGTTAATGACAGGCAGTTCCTTCTGGATACGACCGGCAACAGTCGTTTCTGGACGATCCCGGTTCAGCGGATCGATTACCAGCACGGCATCGACATGCAGCAGGTCTTCGCCGAACTGAAAGCCGCATATGAACGCGGCGACCAATGGTGGCTGACCGGCTCCGAGGAAGAACAGCTCGCCAAGGTCAATCAGGAACACCGCCTGATGAGCGCGATCGAAGCCAAAATTACCGAAGCGCTCGATCTCGATCGGATCGGTCAGGACGGGCTGCCTCGCCTCACCGCCACCGAGGTGCTCAAGCTCTTGGGTGTCGAGAGGCCGACGAACGGGCAATCGAAGGAAGCCAACGTCGCACTGCGGGCTGCGCTTGGTGAGCCCAAAAAGGTGAAAGGTTACTACCGCTGGCGAGTGCCGTGGCGCCGGGAGGAACCTTCCGCCCAAGCCTACAATCCCGCGCAAGACATTTACTAAAACGCCGCCCCCTCCTTCCCCCCTGATGCAAGCCGTTGCACCGCAAGGGCAACCCGGTGGGGAGGGAGGGGGCTCCAGCCTGCACGAAACTTCGCCGTGACCACCAGCCGTCCCGGCCCACCCGGTGCAGGGGGCGGCAAACCGGCCAACAACGCTGCTGTCGCCACCAGCCGCCGTCACGGCCCACCCGACCCAGGGAGGAATCACCCCCCCAAACTGGCCCGACGTGCCGCCTCTGAGGCCCGCTCGGCACGAACTCGGCTGCGCCCGGGCCATCCCCATCAAATGCACTCCCACCGTCCAGCGGGCGCAACCCAAACCACTTAAATCAAGGAAAAACCACCATGCCTATTGTACCCCTCGATGCGGCCTATTGCGCGGCCGCTACCTGCCCAAGCCGCAAAAAGAAGGTCGACTACTATGACAAGGAGTTGAAAGGCTTCGTGTTGGAAGTCCGCGCGTCCGGCGGGAAAAGCTACTACCTCCGCTACGCGGAACCCAACGGCCGACAACGGCAACTTCTCATTGGCGGCTGGCAGGATGTCACCTTCGCGGCCGCCAAGAAGAAAGCCCAGCGCCTGCGTTCCGAGGTTGTTCTCGGCGGTGACCCGCTAGGTGACCGGAAGCGCACGCGGCTGGTGCCGACCTATGCCGAACTTGCGCGCCAGCACATTGATCACGCCAAAACCTATCAGAAACGACCTGAGAACACCGCGTCGGTCATCACAATCCATCTGGTGCCTCGCTGGGGCAAGCACCGGCTCGATGAGATTAAGCCGCAGGACATCTCGAAGTGGCTAGGCCAAAAGCGAGAGACTTTGGCTCCGGCGACCGTGGAAAAGCTGCGCGTGACTTTGGGCCGGACGTTCGAGCTGGCACGGCAGTGGAACCTGCCCGGTGCCGAAATCAACCCGGTTCGATCTGTGCCCCGTTTCCAGTTCGACAATGCGCGGGACCATTATCTGACGGCCACAGAGGTCGAGCGGCTACTTTATCATGCCGACCGGTCCTTAAACCCGCGCTTGGGCGCCATCGTTCGTCTTCTGCTTCTGACCGGCGCCCGAAAGTCGGAACTGCTAACCGCTGAGTGGCGCCACGTCGATCTAGAGCGCCGAGCGTGGCTGATTCCGGACAGCAAGACCGGGAAAGCTCGCTATGTTCCGCTCTCCGGCGAGGCTGTCAAAGTAATAGAAGGATTACCAAGACTAAAGGACTGCGCTTACATGCTAGCGAACCCAAATACCAAAAAGCCATATACGGGTTTAAAAAACCCATGGGATACAGTCAGAACAAAAGCGAATCTGAATAATCTGCGTATTCATGATTTGCGCCATAGCGCAGCTTCGTTCCTAATTAATTCAAATGTGGAGCTTTTTACTGTGGGTAAGATACTTGGTCACGCGGACTTTAAGTCAACAATGCGTTATAGTCACCTTGCAAATGACACGCTCATGGCCGCTGTGGAGGCCGGGGCGGCGAAGATGGGAGGGACGGCATCATGACAGGTGGATTGCCAACCCCACCGGGCGTTCTCGACCGGCTGGCGCTTATGAATGGCGGGCTGGATCCCGGCCTGAATAAGCACGATCGTGTCAGCGTGTTGATCCCGGTGTGCATCATAGAAGGGATCACCGAGGGCACGCTGATCCGACAGGCGCTGACAGAGGTGGGATATGATGCCCGGCACGTAGGCCTGACCCTCAGCAAAGGAAGTGCGAGCATGCCGCCCGATCAGCGCTGGTACAAGGATGCGGACGGATACTACCGCCTGCCCTGACTTAATCCCCCCGGTCCTGCATGGCTTCGCGCTGTGCGGGGCCGGGGTTCATTTTATTTTTTTGCGGCTGCCTACATTGGCTACCCTCAAACACCTACGCAATGGCGGCTTTCGGGGCGGTTTCGGGAACTGCTGTATGTCGCAAACTGGGTGGATTCCGGCCAAGCGAGCTAACGCTGTTTGACCTTCTAAATTGTTAGCTATCTGGCATATCAGGGGGTGGGCGATATGATTCGCTGTTCGACCAGCATGAGAGGGATCGGCAGCGCCCCCGAGCTGAGACTGATCGCAAGCTCGTTGGCGCTGTCAGGGGTGAAGCTGCCAGAGATTTGAACTCTTCCGCCGCGAATAGCCTCCTGAATGGTGGGCGCCGCCAAAACCTCGCCATCGAGAACGATCGCCATCGACTTTCCGACATTGGCACCTGTAAAGTCAGCGAAGGCCTGCTTTCCCTCCTCGTCGAATTGCAACCAGACGACGGATTCGTCCGTGTCAGCGTCGATGCCGGCCAATGCGCCCGTCAGATTGTCTCCCGATATGCCGCCGTCCAGCCGCACGACTATCGCCGGGTCTCCGTTCGCCATCGGATAGATTGCGCTTCCGGGCCGGGCGATGCCTCGCGCGATATCTGCGGGCGTGGTGTCGAAATCAATTAGCAGAAAATCGAGATCGGCCTTGATGCCGAACACAACGCGGGCGATGCGCGGTGCATCGGAATGGGTGATTTGCACGACAAGGCGGCCTTCGCCTTCGTGGGTGAGCGTATATGACCCTTCAAGCTCGTTGAGGCGCGGTTTGGCGACCGCGATGACCGATTGCATCGCTGTGTCGAAGTCCACCGGCCCATCGATTTGCTTGGCCAGCCTGTCGCGGTCAGGTTCGAAAACGAATTGGTAGGTGGGTGCGGCTTCAGCGAGCAGCGGCCCGGCCGTAAAAAGGCTCGCCATGAACAGCAGGCACGCGACAAAGAGCATGCTAACCAATGATTTCCTGATCATTGCTTACCCCGCACATCGAAACCGTTATCGCTCCTACAACCCTCCGCTGGAGAGCGCACGGCTATTTCACGCAAATACCCCCTCGGCGAACTGACCGAAAAGCGAACTCATGAGTTAGCGTAGGCTGTGACAGCACGATTCCCCCCGCCAACCGGGCTACTATAAACATCTTCAAACAAGTTGCAGGTGGAATTAATCGCTAGCGACCGCTTCGGGGTCGGAACCTGAATGGCAGATTTTTCTCGACGAAGGCAGCTTCCTGACGTTCGGCTTATGGTGACGGAACCTGCCAGTCAGCTTCTGCGCGTTTCTCGCCAGCAGCCGACCTTCAGAAATCGACCCCATTGCGGGCATAGCTTGCCAATCCTTGCCCTTGGCTTCAAATTACGGCCAATGTGGGAACGAGCGATGCGTCTGGCTTGGGCATTGGTGGGTGTCGGGATTTTATTGGCCGTCCCGCTGTCCTATTTCGGCTATGAAGTGTGGGCGGGCGGAGCTTTCATCGCAGGGATGGTGCTGGCATGGATCGCTTCCGCTGTGATCTTCGCTCGAAAGCTTTGGTCGCAAACCTGACCTTCAGCAATCCACCCACGAACGGTCGTGAGCGGGGGCGATGCACGATCCCGAAAGCGACATGGCAGCTTAAACGGGTTCTTCGCCAGCGGCCGGCATTCTGAAACAGTCCCCGTTGTGGAAATCTTGTAACACGCCTGCAAAACTACCGGGCGTGTTTGGCAAGCGATTATGTAAAAGGGGAGATGTCCAAACGTTCAATTTTCGCTCTAGTGTCCCAAGTTGGGGCATCCGTCCCGCTCTTATGCGTCTTTACAGTTGTCTAAAATTTAATTAACCGCTTTCAACAGCCGTCGCGTGGTGGCAAAATATTCAAGGGGGAATGCAATGAAAGCTTTAGCCGCCAGTTTTGGTCTTGCAGCAGCAGGTCTGACCCTTGGGGTCGCTCCCGCATCGGCGGCCACGTTCGTGTATGAGGGTTCAGGCGGAAGCTTGCCCGACCTCGTAGACTTTCGAAGCACTATTAACGTCTCGGACAACTTTATCATCGAAGACGTAAATCTCACGCTAAACAATTTAACTCACACATTCTGGAACGATCTCTTCGTGACCTTGACGAACGGTTCAACCACGGTGCTGATAGCCAATAATAACGGCGGCGGCAGCGACCCAAGAGGAACTTTTACTTTCGATGATGAGGCTTTGACGTCCGTCACTGCTGTGAACACAACCGGTGGATCGTTTCGGCCTCTGGGATCGCTTTCCGCGTTTGACGGAGGCAACGCCTCGGGAAGTTGGCAGCTACGCATCCTTGATGAAGCTCGCGCGGACGTTGGAAATTTGGGGAGCTGGACCTTAACGTTGACCGGCACACAGGCTGGAGCGGTTCCAGAACCTGCGACTTGGGCGATGATGATCCTTGGATTCGGGTTTGTTGGGGGTGGGATGCGGACAGCCAGGCGTCGGCAAAAAGTTGTCTTATCTTACGCATAGTCGCTCATCGAAGTAGTCAAAGCGCCGCTAGTGAGAACACTGGCGGCGCTTTGCATTAAGAAGAATGGCAGAATTCCACCCACTTGTTGCCGGTTCGGTGATCGTCGAACCTCGACAAAAGCGGCCATCGGGGCTTGCCCGACGGCCGCCGGCAGTGTCAGATCTCAATGCGCTCCGCTAGGATCAGAGCATCCTCCACGTCGACCCCAAGATACCGGACCGTGTTCTCGATCTTGGAGTGGCCGAGCAAAATTTGGACCGCGCGCAGATTTCCGGTTGTGCGGTAGATCATGGCCGCTTTGGTGCGCCGCATGGAATGAGTGCCGTAGTCTTCACGCCGCAGCCCAATCGCGGTGACCCATTCATCGACGAGCCGGGCATACTGCCGCGTGCTCATCGGTTGGCCGGAACGGATCCTGCTTGGGAACACGAAATCATCGATGGTGCCGCCCCGTCGCAGAAGCCATGTCGTCAGGCTCGATCGGGCGTCAGCGGTGATTTCAAATTGCACCGGCCGCCCGGTCTTCCGCTGAATGATCATTGCGCGGTCGCGAACTTCGGATCCGGCCACGAGGTCGCCGATCTTAAGCTTCACCAGATCGCAGCCCCGCAACTTGCTGTCGATCGCCAGGTCGAACAGGGCGCGGTCTCGGAGCCGTTCCTCGCGATCGAGGAAGAACCGGATCGCCCAAATCTGCTTTTGGGTGAGCGGCCGCTTGGTGCCGACGGTTCTGCCAGCATTCCACGAGACCCGATTTTGCATGGCTGGGTCGAGGTGAGAGTAGGTCATCATCTTTCTCCATGGCCTTGATTGGCCAATCAGAAAGAACGAGCGTCGGCTCGGCGACATCGCCATTGCCCTGCATAGATAGCCTGAGAACGGTCTCCGACGCCTCAGACATTCACACGCAAAACGGCAGCTTTCGGCATAAGCCGACATCTGGCGACGCCGGTGCGAACGACGGCTTCGTCCCATCCCCGGCAGTTCGGCAAGTCTCGTAGTCTCGTCCGCTTTCAAGCATTCGGCAGACGAGAAGGAATGAAGGGGATGAGGGCGCAAACCTGCCACCATTGCGGTGAGCAAATCGCACCGCTCATGCCGCTACATCAGGAAAAGCCTTCGCCTTGAACCTCGTGGAGCGAGGTCGGTAGGAGAAGGGAAAAGGCCCTTCGGCCGGCCTCGTTACAAACGAGGTAGATTATGAATGACGTGAACCAGAATAGCGCTGCGCCGGAGACGGACCCGGGCGGCAGCAAAGAAATACGCGATCAGCAAGAACAGCGCGTGCTCACCCCGGTGCGGCAGCGCGAAGACTGGCCGCGGGAGGCGGTCGGCGATCTGCCGCTGCGGCGCATCGCCGTCATCGATACCGAAACCACAGGCCTCGACTGGACCAGGCACTCGGTCATCGAGATCTGCGCGGCCATCCTGCTCGTTGATGCGAACGGAAGGATTGCAGCGATCGAAGGAATGGGCTCGGGCGTTGAGGATCCCGGCCATCCTCTGCCTCCGGAGATCGTCGAGCTGACCGGCCTCACCGACGCTATGGTGCAGGGCAAGGAGATCATGCGGGAGAAACTCACCGCGTTCATCGCTGACTGCGAGGGGGTGATCGCATTTAATAGCGGCTTCGATCGGCCATTTACGGAGGCGCTGCTGCGCGGCCTGCCGCTGATGCCGTGGGGGTGCGCTATGGTTGATGTCCCGTGGCGCAAACTTGGGTTCGAGCCGGGGCCGCAGAACTACCTGCTCATGCAGATGGGCCGCTTCAACGCCGAAGCTCACCGGGCACGGGACGACGTGCTTTCGCTCATCGAATTACTGGATCATGTGTGCCGCGACGGCGAAAGCGTCATGGCAAAAGTGCTGGCCGCGATGAACGGCGAGGCATGGCGTTTCGAAGCTACCTATGCGCCCTATCACCTCAGACATCTGCTCAAGGATAAACGCTATCGCTTCCGGTCCGAAGGGCGAAGCGGCGTCTGGCACAAGCATGTGCGCGAGGCTGACTTCGATGCCGAAATCCAGTGGTATGTCGACACCTTCGGCGAGAAGCCGACGGTCGTCGAGCTGCCGGCAACCGAGCGATATCGATACGAGCGCAGCTGGAAGCCGGTCGAACGCAAGGCGAGATATTTGGCTGAAGTCCAGTGAAGTGAGCCTCCTTTAGAGAAGGAAAAAAGGGCTTGGGTCCGCCCGGCAATCGGCGGGCCGTCACTCCAATAAGGAAATACGAATGATTGATTTGAACCTCGGCGGGGCCTGCCCCCGGCGACCACTGACCTATGCCCTCGCTAGGGCGATGAAATACCCCAATGCACCGATCGACGTGCCGCTTGGCGACTGCGACCTCGGCGTGGTCGCCAGCAACGGCTCAATGGCAGAGGGAATCGAGGTGCTTGGCGATGTTGCCCTGCGCTCCGGCCGAAGCTGGCTGATGGCGCGCTTCGCGGACGACATCACCACAGAGTGCCGCGATCTCGTTTTACTTCGTCCTGTCGACGAGGGAATCCTGATCGGCACGGTTGAACCCTGCCTGCTCCGGCCTGGGGCACCGATGATCCTGGTAAGCACCGATCGCACGCGTGCTTTCGAAATGACCGCCGCTGGCCAGCTTGTCGATCGTCCAGTGCCCCGCCCTGCACAGGTGAGCGGAGGCACCGCGCGCGCCTGGGACGAACTCATCCGCCGCATGCGTTTGCTCACAACTGCCAGCGGCCAGTTTCCACACCAAAGCTGGGAGATCCACCTCATGCCGTTGGACGCTAACGCCCACTGACCAAGCGGCCATCCATCATTGCCTCACCACCAGACGGGCGGTGCTCCCCAGCGGAGTGCCGCCCGGCTGCTTTTGCCCAAAGGAAATTTCATGCACCACCATGGCTCAGGCCATCCGCCAATTCTGTCATCGCTAATCATCATCAGGACGCGTCCGGAATACGAATCGCGTTCGCTGATTTCCAGCCTCGCACTCTTCACGGTTATCAGGACGGGGCGGAGAGAGGCCACGTTCGATCTGATCCATGCCCGGTTTGATCCGACCGATACGCGTGCGGCCATCATCGAAGGTCTGGTCGAACGCATCCCACCCGGTGCGCAGCTATTGGTGCGCCAGCCGGTGCTTCCGGCAAACAAACTGCTGGAGACGGTAGCGCGTCATGACATCATGCCGCCGCTGGACAACACAATCCTGGCCAAGCGGTTACCGGGCGTAACGCTCCTACCGGTGACGCTGACGGACGAGCAGTTGACCACCGCAGGCAAGGCCCTCGAATTGGAAATGCCAGATCCCAACGCAGCGCCGATCATGCGCAACCGCCGCGCCCCGGAAGCGGCAATGACTTTATGGTCGATCTACACGACCGCGTTCTGCCGCAGCCCTGAAGCACGATCACTGATCGCCGCGTTCCAGGCTTGGCGGGTCCTAGAGCAGGCTCGGCCCCTACGATTCTGAAATTCGCCATCGGCTCTCGCCTCTTGGACCAGCCTGCATCTTCGCAGCCTGGCCATCAGTCGCGGGCCGATCCCATCAACCTCTCTGACCTTCACCACCGAACCAGGCATGGCCTGCTAAACTCAAAAGGACATTCCAATGGATACGCAACGCACCCTCTCCTACACCTTCGTTGATACTGAGAGCAGCTGGGATTCTGATCTGATCGCAGCCAACAAGATGATCCACCCGGATTGCCAGCACAACCGGATCGGATCGCGCATCATCAGCGCCGCTGCCCTGTTTGATGTCGACATCGCGGGCGACGGCACCCTTTCATTCGGCGCCCTCAAATCTTGGAACGAACACACGCACCGTTCCGACCGGGCGGTGACCAAGGCACTGTTCGACAATCTTGCCGAACGCGCCTCCCGCACCGTGGTCACATGGGGCGGAGTGCCTACCGACCAGCAAATCCTGACGCTCACCGCCATGGAATACGGACTGGTATTGCCCATTCAATTTCAGGAGCGCACCTACGCCAACCGTCAACGCACGCACCTTGACCTGTCCCTTGCCATGAAGGCTGGCGGTCAGACTTGGCACCACCTCAGCGAGGTTGCCTATCGGATTGGCGTGCCGCTCTCTTTGCTGCGGGACAAGGCTCGCTATTTTCAGACACGCAGCCCGGCTGACTGGCGGTTGTTGACCGGTCATTGCGAGCTGGACACCTTGGTCACGGCGATCGTGATGATTGCATGGCGAATTGCACAGGGGGCGCCTGGCCTACGTTTTGAGCCGGCAGTGATCGCCACGATCGGCGCCTTCCTGCGCCAGCGTCCTGACCAACCGCATGCAATTGAACTCAAGGCCTACAGCACTGACTTGGAGCAGCTGATCGGGGAGATTAGACAGTCTGGATAGCAGACCCGATGGTGCCATCTTCCCATCTCAAATCGGCCAAGTGAATAACTCCTCGGTCTCTTTCTGCGAGCTTTGAACGGTCCGGTGACAGGCACAAAGACGATCCAAGTCAAGGTGCCCGCAAGCGCCTAAGTCCTCTCCACGTGGTCTCCTTGCGGGGCGACCACGTAGTAGTACCCGTTAGCCTCTGCGCGATAGATGACCAGCTCTGCTGCCAAATCGTCCGGTCCCGCAATGGAGAGCCAGACTGGCTCACTTGGGCAGATACTTGTGAAATCAGGTGAAGTACGCAGTTGTTCGAGCATTGAAGCAGGCATTAGCGCCAAGCGGACTTCGCTTACTGGGAGCATCTGACTTAGAAACGGAAGCACCTCATGCTGTCGTCTGAGGCGGTGGAGCACCGTAGTCAGCTCTGCCGAGAGAGGATCTTTCATCAGCTGCCAACCGGCAGCAGGCGGACATCGCCAATAAAGCTTTCAAGTGTCTGGAGATGCGGCTGCACTGTCTTTGGGTATTTCTCAATCAGACCCGAGGGAATTACGAGCTGTACGCCGCCGTGCGTCATCTCCCGGAACTGCGCTTCGGACACCCCTTCCTGAAGTGTCAGAAGGTGTTTCGCCGGAATCCGGTCGGCCTCGTTGAGGATCTGGCGCCACCGGTCACGGCAGGTTGTTTTAACCGCGAGCATTCGCAGGCGCTCCGCCGGAAAGCTGTGATCATGATAGGCCGCAGCCGACGGAAACAGGAAGTCCGGGCGCTTGCCAGGCTCTGACTCGGGTTGGTGAGCGAAATGCGTCCCTTCTGCCAGCCGTTCCTCGACGAAGATCGCCTTAGCATGCAACTCGAGTGAGTGGCCGGACCGCGCCTTGCGACGCTGCAGAATGGTTTGCGCACGCGAAATGAAGTCGTCGATCGTCTCAAAACCGGCAGTGATATGCGGCATCTCGATGGCCTGCTCTACGCTGCGGAATATCTCGAACTCGCATTCGCGCCGGCGCATGAGGCGGCGATCAGGATCAAGCCCGTCATCGGGGCGCAGCTCGACCGCACGCCGGATGATATCCGCGCCGCTCGGGAACTTCCTAAGCCATTCTAAAGGGATTTCGTCGTCGGTGAGCCAGCAGGTGGCCCGGACCGGCGGCGGGTTGAGGAAGGCGAACAATCCCTGCTGAGCCGGCGGCCAGATCAGATACTTGCCCGGCTCGACCGGTCCCACCCTGTCCTCGACCAGATCCTCCTCGGTCTCGTGTCGGCAGACCCAGACGTGACAGTCTGCGGTCTCACCTTCGGCTACCTTTCTGAATGCAAAGACCGTCAGCGCGCCGGTACTCTCGGGATCGAGCAGCGCGGACGCACCGCCACCAAAGCCTGTGACGCGGGTCTCGTCCCGGCCCCTGGCAGCCGAGGTGTCATGGAAGCGATTGTTGTACCAGATCGCCCGGACCTGGCGCGCATCGGCATTGGAATCGATATAGAGGTCGAACCACACATCCGGATTCTTGATCTCTCGCCGATTGAGCGCCGGGAACACCGCGAACAAAAAGTCACGCGGGATGTAGGGTCCGGCCTGATGACT
The DNA here is from genome assembly GCF_024305245.1 of Erythrobacter sp. Taxonomy (GTDB): domain Bacteria; phylum Pseudomonadota; class Alphaproteobacteria; order Sphingomonadales; family Sphingomonadaceae; genus Erythrobacter. Next base: position 98,614 of record NZ_JAMWYX010000007.1, read on the forward strand.
GCCATTAGCGAGCGTGTCGTTGCCGGAGAGGCGCTTCACATACCAAGTGAAGTGCGGCGCGCCGTGCTCTTCCATCCACTCGACAAGATCACCGACTGGCACCGTCTGTCCCCCTGACCTCTCCCGTGCTCTCATCTGACCGCAGCCATTCAGCGACACGGGTGACTGCCGCCTCAGCACCGATACGGCCCGGCCCCTTCAGCGCGCATTCCCAGACTGTGAGCACGCGCCAGCCCGCGCGGTCAAGTGCAACGTCAACTTCCCGATCCCGCTCGACATTTCGCCCAATCTTGGCGCGCCAGAATTCCTGCCGTGTCTGCGGCCAACGGAACAGCGGGCAGGCGTGGCCGTGCCAGAAGCAGCCATGGATCTGGATAACGGCGCGCCAGCGCAGGAGCACAAGGTCGGGTTTGCCCGGTAATCTGTAATCATGCAGCCGGTAACGGAAGCCAAGGGCATGAAGTCCGCGCCTGATGACGAGCTCGGGCTTCGTATTTTTTCCCTTGATGCCGGACATTATGCGGCTTCGCGTTGCCGCATCGACGATGTCACCCGGCAAGCGCAAGCTTCCGTTGCAGGCGCTCGGGGGCGAGCTCTGCCCGATCTACCAGCCAAGGCAGCATGTGTTCGGCGACCGCCTGCACTACGGGCACCACGACGGAGTTCCCGAACTGCCTGTAGGCCTGGGTATCGGACACTGGGATAACGAACTCCCGTCCCTTCGGTCCGTCGAAGCCCATCAGCCGGGCGCATTCGCGCGGTGTGAGGCGTCGCGGATTGCGGCCGGGCTGCGCGACGAGGATTTCCGAGCCATCCTTGTAGTATCGGGCTGACAGCGTGCGGGCGACATCATCCGGGCCGACAAGCCCGAACCCGAAGCCGTTCCCTGCCAGCCGGTGCTTCTCGGCATAGCCCTGCAGGTACTCCCACAGGTGGTCGGTCAGTGTGTACTTGGCGGATACCGTTCCGATATTGCCCCGCGTAAAGGGCGCCTCAATTTCCTCGGTGCCGTCCTCGGGATGCAGGATGGAGCCAAGCTTCGGACCGTTCAGCGGGTTGGGCAGGTCGATGTCGTCGAAGGTGAAGTCGTTGGCTTCGCGAAAGCCCACAATAAAGATTCGCTCGCGCTGCTGCGGCACGAAGGACTTGGAGTTGATGACCTTCCAGTGGACCTGGTAGCCAAGCTCCTCGGTCAGGGTGCGATGGATGACCTCGAAGGTCCGGCCCTTGTCATGGTTTACGAGGTTCTTGACGTTCTCAAGCAGAAAGGCTCGCGGCCGGTGATGCCTGATGATCTGGGCAACATTGAAGAAAAGCGTACCCTGCGTCTCATCGGCGAAGCCGTGGGGACGGTTCAGCGCGTTCTTTTTCGAGACCCCCGCGATCGAGAAGGGCTGGCACGGAAATCCGGCAAGCAGCAGGTCATGCGGCGGGATCGTCTCCACCGGCACCTGCGTGATGTCACCCACCACCTCATGATCGCAGGCAAAGTTCGCGAGATAGGTCTGCTGCGAGTACTTGTCCCACTCGCTAGTGAACACGCATTTCCCCCCAAGATCCTCGAAGCCGCGGCGCAGGCCGCCTATCCCTGCAAAGAGATCGATGAAGCTGAAGCGGGTCTCGGCGTGCGCTGGCAAGGGCCGTGAAAATGTCTGAAGCAACTTTACTGCCGCTTCCCGCGGCTTGCCATTACCAGCCTCCCACCGCTGCAACTGACGGACGCTGTAGCCCGTCCGGTTCGCCGCCTCGTCGAGAGAAAGACCGGCGCGGACACGAAGTGCTGCGAATTCGTTGAGCATGAAACCTCTGGGACAATTTGCGACATGATGTCGGATTGAATCCGAGATAGCAAGCGCCGTTGCCTTGATGTTCATGTTTTGTCCAGAAAATAGTGCGCTGTCCGACCGCTGTATCAGAGGGCCGCAGCCCGGTTCCGATTCCTCGGAGGTTCGTGCGTACTGACCCACGGCCGCGGGAGGGCCGCTCCGATCGCAATCTGCACTCACAGTTGCCCGATATCAGTCGTCCTGTACCCCCCTCGACAGCCATCTCGCCTCGCCTTCCGACGACACCACACAAAGGCAAGCCCGCGCCCGCGAGAAGGCGACATAGGCCAGCTCGCGCCGGTCAAGCTCGTCCCCGCCTGCTATCAGGATGATCACCGGGCGCTCGAGGCCCTTGAAGCGGCGCACGGTGTCCACCACCACATCCTCAAGGGCCAGTGCATCGGCGTCCGTCAGCGCGATGCTGGTTCCGCTACCTTTCTCGATGAACTGCGCGCGGATGACAGGATCGTTTGCCAGAACAGCGATGTCGCCGGGAGCGACCTCCTCGATGAACACGAGCCGTCGCAGTTCCCGATAGGCTTCTTCCACCTTCCGGGCGGCGTTGTCCGCCGCAATCCATGCCACATCGATGCCGTCAGGTCCGTCCGGAATGATTTCCGGGCCGGAGTAATGAACGGATGCTGCCTCGTGGATTTTCCGTGTGTTGCGCAAATTCCGGGAGAGGCGGACCGGCACAACCTCAAGGTCCTGCACGCCGCCCGCCGCATTGCCATAGACCTTCTGGTTACTGTCCATGCAGACGCGGAGATGCCCGCCCGGCCTGAGGCACGCATCGATGGCAATCCACCAGTCCGCATGGAAGTCCTGGCCCTCATCGACGATGATGGTGTCCCATCGAAAGTCCGGAATGGTGGCCATTGCCTCGCATAATGCGTTCGGCAGAGCAAACTCGTAGAGATCGCGCTCTCTGGTCCCGGAAGGCACCGCAACCGCCGCCTTGCTCGACATCCTGCCGCACAGGCCATGGAAACCTGCGACGGTCAGGTTGTCGACATCCTTCAGTTTCCGCTCGAGATGCAGCGCCAAGGGGCGACTGTGGCAGGTGAGAAGTGTCCTGCGTCCGGACCTTGCGGAGCGCAGTGCGGCCTCGATGGCCACCACGGTTTTCCCAGTCCCGGCGCCGCCCCGGATCAGCGCGCGGGGGATGTCGGCGATCATCTCGAGAATGTGATACTGGGAGGGCTCGAGCGCGCGGAACTCGTCCTCGGCCTCCGCAAGCGCTGCTCCGATCCGGAAGCTCAGCGTGAAGGGAAAGGCCAGCAGTCGTTCGAGGGCAGCAATGCCGTCATGTCCCAGCGCCTCGCAATTGTCCGGTCGCTTTCCTGCTCTCAGTCTTTCCCCGACCCAGTCCCGGAAACTCTCACGCAGCTGACGCGAACAACAGAAGATGTGGGCGGGGCGATCAGCGCCGAGATTGGCGGGAGGCGATCCTGTACCCGGGAAGATGACCGCATGAGCCACATGGATGCGGCGCGTGCGCCATTTCGGCGATGCGTTCAGCCGCTTCAGGATCTCGTGCTTCGCGCTTCGCGCCTGCGCCACGGGGTCTTTGATCCTGTGCACGAAGCCGTGGGCATCGGTGCTGCGCCACTGGCCGTCCGACGGGTCGAAGGCAATTTCCCGGCCGCCCTTCACCTCAATCGCAAGAATTCCGTGTTCAGGATGTGCGATCAGGAAATCGCATTCCCCGTCCTTCTCGTTGCCCAGCCTGTCCATTCCCAGCCAAGGGCTTGAGTAGAATACATGGTAGCTGTCGTCGAGAACACCGGCGAGCCGTTCATAAACCCGCACTTCAGCACGGCGTCGCGGATCGTCGCGGACCGCGCGGGGCAAGATCCCTGGCCAGAGAACTGCCATCAGTGCCGCCGCAGCATGTCTTCGAAGAACCCGAGGCCCGAACCGCTACCGTCCCCGATCAGCAGCGCCCGGTCGAGGAAGCTGTTGAAGGTCTCACACGACGTCTCTGGTGCAAGGCAGCAGGCATGGCACACCGAGTGCGAATAGCTGCTGATCGCGCCCATCATATCAGTGATACACAGCGGGTCGGACGAGCACCATTCGATCGCCTCGATCGCGCGCTGAAGGATGCCCTCGATCCTTCCTGTCTTGCCCTGGCGCTCGAGTCCGCCGAGCGTCCCGTCCGAATCCGGTGTGGCGGTGTAGATCAGAAGCCCCGCCATCGGCTCCTCGCCGATGCCCGCATAGATCCGTTCCTGCAGGGAAGCAGACGAATAGCCGCATTCGAGGGTCAGCTGGCGCATGAGCGTATGGGCGAGGGTGTGACAGAGCATGTAACGGGGGGTGGTCGAGCGCGGAGGGCTGGCGTCCTCGCCATAGCGTTCCTTCCAGTCTGCCAGATGCGCGCCCTCACAGGACGAGACCCGCGCGATCACATCCGGCCGGCTCTCCCATTGCGCGAGTCGCTCCCCGTTCAGCGCAAGGAATATACCCTCGCCGCGAACCTCGATCGCGGGCAACCAGTCGAGCGGTGTTTTCGACAGCCGCGCGACCTCCGGCGATTCCGGATCCCCCGGGGGATCAATCCGGGTAAAGCCGGTGATAGCGCGCACCTCGCGCAGTCGCACGGCTCGCACCACCCGGCTGATCCATGGCGCAATGCCCGCCGTGACCGGTTCGCGCCGGGTCTCGAATTCGCTGTCAGGGATACTGCTGCGGCCCGCTTCCGTCACAAATTGCCGGTACTCGGCAGGGCGCAGATCATCGGTCTGCATCATCCCGAACGAGTCAAGCCGCAACCGGACCGCCTCAGCGAGCTCGGCCGCCGACATCCCGAGTTCCCTGAGGGTGCTTTCAAGATCGCCCCTCGCAAGCAGGTCTATGTAATCCTCAAGCCTCGACATATCGTCGAGATTGGTCAGGCTGCTCCACCAGTCGCCGAGAGCCTCCTGAAGGTGATCCGACCATGGCGGAATGCTCAGCGCGGATTCCGTGACCGCGAAGTACAGGTTGGAGGCGCCACGCTGCACAGCATTTTGCTGCCTCCCGCAAGTCTCGTCCCCGTCAGCCAGCCATGGCCGGCGTCCGCGGCAACGGGGTCCGTGCTCCCATGTTTTCTTCGAGAAGACGCCATCCATGGACCGGCGTGCACCGCACTTTGGACAGCTGAGGATCAGGCCCGCAAGGCCCGGCTTTTCCGCGCGCAATGTCAGGCCGGGATGCCGGTCCGTAGTGTCGCGCTTCGCGACATTGCAATCCGGTTCGTGTCCCACCCACCAGTCCCAGGGGAATTCATCGAGGTGGCCATGCCGGCAGGCCATCACGAAACGGACAGGGATCACGAAGACCTTGCTGTCGCCGTGCGCCTTCTCCGTGCACGCCGCACAATAGCGGAAAGCCTTGCCAGGATCGCTTTTCCAACGCCGCTCCGGCTTGATGAGATCACATCCCGGGCACTGGAGCCATCTCGGGAAACGCACTGCCACAAGGCGCCTCGTATCCGGATCGTCATCCTTGCCGCGCTCCAGCAGCACCGGAGGCGTCCGGAAGCCCTTGACCCCCAGCTTCTTCTGCAGGCGTGGTTCGCGGATTACCTGGGGATGCGCAAGTCCGGCCGGAGGAAACGAGCGATCCCATTCCTCGAGGCCCGCAGCGATGCCGGACACCGCCCCGCCGCCCGCTCTGAAATCGATGACCGATCCCGGACCGAAGGTCGAGACAACGGCACTACGGCGCAGGTCCTGTAGGTCATTCTTCATGCGTATCATCCTTTGCCCTGAGAACCGGGGCCATCCGGAACGGCGTTCCGGCCTCGACAGTCCGCATCGAATTCAGGGTCGGCCATGCAGCGCCGACATCGCGGCCAGCCGCCCGCCGGGCCGCCGCCCGCTCCGCGCTCTGCAGAAGCGACTTGCCGCCCTTGAAATCGCTCCAGTAGACGCCCGGCGCTCTTGCCCGCCAGGTATCAAGGCGGCGCTCAAGCTCCCGGCGGACCGCGGTCTCCTCGGGATCGATCCGGGCAGCCCGCTCAACCAGCAAGTCTACGAGATCCATGGCAAGATCCTCGGCTTCGTCATCCATGTGCGGCGCATCGAGCATGTCCGGCACAAGGTGCCGGACGACAGTTACCAATGCCGCGTGCAGCGCCTTGTCGCGCGCCCGTGCGGCAAAGGGCGTGACGCTGGTTGCCTCGACATCGCGGTAAAGAGTGCGATGCCAGCTGCAGAAGGTCTCGAAATGCGAGCGGTCACGCGCCTTGGCATTGTTGAGGACCGAAACGACAAGTCCGCTGACCGCACCGCGCCCGACCCGGCTGGTCGACTGGATATACTCTGCAATCGTCTTGGGCTGACCGTTGACGAGCATCAGCCCCAGCCGTGAGATATCGACCCCGACGCTGACCATATTGGTCGCGAGCACCGCGTCGACGGCGCCGGGCTGCCCCACCCTGATATCGAGCAGGTCGAGCATTCCGCGGATCTCCTCCTGCGTCCTGCGCGAGGTCAGCTCCTCGACATTGCTGAGCGGCCTTGCCGGTTCTGACCGGGCACCGGCGTAAAGGGCGATGCTGTCGGTGACGTCGTCCTGCATCAGGACCAGCGCGCCGCCAAGTTCGCGCAGCGAATTGAAATAGCCCACAAGCGTCCAGTAGGCATCGCGCCGGACATCGTCGCTGAATGCCCCGAAAGCCGTCTGAAGCAGCGATCCGGCCACGGCCTGCAAGGTGAACTTGGCCGACCGGCCGGCCGTCGTCACCCCGAGATAGCGACGCCCCGTTGCCGCCGGCCGCCGGTCGCGAACAGCAAATCCGGAATCATCGTGATCAATGGCAGGGGGAGGAAACTGGAAAGCCTCGCGATCAAACAGCGCACGAACCTGCTCGGGCGCGCGCCGGATGGTAGCGGTCGATCCGATCACCTTGGCCCGGTGGCCACGCGATGCGAACAACAGGTCAAAGGCGGCCTCGTAGGTTCCGGCGACAGTTCCCAGAGGACCTGAGATGAGGTGGAGCTCGTCCTGGATCACGAGATCCGGAGGCGAGCCATGAGATGCCCCGAGCAGGGCATTGGTCCGTTTCTCGCGGACCACCTGGGCAAACTTGTCGGCAGTCCCGATCAGCAGAGTCGGGCGCCTGACATACACATCCTCATCGACAGTGAAGACCGGCAGAACCCCCTGAATCGTGCATCTTTTGTTGATGCACGCTGCATCGACCGATGATGAGGGATCGGCCATCGACCATTCGAGCTTTTCCTCGCATGCCGGACATCGCGCAAGCTGTTTCGGAGAGGACACCTCGGTGGAACCCCTGAGCGAGGCGAAGGCATCGGCGCGCCGGTTGGGCGTCGCGTCACCGCCAACCCAGAGACCGATCGAGAAGGGTTCTGTCCCCCTGAGTGCCATTCCGTCAGGAACCGCAACCCGGCCGGTCCTGATCGCCTCCAGCGCAAGGATCATGGCGGCGGAGCGGGCAAACTGCTGCGTGGTGAGAAGCCGCAGGGTGTAGCGCATCAGTGCGCAGACGCCGGTGTGATCGTCCGGATCGTCCGACAGGCGGCGGTAGACCGCAAGGCAGGCAATCAGCGCAAGATAGGCCTCGGTCTTGCCGCCCCCAGTCGGAAACCACAGGAGGTCCATGACGCCCCGGTCATCATGGTCGCGCAACACTGCGGACGGGGCGCTGAGAAGCAGGAACCCCAGCTGGAATGGCCGCCATCGCAAGGCTCCATGGCTTCCCTTGGCACTGTCCCACGCGTGCTGCTGGTGCATCGCGAGATTGGCCAGCTGGAATGCCCGGCGCAGGCGCGCGTCATGGCCGATGAGGTCAATCGCTGCGCGCATCCGCGTCAGCGCAATATCGCATTGCTCGAGATGGGCCTCTGCGACAGGCCTGAGTTCGGACGCAACATCGTCGGCATCATCCAGACGCCTTCGCTGCAGTTCCAGCCAGCTGGCATAGGCGTCGCAGAAGCGATGCAGACCGGCGATGAGTGTTTCGGGTCCGGCTTGCGCCAGTGCCAGCGCTGATAACGGGTCCAGACCATTGTCATCGCCGAGGCCGGAAAAGACCGGGTGACCGCCGGGGTCCACTCCGGCGACGATCGCGGAGGGTATCCACGTCGTTGCAACCCACTTCGCCGTGGGGCGCGTTCCTGCCGCGCTTTCCGACTCCTCCCATTCGGCCGAGCAGACATGTCCGACTGCGAATTCGGCAACGTTCCGGTACAGCAGCGCGCCGCCGTCCTCGTCGGTAAACGTCGCACTGCCTCCCTCACTGGCCCCGGACCGCGAAGTACCGCGCCGTGGCGGCTTGGGCACAAGCAAGGTTCCCTCGCAGGGCTCGACACGCATCCATGTCTGGAACAGCGAGGCGACCTCGCTCTCGTTGCGCCCTTTCTCCGCCGCTATTGAGTTGATGAGAGAGATCGTCACCAGAAACGATCCTGCTCCCCGGATGCAGCGAACACTCAGCGTTACGTTCGGCAGATCGTCACCATACTGTGCGAACGGGATCTCGCGCGCGGGCCCGGGAGGCAGATCAAGAACCGGAATTTCGACCCGATGCGGACGCCGGATCCAGATATCCCCCTCCTCCCGCTTCTCGAGACGGTAGGCGCCGAAGGTGCAGGTCACCGTCACACGCGGGCAATCGTCGGACGTGGCAGCGCTGAACGAGATGCCGGCGACCGAGGGTTTCTGGACCGACCCGGTCCTGACTGCCTCCGCCTCGCTGTCAGTCTCATCGCCCGCACCGCCAACCGCGGTTCCAAGGCGATCATCATCCTCGCCCCCCATCGCCGTTCGCTGCGGCCACAGAATGCCGGTCAGCCAGACATCCGAAGGACGTGCCGTGAGCTCCTCATGTTCCGTGCGCGGCCCAACGAGGTCGCCGGTGAGCCGGGAGGCGACAATGTCCCGCTCGGGTGATTGATCGGGCATGCGGGCTATTTCCTTCCTGAGAAGAAGAATGGCGGAAAGGCGGCGATCCTCGGCGCAAGAAGGAAACCTGATGATGCCCAGGGCTCATTCAGCGTGCCGAGTTCAGGATCGTCCGAACCCAGAACAATGGTAGCACAGCCAAGCCCCCTCACATGGTTCACATATCCGGGCGGCCTGTGACTGCTTCTCTGGTTCCTGTTCGCGAGGATATCCCAGAGATCATATGTGAGGTTGCGTGACATGACACCAACGCATGGCCCGTCGCAGTCGCCGGCACGGATCCTGTAGCGCCAGTCGAGATCAGGGTCAGCTTCCAGCCTGTAGGTTGTAACGACGTCGGCAACCCTCGCGAGATAGTCCTGGGCTGTCCGGACATCGGCTTGGGCGTGCTCGCTGCGACCCGCGAGACCACGCGCGGTGATATCGCCGCTGCGACCAAGCTCGATCATGGTCGATTTGCCGTTCCTCGTCGTACGAAAAATCCGCCCAGATGGTGCTGTCGATGCCCTGAATGCGCTGCTCTCGCCGACCAGCAGGGATGTCCGGGCGCGCGTCGCCCCCACGAACAGGACGCGGGTCTCCTCGATCTCGTCCTCGGTCGTCTCAAACTCGGCTCCATTTGGCAGAAGCAAGATGACCTTGCTGGCCTCACGGCCCTTGCTCGCGTGGATGGTTCCGACGATCGGTCCCTGAAGTCCGAACTCGGGAAGAGCCAGCTCTATGGGCGGTCGCGACTGGCTCAGTCTCTGGCGGAGCTTGCGCATGTCGACAGCGCCGTCCCTGCGCCCGGCGATGCGAAGGAGCCGCCCCCAGGCTTCGAGTGGACCATACTGCGCCACCACCCTGTTCTCGATCCGATCGGTCCACAGATCGAGGAACTCGCGTTCGGCGAGGAAGGGCGCAAGGAAGTCCCGGAAGCAGATCGCCAGCCACGCCGGCAGTGTCATGCCATACCCGGAGAGGCGGAGCCTGTGGGGAAGGCTGCAGAACTGCGAGGCCATAAGGACTTCGCCGCGGGTCCTGAATAGCAGAAGATCCTCGCTGGTGAAGTCAGCAACCTTCATCTGCGTCCATTTCAGGCCCTGCTCATCGGCAAGCTCCCGGATTCTCTGCGCTGTCGTGGCATGGATGCCATCCTTGTGGTTCTGGCTGTCAAGAACATTGCTGCGCAGTCCGGAGAATATCTCCCGGAGGCCCGGGGATGATGTGCGGTAGATCTGCTTCAGGGCTAGGGTGGAGAAATGCCCCGATTGTCCTTGCCGCAAGCGTCCGAGCAAAGGTTCGCATCGCTCACCGGCCGCGGGTCTTCCGCCTCCGATCCTGTCGTCTGAGAAACCGTAGATAGCCTGCGCCTCGTCAGCAAATACAGTGACACCGCATTCTTGGGGCAGTCTCGAGACGAGTGCTTCGACAAGTTCTGCCCGTTGCCCAACCAGATCTTGCGCTTCGTCAATGACGACGTGTTCGACCTGTTCGAGCTCATCGGCCACGTCCTGATCGGCCTGCAGCAGCTCGATGACACGGGCGATATTCTCCTCGTACGACCCAGACAGCCTCGCATCCGGGTCATGCCCTGAGTGGATGGACCATGCATGCGAATCGACGGTCGCGATCCGAATTGCAAAGGACGCTTCGCCGACATAGGTATGCAGGCGTGCGCGGATCTCGGCGACGGCTGTCCTTGTGAAGCTGATCATCCAAGCATTGGAAGGCTCGATGCCTTCCTCATTGATCAGCCATGCCAACCGGGCACAGGCTACAGCGGTTTTCCCGGTTCCGGGACCTGCCTCGACGATCAGCCGGGCATCCGCTCCTGCCTCGATCACCCTGAGCTGGTCATCATCCCAGTTGCCCGCGCGAACCGGCATTGCAGCAGCATTCATTGCGCCCGCAAGTCCAATGCGAACCCGTTTAACTTTGGTCTGCCCATAAATTTCCACCCACCCCATTGCCGTGCACACGATGCGGGCGATCCGACCCAGCATCCGAAAATAGCACTCGTTCAAGATACTGCAATTCAGATACTTCTTGTGGGTTTAAACTTGGCTAACCTGATTTAGCTGGGGTCCTCTTGGCCAAGGGCCGATCGCGCTGACTGGCGTTTGTTAACCGGTCACTGCGAGCTGGAAACCCTGATCACGGTGATCGTAATGATTGCATGGCGAATTGCACAGGGGGCACCTGGCCTACGTCTTGAGCCGGCAGTGATCGCCACGATCGGCGCCTTCCTGCGCCAGCGTCCTGACCAACCGCATGCAATTGAACTCAAGGCCTACAGCACTGACTTGGAGCAGCTGATCGGGGAGATTAGACAGTCTGCATAGCAGCGCCAATGAGGCCAAATGTCCAACTGATCGGTCTCTGTTGCGGGCCTCGAACCTTCAGGTGACGGGCACATCGACGCTGCAATTTCATATTGACCTATACGTAAAGTGTGCCGGATTTCGGCAACTCCGGCACACTTTTCCGAAAAGCCCTATCGGGCTTTTGGTGGGCTAAAAGCGGGTTCGCCGCCATTCCCACGCCGCGCTCGATCCGCCCCACAGTGCGGCGTCTCCCGCGGTCCCCGCGCTTATCGGGTCCGGGTCCCCATTATGCCGCCTGCTGCAACTCTGTGATCTTCTGAAATTCTGCCAACAGCTGAGGATGGTGCTGGGCCAGATACCGAACAATCGGTGCGCTTCTAAGCAGGCTGCCAAGGTATCCAGTCGCCAGAACCAGATCGAGGTGGTCAGCCCCATAGCTCTGCTCTATCAGCTTGAAATCGCGGTCGAGCTGTGCGCTCTCGCGGCTCATTAACTCGATTTGCGCCTCAGTCAGACCCCGCACTGCCTTGCGCTTCTGCTCGACTAGATCTTCTTCCGCCGTGGCCGCGACAATCGATTTGACATAGCCGGTTGAATAACGGTTCATCGCCACCATCATCTCTGCAGCCGCAATCTGGCGCATTGGCTTCATCTTGCGGAGCTCGGTGAAAACGTTGATCGGCACGTGCTTGTCGCGGAGCAATTCAACGGCCTCAGGACAGATTCCGGTGAGCAGGTTCCGCTTGGTGCGGATGCTAGCGATGTTGACGTTAAGCGCGCGGGCAAGCCTTTCTTCCGACACACCCTTCTTGACCGCGTTGAGGATCATCCGGTGTTCCTGGATTATCGCTATCCGGCTCACGCGGCGATTGTATGTGAATGCCTCGTCCTCCACCGCGATGAGGCAGACCACTTCAGTCTCGCCCTGCTCGAGCAGGATGGCGAGGCGCAGATGTCCGTCGAGCAGGTGATAGCGAGCCGAGCCCTCACGATCCGGCACCACAACAGGCGGCTCAATGATGCCGACCTCGGCGATTGACGCGGCGATCTGCTTGTACTTCACCGATTTGCGGACGGAACTGGGCACCTCGCGCAGGGGCATGATCTCACTGATTGGGATGCGCAGCGTGGTGTGCTCAAAGCCAGCGGGTAGCGTGATGGGCTGCTTGTTTCTCATGCGTATGCCCCCGAAGCTGGGCGAAGACGTTCGGCAAGGCGCTCGGGCATGGTGGCGAGGCCCTCATCCTCCAGCACGGCAACGAAGCTTTCGTCAGCCGACAACCGCCGCATCGCTTCGGTAATCAGCATCAGCCTGTTCTGTGTGGTCTCTGCGCGAGCAATCAAGGCCCGCTTTCGTTCGGTTTCCTCCTGGTATGCCTTGACCAATGTCTCGGCGGAGACCCGTTCGCGAGAGCGGGATTCCGAAGTCCCCAATCCCTTTCCGCGGCGGCGCCGGGCCTCGATGAGCTTACGTGCCGCGAGAAGTTTGCGGCCCTTGAGCTGCCCACTTTCGTAGGCTCTGGATAGCGCTGCCTGCACATCGTGATCGGGAGCATCGGCTATCTCGACCGCGACACTGACTGGTATCGTACCGCTTTCCACCGACCGCAGTAGTCGCTGTTCGCCTTGCTGGATAAGCCGGCCAACTCCATTGACGTATTCAAGCGAGAGGCCAGTTTTGCGCGCAATGTCGGGATTGGAGTAGCCTCGCTCCTGCATGCCCCGGATGTCCTGCAGAAGGTCGATTGCTCGGTGCTGGCGCCGCGCGCAGTTTTCGACCAAGCTCGCGATCAGGCAATCTTCTGGTTCGGCCGAGACGACCAGCGCCGGGACTTCCGACTGTCCGAGAGCCTTGAAAGCCTCAAGACGCCCTTGGCCACACACCAGATCATAAAAAGGGCCCTCGGCTTCGATCCGTCGTGTGACGGTGATCGGCTTCTTGAGGCCAATCTTGGCGATGTTGTCGACAATGTCGCGAAACGACTTCTTGTTGCGCACCCGTGGATTGACGATGTTCACGCGGTCGATCAGGATCATCTCGATCCGCTGTGCAGGCTTGGCGGCGCTCATGCGACGGCCCTCAGCGGCACGCGCGCAGTCAGCCGGTAGAAGAAATCGAGCGTGTCGAAACGGTAGGCATCGAGCGACAGGCCATTATAGTCTGCAAGGCGCAGCGCTGCCTCTCGCATGTCGAGGGCCGGCAGAAGGTAGTAGTCCTTTGCCACCGCATTATCCGTGTCCATCCGGACAGCCAAAGTGAGGTCGGGACGCAGTTTTTCATCGAGCCGCAATTTCCAGCGATTGCTCCCGGCAGCGGTCTGAAAGCAGCGAGCCATGGTGAGCGAGACCGAGAACTCGTCATTAATGCGGAGCAAATCAGTTTCGGGGTCACACACGACACTGCCGCCCGCCTGCTGGATGCCGGCGATGATTGCGGCGACGATGTCAGGGTGCATCGATCGGAGGCGCCGGTTGATCTCGAGGTAGCGGTAGTCACGGTCGGGAGCAAAGCCGACGAGTGTGTAGGCGCGCAGCAAGCTGCCGAAACGCGAGCGGAATGCGCTGCTCGAGGGACACTCTTCTGCTTCATCGATTATCAAACCCGACAGATAGCCGCGCTGCGCAAAGATTTGGGACAGCGCGGCGAGCATCTCGTCGTCGCTAAGCGTCTCGGATCGTCTGGCGATGATTGCTTGTGCTGCTTCAAATTGCCGAACGTCGACAATAGCTTCAAAGGCACCGTCAGCGCGGACCCAGTCCTCCGGCGCGTTCTCGACATGCTCGCCCTTCAGTTTGCACGAGGTCCGTGCCCAAACATTGTTGCCGATGTACTTCTCGTTGATCAGCAACTGGTGAACCGTGCCGCGGGTCCATTCGCGCCCGAGGTCTGTCCGCAATCCGTTGGCGTTGAGGTCGGATGCGATCGCAGCTTCGCTTTGCCCCTGCTCGACGAAGCGTCGATAGACCTCCCGAACAATAGCGATCTCCTCCTCGGGACCCGGAACGAGGATGACGCGATCGGTGGCAATACTCTTGTGCTCGCCGCGGCCGAGCACGCTTTTCGCATCGCCATGCTGGTCCACGAGCAACCGACGAAGGCCAAATCCAGCAGATCCACCTTGACGATAGCCACGACGGATAAGATTAGCCTGGCCTGCGAACACCTTAACTGACAGCTCTCGGCTGTACTCGCCGGCCATCGCACGTTTAACCGTCTTGATGATCGAAGAGCCGATGCTCCCGTCGTTCTCCCATTCCTCACCTGGGTAGAGAACCCGGACGCCTCGGCTGCGGCAGCGCAGTTCATAGCTGGCAGCTTCGTCTGGATCCTGAAACCGGCCCCAGCGGCTGACATCATAGACCAGAAGGACCTCAAAGTTAGCGCTTCCGCTTTCGATGTCGTCAAGAAGTGCGCGAAGCGCGGGCCGGCCTTTAATGTTCAACCCGCTTTTGCCTTCGTCTGCATAGGTTTTGACGATCTCGAGACCGTGCTTTTCCGCATAGATGGCAATCCTCGCTGCCTGGTTGTCGGTTGAGTACTGCTGATGCTCGGTGGACATGCGAACATATTGCGCCGCCCGGATGGTTGGGGGCGGCTTTGGATCTTCATGATCGTCGTCGGTCCATCGAATGATCATGCGATTCCTTAAGCGCAGAATGCGAAAAGCGCTTTGGCCCTCTGCGCTACACGAGAAAGGAGGGAAAAATGGTTCCTATTAGCGGAAGCAAACTTCGCGGCCCGCCCACGGACCTCTCCGATGCGCTACTCGCGCATATGATTGGCGCGGCGTTACAAGCAGATCTCGGCGGGACACGTCAGGCGACAAAGACGGTGATGCGATGGACGCATGTCAGTGACCATACTGCTCGGTCTTGGCTCAACGGTCACACAAGTCCAAGCAGCCTGCATCTGCTCGAGCTGGCAACGCAGTCGCAAACCGTGATGGCGGTGATACTAAAGGCAACTGGCTATGGCGGATTGGAACTTGCTCATGATCTCGCTGTAGTCGAAAACGCACTCGAGGAAGCATTGGCAAGAGTCAAAGCGCTTCGCGACGCCTAGTTCGCTGTGTCTAGCGAATAGCTCGATCCGATGATGCGAAGGGCGGACGAGCGCGACTCTGATATTCCTCTTGGCTGCGCTTGTGCGGTTACCGCCAATCCTGCATCAGCGTTGGATGAGTTGGAGCAGATCATGAGTTGGAGCGAGCGGCGCGAGAATTGGACACCACAAACTGAGGACGCGCGTGCGGACGGTGACGTCGACTATGGCCGTGTTATCCATTCGGCGTCTTTCCGCCGTCTTCAGGGCAAGACGCAAATTCTCAGCCTCGGCGATAGCGACTTTTATCGCACCCGGTTGACCCATTCACTTGAGGTCGCCCAAATCGCCGGGAGTATCGCTAGACAGCTCGGAAAGAGTTTTCCTGACCATCCGGGAGCAGCACATCTCCCCGATCGCAGCATGATACATGCGATCGGCTGCACGCACGATCTAGGGCATCCGCCCTTCGGTCATGGCGGCGAAGTGGCGTTAAACTACTGCATGCGAGATCACGGGGGCTTCGAAGGTAATGGGCAGACACTCCGGATCCTTTCCCGCATTGAGAGTTTCTCGAGTGAGGCTGGCGCCAACCTGTCACGACGCACACTGCTCGGTGTGCTGAAGTACCCTCTGCCGTACACACAAGTGCGAAATCTGGCTATTCAGCCTTCGCTTCTCAAAGGCACCGCAGTTGTCAGCCTGCTCGACGTAAAATCCTGCAAGCCTCCCAAATGCTATCTGGATTCCGAGCGGGATGTTGTAGATTGGATCCTCGAACCGCTGAGTTTAGCGGACCGAGTGCGCTTCGAAGAAAGCGATGAAAGACCGGGAAAGCACGCACTGCCGAGGCATAAATCGCTTGACTGCAGCATTATGGATGTTGCGGATGACATCGCTTACGGGGTTCATGATCTTGAGGATGCGATCGCACTCGGCCTTGTTTCCAAGGACGAGTTCTTCGCTGCCCTGCTGGATAAATGCCCGACGTTTCTAGATGCCTTGAAAGCAAAATACAGAAATGAGAGTGGCAACGACGTATTCTCGGCGATGGTAACGGATTTATTCGGGGGCAATGCCAGCCGCAAGCACTGCATCAATCGATTGGTACATCACTTTGTTACGGCGGTAGAATTCGTCGAACTTCCTGACTTCAAAGAACCCTTGGCTCGATATCGTGTCGTAATGCAGTCCGGACAGCGGGAGTTCCTGAATGCGCTTCAGGGCTTTGTGGTTGATAAAGTCATCACCTCGCCAGAGGTGCAACATCTGGAGTTCAAAGGCCAATCCATGGTCGTAGCCGTGTTCGAAGCAATCAATTCCGATCCGAAACGCCTTTTGCCACGCGACCAGTATGTGCGGTTTGTGAACTCAGGCAGCGACGTGAGGGTTCTCTGCGACTTTGTAGCCGGAATGACGGATGCTTACCTACTCAGAACCTATGAGCGGCTGTTTAGTCCCAGGATGGGGTCTGTCTTCGACAAGCTCTGATCATATTCGATCCTCAGCGCTGCGAGGTCACTTAACGAGAAATTGGTTGTGGTGCACCCCACCGCAACGATCAGTCTCGCAGGCCCACAACTACTGTCCAATGAGAGTTTTGGTTCCCATTTTCGGACTCCATGGGGCACCAGCCACTCTCCCTTAAAATCAGGCAGTTAATACCGAAGCATGCCGCCAACTTGGCGCCGCCTGTCTCAGGTTTCGGGCATGGCTGCCAGCACCCGGTCGGGCGTCATGGGATAGGCGAACACCCGCGCCCCGCAGGCGTCGTGGATGGCGTTGGCGATTGCCGCCGCGCCGCCGCACAGGCCCAATTCTCCCACACCCTTCGCCTGAATCGGGCTGGCGGCTGCATCGCGTTCCTCCAGCAGCAGCACTTCAAGATCGGGCACGTCGCGGTTCACCGGCACGTGGTATTCGGCGAGATCGCAATTCACCAGATGACCGTCGACCGGGTCGAACAGCAGGCTTTCAGTCAACGCGTTGCCGATGCACCACGTCAGCCCGCCAAGGCATTGCGATCTGGCCGTGCGGGCGTTGAGCACCCGCCCGAAGCCGAAAGCGCCGGTCATGCGCCGGACTCTGGTTTCCCCGGTCCAGCGATTCACCGCTACCTCGGCGAAGAATGCGCCAAAGCTGGAAACCGCCATGTCTTCGGTCGAGGCGCCGGGTTCGAAGTGGCCGGTGCATTCGATCGGTTCTTGGTTCAGCAATTCGGTCAGCGCCTTCTGGCCGCCGCTCCAGCGCGCGAAGCCGTCCTTCAGCGTCAGAGATTCGGGCGCGATGCCGAGCCGTTCGGCCAGTTCCTTGCGCAGGCCTTGGCAGGCAAGGAACACCGCCGAGCCGCACGACGCCGCACCCACGCTGCCGCCCGAGCCCGATCCGGGAGGCAGATCGGTGTCGCCGAGCCGCACTTCGATATCGTCGGGCACAAGTCCCAGCATTTCCCCCGCGACCTGCCCGAGGATGGCGTAGCTGCCGGTGCCGATATCGGTCATATCGGTTTCGACCAGCGCGGTGCCGCCCGGCCGCAATGTTACCCGCGCCTTGGCCTCGACCACTGAGTGGACGCGCGCGGCGCTGGCCATGCCGGTGCCGATCCACCATTCGCCCTCGCGGGTGTGGCGGGGTGTGCGGGGACGCGGCTCCCACCCGAACGCCGTGGCACCTTCACGCAAGGCTTCGGCGAGCTTGCGCGAGCTGAACGGCTTGCCATTGGCGGGATGCTTGTCGGGAATGTTGCGCAGGCGCAGTTCGACCGGGTCGATGCCCACCTTTTCCGCGAGCATGTCCATTGCCTGCTCCACCGTCTGCACGCCCACCGCCTCGCCCGGCGCGCGGACCGAACCGGCGGTCATGCGGTGGATGCGGGCGACCTCGAGCCGGAGCAGCCGGTTCTCGCCCGCGTAGAGAAAATGGCTTGATTGCAGCACCGGTTCGGCAAAACTCTCGCCCGGCAGGTTGGAGACGCGCGCTTCGTGGCCAAAGCCGGTCAGCCGTCCCTCGGCATCGGCGGCGAGGCGGATGCGCTGGTGCGTTTCGGAGCGGCGCTCCACGGTCTGGAACACCTGCTGGCGGCTCATCACCACGCGCACCGGGCGGCCCAGATGCATCGCCGCGAGCGAGGCTGCGACCACTTCCTGACTTACACCGAGTTTCGATCCGAACCCGCCGCCGACATAGGGCGACAGCAGCCGCACTTGCTCCTCCTCCAATCCGATCGAATCCGCCAACTCGGCGCGGTTGAACTTGAGCATTTGCAGCGAGGCGTGAACCGTGAGCTTGCCATCCTCCCACTGTGCCAGCGCCGCATGCGGCTCCATCGCGGCAGACGCATGGCCTTCGGTGGTGAAGACCACGTCGACGCTGTGCGCGGCCTCGGCCATCGCATGCGCCAGATCGCCCTGCCGGGTGCTTTCGCTTTCCTCGGTTTCTACCGCTGCTGGATCGAGCGGAGCCTGTTCGCTGCGCCAATCCATTGCCACGTGCTTGGCGGCGTCGCGTGCCTGCTCGAAAGTTTCGGCCACCACCAATGCGACCGGCTGGCCCCAATAACAGACATCCTTTGCAGGCTGGAACGGAGCTTCGCCCGCCATGCCCTGCGCGGGGCGCCCGGTCATACGCTCGTCGCTAAGCACCGCTATGACGCCGGGCATCGATAGCACCGATGCTTCATCGATCGCAGTCACTTCGCCGCGCACCACGGGGAGCGTAACCAGCACGCCTTCGCAGCATCCATCGACCTCGTATTCAGCGGCGTAGGTGGCGGTGCCGGTGACTTTCAGCAGGCCTTCGGGTCGGGACAGGGGCTCGCCGATCACGCTCTGCCCGGTGAAGTCGAGCACGTTGCGCTCGTCCGGCGCGTCCTGCTTCAGATGCACGGTCATGGCTCCACTCCTGTCGCTTCGCACAGCACAGCGGCGAGCGTCCGGCGCGCGAGCGGGATCTTGAAATCGTTCTCGCCGTAGCCTTGCGCATCCTCGAGCAAAAGGTCGGCGGCCTTGTCGAACAGCGCCAGCGAAGGTTCGTTACCGATCAGCAGGTCGGCGATACGCGGATCGTGCCACGGCTTGTGCGCCAGCCCCCCGAAGGCGAGATCGGCGCGGGTGAAGCGGTTGTCCTCAAGCGCAATCACTGCGGCGACCGAACACAGCGCAAAGGCATAAGACGATCGCTCGCGCACCTTGCGGTACAGATGAATGCCGCCGACCGGAGCGGGCAGGGTGACGGCGGTGATGATCTCGCCGGGTTCGAGCACGTTGTCGCGTTCCGGCGTATCCCCCGGCAGACGGTGGAAGCCGCGCACCGGCACGCTGCGGCTGCTGTTCTCGCTTGCAATTTCGACTGTCGCGTCGAGCGCGGCCATCGCCACCGCCATGTCGCCGGGATAGGTGGCGATGCAATGCGGACTGGTGCCCAGCACCGCATGGATGCGTGCAATACCTTTGATCGCCCCGCAGCCGGAACCGGGCTCGCGCTTGTTGCAGGGCTGGTCGATATTGGTGAAGTAGTAACAGCGTGTGCGCTGACACAGATTGCCGCCGGTGGTTGCCTTGTTGCGCAATTGCTGCGTCGCTCCGGCCAGAATCCCGCGCGCCAGCACCGGGTAATCGGCCCGCACGCGCGGGTGGGCGGCGGTCGCAGTATTGGTGGCAAGCGCGCCGATGCGCAGGCCCCTTGCCTTTCCCGCGCCCTCGTCGGCAATCTCGCCCAGCGAAAGCCGCCCGATATCGACCAGGGTCTGAGGCGTTTCGACCTGCAGCTTCATCAGGTCGATCAGGTTCGTCCCGCCTGCCAGCGCCAGGGTGTCTGCATCCGCTGTTAGTTGCGCGGCGTGGGTGAGCCGTTCGGCGCGCTGGTAATCGAACGGCCTCATGCGCTTTCTCCCGCCACGTCGCGAATGGCGGCCAAGATGTTCGCATAGGCCCCGCAGCGGCACAGGTTGCCGCTCATCCGTTCGCGGATTTCATCGTCGGTCAGGTTCGGCGCGGCCTCCAGATCGGCCGTGGCATCGCTCGGCCAACCGGCGGCCAGTTCCTGCAGCATCGCGGTCGCGGAACAGATCTGCCCCGGGGTGCAATAGCCGCATTGGAACCCGTCATGCGCAACGAACGCGCTTTGCATCGCACTTGGCGCGGCGAGCGTGCCGAGGCCTTCTATAGTCGTGACCTCGTCGCCATCATGCGTCACCGCCAGCGACAGGCAGGAATTGATCCGCACGCCGCCCACCAGCACGGTGCAGGCACCGCATTGGCCATGGTCGCAGCCCTTTTTCGTGCCGGGCAGGCGCGCATCGCGGCGGATGAAATCGAGCAGGCTGGTGCGCGGGTCTTCAGGCAGCGGATAGTCCTGCCCATTGATCGATATGGCCACGGGGTCTGGTCCTCATCTGGCGAAACACAGCGTCGTGAGTGACTTTGGGGCGGACAGCCGCGACAAACCCTAACCTTCATCATCTTTCAGGCGCGCGCCGGAGGTTCCGCAGATCGGACGGCTTGTGCCGACCAATGGTGGACAATGTCCGATCCGGTGGCCCGTTCGTCGATAAAGTCCTGCGGTTCGTCGTCTCGCTTGCCTGATGTGAGGCGCGGTCGTTACCGTTGCTCCTTCGGGCGACATGGTTGCCGCAAGTGAGGAATCTGCCGGCCATTCCCGCGCGGCGATTTGACCATTGCGCAGCTTTTCGGCAGCTATGTCGCCCGTAGCAAATCATTTGCCGGCGGGCCTTCGGATTCCCCGGAGGAAGCCACCGTCCGGGTTGGGGAGTATTACCATGGACCGAAGGGATTTCTTGGCGCTCAGTACCTTTTTTACAGGTGCCGCGCTTTCGCCCTCTATATTCGGCAAGGCAATCGCCGCCAGCCAGTTGCAGGACGGGATCGAGCTGGCGGTGAAGAAGCGCCTTGCTGACGCGGCGCTCGCGGCCGCGACTGCTGCCGGAGCCAGTTATTGCGACGTGCGTGTCGGGCGGTATCTGCGCCAGTTCGTGATTACTCGCGAACGCAATGTGGAGAATATCGTCAA
Source organism: Erythrobacter sp. (assembly GCF_024305245.1). Classification (GTDB taxonomy): domain Bacteria; phylum Pseudomonadota; class Alphaproteobacteria; order Sphingomonadales; family Sphingomonadaceae; genus Erythrobacter. Next base: position 119,733 of record NZ_JAMWYX010000007.1, read on the forward strand.
TACCGAAAGCACCGGAACCGGTGTGCGCGTGATCGCAGACGGATCGTGGGGCTTCGCGGCGACCAACGGCATGACCGAGGACGCCGTTGCCGATGCTGCACGGCAGGCGACCGCCATCGCCAAGGCCAATGCCCGCACCCAGACCGCACCGGTGCAACTTGCGCCCACGCCCGGCGTCGGTGAGGTGAGCTGGCGCACTCCGATCAAGAAGAACGCGATGGAAGTGCCGATCGCGGACAAGGTCGACCTGCTGATGAGCGTCAACGACGCCGCGCTCGGCGCGGGCGCCAGCTACGTCAATTCGCTGCTGTTCCTCGTCAACGAGCAGAAATATTTTGCCTCGACCGACGGCTCCTACATCGATCAGGATGTCCACCGCATCTGGGCGCCGCTGAGTGTGACCGCTGTCGATACGTCGACCGGCAAGTTCCGTTCACGCGACGGCCTGTCTGCACCGATGGGGCTCGGCTACGAGTACCTCGACGGGAAGCCGGAGGACAAGTTCGTGCTGTCCAACGGACACACCACCTACGGCAATTCCTATGACATGAAGGAAGATGCCATCGCTGCGGCGAATGATGCGCAGGCGAAGCTCAAGGCGCCTTCGGTCAAGCCGGGCAAGTATGACCTCGTGCTCGATCCGGATCATCTCGGGCTGACCATTCACGAATCGGTCGGTCACCCGCTCGAACTCGACCGCGTGCTCGGCTATGAAGCCAACTACGCAGGGACCAGCTTTGCGACGCTCGACAAGCGCGACGCCGCCTTCAAATACGGCAGCGAGATCGTCAATCTGTTCGCCGACAAGACGCAGGTCGGTTCGCTCGGCGCAGTCGGTTATGACGACGAGGGCGTGCAGACCAAACGCTGGGATCTGGTCAAGGACGGCACCCTGGTCGATTACCAGACCATCCGCGATCAGGCGCATATCGTCGGCAAGGATGCATCCGACGGCTGCTGCTATGCCGACAGCTGGTCGAGCGTCCAGTTCCAGCGCATGGCCAATGTCAGTCTCGCGCCCGGCAAGACCAAGCTGAGCCCCGCCGACATGATCGCCGGGGTGGAAAACGGGGTCTATATCTCGGGCCGTGGTTCGTTCTCGATCGACCAGCAGCGTTACAATGCGCAGTTCGGCGGGACGGTGTTCTACGAGATCAAGAACGGCAAGCTCGGGCCGATGATCGAGGATGTCGCCTACCAGATGCGTACGCCCGAATTCTGGGGCGCGTGTTCGGCGATCTGCGACGAGAGCGATTACCGCATGTTCGGTTCGTTCTTCGATGGCAAGGGGCAGCCAAGCCAGGTTTCGGCGGTCAGCCACGGTTCGTCGACCACCCGTTTCGACGGCATCAACGTCATCAACACCGCCCGGTCGCTGGGTTGAGCCTCGCGCAGGAGACAAGAGACATGAGCATTCTTACAGAAGCGCAGGCCAAAGCCATTCTCGAGAAGGTGATCGCCTTCTCGACCGCCGACGAAGCCAGCGCCCAGTTGAGCGGCGGCATTCAGGGCAACGTCCGCTTTGCCCGCAACGACATCTCCACCACGGGCATCGTTGACGATACCGAGCTTGCCGTGCAGGTCGCATTCGGCAAGCGGGTCGGGATTGCGACGATCAACCAGTTCGACGACGCCTCGCTCGAGCGGGTGGTGCGCCGGGCGGAGGATCTGGCGAAACTGGCTCCGGAAAATCCCGAGTTCATGCCCGCCGTCGGCAAGCAGACCTACCGGGCGACCGATACCTTCAGCGAAGCCACGGCAGCGCTGACGGCGGAAGCGCGCGCAAGGATCGCCGAAGCCTCGATCGCGCCCTGCCGGGATCGCAAGTTGATTGCCGCAGGCTTTCTCGAAGACGGCAACACCTTCTTCGCCCACGCCAATTCCAACGGCAATTTCGGCTATCAGCGCTCCACGATTGCAGACTACACCTGCACCGTGCGCACCGAAGACGGCCGCGGATCGGGCTGGGTCGGCAGCAACGTCAAGGACGTCACCGAATTCGACACAGCCACCGACATCCAGATTGCGATGCGCAAGGCTGCGGCGTCGGCGGACGCACAGGCGCTCGAACCCGGCAAGTACACGGTTATCCTCGAACCGGCGGCGGGCGCGGGTCTCGTCAGCTTCATGATGGGCTATTTCGACGCGCGTTCGGCTGACGAAGGGCGCAGCTTCCTCAGCAAGCAGGGCGGCGGTAACAAGCTCGGCGAGCAGATCATGGATCCGCGCGTCAACATCTACACCGATCCCTGGCACCCGGAAGTGCCCGCCATGCCGTGGGACAGCGACGGCCTGCCGCGCGAGCGTGCCATGATCATCGATTCGGGCAAGGTCGCGAACCTCGAATATTCGCGCTACTGGGCGTCCAAGCAGGGCAAGCCCGAGACAGCGGGCTGGGGCAACATCATCATGGATGGCGGCACCAAATCGACCGCCGAGCTGATCGCCGGAACCGAGCGCGGCATCCTTGTCACCCGCACCTGGTACATCCGCATGGTCGATCCGCAGACCGTGCTGCTCACCGGCCTGACCCGCGACGGAACTTTCTACATCGAGGATGGCCAGTTGCGCTACCCGATCAAGAATTTCCGCTTCAACGAAAGCCCGGTGATCATGCTCAACAACATCGAGGAGCTGGGCCGTTCCGTGCGCGTCAAGGCAGACGAGGGCGGATCGATGCTGTTGCCGCCGATGAAGATCAGGGACTTCACCTTCACCTCGCTTTCGGACGCGGTCTGAGGGGACAGAGCGAGCGCGGGTGAAATGAGCCAAACAGCTATCACCCGCGCCGGATTCCTGCGTTTGCTCGGCTGCGCGCTGGCGGGCACAATCAACGCCGGTGCCCTGTCCGCCGCGCAGCGCGCAGGCGGTGCAGGGGCGGGCGGTTACGATTTCTGGTTCACCCGGCTCAGCTACAATTCGGGCGACTGGGATGTCGATCAGCGCATGCCTGCAAATCTGATCACGTCCCTTATCGACTACACCAGCCTGCGGATCGATCCCGAGGAGCATGTCATCGCTCTGAGCGATCCCCGGATGCTGTCGGCGCCGTTCTGCTATCTCGCCGGGCACAAGGCGGTGGAGTTTTCCGATGCCGAACGCCGCAATTTCGAACGTTATGTGCGCAATGGCGGGTTCGTGTTCGTGGACGATTGCAACCACGACATTGATGGGCTGTTCGCCAAGTCTTTCGAGGCGCAAATGGCGCGCATCTTCGGCGGCGAGGCGCTGAAGAAGCTGCCCAACGGGCATCCGATCTATTCCAGCTTCTTCAAGTTCGAAGGCCCGCCTGCGACTTCGTTCGAACTGAACGGCTGGGGGGATGACCTGATCCACGATTACCTGAAGGGCATCACCATCAACGACCGCCTCGGCCTGCTCTACAGCAACAAGGATTACGGCTGCGAGTGGGACTACGACTGGCGCAACAAGCGCTTCCTCGCCGAAGATAACACCCGCTTCGGGGTCAACATCGTCATGTACGCGCTCAGCAATTGAAGGGTTTGGAACAGGTGGCACAGCAGAGTGCGGCGGATGCCGCGCAGATCGAACAACGGATCGCGAAGCTCGACGATCTGAAGCGCGCCATCGCAACCGCGATTGTCGGCCAGACCGATGTCGTCGAACAATTGCTGATCGGGCTGCTGGCGGGCGGGCATTGCCTGCTAGAAGGCGTGCCGGGGCTCGGCAAGACGCTGTTGGTGCGGACGCTGGGCGAGGCTCTGGAGCTCGATTTCCGGCGCGTGCAGTTCACCCCCGACCTGATGCCGAGCGACATCCTCGGCACCGAACTGCTCGAAGAGGATCACGGCACCGGCCATCGGTCTTTCCGGTTCCAGAAGGGGCCGGTGTTCACCAACCTGCTGCTGGCTGACGAACTCAACCGTACTCCGCCCAAGACGCAGGCCGCGCTGCTTGAGGCAATGCAGGAAAAGACAGTCAGTTACGGCGGGCAGACCTATCAACTGCCCAAGCCGTTTTTCGTGCTGGCGACGCAGAACCCGCTGGAGCAGGCCGGCACCTATCCGCTGCCCGAGGCGCAGCTCGACCGCTTCCTGCTGCTGGTGCGCGTCGGCTATCCCACCGAAAGCGAGGAACGCGATATCCTCGCGCTCACCACCGGCCGCGCCGGAGAGCCTGTGCCTTGCGTGATGCACGCAGCCGATGTGCTGGCGCTGCAGGCCAATGTGCGCGATGTTTACCTGAGCGATGATCTGCTCGGCTGGATCACCGCTTTGGTGCGCGCCACTCGGCCCGGCGATCCCGCCGCGCCTGTCGAGGTCGGGAACTATGTCCGCTGGGGCGCAGGGCCACGCGCAGGGCAGGCGCTGGTGCTGTGCGCCAAGGCGCGCGCGCTGCTGCACGGGCGGCTTGCCGCGACGCGCGAGGATATCGCCGCGCTCGCCGCACCGGTGCTGCGTCACCGCCTGCTGCTGTCCTTCGCGGCCGAAGCCGAAGGCAAGAGCGCCGACGATATCGTCGCTGCGCTGCTGGCGCACCTGCCGCCGCCGACGGCTTGATCCATGGGGCGTGCGCCGCTCACGATACCACCGGAAATCCGCAGCCGTCTTAAGCGGCTGATGCTCGGGACCCGGCGCGATCTGGGCTCTGGCGGTTTCGGGATGCATCCCAGCCGCAACAAGGGTGCTGGGCTCGAATTCGCGCAATACCGCGCCTACGAGCCGGGCGATGAGCCGCGCCGGATCGACTGGAAGCTGTTCGCCCGGTCGGACAAGTTCTTCGTGCGCGAGGCAGAGCAGGAAAGCCCGGTTGCAGTGTGGATCCTGATCGATGCCAGTGCCTCGATGGCGCAGGCCGACCGGAGTGCGCCGGACTGGTCCCGCCTCGATGCGGCAAAGCTGCTCGCGCGGTGCACCGCTGAACTTGCGCTTATGCAGGGCGACCGCTTCGGATGGGTCGCCTTGCAGGCAGGGGCGCTCGGCGTGGCGGACCCGCGCGGCGGGCGCGCCCAGATTGATCGCTTGCAGATCGACTTTGCCCGTTTGACGGCGGGGGGCACGTTCCCGGACGCAGGCACGCTCGCCCCGTTGTGGGAACGGATCGGCACGCACGATCTGGTGCTGTTCCTCAGCGACTGTTTCGATGAAGGCGGCATTGCGCTGATCGAGCGGCTGGCCAAGGCGGGCCGCGAGGTGCTGGCGGTGCAAATGCTCACCATCGAGGAGCGCGATTTCCCCTTCGATGGCGGTTACCGCTTCCTCGATCAGGAAAGCGGGGAGGCGTTGATCGGTGACGGGAAAGCCTTGCGCGACACATTCCTCACCCGCTTCGCTGCCGCCCGCGCGGCGCTGGACGAGCGGCTTGACCGTGCAGGGATTCGCCACACTGCTTATGTGCTCGACGAGCCGATCGACCGCCCCTTGCAGGTTTTCTTCGGTCGCGGAGGAGAGCCGCGGTGACGCCGCTGCTGATGGTCCCGCTCGGTCTGGCCGCGCTTGCAGCGTTGGCCGTGCCGCTGCTGATCCACCTGCGGCGGCGGACCGAGGAAGTGCCGCTCGAATTCGCGGCGATGCGCTGGCTTGACGCGCGACCTCGACCGCGGCGCAAGCTGCAATTCGACGAGCTGCTGCTGCTGGCCTTGCGTTTGCTGCTGATCGCGCTGCTGGCGCTGTTGCTGGCGCGCCCTGCGGTGCTCGGCTGGGAGGACGAAAGTCCGCGCATCATCGCCGCTGCCGGGGTTGATCCGGCCGCGGCGCGCGAGGTCGCCGGTCCGGACACGGATGTGCGCTGGATTGCTCCGGGGTTTCCGGAACTCGACACAGCAGCTCCAACGGTCCGGGCGCAAACTTCCAGCCTGATCCGCCAATTCGATGCCGAGCTGCCGCCGGGCGCACCGCTGACGATCCTTGTCCCGCCGGTGCTGGACGGGGTCGATGCCGAGCGCCTGCGCCTCACCCGCAAGGTCACGTGGCGGATCGTCGAGAATGGCACGCCAACTGCGCCGTCCGCTGCGCCGACCGCACCGGTGTTGTCGGTGCGCCACCCGGAAGGACAGGACAGTGCGGTGCGATACTTTCGCGCCGCAGCGCAGGCTTGGAGCGACAAGCCCCGGTTCGATGCAGGCACCGGCACTGCGCTGCCGCCGCGCGCGTCCGTGCTGGTTTGGCTTCAGCCCGGCCCGGTCCCGCAGGCGGTCACTGACTGGATCAGCGAAGGCGGTACCGCTTTGCTGGGCAGCACCGCCGAGATTGCCATGCCTGCGGCCAGCCAAGCGCTGTGGTCCGACGCGATGGGCCGCACACTGGTCGAAGGCGGACCACTCGGCGCGGGGCGGATCATGCGGTTTACGCTGCCGCTGGTGCCAGCGCAGATGCCCAACGTTCTCGCCCCCGGTTTCGCCGCAACCCTGCGTGATCTCGTCGCGGAACCCGCATCGCCGCCCGCGCGGGTCAGCGCTGCGGCCTTTGCGCCGGCCACAGGGGCTGCGCCTTATGCGCTGCCGCCGCGCGAGCTTTTGGCTTGGCTGGGCGTACTGATAGCGCTGGCGTTCCTTGCGGAGCGGCTGCTTGCGACCCGGCGGCGGAGGTTCGCCGGGTGAGCAGCGAGTTTCGCTTCGACGAATGGCTGCGTCCAGCGCGCCGCCGCGCGCTGAGTGATGTCGTGCTGGTGTGGAGCCCGCTGGTGCTGGTGCTCGCGGTGCTGGGCTGGGCGCTTGGCGGCGTTGCGGCGGCGGCGGGCGTTTTTGTGATCGGCGCGCTGGCGCTGGGATGGGCGGCGAGGCAGCGTGCAACACGGCTCGATCGCGGCTGGCTGGTGCGCCGCCTGAATGCGCGTGAGGCGCAGCTTGAAGACAGCGCTGCGCTGGTCTTTGCCGATGCCGATCTCGGCCCGGTCGAGCAATTGCAGGCCGAACGGATTGCTGAGCGGATCGCCGCGATTGATCCGGTGACTATCGCAGACGGCTGGTCGCGGCGCGCCATCGCTGCCGCTTGGGCGATGGGCGTGGTGGCGCTGGCGGGGATCGTCTATTGGCAGGCGCAGGCATCCGCGCCGCCCCCGCTCGCACCAGCCGCGCCCAGCACCGCCACCGCCCCCGGCGAGCCGCGCCTGACCGGTCAGCGCGTGCGGATTGTGCCACCCGCCTATACGGGCCTGCCTGCGCGCTTTGCGACCAGCCTCGACATTCGTGCCCCGATGGGTTCGCGGATCGAATGGACGCTCGCCTTCGCGCCGCAGCCCGCATCCGCGGCGCTGCAACTGGTCGGCGGCCAGCGCCTGCCGCTCAAGCAGGGCGCGGACGGCTGGGGCGGATCGCTGCGGCTCGACGTGCCGTCGCTCTACCGTGTCACCGCCGAGGGGATGGGCGAAGCGCAGCCCGCCCACCGGCTGGAGCCGGTCGCCGACGAACCGCCGCAGGTGCGGGTGATAGAACCGGCCTCGGGCCTGGTTATGACGCAGCCGGGCCAGCGCAGCTGGCGCGTGGTGTTCGAGGCGAGCGATGATTACGCGGTGGACGCGCTCGCTCGCCTCACCGTCACCACCGCGATCGGCGAGGGCGAGAACGTGCGCTTCAGCGAACGCAGCCAATCTGTCAGAGGCATCGGCGATCCCCGCCGCAGGCGCTTTGTCGTCGACCTGCCGCTGGCCTCCTATGGCCTTCAGCCCGGCAGCGATCTGGTCGCGCAGCTGACCGTCGCCGATACGCGCGCGCCCGGTCCGCAAGTGGTGCGCGGCCCCGGCGTAATCCTGCGCCTTCCCGCGCCCCGGCCCCCGCAGGCCGAAGGGTTGGACCTGATGGCCAAGCAGCAGATGCCCGCCTATTTCCGAAGCCAGCGTCAGGTGATCATCGACACCGAGGCGCTGATCAAACAGCGCAGCAATCTGAGCGCGGACGAATTCATGGTGCGATCCGACACAATCGGAGTCGATCAGCGCCTGCTGCGCCTCAGATACGGGCAGTTCGTGGGCATGGAAGCGGAAGAAGCGCCCCGGCCGCCGATGCCGACCGCCGACAAGGATGCGCCTGCCGAGCCGGACCATTATGACGGCGACGGCCACGATCACGGTGCTGCACCGGAATCGCCGGTGTTCGGCGATCTCGGCAACATCACTGCCGAATTCGGCCACGTCCATGACGAGAGCGAGGCGGCGACCTTGCTCGATCCCGATACGCGCGCTTTGCTCAAGTCCGCGCTCGACGCGATGTGGGAGGCCGAGCTCAACCTGCGTTCGGGGCGGCCCGAAGCGGCGCTGCCGTTCGAGAACACGGCGCTCGATTACATCAAGCAAGTGCAGCAGGCGACCCGCATCTATCTGCCGCGCATCGGCTCGCAGCAGCCGCCGATCGATATGGCGCGGCGGTTGGCCGGCAAACGCGAAGGGATCGTCGGCGGCGGTGCGCAGTTGACCCCGTTTGCCATCGAGGACGCGGTGCCGGCTACGGCATGGCGGGCGTTGGCACAGCCGGGCGCGATCGATCTTGACGGGCTGGATCAGTGGGTGCGGGGCAACAGCGCCCGGATCGGCGATCCGCTCGGCGTGCTTGGCGCAATCGATGCGGTGCGCGGCGAACCGGCGTCGAGCAGGCTGCGGGCGAAGCTTCGCGCGCAGCTTTGGACCGTGCTGACCCGTCCACCTGCGCAAGTCCGGCGACGCGGTGATGGCGGGACGCTGGGCCAGCGCTACATGCAGGGCCTGCGCTAAATGATCGGGGCCGAGACCTTGGCAGGGCTGCTGATCGCGGCAGGTTCGCTGGCTGCGGCGGTGCGGCTGCTGATGAAGCTGCGGGGCTGGCAGGCGTGGCTGCTCGCGGCGCTGTCGGTGGTGAGCGGTGTGCTGCTGTATCTCATCCTGTTCCCGCCGTTTCTGCCGATTGGCGGCGAGACGTTGCTGGTGGCGACCGCCGAAACACCGCGCGACCTCCGCGCTAGGCCGGGCGAGCGGCTGATCACACTCCCCGAAGCACCGACGCTAGCAGGGGCCGAGCGCGTACCCGATCTTGCCACCGCATTGCGCCGCCATGCGCAGGTCCAGCGCATCCGCATCCTCGGGCGCGGGTTGACCGCGCGTGATCGTGATGGCGGCGCGGGCTTGCCGGTCGACTTCTCCGCGATGGCGCTCCCGCGCGGCCTTATCCGGCTTGATCCCCCTGCAGACACGCCTGCCGGATCGGTCTTTGCACTGGCGGGCGAAGCGTCGGGACTGGAAGGCGGCATCGCGGAACTGCTCGATCCGGCCGGACGGCAGGTGGACAGCCGGGCAATCGGCAATGAAGGGCGTTTTACCTTGGGCAGCACAGCGCGCGCTCCGGGCCTTGCGCGCTTTACCTTGCGGCTGCGCGGCAGTGACAAGACGATCGTTTCGGACACGCCGGTGCCGCTGCACACAATTCCCGAACGGCCCCTTCGTGCGATCCTGATCGGCGCGCCTTCGCCCGAAGCGAAATATCTGCGCCGTTGGGCCGAGGATGCGGGAATTGCGCTGCAAAGCAGGCTTGAGGCAGGCGGCGGCGTCGACCTTGGCGGCGATGGGGTCAGGCTCGATCCGGCAAGCTTGCGCAACGCCGATGTCGTCATCATCGATGATCGGTCGCTGGCGGGCATCGGCAGCGCCGGGCGCGCTACCTTGGCGCAGGCGGTGGCAGGCGGGCTGGGCGTGGTCGTGCGGATGACGTCCCCCGCAACCGCCAGCATGCGTGACAATTGGCGCGCACTAGGCCTCTCTGTGAACGGCGGCAGCGATGTCGCACCGGTCGCGCTTCCTCCGCTCGCGGCTGATGCAGATGCGCTTGCTGTTAGACGCGGACCCGGCTCCGACGACGTTCCGGACAACATCAACACCATCGACGATCCGGCACCCGATCTCGGGCGTTGGGTGCTGCGTACCGAACCGGACTTCGTACCGATCGTGACCGACGCTGATGGCGGAACGGTATCGGGCTGGCAGAAACGCGGGCAGGGGCGTGTGGCCGTATGGACTGTCGCCAACAGTTTCGCACTGGTTCTGAACGGTCAGGCCGATCGCTATCAGCAATGGTGGAGCGACACGATCAGCGCCGTGGCGCGCCCGGACAGCCTTTTCCGGCCCGAAGTGCCTGCGCTCGCAACAGCGGGCGAGCGGTTGGCGATCTGCGGGATTGCCGCTGGCGCGCGTATCATCCCGCCCGACACGACCGAGATCGCGCTTGCCATCGATCCCGATGCGGGCGCGCGCGGCTGCGCTGCCTACTGGCCTGCTGAGCCGGGTGTTCACACAGTAGTCCAGCCGGGCCGGGACGGGCGGCAGACCTTTGCCTTCCTCGTCATGTCCGAAGGTGCGTTCAAGACAATCGCGGAAAGGCAAATCGGTGAGGCAACCGCGGTCTGGGCCGCGGAGCAAAGCGCTGCCATCACCCGCGATACGCCGGAGCGTCGTGGCCCGGCATGGCCCTATTTCCTCGCGTGGCTCATTTTAAGCGGCGCGCTGTGGTTCGGCGAACGCCGCTTTCGCGCAGGCTACGCGCGCTGAAAACCGGCTGGAGGCATCAGCCCGCAAAGACAGTGAAAAAGCATAACTAACGAAATCCTAACCATCTGCCCGTATTTCCTCGGGGCATGATTACAGATACTCGCCTCAACACCTCGTTATCCATTCTTCTCGGGTCTGCGCTGCTCGGTGGAGTCGTCGCGCCTGCGCCTGCCTTTGCTGAAGGGGTAACGGCCGGCACGCTGATCGAGAATATCGCCGTCGCCAGCTATGATGAAGGTGGCACGCCGCGCACGGTCAATTCCAACACGGTTACCGTGCGCGTGGACGAATTGCTCGACGTGACGCTGACCTCGCTCGACCCCGGCCCGATCGCCGGACGCCCGGGCAACGCGGTTCTTGCCTTCGAACTGACCAATCAGGGCAACGGCCCCGAAGCATTCCGTCTGGTCGCCGACACCGCGGTTGCGGGCAATGACTTCGACGTCGCGGTTCAGGCCATTGCCATCGATAGCAACGCCAACGGCACCTATGAGGAAGGGGTCGACGAGATTCTCGCCAGCCCGCACACCACCGCCGTTCTTGCGCCCGACACCATGCTGACGGTGTTCGTGCTGGTTATCGTGCCCGACGCTGCGGGCGATACGCAGACCAGCACGGTCGTGCTTTCTGCCGCAGCGGTGACAGGTACTGGTAGCCCCGGCACCGCCTTTGACGGCGCAGGAGCCGACGGCGGCGACGCGATCGTCGGCACCACTGGCGCGCTTGCGACAGCGCGCGGATCGCTGATCAATTCCGTCGTCAGCGTCGCGCTGGTCAAGTCGGTGACTTTGCGCGATCCCTTCGGCGGCACGAGCGCCGTTCCCGGCACCATCGCAACCTTCACGATCGAGGCGCAGGTCACCGGCACCGGCACGATCGAGGGTCTCGTCGTTACCGATGCCATTCCAGCAGGCACCACTTACGCACCCGGCACGCTCGCGCTCGATGCCGCCGCGCTGAGCGACGCTACCGATGGCGACGCGGGTGCTGTGTCGGATGCGGCCGGAATTGCAGTCAATCTCGGCAATGTCGACGCCGAGGCTCGCCGCACCATCACCTTCGACGTCGTGATCGACTGAACAATTGAATAATCGGAAAGACAGGGGTTTTACTATGAATTCGTTGCGAAAGCTGATGCTCGCCATGGCTGCTGCCACCGCGCTCGCCGCGCCCGCAATGCCGCTCGCGGCGCAGACTACAACCAGCCCGGTATCGCTTTCCGGAGACGTGAAGGCTGTCAAAGTGGTCAACGATGCCGACGGCAAGGAACGCACCGAACTGGTCGAGCCGGGCACGATCATTCCCGGCGACCGCCTGATATTCGGCACCGATTACGCCAACACCGGCGCAGAGGCCGTAACCAATTTTACCGTCACCAACCCGTTGCCCGCCGCAGTCCGGCTGTCGCCTGACGCCGATCCGGCGCTTGATGTGTCGGTTGACGGGGGCAAGACCTGGGGTGTGCTCGGCGCACTGACCGTCACCGGGCCTGACGGTGCCGGGCGCCGCGCCACCCATGCCGACGTAACCCACGTCCGCTGGGTGCTCGAAAGCATCGGTTCCGGCGCTTCGGGGAGGCTCACCTATCCAGCTATCATCCGCTGACCGGCGGTAGATAACCGCCACCTCCTGCGGGCGGATGCATTCACGCGGGGCAACACACAGGACCAGACCAATGAGAACCACCAAGCAGTTGCTGGGTGCGGTGAGCGCGCTTGCGCTCGTCGCAATGTCCAGCGCGCCTGCGTTGGCCGCAGGGACCAGCGCAGGCGATACCATAACCAACAATGTCTCCGTCAGCTTCGATGTCGGGGGCGTGGCGCAGAATGCTGCGACGGCGAGCGACATCTTCACGGTTGACGCTCGCATCAACGTGACCGTTGCCTCGAACGACACCGGCAATGTCACTGCGACGCCGGGCGGCACTCAGAACGTGCTGTCGTTTGACGTCACCAACCTGTCGAACGAGACCGTCGATTTCGATCTGACGGCATCATATCAGGGTGGCACCGGAACTGACGCCAATATTGATGAAGAGAATGCACTATTCTTCCTCGATGGCGGCGACGGCATCTACAACTTCGGTCAGGCTGGATCTGACGATGTTCAGGTCACTTTCCTCGACGAAATGGCCGAAGATGAAACCCGCACGGTGTTCGTCGTTTCGACGGTCACCTCAAGTGCAGTTGACGGCGAAACCTTCCAGATCGCCCTGACCGCGGATGCGCATCAAGCGGGCGCTACTGGCCTCGGCGCCGAGATCGAGGCGACGAGTGGGGGCAATAATGTCAACGCAATCGACTTCGTGCTCGCTGACGGTACCGGCGTAGGCGGTGCCGAAGTCGGCAATAACGAAGGCGACTTCGCGGCTATCGGCACGCTCGAAGTAGCGGGCGCGGTGGTGACGGTCGCCAAGTCGAGCCGTCTGATCAGCGATCCGGTCAACGGAACGACAAACCCGAAGGCAATTCCGGGCGCAACGGTTGAATACTGCATCACCGTAGCGAATGCTGCGGGCGCTGCGACTGCGACTGATGTCGACGTAACCGACGATCTGCCGTTCGATGTCTCCTATGAGGCGAGCTTCGGCATTTTCGTCAATGGCGACGAACTCTGCACCAATGGTGCGGCGGGCGGATCCTTCAGCGAAGGGACCGGACCTTCGGGCGAAGACCAGGTGCTGGGCGATCTCCTCGACGTCGAAGCTGGTCAGACCCGCTCGCTCTACTTCCGTGTCGTGATCGACTGATCCTGATCCGGACGTAGATCTTGCGTGTGTTTCCCTCCTTGCGGCATTTGGCAGCAGCGCTCATTGCAGTGCTGCTGCCATTCGTCGTGCCGCAGGAGGGGAGCAGCGCGCAATCCGATACCGGCGCATCGGTGCGCACCATCACCAATATCGCCGAAGCCACGTGGAATGCTGACGGATCGAGCCGACGGATTGCCAGTAATCCGGTGCAGTTCGACGTCAGCATCCCCCCTCCAGAACCGCCCACCATCCGGGTGTTCCGCCGCGCACCTTCGGACGGCACAGAGCTGGTGTATCGCCAGCCGCGCTGCGAGACCGACGCCGCTCCGGTGCAGCGCATTGGCAGCTTTGCGACCGCCAGTGTCACTCCGGGCGGAAATACTGTCGCCTTGACCGCGACCGCAAGTGTCCAGCTGACAGACCAGCTGCGCGGAGGCGAACCGGTTTTCTTCGAAATTTCCGCCGAGGCCGCCAATCGCGACCGGAGCGCCATCGACAGCCTTACCGTGGTGCTGACCACCGCAGATGGCGACCGCGAAACGATGACCGTGTTCGAGACCGCGCCTGACAGCGGCGTCTTTGCCGGTACCGCCGACACCGTCCGCATTCCCCCGCCGCTGGTGCAGGAAGACTGCCGCCTGAGCGTGGGGCCGGATTCGATGATCACGATCAGCGCGCTGCAGCCCGGCAGCGACGATATCATGGTAGCGGCCGAAGTGGCCGTGCTGGTCGATCCGTTCGGCGTGGTGTTCGATAGTGAAACCGGCGAGTTGGTAGACGGCGCGCGGGTCACTCTGATTGATGCCATCACCGGCGCGCCCGCCGCAGTGTTTGCCGAGGATGGCGTCACCAGCTGGCCGTCGAGCGTCATTTCCGGTCAGCCGATCACCGATGGCGCGGGCCGTGATGTTGCGATGGGCCCGGGCGAATTCTGGTTTCCGCTGACCAGGCAGGGCCGCTTTCGCCTTCAGGTCGAGCCGCCCGCACCCTACACCGCACCGTCCGTCGCTCCGCGCGAATTGCTGGGCCAGATCACCCGTCCCGATGGGCGGCCGTTCGTGATCCGCGATACCTCGTTCGGGGAGGCCTTCGTGCTCGACAACCCGATCCCCTTCGAAGTCGATATCCCGGTCGACCACCCGAGCCTTGATCTCGCGCTTGCCAAAACGGCATCGCGCGAAACCGCTTCGCCGGGCGATGTGGTGTTCTATGCCGTGACCGTGCGCAACGACGATCCGGCGCGGGTAAAGCGCGCAGTGACGCTGACCGACACGCCCTCACGCTGGCTGCGCCTGCGTCGCGACACGATCCGCATCAATGGCGTGGCCGCTCCGCAAACGGTCACGATCTCGCCCGATGGCCGAATTCTTACCGTCGCGCTGGGAGACCTTGCCGGAGGCGCTTCGGCGCGCGTGACCTATGGCATGACGGTTCGGCCGGATGCCCCTCCGGGCCGCGTGCTCAATGATGCCAATGTGCGCGACGCGCTCGGACGATTGTCGCGCGCGAGCGCCGCGGTCGATCTGGTGCGCGACGGGGTCGCCGACCGCATGACCATCATTGGCCGCATCACCGCCGGACCTTGCACCCTTGAGGAATCGCAACGCATTGGAGTTGCTGGTGTTCGGGTCATGCTGGAGGACGGCAGCTTCGCCATCACCGATGCAGCGGGCCGTTACCATTTCGAAGGCGTTGTGCCCGGCACGCACGTGGTTCAGGTTGCCCGCATGACCCTGCCCGAAGGCGCGAGCATGATCGATTGTTCGCGTTCGACCCGCAACGCCGGCAGCGCCTCATCGCGCTTCGCGATCGGTCAGGGCGGAAGCCTCGTGGTCGCCGATTTTCACGCGCTCCTTTCCGAAGTTGCGGTGCCCGCAGCGATCGCGCCGTCGCAGGCAGTGCCTGTGACCGCGCCCGCCGAAGCGAAGGATCCCGCCTCGACCGTGACCGATTACCTTGCGCTCGGCGATGGCGAAGACGGATTTCTTGCCCCGACGCAAGATGCCAACCCGCGTGCACCCGCAATCCGCGTCGCGATCCGCCACCGCCGCGGACAGAGCGTGGAACTGACCGTCGATGGCAAACCGGTCGATCCGCTCGCTTTCGACGGGACGCAAAACCCCGAGCGCGGCAAATACGCCGTCAGCCAGTGGCGCGGGGTGCCCCTGATCAACGAACGCACCATGATCGAAGCGCGGATCGTCAACAGCTTCGGCGTGGTGACGAAGACCTTCACCCGCGAAGTGTTCTTCACCCGCACCCCGGCCAACGTGGAATTCCTGCCCGCCCTGTCCAATCTCGTTGCCGACGGCCGGACCCGCCCTGTGGTCGCTATCCGCGTGCTCGACCGGAACGGCCGCCCGTTGCGCGAAGGCATTTCGGGCAGCTTCACCATCAATTCGCCCTACCAGAGCGCTGCGCAGATCGACCGGCAGCAGCTCGACCAACTCACCGGCACGGCTCCCGTCGCGGCGCGCTGGGTGGTCGAGGGGGCGGAAGGGCTTGCCCGGATTGAACTCGCCCCGACGATGGTCAGCGGCTCGGTGCGGCTCGCCTTCGCCTTCGACGATGGAGAGATCACCCGCCGTCAGGAGCTTGAGGCGTGGATCGAGCCGGGTGAGATCGAATGGACGATCATCGGCCTTGCCGAAGGTTCGGTCGGCGCGCGCTCGGTGGCCGACAACATGGAACGGGCCGGACAGTTCGCCAGCGATCTGGGCGATGACGCACGCGTCGCGCTTTATGCCAAGGGCCGGGTGCTGGGCAAATACCTGCTCACTCTCGCGTATGACAGCGCCAAGCAGCGCGAGGACAGCCCGGTGCTGGGTGCCATCGACCCGCAGGCCTACTACACGGTGTTCGGCGATGCTTCGGCGCGCCAGTTCGACGCCGCCAGCCGCGAAAAGCTGTATGTCCGCATCGAAACCGCCACATTCTACGCGCTCTATGGCGATTTCCAGACCGCCTTCAACCAAACCCGCCTTGCCAATTACAACCGCACCGCAACCGGCGTGAAGGCCGAAGCGCGGGTTGGCCAGATCAAGGCGCAGGGTTTCGCTGCCGAAATCGCCAGCCGGTTCCAGCGTCAGGAAATTCAGGGGCAGGGCATTTCCGGCCCCTACAGCCTCGCCAGCCGCCGCATCCTGCCCAATTCCGAACGGGTGACGATCGAAGTCCGCGATCGCTTCCGCCCTGAACTAATCGTGTCGGTCCGCGAACTTACCCGCTTTACCGATTACGACATCGATCTGCTGTCGGGCACGATCAGCTTTGCCGCCCCCGTTCTGAGCCGCGACGAGAACCTGAATCCTCAATTCATCGTCATCGAATTCGAAGCCGACGGGGCGGGCGAGGCCGAACTGAACGCGGGCGTGCGGGCCGACTGGACCAGTGCCGACGGCGCGATCCGGATCGGCGCAAGCGCGATCACCGACGCTGGCCTCACGGGGCGCGACGGGCAGGCGCAGCGTACCGATCTCGGCGCGATCGATCTGCTCGCCCGCGTCGGCGACAACACGGAAATTCGCGCCGAACTGGCCGTCAGCCGCCGCGAGGGCGAGGCGGCCACAGGGTGGTTGCTGGAAGCCCAGCACCAGACCGCCAGCCTCGACCTGCTCGCCTATGCGCGCCAGATCGACAGCGATTACGGGGTCGGCCAGCAGAATGTTGCCGAGCGCGGCCGCCGCAAACTGGGCGTCGATGGCCGTATGTTGCTGAGCCAGGAACTGAGCTTCGTCGGCAGCCTGTGGCAGGATGATAGCCTCGCCGATCCGACCCGCCGCCGCGCCGCGCAGGGCCAGATCGTGTTGGCACGGCAGCGCACCGACCTGCGCATCGGCCTCGTCCATTTCGATGACCGCCTTGCCGACGGCAGCAATGCCGCGTCCACCGTGCTCGAAGCAGGCGCGACCCAGCGCTTGTTCGACAACAAGCTGGAACTCTCCGCCGGAACCGCCGTGGCTCTGGGCAAGGCAGAAAGCCTCGATCTGCCGGCCCGCCACCGCTTCGGCGTGCGCTACGCCGTAACGCAGGACGTCCGGATTGTCGGCACCTATGAACTTGCCGACGGCAAGGCTCTCGATGCGCGTCAGTTGCGCGGCGGTATCGAGGTTGCTCCGTGGCAGGGCGGGCAGGTGGTGACCACGCTGGGCGAGGAAACCATCGGCGAGAACGGCACCCGCAGTTTTGCCGCCTTCGGCCTGTCGCAGACGCTCCAGTTGAGCCCCACCCTGACGATCGACGCAACACTTGACGGCAGCCGCACGCTCGGCGGCAATCCGGGTGCGGGCGGCGTTATCAATCCGGCCCAGCCGCCTGCCAGCGGCGGACAACTGACCGGCGGGTTGCTGTTCGAAGACTTCACCGCAGTCACCTTTGGCGCAGCTTGGCGCAAGGATCGCTGGAGCGTGACCGCCCGCGGAGAATTGCGCGACGGCGAGACTGCGGACCGCAAAGGCCTGCTGGTGGGCGCGATCCGCCAACTCGGCGAAGGCAGTCTGGTCGGATCGGGCGCGACCTGGACGCTGTCCGAGGCCGCAGGCGGGGCCAAAGCCGAAATTCTCGACGCCAGCATCGCCTTCGCACACCGCCCTGACGGGTCGCCGATCGCGATGCTGGGACGGCTCGAATTCCGCAGCGATCAGATCACTGGCGGCGTCGCCGGCGAGATCGGCGGAGCAGGCGGGGCCGGACGCACCGCGCTTGTGGTTGACGGGGATGCGACCTCGCGCCGTCTGGTGGGGAGCCTCTCGACCAACTTCTCGCCCCGAGGCCAAGACAACGGCGCGCAGGTGCGTCGCCACGAGGTTTCGCTGTTCCTCGGTGCGCGGCACAATTTCGACCAGTTCGAGGGGACCGAATTCTCGGGCACCTCGGTGCTGGTCGGGGCCGACGGTCGCATCGGGATCGGGGAGCGCTTCGAACTTGGCGCCTGCGCCACGGTGCGCAGCAACCTCGACGATAACACCACCAGCTTTGCCTATGGCCCGACCATCGGCGTGGTACCGGTCAAAGGCATGCTGGTGACCGTGGGCTTCAATGTCGAAGGTTTTCGCGACGGCGATTTCAGCGCCGCCCGCAACACCGACAAGGGCGTGTTCGCAGTGGTGAGGATGAGCTTCGATGCCGACAGCTTCAGCTTTCTCGGGCTTGGGCGCTGACCATGCGGGCGCTACGCCAGATCCACCATGCTAACCGGCTGTTTACCATAATCCCCTATGTCAAGGGCATGATGGCAGGCTGGACAATGCTGCGCAGGCTGATGGCGCTTGTAGTGGTTGTCTGCGGCTTGCTGTGGAGCCCGGCCGCGCGGGCACAGGATTGCGGCCAAGCGACCGCGCAAGGCACGGCGCCAGCAAGCTGGCAGACCTATTGCTGGCTTGATTTCGCCGATTACAATGATGCGACCGCACGGACCGCTGCGGGGCAGAATCTCAGCTTCACGCTTCCCGACGGGTCGGTTCTGACGTTCAATGCGCGGGTATCGGGCAATTCGACTGTCTATAACGCGGTGACGGCGCCTTCCTGGACCGGCGCGGCGATCGGCAATGTCGCGTTCATCGGCATCCCGGGACGCCCTGTGCTCTACACCACATCCGCCGGATCGCGGACGATCAACCTTTCGAACATCACGGTCACTCCGCCTGTCGGTGCGAGCGCCACGGTCTATTCCTTCGTCGTCGCCGATGCGGAATCGAGCAATGATAACGAAGCGCTGCGCTACTCCACCAACGGCGGCGCGTGGCAGTTGCTCGACGCGGTGCAGCCGATCAGCGGGTCGACCTTCCCGTCGATCACCGGGGTCGGCAGCAACACTGTCAACATCACCGGCAGGCCCGGGACCGTGGGCGCCCATATCCTCGGCAGTAACAGCCCCACCAGCGTGACGATCGAAACGCAGGCGGGTGGGCTCCAGGGCGTGATGTTCGCGATCCGCTTTGCCTCGATCCGGCTCCAAACCACGATACAGGGCCCGCGAACCAATTCTGCCGATCAGTTCAGCTATCAGATCGTCAATACCACGACCGGCAGCACGATTTTCGGGGGTACCACCAGCGGCAGCGGCTCCGGCCCCTTCTCCACCGCGCCACTGAGCATGGCGGCAGGGGTGCCCATCACGCTGCGCGAGAATATGGCGTCGGGGAGCGTCAGCACCCTTTCGCAGTATGTCACAACGCTGACATGCGTGAACACAGCAGGTGCAACCCGCGCCAGTCTGCCGAATGGTCTCGCCACTACGAGCGTGAACATCGGCCAGCTCGAATTCGGCGAGTTTCTGGTGTGCACCTTCACCAATGGCGCCCAGCCGCGCCTGCGATTGCGGAAGGCGCTCGACGGTTTTCGACGCTTCAACGGCGATCAGTTCACCGTTCGGATCATGTCAGGCGAGACGGTCATTGCCGCTGCGACCACCACCGGTTCGGGGTCTACGGTCAATGCGGGCGACACCGGCTTCGTGCAACTTGACAGCGGGCTTTCTTATACGCTCAGCGAGATCGCGGCAGGTACAGGCAATCTTGGGAATTATGAGGCCGAGCTTGCCTGCAGCAATGCCACCAGCGGTTCGGCCACTACCCTACCAAACACAGTCGGAGGCAGCATCACACCGCAGCTTGGCGACACCATTACCTGCATAATCACCAACAGCCGCATCACCACCGCAGTGCTGGAGGTCGACAAGACGAGTGTGGTGATCTCCGATCCTGTGAACGGCACCACCAACCCCAAGGCGATCCCCGGAGCAATCGTCGAATATAGCATCACCATCCGCAATGTCGGCAGGCGCTCGGTCGATTCGAGTTCGATTGTGATCATCGACGATATGCCTGCCGACATGGCGTTTTCCACCGGCACTCCGGTGACTTTTCAGGATGGTTCGCCTGAAAGCGGGCTCAACGCTTTCAATGCCGCCACAATGGTACGCTTTTCATCCGCGTCGGGGACAGCAGGGCCATTCACCTACACGCCGAACGGTGCCTTCGATCCCAACGTGCGCACGATCCGGATTGCACCGGCCGGCACGATGGATCGTTCAGGCGGCGCGAGCGACCAGCCGAGCTTCACGATCCGGTTCCGCGCGCGCGTTCAATAGGATGGCTGGCCCGATTGACCATTGAGGCAGCGGGGGTAGGGTGGCTGCGATGGCAAAGCTTGAAACCCCTCACCGTGTTCTTGTCGCCGGGGCCACAGGCACAATCGGGCTGGCTGTGGTTCGGCGGTTGGTCGCCGATGGTCATGCCGTCACTGCGCTTTTGCGACCGAGCACCGTCGGCAGCGATCCCGAGCCACTTGCCGGAGCTGACCTCGCCCGTGCCGCATTGCGGGATAGTGACGCTCTTGCGCGCGTAATGGCGGACGTTCAGCCCGGTTGCATCATTTCCTGCATCGCCTCGCGTAGCGGCGCACCCAGGGACGCAAAAGCGGTGGACTTCGACGCCAACTGCGCCTTGCTATCGGCGGCGCAGGCAGCCGGGGCGCGGCAGTTCATTCTGCTTTCGGCAATTTGCGTGCAGAAGCCGCTGCTGGCCTTCCAGCACGCCAAGCTCGCATTCGAGGCACAGCTGGCGGCGAGCGGGATCGATTACACGATCGTGCGGCCCACGGCGTTCTTCAAATCGCTGTCCGGACAGGTCAGGCGGGTCAAGGCAGGCAAGCCCTTTCTGATCTTCGGGGACGGCGAACTCACCCGCTGCAAGCCGATCAGCGATGAAGATCTGGCGCGGTTCATTGCCGGGTGCATCGACAATCCGGAAACCAGCGGCCGCATCCTGCCCATCGGCGGCCCCGGCCCGGCGATCAGCTTGCGCGAACAGGGCCAATTGCTGTTCGACGTGGCAGGCAGGCCGCCGCGCTTCAAATCAGTGTCGCCCGGTTTGTTCGACTATGCCGAACGGGTGCTGGGGCTGGGGGAAGGCGTGTCCGGCTGGTTCGCCGAAAAGGCCGAATATGCCCGGATCGCGCGCTATTATGCGACCGAATCAATGCTGGTGCTCGATCCCGAGACCGGCCGCTACAGCGCTGATCTCACCCCGGAATTCGGCAGCGACACGCTGCGCGATCATTACGCAAGGCTGCTGGCCGAAGGCTGATCACAGCGGCGCGACGTGCCAGCTGGCAGCGGGCAGCGTCTCGCCCAGATGGGCTGCGAACACCGGCTCGGCGGCATAATTGAAAGTGAAGGCGTGGCTCGCGCTGCGCCGCACCCGGATGCCTTCGGGCAGGTCGATCAGTGGCAAGCCCGCCTCATCCGCCATGCGTTCGATCATAAGCCGTAGCAGCGCCCGGTCCGGCCAGATGGCAAGGTAGCGGACATTCCCGTTGTGGTAGAGAACGCCGCGCCCGGCAGCGTCGGAAAGCTCGGGCGCAAGATCGCTCGCCACGTCCTCGCGCCAGCGGGTGACCGCCCAGCCATCCGCAGCCTCTGCCACTCCGCCGGGCAAGGATTCGACGCGGGTGACGGTGATCGGCAGAAGCTGCCGGATTTCGCCGGGCGCGAGGCCATCGGGAATGCAGAAGCTCGCCGTTTTGCTGCCAGATCGCGGGCCGAGCAGGACGGGGCATGTCAGCCCGGCGAGGCGTTCGACGAAGCCTTCGGGAATGATCGGCAAGGTCGGCACCACCACCATGTGGTAAGCCGAAAGGTCAGCGTCGGGGGCGACGATATCGACATCCAGCCCGCGTGCCCGCAGCGCCGAATAGCATTCGAACACAAGTTCCAGATAGCGGAAGCTCTGCCCCTGCGGCTGGATCCCGACAGTCCACGCTGCCTCATAAGAAAACACCAGCGCCGCCTGAGCCTGCGCCATTTCCTGAGGTCCGATGTCGGTGAGCGCCGCCGCTGCTGCGCGCACTTCGGGAGCAGCTTCGGCTTCGGTGCTGTCGGGGCGCAGCAATCCGGCGTGCATCTGCTCCTGCGCGAAGGGTGCCTGCCGCCAGCGGAAATAGCTGCTGAACTCCGCACCGTGCGCGCACGCCTCCAGCGTCCACAGTGCGACCATGCCGGGCAGCGGCGCAGGGTTGAAGCGTGCCCAGTTCACCGGGCCGGGCTGCTGTTCCATCACGCCCCAGCGACCATTCGAACAGCCTCGGTAAAGGTCATGGTGAAACGCGGCGATATCGGGGTGGCCCTGCCGCAGGTAAGCGCGCTTCTCTTCCGAAGAGAACCAGAACTGTTCGAGAAAGCCGAGCGGATAGGAATCCCACGTCGCCACGTCGATATCGCGGCCCACGTCGTGGTGATCGAATTCGGTGAAGAACCCCATGAAGTTGTGGGTGATGTTTTTATCGGGCGACAGCTTGCGCAGGATTTCGACCTGTTCGCGGTTGAAGTTTGCCACCTGATCGGAGGCGAACCGGCGGTAATCGAGCCAATGTGCGGGGTTCGCCTCGGTCACGGTCAGGTGCGGCGGATCGACCTCGGCGAAGGCGCGGTATTCCATGCTCCAGAACACATTGCCCCATGCGGTGTTGAGCGCCTCAACCGTGCTGTAACGGGCCGCCAGCCACTCACGGAAGCCATTCGCGGCGGCATCGGAGAAGCTGAGCACCGTATCGTGGCAGCCATATTCGTTGTCGGTCTGCCACATCACGATGGCGGGGTGATGGCCGTAGCGTTGTGCCAGCGCGGCTACGATCCGGCGGCACTCGGCGCGGTAACCAGCGTGGCTGAAACAGTAGTGCCGCCGCGAGCCGAAGCCGCGCGGGCGGCCCTGTTCGTCAAGGGCGACGATATCGGGCATGGTATCGACCAGCCATTTCGGCGGGGTGGCGGTCGGCGTGCCGAGGATGATTTTCAGACCCGTAGACGCCAGCGTATTGATCGCGCGGTCGAGCCAGCCCCACTCGTATTGGCCCGGATGCTGTTCGATCCGGCTCCATGCAAATTCGCCGATGCGTACCAGCGAAAGGCCCATGTCCGCCATCCTGCGCGCATCCTCGGCCCACACCTCTTCCGGCCAGTGTTCGGGATAATAACAGCAGCCGAGTTTCATGCAGGAAGCCTTTCAAGCGCGATGAGCCACGCGGTTTCCGGGTGTGTCAGTGGCAGCGCCAAGCCCTGCGTCATCAGCGCCGCGCCCGATAAGGTGATGCCCATGCGCCACAGGTCGGGGTTAGCAAGGTAGTCCCGCGCCTTGTTCGGCCACGGTTCGGGAAGGGTGACGCGATAGCGTGCATCGGGCGCGAGACCGGCGAGGCGCACGGGCGCACCATCGAACGCTGCGGCAAAACCGGTCTGCGCGACCAGCGCCAGCGCTTCGTCGCGGTGCACCGCGATCAGCCCGCTGACCCCCGGATCGGGATGGTCGAGCCGCCACAGCGCGCCCTGATGCAGCACCCCGCGCCACGCCTTGTAGAGCGCGATGTGCGCGGCAAGGTTCGCGCGGTCACGCTCGGTCATGCGCGCCGGATCGGCCTCGACACCCATATGCCCGAAGACCGCCACTTTGGCGCGGAAATCCATCGCGAGCTGCCGCCCGGTGATCGGATTGGGCGAAGGGCCGACATGGCTGCCCAGCACTTCCAGCGGCAGGAACTGGCTCCACGCACGCATGATCTGCAGCCGCTCGATCGCGTCGTTGTTGTCCGAAGGCCAGACGCGGTGGGTGCGCGAAAGGATGCCAAAGTCGATCCGCCCCCCGCCGCTCGAACAGCTTTCGATCTCCACATGCGGGTGCGCGGCGCGCAAGGCATCAAGCAGGGCGTAAAGCCCCTCGGTCTGCCGCGCGCCTGCAGGAAACAGGTCGCGGTTGTGGTCCCATTTGAGATAGGCGATTGCGTGCGCCCGCAGCAGCGCGTCGAGCCGGTCGAAGAGGCAATCGCGCACTTCCGTCCGCGCCAGATCGAGCACCAATTGCCCGCGCATCGTGAGCCGCTCGCGGCTCTCGGTGTGCAGGCACCAGTCGGGATGGGCACGATAAAGGTTGCTTTCGGGCGAGACCATTTCCGGCTCCACCCACAGGCCGAAATCCATGCCGAGTTCGTGGGCGCGGGCGATCAGCGGGTCGAGACCTGCGGGGAACACCTCCGGCGAAACCGTCCAGTCGCCAAGGCTGGTCTGATCGTTGCGGCGACCTGCGAACCACCCGTCGTCGAGCACGAAGCGTTCTATGCCGAGCGCCGCCGCATCCTCGGCCAGCGCGATCAGCTTGTCTTGCGAAAGGTCGAAGCCGAGCGCTTCCCACGAATTGAGGTGAACCTTGCGCGGGCTCCAGTTGGCGCGGGCGGGCAGGACTTTGGCGCGCAAGTGGGTGTGGAAGGCTTGCGACAGCGCGCTGCGGTCAGGCGCGATTGCGAAGACTGCCGGACAGCTGGTGAAGCTTTCCCCCGGTGTCAACGACAGTTCGCCCGCGTTCCAGTTAGCACCCATTTGCAGCATCGCGCGTCCATCGCCCGCGCCTTGCGCATCGGGCTCCAGCGCCAGCCGATGATCCCCGCTCCATGCCAGATGCGCGCCGAGCACTTCGCCTGTTGCATGGAGCAACACCCAGTTGCCACCGCCGAAGCCGGGCTTTCCGATGGCCGACTGGCGGGTGGGGCCATCGGGCGTAATGGCCTGGCGGTGCTCCTGCATCTCCGCCGCCCAGCGGCCGGAATAGCTCGTCCGTTCGGTGAACCGCGCCGGGATCGGCAGTGCCAGCGAAGTGAGGCAATCGATATCGAGCGTGGCATCGCCTCGGTTGGCAAGGGAAAGGCTTGCAGTGACCACATCGCCCGCACCGATGCGCCAATGGCAGGCGACCTCTATTCCTGCGACAGCGTCAACGAAGGTGATCGCAATGCTGCAATCCTGAACGTCCCAGTCGCTGACCCGGCAATCGGTCTCGATCCGCTGCCCTGCGCGCCGTAAAGCCAATGCCGGCGTCCCGCTCCACCCCCCTTTGCGTTCGGGCAACAGGCCCGGGCGCGGCGGCACATCGGGCTGGCTTTCGTGCCGCCCGCGCGCGCTGGCGGCGGTGAGCGCCGGCAGGTCTTCGCCACCGGGCAATCGCGGGCCGACATAGACGAGATACGCCCCGCCGCCGCGCGCGACCGCGAACACCAGCGTCAGCGCATCGCCATCCAGCCGCACGAATTCCACGCTCGCCTTCTCCCATCGGTTCCGGTGATGAGCGCAGCATGCAGGCTTGCCCGGTATCCGGCAATCGGCTGTAACCGCACCAAACGTGAGGGGAAAGCGTCCAATGTTCGATACCATGCCGACCGCGAGCCTGATCCAGATCGCGGTATGCGTGGGTCTGACCGCATTGGTGGGTGTGGCGACATGGGCGACCATTCGCCGCAGCGCCCATGATGGTTCGCGCAAGGACGTGTATTTGGCGGGCGGCAAGCTGTCGTGGCTGTTCGTGGCGGGTTCGATCACGCTCACCAACCTTTCCACCGATCAGCTGGTGGGGATGAACGGCAACCAGATGCTGCTGCTCGCCTGGTGGGAGATTGCCGGGTTCTTCGGCCTGCTGATCCTCGCCTTCGTGTTCGTGCCGGTCTATTACCGCGAACAGTGCACCACGGTGACCGAGCTGCTGGAAAAGCGCTATGGCGGGCGCAGCATTCGCACGCTGATTTCGGCGCTGTTCCTGCTGGGCAATGTGCTGATCTATCTACCCGCCGCGCTCTATTCGGGCAGTCTGTTCATGCAGTCGCTATTCGGCGCCGGGGTGCCGCTGCTGGCCTTCGCCGCAGGGCTTGCGGTGATTTCGGCGGGCTACACGATCTTCGGCGGTTTGCGGGCGGTGGCGGTGATGGACACCTATTCGGGGGTCGGCATTCTCGGGCTGGCAATGCTGATCGTGGTGCTGGGGCTGGCGGCGGTGGACTGGGATATCATCAGCGGCGTCCCGGTAGAGCGGGTGACCATGTTCGGCGGGCCGGACAGCCCGATCCCGTGGCAGACGCTGTTCACGGGCATGATCTTTATCCAGATCTTCTACTGGTCGACCAACCAGAACCTTACGCAAAAGGCGATGGCCGCTCCCACCATCCGCGAGGCGCAGAAAGGCGTGATGGTGGCCGCTTTCATCCGCATCCTGATCGTGCCGCCGATCGTGGTGATCCCCGGCATCGTCGCTTTCAAGCTGTTCGGCGATGTCGGCGATGCGGCCTATGGCAGGCTGGTGGCCGAAATCCTGCCGCCGTGGCTTTCGGGCGCGTTTGCGGCGATGGTGGCGGCGGCGGTGATCACGACCTTCAGCGCGGTGCTGAATTCCTCGGTCGCGCTCTATGCCGTCGATTTCCACGAACAGTTCATCGGCGAGGTCAAGGATCACTGGAAGCTGTCCGCCGCGGTTTCGACGCTGCTGGCCGTGGTGGCGATCATGCTGGTGCCGATGTATCAATCCGCGACCAGCATCATCAACCTGCTGCAGCAGCTGAACGGGCTGCTGTCGATGCCGATCCTGTCGGCTTTCGTTGCGGGCCTCCTGTTCCGCGGCGTTGCGGCTCCGGCAGCGATTGCCGGGGTGGTGTGGGGCGTGGCGCTCTACGCGCTGTTCACGTTCCAGCTGCAGCCGGCCGGGATCATCACGCTGCATTATATCCACTTCATGGTGGTAACGCTGGTGACGAGCGTCATGGCGGCGCTGGCGGTCAACCGGTTCGTGCTGGGGGGACGCGCCGAGTTCGCGCCGGGTCAGGCGCTGGTCCGCCGGGGAGCTGGGGCGGAGGCGGTCTGATGCCAGTGGATTTTTCGAAGCCGCACCGCCGCTGGAACCCGCTTAACGGCGGCTGGGTGCAGGTTTCTCCGCACCGGCTGGACCGGCCATGGCAGGGCGAGGAAACCCAGCCCGCGCCGCCGGTCCCGGCCTACGATCCGCAATGCTACCTGTGCCCCGGCAACGCCCGGAAAGGCGGCGCAGTGAATCCCGAATATCAAGGCGTTCATGTTTTCGACAACGATTTTCCGGCGCTGATGGACGAAGGAAGCGCCGACAGCGACCACGACCCGCTATTTCGCGCTGAGACGACGCGGGGGCTGTCCCGCGTCATCTGCTTTTCGTCCGATCATTCAAAGACTTTGCCGGAACTCTCCAACCTTGCGATCCGCGAAGTCATCGACGTTTGGGTTGCCCAGACGCAGGAGCTTGGCGAGCGCTTCGGAAACGTGCAGATTTTCGAGAACAAGGGCGCGATGATGGGGTGTTCGAACCCGCACCCGCATGGACAGGTGTGGGCAACGGAGCACTGGGGGCTGGAGGTGGCGCGCGAAGACAGTCACCTGCGCCAATATCGCGAACAGCATGGGGGCTCGCTGCTGCTGGATACCGCCGAGCGCGAGCTTGAGCAGGGCGAACGGGTGGTCGAGGCAAACGCGGATTGGCTGGCAATCGTGCCGTTCTGGGCCGCATGGCCTTTCGAAACGCTGCTCCTGCCGCGTTTCGAGGTGCAGCGGATGCCGCAGCTCGGCGCCAGTCAGCGCGATAGCCTCGCCAGCATCCTGAAGGCGCTGACCACCCGCTACGACAATCTGTTCGAGACCAGCTTTCCCTATTCGATGGGCTGGCACGGCGCGCCTTTCGGGATGCCCGATATCGATCATTGGCAACTCCACGCCCATTTCTACCCGCCGCTGCTGCGCTCGGCTTCGGTGCGCAAGTTCATGGTCGGCTATGAAATGCTGGCCGAGCCGCAGCGCGATCTGACGCCCGAGCGCGCCGCCGAAATGCTGCGCACCGTCAGCGGGACAGTGCATTACAGGAGCCGCGCATGAACCGCCGCGAAAAGCTGATCGCCCGCGTCATCGCAGGTTACCGCGCCGCCTATGGTGCCGATCCCACGCAGCTGTTCGCCGCGCCCGGTCGGGTCAACCTGATCGGCGAGCATGTCGACTATAATGACGGCTTCGTCCTGCCCTGCGCCATCGACCGCGAAACCATTATTGCGCTGGGCGAGGGCGTGGGTGCGCAGTTCGAGGCGGTCGCTCTCGACATGGGTGAGGGCGCGCGTGACAGCTTCGCGCTCGATGTGCCGATCGCGCGTGACCGGAGCGATTGGCAGAACCACCTTCGCGGCGTCGTGCATTTCATTCAGGCTGGCGGGCACGGTGTGCGCCCGGCGCGGATCGCGGTGGCGGGGGATGTGCCGATTGGGGCGGGCCTCTCCTCGTCCGCGTCCCTTGGAGTGGCGGCGGCGCTCGCGGTGTCGGCGCATTCCGAGCTTGGTCTGATACCCGCGCAACTCGCCAGAATAGCGCAGGCGGCGGAGAACGAGTTTGTCGGCTGTGCCTGCGGGATCATGGACCAGATGGCATCGGCGGCGAGCGTTGCGGACGCGGCGTTGCTGCTCGATTGCCGGACGCTCGCAACCCGCGCGGTGCCGATCCATCCCGATCTCGCCATCACGGTGATCGATTCGGGCATCCGCCGGCAATTGACCGAGAGCGCGTTCAACCAGCGCCGCGCCGAATGCGAAGCGGCGGCTGCGCATTATGGTGTGGCGGCGCTGCGCGATTGCGATCCGGCACAGCTGGAGGCGGGGCGGGGCGGGCTCGATCCCGTGCTGTTCGCCCGCGCCCGGCATGTGGTTTCGGAAATCGGCAGAGTGGCGCCGTTCGCTGCCGCATTGTCCGGCGGTGACACGGCCACGATTGCCCGACTGCTGGGCGAAGGGCACCGTTCCTTGGCAGGAGATTTCGCTGTCTCGCTCCCCGCACTCGATCGGCTGGCGGGGCTGGTGCAGGCGGCGCTCGGCTCGGCGGGCGGGGTGCGCCTGACCGGAGCGGGCTTCGGCGGCTGTCTCGTCGCAGTGAGTCAGGCTGCCGCCCTCCCTTCGATCGGCGAGGCCGTTGCCCGCTACAACACCGATGCCGCGCAATCGGCCCTGATCGAAGGGTTCCGCCCGGCTGGCGGCGCGGCGCGGATCGCGCTTTAGCCGATCGACCACATCTGGGAGTCGAATGATACGAGTATCGGCCTCGCTTGACTGACAATCCTCGCATCCAGACGATTTACAGATATAAAAATATCTTTATATGTTCCTCATCATGGTGATCGAGGATATCTTCAAGGCACTGGCCGATCCGACCCGCCTGCGCATCGCGCGGTTGCTGTCGGCGATGGAACTGGCAGTGGGCGAACTGGCGCAGGTGCTGGGGCAAAGCCAGCCGCGTGTCTCGCGCCATGTCGGCATCCTGTGCGATGCCGGTCTTGCCGAGCGTCGGCGCGAAGGCAGCTGGGTGTTCCTGCGCCAGACCGAGCCGGGCGCTCCGGTGGTCGAGGCGGTGCAGCGCCTGCTCGCCATCGCCGAGATCGAAGAGCCCGACTTTGCGACCCTATGCGAGGCCGACCGCCGCAAGCTTGCCGCGATCCGGCAGTCGCGAGAAAGTGCGGCGGAACATTATTTCGCCCGTCACGCCGGCGAATGGGACGACCTGCGCGCGCTTCACAGCCCCGACGCGGAGGTCGAGCGCCGGCTGGCCGAGGCTTTGGCCGACGCGCCGCTGGGCCATGCGCTCGACATCGGCACCGGCACCGGGCGCATGGCGGAATTGTTTGCCGAGTCTGCCGAGCGGATCGTCGCGCTGGACAAGAACCTCGAAATGCTGCGCCTCGCCCGCGCCAAGCTGCAACACCTGCCGACCGCGCAGATCGAACTGGTGCAGGGCGATTTTTCCGATCTGCCGTTCGCCGATGCCGGGTTCGACACCGTGCTGCTGCATCAGGTGCTGCATTTCGCCCCCGATCCCGCCCCGGTGCTGGCCGAAGCCGCACGGGTGCTGCGGCCCGGCGGGCGCATCGCGATCGTCGATTTCGCCAGCCATGACCGCGAAGAATTGCGCGACCGCCACCAGCACGCGCGGCTGGGCTTTGCCGACCGGCAGATGGCCGATCTGCTGCGGGCGGCCGGATTCACCTCGCGCGAGCCGATGGCACTCAAGGGCGGGGAACTCGTCGTCAAGATCTGGATCGGCAAACGCCGCGCCTCCGCCTCCGCCCCAAGGATTGCCGCCATGGAACCCGTCCGATGACCCCTACTCTCGACCAGCTCCACGAATACCGCACCGCCACCGACACGCCGCTGTTTTCGGGCCTGCCCGGCGACGTCGCGGTCAGCTTCGAGTTCTTCCCGCCCAAATCGGAAAAGATGGAAGCGCAGCTGTGGGACGCGGTGACGCAGCTGAAACCGCTCGGCCCCAGCTTCGTTTCCGTCACCTACGGCGCGGGCGGATCGACGCGGGAACGCACCCATGCCACGGTCGCGCGGATAATCGCCGAAGCGGGGATGCCTGCCGCCGCGCACCTTACCTGCGTTGCCGCATCGAAGGCGGAAATTCGCGAAGTGGCCGAACAGTACTGGGAAGCGGGCGTGCGCCATATCGTCGCGCTGCGCGGCGATGCGGGCGAACCCGGCGCGCCGTTTACGCCCCACCCCGAAGGCTATGCCAGCGCGGCAGAACTGGTCGCCGGCCTGAAAGAGATCGCCGATTTCGACATTTCGGTTGCCGCCTATCCCGAAACCCATCCCGATGCCGATTGTCCGCAAACCGACATCGACAATCTCAAGCGCAAGCTGGATGCAGGCGCGAGCCGGGCGATCAGCCAGTTCTTCTTTTCCGCCGAAACCTTCTTCCGTTTTCGCGACCAGTGCGCGGCGGCGGGGATCGACGCGCCGATCCTGCCGGGCATCCTGCCGGTTACCAACGTCGCGCAGGCGCGGAAATTTGCAGGAGCCTGCGGCGCGGCAATCCCGGCGTGGATGGACGGATTGTTCGAAGGGCTGGATGAAAAGCCCGCTGCGCGCCAACTGGTCGCCGCCACGGTCGCCGCCGAACTGTGCCGCCGTCTGTATGCGGGCGGGGTGCGCGATCTGCACTTCTACACCCTCAACCGGCCTGAGCTGGCCTATGCGATCTGCCACATGCTCGGCAAACGACCTGTCGGAGATGCCGCATGAGCGCCCGCCAACACTTTCGCGATGCCGCTGCCAAGCGCGTGCTGATCTTCGACGGCGCGTTCGGAACGCAGATCCAGAACCGCAAACTGAGCGAAGCCGATTACGCGGGCGATCTGGGCCTGCCTGCCGATCAGAAGGGTAATAACGACATTCTGGCGCTCACCCGGCCCGATGTGATTGCCGATATCACCCGCGCCTATCTGGATGCGGGATCGGATGTGGTCAGCACCAACACCTTCTCGGCCAATCGCATCAGTCAGGCCGATTACGCTGCCGAAGGTCTGGTGGCGGATATCAATATAGCCAGCGGCAAGATCGCGCGCGAGCTCGCCGATGAATATGCCGCGAAGGATGGCCGCCCGCGCTTCGTCGCAGGCGCGATCGGGCCGACCAACAAGACGCTGTCACTCAGCCCCGATGTTGAAGACCCTGGCTATCGCGAGATCGACTTCGATGAACTGGTCGCGGTCTACAATGAACAGGCCGCTGCCCTTGTCCAAGGGGGCGTGGACTTCATCCTGATCGAGACCGTGTTCGACACGCTCAACGCCAAGGCCGGGATCATGGCGGTCAAGCAGCTGGAGCGCGATCTTGGTCACGAGGTGCCGGTGATGATTTCAATGACGCTCACCGACCTGTCGGGCCGCAACCTTTCGGGCCATACAGTTGAAGCCTTCTGGTACGCGGTGCGCCATGCCAAGCCGCTGACCATCGGGCTGAATTGCAGCTTCGGCGCCGAGCAGCTTCGCCCGCATGTGAAGGTGCTCTCGCAGATCGCCGATACGTTGCTGATGATCTACCCCAATGCCGGTCTGCCCAACGAACTGGGCGAATATGACGAAGCGCCCGAGACAACCGCGGGGCTGGTCGCCGACTGGGCCGATCACGGGCAGGTCAATATCCTCGGCGGGTGCTGCGGATCGACGCCGGAACACATCGCCGCGATTGCGCAGGCGGTGGCGAAGGCTGAGCCGCGTGCGGTGCCGCACCCCGAGCCTGCCATGCGGCTGGCGGGGCTGGAGCCGTTCACGGTGGCGGCCTGACACACAAAAGCCCGTTCGTGCTGAGCTTGTCGAAGCACTGTCCTTCTTCAAGTGCACGTCCCGAATGAAAGTGCAGCCCTTCGACAAGCTCAGGGCGAACGGAAATTGAGAACTGAGATCGTGAACCAACCCTCCTCCTCGCGCTTCATCAACATCGGTGAACGCACCAACGTCACCGGCTCGGCCGCGTTCAAGAAACTGATCATGGCGGGCGATTACCCGGCTGCGGTCGAAGTCGCGCGCCAGCAGGTCGAAAACGGCGCGCAGGTGATCGACGTCAACATGGACGAAGGGCTGCTCGATGCGGTCCACGCGATGACGACCTTCCTTAAACTGATCGCTGCCGAGCCGGACATTGCCCGCGTGCCGGTGATGATCGATTCCTCGAAGTTCCACGTGATCGAAGCGGGCCTGAAATGCGTCAGCGGCAAGCCGATCGTCAATTCGATCAGCATGAAGGAGGGCGAAGAACAGTTCCTCGAACAGGCGCGCATCTGCATGGATTACGGCGCTGCCGTTGTCGTCATGGCGTTCGACGAGGTCGGGCAGGCGGACACCAAGCAGCGCAAGATCGAAATCTGCAAGCGCGCCTATGATCTGCTGGTGGCCGAGGGATTTCCGGCAGAAGATATCATCTTCGACCCCAATATCTTCGCGGTGGCGACCGGAATCGAGGAGCATGACCGCTACGGCCTCGATTTCCTGGAGGCGGTTAAGGAAATCAAGGCGCAGTGCCCCCACGCCAAGACATCGGGCGGCCTCTCCAACCTCTCCTTCAGCTTCCGCGGCAATGAAGCCGTGCGCCGCGCGATGCACTCGGTGTTCCTGTATCACGCGATCCCGGCGGGCCTCGACATGGCGATCGTCAACGCAGGCCAACTGGACGTCTACGACCAGATCGACCCGACCTTGCGCGATGCCTGCGAGGACGTGATCCTCGCCCGCCGATCCGACGCCACCGAACGCCTGATCGACCTTGCCGAAAGCTACAAGGGCAAGAGCGTCGCCGATGAAAAGGCCGCCGAGGAATGGCGCGGCTGGCCGGTCGAACGCAGGCTCGAACACGCGCTGGTCAAGGGGATCGACGCCTATGTGGTCGCAGATACCGAAGAAGCCCGCGCCGCCCGCGCTGCCAATGGCGGCCGCCCGATCGAGGTGATCGAAGGCCCGCTGATGGACGGCATGAACGTGGTCGGCGACCTGTTCGGCAGCGGCAAGATGTTCCTGCCGCAGGTGGTCAAATCCGCACGGGTGATGAAGAAGGCGGTCGCACACCTGATCCCCTTCATCGAGGCGGAGAAAGACCTCCTTCCTGAAGAAGAGCGCAAGGCCAAGGGCAAGATCATCATGGCGACGGTGAAGGGCGATGTGCACGACATCGGCAAGAACATCGTCGGCGTCGTGCTCCAGTGCAACGGCTATGACGTGATCGACCTGGGCGTGATGGTGCCCTGGCCGAAGATTCTCGCCAGTGCGAATGACAACAAGGCCGACATGATCGGGCTGTCTGGCCTGATCACGCCCAGTCTCGACGAGATGGTCACCGTCGCTGAGGAGATGCAGCGCGCGGGCATGACCATGCCGCTGCTGATCGGCGGGGCGACCACGTCCAAGGTTCACACCGCTCTCAGGATCGATCCCGCCTACGAAGGTCCGGTGATCCACGTGCTTGACGCCAGCCGCGCTGTTGGGGTGGCATCGAAGCTGCTCTCCGACACCCAGCGCGATGAATATGTCGCGCAGATCGAGGACGAATATACCCACGTCCGCGATGCGCGCGCGGGCAAGTCGCAAAGCGTGCTGCTCAGCATCGACGATGCGCGGGCGAATTTCTACGACGCGTTCCTGTCGGACAAGCCTGCGCCGCCCGAACAGCCGGGGGTGCATGTGTTCCCCGACTGGTCATTGGAACACCTGCGCACCTTCATCGACTGGACGCCGTTCTTCCGTGCGTGGGAGTTGCACGGTAATTATCCCGCCATCCTCACGGATGAAGTGGTGGGCGAAACCGCGACGCAATTGTTCGCCGATGCCAATGCGATGCTCGACCAGATCATCGCCGAGAAATGGCTGACCGCGCGCGGCGTGGCGGGGCTGTGGCCCTGTGCGCGTGACGGGGATGACGTCACCATCCATCTCGCCGAGCAGGAAGAGCACGTACGCCTCCCCTTCTTGCGGCAACAGGTCAAGAAGTCGCGCGACCGGGCCAATATGTGCCTTGCCGATTTCATTGACCCCAACGGCGACTGGATCGGCGGCTTCGCGGTCGGCATCCACGGGATCGACCCGCATTCGGCGCGGTTCCAGGCGGACAAGGACGACTATTCCGACATTCTCCTGAAGGCGCTGGCAGATCGCTTTGCCGAGGCTTTTGCAGAGGCGCTGCACCAGCACGTGCGCACCACGCTTTGGGGTTATGCGCCCGGCGAGCAGCTGACCAGCGAGGCGCTGATCAAGGAACAATATCGCGGCATCCGCCCGGCACCGGGATATCCTGCGTGCCCCGACCACAGCCTGAAGCCGATCCTGTTCGATCTGCTCGATGCGCCGAAGAATGTCGGCCTTACCCTGACCGAAAGTTTCGCGATGTGGCCGACGGCAGCGGTATCGGGCTTCTATTTCGGGCACCCCGAAAGCCAGTATTTCGGGGTCGCCCGCGTGGGCCGCGACCAGCTGGAGGATTACGCAACGCGCCGCGGGGTCGATCTGGCGACGGCGGAACGCTGGCTCCGCCCGAATCTGGATTGATTGTAAGCGGTTTGGCGGCGATTATGCGCGCCATGCTTCGCCATCTACTCGCAGCCTTAGCGCTGATCGCACCGTGTGCAGCCGTCGCTGCGCCGCCGCCCGCGACGGTCGTCATCGCGTTCGACAGCGAATCCAGCCGTTCGCTGATCGTCGAGGGGCTGGCGAACAAGGAAACCGGGCGTCCGGTCGAAGCCAATGATCCGGTGCGGATCGCAAGTATCTCCAAGCTGATCATGGCGCTGACGGCGCTGCGACTGGTGGACGAAGGCAAGGTCGATCTGCACCGCGATGTTTCGGACTATCTCGGGTGGAAGCTGCGGTCACCCTTGCACCCCGATGCGCCGGTAACGCTTGCGCACCTGCTGTCGCACCGCGCGGGCCTTTCCGACAAGGCGGGCTACGTCATCCCGCTGGGAGAAAGCCTGGAAGCTAAACTCGCCGATCCGGCCGCGTGGCGTGACACCGGCCCGTCGGGCGAGCCGGCGTTTGAATATGCCAATCTCGGCTCGCCCCTCGTGGCGACCGCGCTCGAAGCGGCATCGGGCGAGCGTTACGATCGGTTGGTCGAGCGGCTGGTGTTTGCGCCGCTGGCGGTGAAGGCTTGCATCAACTGGATCGGCTGCGGTGCCGACATGCAGGCCCGCGCGGTGACGCTCTACCGCGACACGGGCGAAGTGGCGAAGGATGGACCAGCCGACCTTCCGCCGAACTGCACGATCCCGGTGGCAGAAGGGCAGGCCTGCGATCTGGAAAATTACGTCCCCGGCACCAATGCCTCTATCTTTTCGCCGCAGGGGGGCATCAGGATCGGAATGTTGGACCTCGCCAAGATCGGGCAGGCGTTCGATGAAGACCGTGCATTCTTCTCGGATCGTGCGAAACAAGGCTTCGACCTCGCGTGGAACACGAGTTTCCATCCCGGCCAGGAATTCTTCTGCATCTATGCCCTGCATCTTCAAATCATCGATTCGCCCCAAGCGCTGTGGGCGAACGCGGAGCAGCCCAAGCCTGCGACTTGCCGGGACGAGCTGTTCGGCGACGGCGAGGCAAGGGTGGGCCACTCTGGCGAAGCCTATGGCCTGCAATCGGGCCTGTGGTTCGACCTCGGCACCGGCCGGGGCTTTGCCTATTTCACGACCGAAGTCCCGCCACCCGCAGGCGGCGAGGATACCGGCGGTTTCACGGCCCGCGAAAAGGCGCTGATGGCGCGGGCGCAGGCTATGGTGGCGGACGCGGACTAAGTGACCACCAGCACCCAAGCCCCGTGCAGCCCTGCGCTGCCACCCGGACGGCTGGTTGCGATCGGCGGACTGGTGCTGCTCGCTGCCTATATCGTTATTTGGGCGCTGGTGCCCACCGAGCGCCAGCTGCTCGAGCAATTGTGGTTCCTCCCCGGCGTCGGCGTCGTCGGCGCGATCATCGCCAACACCTCCGGCACTGGCGGCGGGGTAGTGTTCATCCCCGTGTTCAACGCCTTGCGCGAACTGGGCGTGATGAGCCTTGCGCCGCTCGGCGTGGTGGGCGTGTCGATGGGCATCCAGAGTTTCGGCATGAGCATGGGGGCGCTGCGCTGGACCGACCGGCTCCTGCACCAGCCTGCGTCCGGCCCATTGGAAGCTCAAGTGCGGCTCGCAGACTTCGCTACGGTGGTGCTGGCGGTGCTGGCGCTGTCGCTGCCCGCGATGCTGGCGACCCAGCGGCTCACCGCTTTCGATCAGCAGGATGTACTTTATGCCTACAAGGCGTTCTCGATCCTGCTGGGCTGCGCGCTGATCGCCGCGACCTGGACGATCAACGCTGCCCGCCCCGAACGGGTGCGACTGGCGCGGATTGACCTGATCGTACTGCTGGCGCTGGCAATCCCCGGCGGCGTGCTGACCGCGCTGTTTTCGGTCGGAGTGGGCGAGTTGGTCGCGCTCTACCTGTTCATCCGCCACTATCCGGTGTTGCTGTGCACGGGTGCGGCCTGCGTAATCTCGGCGGTGAGCTGCATTTCCGGCACCGTCTGGCATATCGGCGCCGGCACCATCCAGTGGGAGGTAGTGCTGCTCGCCGGCCCGGCGGCGGCGCTCGGCGGCTTCCTCGCCCGCCCGATCGCGTTGTGGCTGGGGGCAAAGCGATTGAAGACGCTGGATGGCAGCTGGATCGTGCTGTCGGCCGTTTATTTGCTGTGGCTCAACGCGAAATAGCGGTGTGGCCCGATTGACGCGGTGCAGCATTTCGCGCAGTGCTGATGCGTCTTCCGCGCGCGAAGTGATTCTTGCGCGGGCAGGCGAGCGGGAGAGCCCGATGCCCCTTTGACGGGGGGCAAAGGCGCCGAAGGAGCAACCGCCCCGGAAACTCTCAGGCCAACGGACCGCTCGGCTGCATGACACTCTGGAAAGCGTCCCGGATGAATGTCCGGGGCCACCGAAGGGGAGGTGCTGCGCCACACTGGCGGTTGCACCGAAGCTCTCAGGTTCACCCGACAGAGGGGGCAGGATCGTGGCGGTGCTTGCAAAAGCGTCGTCGGACTGCCGACTTTCTGTTTTCGGGATGAATCCAAGTGACCGACCACGACAACGACGAAACGCTCGAAGACCTGCCGCTTGACGCGCTGCCGCTTGATGCCTGGCACCGCGCGCGGGGTGCGCGAATGGTGCCGTTCGCGGGCTATGAAATGCCGATTCAGTATGAGGGCATCGTCGCCGAGCACAACTGGACGCGTGAGAGTGCAGGGCTATTCGATGTGTCGCATATGGGGCAGCTGCTGCTGTCGGGGCCGGGGTTGGACGCGGCGGTCGAGGCGGTGCTGCCGATCGACCTGTCCACCCTGAAGCTTGGTCAACAACGCTACTCGCTGCTGCTGGACGATGATGGCGGCGTGCTGGACGACCTGATGGTCTCCCGCTGGCCCGATGCGTTGTATCTGGTGGTGAACGGCGCGACCAAGTGGGATGACATGGGTACGCTGCGTGAAGCGCTGCCCGATGACATCACGCTGAACTATCTCGATGATCGCGCGCTGCTGGCCTTGCAGGGCCCCAAGGCCGCCGAGGCGCTGGCGCGCCATGCGACCGGCGAATATCCGCTGTCAGCGCTTACCTTCATGCGGTTCGGGCGTTTCCGGATTGCAGGCCATGACGTCACCATCGCGCGGGCAGGCTACACCGGCGAGGACGGTTTCGAAATCTTGCTCCCTGCCGATGCCGCAGCCGAGATCGCCGATCTGCTGTGTGCCGAGCCGGAAGTGCAGCCGATCGGCTTGGGTGCGCGCGATTCGCTGCGGCTGGAGGCGGGTTTGCCGCTGTATGGCCATGACATGTCGCCCGAGGTCAGCCCCATCGAAGCGGGCCTGATCTTCGGCATCAACAAGCGCCGCCGCACGGAAGGCGGCTTCCCCGGCGCAGACCGCATCATCCGTGAGATCAATGAAGGCACGGCCCGCAAGTGGGTCGGCCTCAAGCTCGAAGGCCGCCTGCCCGCCCGCGAGGGGGCCGAGGTGTTCTCAGGCGCAGACCCGGTCGGAACGGTCACCAGCGGCGGCTTCTCGCCCACCTTGGGCGCGCCGATCGCGATGGCCTACGTCGCCGCCGCCCATGCCGCGCCCGGCACCGCACTCGACGTCGAAGTCCGCGGCAAACGCCTCGCCGCCACTGTCACCCCCACACCATTTGTCCCCCACCGCTATTACCGAGGGAGCTGAACCGATGACCCGTTATTTCACCGATGAACACGAATGGATCGACGTCGACGGCGATGTCGCGACAGTCGGCATCACCGACTACGCGCAGAGCCAGTTGGGCGACATCGTCTTCGTCGAACTGCCCGCCGTCGGCACAAGCGTCGAGAAGGGCAAGGATGCCGCCGTGGTCGAAAGCGTCAAGGCTGCGTCGGACGTTTACGCACCGATCACCGGCGAAGTGACCGAAGTGAACCCCGCGCTCGAAGAAGACCCCGCACTGGTCAATTCCGCGCCCGAGGGTGACGGCTGGTTCTTCAAGATGACCATCGGCGATAGCGGCCAGCTCGAAGGATTGATGGACGCCGCCGCATACAAGGACTTCGTCGCCTCGCTGTAAGGCGCAAGGCCACTTTCTTCCTCTCCAATCGTCAGGCCGATAACCCATGCGTTACCTTCCTCTCACCGATACAGACCGCGCGGCGATGCTCGAAACAATCGGCGCTGCAACGGTCGATGATCTGTTCGTCGACGTGCCCGAAGTCGCCCGGCTCGACGGGCCGATCCGCGACCTGCCGATGCACGCGAGCGAGATGGCGGTCGAACGCCACATGAAAAAGCTGGCGGCAAAGAACCTGGTGGCGGGCGAAGTGCCGTTCTTCCTCGGCGCAGGCGCATACCGGCACCACGTTCCGGCGAGCGTCGACACGATCATCCAGCGCGGCGAGTTCCTGACGGCCTACACGCCCTATCAGCCGGAAATCGCGCAGGGCACGCTGCAGATGCTGTTCGAGTTCCAGACGCAGGTCGCGCGGCTGTATGGCTGCGCGGTGGCCAATGCCTCGCTGTATGATGGCTCGACCGCGTGCTGGGAGGCGGTGGCGATGGCGACCCGCGTCACCCGCCGCAAGCGCGCAGTGCTGTCGGGCGCGCTGCACCCGCATTATGCCGAAGTGGTCAGGACCATGGCGAGTTTCACCGGCGACGAAATCGCCGATGCGCAGCCGGCCATCACCGCCGAGCCCGATCTCGATGGCCTGATGGCCCGGATCGATGACGAGACCGCCTGCGTGGTGGTGCAATATCCCGACATTCTCGGCCGGATCAGCGATCTGACCCCGGTGGCCGAAGCTGCCCACGCCAAGGGCGCGCTGCTGGTGGTGGTCAATACCGAACCCGTAGCGCTCGGCGCGATCCGTTCGCCGGGCGAGATGGGCGCGGATATCGTCGTGGGAGAAGGCCAGTCGCTGGGCGTCGGGCTGCAATTCGGCGGGCCGTATCTCGGCCTGTTCGCGGTGCGCGATCCCAAGCATGTGCGCCAGATGCCGGGCCGCCTGTGCGGCGAGACCACGGATGCGGAGGGGAAACGCGGCTTTGTGCTGACGCTGTCCACCCGCGAACAGCACATCCGCCGCGAGAAGGCGACGAGCAACATCTGCACCAATTCGGGCCTGTGCGCGCTGGCCTTTACCGTCCACATGACGCTGCTGGGCGAACGCGGCCTGCGCGAGTTGGCGGCGGAAAACCACCGGCTTGCCTGCCTTGCTGCCGACCGGCTGGCCAAGGTGCCCGGGGTAAAGGTGCTCAACACCGCCTTCTTCAACGAATTCACGCTGATCCTCGAAGGCAAGCCCGCGCGCGAGATCGTGCGCGATCTGGCGGATCGCGGCGTACTGGGCGGGGTATCGCTGGGCAGGCTCTACCCCGGCGTGGCCGCGCTCGAACACGCGTTGCTGGTCGCCGTGACCGAAACCGCGACCCAAGAGGATATCGAGGCGCTCGCCCGCGAACTTGAAGCCAGCATCAAGGAGTCCGTAGCATGAACGC
Organism: Erythrobacter sp.; assembly: GCF_024305245.1. Taxonomy (GTDB): domain Bacteria; phylum Pseudomonadota; class Alphaproteobacteria; order Sphingomonadales; family Sphingomonadaceae; genus Erythrobacter. The sequence continues at coordinate 160,111 of NZ_JAMWYX010000007.1, forward strand.
CCCCAACCAATCCGGCTGGAAGCCCGCTATGATCGCCTCCGAAGACGGGATGCATAACGGCCCCGCCACCACCACCGGCAACCGCGCGCTGATGCTGGAAGAACCGCTGTTGTTCGAAATCGGTCGCAGCGATGTGACCGGGGTCGATCTGCCGCCGGTTGACGCGGATGCGCCGACCCGCCTTGGCGCGCTCGGGCGCAGCGAAGCGATCGGCCTCGTCGGCTTGACCGAACCGGAAACGGTACGCCACTATACGCGCCTGAGCCGCCAGAACTACGGAATCGACTTGGGCTTCTTCCCACTCGGCAGCTGCACCATGAAGCACAATCCTCGCCTGAACGAGAAGGTCGCGCGCCTGCCGGGGTTTGCCGATGTCCACCCGCTCAGCCCGCAGAACGCGGTGCAGGGCGCGCTGGACGTGATCCACCAGCTGGGCGGTTGGCTGTGCACGCTGACCGGCATGCCCGCCGTCGCGATGAGCCCGAAGGCCGGCGCGCACGGCGAACTCTGCGGTATCCTCGCGATCCGCGCCGCCCACGAGGCGCGCGGCGATGCGCGTGAAGTGGTGCTGGTGCCCGAAAGTGCCCACGGCACCAACCCCGCCACCGCCGCCTTCGCCAATTACCGGGTCGAGGATATTCCCGCGACGCCCGAAGGCCGGGTCGATGTGGCGGCGCTGAAGGCGCGGCTGGGCCCCGACGTGGCGGCGGTGATGATCACCAATCCCAACACCTGCGGGTTGTTCGAAAAGGACTTCCGCGAAATCGCCGATGCGGTCCACGCGGCGGGCGGTTACGTCTATTGCGACGGGGCGAACTTCAACGCCATCGTCGGCAAGGTGCGCCCGGGCGACCTCGGCGTCGATGCCATGCACATCAACCTGCACAAGACCTTCTCCACCCCGCATGGCGGCGGCGGGCCGGGTTCGGGGCCGGTGGTGCTGTCGGAAGCGCTCGCGCCCTATGCCCCGCTGCCATTCGTGCGCCAGCAGACCGACGGTACGTTCTATCTCGTCGAGGAGGAAAACCGCGAGGAGCGCGGCCCCAGCTTCGGGCGCATGACTGCGTTTCATGGCCAGATGGGCATGTTCACCCGCGCGCTCACCTATATGCTCAGCCACGGCGCGGACGGGCTGAAGCAGGTGGCCGAGGATGCGGTGCTCAACGCCAATTACATCCTGCGCAGCATGGAGGACATTCTCCACGCGCCCTTCGCAGGCTCCGGCCCGTGCATGCATGAGGCGCTGTTCGGCGACAAGGATTTCACCGGCGGCCTCTCTACGCTCGACGTGGCGAAAGGCCTGATCGACGAGGGCTATCACCCGATGACGGTGTATTTCCCGCTGGTGGTGCACGGCGCGATGCTGGTCGAACCGACCGAGACCGAGAGCAAGGCCACCATCGACCAGTTCATCACCGCATTTCGCGCCGTGGTGGAACGCGCTCTGGCAGGCGACGAGGCATTGAAGCAGGCGCCCTATTATGCGCCCCGCCGCAGGCTCGATGAAACGGCAGCGGCCAGAAAGCCCAAGTTGGCGTTCGAGGGGTGATCTAGCGTTCGGGCGGAGGGGCGGGCAGTGGCTGCTCCTCCGCCGCCGCATCCTCCGGCTCCACCACCAGCCGGATCTGGCTGAGGTTGAGGATCGCGACATAGAAGCCGATCACTGCCAGCGAGCTTGATCCGAGCATTGCGAAGGCCGCGCCCTTGGCGCCGTTCCAGTCGATTGCTGCGTCCAGGAAGACCAGCGCCAGCACCGTCGGCACCGCGCGCACGATGAATGAAATATGCGCCTTGCCCGCCGAAACCAGCAGCGACTCAAGGCTCGCGCCGACCAGTTCGACCGCGCCTGCGATGGCAAGGATCACCATCGCCCAATAGAACACGCCGAATTCGTCGCCCGCGATCAGTTCCAGTCCGACCCGCCCGAACACCAGTGCGGTGACCACCGCGATCACGCCGCCCACGGCGGCGATGTTCGCCATGCGCCGCGCGATCTCCACTGCGTTCTCGCGCGCGTGGACGAGTTCGGGCAGGATCGCCTTGGACACGGTTTGGGCAAGGCTCACCAGCGCCTGCCCCAGCTGGCTCGCCACCCGGAAGCCCCCCGCCAGCGCCGCACCGCCGAAAGTGCCGACCAGCAGGATCATCACCTGCTTGCCCGCGATCGAGAGGCTGCCCGAAAGGTTGGTCGACACGACGAACCGCCAGGCATCCCTGTGGCGTGCGGGAATCGTCTTCAGGCTCACTGCTTGCCAATGCAACGGCTGAACCCGTGCCGCCACCAGCCAAAGCGATATTGCGACTGCCACTTCTGCCACCGCATAGGCAATGATGAAGCCCGTCACCGTGGGCATGAAGACGAAGGCCAGCCCCGCACCGACAGCGCGGATCAGCGGCTGCACTGCTTCGGCTCCGGTGGCCTTGGCGTACTGGAAATGGAGCCGCAGGATGCCGGTCGGCGTGGTGCGGATCGCGGAGAGCGATACCACGCAATAGGCGAAGGCGAGCCACAACAGATCGGGCGGCACTTCCAGCCAATACGGCGCGCTCAGTATCATCGCACCGGCCAGTGCGATGCCGAGCGCCACCGACACGAAATCTAGCGCAATTGCAAAGCCGGTCGCTTCGGCTGCCTTGGCGGGATCGACGCTGCCGCCGTCGCCGTTGGCGCCCCACCGCACGATGAATTGCCAGGTCTGGAAATTGGCCAGCCCGGTGATGGCCTGCCCCAGCGCCACGATCAGCGCGAAATGGCCAAAGCCTATCGTTCCCAGCGCCCGCGTCGCGAGCGCAAGGTAGACGAGGCTGAGCACCGCGTTGAACCCGCGCCCGCCCAGCAGCCAGCCCATATTGGAAAACAGCCGTTTCATGCCGTGCCGGGTCTTGACCGGTATCAGCCGGCGCTGTGCGGGTCTGGCGCCGCTGCAGGGGTGGTGCGATCGCCCTCGCGCCGCTTGAGGATTTTCTCGGTCACCGCAAAAGTGCGTTCGTTATCAACATCGATGGCGAAATGCCCGTCGGACAGCACCACCGGCACCAGTTTGAACCCGAACCGGCGCGAAATTTGCGCGAAAAGTTTTTCCTTCGAACCCCAGCCCATGCGGAAGCGGATCAGGTTTATGAGCCCGAACGCCTTGATGATGCGGCGCGGAAATTTGATGAACTGCCCGCCCTCGCGCATGATCTCGGCAGCCGAGAGCGCCTCGGCGCTGCCGAGCCAGTAGGTGTTGCAGTTGGAATAGGCTCCGTCGCGGAATTCGTAGAACCGCTTTTGCCCGATCGGGTCGGCGGTCTGAACGTCCTCGCGTCGGGCCAGTGCCGCCGCGCCGCCTGCATCCGCCGCAAGGCATGCGGCGACGAATTCGGCGTAGCCTTCGGGCGTGACGAGGCAATTGTCGGCGGTGGTGATCAGCAGCGGGAAATCGGCGCCCTGCGACCCGGCAAAAACGCTGTCGACGATGTTGAAGCGGCCCTCAACCATCGAAAGACGGCCCTCCGCGATCAGTGCGGCGATGGTCGGCAGGCGGGCGATCTCGCCCTCGTCATGCGCAACCACGCGGATCGCGCCAATGGCGGGGCAGGCGGCGACCTGCGCCACCACGCGCTCGATCATCGGCACGCCGTTGACCGGCACCACTGCCTTCTGCGAGACGCCCGCACGCTCGGCAAGCGGATCGAGCACACCCGAACGCTTGCCCGCCATCACGAGCGCGGTAGCCTTTACGTCGTTCACCATAGCGCGCGGCCCTTAGCCGCTTGTGAGCACAAAAGCCAAGCTTGGATGGTGCGGCTTGCGCAACAAAGCGGGTAGGGCGATGAGAGGTGATGCGCATCATGTTCTCCCGCAAGGGTTTTGACGGCACCTCGGGCGGCGGGCCTTCGCCGATCGTCGGGGGCTGTCCGCTGAGCCTGCCGATCCCCGATAGCAAAGGGCTTTCGCCCGTCACCTATGGCGATCTGGGGCTGGGCGCACACGCCGCGAAGGCAAGTCGGGGGCGGTTGGGTGCGGGCGATGCCTGTCATCACGATCCCATGTTCCTTGCCGATGGCACCGCTGTTCTGGGCCAGTGCCATGCGGCGCAGGGACATCTGGTGAAGCAGGGCGTGACGACAGGCGATGTCTTCCTGTTCTTCGGCCTGTTCGATAGCGAAGGGGAAGGGCGGCACCACCGCATCTTCGGTTATCTCGCCATCGAGCAGCGCATCGATCTGGTCACCTGCGACGAGGATACCCGCGCGCAATATCGCACGATGGGCCAGCCCCACGCCTTCGGGCTGCATGGTTCCAATGACATGCTCTATGTCGGACGCGGGGCGACTGCGAAGACTGCGCCCGCGTGTTTGCGGCTGACCGCCCCGGGGCAGAAGCCGAGCCAGTGGATCGTGCCTGAATGGCTCACCCGCACCGGACTCAGCTGCCACGATGCACCTTGGCGCTGGGGTGAGGATGGGCGCTTGCAGGCGGTGTCGCGCGGGCAGGAATTCGTCGCGCATGTGGGCGACGATCCCGAACCACGTGGGTGGCTCGATCAAGTGATTGCGACGATCGAGGCCGGGGAAGCCTAGTCGGAGCAGCGCACCCGCACGATTGCATCGCCGCCTTCGGGCAGGCCGACATCCTCCATGCTCAACCGGTCGCCGTCGAGGACAAGCTGGTATTGCGTGGCCCACGCGTCACCCTCGCCCTCCATCGAGAGGCTGGCGGCAATCCGGTCACCTTCCCCGGTTGTGCCAATCACGTTACCCACGCTTTCGTAGAACAGGATACGCCGAGCGTCGATTTCGACGCGCTGCTCCGAAGCCGGATCGCAGCTGCCACCGGGCACGTCCCATATGCCGTGGAACTGCGCCGGGATCGGGGCCGTCGCGATCCCCGCGCCGTAGTCGGCGCCGGAAGGGTCCTCCTGTTTCGGGCTGTCTGCCGCGGCGTCTGCGGGCGGGACATCGTCGCTCGCAGGGCTACAGGCCGAAAGAGCAAGAGCGACGCCGAGCGCCGGGACGAACTGGAGAGCCTTGCGCATGCCCCTCACCCCATCGTCGGGATCACGAAGGCGTTGCTGCCGTCCATCCCGCCATCGGGCCAGCGTTGGGTGACCTTCTTGTTCTTGGTCCAGAACCGCAGACCTTCGGTGCCGTACTGGTCGATATCGCCGAAGCCCGACCGCTTCCACCCGCCAAAGGAGTGGTACGCGACCGGCACCGGGATCGGCACATTGATGCCGACCATGCCGACATTGACCCGCGCGGCGAATTCGCGCGCGGCGTGGCCGTTGCGGGTGAAGATCGCGACGCCGTTGCCATACTGGTGTTCGGACGGCAGGCGCAGCGCGTGTTCGAAATCATCGGCGCGCACGATCTGGAGGACGGGGCCGAAGATCTCTTCCTGATAGCTCTTCATCTGCGGGGTGACGTGATCGATCAGCGTCGGGCCGACAAAGAAGCCCTTTTCATGACCCTGAAGCGAGAACCCTCGCCCGTCGACGACGATTTCCGCGCCTTCATCTTCCGCCACGCCGATCCATTGCTCGATCCGCGCCTTGTGTTCGGGCGTGACCACCGGGCCGTAGTCCGCGTCGGGATCGCTGGAGACGCCGATGCGCAGGGCGGCGATTGCGGGGAGCAGCTTTTCGCGCAACCGGTTGGCCGTATCCTCGCCCACCGGCACCACCACCGGCAGCGCCATGCAGCGTTCGCCCGCCGAGCCGAAGGCCGCGCCTGCGAGATCATTGACCACCTGATCGAGATCGGCATCGGGCATCACGATCCCATGGTTCTTGGCCCCGCCGAACGCCTGCACCCGCTTGTTGTTCGCGGTTCCGCGTGAGTAGATATATTGCGCGATGTCGGAGGAACCGACGAAGCTGATCGCGGCGATATCGGGGTGGTCGAGGATCGCGTCGACCATCTCCTTGTCACCGTGGACGACCTGCAGCAGCCCCTCGGGCGCGCCAGCTTCGAGGAACAGTTCGGCAAGTCGCACCGGTACGCTGGGGTCGCGCTCGGAAGGCTTCAGGATGAAGGCGTTTCCGGCTGCGATTGCCATGCCGAACATCCACATCGGAATCATCGCGGGAAAGTTGAACGGGGTGATGCCCGCACCGATGCCGAGCGGCTGGCGCATCGAATAGACATCGATCCCCGGACCTGCGCCGTGGGTGTATTCACCCTTCATGATCTGCGGGAGGCCGCAAGCATATTCGATCACTTCCAGCCCGCGCTGCACGTCGCCTCGCGCATCGGGCACGGTCTTGCCGTGCTCGCTGGAGAGCATTTCGGCGAGGTCCTGCATATTCGCCTCGACCAGTTCCTTGAAGGCGAACATCACCCTCGCGCGGCGCTGCGGGTTGGTGGCGGCCCAGGCTGGCTGCACGCGCTTGGCAGTCTCCATCGCGCGGGCCAGCAGCGCGGCATCGCCTAGGGCGACTTCGGCCTGCACTTCGCCGGTCGAGGGGTTCCAGATGGCGTGCTTGCGCACTGGCGCGGGGCTGTCGCCGACGATGAAATGGTCGATCTGACGCATGGGAAAGTGTCTCCTGTCTCTGCCTCCCCAATGGCGATGCTGGCCCGCGCTGGCAAGAGCACGCTTCCCCTCAAAAGTGCTGGCACACTGGGGCGCAAAGGGGCAGGCTGTTGCAACAGCACGGTGGCAAGGAGCAGGCCAATGGACAAGCTATGGGCATATGTGGCGGGGTTGGCGGCATTCGCGGCCAGCGGCGCATTGGCGCAATCGGTCGACCCTGCGCCGAAGGCCGATGATGGCGTGTTCGTCCCCGGCAGTCTGGAACTGGTGGCAGATGGATACACCTTCACCGAAGGCCCGGTGTGGGACGGGACGCGGGTGATCTTCAGCGATATTCCGGGCGATACGGTTTATGTGATGACGCCGGCAGAAGGGCCGCCGACGGTACTCTATACCCCGTCTGCCCTGGCCAACGGTCACACATTTGATCGCGAAGGGCGGCTGCTCAATGCCGAACACGGCAGCGGCGAGATCACCCGCTGGACGCCCGAAGGCGGGCGGCAGACCGTGGTGGCGGAGTATGAGGGCAGGCATCTCAACAGCCCCAATGACGTGGTGGTGCGCGCATCCGACGGCATGATCTTCTTCACCGATCCGCCCTACGGCCTCGGCAGCGCCTATCAGGGGGTCAAGCGCGAGGCCGAGGTCGGGTTCAACGGCATTTATGGCTTCGACGAAGCGACAGGGCGCATGGTGCTGATCGACGATGCGCTTGCCCGGCCCAACGGCCTCGCCTTTTCGCCCGACGAAAGCGTGCTGTATGTCGGCGATACGGCGACGCAGACGGTCTGGGCCTATGACATCGCCGCCGATGGCACCGCTTCGGGCAAGCGGCTGGTGGTCGATGTGACCGACGAGGGCAAGCAGGGCCGGGTCGACGGGGTGCGGGTGGACAGCGAAGGGCAAGTCTATTTCACTTGTCCCGGCGGGCTGTGCGTGGTCGCGCCCGACGGAAAGCTGATCGCCCGGCTTGAAACGCCCAAGCGCGCGACGAACCTTGCGTGGGGCGGGCCGGATCTTTCCGAGCTTTACATCACCGCGCTGTCCGACGTTTACCGGGTAAAGACGAACGCACGCGGAATCGGTTCGTCGAGCATCCCTGCGCGCTGATCGGCCCTAATCCGACGGGATCAGCGTGATCTCGGTCTGCCGTCCGTCGATGAAACGCACGGTTTCGCCATCGAAGAAGGCATCTTCCTCGGTACGGAAATCCACCCTCTGGCCGCCCCATTCGGGCACGCTGGCATAGGATGTCAGCTCGATCGACCATGCGGTGTCGGCGTTGATTGCGCCGTCCCCGCGCGGGTCGGGGTTCTGGTTGTCCCAGAAACCGATGCTCGGCCCCGCGCCGTGCCCGTGGTGGCCGATCGGGTGGGTGTAGATCGACGGGTCTAGCCCCGCCGCAATCGCATCGGCGCGCGCGATAGCGAGCGCTTCGTTACCGCTGCGCCCGACCGCGAAGGCGCGGGTCAGGAAATCCTGCACCCGATTGCTGTTCGCCAGCCCGGCGCGCAAGCCTGCGGGCGCCTCGGTCTCGCCCGGTTTGAGCACGTAGGCCAGATGCTGGGTATCGGTGTTGAGCCGCAGGTAAGTGATGCCGAAATCGGTCCACAGCAGATCGCCCGGCTGGATCACCTCCTCGCCTTCGATCATGCCCTCGCGCCCTTGCCGCTGGATCGCGACCGAGGGGTGGAACCACGGATCGAGGCCGAGCCCGATCAGCCGGTCACGATACCACCACTGCACCTGCTCAGCGGTCGTCACGCCGGGGGTGATGACGTTGCGCGAAAACGCCTCGCCGATCACCGCGTGGGCGGTGCGCACGATGCCGGGGTAAAGCGCCATTTCAGCCGGGGTGCGGGTTTCAAGCCAGCGGACCGACAGACGCTCTCCGGAAACGACCCTGTCATGGAAACGCTCGGGCAGTGCGGCCATGAATAGCCTGTGCTGGCTCAGCGTCATGCCGTCACCGAACTGGGTAAGGTCGGAGGTGTTGATCGCGATCTTCTCCGGATCGCGCGCGGCGATCAGTGCTGCCACGGCCTCCCACTGGTCGGGCTGTTCGTCCGGGTTCCAGGCCGGCTCGAACAGTCCGCCCAAGCCATAGCGGCTGACAGTCAGCCGTTCGACCGGCCGCCCTTCGCCCGGATCGTGGAAGATCAGGATCGTCCGGCGGCGGGCATGCATGTTTTCGGCATCGAGCATCGATGCGACCACCGGCTCCTCGAAATATTCGCGCGCCATCAGCAGCCACAGATCGATGCCCTGTTCGCGCATGATTGCGGGAATAATGGTATCGAGCCGCTCGGCCAGAATACGGTTTTCCAGCGCAGCCCGTTCGCGCGGGGACAGGATTGGCGGCAAGGCGGGAGCAGCTTGCTCGGTTTCGCTCATCGCGATCGGCGCCGTCTCTTCGGCACGGACTGGCGCGGCGGACAGAATGGCAGGGGGCATCGCGATCGCCGCCAGTGCCGCCAGCATAACCGAATTCCGGTTCGTCTGCCCCATGTGCCTCATCGCCGATCCTTTGCCCTGTTGCTCTTGTGCACCGATCATGGCGCGGGCCTGCGTGCCCGGCAAGCGCCAAGCGCGGCTTCGCTTTGGCCGACCCGGGGGAACCCTATGCCGCGGGCGTGGTTAGTTGGACAAACCTGCAGAGATACGAAATACCCCGAACCGATGCGATTTATCCTTTCCCTGGCGGCCATGGCGCTGCTGGCCGCCTGCTCTGCCGACGAACAACGCGCCGACGAGCGTGAAGTTGCCGTGGTGGCCGAGCCCGTGCGCATGCTCGCCGACGAGGATGTCGTCGAAGCGGTCGGCACGGCGCGTGCAGCGCGTTCGGCCGAGATTTTCCCCGAGGTTTCGGGCCGGGTTGCCGCAGTGCGGTTCAGCCCCGGCGCGTTCGTGCGGCAGAGCGCTGTGCTGGTCGAGCTTGACGCGCGGGCCGAGCGGCTGGCGCTGAAGCTCGCCGAAGTCCGGGTGGAAGAGGCGCGGCAGTTGCTCGCCCGCTATCGCCGGATCGAGGATACCGGCGCATTGTCCGACAGCCAGATCGAGGCGGGCGAAACCGCGCTCGCCGCGGCGCAGGTCGAGCGCGATCAGGCCGCGCTCGCGCTGTCCGAACGTACCATACGCGCACCGTTCGGCGGCCATGTCAGTTTCACCGAACTCGACCCCGGCGACCGCGTTACGCCAGCGACGCTGGTGGCCCAGATCGACCAGCGCGGGCGGCTGTACATCGATTTCAATGCGCCCGAGGCGGTGTTTAGGCGCCTGCGTCCCGGCCAAAGCGTCGAGGTGGTGCCGTTTGCCGATCCCGACCGGACGATTTCCACCACCATCGAAGCGGTCGACAGCAATATCGAACTGGAACAGCGCAGCTATCGTGCACGCGCCGTGATCGACAATTCCGCAGACCGCTTTCGCCCCGGCATGAGCTTTGCCGTGCGGTTCGCCGATAGCGGGCAATTGCGCCCGGCGGTGCCCGAAGCGGCGGTGATGTGGACGGGCGATGGCTCGTCAATCTTCGCCGTGCGCGATGGCAAGGCGGTGCGCGTGCCGATCACCATCGCTGCGCGCCGTGACGGGCTGGCGCTGCTGGAAGCCGACATCGCCAAGGGCACGTCGATCATCGTCGAAGGCGTACAGAAGCTGCGCGAGGGTCAGGCAGTGACGCTGGTCAAGCCTCCTGTGCGCGAAGCCGCGACAGTCGAGGTCGCACCGTAATGAGCCGCCGCACCGATCTCCCGCTGCTGGCGGTCAAGCGGCCGCTGCTGGTCATCGTGCTCAACCTGCTGATCGTGATCGCCGGGATCGCCGCGTTGCTCGGCACCGAGGTGCGCGAATTGCCGAATGTCGACCGCCCGATCGTCACCGTCACTGCGACGCTGCCGGGAGGGGCGCCCGAGACCATCGACGCCGAGATCACCTCGCGGCTGGAGAACGCCGCCGCGCGGGTCAACGGAGTGCGCAATATACGTTCCTCCAGCGAGGAGAACAGCAGCCGCATCCGGGTTGAGTTCAATCCCGGCACCGACCTCGATACCGCCGCATCGGACTTGCGCGAGGCGGTCAGCCGGGTGACCCGCGACCTGCCCGAGCGCACCGAGCAGATTCAGGTGGTCAAGGCCGATCAGGATGCCGAGGCGATCATGACGCTGGCCGTGTCCAGCCGCAGCTATGACGTCGCCGAACTCACGCGGATCGTCGAAAACGATATCATTCCCGAACTGCTGGCGGCCGAAGGCGTGGCGAATATCGACACCTTCGGCACACGTCCGACGCAGCTCAGGGTCGCGGTCGATCCGATCCGGCTTGCACGTTTCCGCCTGACGATGAGCGATGTCGCCGCGGCGCTGCGACAGGCACCGTTCGATACGCCGGTCGGATCGTTCCGCTCCGATGCGCAGAACTTGCTGGTGCGGGCCGAGGCCACCGCCGCCGATCCTGCCCGTATCGCCGAAGTGGTGATTCAGGGCGAGGTGACGATCGGCGATGTCGCGGAAAGCTATTTCGCGCCTGCCGATGCCACCAGCTATGTCCGGCTCGACGGAGAGCCGGTGATCGGGCTGGGCGTGGTCCGGCAGGCCAATTCCAACACCATCGCCATCTCCGATGCGACCCGTGCTGCGGCGGAGCGGCTCGATGCGCGGTTCGACGACATTTCGATCGGGGTGATCTCCGACGATGCCGAATTCATCCGCGTATCGGTGCGCGAGGTGGCGGTGACGCTGGTCGTCACCGTGCTGGTGGTCATGGCGGTGATCTACCTGTTCTTCGGTCATCTCAAACCGACCCTCATCCCCAGCACCGCAATCCCGGTGGCGCTGATCGGCGTGGTCGCGGGGATTTGGGCGCTGGGGTTCTCGATCAACCTGCTTACGCTGCTCGCACTGGTGCTGGCGACGGGTCTGGTGGTCGATGATGCCATCGTCGTACTGGAGAATGCGCAGCGCCTGCAGAAGGAGCAGGGGCTGGGACGCAAGGCGGCGGCGGTGCTGGGGACGCGGCAGGTCTATTTCGCGGTAATCGCGACCACTGCGGTGCTGGTGTCGGTGTTCGTGCCGATCAGTTTCCTGCCGTCCGAAACGGGGCGATTGTTCCGCGAATTCGGATTCGTGCTGGCGATTGCGGTGATCCTGTCGACATTCGTTGCGGTCAGTCTTGTGCCCGCGCTGGCCGCGAAGGTCGACCTTGCCGGTGACGGGGCCGATCCCCATCCGCGTCTGCAACGCTTCGCCACCGGTTTCGCCCGACGTTACGACAGGCTGGTCACTGCCTGCATTGCGCGGCCATGGCGGGTGGTGCTCGTGTGCCTGCTGGCATTGTTCGGGGCGGGTTTGACCTACACCCAGATCGACGAGGAACTTGTGCCGGAAGAAGACCGCGCCACCTTCTATGTCTGGGCGCGCGGGCCAGACGGAACTGGCCTTGCCTTCATGGATCGCCAGATGGACCAGATCGAGGCGGTGCTCGCGCCCTTGGAGGAAAGCGGGGAGATCCAGTCCACGCTCGCGATTGTCGGGCGTTACGATCCCAACCTCATTCAAGTCACCGCAACGCTAGCCGACTGGGACGAGCGCGAGCGCAGTCAGGGCGATATCGTCGCCGCGCTGGAAGAGCCGCTCGATGCGATCCCCGGTTCGGGCGCGTCTGCCCGCGGGCGCTCCACCTTGGGCGGCGGCGGCGGGCAGACGCGCCCGAACCGGGGATCGCATCGAGC
>NZ_JAMWYX010000008.1 GCF_024305245.1 Erythrobacter sp.
GCGCCGGTGCCCTGGCGCGCAAACCTGCGCCTGATGCTCGAAGAGGAAGCAAAACGTGGCTAATGTGCTTGTGACCGGCGGGGCCGGATTTATCGGCGGCAATTTCGTCCATTACTGGAACGCGCATCATCCCGACGACAGGGTAATCGTGCTCGATGCGCTGACCTATGCCGGCAATCGCTCGACGATTGAAGGCGCAGCCAATGCCGAGCTGATCGAAGGCGATATCCGCGACACCGCGCTGGTCGAGCAACTGCTGCGCGATCATGCCATCACGACAGTGGTGCATTTTGCAGCCGAGAGCCATGTCGACCGCTCGATCAGCGGTCCCGATGCCTTCATCGATACCAACATCCTGGGGACCAACAGCCTGCTGAAGGCGGCGCGTGCGGTCTGGCTGGCGGGCAGCGGCCAGCCCCACCGCTTCCATCACATCTCCACTGACGAAGTGTTCGGTTCGCTCGGCCCGAATGATCCGGCGTTCTCCGAGATCACGCCCTATGCCCCCAATTCGCCCTATTCGGCGAGCAAGGCCGCGTCCGACCATCTGGTGCGCGCATACCACCACACCTTCGGGCTCGAGGTGACGACCAGCAATTGCTCGAACAACTACGGCCCGTACCAGTATCCCGAAAAACTGATCCCGCTGTTCCTTCTGAACGCGCTGCACGGGCGCAACCTCCCGATCTACGGCGACGGGATGAACGTGCGCGACTGGCTGCATGTTGAGGATCATTGCCGCGGGATCGAGGCCTGTCTGCTCCGCGGACGCCCGGGCGAAACCTACAATATTGGTGGCGGGGCAGAATTGCCCAACATGACTGTGATCGATACGGTCTGCGCCGAAGTGGACCGTGCCTTTGCCGAGATAGACGGGCTGGCCCAGCGCTACCCTGCGGCGCCGGCTGCGCAGGGCGAACGCACTGATACGCTCAAGACCTTCGTCACCGACCGGGCAGGCCATGATCGTCGTTACGCGATCGACGAGACCAAGGCGCGCTCCGAACTGGACTACGCCCCGGAGCAGGGGTTCGAGACCGGATTGCGCCAAACCCTGCGGTGGTATCTCGAGAATGAGCGCTGGTGGCAGCCGCTGCTCTAGAGTCTGCGGATTTCCGGCCACAGACCTTGGAGTCCTAAGATGCTTAGAGAATCAAAATCTGTCCAAAAATTTCAAGGTTGACAGCAACTCGACTTCAAAATTGCACCCGTGGTTACGAGGATCGCTGGTTTAATCCGAGACGTTATGGGGAGACCCACGGGGTAAGCTGATATCGGAGCTAGGGCATCGACATCCCCACCGCGAAAGCATCGCGAACTTGAGCGCGCCGAAATGTCGCAGTGGTGGAAGGACCACTTTGTCCAGTTGCGCGATAGACCGGTGAGATTGCGCCGATCTGGCGGCGGGCCGGACGAGAGGCATAGGGCCGCACACCGGTGCACCGCTCCTCAGCGCTTTGGGGTGCGCCGTCGCGGCGCGCCTTTGCAGAGGGGAGGTGCAAGCTGTTCAATGGCTTGCTAGAGTACAGTGATGCGCACCGATCTCGATCATCTGCCCCCGCAAAAGCAGCGCGAGCTTGAGCGCGTGGTGCAGCTGATCTTCGAGGGAGTTCGACGACGCTTTCGCGCTCGCCAAGCACGAATGGAAGAAGGCTGGGCGCATCCTCAAGGTGATCCTCTATGGCAGCTATGCGCGCGGCACTTGGGTCGACGAACCCCACACCGCCAAGGGCTACCGTTCAGACTTCGATCTGCTGATCATTGTCAGTGACAAGCGGCTCACCGACCGCGTGAAGTACTGGTCCAAGCTGGATGAGCGGCTGATGCGCGAGTATGGCGTGACCGGCACGATGCAGACGCCGGTCAATTTCATCGTCCACACCCTGCAGGAGGTGAACGACGGGCTTGCCCATGGGCGGTATTTCTTCATGGATGTGAAGGCCGAAGGCATCGCGGTCTACCAGTCCGACAACACCGAGCTCCACACGCCCAAGCCCAAGACGCCAACGCAGGCGCTTGCCATGGCGCAGGAGTATTTTGAGGAGTGGTATCCGGCCGCGATGAAGCGCTATGAGATCGCGAAATTCGACATTGCGAGCCAATTCTACAAGAATGCAGCTTTCGATTTGCACCAGACCGTCGAGCGCCTTTACCACTCGGTTTTGCTGGTCTGCACCTTCTACACTCCGCACGTCCACAATCTCGGCTTCCTGCGTACCCAAGCCGAGCGGATCGACCCGCGCCTCACCTATGTCTGGCCACGCGAGACGAAGCGCGATCGTGCGCTTTTCGAAAAGCTCAAGGACGCCTACGTCAAGGCGCGCTACTCGAAGCATTACCGCGTCACGAGCCAAGAACTCCAATGGCTTGGCTCGCAGATCGAGGGGCTCGGCCGCGTTGTGCATGAGATTTGCTCTCAACGCATTGAGGAGCTCAAGGCCGAAGCGAAGGCGAGGCCTGATAAGGTCCGCTGATAAATCGCTGCCGTGTTGAACTCACCAGTTCTGTAGTTCTCCCTATCGAACGATAGCCCGGCCGCAATCGCAGCTCGCCTTTCCGGTGTCTGTGTGCCGGCGACACTTGGCGTATTGCATCGGTCAGCTTCAATCTGTGGGCGCTGGTCATGTCTGACCCAACCATGGTGATCGCACCGCTTGGACAATATTTCGGCATATATTTTGGGGATCCATAGGGGGGCGTGAAATGCACTACCCGCGGCTGCCGCACCCGTGGCTGTTTAATATAAGCCAAGCGAACCCAAATAAAGCAAAGGCTATGATACAACGACGTGATTGATGAAAGGGCACTTCACGCCTCCATCTCCCCGACCATATCACCCCAGTGCTATATCGGGCGCGTCTTCCTGCTTCATCCCCACGACATGATAACCCGCATCGACGTGATGGGTCTCGCCGGTGACGCCTGATGACAGGTCGGACAGCAGGTAAAGCCCGGCCCCGCCGACATCGTCGATCGTGACATTGCGGCGCAGCGGCGCGTTCAGCTCGTTCCATTTGAGAATATAGCGGAAATCGCCGATCCCGCTCGCGGCCAGCGTCTTGATCGGCCCGGCGCTGATCGCGTTCACGCGAATGTTGCGCGGGCCGAGGTCGTTGGCGAGATATTTGACGCTGGTCTCCAGCGCCGCCTTGGCCACGCCCATCACGTTGTAGTGCGGGATTACCTTTTCCGCGCCGTAATAGCTCAGCGTCACGATCGCCCCGCCGGTTTCGGGCATCATCGCCGCCGCGCGCTGGGTAATCGCCACCAGCGAATAGGCGGAAATGTTCATGGTCATCAGGAAGTTGTCGAGGCTGGTGTCGACATATTGACCGCGCAGTTCGTTTTTGTCCGAATAGCCGATCGCGTGGACGACGAAATCGATGCTGTCCCAACGCTCCTTCAGCGTTGCAAAGGCCGCATCTAGCGATTCCATGCTGGAAACGTCGCATTCAAAGGTGAAATCGCTGCCGAGTTGCTCCGCTAGCGGTTTCACCCGCTTGGCCAGCGCCTCGCCCTGATAGGAGAACGCCAGTTCGGCACCATGTTCGGCCAGCTTCTTGGCGATGCCCCATGCCAGCGACTTGTCGTTGGCGAGGCCCATGATCAAGCCGCGCTTACCCTGCATTAGGGTGCCGCCCCGATCCTGCGTGCCGTTGCTATCGTTCATCCTGCCATCTCCTCGGCTGGGGGCTGTTCCTCGCGCTCTGGCTCGGTCAGCGCCGCATTCAATTGTGCGCCGATAACGAGGCCGAGCCCGATCAGCCAGAAAAAGAACAACGTCACCATGATCCCGGCAAGGCTGCCATAGGTCAGATCATAGGTGAAGAAGCTGCGCAGCACTACCGGCAGCGCGGCGGTGACGCCCAGCCACCACGCGGTGGTGAACAGCGATCCGGGCCACTTGGGATAGCGGCGCGCGCGGTAAACATGGGGGGTAAGCGTGTAGAACAGCACCCACAGCGATCCTGCCAACCCCACCGCGGGGACGATTCGCGACAGGCGTAGGGTATCGATCAGCTCGCCCAGTTGCGGGAAGAACGCCTGGATCACCTCTTGTGCAGCGCCGATCATCACCTGCGCGAACAGCGAGATCATCAGCACCAGCACCGCCGCCAGAATCAGTCCTGCAGAGAGCAGCCGGGTCTTCCAGAAAGCCGCGGTCGACTTGGTGCCATAGGCGCGGCGCAGGATGTCGCGGATCGTCTCGATCAGGCTGGTCACGGTCCACAGCGCCACCCCTGCGCCCGCCCACAGCAGCCAGCCCGACCGGGCATAGATCACGTCCTCAGCCACCGGCGTGATCACCCCGGAGACGGTAGGCGGCAGGGTAACACTGATCGCGTCGATCATGCCTTCCGCGCTTTCGCGGCCGCCGATCAGTTCGAACAGCGCCGCGCCCAGGATGAAGAACGGGAAGATCGCCAGCATTGCCAGATAGGCGAGGTTCCCGGCATGGATGAACCCTTCGGTATAGGTGCCCGCCGCCACCCGGCCTGCCACTTCGAACACCTTGGTGCCCGGACCCAGCTGCCGCCGCAGCCGTGCCTTAAGCCCGCTATCCCGGTTCTCGCCGCGCGCCCGTGCCTTGCGCCGCGCCTCGGGCGAGTGCGAGCGCACTTCCCGCTCTTCTGGAGGGGGGAGTTGGTTGGCGCTCATTATGGTGTTGCTTCCTGAAGTTCGGCATCTACAGGCCGAACTTCTCCCGCGGTCGTGCGGTATCAACCCATCCGTCGAGACGTTCTTCCAGTGCGGCGAGATCGGTAGGGAGCTGGACTTCCAGCGTCACCAGCTGATCGCCGCGTTCGGGCTTGCCATCGGCGGTGTTGCCGCCGGTTTTTTTGGTCCAACCCTTGCCCCCCAGCCGCAGCACCGTGCCGCCGCCCGATCCAGGCTTGATCGTCAGCATCACCGGGCCATCGACCGTGGGGCATTTCACCTTGGTCCCGCGCACCGCTTCGTCGAGCGTGATCGGCAGGTCCATGCGGATATTGTCGCCCTCGCGGGTGAAGAAGGGATGGGTGCCGACTTCGACCATCACGATCCCGTCGCCCGGACCGCCGGTGCCAGGGTGGCCCTTGCCCTTCAAACGCATCATCGTACCGTCTTCCACCCCGGCGGGCAGTTTCAGGCTGATCGCCTTGCCATCGGCCAGCGTGATGCGCTGATCGCGGCCCGCAGCGGCTTCGACGAACGGCACGGCGAGCCGGTACTGGATATCCGCGCCGCGCCGGGGCGGGGGCGGGGCCTGCCGCCCAAAGCCGCGCCGGGCGTTTGGTGGCTGCTGCTGGCGCGCTCGGCCGCCGAACAGCCCTTCGAACAGATCGCCCAGATCGACCTCGTCGGGGTTGAACCCGCCGAAATCGCCGCCATTCGGCCCGGCACCGGCACCGGCACCGGCACCGGCACCGGCACCGGCACCGGGACCGGCGCCGTAACTGGCTCGGCCATAGCCACCGCGTCCGCCCATTCCGGCGAAGGGATTGGCGGGGTTGCCCTCGGCATCGATCTCGCCGCGGTCGAACTGCGCGCGCTTCGCCTTGTCCGACAACAGATCATAGGCGCGGGTGGCATCGGAGAACTTCTCCGATGCGTTGGGATTATCCTTGTTGCGATCAGGGTGCAGCTCCTTGGCAAGCTTGCGATAGGCGCTTTTGATGTCCGCTTCGGAAGCGGTGCGGGCAATGCCGAGCGTGCTGTAGGGATCGCGCATGGTGCGTTAGCTAGGTGAGACAGTCGCCTTGCGCAAGCGGGGAGCAAGCGGAGTCGTCAGGCAAAATTCACCATCAGGTCGCTGCGGGCGGAATCCAGCGTTGCGGCCAGACCGACACAGCGGGCCGACGCCCCGCTTTCCTGCTCACTGCTGACAGCGCATCACCGTTGCGCCGCGAGGGCTGCCTGCCTAGATAGCGCAGGCGCAGGAACGATCCTTCGCGGCGGGCGGTTTTTGCGCTTCTGGACAGTCTCTCATCTGTCTCCTGCTTCAGTTTGAAGGGCATTTCGATGAACGAACCCCATCCCCCCGCACTAGATGATGCCCAGCTGGCCGATAGCGTGATTCGCGCCGGAGCCGATCCCTTTGGCCTGTTCGACGAATGGTTTGCCGATGCAAAGGCTGCCGAGATCAACGATCCCAACGCCATGGCGCTCGCCACCGCCACGGCTGACGCTGCGCCGTCGGTACGGATGGTGCTGCTGAAGGGGCATGGGCGCCACGCCATCGCGGGCGGCGGGTTCACCTTCTTCACCAACGCCGAGAGCCGGAAAGGCGGGCATATCCGCGCCAATATGCAGGCCGCGCTGCTGTTCCACTGGAAGAGCCTGCGCCGCCAGATCCGGATCGAAGGCCCGCTGACCGAAGTGACACCCGAAGCCGCCGACGCCTATTTCCATTCGCGCCCGTTCAAGAGCCAGGTCGGCAGCGCCGCCAGCGACCAATCGCGCCCGCTGCCGGATCGCCAGACCTATCTCGACCGGGTGCAGGAAATCTGGGGCGCGCACGAGAGGACAGGCAAGGTGCCGCGCCCGCCGCACTGGACGGGTTTCACGCTCTCCCCGCGCCGGATTGAGTTCTGGATCGACCGCGAAAACCGGCTGCATGACCGCCGCGAATTCATCCGCGCCAGCGCCGAATCGGCGTGGTCCGATACGCTGCTTTACCCCTGAGGCCCGAATGACACAGGCAATCCCTTACTGGCACGTTGATGCCTTCAGCGCGCAGCCCTTCGGCGGCAATCAGGCGGCGGTGATGGTGCTGGACGAATGGCTGCCCGATGATGTGCTGGTGGCGATCGGGGCCGAGAACCTGTTTGCCGAAACCGCCTTCGTCGTGCGCGATACGACCGGTGAGGCCGATTGGGAGCTGCGCTGGTGCACGCCGACCTATGAAATCGCGCTGTGCGGCCATGCGACGCTGGCGAGTGGGCATGTGCTGTTGACGCGGGACGGCGGGAACAGGGTCATGTTCCGGACACGCCAATCGGGCGTTCTGGAGGTGGTGCGCGCTGGCGATGCCTATGAACTCGCGCTCCCGGCGATTGCCACTGCACCGGACGCGGCTGAGAATCAGGCCGAAGCGATCCGGCTGCTGGGGGCCGAGCCGCAGCAAGTGGTTCGTTCGGAGCTGGGCTACAATATCTACCTTTATGCCGACGAAGCGGCAGTGCGCGGCCTTTCGCCCGACATCCGCGGTTTGGAGGCACTCGGCAAAGACCAGTTCATCGTCACCGCGCCGGGCGATGCGACCGACATCGTCAGCCGCGTGTTCGTGCCCGGCGGCGGAGTGGACGAGGACAGCGTCACCGGATCGGCCCACGCGGCGCTCACCCCTTACTGGGCCAAGCGGCTGGGGCGGACCAGCTTTACCGCGCATCAGGCAAGCAAGCGCGGCGGGGATCTGACGCTGCGGCTGGCCAAAGTCGAGCGGGGCGAAAAGGCATGGCTCGGCGGGCCATGCGTCACGGTGGTGGAGGGGAGCTTCTATCTCTGAGTGATCGGACCCGCTGGGTCCGCAAGGCCGGAGTCGGAGCCGAAAGCGCAGACGTGCGAAGCACACATGCACGGCCGCCCGCAGCGGGAGCGAAGCTCAACCGCAGCAGGCGGGGCACCCGGTCTTCTGGTCGCATGAGCGAGGATTTCGCACGCCGGATGGCATGGGAAACACTAAATTTCCGGATACAATTCCAGCACATCCGCCGCCTGCTGCAACATTGGTGGGCGCTGCGCACTGTCCGAATGGCCGAGCCGCACCAGCGTGACGCGCTGGCTCGGCGAGACAAGGACATACTGCCCCATATGGCCGATCAGCGAGAACAGGCTATCGGGCGCGCGGTCGGGGAACAGCGGGTGCTCGCCCACTTCCGCGCCGGGGATCGGTCGGTTCAGCCAGGTCTGGAAGCCGTAATGCGGACTGGCGGGGCTGGGGGTCACCATCGCCTCGACCCAGCGGCTCGGCACCAGTTGCTCGCCGCCCGGCGCGCGGCCCTTGCGGCGCAGCATCTCGCCCAGCTTGGCCCAGTCGCGCGCGCTCGCATGCATCAGGCTGCCGCCGATCAGCGTGCCGCTGGCATCGAATTCGGGCACCATGCTGGTCATGCCGAGCGGTCCGAACAATCGTTCCTGCAGGTAATTCGCCACCGCCTTGCGCCGCGCCTCGGGATCGGCGCTGTCGGTCAGCGCGCGCGCGGCAATATCGGCGAGGATCACGCTGGTGTTGGACGAATATTCGAAGGTCTTGCCCGGCTCGGCCTCCAGCGGTTGCTCTTCAGCCCAACGCGCCATGTTGTCGCGCCCGTCGAGGAACAGCATCCTGACCTCGGAGGATTCGTAGGGCGGATCGCCTGCTTCGGTGTGGCGCAATCCGCTGCGCATCTGCAGCAGGTGGCGCAGGGTGATTTCGGCGCGCGGATCGCCGGGGCGCTGCCACAGCGACACCGGGGCAGGCTCGTCCAGCGCCAGCAACCCGTCTGCCGCCAGCATCCCGATCAGCACGCCGGTGACGGTCTTGGCCATCGACCAGCTGATGAAGCGCGTGTCGGCATCATAACCGGGGGCGTAACGTTCGGCGGCGAGATCGCCGTCCACCATTACCACCACCGCGCGGGTTTCGCCGAGGCCTTCACCTGTGAACAGATCGTCGATCTGACGCGCGAGCTGGTCTTTCGGCGCGCCCGCATCGGCGGTGACGGCGGCCAGTGCCGCGTCGCTCAAGGGTATCTCGGCAGGCGGGGCGGTGCCGCAGGCGGCGAGCATGAGCAGGGCTGGCGCAAGCACGGCTGCGCGGCTAGGGGGCGTCTGCGAAGGGGTCATGACGCCCCCAATTCCCGATGGATGGAGGCTTGGCAATGGTGAAAGCGAACCCGTCTGCCCGGTCGGCAGCCAAATCGTCGGGCATTCATTGGCGGCGGCTGGTGCTGTGGGTGGTCGGCCTGTCGATTGTGGCGTTCGCCGGAACGGTCTGGGTGTTCCGCGAACCCATTGGCGGTTATGGCAGCGTCGCTTCGGCCTATTCGGCGCGGGTCGGGTGTTCGTGCCGCTTCGTTGCCGGACGCAGCTTGCAGGATTGCACCAAGGACAAGCTGGCGGGCATGGAAGCGGTCACGCTGGTCGAGGATGCCGAGACCAAAAGCGTCACCGCCCGCTTCCCGCTGGTCGCCGAGGCGACCGCGACTTACCGCGAAGGCTATGGCTGCGTGCTGGAGACGTGGGAGGGGTGACAGAACCGCCTCTGTTCACAAGCTCAGGACGAACGGAGAAGAGTTAGCTCTCTACCTTCTCCGTCGAATCGATCCAGCCGCCGCCGACCACCCGCTCGCCGGCATAGATTACTGCCGCCTGTCCCGGCGCAACGCCGTATTCGGGCGCGGCAAAGCGGATCGTCACCGCCGCGCCATCTCCCAGCGGCCCTTCGAGCGTGATCGGCACGGGCTTGGCCAGACTGCGCACCTTGGCGGTCAGCGGCTCGTCGGGCAGCGGTCCGATGCGGTTGGTTTCGGTCAGGCGCGCGGCATTGACTGCCAGCATCCGCTTCGGCCCGACGCGCACTTCGCGGTTCGGTGCGTCGAGGCCGATGACATAGAGCGGTTCGGGCTGGCCGCCGATCTCCAATCCCTTGCGCTGGCCGACGGTGAAGTGGACGATGCCCTTGTGCTGGCCGAGCACCGCGCCGGTCGCGGCGTGCACGATGTTCCCCGGCGCTGCGCCTTCGGGCCGCACCTTGGTGACGATCTTGGCGTAGTTCCCGTCGGGCACGAAGCAGATGTCCTGACTGTCGGGCTTGGCCGCGTTCCTCAGGCCCGCCGCCTCCGCCAGCTCGCGCACCTGCGGCTTGGGCATCCCGCCCAGCGGAAAGCGCAGGTATTCGAGCTGCGCTTCGGTGGTGCCATAGAGAAAGTACGACTGGTCGCGCGCCGGATCGAAGGCGCGGTGCAGCTGCGGTGTGCCTCCAGTGGTCACCACCCGCCGGACATAATGCCCGGTGGCGAGGCAATCCGCCCCCAATTCGCGCGCCATGCGGAACAGGTCGGTGAATTTCGGCCCCATGTTGCAGCGGATACAGGGCACCGGCGTACGACCGGCGAGATATTCGTCAGCGAATTGTTCCACCACCTCCTCGCGGAAGGCGCTTTCATGGTCGAACACGTAATGCGCGATGCCGAGCCGGTCGGCCACGGCGCGCGCATCGCGGATATCGTCGCCCGCGCAGCACGCGCCTTTGCGCCCCGTTGCTGCGCCGTAATCATATAATTGAAGCGTGATGCCGATCACTTCCGCGCCGCTGGCGGCGGCAAGCGCGGCAACCACCGACGAATCGACTCCGCCGCTCATCGCCACGACGATCCGGCAGTCAGGCGCGGCACGCGGCAGGTCGAACAGGGCGGCGGCATCAGGCCCGGTCAGCGGGCCGGCCTTCGAGAGGGTCGGCAAATCCATGAGAATGCGGGCGCGATATAGCGATGCCGCCCCGGTTTCGCCAGTGCCGCAGGGCGGCGCCGGATTCGCTCACGCCGTTTACCAAGGTTCCTGCGCGGCCCGGACTATTCCTAAGCTCGGGTAAATGGCAGTTTTACCCGATGTTGACGCACTGTGATTATGACATCCCATCATGTTCGAAAAGACCGACCCCGTTTATGCATCGCTTCGCCCACCGCTCAGCCGGCGGGCAGAGGACGGCACACGCCTGCGGCGCAGCGCTGCCTCGCCTGTGGCCGAGCGATTCGAACCGCGCGCTGTAAGGCGTGCGGGCGACGCGCTACGAGCCGTCGAATGGAGCGAAATCACCGCCCGGCTTAATGCGGCGCGTGATCTTCGCCTGTTGCTGCGTAACGAATCGCGTGGTCAGAGCGACGTGCTCGGTGCGAGCTTCGGCGATGCTGCCGCAAGCTATTTTGCTATGATCGACGACAACCAACCCGGCGTTAACCTTGATGCTTTAGAGTGCTCTAATGGCTGGGACGATAGAAATTGCGCACGCGCGGCAATCCGGCACGACGCGGCTTCGCAAGATGATGCCGCTGATTTGATGGACGCGCCCGGAGGCGATGCGAGAGACAAAAATGATTGAGAATCAGGACATCCGCCCCGCACAGGTAATCGGCCCGCTCGGCGAGTCGTTGACACTTGCCGATCTTCCCGCGCCCGATACCCGGCGCTGGGTGGTGCGGCGCAAGGCAGAAGTGGTTGCTGCCGTGAATGGCGGCCTGCTGACGCTCGACGAGGCGCTGGCGCGTTATGGCCTGACGCTAGAGGAGTTTGCCTCGTGGCAACGCGCGGTCGATCGCTCGGGCATGCATGGCCTGCGCGTCACCAAGATCCAGCATTATCGCGACCTGTACCAGCGCCAGTTGAAATACTGAGCCGGTACGCGGGCGCGCGGATTCGCTTCTTTGCGCCAGAACCTCTAACACCCTCTGACAAGGGCCAGGCACACCTGTGTCTTGCGTTACAGGGAGTTATGTTATGGGATGGATTATCGCACTGATCGTTGGCGGCGTGGCGGGCTGGCTTGCCAGTCTGGTGATGAACCGCGACGCCTCGATGGGCATCTTCTGGAACATCGTGGTCGGCTGCGTCGGCTCGGTCATCGGCAATCTGATCGCCGGCCCGCTGCTCGGCATTGGCGGCAGCGTGCAGGAATTCTCGATCATGGGCCTGGTGGTCGCTGTGCTGGGCGCGGTTGTCCTGCTCGGCGTGGTCAATCTGATCCAGCGCGGCCGGGTGCGCTGAAGGCCTCCAATACTCCGGTCGGGGAACCGGCCGGAGTGTCCCCCGAGCGACCTTCGTCTAGAACCCAAGTCACCCGTCGATGCAGGCATTGCCCGCCAGCGCTATGCGGCCTATCGGACGTTGCGCTCGGTGACTTACCGGGATAATACACTCAGGGACCACCCCATCCGCGCAGGCTGCAGGTTCCGACGAGGGAATGGCAATGAACTACGAAACCTCCATCCGGGCCGAGGCTGCCGACGGAGTGACTACTGATTACACAGGCGCACGGACGCTCTCCGCGCCGCGTGTCCCGCGCTGGCTGATCGTCGGCGGGCTCGGCCTGTTCGGGCTGCTGCTGGCAATCGGCGCCTATTTCGCGCTCGCGGGCGGCGAGCCGGTGGCGGTCGGCGACGACAATTCGCAAGCCCCGGTGGTGACAGTCATCACGCCGGGCAAAACCACGGTTTCCGGCATGATCGAAGCGCCCGGATCGCTGGCTGCGCGCCGCCCGATGCCGGTCGGCTCGGTAGGTGAGGGCGGGCAGGTGGTGCGCGTCAACGTCGATGCCGGCGATTGGGTGCAACAGGGCCAAGTGCTGGCGGTGATCGACCGCAGCGTGCAAGTGCAGCAGGCCGAGGCGCAGGCTGCGCAGATCGAGGTCGCGCGCGCGGACGCCAGTCTGGCGCAGGCCAATCTCGACCGCGCCCTGCAACTGGTGGAGCGCGGCTTCATCTCCAAGGCCGATGTCGACCGGCTGACCGCGACGCGCGATGCCGCCGCGGCGCGGGTCAGGGTGGCAGAGGCGCAGTTGCGTGAATTGCGCGCCCGCAATGACCGGCTCAACGTGCTGGCCCCCGCATCTGGCTATGTGCTGCAACGCAATGTCGAACCGGGCCAGACAGTTGGCCCGGGCACCGGCGCGCTGTTCACCATCGCGCGTGGCGGCGAAATGGAAATGCTCGCCCAGTTGAGCGAGGAACAGCTTGCCGGGCTGAGCGTCGGCACCATGGCGACTGTGATCCCGACCGGGTCGGACAAGGAATTTTCCGGACAGGTATGGCAGCTTTCGCCGGTGATCGATCAGGCCTCGCGCCAGGGCACGGCCCGCATCGCGCTGCCGTACGCATCCGCGCTGCGCCCCGGCGGCTTTGCCACCGCGCGCATCAACGGCGGCAGCCTGACGGCAACCGTGCTTCCCGAAAGCGCGGTGCTGGCGGACGAGGAAGGCAGCTACGTGTTCATCGTGGGCGAGGACAACAAGACCGTGCGCCGCGCGGTCACGATCGGATCGGTGACCAAGCAGGGCATCGCCATTACCGAAGGGCTTTCGGGCACGGAGCAGGTGGTGCTGCGCGCGGGCGGGTTCCTGAACGCGGGCGAGACGATCAACCCGCAGGCCCAGCAGAATTAATTCGGCGTCAATGCACGCACCCACCGCGTAACTGACGGACGAGAAGCGAAAGACATGAAGGCGCAGGCAGGACAATCATGAGTTTACGCGACATCTCGGCCTGGTCGATCCGCAACCCGGTGATCCCTCTGGTGCTGTTCACCGGGCTGTTGTTTGCCGGGATCGTCAGCTTCCTGCGCATGGACGTAACCAATAATCCGGATGTCGAATTCCCGGCGGTGATCGTCCAGATCGCGCAGCCGGGCGCTTCACCGACCGAGATCGAGAACCAGATCACCCAACGCGTGGAAAGCGCGCTGCGATCGATCGCCGGGGTCAATTCGATCCAGTCGACCGCGCGCGAGGGCAGTTCGCAGACCTTCGTCGAGTTCGAGATCGGCACCAATCTGATCGAGGCGGTGAACGAAGTCGAAACCGCGATCGATGGCGTGCGCGGCAACCTGCCCGACGGCATTCTCGAACCGCAGGTGCGCAAAGTGAACGTCGTCGGTGAGCCGATCGGCTACACCGCAGTCGAAGCCGACGACATGACGATCGAACAGTTGAGTTGGTTCATCGACGATACTGTGGCCAAGCGTTTGCTGAAGATCGAAGGCATGGCCGAAGTCAGCCGGTTCGGCGGGGTCGACCGCGAAATCGAGGTGATCCTCGATCCGGCGCGGATGCAATCGTTGGGCGTTACCGCCTCGCAGATCAACGCCGTGCTGCGCCAGACCAATCTCGATGCCGCAGGCGGGCTCGCCGAAATCGGCGGCACCCGCCAGTCGCTGCGCGTGCTCGGCAATTCGGACGATGCCTATGCGCTGTCGCAGACCCAGATCCAGCTGGGCGGCGGACGGACTGTGCGGCTGGCCGACGTCGCCAAGGTGCGCGACGGCTATTCCGAACGCACCTCGATCAGCGAGGTCAATGGCAAGGAAGTCGTCAATTTCGCGATGAGCCGCGCACGCGGGGCATCCGACCTGACCGTCTACGACGCCGCTCTCGCCGAAATGGACGCGATCGAAGCGGAAAACCCCGGCATTGAATTCATTCAGCTCTCGACCAGCACCACCTACACCCGCGGCCAATATGAATCATCGATCTGGGCGCTGATCGAAGGCGCCGTGCTGGCGGTCGTCGTGGTGTTCCTGTTCCTGCGCGATTGGCGCGCGACCTTCATCAGCGCGGTCGCCATTCCGCTGTCCGCGATCCCGACCTTCTGGTTCATGGATCTGCTCGGCTTCAACCTCAATTTTCTCTCGCTGCTGGCGCTGGCGCTGGTGGCAGGGGTGCTGGTCGACGATGCGATCGTCGAGATCGAGAATATCGTGCGCCATATGCGGATGGGCAAATCCGCCTATCAGGCATCGATCGACGCCGCCGACGAAATCGGCCTGCCGGTGGTCGCCACCAGTTTCTGCATTGTCGCGGTGTTCCTGCCGGTCGGCCTGATGCCGGGTGTGTCGGGCCAGTTCTTCCAGAACTTCGGGATCACGGTGGTGATCGCGGTGCTGATGAGCCTTGCAGTCGCGCGCATGATCACGCCGTTGATGGCGGCCTATTTCCTCAAGGCCCAGGGTCACGCCGAACATGGCGAAGGGGCGATGATCGACCGCTACATGCAGGTGCTCGCCTGGACGCTCGATACCGGAAAGATGGCCGCGCGCCGCGCCGGGATCGACGGCCCGCGCAGCCGCATCCTCTACGTCCCCTCCTTGCTGCTGACTGTCATCCTGTTGCTGGTGGTGACTGCCTTCACCATGTTCGAAAGCTTTGATGGCTCGTTTTCGGCGGCGATTGCCGGAGGCATGGGCGCGGCTCCGCCGTGGGGCGGCATTGCCGGGCTGGAAGTTCCCAAGTCGGTGGCGAGCGCCGTATCGAGCGACAGCAACGGCTTCATCTACAAGCTGGTGTACAAGATTTTCGATGTCGTTCAGGTGCTGTTGGTATCGGGGATCACCTTCCTTGCCGGTTTGCTGACCTTCAAGCTGATCGAAGCGCCCGCTGGCGGGAACAGCCGCTTGGCGAATGGCATTCGCTGGATGACCGCGCGCTTCTACGATCACCGCGTGTGGATGCTGGGCATCGGCTGGTTTTCGTTTCTGGTCACGATCCTGCTGTTCGGCCAATCTCCGGCGCAGTTCCAGCCGACCATCGATGACGAGAACAGCCGTATCGAGATCGAGACAGTGCCCGGCACGACACTGGCCCAGACCAAGCGGATCGTGAACGCTGTCGCCGACCAGATCCGCACGGAGCCCGAGGTCGAACGTCTGCTCGAACGTATCCGGCTGGGCGAGACCTCGTCGATCTTCATCAAGCTGAAGGAGGACCGCGCGCGCAGTTCGATCGAATTCGAACGCCAACTCGCGCCGGCGCTGGCGCAGTTCCCCGACGCGCGCGTCCGGTTCCAGTCGCAAAGCGCCGGCTTCGGATCGGGCCGCGACATGACGGTGATGCTGGCGGGATCCGATCCCGAAGTGCTCGACGAAGCCGCGTCCGAGCTCGTGGAGCAGATGAGAGGCCTGCGAACGCTGGTCGCCCCGCGCATCAGCGCCGATCTCAATCGCCCGGAAATCATCATCACCCCGCGCGACCAGATCGCCGCCGAACTGGGCGTGACCACTGCCGCTCTGTCGCAGACGATCCGCATCGCAACGCTGGGCGAGATCGAGCAGAACGCGGCGCGCTTTTCGCTGTCCGACCGCCAGATTCCGATTGTGGTGCGCCTGTCGGAGGAAGCCCGCGCCGATTTCCGCACCATCGAAAACCTGCCGGTGCAAACCGCCAGTGGCGGATCGGTGCCGCTGAGCCGGGTGGCGGAGATCAGTTTCGGTTCGGGGCCGACCGCGATCCAGCGTTACAACCAGAACCGCCGCGTGCTGGTAGGCGCCGATCTTGCAGCGGGTGTGCTCAAGGGCGAGGCGCAGGCCCAGATCGACGCACTGCCGGTGCTGCAGAACCTGCCCACAGGCGTGATCCGCGATGTTGTGGGCGAGGAAGAATGGCAGGCCGAACTGCAGGTCAACCTGATGATCGCGATCGTCGCCGGGTTCCTGCTGGTGTTCGCGGTGCTGGTGCTGCTGTACAAGCGGTTGATGAGCCCGCTGGTCAACATGACCTCGCTGTTGCTTGCGCCGCTTGGCGGCGTGCTGCTGATCTGGCTGCTTGGTCAGCCGCAATCGATGCCGGTCTATATCGGCATCCTGCTGCTGCTCGGCATCGTGTCCAAGAACTCGATCCTGCTGATCGACTTCGCGATCGAGGAGATGAACAAGGGCGTCGGCAAGCTCGATGCGATCCTCGATGCAGGGCACAAGCGCGCGCAGCCGATCGTGATGACCACCGTGGCTATGACCGCCGGGATGGTTCCGGTCGCGCTGTCGTTGAGCGGCGATGGCGCATGGCGGCAGCCGATGGGCATCGTGGTGATCGGCGGGCTGATCTGTTCGACGCTGCTGACCCTGCTGATCGTGCCGGCCGGTTTCAGTCTGGCCGACGGCTTCGAAAAGCGCGTCGGGCCGTGGCTCCGTGATCGGATGCTGACCTACAAGCCCGGCGACGATACCCGTCCGCACGGTGAGGGCGAGCCCGACTTGCCGTTCCCCGGCCTGCCCGGCGGCGTGCGGCCCACGCCTGCGCGGCGCCTGCCGCCGGGCAGCGAACCGGCCGAATGAACGACAAAAGGGTGACGCGGCTGGCCGTGTCGGGCTAGAACCGCTCGATGGCAATGCGTCCCGCAAGACCCCTGACCTTCGGCGGCGAGCCGCTGACCGTTGATCGTGCGCGGCGGATGCGCTGGACGGCGACCGGAATGCTTGCCGCGATGGCGGTGGTGTTCATCGTCACTCACGGCCTGGTCGCGGCGCATCCGGCCTGGGGATACATCAACGCCTTCGCCGAAGCCGCAATGGTCGGCGGGCTGGCCGACTGGTTCGCGGTGACCGCCTTGTTCCGCCACCCGCTCGGCCTGCCGATCCCGCACACGGCGATCATTCCCGAAAACAAGGATCGCATCGCCGACACCATGGCGGCCTTCCTGCGCGAAAACTTCCTAACCCCCGCCGTAGTCGCGCGGCGCATGGCGGGTATGAACATCGCCAAGGCGGCGGGCGAGTTTCTGGCCACCTCGCCGGAACGCGGCGCACCCGACGAACGATCACGCATTACTGCGGGCGCGGCCGAGCTGCTGGCCGAGGTGCTCGAATCGCTCGATCCCGACCGGCTCGGCAATCAGGTGCGCAGCGGGCTGGCGGGCCAGCTGTCCAAGCTCGACATCGCGCCGCTGGCGGGCCGGATGATCGAGACCACGATGGCGGACAAGCGCCACCAGCCGCTGATCGACGGGTTCGTGCGCTGGGCCGGGCTGACGATCGAGGACAACGAGGACACCCTGCGCGAGATCATCCATCAGCGCGTGGCAGGGGTGCTGCGCTGGGCCGGGATCGACAAGACGATCTCCTCCAGCGTGCTCGACGGGCTGTACAAGCTGCTGGCCGACGTGCTGGTCAACCCCGATCACCCGCTGCGCGGCAAGATCGAGGAAGGGCTGGCCAAGCTCGGGCAGGATTTGCAGCACGATCCCGACACCCGTGAAAAGGTGGAATCGATGAAGCGCGATCTGATTGCCAACCCCGCGGTCGCGGTGTGGTGGACCGGGGTGTGGGAACGCATCCGCCGCTCACTGATCGCCCGCGCGCGCGATCCTGAAAGCGGGATGGGCGAGGATATGCGCAACATGCTCGCCGAACTGGGCGGGGCGCTGCAAGCGGACGAACGCTTGCAGCACCAGATCAACCGCTTCGCCCGCCGCACCGCCGTCGGCGTGGCCACCCGCTACGGCGACCAGATCGTGCGGCTGGTGTCGGAAACGGTGAAGCGCTGGGATGCCGGGACGATCACCGACCGGGTCGAAGGCGCGGTCGGCCGCGACCTCCAGTTCATCCGCATCAACGGCACGCTGGTCGGCGGGCTGGTGGGGATGACGCTGCATTTTCTGACCGGGGTGCTGTGATCCGAACCGATGCCATAAGTGACCGGCATGGTCAGCAAGTCTGGTGACAGCGGCGCGCAAGGCTCCTGCCTTCGGCTTGCCTGGGGTCTTGGCCTTGCAGGCGTGGCGCTTCTGGGCTTCTCCGCCATCACGATTTACGACTTTGTCGATGCCGTTTCGGGCAGCGCCCCGATCATCATTTGGGACACCGGCGGCTGGATCGCCCTCCCGATAGCGCTCGCGCTGCTTGCGCTTGCACTGGGCCTGTATATCGGCCGCCATCATGGGCAGGACGTTGACGGGCCGCGCAGAGACTGGATCAAGCGCCTGCTGGTGCTGCCTGCCTGTCTGCTACCCTTCGTGATCGTGTTCCCGCTCGGCGCGTATTGGCTCGCCGGTTTGCACCTGCAGGCGCAGAGATACACGGCTTGTGGCGAAGGGTTCTGGATCGCGGCTGCCAGGATGCCCAACGCCGAAGCGGCTCGGGCTCCGTGCGACATATAAAGGCTGGCCTGAGGGCGATTCGGCGCAATGTTACACGATCACATTCCGCCCGGACCTGCTCACCGCCCGATCACGTAAGTGATTGTCGTTGCATAGAATGACCGCATCGGCTGGCCGGCTGCGTCCAACGCGGGTTCGAAGGTGGCATCTTCCATCACCTTGCAGGCGGGCGATTCGAGTTTCTCGGTCTCCGTCGCCTTGATGATGGCGCAATCTTCCACCCGTCCCTGCGGGTTGACGATCACCCGCAATCGCATGATGCCCTGTTCGCCGCGATTGAGCGCGCCGGTGGGGTAGGTCGCCTGAATCCGCCGCGCCATCACCGCCTCGTTCGTCCACTCGGGCGTTCGCGTTGCGGTGCGCTGCTGTTCGGGATCGAGGCCCCAGTCGGCAACGAGATTCAGTGTGCACTGGTTAAGCACGCCGAAGGCTTCGTCGAGCGGGCCGGTCAGCAACCGGATCTCGTCGCCCCGCTGCTTGAGCCCGACGAAGGCGACCTGACCGGCATATTCGGTATCGAGCAGCGTCAGACCTTCGGCCGGTGCATCATCACTGCCGCTCTCTTCCCCGCCCGACGCGAGGTTGATGGACGAGTGAATCACCCCGGGGCCATAGTCGGCGACGGTCCCGGTGAAGGGCTGGGTCCGCAGCGGCGCCTGACTTTCAAAAAACCGCAATTCGGTGCGCTGGCGGCTTCGGAAGCGTTTGTAGGATGGCCCGGCTACGGATAGGCCGACAGTGCCGCTCGGCCAGTATTGCTCAAAGAAGACGAGATGCCGGTTCTCTTCCTCGCCGAACACCCGTGCGAGACGACACTTGTTTTCGGCGAAGTCGACGTTCCACGGCGAGCTGGGCGCAATGTCGACCACATCGGCAGAAGCGGGAGCGGCGGCTAGCGCTACGGTCAGGGCGGCAAGGGCGGGAATGGTGCGACGCATAAGAAAAAACCTCCGACAGACGCGCAGCCTGCCGGAGGTTCGTTTCGAAATAAAGTCCCTTGCGATGAACCGCTTACAGCGCGTTCGTCAGCTCCGGTACCGCGGTGTAGAGATCGGCCACCAGACCGATATCCGCGACCTGGAAGATCGGGGCATCTTCGTCCTTGTTGATGGCGATGATGACCTTGGAATCCTTCATCCCGGCAAGGTGCTGGATCGCGCCCGAGATGCCGATGGCGAAGTACACTTCCGGCGCGACGATCTTGCCGGTCTGGCCGACCTGATAGTCGTTCGGCACATAGCCCGCATCGACCGCCGCACGGCTCGCGCCAATGGCGGCGCCGAGCTTGTCCGCCAGCGGGGTGATGATGCTTTCGAAGGTGTCGCTGTCCTTCAGCGCGCGGCCACCCGAAACGATGATCTTGGCACTGGTCAGCTCGGGACGCTCGCTCTTGGCGATTTCCGAGCTGACGAAGGTCGAGATACCGGCATCGCCTGCACCCGAAACATTCTCGATCTCGCCCGAACCGCCTTCGGTCGCGGCCTTTTCGAATGCGGTGCCGCGCACGGTGATGACCAGCTTGGCATCGGTCGATTCAACTGTGGCGATGGCATTGCCGGCGTAGATCGGACGGGTGAAGGTCTTGGGGCCTTCGACCGACAGGATTTCCGAAACCTGCATCACATCGAGATGCGCTGCAACGCGCGGGGCGACGTTCTTGCCCTGCGTGGTGGCGGCGGTTAGAAACGCGTCGTGGTGGCCCATCAGATCCGCCGCGAGCGGGGCGACGTTTTCGGCCAGCCCGTTGGCGTAGGCGGCGTCATCCGCGACGTGGACCTTGCCCACGCCTGCGATCTTCGCCGCCGCTTCGGCAACCGAACCACAATTATGTCCCGCGACCAGCAGGTGCACTTCGCCGAGCTTCCCGGCAGCGGTGACCACCGCGAGCGTCGCGTCATTCACCTTGGTGTTGTCATGTTCGACGAGAACCAGAGTCTTCATCTCGATGTGTTCCTTATCCTTGGGGCTGGCGCGGCTTCAAGCGATGCCGAGCGCCTTGACCTTTTCGACCAGCGCGGCGACGTCGGCGACCTTTTCGCCTGCCTGACGCACCGGCGGCTCGGCGACCTTGAGGGTCTTGAGGCGCGGGGCGATGTCGACGCCGTAATCGGCAGCGGTCTTGTTCGCGAGCGGCTTCTGCTTGGCCTTCATGATGTTCGGCAGCGAGGCGTAGCGCGGCTCGTTCAGACGCAGGTCGGTGGTGACGATGGCGGGCATCGTCAGCTTCACGGTCTGCAGACCGCCATCGACTTCGCGCTTTACGGTGACGCTGTCCCCATCGACTTCGACGGTGTTGGCGAAGGTGCCCTGCGGACGGCCCATCAGGGCTGCCAGCATCTGGCCGGTCTGGTTCGAATCGTCCGAAATCGACTGCTTGCCGAGGATGATCAGGCCAGGCTGTTCCTCATCGGCGATGGCCTTGAGGATTTTGGCGACCGCCAGCGGCTCGACCTCGTCTTCGCTCTCGACCAGAATCGCGCGGTCGGCACCCATGGCGAGCGCGGTGCGCAGCGTTTCCTGCGCCTTGGCCGGGCCGATGGAGACAGCGACGATCTCGGTTGCCGCGCCCTTTTCCTTCAGGCGGATGGCTTCTTCGACCGCGATCTCGTCGAACGGGTTCATGCTCATCTTGACGTTGGCGAGATCAACGCCGGTGCCATCGGCCTTGACCCGCGGCTTGACGTTGTAATCGATCACCCGCTTGACGGGGACGAGGATCTTCATGGGGCGTTCCTTCCTCTCAAAGAATCACTGGCATATTGGCGCTCCGCCTAGCTTGCGTTTACGTAAACGTCAAGTCAGGCGCCGCCATGTGGGACCGGACGAGGTTGATACGCGGCCAACCCCGTCCGGGATGTCTCAGGCGATTGAATCCGCGGCTCAGGCGGCCTTCTTCACCTCGGCAACGATCTTCTGCGCGGCATCGCCCAGATTGTCGGCGCTGACGATGGCGAGGCCCGAATTGTTCAGGATCGCCTTGCCTTCGGCCACATTGGTGCCTTCGAGGCGCACGACCAGCGGAACCTGAAGGTTCACGTCCTTGGCGGCCTGCACGATGCCGTTGGCGATCACGTCGCACTTCATGATCCCGCCGAAGATGTTGACGAGGATGCCTTCCACCGCCGGATCTTTCAGGATGATCTTGAACGCAGCCGTCACCTTTTCGGTGGTGGCGCCGCCGCCCACGTCGAGGAAGTTGGCCGGGAAGGCGCCGTTCAGCTTGATGATGTCCATCGTCGCCATGGCGAGGCCTGCGCCGTTGACCATGCAGCCGATGTTGCCGTCCAGCTTGATGTAGGCAAGGTCGTATTCGGATGCTTCGACTTCGGCCGGGTCTTCCTCGGTCACGTCGCGCAGCGCTTCGATCGCGGGGTGGCGGTAGAGCGCATTGCCGTCGAAGCTCATCTTGGCGTCGAGCACCAGCAGCTTGCCGTCTTCGCTTTCGACCAGCGGGTTGATTTCCAGCATCTCGCAATCGGTGGCGATGAAGGCGTCATACAGCTGCTTCGACAGCTTCTGCGCCTGCTTGTTGAGATCGCCCGTCAGCTTGAGCGCGAACGCCACCGCGCGGCCGTGGTGCGGCTGAAATCCCTGCGCGGGATCGACGCTGAAGGTGGTGATCAGTTCGGGCGTGTCATGCGCCACGGTTTCGATATCCATTCCGCCCTCGGTCGAAACGACGAAGGCGACGCGCCCGGTGGCGCGGTCGACTAGCAGCGACAGGTAGTATTCCTTGGCGATGTCCACCCCGTCGGTGACATACAGCCGGTTGACCTGCTTGCCCGCATCGCCGGTCTGGATGGTGACCAGCGTGTTGCCGAGCATTTCCTTGGCATGGGCTTCCACTTCCTCAAGGCTCTTGGCGAGGCGCACGCCGCCCTTGGCGTCCGGGCCAAGCTCCTTGAACTTGCCCTTGCCGCGGCCACCGGCGTGGATCTGCGCCTTCACCACATAAAGCGGGCCGGGCAGCTGCTTGGCGGCTTCGACCGCTTCGGCAACGCTCAATGCGGCATGGCCTGCGGGGACTGCGATCCCGTGTTCGGCGAGCAGTTCCTTGGCCTGATATTCGTGGACATTCATGGCGTATCGATCCCTTTTTGCAATTCCGGGGGAGAGGTTTGTTTACGGCGGGCCTAAGCACGGATCGACCCACTTGAAAAGTGCTGTGTGCAAGCGCAACAGCAGGCATCTGATGATTGACACGGATCGCCTTCAAGCAATCGTCCGCGAAGCGGGCAGGATCGCCCATTCGCGCTGGCCGGGGGCGGGCCATGCCCTGCACAGCTGGGACAAGACGCCCGGCAATCTGGTGAGCGAGGCCGACCTAGAAGTCGACCGGTTCCTGACGCGCGAACTGAAGCGGCTGCTGCCATCCGCGGCGTGGCTTTCCGAAGAGACCGCCGACGACAAGGCGCGCACCGCCAGCGGGCTGATCTGGCTGGTCGATCCGATCGACGGCACCCGCGATTTCGTGCGCGGTCGGCCCGGTTGGGCGGTGTCGGTCGCGCTGGTGAGCTCCGGCAAGCCGCTGGTCGGGATGCTCGCTGCCCCCGCGCGGGACGAGGAGTGGCTGGCGGTCGCGGGCAAGGGCGCGACGCTCAACGGCCTGCCGCTCAAGGCCAGCACGCGCACGCAGTTTTCCGGCGCGCGGGTGCCGGTGCATTCGCTGCCGATGGAGGATACCGATCTGGTCGCGGTGGAGCAGCCCAATTCGATTGCCTTGCGGATTGCGATGGTCGCCGACGACCGTGCCGATCTGGTGGCAACGCTGCGCTGGGGGTTCGAATGGGATATCGCTGCTGCGACGCTGATTGCGCGCGAAGCGGGGGCGCAGGTCAGCGATGCTTTCGGCCGGCCGCTCGCCTATAACAAGCACGATCCGCGCGATTTTGGAGTGCTGGTGTGCTCGCCCGCGATCCATGCCGCAGCGGTCGAGCGGCTGGCGGAGCGAGCAGCGGCGCTGCGGTGAGAGGCAAGCGTCCTCTCTACCTGAGCGGCGCAGAACCAAAACGGGCTGCCCGCAAGGGCAGCCCGCAAGGCCGAACGGCCTGAAATAGCGAAGCGATAGGCCGAAAAGACCTCGCCCGCCGCGACCGGAGGGAGCGGGGCCGCGGAGGCGGCCCCGCCCAGATCAATTCCCGCGTGCCGAGTTCACATCATCCTGACTGATCGGGATGATCTTGATCTCGACGCGGCGGTTCATCGGTTCGTTCACCCCGTCGGCGGTCTTCACGCGCAGATAGTCATATTGCTCGCCGTAACCCTGCGTGGCGATGCGTGAACGCGCCACTCCGCGCGCGGTGAGGTAATCGGCCACGGCCTGCGCGCGTTGTTCCGACAGGCGCTGATTGGTCGCATTCGCCCCGGTTGTATCGGTGAAGCCGTATACGTCGATAAGGCTGTTGGGGTAGTTGATCAGGCTTTCCGAAACGTTGTTTAGCGTTTCATAAAAGCCCGGATTGATCGAAGCCGATCCGGTGGCGAAGGTCACCCCGTCGGGCAGGCGGACGAGGATCGCGTCCTGATCGCCCACTTCCTCGACCTCGACGCCGCTACCGGCGGTTTGTTCGCGCAAGGTCTTGATCTGGTCGTCATATTGCTTGCCGAGCACGGCCCCCGCCGTTCCGCCGACGCCTGCGCCGATGATGCGTCCGGCATCGCCGCCGATCGCTCCGCCAAGGAGGTAGCCGAGCGTGCCGCCCAGACCGGTGCCGATCGCGGTGCGCGAAATCTTCTTCTCGCCCGTGTTGGGATCGGTCACGCAGGCAGTGGTGCCCATCAGCGCCAGCGCGGCGGTGCCCGAAAGCAGGATACGCGAAAAAGTCATGATAAAAACCTCCCTCAATTCAAGCGGCAAGAATGCCACGCCGCCGGAGAGCCGACAAGGAATTATGTCGCTC
The DNA here is from genome assembly GCF_024305245.1 of Erythrobacter sp. Classification (GTDB taxonomy): domain Bacteria; phylum Pseudomonadota; class Alphaproteobacteria; order Sphingomonadales; family Sphingomonadaceae; genus Erythrobacter. Next base: position 24,497 of record NZ_JAMWYX010000008.1, read on the forward strand.
ATCGGCCACGCCTTGGCGTGCCTGGCATTGCCCTCGCTTGAACAGCTTTGCCTATTCTCGCCGTACACACGGCTGGCACGGACCGGCTTTTGTGCTAGCGGGTAGGGTGTGACACCCTTTCCATGGACTGATCTTGCCATTATTTTCACGCTGGTCGTGATCAACGGCATATTCGCGATGTCCGAACTCGCGATCGTTTCGGCCAAGACCAGTTCGCTGGAGGCGCGGGCCGAGGCCGGGTCCGAAAGCGCGCGTATCGCCATCGGGCTGGCGGCGGATCCGGGCAAGTTCCTGTCGACCGTGCAGATCGGGATCACTCTGATCGGCATCATCGCCGGGGCCTATTCGGGCGCGAGCCTAGGCGGGCCGGTGGGCGAGCGGCTGGCGTGGATGGGCCTGCCCGCGCAATATGCCGACGAGACCGGATTTGCCGTGGTGATCGCTTTCACCACCTATCTCAGCCTGATCATCGGCGAGTTGGTGCCCAAGCAGATGGCCCTGCGCGCGGCGGTGCCGATCTCGCTGGCAATGGCCCGGCCGATGGCGTTCATCGCCCGCGCTGCCGCGCCGCTGGTATGGTTGCTGGACCGGAGTTCGGCGGGGGTGATGGCGCTGTTCGGCATCCGCGCCAAGGGCGAAGCCTCGGTCACGGCCGAGGAATTGCAGATGATCTTTGCCGAAGCGACCAGATCCGGCGTGATCGAGGCCGAGCAGCGCCAGATCCTGACCGGCGTGGTGCGATTGGCCGAGCGCCCGGTGCGCGAGATGATGACCCCGCGCACCGAAGTCGACTGGATCGAAGCCGACGCCGACGCCGAAGAAATCCGCCAGACGATCGAGGAAAGCCCGCATTCGCTGCTGCCGGTCGCCGAGGGGTCATCCGATGTCATCCTCGGCGTGGTCAAGGTGCGCGAAGTGCTGGCGGCGCTGGTGGCGGGCGATGCGGTGTCGATCCGCGCTATGATGCGCCGGGTCGAAGTGGTGCCGGATCAGCTCGATGCGATGGACGCATTGCGGGTGCTGCAATCCGCCGAAGTGGCGATGGCGCTGGTGCACGACGAATACGGGCATTTCGAAGGTATCGTGACCCCGGTCGATCTGCTGACCGCGATTGTCGGCACTTTTGCCAGCGATCAGGACGAAGGCGACCTGCCGCAGGTGGTGGAACGCGAGGACGGATCGCTGCTGGTGGCCGGATCGCTGTCTGCCGATGCGCTCGCAGACCGGCTCGGGCTCGATTACGGCGAAAACCGCGAATTCGGCACGGCGGCGGGCTATGTGCTGTCGGTGCTCAAGAAACTGCCTGCCGAGGGCGAGTATTTCACCGATCAGGGCTGGCGCTTCGAAGTCGTCGACATGGACGGCCGCCGGATCGACAAGCTGCTGGTGAGCCGGGAAGTGGACGACGGCGGAGAATAAGCCGTTTCCCGCATTGGAAGATTGCGGAAGCATCGGTCGCAGAGCGACCGCAAGGCCGGAGTCGAAGCCGAAGGCGCAGACGTGCAAAGCACACCTGCAGGGCCGCCGAGCTTATGCGAGGAAAACCGAAGCGAAGCTGAACGAGCGAAGCGAGGACAACCGGACGGACGTGCGCCGCCCGGCGCCTGAGGGTCAAATCAAGAAGGAATTACCGTCGTTGCCGACTGCCCGTCGCCTTCGGGGGCGGCGATGATGTCGCGGGTGGTGCGGCCCTTGGCGACCGTGTTGGTGCCGGTGTCACCCACTGTGCTGCGGATGCCCGGCGCGGCGCTGCCGGCCCGGTCAAGCACGCTGGCTTCGATCCGGCTGCGCGGAGCGGGGCCGCCGAACAATGCTTCCAGCGCCTGCTCGGACGCAGTCCCTTCGGTCGGGCGCGGCGCGCCGGGGGCGGGCGGCGTGAGCGTGAAATCGGGCGGCACAACCAGCGGTGCCTGTCGCTGCACAGCGAATTCATCGGGCCGTTCGCGGTTGAAAATACCGCCGCCGCCGCCACAGGCTGCCAGCATCGCCGAAGCGCCGGTCAGAAGGATCACGGTTGCAAATTTAGGCATCTGAAGTCTCTCCACGGGGCGTTTCCCCGGTTTGGGTGTCCTCCTTGTCGCGCACGAACAGGCTGCGGGCAAGGATAATGACGACGCCGATGGTGATCGCGGCATCGGCGATATTGAAGATCAGGAACGGGCGGAAAGTGCCGATATGGAAGTCGGCATAGTCGATCACATAGCCCAGATCATAACGATCGCGGATATTGCCGATGGCTCCGCCAAGGATCAGGGCCAGGCCAAAGATGTCGCCCATCCGCTTTTCGCGCATCATCCACACCAGCACGACGAGCGCAATCACCGCCGTCATCAGCACCAGCAACCAGCGCATTTCCATATTGGTCGCCTGCAGCATCCCCAGCGAAATGCCGCGATTTTCGGTATAGGTGAGGTCGAAGAACGGCAGCAGGTCGATATTGCCGACCTGCCGCAGCGCGAGCGGCCCCGTGACATACCATTTCACGACCTGATCGATGATCGCGATGAACGCCGCGATGGCGAGACCGATCAGCCGGTTGCGGGTGAGCAGGCCGGTCATGCTGTGGTATCCAGATGCGCGATCACATCGTCGCAGCGTCCGCACAGCGCAGCCTCTTCCGCCACATCGGGCAGCAGCCGCCAGCAGCGGCCGCATTTGTGGTGGGCTGTTTTGGTCACGATCACACTGTCGCCTTGCCCGCGGGTGACTGTCGCGGTGATGAACAATTCGGCGAGCTGCGCGTCGGAGACGCCTTCCGGCACGGCGGCGGTGGGCACCACCACTTCGGCTTCGAGGCTGGAGCGGATCGTCTTGTCGCGCCGCAGCGGCTCGATCGCTTCGTTGACGCGTTCGCGCAGGGCGCGCAGCTGCCCCCACTTCGCGGCATCGACGCCTACGCCGGGCACGCTCGGCCATTCGAGCAGGTGGACGCTACCGCGCTGACCGTCGTCGTCTTCCTCGCCATCTGCGGGATAGCGGGTCAGCCACACTTCTTCCGCCGTGAACACCAGCACCGGCGCGGCGTAGCGGATCAATGCGTGGAACAGCAGGTCAAGTACGGTGCGATAGGCATTGCGCGTGGTCGAATCCGGCCCGTCGCAATAGAGCGTATCCTTGCGGATATCGAAGTAGAACGCCGACAGGTCTTCGTTGCAGAAATCGACCAGCAGGCGGGTGTAGAGGTTGAAGTCGTAGTTTTCCGCCGCCGCTTTCAGTTTCGCGTCGAGTTCGCTCAGCAGCGCCAGCACGTAAACTTCGAGTTCTGGCAGCGCAGCCCCATCGCTCATATCGCCCACGAACCCGTCGAGCGCGCCGAGCAGGTAGCGGAAGGTGTTGCGCAGCTTGCGATACTGGTCGCCGACGCCTTTCAGGATTTCATCGCCGATGCGGTGATCCTCGGTGAAATCGACGCTCAGCGCCCACAGGCGTATGATGTCCGCGCCCGTCTGCTCCATCACTGTGACCGGGCTGACGGTGTTGCCGAGGCTCTTCGACATCTTCTTGCCCTTGGCATCCATCGTGAAGCCGTGGGTCAGCACCTGATCGTAAGGCGCGCGGCCCCGAGTGGCGCAGGATTGCAGCAGCGAGGACTGGAACCACCCGCGATGCTGGTCGGAGCCTTCGAGGTAGAGGTTGGCGGGCCATGTCAGATCGGGCCAGCGCCCGCTTTCGAGCACGAAGGCATGTGTGCAGCCGCTATCGAACCACACGTCGAGAATGTCAGTGACCATCTCGTAATCGTCGGGGTTGTGCGCGGTGCCGAGGTATTCCCCCTTGCGGGCCTCGTCCCAGGCATCGACGCCTTCATGCATCACTGCGGCGACGATGCGGGCGTTGACGTCCGAGTCTTGCAGATAGGAGCCATCGGGCCGCACGAACAGCGTGATCGGGACGCCCCATGCGCGCTGGCGGCTAAGCACCCAGTCGGGCCGCCCTTCGACCATCGCCCCGATACGGTTGCGGCCCTTTTCGGGGATGAATTCAACGCGGGCGATTTCCTCGACCGCACGTTCGCGCAGCGTGGGCGAGGCGCACAGGGTTTCTTCTGCCGGGTCGATTGCCCCGCCTTCGGATTCCCAGCGCTTGTCTGCGGCGCTCTTGGGCTCGATCCAGTCCATCGCGCGGTCCATCGGCACGAACCACTGCGGGGTGCAGCGGAAGATCACCTTGGCCTTGGAGCGCCATGAGTGCGGGTAGGAATGCGCGTAATCCGCGCTAGCCGCGAGCAGCGCGCCTGCTTCGCGCAGGTCCGAACAGATCGGGCCATCAGGCGCGTTGAACTTGGGGTTGATGACGCTCATGCGCCGCTCGTCGGACGCGCCCAACCATGGCCAGTCGTCGCGATAGCGCCCGTCGTCCATCACGGCGAAGACGGGGCCCAACCCGTTCGCCTTGCACAGGTCAAAATCGTCCTCGCCATGATCGGGCGCCATGTGAACGAGGCCGGTGCCGCTATCGGTGGTGACGAAGTCGCCGGGGAGCAGCGGGCGCGGGGTCGCGTAGAAGCCGCCGAGATGGTGCATCGGGTGGCGGGCAAGGGTGCCGGCGAGGTCGGCACCGAGGGTGACGCCATCTTCGCCGGTCACCAGAACGGTAGCACCATATGTTGCATCTAAGCGCTTGTTGAATGCGGTGACCAGATCGCGCGCGACGAGGAAGCGCTTTCCTTCAAGTTCCGGTGCGCCGCTAGCCGTAACGATTCCGTATCGAACCTCCGGCCCATAGGCCAAAGCCTGATTGACCGGGATCGTCCACGGGGTCGTCGTCCAGATCACCGCGTGGGCACCGACCAACTCGGGGATCGGCGATTCAACAATCTCGAACGCCACGTCGATCTGGGTCGAGGTGATGTCTTCGTATTCGACCTCGGCTTCAGCCAGCGCGGTCTTCTCGACCGGGGACCACATTACCGGCTTGGACCCGCGATACAGGTTTCCGGCCTCGGCAAATTTCAGCAGTTCGGCGACAATCGTGCCTTCGGCCTGCGGGTCCATGGTCAGGTAGGGATTGTCCCAATCACCCATGATTCCCAGCCGCTTGAGCTGTTCACGCTGCACGTCCACCCAGCTTTGCGCATAGGCGCGGCATTCGGCGCGGAATTCGGCTGCGGGGACTTCGTCCTTGTTCAGCTTCTTCTTGCGGTACTGCTCCTCGACCTTCCATTCGATCGGCAGGCCGTGGCAATCCCAGCCCGGCACGTAAGGCGCGTCGCGGCCCAGCAGGTTCTGCGTCCGGCACACCATGTCTTTCAGGATATGGTTGAGCGCATGGCCGATATGCATGTCGCCATTGGCGTAGGGCGGGCCATCGTGGAGGATGAACTTCTCGCGGCCCCGGCGCGCATCGCGCAGCGCGTTGTAGAGGCCAATCTGCTCCCAGCGCGCGGCAATGCCCGGCTCCTTCTGCGGAAGGCCGGCCTTCATCGGGAAATCGGTCTTCGGCAGGAAGACGGTGTCCCTGTAGTCGCGCCCCTTGGACGTGCTGGTGCTTTCGTCAGTCATCGGGAACGGCGCTTAGAAGCCGCCGCGCCTCGGCGCAATCCTTGTCCATTTGTTCGATCAGCGCGTCCAAGCTGTCGAACTTTGCTTCTCCGCGCAAGAAGTGGTGGAAGGCGACTTCGATCTCCTGCCCGTAGAGATCGCCGCTGAAGTCGAAGAAGTAGGGCTCCAGCAGCTCCTTGGGCGGTTCGAACTGCGGGCGGATGCCGATATTGGCCGCGCCGTGCAGCACTTCGCCGGTGGCCAGAATGCGGCCCGTCACGGCGTAGATGCCGTATTTGGGGCGCAGATAGCTGTCGATCGCGAGGTTTGCAGTGGGATAGCCGATGGTGCGCCCGCGCTTGTCGCCGTGTTCGACAATGCCGCGAATGGCGAAGGGCCGGGTGAGCAATTGCGCCGCGAGTTGCGGGTCGCCTTCACGCAGTGCCTCGCGAATGCGGCTGGAGGATACCACTGCGCCTGCGCCCGCGACCGGCTCGACCACCCGCGACTCGAGGCCGAGTTCGCCGCCGAGCGTGCGCAGCAGCTCGACATTGCCCTTCGCGCCCTTGCCGAAGGTGAAATCTCCGCCCGTCACCACGCCGTGCGCGCCGAAACGCTCGATCAGGATCCGCGCGATGAAATCCTCGGCACTCGTTCCGGCGAGTTCGGCGTCGAAGTGGAACACCAGCATCGCGGTCGCGCCCGCTTCCAGATACAGTTCCTGCCGTTGTTCGAGCGTGGTGAGCCGGAAGGGCGGCACGTCGGGCTTGAAAAAACGCACCGGATGCGGATCGAAGGTCGCGATGATCGAAGGCCGGCCTTCGGCGTGCGCCCAGCGGATCGCTTCGCCCGCCACCGCCTGATGGCCGCGGTGAAACCCGTCGAAATTGCCGAGTGCGATGACGGCACCCCGCAGCGCTTGCGGAATAGGTTCGCGGTGATCGAGCCAGCGCATCAGGCGACGCCCTCGCCAGCGTCTGCGACGCGGCGGTAAGTCACGAAAGAGAAAGCCGGCTTGTCGCCTTCCGCCGCATGATCCTCACGCGCCGCTTCCGCCCATTCGCGTCCCGGTTCGGACATGAAGATATCGCCTGGATAGTCGGCGTGGATCTGTGTCAGCTCGATCCGGTGCGCCAGCGGCATGAACACGTCGAAGATCGCCGCCCCGCCGACCACCGCGATTTCGCCTGTCTCGTTGTCCGCCCCGGCCAGCGCCAGCGCCGTATCGCGATCATGCGCCAGTTCCGCCCCTTCGTGATCCCAGCGCTCGCGCCGGGTCAGGACGATATGGCGGCGACCGGGCAGCAGGCCGGGCAGGCTTTCGAAGGTCTTGCGTCCCATCACCATCGGCTTGCCGATTGTCAGCGCCTTGAACCGCTTCAGGTCGGCGGGCAGGCGCCACGGCAGCTCGCCCCGATTGCCGATCGCGCCATTGGCGGCGCGGGCATAGATCAGAACGATTTCAGGCGCGGCAGGGGTGTTCACGGTAGCGCATGCCCCACGCGGGTGACATGGCCCATCTTGCGCCCGCTACGCGCCTCGCGCTTGCCATAAAGGTGCAGGTGCGGCTCGCCTTCCTCGGCGAGAATCGCGTGGGCAGACAAGGCATCCTCGCCGACGATATTGCGCATGTCGATGCTGGCAAAGCGGGTTGCGGTCGCCCCCAGCGGCAGACCGGCGATGGCGCGAATGTGGTTTTCGAACTGGCTGGTGGCCGCGCCTTCGATGGTCCAGTGGCCCGAATTGTGCACCCGCGGGGCCATTTCGTTGAACACCGGGCCTTGCGCGGTGGCGAAGAATTCCAGCGTCAGCACCCCGACATAGCCGAGCGCCTGCGCCGTCTTCGCGGCGAGTTCGCGCGCGGCGGGCACCTGCGCTTCGATCGCCGCGCCCGCTGGCAGCAGCGATTGGGCGAGCATCCCGCCCTCGTGATGGTTCGCGGTCGAATCCCAGAACCGCACCTCGCCCTCGCGGTTGCGCACGAGGATCACGGAGAACTCGGCTTCGAACGCGACCAGACCTTCGTAGATGCAAGCCTGTCCCGGAAAGCGCACGCCGCCAGCCTCATGGGCCGAGCCGATGCGCCACTGCCCCTTGCCGTCATAGCCTTCGCGCGCGGTCTTGAGGATGCCGGGGGTGCCGACCGCATTGATCGCGCGGGCGAAGTCCTCGTCGCTTTCGACCCGCGCATAAGGAGCCGAGGTGCCGCCCAGCTGCGCGATAAAGCCTTTCTCGTTCAGCCGATCCTGCGCCACTTCCAGCGCGCGCGGCGGGCAGGCAAGCAGGTAGTTGGGGATGGCGGCAACTGCGGCAAGCGGGACGTTCTCGAACTCCCAGGTGACCACATCGCATTTCGCGGCGAAGGCGGCGAGCGCGCTGCGGTCGCCCCAGCCATTTTCGAACATGTCGATGCAAGGCTCGGCTGCGACATTGTCGCCCGGCGGGGCATAGGCGATGCAGCGATAGCCCAGCTGCATGGCGGCCATGGCCATCATCCGGCCGAGCTGGCCGCCGCCCAGAATGCCGATGGTGGAGCCGGGGGGCAGCATCAGTCTTCCGGCGTTTCGGCCACGGCTGCGCTTTTGGCGGCGCGCCAATCCTGCAGGCGTTCGGACAGGTCCTTGTCCGACAGGGCGAGGATTGCGGCGGCCAGCAGCGCGGCGTTTTTGGCGCCCGCCTCGCCGATCGCGAGCGTGCCGACGGGGATACCTGCAGGCATCTGCACGATCGACAGCAGGCTATCCATGCCCGACAGCGCCCGTGATTGCACCGGCACGCCCAGCACCGGCAGATGGGTCATGCTGGCGATCATGCCGGGCAGATGCGCCGCGCCGCCCGCGCCTGCGATGATGACATCGAAACCTTCGCCCTCGGCCCCCTTGGCGAAGGCGGCCATGCGGTCGGGGGTGCGATGGGCGGAGACGATCCGCGCCTCATAGGGCACTTCGAGCTCGTCCAGCACCTCGGCGGCGCAGGTCATGGTCGGCCAGTCGGACTGGCTGCCCATCACGATCGCGACGCGTCCCCCCGTAATTTCCATCATGCGTCCTTCAGGTAATAGCGCGTCCCCGGCACCATCTTGTCGTCGAAGTCATAGATGATCGGCTGCCCGGTGGGAATCTCGAGGCCGGTGATGTCGTCGTCCGAAATGCCCGACAGGTGCTTGACCAGTGCGCGCAGGGAATTTCCGTGAGCCGAGATGATCACTGTCTCGCCGCTCGTCAGCACCGGCAGGATCGCGCTTTCCCAATAGGGCAGCACGCGCTCAATCGTCAGTTTGAGGCTTTCGGTGCGCGGAATGTCGATCCCGGCATAGCGCGGGTCGGATGCGAGATCGAACGGGCTTCCCGCTTCCATTTCGGGCGGCGGCACGTCGAAACTGCGGCGCCAGATGTGCACCTGCTCGTCGCCGTGCTTCTCGCGGGTTTCCTGCTTGTCGAGCCCGGTCAGCCCGCCATAGTGGCGCTCGTTCAGCCGCCAGTCCTTGATCTCGGGGATCCACAGCCGCCCGGCTTGTTCCAGCGCCAGATGCAGCGTCAGGATCGCGCGGGTCTGAAGCGAGGTGAAAGCGCGGGTCGGCAGCACGCCGCGATCTTTCAGCAGCACGCCTGCCGCCTTGGCTTCGGCCACGCCCTGATCTGTCAGATTGACATCCCACCAGCCGGTGAAGCGGTTTTCGAGGTTCCACTGGCTCTGGCCGTGGCGGACAAGGATGAGCTTGGGCATGATGGCTTTCGTCTCTTCGGTGGAGCGCGCGGGGTTAGCTATCGCGCGGCGGATTGGGAAGCGATTCTGTCGAGGAAGCGGTGGCCGAATCGTCCGGGTTACGCGTGATCGCCTTGCCTTGGGCCTTTCTGCGCCGCAGGTTCTCGCGCAGTTTGGCCGCCAGCCGTTCCTCACGGGAAAGTTTCTTGGGTGGGCCTTCATTCATGCGAAACCCCTTGGCGCTAGACGGCCAGCCCTTCAAGCCCGGCACTCACATTGCGGAGCGATAGCGCAACAAGAGCGTTGACATTGCCCGGCCGCGCGACAATAGCGCGCGCCCATACCGGCGCTGCTGTAGCTCAGTGGTAGAGCGCACCCTTGGTAAGGGTGAGGTCGGGAGTTCAATCCTCCCCAGCAGCACCATTCTTTCCGGTGCAAACTCAGCAAGTTGTCGGTTTTCCTAGGTCTTTTGGCCGCCTCAGGTACAAAGAGGTGGTACAAAGATGGGTATCGCAATGGTCGCATTGACCCACAACAAGTCAGGACTGTGGACAGCCCGCAAGGTGATCCCTGCGGACGTTCGTAGCGCGTACGGCAAGCGTGAGGAGAAGAAGACTTGGCCCGCTGCCCTCTCGCAGGGACAGGCAAAGGCTGAGTTCACGGCTTGGCTGACGGCAATCGAAGACCGCATTGCCATGCTGAGGGCAGTGGCAGACCAGACCCCCGTCACCCTTTCCCAGAAACAGACCCGCGCCCTTGCTGGCGAGTGGTACAAGGCCAAGAAGACGCAGCACGAGGACAATCCCGGTCGTGCAGTCGATTGGTGGTTCTCACGTGAGGAGCTGGAGCCTGATGACCCAGAGGAGCGGGAAGCAGGGCGCATTCGGCCAACGGGTTGGCTGATCGAAGAGCGGGGTGCCTTCTTGCATGGCAAGAGGCTGAGGCTCACGCTTTCCTCCAGCGATGCCCTGTTGCAGGAGATGGGCGACCTCTGGCTGTCCCTCTGCGATCTGATGGAGCGGCGGGCGCAGGGTGACTACGCACCAGACCCAGTGGCCGAAACCTTGCCAGCCCTTGAGGCAGCCCCAGCGAAAACCGCCGTTGCCGTTTCCATCACGCAGCTATTCGAAGGCTATGCCAGCACAGGGACAGCCAACCCGCACACGGTGGGCAAGTGGCGTAGGGCCGTTGCCAAGTTCGTGGCCCATGTCGGCCATGATGATGCCACCAAGGTCACCCGTGCGGATGCCTCGGGGTGGTTCACCGCGCTGGTCGCTGGGGGCCTATCGGTGAGGACGGTGGCCATGACCTACAGGGCTGCCCTCTCGCGGGTCTTCAAGGTGGCCTATGATCGGGGGCAGCTGTCCGACAACCCGTTTGCGCGGCAAGAAGTGATTGGCCCGAAGGCTACCCAGACCCAGCGCAAGGGCATCTCTGATGCTGAGGCAAAGACGATCCTAGCGGCGGCGCTCTTGGAGCAGCCGAAGGGCCTCAGCCCGACTCACGCGCTTGCGCGGCGCTGGGTGCCTTGGGTGTGTGCCTACACTGGGGCGCGGGTGAATGAGATCACCCAGCTGCGGGCTATGGATATCCGAGAGGAGGGCGGGGTCTGGGTCATTCACATCACCCCAGAGGCTGGGTCTGTGAAAACAGGGAAGGCCCGCAAGGTGCCCCTCCACTCCCACTTGATCGAACAGGGCTTCCACAAGCTGGGTAAGGCCGGCGATGCGACCCCGCTATTCTATGATCCCACGGGCATCCGGAAGGGGTCTGAGAGCCACCCGCTGCACAAGCAGATAGGCGGCAAGCTGGCCAAGTGGGTGCGTGAGTTGGGGGTGACTGAGGTGCAGTCGCCGAATCACGGGTGGCGTCATCGCTTCAAGACGCAGGGGCGTCAGGTCAAGATGGATGCCGCTGCGCTGGATGCCATTCAGGGTCACGCGCCGAAGACCCAAGGGGAAGCCTATGGGGAATGGGCAATGGAGACCCTCAGGGCTGAGGTGGAGAAGCTGGGGCGATATGTGCCATAAGCGCTCGGCGGCGGTAATGCGGACGTACCGCTATCGACCCCGAAGCCGTCGTCGAGCGGGTGCTATGTTGTGAGCAACGTGGCTTCGATTTGGTCACGGGCCGCGATATGAATTGATCGCTCATTGGCGATAATGCAAAAATGTCGCCATTCTTCTTCAGATGCCTCAAATGAGCTTTCGCAGTCGAGGTAGAATGAGTCGGACGCAAGCCAGCGTGACCCTTCAATCCTAAACAGATTAGCGGGCCTTGAAGCTGCTTCTTCAAAAGTGAGCAGAGGGTTCGGGTCGCCGTCCCAACAGGTTAGAAACGCTCGCACATCTTTGAACTCTAAGCGCAGCTCTCCTTCCTCGCACAGCAGAACAACCAGTAGCTTCTGATGCTCTGGGCTGTGAATCGCCAAGTCGGAGAACGATCGATGCTCGCCCCCAAGCGCCGAGTGGGGTGTCCATTCAACCAAATGCTGCTCTTGAGGGGCCATGGCAATGAATGATCATTCGCCAGCCGCTTAGTCAACTAGCCTCACGATGCCGCATCGGCAGAAATCCACCCAAAGCTGGTCGTTCCCCTTAGGATGGGGAGCATTTATATGCGGACTGGCAGCTTTGCCACATCTCCGTCCGAAAGCTGCCTGTCAGGTATCGACCCCATTATGGTCATTCAGTCACGCATTCGAAGGGCATGTGTGCAGACAAAGGCAGTCGAGCAGGGAGTAGCGATGCCGATGCGGGTCGGCCCGAATATTCTGGGGCAGTGGTGCCCCGTTAACTGTCCACGACATAAAGCGCAGACGTTGCAGCCTTTTTAGATCCTACAGTCGTTGACCATCGGCGCGCCGGTGTTATCGTCATGCCGGGTCGAAAGCTTACCTGCGCCAAGGCTGCGCGCGCCAGCGATCTAGAAAGCGAGTGAATGCCATCATGTCCCCTCCGGATGAGCGCTTCTGACCGGTGACAATTCGAGATCCCGCTCATTTTTCGCCCGACTTCAAGGCACTCTTCGATGCCTCGCCTTTGCCGCTGGTAGTGGTGAGGCCGCCCGACTGGACCATCATCGCTGTGAACGCTGCTCGCCTGCGCTTCACCCAGACCAAGCGCGAGGAGCAGATTGGCCGAAGGCTGCTCGACGTCTTCCCCGATGATCCAGACGATCCCGATGTCGACGGCGCGTCAAATCTTTCAGCTTCCCTTGAGCGAGTGGTCGCGACGCGGACAGCCGACACGATGCCGCTGCAGCGCTACGCGCTTAGAACGAACGATGGTCAGGTTACAGACAAGTGGTTGGCAATGGTAAACACGCCGGTCCTTGATCTGAACGGCAATGTCGAGTCGATCATCCATCAGGCAGAGGATGTTACCGAAGTTCATCGGTTGCGCAGCAGCGAGGCGCAGCGGGCAGCCGCACTCGATGTTGCCCGGCTCGGCACGTTCGAGTGGGAGCCTGCTTCGCAAAAGGTCCTCCTCGATGCGCGCTCGCGGGAGATTTTTGGTTTTGCAGTCAATGAGCCGATAACTGCCGAGCAGGTTTTCGGGCGCATTCATCCTGACGATCTGGAAGGAGTGCAAAGCGCTTCTTTCGCCGCTGCGTCGCAAGGCGAGCACCTGACAGCTGAATATCGCATTCTTCTGCCTGACGGCACCTGTCGAACGGTAATCAGTCAAGCCGGTGCGATATTGTCAGGTCAGCGCATGGTGGGCGTCTTCGGCGATGTCACCGAACGCAGTTATGGCGAACAGGCCTTACGCGAGAGCGAAGAACGGTTTCGCAACATGGCGGAGCATGCGCCGGTCGCCATCTGGGTGACTGATCCCGATGGTTACTGCACTTATCTCAACCGCGAATGGTTCGAGTTCACTGGTCAGACGCCTGAAGAGGCTGAGGGCTTCGGCTGGCTGAATGTCACTCACCCAGACGACAAGGCTGCGGCGGAACGCGCTTTTGTGGAAGCAAATGCCCAGCGTCGAGCCTTTCGTCTCGAATATCGGCTGCGTCGCCATGATGGAACCTATCGCTGGGCTATCGATGCTGCCTCCCCGCGGCTGAGCGCTTCAGGCGACTTTCTGGGCTACATCGGCTCGGTGATCGACATCCACAAGCGGCGGGAAGCCGAAGAACGGCTAGCGCTGAGAGAGGAGCAGCTTCGGCTTGCCCTCGAAGTGGCAGAGATTGGCGAGTGGGACGTCGATCATGCCACCGGAACCATGTTCTGGCCGGCGCGGGTGAAGGCGATGTTCGGTATTACGGCCGACGTTCCAGTCACTCTGGACGACTTCTTCGATGGGGTTCACCCTGAAGACAGGAGGAGAACTCGTGAGGCATATGATGCAGCGTCCGATCCCGACCGCCGCGCTCTTTACGATGTCGAATATCGCACGGTCGGCAGAGAGGACGGAAAGGTTCGCTGGGTGGCCGCCAAAGGCCGCGGGCTGTTCGATTCACAGGGACGGTGTTATCGCGTCATCGGCACGGCCATCGACGTGACCGAACGCAAAGCCGCTGAAGACCAGTTGCTTAGCGGCGCAAGGATGCTGCGAGTGGCCACCGAGATCGGCGGCGTCGGTCTTTGGGACTGGGATGTCCAGACTGACGAGATCATATGGTCTGATGCACATTTCGAGCTGCTGGGTTACGCGGTGAACGAAGTTACGGCGAACTACGCCGCTTTTCGGCAGCGAGTGCACGAAGGTGACGTAGAATCCGTCGAGGCAGCGCTGAAACATGCCCGCGAGACCGGTCAGGAATACGTCTACGATTTCCGCGTCGTTCATCCCGGTGGGGAGGTGCACTGGATCTCAGCTCGCGGGCAGTATCTGTATGACGCCGATGGCAAGCCGATCCGCATGCTGGGGGCGATGATCGATACGACCGAGCGGCGCAGACAGGAAGAGTGGCAGAAGCTGCTGGTGGAAGAACTCCAGCACCGCGTCCGCAACCTCATCAGCATGATCCGCGGGATGGCGCGGCAATCGGCTTCCACGCACCGCACGCTCGAAAGCTATGTCGATCACCTGATCGGACGGTTGCAGGCCATGGGGCGAACCCAGGCAATGCTGACGCGCTCACCTGGCGAGAAAGTCAATCTGTCCTCTATCCTGGAAGAGGAGTTACTGGCGTGTGCGGCGCGCGAAAAGGCTTACCGGATCGAGGGGCCTGTAGTGCATTTATCGCCGCAGGTGGCCGAGGTTCTCACTCTGGCGATCCACGAACTTGCCACCAACTCGGTCAAATACGGAGCCTTGGGTGACAAGGGATACGTCAAAATAAGCTGGACAATCATTGCGAAAGAATCAACAAATCACCTCGCGTTGCGCTGGCAGGAAACTGGAGTGAGTGCAGTGACCAAGCCGTCGCGCGTGGGATTTGGGCGGCAGCTAATCGAGCAGCGCATTCCATACGAATTGCAGGGAACCGGTTCGCTTACGATCCACGATACAGGTGTGCTGGCAGAAATGTCGTTTCCGCTGGTCGACGGGTCGAGTGTGCTGGAAACCGGCATCGAAGGAATAGAGAGGCAGCGAGGCAACCCGAGCTTGGGGGCGGCCGAAGAAGCCTGATGAGGCGAGCGTAGCTTTAGAAGGAACCTAAGAGATGGTTGCTAAACTTCTCAAAGGCTGTCGCATCCTCATCATCGAGGACGATTTCTATCAGGCGCAGGATACACGCGAGTCCTTGCAACAGGCCGGTGTCGAAATCGTCGCCTGCCGGGCCACTATTCCTGATCTCGACGAAATCCTGAAGCGCAGCAAAATAGATATCGCTCTTCTCGACATCAATCTGGGCGACACGCGGTCTTTCGATTTTGCCCGTTCGCTCGATGCCAAGGGTATTCCCTGCGTGTTCCTGACCGGATATGATGTCACAGTCGTCCCCGACGATCTGAACTATGCCAAGTTCATTTCCAAACCTGCTGAGGCATCGGCTGTGATCACCGCGCTGCACCAGGTTCACAGCGAAGCCCCCAAGGCCAGCGGTGGCGGAGGTCAACAGGTCAAGTCTTGACTGCTGCTGCGGATTTTCACCCCGCCGGACGGCCTGCTGGGTCCGACTTGTCGATCGTTGCCAGGTCGCCAAGGTAGGCACTCTGGAAGCCCGCCATGTGTCGCAGGCGGGCAAGGTCGAGGATCTCGAGGTGCCGGCCTTTCAGTGCGATCAATCCCTCCTGCCGCAATTGCTGTATTTTGCGGTTCACATGAACCGGAGCAAGTCCCAGCACATCGGCCAGTTCGTGTTGCTTGAGCGGAAATAGAAACTCTGCCCCCTGAACGAGACCCACTCTGGAAAGCCGGTAGTGGATCTCGCAAATGAAGTGAGCCATGCGCTCGAACGCATCTCTTCTTCCAACGTTCACCAGCCAGGAAATAGCCATTGCGTATTCGAGCGCTGCGTAGCTTCGCAGGGCGATCCCGCAAACCGGGTGGGACGCGACAAGTTCTTCGACCACCAGCGCGGGAAGCCATGCGACTTTGCAGGTGCTGAGCGCCACAATTTCCTCGTCGATTACCTGCCCGGGCATGCGGCCGAGATAAGCAAGATCACCCGGAACGAGCAGCCCGGTGATCTGCCGGCCGCCATCCAGAACGAACTGACATCTTGCCGCCCATCCGGAAATGATGACCGGAAATCCAGTAAGCTCGCTGTCGCCGCGGCATATCACCTGCCTGGCGGGGAAGCTCTTTGACTCGCTGAGAGCTTCGCTCAGCAGAACGGGTCCGGTATCGTCCGGTAAGCCAGGGCTACGCAGTCGAGAGATGAAATGGCTTTTCATGAGGCGCGTCACACGAATACACCAAAGGGAGCGCCTGCCAAGGTAAGGCAGCACTGATGGCGCCGCTGTTTGGCTAGATGGCGACCATATGCTGTATGCGTCTGCTTTGGCCTCAACCAACCGTTGAACTTTTCACCCATGTGTGGCCGAACCCCATTCTATTGGCCGATCCCGAGGACGGCCATCGGGCGATGGCCGACAGCCGCATCAGGCTCCGTTCAGCCTTATGTAACACGGGATAGGGCGACTCGGGTTGTGGAAGGTTAACTGAAGCTGTCCCCGACCCGGGACACCCCGATTAGACGACTAGGCCGTCAGCCTATTCATGCCCCCCCGGTATTATCGGCTGACGGCCAACTTTTCTGCGATAAACTCTTGCTTGGCATTAGTGCCAGGACGCGCCGCTACAATTTCCCTTTTTTGCGATCCGCTGCCACCCCACGCTATGAACCCAGCCGATGTCCCGCCCGCGGAGGGTTCCGCCCGCATTTCAAGCAGCGCAAGTTGCCGGCCACCGCGTCCAACCTGTAGCTGATTTGCCTCGCTTAGCAGGCCCGAATGATCTTGTGCGGATCGGCGCGTCTCCGAGACTAGGCAGGCAGTTGTCACGTTACATTTGCCTAGACCGGAAATTCTCCTTCCGACCTCTTAGCTGCCACCTCCGTTGCCAAACCTGCGAAGCAAAAGGGCAGCCCGCTTGGCGAATAGGGACGTGGAGCGGATGTGCTACTCCCACGACGCTTTCAAAACCTCATCCAAGGCGGCCATGAGGCGTCGCTCAGTCGTGGGCTTGCCGGCGTTCGGCACGCCGATCAGAATGTCACCGCGCTCAGGCCGGTCGTAGGCACTTGCCAGCGCGAATGGCACCCGGGCTGTCCGCAGCTCCTGAGCGAGCCGGGTAACCAATTCACCCGCCAGATTGACATCGAGAAGCGCAGCCGTTGGGGGTTCTCGTTCGAGCAGTTCGAGCGCTTGGGAAACGCGAGCCGCAGGTCCAACCACCCGCCATCCATTCGCTTCAAGCATCGCCTTCAGCTCCATCGCGAGCATGAATTCATCCTCGACGACGAGGATGGTCGGGAGCGCTGCCTCTCTCAACTTATGTCTTCTGCCTTCCCTAATGGAATGACGAATTCCGCGCGCAAACCATCCGGCGTGTAGTCCTGTTCCATTCGACCTTGCAGATTATAGGTTATCGAGGAGTGAATAAGTTCGGCCCCATATCCGGGCTCGATCGGGAGGGTAACGGAAGGCCCGCCACTTTCCTGCCATTGGAGCCGAAGCACATTTCCCCCTTCGGTTCGCCAGCTCACGCGGAGTTCCCCGTCAGGAACGGATAGCGCACCATATTTCACAGCATTGGTGGTCAACTCGTGCAGAACCAGGCTTAGCGACATCACCTCGCTCGGGCTGAGTTCGACAGGTTCTCCCGGCTCGATAGTAATGCTGTTCGACTGGGTATCGAAAGCGGCGAAGGTGCGATCGAGCAGTTCTGCCAACCCCGCTTCTTTGTGCTCCGAGAATGCCACTTCTTCAGCTTCGATAAGGGCCGACAGGCGGCCTAGAAACACATCCCTGTATTCCTCAGCCGAGCGGCCGGTCGTGGTGGTCTGCCGGGCGATCGCCCGGGTAAGTCCCAGCAGGTTCTTCATCCGGTGGCGCAGTTCGCCAAAGAGCAGATCCTTGGCGAGTTCGCGACGCTGGCGGTCGGTGGCATCGACGATGGTAAGCAGCATCGTCAACGCCATGCCATCGGGGTGATACAGCGTTCGGGCGGTCAGCAGCATTGTCCGGCGGCCAAGAGTGGGGAAAGTGTGCTCAACCTCGTAATTGATAATCGCGGTCGCCTTGGGGATCACCTCCCCAAGCAGGTTGCGCAGCGCGGGAATGTCCCATTGCCCGTTCCCGAGCGAGTAGAGTCGCTCGCCGATCGTTTCGTCGCGTTCGACCTTGAACGTCTCGAAGAAAGCCCGGTTGGCATTCTGGACGCAAAGATTACTGTCCAGCACCACCAGAGGATCGCAGATGGTATCGACAATGCCTTGTGCCTGAACATGGCCGGTTCTCAAAAGCCGATAAAGATCTTCCATGTTCATGATCAAGTCCCCGCCTTTTCTTGGCTATCAGTGCTTGGCTGTGCCCCCGTGCCAGAGTCAAGGATACCCGCAACAGACCCTCGAGTGGAACCACCTATGGCAATTTTCCACCCACAACTCGACATTGGGTCGTCAGCAGCTTTCTCCTGAAAGCGGACATCCGATGGTCTCGGCGATACCGGATTGAAAAAATCAGACCGCCACGCGCCAAGCATCGCAGGTGTATTATGCGAGCAATACACCTTCACCCATCCTTGAGCGCCTCGTAAACGCTGCTCCGTGCGATCCCCAGCTGCTTGGCGATGGTGCTAGCGCCGATGCCCTGACCCCTCATCTCCCGCACCTTGTCGACAGGGACACTGGGCTTGCGGCCTTTGTAGACCCCGTTGGCCTTCGCCTTGGCGATGCCCTCCAGCTGGCGCTCACGGCGGATAGCAGTTTCGAACTCAGCGAAGACCCCCAGCATCTGCAGGAAGGCGCGGCCCGCTGGGGTCGACGTATCGATAGGCTGCTCGGTAGCCTTGAGGTATGCTCCCTTCGCCCGCAGCTGGGCGACAATGCTCTCCAGATCGATCAGGGAGCGCGCTAGACGGTCGATACGGGTGACCAGCAGCGTGTCGCCTTCCCGCAGGAAGTCCATCACTGTGGCAAGCTCCGTGCGCCCGCTGGTGGTGGTGCCGCTTTTGCGCTCGCTGCGGATGATGGTGGCACCGGCGGCCTTGAGGGCTTCCTCTTGGATGCTGCAGTCTTGGTCTTCGGTGCTGACGCGGGCAGCGCCTTCAGGTTGCCCGTGGCGGCATTCGTGGCGACATAATCGACCATGCCCAGCGCGGGCGCTTTCGGCTCCCGGCATTTGAAGCAATACATCTGCCCCGGCTGGCATGGGCGCTTTGCGGCCTTGCGCTGTCTGCCCCACCATGCCTGAAAGTCGCTGCCAAGGATCAGGACGGGGCGCGTGCCATCGACCACGGGCAAGCCGCCTTTGATCCAATGACGCACGGTGTTCTTGTGCACGTCCAGCCGCTCCGCCAGCTCGTGAGCCGTGTAGGACCGGTGCAGCTTGGCGGAGCGCGGATTGATCCGGCGCATCGCTTTGCCCCTCAGTCCTGCTTATCGACCAGCCGACGGAGCGATTCCGCCGTTATTAAGCGCCGCCGCCCCATCTTGCGGGTGTCTAGCTGGCCGGAGCGCATCAATTCATAGACGGTAGTGCGCCCTACGCTCAGCGCCGTGGCCGCATCGGGGATCGAAACGAGCAGAATTTCCATTGTGGTGCTCCCTTGTGCACCGCCAGCGGGTGCCAGCGAATGCATGGAATCATCCACGGATTGGGGGTTCGGAGCGCGCGGAAAGGTTCGGAAAGGTTCGCTAACTGTCCGCGCCTTGGATCGCCTGCCAAAGCTGGCGGGCACGCTGCGTTAATGCCGTGTCGCCCGCATCGATTTCAGCCCCATTAAGTCTTCATGTGTTCGTAGAAGGCGAAGCGGTCCACGTCGCCAAGGTCGCGAGCTTCGCTAACCCGCAGTACGATGGAATTGACGAAAGCGTTGAACCGTCCTGACGCCTTGGGGCCAATTGCGCAGACCCTGCTTTTCCATTTCGCGGAGAGTTTTCTTGGTGACGCCGAGCAAGGCGGCGGCTTTGTCAAGGCGCAGCAGGGTATGTCCGGAAATCTGGTTCACCGCCTCGCGGGCGACCATCGCCTTAAACTGGAAGCGTTCTTTGAGGTCCAACCATTCGTCGTGTTGGGCACCCTCTCGGTATTTGCGTGCTGGCATTTTCATCATCCTTCTCAGGCCGAAGCCACAGAGATTTTGGTGATGGTGCGCCAGTTGTGGTGGGATGGTGCCCAGCATTGCATCGGTCGCCTTTAGGCGGCCGAACCGCCAAACGAAATCGTTATGCGCCAACCTACTCAAATTGCGAAATGGTTTTTACCGGCAGTTTGTGGTTGGTTGGGCTTAATGCCAATGGCGTAGCCTGATTACCTTGAAGTGTCCGCGTAAGGGAAAAGCAAACTCTGAGCTGAAGAGCCGAAGGTGGCTGGTTCGTTGACGTTCGGAACGGACAGCAAAACGCCGCCAGTGATACCAGCGGCGCTTAACTTACTTCGACCTACGGCTACGCGTAAGAGACATTCGCTTTCTGACGGCGCTTTGCTGAGCGCATCGCTCCGCCAACAAAACCGAAACCAAGTAGCATCAGACCCCAAGCGGCAGGCTCGGGTACGGCCCCAGCCTCTGACGGGAAACGCAATGACGCGGTGATGAAAGGATTGGCACTAAGACTAGAACTTACTCCGAATGCATAATTCACATTGAGATTTATTTGACCATCGTTAGCCAGCGCGGAGAGTTCCGCTAGTGTAAGTATAAATGAATGAGAAAATTCCTGGTCGTCACCGCTAAATCGTTGAACGAGCGTGCCAGTGTTTAACCCTAAATTGGTGCGAGAAAAAACACCTTCAAGGTCGATGTCGAAACTCTCGTTGCCAGGAAAATTCCCAGAGAAGTCACCTCTGATGAGGAGCGTCAAAAGACCGTCCCCTGTTGGCTGGGGAGAGGGAAAGCTAAAAACAAAGTCCTGGCCGTCAACGGTTTGAGATTGTGTTTCGACAAACTCAGCAGCGCTTGCCACACTCGGGACTGCGGCGGCTAAGGCCCCCACAACCGCATATTGGAAAATTGATGTCCGCATTTAACTTCCCCCATTCAGAGCAACGTAGGCAGTCCACATTGCTTAAAATAAATAATCCATAAAAATTAGCTAACGCATCAACTCCTGATGCACAAGCCACAAATCAGGGGGTCTGAGACGCTAAATTTTCATTTTCATCATTGGTCCGAACCGACAGCGTACAGATATTCTCGAATTGATGACGCCAGCCAAAACGACCACTTTCCTTATGGTTACAACGGTGACCTACGGGCCCTGAGCACCTACTCACCCGGGCGCCTTAGCCCCCAACGCACACACCAACCCGCATCGGCACAACATTGTCCTGCGGCTCCTTCTCGCCCACGATGACCGTGAGCTTCCGCGCCCACCAGTCCAGCAGTTCCCGCTTGCGCAGCCGATAGCGGCGCTGAAGGTCGCCATGGTGAAACGGCTTGCCCCTCAGTCCCGCTTCTCGACCAGCCGCCGGAGCGATTCCGCCGTTATTAAGCGCCGCCGCCCCATCTTGCGGGTGTCTAGCTGGCCGGAGCGCATCAATTCATAAACGGTGGTGCGCCCTACGCTCAGCCCAGTGCCTTCCTTGCTGAGACCCCCTGTCCAGAGCAAACAGCCGCTGGCTAGGTCGTACTCTGTCTTCTCGGTGAGATACTCGGCAAGCTCGGGGTGCTTCCCCAGTGGGAAGGCGTAGGGCTGCGCGTGGGGGTTGGCGATGGGATGACTCCTTGCAGGGACAGCCCCGCCATGGGGCATCCCTTGGGGGTGTCAGGTGATGATGGTGATGGGAGGGGAAGGACGGAGGCAGTACTGCTACTCAGTACTGCTATTCACCCTTCTACTCATCCCTACTATGTCAGTCCTAGGACAGTCCTAGGATAGTACTACTACCCCCCTTACCCCCCACACTGGGTGGTCGTCCCTGAGCGAAGCTCTTTGGTCGGTCGCGAGGGCTGCCCTTCGGGGCTGGGTCGGTTTCTTCTGCTTTAGGAGGACTTTGGTGATCCCCCCCCGAGGCAGCGCCGGTTTCCTGCATTAGGTGGTGGTTTAGGTCGCACTCTGCAGGGCCGGTTTTCCTGCATAAGGAAGTGGTTGGTGATGACCCGCTGAAATCATTGCATTTTCTCTGTCAGCTGGAAGGCTCTTAGCGTCCCGTTCTGGGGAAACCCTACCTGACCCCCCAGCTTGTCAAACACGGGACGCTAACGCATGCCCAAACCCGCAGAAATGCGTGGGTCAGGAATGCTGCTTTCGAAGACCTAGGGTCAAGCGGGGCGGCCATCGCGGTATCTGTGCAATAGGGCGTGGTTGGTGATCCCCTGCCCCAGCGGTTGGGTATCTGTTCAATAGGTCGCCCTTTGGGTCGCACGGCCTTGCCTGCGGTACAAAGTTCAGGTACAAAGCAGCCTTCAACACGTGGTCAAAAACCGCAGAAATCCGCCATTCTTGAGGCTGGCCTAGGGCTTTCAATCCTCCCCAGCAGCACCATTCCCGCCCGCAGGCGCGAATGGTTTACCGGTGTTTCGGCAAAACTTCGGTCATTTCGCCGGTGGCGCATTATGCGCGATCATGTCGGTGAGCAGCGTGCGTCCGGCCAGCAGGTAATGCAGCGCCGCCCAGCCATAACCGCAGGCGAAGATCACGATCGACCATTGCAGGCCGCGCGCCTCGGCACTGGCGCAGGCGGTGAGCCGTTGCAGTTCGGCCCCTGCCAGCATCGCCCGTGCATCGGGCGTCAACGCCAGCAACGGCTTGCACGCCTCCAGCGTCAGCGCTGCGTCCGCTCCGCCAAGGAACATCGACTTGAGCACGGTCGAGAGGATGCCGATCACCAGCGGGCCGAGCCCGTAACCCAGCAGATTGACCACGAACAGCGTGATCGCCACCGCGGTCGCGCGCATCCGGCTGTCGACCACGCCGCCCGATACCGCATACATCGGGCCGAGGTAGAAATAGTGGATCATCGCCGCGACCATCAGCGCGGGCATGGCGTACCACAGGCTGTCGGCAAGGAACCCGAAAACATACAGCGGCACGGATGCTCCCATGCCGATGGCGGGCAGCCATGACAGCGCCTTGGGATAGCGTACCGACATCCGGTCGGCCAGCCAGCCGGAAGCAAACACGCCGATCGCCGCCATCACGCCCAGAATGATCCCGAACAACAGCGAGGCATCGCCGATCGACAGTTTGTGAGTACGGATCAGAAACGATGTGGTGAACTGCCCGATCCCGTAGCCGACGAAGGATGCCACCGTCGCGCCCATCACCACCTGGCGATAGGCGGGCTTCTTCATCAGCACGCCCAGCGCCTCGCCGAAACTGGCGCGCGCCAGCCCCTGCAGCGCGGCGGGATCGGTATAGCCGCGCGGCGGTTCCTGGACGGTACGCCAGACCAGCAGCGACAGCAGCAACCCCGGCAGGCCGATCACAACGAAGGCGACGCGCCAGCCTTCGACCTGGGACCAGTCGAGGCTGCCGAACATCCAGCCCAGCCCCATCGAATTGACCCAGGCGCCGAATGCGGCGCCATCCAGCCCGGCCAGTTGCCCGCCGAAGATCGATGCCAGCATCCCGCCCAGCGGCACGCCGAGCGCGTAGATCGAAACGGCTGTCGCCCGCTTCGAAGGTTTGAAATAATCCGCGATCAGCGATTGGGCGGGCGGAGTGCAGCCCGCCTCGCCGATGCTGACGCCGATGCGGAACAGGAACAATGTCAGGAACGACACTGCGAACCCGCACAATGCCGTGAACAGGCTCCAGACGGCGACGGCAGACGCGATGATGATGACACGGTTGTGCCGCTCCGCCAGCCGCGCGATCGGGATGCCGAGGAAGGTGTAGAGCACCGCGAAGGCAGGACCGCCGAGCAGACCCATCTGCCAGTCCTCCAGCCCGAAGCTCCGCTTGATCGGCTCGGTCAGGATGTTGACGATGGTGCGGTCGATGAAATTGAAGATGTAGACGACCAGCAGGGTGCCGAGCACATACCCCCGGTAACCTGCGGAGCCGAAGCCGTCAGCCGCCGTGCCCGTGCCCGTGCCAGAGCCGGTGCCTGTACCCGTCGCCGGTGCCACGCTCGAATGCGCCATGTCGATCCCTTCCCGAAGCCCGCATCGTTTCGTGCGGGTCTTTTGTGCAGCTGTCATCTTCGGGGCATCGGCGGCGGAGGTAAAGCCCCCGGCCGCCGCACCCCTGATCCCGCGGGCCTATTCCGGCCGCGTCCAGCCGTCCTTGTATTTCTCGAACCAGGCGAGAATCGCCGCCGCCTTGGCCGCGCTTTGCGAAGGGCGGGCGGCGATGCTGCCGTGGCTTGCGCCGGGCACCTTGACCAGAGCGGTCGGCACGCCGCGCAGGCGCAGCGCGGTGTAATACTGCTCGGATTCGCTCACCGGGGTGCGATAATCCTCAGCGCCGACCACCACCAGTGTCGGGGTTTCGACATTGCCCACCAGCGAAAGCGGCGATTGCTGCCAGTAGAATTCGGGGTTCTCCCACGGCTGCATGCCGAGCCAGTAGCGCCCGAAGAACGCCGCGTTGTCGGCGGTCAGCACCTGCGTCGTCCAGTTGATGACCGGCTTCTGCGTCACCGCGGCCTTGAAGCGATTGGTCTTGCCGACGATCCAGCTGGTCAGCACCCCGCCGCCCGATCCGCCGGTGACGAACAGGGCATCGGGGTCAGCCACGCCTTGCGCGATCGCTGCGTCGACGATGCTGATGAGGTCGTCGTAATCATTGCCGGGATAGGCCTTGTCGATCCGGTTGGCGAAATCCTCGCCATAGCTGGTCGATCCGCGCGGATTGGCGGACAGCACGGCATAGCCCGCAGCGGCGTAAAGCTGGTTGTCGGTGGCGAAGTGCGGCCCGTAGGCGGCGAATGGTCCGCCGTGGATTTCCAGGATCAGCGGCACCCGCGTGCCTTCGACATAGCCGGGCGGCAAGGTCAGCCAGCCTTCGATTTCCAGCCCGTCGTGGCTCGATTGCGCAGTGATCTTGCGCACTGCGCCCATCGTCTTGACGCTGCGGAGCGAGGCGTTGAGACTGGTCAGCGTGCGCGCCTTCCCCGCATCTTTCAGGCGTACTTCGGCGGGGAAGGTCGGCTCGCCGCCGGTAAAGGCAATCGCATCATTGGCCGCGACCGAGAAACTGCCGCCGGTATAGGGCCGGTCAAGCCCGCCGCCGGTGACGCCGTCCACCACATCGCGGATCGACCCGTCGAGACTGATGCGCGCCACGCGCACCTCGCCGCTGACGTCGTATTGTGCGTAAATCGCCTTGCCATCGGCATCCCAGGTGATCCCGGTAGGGCTGAAACCCCAGCTTTCGGTGAGATTGCGGCGACCGGTGCCATCGGGAGCCATCACGTAGAGATCGTCATCCTCATACGCGCGGCCCGCATCGTCGAAGCCCAAAAAGGCGATCAGCCTGCCATCGGGCGAGACCTGCGGGCTGTGATCCGGTCCGTCGCGGCTGGTCAGCGCGGTGATGTTCCCGCTGGCGATATCGAGCGCGTGGACTTCGCTTTCGACCGGATCGGTCTGCCAGTCGGGCTGGCGGTTGGCGCTGAAATACAGCCGGCTTGCGTCCCGCGAAAAGGCGAGCGGCCCGCCGTCATGATAATCGCCGAAGGTCAGTTGACGCGGTGCGCCGCCGGTGGCCGGGATCGTGAAGATCTTCTCGAACCCCGGCTTCAGGTATCCGGCCCCGTCGGCGCGGTAGGTAATGAGGTCGTAAACCTCCAGCGGTTCTGCCCATTCGGCGCCTTCGGGCTTGCCGGATGGTGGGGAGCCGAGCTTCAGCCCCTCGTTCGCCACCAGCATGGTGTAGGCGATCATGTTGCCATCGGGCGACCAGGTGATGTTGGACGGGCTTTGCGGCAGCCCTGTCAGGCGCACGGCCTCGCCGCCTTTCAGCCATTTGACCCACAATTGCGCTCCGCCGCTGCGGGTGGAGACATAGGCCAGCCGGGTGCCATCGGGCGACCAGCGCGGGGCGAAGGCATCGCCATCCGCGCCGCCCGCCAGCGGCATTTCCTCGCCGGTGCTGGTGTCGATCAACCAGATCGAAGAGCGCGCACGGTCCGCCATGATGTCATGGCTGCGCCGGACATAGGCGATCCGGCTGCCATCCGGGCTGATCTGCGGATCGGCGGCGGCGGAAAGGTGGAACAGATCCTGCGCGGTAAAGCGCCGCTCCGGCCCGGCGGGCACGCTGGCACTGGTGGCGGCGCCCTGTGACTGGGCGGACGCGGATACGGGCGCGAGCGCGAAAGCGAACACTGGGGCGAATACAGGGGCGAGTGCAATTGCAACCCACGGCTGGGGCATGGATCCGTCTCCTCGGCAGATTATGGTTCGGCAAGCCTTGTGGGGCGGCGATGGCGGAGGGTCAATCGCTCACCGTCCGGCACGGCGGCGCAGACCACCTAGTCCTCGGCGAAGCAGCCGGGCGTGCCCTTGTGCGGGGCTTCGTAGGTCGCCCACAGACTGTCCGGCCCCGGTTCCGCCGGCGGGCCTGCCGGGCCTGGCGTCTTGCCCAGCTTGAGCTGATGCAGATGCACCTTGGCGATCATGTTGGCAGCAATCGGGGCCGTGACGAACAGAAACACCGACACCAGCAATTCGTGCGTCGTCCACGTGCCCTCGACCAGCTGGAAAAACACCACCGATCCCAGCAGCATTCCGCCAAGCCCCAGCGTGCTGGCCTTGGTCGGTCCGTGCAGCCGCTCCATCAGCGATGGCAGGCGCACCAGACCCCAGCTGCCGATCAGCGCAAAGGCACCCCCCAGCACGATCAGCGCGCTGGCGAGCAGTTCGGCAAAGGCGAAATCCCCGGTCATTCGATGATGTCTCCGCGCAACAGGAACTTGCAATAGGCGACCGTGCCGACGAAGCCGACCATCGCCAGCAACATCGCCGCTTCGAAACTGGTGCCATCGCCATCGGCGATCCCGGCCAGCACGATCATCCCGATCGCGTTGATCACCATCGTATCGAGCGCCAGGATGCGGTCGCCCACGCCCGGCCCGCGCAGCAGCCGCCACAGGTTCATCGCCAGAGCGGCGGCCAGTGCCACGAAGGCGAAAGCGAGAGCATATCCGATCATGCGAAGACCCTCTTCAACCGGGCTTCATAGCGCTGCTTGACCCGCGCCACTTCTGCGGCGGGATCGGGCGCATGAAGCGCATGCACCAGCAGCCAGGTGCCGCAGGCCGAGACATCGGCGGACACCGTGCCGGGGGTGAGGCTGATGGTGCCGGCGAACACCGTGATCGCCTCGGGCGTGTCGAGATCGAGCGGGATCGACAGCCATGCTGGCTGCAGCTTGTGATTGGGCTTGAACAGGATGATCGCCGCGACTTCGAAATTGGCCACGATGATGTCCCACAGCACAAGGGCGATATAGGCAAAGCCGACCGCGAAATTCACCTTCGGTCGTCCCGGCCAATAGGCGGCGGTGAACAGCGGCAGGAAAATGCCGACGATCAGCCCCAGGAACAGCGTGCCGAAGGTGAGATCGTTGACCATCACCATCCACATGATCACCAGCATCACCGACAGGCCGGGGTGGGGGATGAAGCGATTCATCACTGGCCGTTCTCCCCCAGCACTGCGCGCGCGGCAATCGCGGGATCGAGCACCTGCGCGGCGGCAGCCTCGGCATAGGCGGTCGCCCAGCCTGCGCCTGCGGACAGCGCCGCCAGCAGCGCCAGCGCGATGATGACGGGGGCCATATCGGTGCGGGCGAAGGTTGCGGTCGCGGTCTTGCTTTCGGTTTCGGCGGCCTTCCAGAAGATCGCACTGCCCGCGCGGGCAAAGCCGATCACCCCGATCAGCGTGGTGACAAGGATCACGCCCCACGACCAGCCCCAGTTCGCGATTTCCGTCACTGACGTCAGGATCAGCAGCTTGCCGATGAAGCCCGACAGCGGCGGCAGGCCGGTCACCGCGATGGCGGCGGCCATGAAGATCAGTCCCAGGCCCTGCCGGTCGGCGAAATCGGGGCCGGGGCTGCAATTATCGGTAAAGCCCGCCCGCCGCCGCGCCACGATGTCGCTGACAAGGAACAGCGCCGCCCCGGCAATGGTCGAATGCACAAGGTAATACAGCGCCGCACTCAGCGTCGCCTCCTGCCAGCCTGCCACAGCGATCAGTAGCGTGCCGGTCGACCCGATGATGGCATAGGCCGCCTGTTCGGACAGCGTACGGGCGACGAACACGCCGGCAAAACCGACCGCCGCCGTTACCAGCGCCGCCGGGAGCAGGTATGGCGCGGGCGCCCAGGCGGCCGCCCCGGCACCCTCGCCGAACACCTGCGGCACCACCCGGATCAGCGAATAGACACCGACCTTGGTCATGATCGCAAACAGCGCCGCCACTGCCGGGGTCGCCACATCATAGGTGCGCGGCAACCACAGGTGCAGCGGCACGACCGCGGCCTTGATCGCGAACACCGACGCCAGCAGCAGCGCGGCAATCCGGACCAGCCCCTGATCCTCGGCCGCGAGCGCTGCGACGCGCAGCCCCATATCGGCCATGTTGAGCGTGCCGGTCAGCGCATACAGCAGCCCCAGCGCGATCAGGAACAGCGACGAGCCGACCAGATTGACCACCACATATTGCACCCCCGCCTTCAGCCGCGCCGGACCTTGCCCGTGGAGCAGCAGGCCATAGGAGGCGATCAGCAGCACTTCGAAGAACACGAACAGGTTGAACAGGTCGCCCGTCAAAAACGCGCCGTTCAATCCCATCAGCTGGAACTGGAACAACGGATGGAAATGCCAGCCCTTGCGGTCTGCCCCGGTGACGACCGCGTGCAGCAGCGCGATCAGCGCCAGCGTGGCGGCCAGCGTCAGCATGATCGCCGAAAGCCGGTCAGCCACCAGCACGATGCCGAACGGCGCGGGCCATCCTCCCAGTGCGTAGACCTGGATGATGCCGTCACCTGCCTGCGCAAGCATCGCCAGCGCGCAACCCAGCATCGCCGCGCATGAAACGAAGGCAATCCCGATCGCCCAGCCGGGATGGCGGCGCATCAACAGCAGAGTGAACGGCGCCGCCACCGCCGGGATCGCAATCGACAGGAGAGGGAGATGATCGGCCAGCGTCATTCGCCTCTCCCCGCTTCGCCGTCATCCCCGTCGCACGGCACATTGTCCCCATCGACGTGGTCGCTGCCGGTTTCGAGGAAGCTGCGCAGCGCCAGGATCACCACGAACGCGGTCATGCCGAAGGTGATGACGATCGCGGTCAGCACCAGCGCCTGTGGCAGCGGATCGGTATATTCGGTTACCGCCTTGTCCCAGATCGGCGGGCGGTTCAGCACCAGCCGCCCCGAAGCGAACAGGAACAGGTTCACCGCATAGGAAAACAGCGTGAGGCCCAGCACCACCTGAAAGGTGCGCGCGCGCAGCGCGAGATAGATACCGCCCGCCACTAGGACGCCGATCGCGCTGGCCACCAGGAATTCGTAGGTCATGGCGCGTCCCCCTGCGCCGTTTCGTCCGCTTCGGCATCCTGCTTTTCGGCATAGGCGCGGGCAGCGCGCTGGGAAATGTGGCTGAGCTGCGCCAGCGCCAGCAACACCGCGCCGAGCACGGTCAGGAACACCCCTGTATCGAACAGCATCGCGCTTGCCAGTTCGAACTCGCCGATCAGCGGCAGGGTGAAATAGTCGAAGGTGGAGGTGAGGAACGGTGCGCCGAATGCCATCGAACCCAGCCCGGTCGCCATCGCCACCAGCACTCCCCACGCGATCATCCGATGTTCGCTGAACCGTCGCCGACGGTCGGTCCAGTCATAGCCCGCCGCGAGATATTGCAACAGGAACGCGATCGCCACCACCAGCGCGGCAATGAACCCGCCGCCCGGCTGGTTGTGTCCGCGCAGGAACAGGTAGATGCCCACGGTCAGCGTCAGCGGCAGGGCTATGCGGCTGGCCATGACGAACATCATCGGATGGCTTTCCGGCGAATGCGGCATGTCTTCCTGCCAGCGCGCGAGCCGCGCCCCTGCGCTGCCGCGTGCGGCGCTGTCGAGCAGAGCGAAAATGGCGAGGCCGGCAATCCCCAGCACGATGATCTCGCCCAGCGTATCGAAGGCGCGGAAATCGACGAGGATCACGTTGACGACATTGGTGCCGCCGCCGCCGAGTTTGGAATTGGCGAGGTGGAAGGCGGAAATCGTCTCTCCCGCGCCGCGCGTGAGCATCGCCCAGGCCAGCCCGCCGATCAACACGCCCCCGGCTGTCGCCAGCGCGCCATCGCGCCACTTGCGCGGGGAGGAGGAGATCAGCGGCGGTGCCTTGGGCAGCAGGTTGAGCGCCAGCAGCAGCAACAGGATCGTCACCACCTCGACCGAAATCTGGGTCAGCGCGAGATCGGGCGCCGAGAACCGCACGAAGGCGAGGCTGACCACAAGCCCGATCACGCTGATATAGACCAGCACCCGGAACCGTTGGCGCGAATCGTTCACCACCGCCGCCGTCGCCGCAATCATCAGCGCCCAGGCGACAATCGCCGGTGCCGAAGCGGGTATACCCGGCTGCAGGCCTGTGATTGCCCCGCCACCTTCCAGTGCGCCATCGATGATAAAGGCCACCACCACCCCGAAGGTCATCAGCAGCATCCGCTGGAGCGAGGGCGTGTGGACGGCGACGATCGCCTTGCGCACCCAGGTGTCGGCAAAACCCAGCGTGGTTTCGAACATGCGCTTGGCATCGCTGTGTGCAATGCTGTCCCACGCCCTGAGCAAGCCTGCGTGCCGCCACAGCAGCAAAACCCCGCCCGCGACCGCGATCATGCTGAGGATCAGCGCCAGATTGACCCCGTGCCACAGCGCCAGATCGAATTCGGGCGCTGCGCCGCCGATCACCGCGCCCGTCACCGCGCCCACCAGCGGCCCGGCCAGCAGCATCGGCACGAGGCCCAGCAGCACAGCCAGCGCTGTCAGCAGCGCGGAAGGCGCCCACATGCCGACGCCCGGATCATGCGCGCGTTCGTGCGGCTCCGCCTCGCGCGGCTGGCCGAAGAACAGGTGCCATGCGAGCCTTAGCGAATAGCCGACTGAGAAGGTCGCGCCCAAAGTCGCCAGCACCGGCACCAGCCATGGCAGGCCGAACAACGCGATATTGGGGGTTTGGTAAAGCATCAGCTCCTTGGAAATGAACCCGCCCAGCGGCGGCAGCCCCGCCATCGAGGCCGCCGCGAGCGTTGCGATCAGCGCCGTCACCGGCATCGTCTTGGCCAGCCCGCCCAGCCGCCGGATATCGCGCGTGCCGGTTTCGTGGTCGACAATGCCTGCGACCATGAACAGCGCCGCCTTGAACGCAGCATGGTTGAGGATGTGCAGCACCGCCGCCAGCGCCGCCATCTCCAGCGAAAAGCCGAGCAGCATCACCAGCAGGCCCAGTTGGCTGATGGTGGAATAGGCGAGGATGCTTTTCAGATCGTGCCGGAACAGCGCCACGGTGGCGGCGAACACCATCGTCACCAGTCCGACGCTGCTGACGATCACGGTGTAGGCTTCCGTCCCCGCCAGCACCGGCCACAGCCGCGCGAGCAGGAACACGCCTGCCTTCACCATCGTCGCCGAATGCAGATAGGCGCTCACCGGCGTGGGGGCAGCCATCGCGTGCGGCAGCCAGAAATGGAACGGGAACTGCGCCGACTTGGTGAAACAGCCGATCAGGATCAGACCCAGCAGCACCGGATAGAGCGGCGAGGCCTGCACCTGCGCGCCGCGTTCGAGGATTGTGGCGAGGTCGAACGATCCTGCCGCCAGCCCTAGCAGCACCATCCCCCCGATCAGCGCCAGCCCGCCGCCGCCCGTCACCGCCAGCGCCATACGCGCGCCCTGCCGCCCTTCGGCCTTGTGCTGCCAGAACCCGATCAGCAGGAACGATGAAAGGCTGGTCAGTTCCCAGAACACCAGCAGCAACAGCACATTGCCCGCCAGCACGATGCCCAGCATCGCACCCTGAAACAGCATCAGGCTGGCGAAAAACCGCCCGGTTGCCTCGCCCTTGTAGAGGTAGAAGTGGGCGAAGATCACCACCAGCAGCCCGATGCCCAGGATCAGACCTGCAAACATCAATCCGAGCGGATCGACCATCAGCGTGAAATCGAGGCCCAGCGCTGGCACCCAGCTGATGCTCGCCGAAGGCACCTCGCCGCCGATCACCGGTCCTGTCAGCCCCGCCAATAGCAGCAGGCCCGCGCCGCTCGCTGCCCCGGCAACGCCCGAATGCACCGCGCGCGACCCGGCGTGGAGCAGCGCGATCACCAGCGCGGCAATGAATGGCAGTGCCACGAGTATATATAGCGTCAAGGCGTAAGCCATTGGCGGTTCCGGTGGCCCTTTATGCCAGAAGCGACGTTGCGAGTGCGCCCGCGGGGCGCTTGCCAGCCATAGACGAGGCTTTCGTCACAGGACAAGCACTTGCACCAAACGCGCCGGTCGCCTTCGGTGTTCCCGGTGCAAGCTGTCGCCCCGGCGGCGTGGGCCGTCAGTCGCCTTCGAATTCCATCAGCGTGCGCACTTCGATCCCCGCCTCGCGCAAGCGAGCAGCGCCGCCGAGATCGGGCAGGTCGATCACGAACAGCGCGTGTTCGATTACGGCTCCGGCGCGGCGCAGCAATTCGGCCGAGGCAAGCGCGGTGCCTCCGGTGGCGATCAGATCGTCGACCATGACCACCTTCTGGCCCGGTTCGATCGCGCCGGGATCCATCTCCAGCCGATCGCTGCCGTATTCGAGCGCATAGTCGATGCCGATCGTTTCCATCGGCAGCTTGCCGGGCTTGCGCACCGGAACAAAGCCGATGCCGAGCTGCACCGCCACCGCTGCGCCGAAGATGAAGCCGCGCGCTTCCATCCCGGCGATCTTGTGCGCCCCTGCCGCGTCCGCCAGCCCGGCAAGGTGATGCACGCTTGCCGCCATGCCTTGATGGTGGCCGATCAGGGTGGTGATGTCGCGGAACTGGATGCCGGGGTGGGGGAAGTCCGGGATGGTCCGCACCAGTGCCTTGAGCTCTGCGCGGGAGAGATGCGGTGCGGTCATAGCGTTAGGCCCCTTCGCCTCTGTAAAAGCAGAGCGCCCCGCCATCCGCAAGGGATGACGGGGCGCCCGTATCGAAGATGCATGCGAGGGAAGCTTACTTCTTTTTCGGCTTCATGCCCGCCCAGATCTGCTTGTATGACAGGAAGGCCAGCGCCGTCGCGAAGATCAGGAAGCCGATCACGAACCAGCCGGTCTGCTTGCGCTGCACCAGCGAAGGTTCGGCGGTCCAGGTCAGGAACGCGGCGACATCCTTGGACATCTGCGGGATGGTCGCTTCGGTGCCGTCGGCGTAGGATACCTGCCCGTCGATCACCAGCGGCGGTGCCATGGCGATGTTCACGTTGGGGAAGTGCTTGTTGAAATACAGGCCCGGAGGGGTTTCGAAGCCCACCTTCGCTGCCAGCTCAGGGTCAGCTTCGCCGTATCCGGTCAGCAGGTCATAGACGTAGTTCGACCCATCGCCCCGCGCCTTCGTCATCAGCGACAGATCGGGCGGAATCGCGTTGTTGTTGGCTGCCGCGGCCGCGATGTTGTTGGCGAACGGCATGGGGAAGTAATCGGTCGGTTCGCCCGGACGAGTGGTCGTTTCACCGGTATTCGGGTCGATCCCCGGTACAGTCCAGCTGGCCGCCTCGGCATCAACTTCGGCTTCGGTGTAGCCGAGTTGCTGGAGGTTGCGGAACGCCACGAACTTCAGGCTGTGGCAGGCCGAGCAGACTTCCTTGTAAACCTGATAGCCGCGCTGCAACTGGGCCACGTCCCACGTGCCGAGCGCGCCGTCGAATGTGAAGCCGCCTTCCGGCCCGTCGCCGTGCTCGTAGAAGGCATAGGATGCCTGCTTTTCCGCCGGTGGGCCGAAGGCGAAATTGATGAAGCCGGGAACCAGCGACCACAGCACCAGAATTGCGGTAATGGCGAGGCCGACGATGATGCCTCCGAGGCGAATAGTCATGACCGAACTCTTTCTCGTTATCGGGTCAAATTGCTTGGGGCTGAAGCCGGCCGATTACTCGGCCGGTTGCAGCGAACCATCGGGCGAGGAGCCGGGAAGGTCCTGAACCACACCCTCCGGATCGACCTTGCCGCCACCCGACGTGGTGCCGGGCTTGTCCGACCCGATCACCGCTTCGGTGATCGAGAACGGCAGGGGCTTGGGCACTTCGATCTGGCTGATGATCGGCAGGATCACCAGGAAGTGCATGAAGTAGTATGCCGTCGCGACCTGGCTGAGGATCACGTAAGGTTCTTCTGCCGGGGCACCGCCGCAGATGGTCAGAACGATCATCGTCGGGATCAGGCCGAACCAGAAGAACTTGCGGAACAGCGGACGGTAATGGCCCGAGCGCACCGGACTCTTGTCCAGCCACGGCAGGATGAACCACACCAGGATCGAGGCGAACATCGCAATCACACCCAGCAGCTTCGCCGGAACGAAGGTGATGCCGAACAGCGCAAGGTCACCGGTGAAAGCGCGCAGGATCGCGTAGAATGGCAGGAAGTACCATTCCGGGACGATGTGCGCCGGGGTCGAGAGCGGGTTCGCTTCGATGTAGTTGTCCGGATGGCCAAGAACGTTCGGCAGGAAGAACACGATGGTCGTGAACAGGATGAGGACGACCCCAAGCCCGAAGCCGTCCTTCGAAGTGTAATAGGGGTGGAACGGAACCGTATCGCTTTCCTGCTTCACTTCAACACCGGTCGGGTTGGACGAGCCGGGGATGTGCAGCGCCCAGATGTGCAGGATCACGACGCCCGCGATCACGAAGGGCAGCAGGAAGTGGAGCGAGAAGAAGCGGTTCAATGCGGCGTTGTCGGGCGCGAAGCCGCCCAGCAGCCACACCTGCAGCGGTTCGCCGATCAGTGGGAGCGCGCTGAACAGCCCGGTAATCACCTGCGCGCCCCAGAAGCTCATCTGGCCCCAAGGCAGCACGTAACCCATGAAGGCGGTCGCCATCATCAGCAGGAAAATCACCACGCCCAGCAGCCAGATCATCTCGCGCGGGGCCTTGTAGGACGAATAGAACAGCCCGCGGAAGATGTGCAGGTAGATCACGATGAAGAAGAAGCTCGCCCCGTTGGCGTGGGCGTAACGCAGCATCCAGCCGTAATTGACGTTGCGCATGATGTGTTCGACCGTGCCGAACGCCACCTGCGCATTGGCCGCATAGTGCATCGCCAGGACAACGCCGGTGACGATCTGCACCACCAGGAAGAACCCGGCGAGCACGCCGAAATTCCACATGTAGTTCAGGTTGCGCGGCACCGGATAACCGGCCCCGACCGCGTTGTAGACGAGCCGCGGAAGCGGCAATTTCTCGTCGATCCACTTTGTAAAAGCGGTTTGCGGTTCATACTGCTTGGCCCAGGCAAAACTCATGGCGTTCTCTCGGGTTTGATCGAAATGGTCAGATCGGGACGATTATCGTTGTCGTTCAGCTACGAAAGCTCATCCGACACGGATGACGGCGTCGGAGGTGAACTCGTATTCCGGCACCAGCAGATTGAGCGGTGCCGGGCCTTTGCGGATGCGCCCCGCGACATCGTAGTGCGAACCATGGCAGGGGCAGAAATAGCCGCCGAACTCGCCCTTGTTCTCGCCTTCGGCCGCGCCCAGCGGCACGCAGCCGAGGTGGGTGCAAACGCCCATTGTGACCAGAATGTCTTCGTGGCCTTCCTTGGTACGTTCGGCGAGGGTCTGGGGATCGCGCATGTCGGCCGCGTCTTCGGCCGTTGCCGCCGCGATTTCCTCGGGCGTGAGGCGCTTCACGAACAGCGGCTGTTTGCGGAACACTGCCTTGATCCCCTGTCCGGGCTGGATCGCGCTGACATCCACTTCGGTGGTGCTGGCTGCGAGCACATCTGCCGAAGGGGCCATCTGGGTGATCAGCGGGATCAGCACCGATGCGGCGCCCACGCCGGCCGTGCTGAGTGCGGCAATGTGAATCCAGTCGCGGCGGCGGACGCCGTCTTCGGTGCCAGTGTCGCTGATAGCGGCCGTGTCAGAAGCCATTGTGTCTTACCCTGCTCGTCTTGCCGCGCCGGAGAAACGCTCTGCGCGGCGTGCTGTTTCAGTGGCGGAGCTGATGCCCCATAAGAGTCCGTCGATTGATTCCTGCCGAGATGCGGGGTGCTGTTCTGTGTGCACCTCGCCCGCAGCGTGGGGGGCAATTAACGGCAATCCAGCGAAAAACCAACCGTGTTTTAAGCAAGGCCTGTTTGCCTTCGCGCAAGGCGGGGTCAATCAAGCGCGATCATACTGATCTGCCTGCCATAATCCGCCTCGCGCGCCTGCTTGGCCCTGCGATGCGAATGGTAACGCATGACATGAGAGAAAGTATCCCGGCCAGGATCAGCAATTTTGATGATGCCTGCCTGCGCCAGCCGCGCGGTGATGTAACCGGGAAGATCGAAGTGCCAGCGGCGCGCCCCGTCACGCAGATCTGCGTCGACGAAAAAGCGTTCATCTTCAGACGCAAAGCGTGCCAGGAACGGCGCATCGACCTCGTAACTCGGTTGCGCGATCGTCGGCCCGAGTGCGGCCGCGATATGGCCGCGTCGTGCGCCGAGGCTCTCCATCGCAGCGACCGTATTCTCGATCACCCCGTCCACCGCACCGCGCCAGCCGGCATGGGCTGCGCCCACCACGCCCGCCTCGGTGTCGGCAAAAAGCACCGGGCCACAATCCGCGGTGACGATCCCCAGCACGATGCCCGGGGTCGCGGTGACCACCGCATCGGCGACGGGGCGACCTTCGGCGGCGTCATCCCAAGCGGTTTCGACCACCACGACATCGGGCGAATGCACCTGATGCGGCGCGGCGAGTCGGCCGCCGGGCCGAATCGCTTCCGCTGCCGCTGCGCGCAGGGCCCGCACCGCCTGCGGATCACCCGGCCCGCCGAATCCGAATTGGTGCGCGCCGCCCGCACTGCCGAAAAAGCCGTGGCGCACGCCTTCCAGAACCGCGCTGCGCTCGATCGCGAAGGCGGTATCCCTATCCATCGAGACTGCGGCTGACCTGTTCGAAGGTGTCGCGCGACAGGTTGCCTGCCGCCGCGATGCGTTCCAGCTCCGCCTTCATCAGCGCCGCCCGGCCCGGCTCGATCCGCCGCCAACGCCCCAGCGAGGGCACGAATCGCGCCGCGGTCTGCGGATTGATCGGATCGAGGGCGAGGATCACGTCGGCCACCATCCGGTATCCTTCGCCGCTCGCATCATGGAAGCCCTGCGGATTGCCCGCAAACGCCATGTGGAGCGAGCGCACGCGGTTGGGGTTCTTCATGGTGAAGTCGGGATGCTGCGCCAGTTCGCGCACCTGCGCGATCACATCGGGGTGCAGCGACAAGGCCTGCAATGTGAACCACTTGTCCACCACCAGCGCATTATCGCGGTAGCGATCATGGAACGCGGTGAGCCGCTCCGCGCGTTCCGGACACTCGAGCCCGCACAGCACCATCAGCGCGCCCTGCCGGTCGGTCATGTTGTCGGCGGCGTCATATTGCTGCGCGGCCAGTTTGGCGGCGCGGGCGGGATCGGCGGCGGCGATCAGCGCCAGCGCCTGTGTCTTGACCTTGCGCGCCCCGCGCCCCTCGGGATCGTCCAGCGCAACCGCACTGGTTCGCCCATGAAGCGCGCCGAGCTCTTCGGACAGCGCGGTGCCGATGGCGGCTTTCAGTCCTTCGCGCGCGGTGTGGATCGCGCCGGGATCGGCTTTGCGGTCGCCGGTCGCCAATACCTCGAACAGATAGGTTTCCGACGGCAGGACCATCAATTCGCCGCGCATCGAATCGTCGAGTGCGGCGTCCGTCAGGATCGCGCGGAACGCCCCGATGACCGCGTTTTCGCCATCGCCGGGCGCTTCCCCGCGTGCCTGTGCAACGAGGTGACCGACGGCAAGCTCCTGCAACGCTTCGTAGCGGGCGAAGGGATCGTCGTCGTGGGCGGCGAGGAACACGAGGTCTTCGCGCGCCAGCGTGCGGTCGATCACCACCGGTGCGGTAAAGCCGCGGTTGATCGAGACGACCGCATCGGGACCGGCGAGGGGGAGAGTGAAGCTCTGCTCCTCGTCCGTCAGCACGATCAGTTGCTCTGCGCCGAGCGCGCCGCTGCTGCGCGAATGCACCGCGACCCGCAGCGGGATCGGCATCGGCAGCTTGTCGGTCTGGCCGGGGGTGGGCAGCACAGTCTGTTTGAGGGTGAGCGTGAGTGCATCCCCCGCAACCGCTTGGCGCACGGTTATGCGCGGGGTGCCTGCCTGCGAATACCACCGGCGGAACTGACCAAGATCGATCCCAGCTCCGTCCTCGATCGCCTTGACAAAATCCTCGCAGGTCGCCGCCTCGCCATCGTGACGGTCGAAATAGAGGTCGGTCCCAGCGCGGAAGCGTTCGACGCCCACCATGCTGCGCATCATGCGGATCACCTCGGCGCCCTTGTTATAGACGGTCGCGGTGTAGAAATTGCTGATCTCGCGGTAGCTGTCGGGCCGGATCGGGTGCGCGAGCGGCCCGGCATCTTCGGGGAACTGCGCCGCGCGCAAGATCCGCACATCCTCGATCCGCTTGACCGCATGCCCACGCATATCCTGCGAAAACAGCTGGTCGCGCAACACGGTGAAGCCTTCTTTCAGGCTCAGCTGGAACCAGTCGCGGCAGGTAATGCGGTTGCCCGACCAGTTGTGGAAGTACTCGTGCGCGATCACGCCTTCGACCGCGTCGAAATCGCCATCGGTGGCGGTGTCCGGGTCGGCCAGCACGTATTTGGTGTTGAAGACGTTGAGCCCCTTGTTCTCCATCGCCCCCATGTTGAAGTCGCTGACCGCGACGATGTTGTAGAGATCGAGGTCATATTCGCGCCCGAAGGTCTCCTCGTCCCATGCCATCGAGCGATGAAGCGATTCGAGTGCGTGATCGGTCCGCGAAAGGTCTTCGGCGCGGACCCAGATGTTGCATTCGACTTCGCGGCCCGAGGCAGTGGTAAACGGCTTCGAATTCGCCACCAGATCGCCCGCCACCAGCGCGAACAGATAGGACGGCTTGGGCCAGGGATCGTGCCATTCGGCCCAATGGGTGCCATCGCCGCCTTCGCCCTCGGCGGTGCGGTTGCCGTTACACAGCAGAATCGGGAACGCGGTTTTCTCGCCGCTCATGCGCACGGTGTAGACCGACAGCACATCGGGCCGGTCAGGGAAGAAGGTAATGCGGCGGAAGCCTTCGGCCTCGCACTGGGTGCACAGCATTCCGCCCGAGGCATAAAGGCCCATCAGCTGTGTGTTCGCGGTGGGATCGATTTCGGTTTCGATCACGATCAGGTGGCTGTCTTCGCGCAGCGGCACGATCAGGTCGGCCCCGTCCATGCGCCAGTCTGCAGGTGCGCCATCGACCGTGACCGCCAGCGGCGTAAGGCTGTCGCCGTTGAGACGGATGGTATCGGCATGATCGGCCCGCGCATTGCGCTGCACGGTCAGTTCGGCCCGCACACGGGTAGCCTTGATGCCGAGCGCGAAATCGAGCTTCACCTCGGGCACCAGCCAGCCGAACGGACGGTAATCTTCGCGCATGATGACCGGCGGCTGATGCGGAGCCGGCGCGGCGTCCGCGAGTTCGGGGTTGCCTTCGGGGTTCGTCGGGGTGGTTGCGATGTCCATGGCAGCCGATTTAGGTTGATTCGGGCGCGGGTCCAATGGTTAGGTTGGTCTGATGGGGCATTTGCTGATTTTCGGGCTGGGATACACGGCCGGGCGCATAGCCGCGGCGATGAAGGCGCGCGGATGGCAGGTCAGCGCCACTGGCAGCGCGGGCGATATCGCCTTTTCCGATCGCGATGGCGTTAAGGCGGCGCTGGGGCAGGCCACCCACATCCTCTCCTCCGTCCCGCCCGACCGGGTCAGCGGCGTCGATCCGGTGCTGGATACCTACGCCGACGCGCTCGCAGGCAAACCGCTGTTCTACCTCTCTTCCACCGGTGTCTACGGCGACAAGCAGGGCGCATGGGTGGACGAATCGACCCCGACCATCGCGCAATCGGGAGAAGGCCGCCGCAACACCCGCGCCGAGGCTGACCTTGTCTGGCTGAACATGGGCGCAAGGGCGTTCCGCCTGCCGGGCATCTACGGCCCCGGTCGCAGCGCAGTGGACCGCGTGCGGGAAGGCAAGGCGCGGCGGATCGACTTGCCCGATCAGGTATTCAGCCGAGTACATGTCAATGATATCCTGAGCGGGGTGGTCGCTGCGCTGACGCAGGACGCGCCGCCGGGTGCCTACAACCTCGGCGATGATCTGCCGGCCAGCGGCAATGCGGTGACCGAACACGCCTGCCGTCTGCTCGGCATGGAACCGCCGCCGCTCGAGACTTTTGAGGAGGCCAACCTCTCCGACATGGCGCGCGGGTTCTATATGGAGAACCGCCGCGTCGCCAATGGCAAGGCCAAGCGGGTGCTCGGCTGGCAGCCGCGCTATCCGACCTATGTGGAGGGACTCGCCGCGCTGGTGTGATCAGTGCCGCATGGCCCCCGATTGCTGCACCTGCACCGCCTTCACCCGCCGCGCTCTCAGCGCCAGTGCCATGCCGAGCAGCGCCAGTGCGGCCCCGCTCGCAGTGAGCGGCGTCCAGCGATAGCCTTCGAAGACGGTCGACAGAAGCATCGCCACGCACACCGTCACGATCCCGTTATAGGCGGTGCGCCCCGCGCCGATTTCGCGCACCAGATTGTAGTGCAGCGGGAAGGTCACCACCGAACCGATCAGCGCGAGATAGGCGGTACCCGCCCAGAACTGCCACTTTTCCGGCAGCGGCGGCGGGCCTGCGGTCAGCAGCGCAAATCCGAGATCGAAGATCGTGCCGTACAGCATCGCCCAGGCGAGCAGGCTCACCATCGGAACCCCGCGCCCGGTGGGGTTGGCCTGCACGACATTGGCGATCGAGGCGGCGAGCATCCCGCCGATGGCCAGCACGATGCCAAGGCCGACGTTCCCGTCGAGCGGCGCGGCGCGCCATTCGTGCACCAGCAGCAGCGCCACCCCGGCAATCGCCACCATGCTGCCGCCGATGAAGCCGGGCTGCACCCGCTCGCCGATGAACGCGCGTGCGAACAGCGCATTGGGCACCATCAGCAGCGCGAACATCACCGCGACAATGCCCGAGGTGATGTGCAGTTCGGCATGATAGACGAACAGGAAATTGCCGCTGAACTGCGCGATGCCAACCCCGACAGCGAGCAATTGCTCGGGCCGCGTCAGGCGGAGCCTCCGGCCCATCAGCAACGCCACCACGAAGAGCGCGGGAGTCGCCAGCGCAAAACGGTAGAACACGCTCCACGCCGCCGGCACCCCGTCGATCTGCCCGGTGATGACGAACCAGGTTGACCCCCAGATCGTGCCGGTCAGCATGAAGGGGATCAGCACGCGGGGGCTGAGCATCGACGGCGCGGCCAGCGTTGTCATAGCGCGGCGATAGCCTTGCCGAGCGCCTGCGCGTCCTCTGCCTTGGTGTTCCACGCGGTCACGAATCGGGCCGCATCGCTGCCCCAGTCGTAGAAAGCGAAGTCCTGCGTGCGCAGCGCAGCGCGTTCGACCGCGGTCAGGCGCACGAACAGCTCGTTTGCCTCGACCGGGTGCATCAGCCGGCCGCCGCAGCCCGCCGCGACTTCTTGCGCCGCGGCATTGGCGCTGGCCGCGTTGCCCAGCCACAGGTCGCCCTCCAGCATCGCGAGGATTTGCGCGGCGAGATAGCGGCCCTTGCATTGCAGGTGTCCGGCGCGCTTGCGGCGATAGCGCACTTGGCTGGCGGCCTCGGGGTCGAACAGCACCACGGCTTCTGCGCCCATGCCGCCGTTCTTGATGAACCCGAAGGCGAGGCTGTCGACCGGGCCGCTGGCGCTGCGTGCTGCATCTTCCGCGCTGCCGCCCAGAAATGCCGCCGCATTGGCGAACCGCGCCCCGTCCATGTGCAGGCCGAGCTTGCGCTGCCTGGCAAAATTGCCGAGCGCCGCGAGTTCTTCGGGACGATAGCTGCGCCCGTATTCCGATGCCTGCGTAATGGCGATGGCATGCGGCTGCACCTGATGCACATCGTTGCGGATCGGATCGATCAGCGCGGCAAGATCGGCAGGCGTCAGTTTCGCGCCTTCGCCGTCCGCCAACATCAACTTGGCACCGTGCAGGTAGAAACCCGGCGCGCCGCCTTCATCGACCTCGATATGCGCCTCGGTATGGCACACCACCCCGCCGTGCGGCTGGCACATGGTGCCGAGCGCGAGGCAGTTCGCCGCCGTCCCCGTCGCCACCCATAGCGCGGCGCATTCGCGACCGAACAGCGCGGTGAATTGCGCATCGAGCGCCTGCGACAGAGTGTCCCCGTCGTAAGGATTGTCCGGTTGGTCGGCGCTGCGCATCGCTTCCCAGACCTTGGGGTGGACGGCGGCGGCATTGTCGGACAGGAACGGTTTTGCGAGTGTCATGGTGGAAACGCCTCTAGAGCGCCACACGGCCAAGGCAAGCGGCCAGCATCGGTCGCCAACACAAGCGGGAGCAGCAAACATGGGCGAACAGCGCGCCGAAGTCACCATTACCCACCATGTGCAGGGGCAGGGCGGCTCTTACGTCGCCGTGGTCGAGGACTCCACGCAGGAGGCCTATCTCAAGTGGGAGCCGGGCGGCACGAGCGACGGCAAGGAAGTGCGGATCGCGGCGCATACCGTGGTGCCGCGCGCAATCGGCGGTCGCGGTGTGGCGGCGCAGCTGGTCGGCCGGCTGGTGGCGGATGCCGAGCGGCTCGGCTTCCTGATCCGCCCCGATTGCTCCTATGTCGCTGCCAAATTCGAAGAAAATCCGGACTGGGCCGCGCTCAAGGCCTGATTGGAGGCCGGAGCCGCATCGAGCCGCGAATAATCGGTCGAAGCGATGGTTTCGAGCACGCTGGCACGCAAGCTGCGGGCTTCCTCGATCGGGACGCCGCGAATGGCGAACTCGCCCCCTGCCAGCCCCAGATGCACCGTCGCATAGCCGCGCCACCGGGCAATCGGCCCTTGCGCGATCTCGACCGAATGGAGTTTGAGCCGGGTGGCGATCTGGCTGGTGGGCGACAGCAGCCCGTGGCTCGCGAAT
This sequence comes from Erythrobacter sp., assembly GCF_024305245.1. Taxonomy (GTDB): domain Bacteria; phylum Pseudomonadota; class Alphaproteobacteria; order Sphingomonadales; family Sphingomonadaceae; genus Erythrobacter. The sequence goes on from NZ_JAMWYX010000008.1 coordinate 67,398, forward strand.
ACCTGCCGATCATCGATCGCATGGCGGCGGAACTCCCACGCGTACATGTTCGCCCCCGCCGCCAGCACGGCAAGGCCGAGCGGGATGAAGGCGACGCCGAAGGGCGCAAAGATCGCTGCCAAAATCGCGGCGAGTCCCAGCACCGTCGAATCGAACACGATCCTGTCGGTCAGGTGGTGCTTGCTCGCGCGGTGCCAGCGGGTTGCGGCATCGGGCAGCTGGAACCCTGCCGAACGGATGACCGGAGCGATTTCCTCCATCGTCGCGAAGGGCGCGACCACGTGGCTGGCGCCTTCGGCATCCTGCGCGAGGCTGACGAAGCTCAATCCGTGCCAGCCGAAGCGGTAGCGCAGCAGCCCGGTGCCGATCACCAGCGCCTGCACCCGGTGCGCGGGCATCACCACGTCGGTGCGGGTGAACAGCCCGCGTTGCCGCCGGAAGCCGCGCGGTGAGCGGGTCAGCGTGAAGCCCCATTCGCGCGCAAAAGTGCGGGCGATGCCGGTCGCCATGCCGATGAAGACGAGGCCGACAAGACCGGCAAGCGCGCCCGCCGCCTGCGCATAGGGGCCGAGCCGGGCGACGGTGCTGCCCTGCTCCTCCAGCCAGCCACGCCACAGGTCGACGTTCCAGACATCGACATTGGTGACGGTGTCGACATATTGCAGCGCGCCGCCGAGCAGCGCGAACACCGCGAGCGAGAATTCGAACAGCCCGAAGCCGAGCAGGCGGCGCGGCCCCATGGCGAACAGCACGTCGCCTTCGTCGGCATCCGGCCGTGCGAGTGCCGGAGATGCCGGATCGGTCGCAGCAACCTGTTCCGCGTCGCGCCGTTCACGCACCAACTGGCGCAGGCGTTCGCCTTCGGTTTGCGAGAGATATTGCAGGGCCAGATCCTCGCCCCCGCCCGCGCCCGTTTCGAACTTGACCGCGACCAGCCCGAACAGGCGCGGCAGCAGCTTGGCTTCGAGGCTGACATCCTGAATGCGCTCATACGGCACCGAGCGCGCCGCGCGGCTCAACACCCCGCTTTCGACCCGGATATCGGCCTCGCCCACGGTGTAGGTCAGCCGCCGCCAGCCGACATAGCTGACAAGCGTGCCGATCACGATCGATGCCAGCGCAACGCCTGCCGCGATCAGGAAGCGTCCCGATCCGCCGATCCCCGAAAAGGCGATGGCGATAGCCGGAATGATCGCGCTGCGGATCGATCCCAGCGCGCCGATGGCGACGCTGAGCGGCGCGGTATGGCGTGGCTCGCTCTGCGGCATGCTCACATGCTTTCGCGGCGGATATGGGCGCGGATATCCTCGCGCATCTCGCGCGCCAGTTCCTCGCCCAGTCCGGGCAGCGAAACGCTGGCATTGTGATTGCCCGCCGTGTGCAGCGTCAGCGTGGCGATGCCGAAGAAGCGTGCGAGTGGGCCTTGATCGACGTCGATATGCTGCACCCGCCCGAACGGCACGACGGTGTCGGACCGCCACAGCAATCCGCGCACCACCCGCAGCCGGTCGGGACTGATTTGGTAGCCGCGCGCATTGTAACGGCGGTTTGGCACGCGGATCACCAGCGCCAGCGCAATCAGCAGCACCGGCCCTGCGATCACGCCCGGCGGAAGAAAGCCCGCATCCCGGCTGACCGCCTCCAGCACCAGCGCGGCAATCAGGAAAGGGATCGCCATCAACGCGGCCTGCACCCGCAAGGCATGGGTGTAATTGGGGTGAAGCCGGGTCAGGTCCGCATCATCATCGAGCGGCAGTCCGGCGGGGGCGATTGCGGGAGAGTGATCCATGGTGAATTACTGGCGCAATACACTATCTTCGCGCAAGGAGTTTCGCCGCGCTACCGCCGCTGATCGAACCGGCGGCCCACCAGTGCGGCGGCGATATTGGTTTTCTGCACGTCGATCGATCCGCCCGCGATACCCCAGGCGAACCCGTCACGCAGGCGCTGTTCCATCCCGTAATCCTTGTGATAGCCATAGCCGCCCATCACCTGCATCCCCATCGCGGCGACGTCGCGCACGATTTCATTGGCATAACATTTCGCCACGCTGCTTTCGTAGACGGTCGGCAGGCCATCGGGTTGATGCGCGGCGTTGGCGGCAGCGCGGTGGATCAGCAGGCGCGCTGCCTCGACCTTCATTGCCATTTCGGCCAGTTTCAACTGCACCGCCTGAAATTCGATGATCGGCTTGCCGAACGCCTCGCGTTCCTTAACATAGCGGGTCGCGGCTTCCAGCGCGGCTGCGGCAACGCCGAGGCTCTGGGTGGCATTGCCGCAGCGTTCCAGCCCGAACGCGCTCATCAGCTTGCCGAACCCGCCCGCGCCGATGATGACATTGCCAGCGGGCACCCGCACATCCTCTATCGCGTAATCGGCGGTGGCGATGCCGCGGAAGCCCATCAGCTCCTCGCGCTTGCCGAACTGCATTCCGGCCAGGTCTTTTTCCAGCAGGATCGCGCCGATGCCCTTGGCGCCGGGTTCATCGGAGAAACGGCAATAGGTGACGTAGTAACCCGAATGCCCGCCGCCCGATGTCCAGCGCTTGTAGCCGTTGACGCGGTAATGATTGCCATCGAGCACCGCGCGGGTTTTCAGATCGGTCAGCGCGGTTCCGGCGTCGGGTTCGGACATCGAGACGGCCACCACCTTCTCACCCCGGATGACTTCGGGCAGGATCCGCGCTTTCATTTCAGCCGAGCCGAAACGTTCGATGGTGCGCACCGGGCCGACCAGCGCCTCGAACACCGGAAAGGCGACCGCGTTGGAGATCTTGGCGAATTCCTCCAGCACCAGCAGCGCCTCGACATGGCCGAGCCCGAGCCCGCCATATTCGGTCGGCAGGTTCACCCCCAGAAAACCCATTTCGCCATAGGTGCGCAGCATATCGTGCGGAACAGGGTAGTCCTTTTCCTCCATGTCGCGCGCCAGTGCAGGCAATTCGGCGCTCGCGAATTTGCGCGCGGTATCCTGCAGCGCGCGCTGCTCGTCGGTCAGCTGGAAGTTCATGGATGCATCAATCCCCTGTCGCGTGTTCCCGACGCTCCTAGCGCATGGGAGGGGAGGGGGCGCAAGCCTTCGTGTGACAAAGGCCGCGCTGCTTGGCGGGCAGGATTGGGGTGCTGCTTCTGCGCCGTGCAGGCGCAGTGCGTCAGGCGGCGATCTGGGCTAGCAAGATCCTGACATCGTCCAGCGATTGCCTTGTGTCTGACATTGCCTCGTCAAGCCCCGCTTTGGCGCGCAGGGCGCGGCGATGCGTCTCGTCGATTGAAGAGCAAATTATTTCAAGCGGTTGCGACGGCTGCGGTGCTCCGACGCCCGTCATGTTGAGCAATTCCGAAAATTCGAGCCTCAGCAGGATGCTGCCCACCGAATTGGTGACTTCGAACGAGCAACTGAGCGGGTTGATCCGGTCCGCCAGCAATTCCGGCCACATTTCCATCGCCGTCCGGTTCGCTTCGAGGCAGGCCATTTCGACGCTGGCAAGCTCGGTCCCCGTCTCGTCCTGACAGACGCCCGCACCGTCGTAAAAGTGGAAAAAGAAGAGTGCCACAACGCTTTCCCCTCGTTTGCATCTGATGCAATGTCGGCCATTCAGGGGTTGATGCCAAGCTTGCATGTTTTGCAGCAGCGGTATGTGCGCCAGTCCGTGGCTTGTGGGCGACCGGCTAATAGTGAAATTGCTTTTTGATACAGGATGAAGGCTGCATGAGCGAAGCAGGAGAGCAGGCCGCCGGTTTTGAACATGGCCTCACGCCGGTTTGCGCAATCGGTGCCTCTGCGGGCGGGATCAAGGCGCTGCAGACGTTGTTCGGCGCGCTCGATACCGATCTGGGCCTTGCCTATGTGGTGATCGTGCATCTCGCCCCCGATCACCCCAGCCATCTTGCCGAGATCCTCCAGCACTGCACGTCCATGCCGATCCTGCAGGTCGACGATTCGCCGACGCTCAAGCCCGATCACGTCTATGTCATCCCGCCCGATCGCGAACTGGTGATCGAAGGCAACCGCATCATGGCGCGCAATTTTACCGAACCGCGCGGGCTTCGGGCGCCGATCGACAGGCTCTTCCGTTCGGTTGCCGATGCCCGCAATGATGGCTTTGCCGTCGTGCTGACCGGCGCGGGCGCGGACGGTGCGGTCGGAGTGCGCAAGGTGGCCGAGGCGGGCGGGCTGGTGCTGGTGCAGGACCCGCGCGAAGCGGAATTCGCGATGATGCCGCGCAGCGCGATCGCCACCGGGGTCGCGGATTTCGTCGAGCCGCTCGCCGACATCCCGGCACGGATCGCGCAGACGCTGAAGGCCAAGGCGGCGCTGACCCACACCAATGAAGCAGAGGCGGAACGATCGGTCACGCAGATCCTGTCGTTCCTGCGCGCGCGGACCGGGCACGATTTCGCCAGCTACAAGAACGCCACCGTGCGGCGCAGGATCGGGCGGCGGATGCAGGTCACGCAGCAGCCGAGCCTTGCCGGCTATGCCGATTATCTGGTTGCCAACCCCGAAGAGGCCAAGGAACTGTTCGGCGACCTGCTGATCTCCGTAACCTCGTTCTTTCGCGACCCTACCGCGTTCGAAGCGCTGGCGAAGGATGTGATCCCCCAATTGTTCGAGGTTCAGGAAGCGGGCGAGCCGATCCGCATCTGGGCGGTCGGCTGTGCGACGGGCGAGGAAGCGTACAGTCTGGCGATGCTGCTGCTGGAAGAAGCCGAACGGCGGCAGGTGGCACCCAATGTGCAGATTTTCGCAAGCGATCTCGACGACGGCGCGCTCGCCACTGCGCGCGAAGGGCGTTACCCGCGCGCGATCGAAGGAGACGTCAGCGAAGAACGCCTGCGCCGGTTCTTCGTCGAGGAAGTGGCGCATTACCGCATCCGCAAGGACGTGCGCGACATGGTGCTGTTTGCCAATCACAGCGCGATGAAGGACCCGCCCTTCATGCGGCTGGACCTGATCACCTGTCGCAACCTGCTGATCTATCTCGAACGCGAATTGCAGGCGCAATTGCTGGCGCTGTTCCACTACGCCCTGCGGCCCGGCCGGTATCTGTTTCTGGGATCGGCCGAAACCGCCGACGGGCGCGCGGAACTGTTCGCGACGATCGATCGCGAGGCGCGGATCTATTCCGCCAAGCCACGCACGGGGCGCAAGGTGGAATTGCTGGACGATCTTCCCGCAGAACACCGCCCCCATCTGCCGCAAGCGCGCGAAAGCCGGGTCCGCCGCGAGCCTGTTCCCGGCGCGCTGCATCTGGCCGCGCTGGAACATGCCGGGCCGCCCAGCGCGCTGGTCGATGAAGACATGCGGGTGGTTCACCTTTCCGCCAATGCCGGCCGTTTCATCGCCCCGCCCGAGGGGCCGCTGAGCGCCGAATTGCCCGATATCGTTCGCGCCGAACTGCGCGCCGAGTTGCGCAACGCCCTGCACAGCGTCGCTGCGACGGGCGAACCGTGCATCACCTTGCCGATCAGCGTCGCTTTCGACGGCACGCGTCACCGGGTGGCCCTGTATATCGGACGCACCCCGGCCGAGGCGCATTCCGCGCCGCTGATGCTGGTGGTGTTCATGGATGGCGGGCCGATCATGCCCGCCGACGAGGATCTGGCGGGCGACGAAACCTTCGGAGCGAGCGAGGTCCAGCGGCTGCGTCAGGAGTTGCGCCATGCACAGGAGCGGCTGAGTTCCAGCCGGCGCGAGCACGAAGGCGCGATCCAGGAACTGCGGATCGCCAACGAGGAACTGCAATCGGTCAACGAGGAATACCGTTCGACCGCCGAGGAGCTGGAAACCAGCAAGGAGGAAATGCAGTCGATCAACGAAGAACTGCGAACCGTGAACAGCGAGCTGAAAAGCAAGCTGGCAGGGCTGGCGAGCGCGCACAGCGATCTGCAGAACCTGATCAACACCACCGATATCGGCACCCTGTTCCTCGATCCCGATCTCAGGATCAAGATGCTGACCCCGGCGGTCGAACAATTATTCAGCGTGACCGATTCCGACATCGGGCGACCGATCACCGACTTCAGCCATCAGCTCGACTACACCTCGATCAAAGACGATGCGGGCGCAGTGCTGCGCGATCTGGTTCCGTTCGAGAAGGAAGTGAAGACCAAAACCGGTCGCTGGCTGCTGATGCGATTGCGCCCCTATCGCACGGTGGAAGACCGGATCGACGGGATCGTCGTCAGCTTTATCGACATCACCCAGCGGCTGATGGCGCAGGAGGAACTGCGGCAGAGCGAGGAACGATATCGCCGCGTTATCGAGGACGCTGGGACGGACGCGTAGGCTCCCAAAAAGACCTGATCCTTCGCGCTTCGGCGGGTCTGTCGCCGGAGCGGGCTGCATGGCCGCACGGGGGAAACCGTGCCTCCCGTCACTTGGCGATTGCCAAGGGCCGCAAGCTTGGCGATTAGAGCCAAGGGATCATGAACTTATTCTTCATTCTTCTGTTCGGCGGATTGATCGCGGTCGCGTGGCGGCGGATCGCCAGGCTCGAGCGCGTGATCGACCATCTCGCAAACGAAATCGATCGCTTGCGGTATGCATCGCCGCGCCCCCTGCCGGAGGTGGCGGAGCGCGGCACTGCTGAAGCAGCGGCGGCGGCATCGCCTGCCCGGTCCGCGCCCGAACCGCAGGACAGCATGGCAAAGGCTGCTCCGGTACCGCCCCCGGCGCTGGGCTTCGAAGATCCCACACCCGAAAGCGTCGCCGCCGAACCGGCCCCCGCTCCCGCTCCAATCGAAGCCAGCCACGAGGGCGAAGCGGCGCATGAGGAACCATCGCGCGGCTTTTCCTTCGATTTCGAGGACATATTCGGTCGCCGCCTGCCGATCTGGGGCGGCGGGTTCGCACTGGCGGTGGCGGGAATTTTCCTTGTCCGCTTCTCGATCGAGGCGGGCCTGCTGACGCCGTCCGTCCGCGTGGTGATGAGCTTCGCCTTCGGTCTGATGCTGCTGGCGGGCGCGGAAACGGCCTATCGCTTCGACGAAAGACTTGCCGATCCGCGCGTGCGTCAGGCGTTGGCGGGTGCGGGGCTGGCGACACTCTACGGCGCGTTCTATCTGGCCGGCACCACCTATGGCCTGATCGGCGCGGGCGCGGCGTTCATCGGGCTGGCAGCAGTTACTGCGGCGGCGATCGGACTGTCGTTCCGGTTCGGATTGCCGAGCGCGGTGATCGGTCTGGTCGGCGGGTTCGCTGCGCCGCTACTGGTCGACAGCGACAGCGCCAATGTTCCGCTGCTATCGTTCTATCTGGCGCTGATCACCGGCGGGCTGGCCTGGAGCGGGCAGGCACAGGGACGCCGCTGGCTCAGCTATGCCGCGCTGGCCGCAGGCCTTGGCTGGGGCACGCTGATGATGGTGCTCGGCGTCTCGGGTGGTTCGGATTTCGCGGCTTTGGGAATCTATCTTTTCGTGCTGGGCGCAGTCCTGCCCGCATTTCTCCATGCCCGAGGCGGGCCGAGCCTGCCGCACCTCGTCGCCGGAGGACTGGCGACCTTGCAGATGGCTGTGCTGGTCACCGATGCCGGCTTCGCCCCGCTGACCTGGGGTCTGTATCTGTTGATCGCAGCGGCGCTGGCGGGATTGGGCTGGCGGTTCGAAGCGCTGCGGCTGGGCACGCTGGTGGCGGCCGGATTGGGGCTGTGGCTGCTGGTGATCTGGCCGCAGCCCGACCCTGCGTTCTTTGCCGTGGTCGCGGCGGCGCAGGTGGCGATCTTTGCAGGCGTGCCGCTGGCCTACCAGTGGCTGGCGCGGGCAAGGCTGCTCGATCTGGGGCAGCTTTCCGCAGTCAGCCTGATCATGGGGGCCGTGATCTATTCCCGCTATGGCATCTGGGGCACGGACAACAGCGAACCGCTGATGGCGGCGATCCTTGCCGCTCTGGCGCTGCTGCCGGCCGGAGCGTTCGCCTTGCTGTGGCGACGCGGGCAGGAAGGGCCGACGCGTGAAGCGCTGGTCCTGCTCGCACCGGCGGCGCTGCTGGCCTTTGCCGCCGCCTTGTTGATCACGCCTGCCTGGATGGCCCCGATCATGGCGTTGGTGGTGAGCGCGCCCTTGCTGTGGTGCGATGCGCGCCGCGATGCCCCGGCGTTGCACAGTGCTGCATGGGCCGGGGCTGCCGTCATAGTGCTGGCGCTCGCGGCGACACCCGGCTTCGAACAGGAGATGACCCAGCTGGGCAACTTGGCTGAGCCGGTGGACGTATTGCGCGCGATGCTGCGGTGGGCGGCGACGGCGGTAATGGCCCTGAGGTTTCCTATTCGCTCAGTGGGGTGACCATTCCCTGCCCAACCCGAATGACGATAGTTAAGCTGCAGGACGGCAGCCTGTGGCTTCACTCGCCCGTGTCTTGCGACCCTGAGCTGGTTGCTGCTGTCAGCGCTTTGGGACCCGTTTCCGCGATCGTCGCTCCGAACACGCTCCACTACACGTTTCTGGTCGACTGGATGCATGCTTTCCCGGCTGCGGCAGCCTATGCAGCCCCAAACCTAAACACGAAAATCCCGCACATCGCTTTCTCCGTTCTAGGAGAGCGGCTTATTGAGAACTGGCGCGGGGACATTGATCTGCATGTGGTTGCCCTCGGCAGCTTTACAGAAGTTGTTTTCTTTCACCGCCAATCTCGAACGCTCATCGTTACAGACCTGATGCAGAACTTCGAAGCGAGCCGGGTTCAAAGGGCGCTCGTCAGAATGTTACTGATCATAGGCGGTGCGACGGGACCCAACGGTCGGCCTTCCATCGAAATTAGACTGGCTGCTCTGCTTCATCGCGCAGCGTTTAGGCGGGGTGTCGAACAGATGCTCGCATGGGAGCCAACGGGTATCATCCTCTCACATGGAGAGTGTTATAGAACTGATGGGGTAGTCGAGATAAAGCGAGCATTCGGATGATCTGCCATAGGCATCATAAGCCATTTTTGGCTGGCAAAGCCGCCATTCGCAAAACCACCCAGCTGCGGTCATTCGTTCGTGCCGAATGGAACCCTGAAAGCCGACGTTCCCCGCCATGGGCGATAGGGAAGTCCGGTGACGCCGCCGCTGCATCAGGCCACTGCAAAACAGCGGCATCATCTGCCAAACCCGTTCTGCACGTTCTGAGCAGCTATGGCGGCCATAGCCGCCTTGTCCTTAGCAGCGTGCTGGGCGAGTTCTGGCCGCTTGTCCGGATAATGCCGGGCGAGCTCCTTAAGGCTTTCGCTCCACAGCTTCTGCGTCCGCTCGGCCTGTGCGCGCTGCATGAACATGCTGTCATAGGTGTTGACCATGGCCGGCAGCCACACCGCGAACCCTTCAGCATCGAGAGTTTGCCAAGGCTTTCCCCCCAATTTGCCTGGGGGGAAGACTTCAATAACCTGCCCACTCATCCGCGCGTAGCGCTGCGCAGCGAGAATCCCCATCATCATATCTGCCGAGATCCGGTCCAACTCTTTCTCGTTTTCTAGTGTGGCTCGATCTTCCTGTATCGATGCTTGGTCGGCCTTCAGCGACTCACGTTGCGCCTGCAACTCGAGCAACTCCTTCTGTAACGTTTCTCGCTCAGACCTGACCGCCGACAATTTCAGCTTTTCGAGCTCGATCGCAGCGGTCACCGCAGCTGCCTCCTGTTTTGCGGTAGCCACCTCAGCCTCTGTTGCTTTTTGTTCCTCTCCCAAGGCTTTGACGCGCGTCCGAACGTCGCGCTCCTTTTCCTCTTCGTCACGGACGCGTGCCTGAGCGCGTTCGGCATCGCGCCCGGCGGCCGCAATCTCCTGCCGTATCTCCGACAATTGGGCGGTCAATTCCTTCTTGGTTTGCTCAGCGGCCTCTGCTTGCCTGATCCGTTTCGCAGCCACAGCCTCTTTTTCGGTCGCTTGTAAGACGCGCGTTGCCGCAGCGGCTTCGGTGGCTAAAGCTGCGGCATCTCTCGCTTTCGCTTCACTGATGCTTAAGTTGGCACTGGTTTGGGCCGCGTTGGCAGCCCGCATGGAAGCATCGGCCTCGGCCTCCCTGACCGCCACTGCGGTTTCCCTTGACGCCACTGCGATTTCTCCTGTCGCCACCGCCGAGATGCGCTGGCTCAGCCTCGCTATGGCCTTCCTCGCTCGATTCCGGAGCTTCTCACGTTTTTCGGCGAAACCTAGGGCAAGCCGCATGGCATCCTTCAACCAGGGTGGCATCAAGGCGGCGAGGGCCTTGCGCTCAAGCTGTGGGAGTTCCACATCATTCGCGATCTCGGGCCGACGAAGCGTTTCGTTCCAGGTCCCCTTTACCTTGCCTGTGATGATGCGTCCCAAGATCGCGATCTGCGCCATGGTGGTCGCCAGATCGCGCTCCCGGTCCTCGACAGCCTCTTCGCGATCGGAAACGTCCGCCTCGCGCTTCTCGACCGCACGCTTGCGCACCCCCAGGGAAGCCTTTTCGTTCTCTATGGCCGCTCCCTCCTGATCGAGGCGCGCCCGCTCTGCGGCTTGCTGGGTCAACTGTGCTGCGAGGCGGGACTCGCGTTCTGCAAGCTCGGCATCACGAGTGTTGAGGTTGTCTTCCCTTCGGTCCAGCTCGGTTTTGCGCCTTTCCGACTCCGCTTCGCGGCCCACCAGCTCCTCCTCCAGGTCGCGGAGTTCGGTAGCTTTTGCGCGGTTGTTCAGTTCCTCGATGAAATTCTGATTCGAGATCCGCAGCACTTCTTGATGCTGCTTTTTGATTTGCTCGTCATAATGCTTCAGCACCTCGCCTTTTTTGGCCAGATCCGCCCATGCCGCATCGAGCAGCTTCTGTCCTTCGACGAGCCTCTTTTCCGTCTCTTGTAGTTCGCGCTTGATTTGCTTCAGCGGCTTGTGACGAAGCCCTTTGCCGCGGGTGTCTTCCCATGTCGCACCCGTTTCCAGCAGGACCTGTTGCGCCCGCTCGCGGAAGCATCCGTCCATATTCACCCAGTCTACCGGCGCAGGCGCACCCTCGACTGTACCGGCTGGGATCGTGCGGGTGTTGTGAGCCTCGACTGGATCCAGGTCTTCGGGGTTGTGGATCTTCTTAACGCGTATGATCGCATATGGGGGTTTCTCATCCATGGCGAACGTGTTCCCCGGACGGAACCGGCTGGGACATTGAAATTAGGAGTACACTCACTCCGGGGTATTTCTTCGAATTACCCCCCGCTCGTCGCCATGACGGGGCATGGCGAAGGAGTGCCCCTCCTGCCTCACGGCCCGGGGCAGCGGCGGCCAACGGGCCGCCGCGGGTCGGATCGGTCTCAGGCTGTGCCATTCGCCGATCCTCCGTTTGTGTCGCTCTCGCCCGTTTCGGGCTTGGTCGGATCGAACGGAAAGGCAGCCTGCTGGCTGCCCCCGTTCGACCGAGAGAGCGACGTGTTCGTGTTTTCGGGTGAGCCCTGATCGGTCGGCACAGGTGCCGAACGGCTCTCGCGTTCGCCGAACGTGTTCGCCGCGCGGGGGGCGTCGTCATCTTCGTTGGGGGGAAGAAAACGCGCCTCGGCATGGAGGCCGAAATTCTCTACCAGAGCAATGAGCTGGTCCGCCGGACGCGTTCGGGCCGCTGCGGGCTGTGCCGCAGCAGCGAACACACCCGGGCCATCGGCGGTCGGTGCCGATTCCGGCACCGTGGCCGCTGGCTCGTCGCCGCGCGCTATAGGCTGAGGGGTCAGCCTTGCTTGCGACGCGCCACCAATGTCCTCACCGTCGAAGTCGGGATCACCGTCATCGCATTCGGTGTTGTCCAGATCGCCATCACAAGCACCATCCTGACCGTCTTCTAGCAAAGCAAGCCGCGCATTCTGCCGCATAAGCTGGTCAATAATGGCGAACATGATTTCGGCGTTTGCCTGAACCTGATTTCTCAACGCGACCAGGCCCGGCATCGTGCCAGATGCCTGGCTTTGCTCTGTCAGCCAGCGCTTCAGGTATTGTTGGTAGGTTTCGTTGCTGCCTGCGCCGCCGCATTCAGCCTTCAACTCTCGGATGGAGGGGATTTTGCCGGTTCTGGCAAAAAAGGAATTCAGGCGCGCCTTAGCCTGTTCGTAGGGAAGCGCTTTTCGATGTATATTCATATCCGATACTCGCCGCTGCGAGATCGAAAGTGCGGGGCTGCTCAGCACGTGAGCACAGCCTGTAATCTGACACAGTCGATCCCAGCGTTTAAGGAGCAGGCGCGCGATTGCGTTCGCTTGCCGGTTCAACTTCGAGATCGAGTTGTTAGGGAGCAGCCCAGACTAGCGGTGGCCGGGTCAAATGGCGATGCAGCCTTGCCTGAGATGCGCTTCTTGCCTCGGTCAATGGGTAGACCGGCGCGGGAATAAGGGCGCGACTGAGCGCTCTCAAAAAGAGACCTGTTAACCACCAGATGAACGCCATCAATAATGCAAACATTGGTATCGTCTCTAGACCTTAAACTCGGCTGAATTTTATTATAGCAAGGAAATCGAAGTATACAACAATAACCTATTTTTGCCGCATACTCATTCGAGCAGACAATGAATGCTGCGTGATGCAAATTAAGTAAGGAGTAAGCTCACCATTCAAATCTCATTTCTGCTTTTGGCACTACCGGTGCCATCTGCCAATTCTGCCTCTGGGAATGATCGCACAAATCTCTGCGCCAAATCGATGTCGCAGAAGTAAAAGGCCGCAGTGCTGCAGGCCACCCCAGGCGAGCTGTGACAGGCATAACCTTTGGCGGACGCATTCTCGCGCAGCCACACTGTCATGCGGTCGAGGCTTTTACCGAGGCCGTGTTCAGGCACGCGCACCTTCACACGGACCGGGAAGGCCAGATCGTCGCGCCGCGCTTGCCGAATCGAATGAGAAACCATGGCTGGAACATTGCGCGAACATCGTCTGCCGGCAAGTGCGTTAATCATGATGGCTCGGCCTAAACGCACTTGCCATGCCGCGATTGTAGGAAAAGCCCCTCGGCTGAGCCTCGCGTGCGAGGTCGGTTGGTAGAAGGGAAAAAAGTCTGCCCTTCGGCCGGCCTCGTGACGACGAGGTAATAAATGAACAAGATGAATAGCATCGGCGATGACGACACCGACGTTGGTGAACATGCCCAGCCGGATAACGAGGTGCGCATCCTGCGGCGGATTGCGCCGCTTGATGAGTGGCCAATCACAAACGCGATTGGTCCTGACGGGCCGGTGATCGCGGTGATCGATACGGAAACCGAGGGGCTAGACCCTGAGACCGATCGTGTGATCGAGATTGCAGCGGCGCTGGTGAAGACCGATGCTGAGGGACGGATCACCGGCATCATCGACAAAATCTACGGCCTGCAGGATCCCGGCCGGCCGCTCCCAGCCAAGATCAAGACGCTCACCGGGCTCAGCGATGAACGATTACAGGGCAGGTCGATCGATATCGACAAGATGACGGTATTCTTGTGCCGTGCTGATGCACTGCTGGCCCATGGTGCCAGATTCGATGCGGGATTTTGCCGCCGCCTGCTGCCTGGTATCGCGCATCTGCCGTGGGTGTGCACGCTCAATGACATCGACTGGCTTGGCCACCAGTTCGATGGGCGGGCGCTCGGCCATCTGTTGTGCCAGCAAGGTCTGTATGCACCCAAGGCGCATACGGCAGGTGATGACGTCACGGCGGCAATCAATCTTGCCGCCACTGTGCTGCCCAATGGCCGAACCGTGCTGGCCGAAGCCTTGGCCAATGCGCGGACGACCAGCGTGCGGGTTGATGCCGAAGGGCCGACCTATGGTGCGCGGGGCGAGCTGAAGCGCAGGGGCTACAGCTTCGACTGGCAGCGCAAGAGCTGGTCGATCGAGACGTCAGAGTTCCATGCGGATTATGAGCATAGCTGGATTGATCGGCACTTTCCGCAGATCCGCGTGAGCAAGACGCCGATCACCTGGCACGAGCGGCACTGCTGACCGAACAATGCCAGCGCACGCGTTCGCCGAACGCATCCATCCGACATCAAGAAAGGAAAAAGGAGCCGGGCAGCGCAGCAGCGTCGCCCGGCTTTGATCCTGTGATTGAAGTGAAGTGGGCCGTTCCGGTGAAGGAAAAAAGGCTTCGGACACCCTGCGGGGGTCTGCAACTCGAATAAGGAAATACGAACAATGATCGACTTGTATATCGGCGGGGCCTGCCCCGGCCGAGCGCTGACCTATGCGTTCCCTCGGGCGCTTATCTGCCCATCGGCCCCTCTGGATGCGCCGCTGCCAGCGGGCGGACTTGGGGTTGTGGCTTCATGCGGAAGCATGGAAGACACGGTGACCATGATCAGCCGGGTAGCGGCTCAGACTGGCCGACCCTGGCTGGCGGGTCAGTTTAGCAACCGGTTCACCAGCATCTGCAGCGGGATACTGTTGGTGCGACCTGTTCCGGCTGGCGTCGAAATCATGATGGTGCATCCCTTCGTCCAAAAGAGAAACGCATCCATGATCCTGATCTCGGCCTGTGCGACGCGGGCCTTCGCGTTCGATGCGCACGGACAGATCATGGACGTGCCGCCGCCGAAGCGGTCCAAGGCATCAGCGGGCGCTGATCGTGGCTGGACCGAGCTCAAGCGCCTGATGAAGGCGAGCGTCCAAGGCCACAGCTTCTGGCCGCGGGAATCCTGGGAGATGCACGTCGCCTGAGGCGCGAGGCCAGCGTGGTCACTGGCCGCGCCGGCTCATGCAGCAGTCTGCACCGCCATCACCACCATCATCGCCATAAAACGCCAAGCGGGCGGTTCTCCACGCGGAGAGCCGCCCGCTTGCGTTTAATCCGAGGAATTATCCATGACCTACTCGCTGCACCCGCCGGTGCTGGCAACGCTCACCGTCGTCCGAACCAGTCCGGAGCACACACCGCGATCGACAATTCGCTCGCTCGCTTTGTTTACGGTCGAACGCATCGGACGCCGGGAAGCGCGGTTCAAGATCGTGCACAAGGCATTCGATACCGATACGCCCCGCGCGAACATAATCGACGGCTTATGTTCGCATATCCCGCCCGGCGCCGAATTGCTGGTGCGCCTCCCTCGTATGTCAGAAAATGAAGCCGGTCCAAGCACCGCCCATACAATTACGGAATGCGCCGCACCCACGGACATTGACCTGATCCGCCGCAATCTGCCGAGCCTCACCATCCTCCCGCTGACCGTGACCGATAAGCAGCTGGCCGCCGTGGGTGAGCCGCTTGGCCTTGATGTGCCGGGGCCGCAGTCGGCACTGCTCCGCCGAAGCCGCCGCGCGCCGGACACCGCGACGGCCATGTGGGCCACCTACACCGCGGCGTTCTGCCGCAGGCCTGAAGCCCGCACGCTGTTCGCCGCCTTCACGGCGTGGCGCGTGTTGGAACAGGCCCGGCCCATCCCGTTTTGAGCCGGTCGGCGACGTTCAGCGAACAAGGCACAGGCCGCAACAGTGCCAATGCCAGCGCAGCGCAGGAGGACTACAAAAGCACAAAATTGAGTGGGTTAGTGGGGTAAACCCATGAAAGGAAAATGAGAATGACCAAGTTTACGTTTATCGATGTCGAGGCCGTCTGGGATGAGCATCTGCATGAAGCTTATCGCGAAATCGACCCGCGGGGGGCTGCAAAGCAAAAGCGCAACGATGCGCACCGCCATCGCATACCTTGCAAGAGGGTGATCGCAGCTGCCGCGCTCTCGCTCGAAGTCGAAGAAAGCGGGGCTATCAGCATTGGGGGCCTCAAATCCTGGACCAAATACGAGCACGGCGATGAACGCGAGGTTGTTGTTGAGCTGTTGGAGCACGTGCGTGGTCAGCCGCAACATCACGTGGTCACCTGGGGCGGGCTCGCTGCCGAGATCCCGCTCCTCAATCTCGCTGCGATCGAATACCTGCTGGTCCTGCCGCCGCAGCTGCGATCGGGCACGCCAACTTTTGGCCGTCAGGCGAATTGGCGACCACATATCGACCTCGGCCTTCAAATGAAGGCGCAGGGCCGGGATTGGGCGCACCTGAGCGAGCTGTGCATCAGGCTTGGCCTTCCGGTCGAGCTATTTGCCGGCAAGGCCGACATCGCCGAGCCCCGCAACGGCGAGGAATGGCAGGCCATGCGGCATCGCGTGGGCACCGACTGTATCCTCACTGCGCTGGTCGCTACGGTCTATTGGCGCGCAAACGGCCTGATAGCGCTTGATCAAATCGCCATGCTTCACAACGTCGCAGACTGGTGCGTGCGCAACCGCTGCGTGGCGGAGGAACACATCGAACCGCTCATCCGGCTGCGCACCCAAATGCTGGAGCGGATGGGAGCAGAATTGGACGAGGCGGCCTAAATGGGAGCGTGAAGAACGTGCTTTGGTCACGCGCCCCGCCTACGAAAACAGGTGCCGCTGAATATCGATGAACGCCTCCCGTATTTCCGGGATCGAACCCAGCACCCGCTTGGCATCGTTCGTTCCGCCATACCGAATCTGCAGAAAGTCGCTGATCCGATGCGGGGCGAGTTCATCGATCCCCTGCAACTCGTAGGCCTGCAGAATGTAGCTAAGGAACTTACGCATCTCGGCTTCATAGCCATCGAGACCGGTCGCCTTCGCGCCCTCCACTCGCTCCGACCGTGACAGCGGATCGAGCGTGAAGCGCACGTAGGCCAGCACGTCGAAAATGTCGCTTTTGGGGGCATCGATCAGGCGGCGCATGTCGTCCATGCGGTCGCGGTCGTAGCCCATTTCTTCGAGGCGCTGGATGAAGGCGGTGCGCCGATCAGGATCAGTCCAGATCGCGCGGAGTTCGTCTGCGCTGGCAACCATCGTGCCTAGATCGCCGAACAACTGCTCCATGAACTCGCGGGCGGTAATCTGGCGACCGTTGAACCAATAGGTCGTCTCGGCGACATACCGGATCTTGCGTTCCTTGCCGTCGGCGAGCTTCACCACCACGCGCTCGGCCGGCGGAGGCGGATCGCTGGGCTCGTCGTCGATGATCGGGGGCTCTGGCGGTTTCGGTGGCCTTGGAGCGGTCGATCCTTCGACAGGCTCCTCCGGCTCCCCATCCCACTCAGGATCTTTGAAATGCTCATAAGCCTTCACGAAATCGTAGATCGTGAAGAAGTCTTTCCCGTCGAAGGTCCGCGTTCCACGGCCGATGATCTGCTTGAACTCGATCATCGACTTCACCGGCCGCAGCAGCACGATGTTGCGCACGTTGCGCGCATCCACGCCGGTGGAGAGCTTCTGCGAGGTCGTCAGGATTGTCGGCAACGTCTTCTCGTTGTCCTGGAACTCGCGCAGGTGCTGTTCGCCCAGCTTGCCGTCGTCCGCCGTCACCCGCTCGCAATAATGCGGGTCGGGGTTGGTCTTCACCTGATTAATGAAGTTGCGCACCCGGGCGGCGTGATCCTGCGTCGCGCAGAAAACCAGCGTCTTCTGGCGCTGATCGATCTGGTCCATGAACTCGTGCACCCGGCTCTGCTCGCGCTCGTCGATCACCAGCTTCGTGTTGAAATCGGCCTCGGTGTATTCCTTGTCGAGGTCGATCTCCCCGCTCACCACCTCGTCGTCGTCGCTGAAGGTATAGGTGTCCAAGGTGCTCGCCATCTGGCGCACCTTGAACGGGGTGAGGAAGCCGTCGCCGATCCCCTCCTTCAGCGCATAGGTGTAAACCGGGTCGCCGAAATAGCGGTAGGTGTCCGCGTTCACGTCCCGCTTGGGCGTAGCGGTCAGGCCGAGCTGCACGGCGGGCGCGAAGTATTCGAGGATCCCTCGCCACGTGCTCTCGTCCCGCGCACCGCCACGGTGGCATTCATCGATCACGATGAAATCGAAGAAGTCCGGCTGGTAGCCTTCGAATGTCAGGCCGCTCTCCACGCTCTTGCCGTCCGTCATGAAGGTCTGGAAGATCGTGAAGAACACGCTCGCATTAGTGGGCACCTTGCCCTGCTTGCGGATTTCCTCGGGACTGATCCGGCACAGCGCGTCGGGGGGGAAGGCGCTGAAAGCGTTGTAAGCCTGATCGGCGAGGATGTTGCGATCGGCGAGGAACAGGATGCGCGGGCGGCGGACCGGCTCGCGGGTCAGGTTCCAGCGCGACTGGAACAGTTTCCACGCAATCTGGAAAGCAATCGACGTCTTGCCCGTGCCCGTGGCGAGCGTCAGCAGAATGCGTTGCTGATCTTTGGCAATCGCCTCGAGCACGGCGGTGATAGCGTTATGCTGGTAATAGCGCGGCTGCCACTTGCCGCCACCAGTCTCGAAAGGAACCGCGCCGAAGCGTTCGCGCCAGGCATTGCCGGTGGGGAAGCAGCGCTGCCACAGCTCGTCGGGCGTCGGGAAAGGCGGAGCGATGTTGCCCTCCTTGCCCGTATGCATGTCGACCTCATACCACTCGGCCCCGTCGGAGGCGTAGGCGAAGCGGGCTTTCAGCCGGGTCGAGTAGTCCTTGGCCTGACCGACGCCCGCGCCCGCCCCCTTGCCGTGGCGCTTGGCCTCCATGGTCGCGAGCTTGTGGCCGCGGAATTCGAAGACGTAGTCGGCCGAGAGTGGAGCGCCGCGCTGACCGCCGGGCATGATGCGACCAGGGCAGATCGCCTCCCGCCGGATTTGTGCGCCCTCGACGACGCCCCAGCCAGCCGCACGCAGCACGGGATCGATGCGATTGGCGCGGGTATCAGCCTCTGTTTCCTGCATCGGCTCAGGTCAATTCCCCGGCGAAGGCCTTCTGGAGAATGGATTGGCGGAGGTCGGCAATGTCCTTCATTGATTGCTCGTAGCGGTTATGAAGATGGTCGCACGCTTCTTGTATGGCTCGATTTGCTTTGACTATCTCTGTTTGCTGGTTCGTATTTGGATAGAAAAAGTCAATGTTTTTAATTTCATTTGGGCTTACGTTCTGCTGTGCCGCCCCGCGCCCCTTTTTGCGTAACGGCTCTCCGAACCAATCGGAACGGAGAAACTGCAGCAGATAATCACGCGACACTAGCGCGTCTTTAGGCACAAGCTTCGCGACGCGCTGGTTGAGCGCTGCTGGCAAGTGCTCTTCCTGGATGACCGCAACACGCCCAATGTTTCCGGTAAGCGATGTCAGAATATCCCCTTCTGAAAGCTCGAATTTCTTTGTTTTGCTAGAAAGCTGGACAAACTGCGGCCTATGCAAAGAAATCTGGCCATCTTGCACATTGGCAATTCTAATGAGGAAATGTCCGGTGTCGGTGTATTCCTTACTCTTAAAGGCAAAACCACTAAGCACCGACAATACTTTTTCGAGTTTACAGGTCAGCCAGTTTTCTACCTGAGGTGCCAGGTTGGCCCTCAACACACAGCGTTCAAGATCCTCCGCATCCGCCAGATTGGCCTCAGTTAATCCACGGGCGCGGTCAAGCGCGACGAATATCTGCTTCAGCGCCGCAACGATCCGCTTCTGTTCTTCAAGTGATGGAGTCGGGACTTTCAATTCACCGAGTTTCGACGCGTTGAAGCCACCTTGGGCGCTTCCGGAGGAACCTTGCGCGATCGAGTGCCAATAGACGTCGGTTTGAAAAAATAACGAGAGGAACTCCGGCAGCAGCTCTTTCCCGGTCAGCCGCAACCTAATCAAATAGGAGGCGGCCACAGCCTCCGGTGGGTCCTTAATCAGAAAACTTTTACCGGTGGTCGCCCCAGTTCTTGCGAAAACGATGTCGCCGTCTTCGAGACGGTGCTTCTTCGCATCTGCGGCATCAATCGCGCAGTAGGGGACTGACTGCCAGTCTACTGCGCCATCTTGAATATCGGTGATCCGAAGAAACTTTGGCCCAACCGGTTCAGATGACGCGCTCTCCGTGTAGCCGTATTTAATTGAAGCCAGTTCACTCAAAGTCGCCGTGGGAAATGGGCTTCCGCTCATAGCATCCCCCGGATGTCTTCAAGGATCAGACGCCTCTCCTCGTCGCGGGTGAGCATGTCGGCAATGATCTGCTCGGGCGCGCGCAGCGGCGCCTCCTCTGGGGCGGTAGGATTGCGGACCGACAGATCCCATGTCGCCTTGTCGAGGGTTTCGACATTCACCGTCCAGCTCTTGGCGCTGCCCGCCTTGTCCGGCTGGAGCGCGACAAACTCGGCGAGATCAGCATCGTTGAGCGGATTGGTCTTGCCCATCGAACGACCCGGATCGAGCTGGTAATACCAGACCTGCCGAGTGGGCGCGCCCTTCTCGAAGAACAGCACCACCGTCTTCACGCCCGCACCCTGGAACGTGCCGCCGGGGCAATCGAGCACGGTGTGGAGGTTGCAGCTGGTTAGCAGTTCCTTGCGCAGTTCGACGCTAGCGTTATCGGTGTTGCTGAGGAAGGTGTTCTTGATCACCACCGCGCCCCTGCCGCCCGCCTTCAGTTTGCGGATGAAGTGCTGCAGGAAGAGGTAGGCGGTCTCCCCCGACTTGATCGGGAAGTTCTGCTGCACCTCCTTGCGCTCACCGCCACCAAAGGGCGGGTTGGCCAGCACGATGTCGTGACGGTCGGCCTGCTGGATGTCCATCACGTTCTCGGTGAGAGTGTTGGTGTGGCGGATCTGCGGCGCCTCGATCCCGTGGAGGATCATGTTCATGACACCCAGCACGTAGGCGAGCGACTTCTTCTCCTGCCCGTAGAAGGTCTTGCGCTGGAGGATGTCCCACTCGGCAGCGGACAGGTCCGGGCGGCGCAGGTAATCAAACGCTTCGCACAGGAACCCTGCCGAGCCAGCCGCACCGTCATAGATGGTCTCGCCGATCTTGGGCTGGACCACCTTGATCATCGCGCGGATGAGCGGGCGCGGGGTGTAGTATTCGCCGCCATTGCGTCCGGCATTGCCCATGCGCTTGATGCGGGTCTCGTAGAGGTCGGACAGCTCGTGCTTGGCCTTGCTGCTGCCGAAATCGAGCGTGTCGACGATGTCGATCACCTCGCGCAGGGAATAGCCGGAGCGGAAGCGGTTGATGATCTCGTTGAAGATCTCGCCGATCTTGTATTCGATCGTATCGGGATCGTCCGCGTCGGCGCTGAAGGTCTTGAGGTAGGGGAACAGGTCGCCGTTGACGAAGTCGATCAGGTCCTGCCCGGTCATGGCGACCTGATGGTCTATCTCGCCATCGTCCTTCTTGGGCGCGGCCCATACGTCCCAGCGGTATTCGGGATCGAGGATTGGCTGGTATTCGCGGCCTTCCAGCTCGGCCTCGTCCTCCTGCGCGGCTTCGAAGTCGTCCAGATATTTCAGGAACAGGAGCCAGCTGGTCTGCTCAGCGTAATCGAGTTCGGACGCGAGGCCCTCGTCGTTGCGCATGGCCCGGTCGATATTATTGAACGCGTTTTCGAACATGGTTGGTTGCGTATCGCGGTTTGCGGCGCGGGCCAAGAAGGATAGCGATCTAAATCCCGGTAATTCCGGCCTGTCTGTAGCGCCTATGAAATCACACGAGGGCCATCAACGAGCTTGAGTTGGCCGGTCTCGAACAGGTGGCCGTCATTCCGATGAGCTATCCAACCTTGCCGCAATATCGCACGGAAGGACTTCCCGCAGGAGATTGACGAGAGCGCCCAAAGCGCCTTCAAGCATCGGAATGCTTGCGACTATTTCCCACGCTTCGACCCAGCTGGTGGTTGGATAGGAGGTAATTTGCTCGAGTTGTCGATCATCCATCGTCCAGGCATTTGCGGCCTAGGGCAAAACCTCGGCCGAATCCTCGAAGCCATGCTGTATTATGATCGCGTCCATCTGATGATGAGCGGACAAATGTTCTCAGGGCTCTGGGATATCTTAGGGCCCGATGACCTTGCCGCGCTACTCGGCCACCCAACAATCACAACGACGCTTACACCCGAGATGCTCGGGATCAAAAATGAGATAGGGCCAGCTTTCGTAACACACCGTCCCGTGGCTATAAAATTTGCTGGCCGTGACGGTAAAATGATTCATGACAAGGACGATGCTGGCACGTTACTCCATGTAATAGCAGGCCTTCCTAACCGTCCGGACGGCACCCGTGCCCAAATCAATAAGCTGCTGAGAATGACGAAACGCTCCCGCTATGCAAAGATGCTTGGCGGCGAACACGAAAGTCGACAGAGGCTGGTCTCGCTGATCAAGGACCCCGCTACTCTCAAGCTCTTTGTGCGCGGTTGGGCAGTCAAGAACCAGAAGTCGGTCAATGAGGCAGCGCTCAATCTAGCGCAAATTGACGTTTTTGAGCTCGGCGAAGAATTCATGATCGCAAGCTCGATCCCGTTAGAACAGATGGTCCTAGGTTGGAACCCGACTGAAAACTGGGGGACGATCCTAGGTAGCGTTCAGGATTATGCGATTGATCTATACCTATCTAACGCCCACAGCGCGGACATCGTGACATCGCCCGACATTTCCGAGATAGCTAGTGCCCGCGTCGATCTTAGTTTGCAGCGGTCGCTAAATAGTAGCTCTCAAATCAGCGCCTTCGAAGAAATGGTTTTCGAAGATGCCCATGGATTCGCCGATGCAGTGAACGATGGCCTGATCAGTTTCGCTGAGGCACTTAAGGTCGTTGATCAATCCCGGAGATTTCGAGGATGGACGACTGGTCTCGCGCCCGATGCCGACTTAATTCATGAGTATCACCGCGCTGTTACCAAGGATACGATACTCAAGAGTTTGCCGGCCAGCCTCGCTCGCTTTACGTTCTTCAATGGCGCTGGGCTGGTCGCAGATGCAGCGTTGGGTTCTGGCACAGGCCTAATCGCATCTGCGATAGATACCTTCATCGTGGAGAAATTATTTGGAGGGTGGCGGCCGAACGTGTTCGTCCAGAACATACAAAAAACGCTGTCAAAAGCGGAGCAGCGTGCGATTGAGCGGGGCAGGTCTGTCTCGTGATGATCACTTTGACGGTCCCGGACGTCCTCTGCCTCAATAGCTGCTTGGGATAGTTAATCACATTCTTGCACGAATGCTGCCGGCTTCGTTCACTTCGTCCCCCTCGCCGCCTTCCTCATTTCTGCCTTGCATCGCTTGTCGGCCAAGATCGCATCCTCACCCCAAAGGAAGTAAAGCGATGCGTCGCGCCCTTTTGCCGATCCGACCCGAGACCGATTGTTTATGTGCAGCAGATTGACCTTGCTAGGCGCCGGCACATGTCCGGTCACGTTTGGAACCTCTCGCTCTAGCACCTCAAGGCGCTCGGCCAATTCTCTTTTTTCGCCTAAAGCCAGCGCCCTTCGATTATAATTTTTGCCCCCGGTTGTTCGTGCGCTATGCCCAATGTGGCGGGCGAGAAGAGCTTCGCTGACGCCTTCCGAAGCCATAGCGCTGTAGTGAAAGGTTCGTTGCGAGTGGTAGTCTGCATGTTTGCCGCCCGATGTCATGGGAAGGGGCAAGATCGAGTGACAGGCATCAATCATGCCCCGCCACGCCCTTGCGTAAAACTGCGGCCCGCCAGGCTTGCCCCAGCGCTTGTAGTCCCCGCTGGTCTGTTGCTTGCTATACAATTCCAGAAATAGACTCTCTCGTCCCTCACCTCGGACTGCCATAACGTAGTCCGCGAAGCCTAGCCGCAGAATTTCAGAGTGCAGAGGGAGAGCGCGTCGGCGCGATTTCCTCTTTAGCCCAGCGGGTGTGACACCGTCTTTGGTCTTGGTCATGTTCTCACGGACAAGGATGTATGGGGTTTCGACTTCGACCTCAACATCAATTAGTTCGAGCCCACAGGCTTCTTCGCGCGACATACCGGCGTAAGTCCCAAGAAGGGGCACCCAGTAGGCCGCGTCCTGGTAGACCACCGGCTTTTCGACAATATGCAACCGCTTAAGTGCACCTCCGCCCCCTTGCCATAAAGGAAGACCATAAAGTGTCCGCAGGTTCTCCTCGGTCAACGGCACCCGTTCTGGTTCGCTTGGATCGCCCTCGATTTTCTTCCGAGGGTCCTTGAAATCCATAATTTGCCCGAAGCCCTGCTTGGGCAACCAATGCGACTTTCTCAGGATCTTGGCCGCTGCCTCCATCTTGGTCAGGTAGCTGTTAATGGTGCGATCAGCTCGGCGATCCTTGCCCTGCACCTCTGGGAAGTCCGACAAGCTAAATGGGACCGCCATGCCACCCGAGGCATTTAATTTGCCCCATTTGAACCCGAGCGGGATGCGCGACATCCTGCGGACGAACTCATCTGCATCTTCGGGCTCATAATCCGACATTTTCTTATCGCCGGTCAGCCAAGCGAAAGCCTCGAGCATATGCTTTGTTCGGCCGTCGTCAGGCTTCCATTTGTTATCGGCAAACATCTTCCCGACCAGATCGTCGATCTGTTCGCTAAAGCGGATTTCCGTGTCGCGGGCAAACAACAGACTGGTAGGAGCTTGCTCGGCAATTTGATCGGCAGCCGGTGCAGTTGACGTGACCTGCCGGCCGGCTTCCGCCAATTGCGCCCTTCGTGCCTCCAGCACCAGGCTGTCATCGAGCAGGGCAGCGAATGGATCACCGACTGCCGCGATCAGCGGATGATTGAACAGCTCAGCACGCTTATGCGCTTCCATCATGCCGCGTAAAACATTCGCCCGCGCCTGATGAATTGTGCTTTCGCTAATCGGGGCCCCGATTTCCCTGAGTGCCGCCTCGCCTGCGGATGAACGGGCCTCGTCCGGAATGCCGAAGGCCGCAAGCATTTTCCTGACCAGGTGGCGCTCCTTATCATTCCATTCATCGCGCATAGCAGCGTCGACGATCTCGTCCGGCACTTCTTCCGCATCGGCCCGCACCCGAAGCAGAGCGGCATAGTATCCTGCCATAATCCGCTCCATCCCAGGCTCGTCGCCGCGATACTTCTTGGGCGCAACCAGATCTCCGATCGCCAAGCCGATCACTTTTTCAAGCGCTGCACGATATATGGCGCGCTGCTCGTCGACCGTGAGGTTCTGACGCTGCGCGACTGTCTCGATCGTCATCTCCACTTCATCCCATTCAACGGCCAGCCGCCGGGCAAGGCATCGCGCCTTTTCAGGGTCGGCTGTTCCCAATGAAATGCTTATAGGTCGGGAGGTTGCTTGATGCCTAATGCGCCTTCGAAAATGATACCTGGCGCCTTTGCGGACGAGATAGCTTTGCTGGCGCATGGAATCAGCGCCCCCTTCCGGCGAACGCGTTCGCCGAACAAATTCGCGCGGAGGCCGAACCGTTACGTCCAGCCGTGTGAGATGCTATGTGAGAAGCTCTGGGGGAATACGTGCGCATGCCGCCTCCGGATTGGCGGTTTTCTGCGGCTTTTCGGGAATTGTGGAGCGGGTAGCGGGAATCGAACCCGCATAGCCAGCTTGGAAGGCTGGAGCTTTACCACTAAGCTATACCCGCATGGCTCCTGCCGCGCCAATGCCATCAGGGAAGGGCGCGCGTCAACGATTCTTGCGTGGGAAATCGTGCGGCCAGTACGCTTTGTTACCCCTGCGAGCCATTTACTGCCATGTTGTCGATCAGCCGCGTGCCTCCTATCCGCCCTGCGACCAGCAGGCGGGCGGGGCCTGCGCCGAGTGCGGATAACGGGGTGAGCGACGCTGCGTCGGCGAGCACCGCGTAATCGACGCTGGCAAAACCTGCCGCGACCACGTCTGCTTCCAGCGCTGCGAGGGTATCGGCGACCGGCGCGCCGCTCTCCAGACCTGCGATCGCCGTGCGCATCGCGCGGGGCAGGGCGGCGGCCTGTTCGCGCTGCTCGGGCGAAAGGTAGCGGTTGCGGCTGCTCATGGCCAAGCCATCCGCTTCGCGCACGGTCGGAACGCCGATGATCGCGTCGACATGCGGACGGATGAGGTCGAGATCGCGCGCCATTGCCCGGATTATGGCGAGCTGCTGGAAATCCTTTTCGCCGAACAGCGCGATATCGGGCTGGACCTGGTTGAACAGCTTGCACACCACCGTTGCCACACCATCGAAATGGCCGGGCCGGGCTGCGCCGCACAGCCCGTCGCTCACACCGGCAACGCTGACATTGGTGACGAAGCTCGGCGGGTACATCTCCTCCACCGTCGGCGCCCACAGCAGCGCGCAGCCTTCGGCCTCCAGCATCGCCGCGTCGGCCGCCAACTGCCGCGGATAGGCACCCAGATCCTCGTTCGCGCCGAACTGCTTCGGATTGACGAAGATCGATGCGACCACGTGATCGGCCTGCTCGCGGGCGCGGCGCACCAGTGTGAGGTGGCCTTCGTGCAGCGCGCCCATCGTCGGCACCAGCGCGATCCGGCCCGCGCCTTGCGGCCGGAGCGCATCTACCGCATTTCTCAACACATCGCGCGTCTTCGCAATTTGCACGGCTTGTCCCCTGCCGATAGAACCACGCGCAGCCCTAGCCGCAGCCCGGCGCTTTTTGAAGCGGGGCAGCAAGCGCGGCGGTGCAAGAACAAGAGGTATTGAAAGATCATGGCCACCATCGCGCCTTCACGGCGGATCCCCGGCAAGGCCCATCGCATTGTTTTCGCCAACGAAAAGGGCGGGACCGGCAAATCGACCACCGCGGTGCACGTCGCGGTGGCGTTGTCCTATTTGGGCGCGCGCGTCGCATCGCTCGATCTCGATCCGCGCCAGCGCACCATGCACCGCTATATCGAAAACCGCCTTGCCACGCTGGAAAAGCGGCAGCTGACCCTGCCGACCCCCGACTGCGAGGTGTTTCGCGGGGAAACGCCCGAAGAACTGCTCGCCACGATCTCGCGGCTTGAGGCGACCTGCGATTTCCTGATCATCGACAATCCCGGGCGCGATGATCCGTTCGCGCGCATCGCGGTGGAGAATGCCGATACGCTGGTGACGCCGATGAATGACAGCTTCGTCGATTTCGATCTGATCGGTCAGGTCGATGCCGAGACGTTCAAGGTGCGGAAATTGTCGTTCTTCGCCGAACTGATCTGGGAAGCGCGATTGAAGCGCAGCCGTATGACGATCGAGCAGCAACGCCCGGAAATGGACTGGATCGTGGTCAGAAACCGCACCGGCCATGTCGAAGCGCGCAATATGGCGCGCTTGCAGAAGGCGCTCACCGAAATGGCCAAGCGGGTCGGTTTCCGCGTGACGCAGGGGCTTTCCGAACGCGTGATCTATCGCGAACTGTTCCCCTCGGGGCTGACCTTGCTCGACAAGGGGCATCTGGGCGAGCTCGGCACCAGCCATCTAGTTGCGCGGCAGGAATTGCGGGCGCTGATCAAGGCGCTGAATCTGCCGGATTTCGCGCGCGCCGATAACCAGCTCGAAGTGGCCTGATCGGGTGTTGCGGATCATCATCCTCGTCGCGCTGGCATGCATTGCCTGCCGCTGGGCGCTGGGCAAGTGGCCGTGGGATTATCTGCGCAGCCAATCCCCGCGCGCCGCAGAACTGAAGCAGGCGCGCAGCCTGCTCGGGGTGCAAGCCGGGGCCAGCCGGGATGAGGTGATCGCCGCGCACCGTAGGCTCACCGCGATGGTTCATCCCGATCGCGGCGGCTCCCATCAGGCGATGCAGGAGGCGAATGCGGCCCGCGATCTGCTGCTCGGCGAGATGCCCGGGCTGCGCGACGGAACGGGCGGTTAGCGGCACTCTCGGCGCCATCGCGGGATTGACACAATCGCGCGGCAGGGGTTTGTCCGCAAGTGGCAGGCACGATAGAAATGTGGCGGGAATGTTCGCGCATCGTAACCCGTTATACGGACGATGGCGGGTAAATCCTGCATCGCGCACCTGTTCCCATCGGATCGCACATAATGCGGCAAGGAGAAGTTTTCGTCATGCAACACCAGTTCCACCCATCCGTGCTGCGCGAATACGACATTCGCGGGGTTATCGGCGAAACGCTGGGCGCCGATGATGCGCGCGCGATCGGCCGCGCTTTCGGCACGCTACTGCGCGACGCGGGCGGCTCCACGGTGGCGGTGGGCTACGATGGGCGGGTGAGTTCGCCGATGCTCGAACACGCATTGATCGAAGGGCTGACCGCGAGCGGCTGCGATGTCGTGCGGATCGGCCTGAGCGCGACCCCGATGCTGTATTATGCCGAAGCGTCAGCCGAACAGGTGGACGGCGGCATTCAGATAACTGGCAGCCACAATCCCCCCAATTACAATGGCTTCAAGATGGTATTTATGGGTCGGCCGTTCTTCGGCGCCGATATCCAGAAGCTCGGGAAACTGGCAGCAGACGGGGCGTTCGCCAGCGGCACGGGCGACATCACCGTGCGCGACGTCATGGGCGAGTATGTCGAGCGCCTGCTCCAGGGATTGGCCGGAATCGATCCCGGCAAGCTCGAAACCCTGCGGGTCGGCTGGGATGCCGGAAATGGATCGGCCGGCCCCGCGCTCGAGGCGCTGGCCGCCCGGTTGCCGGGGGAACACCATCTGCTGTTTACCGAAGTCGACGGACATTTTCCCAACCACCATCCTGATCCAACCGTGGAAGCGAACCTTGCCGATTTGCGCCGCCTCGTCGCGGACAAGCAGCTCGATTTCGGAGTGGCTTTCGATGGCGACGGCGACCGGATCGGCGCGATCGATGGCGAGGGCCGGGTGATCTGGGGCGATCAATTGCTGATGATCTATGCCGAGGATCTGCTCAAAACCCGCCCGGGATCGACGATTATCGCCGATGTGAAGGCCAGCCGTGCCCTGTTCGACCGGGTGGCGGAGCTGGGCGGGCAGCCGTTGATGTGGAAGACCGGTCATTCGCTGATCAAGTCCAAAATGAAGGAAACCGGCGCCCCGCTGGCGGGCGAGATGAGCGGGCACGTGTTCTTCGCCGATGATTATTACGGCTTCGACGATGCGCTTTATGCCGGTGTGCGCCTGCTGGCGGCGGCGGCGCGGCTGGGCAAAACTGTTACCGAATTGCGCAGCGCGATCCCGCCGATGCTCAATACGCCCGAAATGCGGTTTCAGGTGGATGAAGCCCGCAAGTTCGCCGCGATGGCCGAAATCACCGAGCGGCTGACCACCAACCCCGGTCCCGGCGTCGAGGAAGTCAACGCCACCGACGGGGTGCGGGTCAACACAGCCGACGGCTGGTGGCTGCTGCGCGCCTCGAACACGCAGGACGTGCTGGTGGCGCGCGCGGAAAGCGATACCCAGGAAGGGCTCGACCGCTTGCTTGCGCTGATCGACGAACAGCTGGGCCTGTCGGGGCTGGAACGCGGCGAAAGCGTGGGGCATTAAGGCTGCAAACAGGGGGAGCATCACCATGATTCGTCACCGTATTCTTGCCGCCACCGCCGGGCTTGCCGCACTTGCGCTGACCCCGCAGCCGCTCGCCGCGCAGGAGGCCGCACCGGCTACCGATGCCGCGCAGATGGATCAGGTGATGGAGATGCTCGCCGGCATGTTCCAGGCCGAACCGCTCACCCCGCAGCAGGAAGCGCGCCTGCCCGCTGCAGGGGCGCTGGTGGCAACCATGATGCCCGAAGGCTTCTACACCGAGATGATGGGCGAGATGATCGACGGCATGTTCTCGCCCATGATGGGGATGTTCAGCGGCGAAACCGGCGCCATGATGGTGCTGCAATCGCGCCTGGCGCTGGCGCCCGAGACGCTGGAGCAGTTGGCCCCGGAACAGCGGATCGAACTGGCGACCTTGCTCGATCCTGGCTTTGCCCAGCGCGGGGAGGTGATGGGCGAGATGATGCGCGGCGTGATGGACGAAGCCGCGGTCGCGATCGAACCGCTGTTCCGCGAAGGCATGACCAAAGCCTATGCCGCGCGCTTCGACGAGGCGCAGCTGGCCGATATCGGCGCCTTCTTCGGCACGCCGACCGGCAGGCTCTATGCCAGCGAAAGCATGAAGCTCATGGCCGATCCGCAGGTCATGGGTGCCAGCATGCAGGCGCTGCCCGCGATGATGGGCAGCATGGGCGATATCGTCACCCGGCTGGAAGCGCGCATGGCCGAGCTGCCGCCCGAAAACACCTGGACCGATCTGACCTCGGCGCAGCAGGCGCGGATGGCTGCGGTGCTGGGCGTGGCCGAAGCCGATCTGGCGGCGAGCGTGCGCGATCCGGCGGCGCGGACCAGCGAAGGTTACTGATCCGCCGCTTGCCCAAGCGCCGGTAAGCCGCCACATCCCCGAAGTGACCGCACCTGATCCCGCCGCAACCCTCCCGCCCGAAATCGCCGCGTGGTTCGATGCACGCGGCTGGCGGGTGCGGCGGCATCAGTGGGAAATGCTGGCCAAGGCGCGCAGCGGCCGCGATGCCTTGCTGGTGGCCGATACCGGCGCGGGCAAGACGCTCGCGGGGTTTCTGCCGACCCTATGCGATTTTGCGCCGTCCGGCGGGGCGGCGGCGCCGGACGATCTCCACACGCTTTACGTCTCTCCGCTGAAGGCGCTGGCGCAGGATGTGAAGCGCAATCTGCTCGCGCCGATCGAGGAGATCGGGTTGCCGATCCGGGTGGAGACCCGCAGCGGCGATACCCCGTCGGACCGCAAGAAACGCCAGCGCGAAAGGCCGCCGCATGTGCTGCTGACGACGCCGGAATCGCTCTCGCTGCTGCTGTCCTATCCCGAAAGCGCCGCTCTGTTCGCGGGGCTGGAACGGATCGTGATCGATGAGGTTCACGCCTTCGCCACCGACAAGCGCGGCGATCTGCTGGCGCTGAGCCTTGCCCGGTTGCACGCGCTTGCCCCACAGGCGCAGCGGGTGGCGCTGTCGGCAACACTCGCCAATCCGCTGGCGTTTCAGGAATGGCTCGCCCCCCAACACGCAACCGACACAGGTGAAATCGCCGCCGCCGATCTGGTGCTGGGTGAACCCGGCGCGGATCCCGAGGTGGAAATCCTGCTGCCGATCGAGGAACGCATCCCGTGGGGCGGGCACGCCGGGCGCTGGGCGGTGCCGCAGCTGATGCAAGCGATCAAGGCCAACCGCACCACGCTGGTCTTCACCAACACGCGATTTCTGGCCGAGTTCATCTTCCAGTGCCTGTGGGAGGCAAACGAGGATCACCTCCCCATCGGCATCCACCACGGCAGCTTGTCGGTCGAAGCCCGCCGCAAGGTCGAAGAAGCGATGGCGCGTGGCGAATTGCGCGCGCTGGTGTGCACCGCGAGCCTCGATCTCGGCATCGACTGGGGCGACATCGATCTCGTCGTGCAGATGGGCGCACCCAAGGGATCGTCGCGCCTGCTGCAACGCATCGGGCGCGCGGGCCACCGGCTCGACACCCCCAGCCGTGCGGTGTTGGTGCCGGGCAACCGCTTCGAATTCCTCGAAGCTCTGGCCGCCAAGCAGGCGGTCGACGAAGGCCAGCGCGATGGCGAGGCGTTCCGGCCCGGCGGGCTCGACGTGCTCGCCCAACACATCATGGCCTGCGCCTGCGCTGGGCCATTCGATGAGGGCGCGTTGCTGGCCGAGGTGCGCGTTGCGCTCTCCTATAGCTGGCTGGATGAAGCCACCTTTGTCCGCGTGCTGAGCTTCGTGTCGAATGGCGGCTATGCGCTCAAGGCCTATGACCGGTTCCAGCGGATCGTGCGTGACAAGGCGGGCGTGTGGCGGCTCGCCCACCCCAGTCAGGCGCAGCGCCACCGGATGAATGCCGGGATCATCGTCGATTCCGAAATGCTGATGGTGCGGTTCAAGAATGGCCGCAGTCTGGGCAAGGTCGAGGAGCGGTTTGCCGCGCAGCTCTCCCCCGGCGACACGTTCTTCTTCGCGGGCATGAGCCTGGAGGTCGAGGGTGTGAAGGACATGGACGTGATCGTCCGCGCGGCCAAGAAATCAGCCACCATCCCCTCCTATGGCGGGCTGCGGCTGCCGCTGACCACGCATCTGGCCACTCGGGTGCAGGGTCTGCTGGCCGACCGCGCCGGGTGGGGGCGGTTTCCCGATGATGTGCGCGAATGGCTCGAAATGCAGGACTACCGCAGCCGCCTGCCTGCTCCGGGGGAATTGCTGGCCGAAAGCTTCCCGCATGGCGGCAAGCACTACACCGCTTATTACACCTTCGAAGGGTGGAACGCGAACCAGTCGTTGGGAATGCTGATCACCCGGCGGATGGAGGATCGCGGGCTGCTGCCGGGCGGGTTCGTGGCGAATGATTACTGCCTGGCAGTGTGGGGTTTGAAGCCCGTCGAGAACCCCGC
This sequence comes from Erythrobacter sp., assembly GCF_024305245.1. Taxonomy (GTDB): domain Bacteria; phylum Pseudomonadota; class Alphaproteobacteria; order Sphingomonadales; family Sphingomonadaceae; genus Erythrobacter. The sequence continues at coordinate 99,365 of NZ_JAMWYX010000008.1, forward strand.
GCCGCTGCTCTCACCCGATATCCTGACCGACGAATTCGTCGAGTGGGTCACCGAAAGCCACCTGCTGCGCCGCGCGTTCCGTGAAGTAGCCGTAATCAGCGGCTTGGTGGAGCGCCAGCATCCCGGCCAGAAGAAGACCGGCAAGCAGGTCACCTTCTCGACCGACCTGATCTACGATGTGCTCAAGAAGTACGAGCCCGATCACGTGCTGCTGGAAGCGGCATGGGCCGATGCGCGGGCGCGGATGACGGACGTGGGGCGGTTGGCGGATTTGCTCGAACGGTCGGAGCGCGAGCTGGTGCACGTAACGCTCGACCGCGTGTCGCCGCTGGCGGTGCCGGTGATGACGATGATCGGGCGCGAGGCGGTGCCGCAAGGCGCGGTGGATGATGAATTGCTGCTGGAGGCGGAGGGGCTGATTGCCGCGGCGATGCGGCCTGATCCGCCGGTTGAGGGGGATTAGTCCGGAAGGTAGACAATCAGATTCCAGCCGAGATCGAACAAAATCGAACCGCTTCCGAAAAAGGCAAACCCCAGCAACCCATCGGCCTGCGCATCGGGGGTCGGTCGGCGCGTAGCTGGCAAGGTTCTGGAATATTTGCCGATTGCCAATCTGACGTCGTCGATGGACTTGATCTGAAGCACTGTACCGAACGCATCGGTCAAGGTGGTTGGCGTGGTCTTGGCATCAGGATCGGCCAGCGTATCCCAGATCGACGGGTTGAGAGACAATTCATCATTCGAGCCGGTGTCGAGCTTCAGGCGCACAGGCGAACCATCGACGGCTGCGGCGACAATGCCCTTGGCGACTGTGAAGCGTTGCGCGGTCGTCCTGCTCGAATTGATCGCACCCGATTTGGCGAACATAATGCCGTCGCGCCGACGACTGACGACGAAAGCGATATTTTCCAGAAGATCGAGGCCTAGAATTCCTGCGACCGGGCGGCCAAGTTGCTGTTCAATTGCAGAGAGATCGACCGCATTCAGGTCGGCGTTAAAACGGAACTGATCCGTGACGGCGAACTCGGCGCCCTTGGCCGTCCCCGCACCGGATAAAGTCAGCCCTGTTTCAACGCGGGCATCGGATTCATCAATCCCGGTGCCGATCCGCCGCAGGAACGCGGTGTTGACGATCGTCCTGTTCGTCCCGGTATCGACAATAATCCAGCCGGCTTTGCCGTTCACACTGCCTTTGACGAGGATGATGCCCCGCGAAAGATCGACAGGCGACGGTCGGGCTGTGCCGTCTGGCCATTCAAACATGAGCGTCAAATTCTGTTGTTGAGGATCGGGCAACGTCCAACTCGCGCCCGCATCATCCTGCACAGAGGAGGGCTGCGCCCATGTTGGGGCGGGGAGCGCCAGCAGGGCAACAAGTGTAAACCACCGCATTCGTGCAAAAATATGGCGTGCATCGGCATTTGGCAAGCGTCGGGAATTTTACCGAAGACTGCCGATGTTCCACAAATGTTTCACGTGGAAGCGAAGCTCTGCGACAGCAGAAACATTGCCTGCCTCAACGAGAAAGGGGCGCTGCGATTGCTCGCAACGCCCCTTCTGGACTACTCTCGCGGCACCCGGAGGTGCACGCGTCGCTTACTTGGCGAACTGGCGGTACTTCTCGTTACCGACAAAGCCGAACTTGGTCACACCCGACAGCTTGATGTCCTGCAGCACCTTGGCCGAGATATCATAGCTGGCGAGTGCTTCGGGCTCGAACTGCAGTTCGGGCTCGGTCGCCATGCTGGTCGTCTCGCCAAGCAGGGTTATCAGTTGGCCTTCGGTTACCGGGGTACCGTTCCAGAGGATCTGGTCGGCTGCGGTCAGGACCAGCTTGTTCTTGATCGGATCGATCTCGATATCCGTCGGCGGCGGGTTGCCCTGCGGAAGATCGATATCGACCGAGTGGGTCGCCACCGGGATGGTAATGATGAACATGATCAGCAGAACGAGCAGAACGTCGATCAGCGGCGTCATGTTCATGTCGAGCATCGGCTCACCGTCGAGTTTGCCTCCGGCCATACCCATGTCAGTTACTCCTTAAATCGCTTGAAGCCGGATCAGCCGTTCGGATCGACCGGGTTCGAGATGAACCCGACCGTCGGATAGCCGGCCGCCTGCACGTTGTAGATTGCGCCTGCCACGCAGCGCCACGGCGCGTTGACGTCGCCGCGGATGTGCACCTGCGGGATCAGATCGGGTTCCGCCATGATCGCTTCGGGTCCGCCTGCGCGGGTCACGATATTGTCGAGCCGGTTGAACGCCTGATCATACAATTCTTCCGACGTCACCGGAGTGATATTGTTGAAGTAGACCCGGCATTCGCCCGAGCGCGACGCGCCTTCGAAGCCCGGTTCCCCGGCGCTGCGCCCTGCGGCATCGGTGGTGCTGATCGTAAGCAGCAGGTTTTCCACCTTGTCCTTGGATTCGACCGATTCGAACACCGGAATTTCCAGCTTCTCGATCGTCTGGATCGCCACGGGCACTGCGATGAGGAAGATGATCAGGAGCACCAGCATCACGTCCACCAGCGGCGTGGTGTTGATGTCGGACATCGGGGTTTCCCCGCCTCCCGTCGAAATCGCCATTGTGAATTCCTACCTTGTCAAAACATTGACTTGAGATTTTGCCCTGAGGCATCCCGGCGCCGTATCCTGCCGCGGCAGGATATTGGCCGGAGGACCGGCAGGAGCGCCCGTGAAGGCTGCTCCTGCCATGTCCGGCATTGGCGATCAGGCCTTGGTGGCCGTGGCCGGCTTCGCAGCGGGCTTGGCAGCCGGAGCCGCGTGAACCGCCGGCTTCACCGCGCCGTTCGAGTTGATGTAGGCGAGGATGTCGGTCGAGAAGCTGTTCAGCAGCTCGGCGATCCGGCGATTGCGCGACTGCAGCCAGTTGAACGACAGCACCGCAGGCACAGCGACGACCAGACCGATCGCGGTCATGATCAGCGCTTCACCGACGGGGCCGGCGACCTTGTCGATCGAAGCCGAACCGGCGATGCCGATGTTGATCAGCGCGCGGTAGATCCCGATCACGGTACCGAGCAGACCGATGAACGGCGCGGTCGCACCAACCGATGCGAGGAACGGCAGACCGCCGGCCAGCACCGCGTTGATCGAATCTTCCGACCGCTGCATCGAACCGTGCATGTAATCATGCGATTCGAGGCTGTCGGTCATTTTGCCGTGCTCGTCCTGGGCCTTGACCGCGTCATCGGCGAGCTGGCGCCATGCGCTGTCCTTTTCGAGCTTGGTCGCGCCTTCACGCAGGCTGCCCGCACGCCAGAAACCGGTCTGAACGCCCTTGTACTGCTTCATGATCTTGTTCTGCTCGAACAGCTTGGTGAACAGGATGTAGAACGAGCCGACCGACATGATGATCATCACGGCGAGAATGGTCCAGGCGACGGGGCCGCCTTCCTTCATGGCTTCGACGAAGCCGAACTTGTTTGCGGGGGCTTCGGCACCAGCGGCGAGAATCATAAGGTTCATTGCGAGTAGTCCTCTTGAAAGAATTTGTCTGGTGGTCGCGGCCTCTCCACCGGGCCGAGACCGAATTGAGCCGTCAGTTCAAACGATAGGTAATCCGCGTCGAGTAGATATCCGAGGTCGGGTTTCCGGCAGCATCAAGTGCCGGTTCGAACCGTGCATAACGCTCCATCCCCTGACACGCAGCCGCATCGAGAATGCTCGAACCACTCGAGGCGGTGACCGAACAACCGGTGGCGCGGCCATCGGCGGTGACGGTGACGCGAACGCCCACGGTACCTTCGACTTCCTCACGCAAGGCGCGAGCCGGATAGTTTTCCTGGATACGGCCAGCCCAGCTTCGTTCGTTCTTCGTGCGCGCACCACGGGCCTTTGATGGCGCGGGCGGCGGCGCAGGCGGCGCGACCGGAGCAGGCGGCGGAATCCGCAGTGCCGGCGGTGACGGCGGCGGAATGGTCGGCTGCGTTCGAATCGGCGGCGGTGCCGGAGCGATGTTGATAGGTGGCGGCGGAGCAACCGGAGGCGGCGGTGCCACATCCTGCGGCTGTTCTGGCGGCGGCTCATCCGGTTCTTCGGGCGGCGGCGGCGGTTCCTCGATGTCAATCGTGGTGACCCGCTCGATCTCCTTCTTGATAGCGGAGATGGTCAACCCGAAGACAAGAGCAAGAATCAGCCCGACATTAATTGCCACGGCAATTATGATGCCGGCAATCTTGCTCCCGTTCATTTTTTGTTGGTCAGCGTAGGCCATCCAGCGCTTTCTCTCCAAGTTCAGGCCGGACGCTGGGCCCGGCAAATTCCTCACCCGTCAGCCAAGCACGCTGACAGGCAGATCCCGTAGATTTCGGTCCTCCCACACCGGGATCGAACTGCGAGCGCGCTTGTGCGAGTTTCGCAAGTGTCCAACCCCGACTGGCACGCCCTGCACCGGATACCGCCAAAGCGTCAATCCAGACAATGCGCAACCTTGCCCATCGCGCAGGGAGTGTCCCCAAGCCTGCGCGGCGAGCATTCGGGCTTTAACGGGCAACCCCTACCCAATCAAACGCTTTATCGGTTCAGTGCGGATTCACTGCGCGCAATGTCCTATGTTCCCTGCTAGAACGAAGACAACAGGACGGCAGGTGAAGGCTGTGATGAAGCAATTGAGTAAACGAAAATTAAGTTTTCTTTTCAGGAGGCTGGCTGTGTCATCGGCGGTTGCCGCTGCGCTGGTCGGGAGCCCTTATCCAGCGCTTGCGCAGATTGCACCGCCGCCCGCCGCCAGTACGCCTTCGGGACCGACTTATGCCGATCTGGTGACCCTTGCGGAAGCTGCCGATCTGGTAATCCGGGTGCAGATTCGCCGACAGACGGCCCTCAAACCCGAACGTGCGCCCGGTCTCGAACCCGGATTCGCGCGGCTCTATATCCAGGCGCGCACCGTTGCACTGATCGCCGGACGTGCCGCTGTGGGCGAAAGCCTGGCCTATCTGGTCGACGTGCCGCTGGATGCCAAAGGCAAGGTGCCCAAGCTCAAGAATCGCGAAATGGTGCTGTTTGCCGACACGGTGCCGGGCCGCGCGGGCGAGGTGCGGCTGGTCAACCCCAATGCCCAGCTGCCCTACACCCCCGAACTCGAAGCGCAGCTGCGCCCGATCCTGACCGAACTATATGCGCCCGACGTGGCGCCGCGCGTCACCGGGATCAGCGATGCGCTGGCCGTGCAGGGCACATTGACCGGCGAATCGGAGACGCAGGTGTTCCTGTCGACCGAAGATCGCTCTCCGATTTCAATCACTGTGCTGCGGCGACCCGGCCAGCAGGTGCAGTGGGGCGTTTCGTGGGGGGAGATCATTGATTCCGCCGCGCGCCCTCCGGCACCCGAAACCCTGCGCTGGTATCGCCTCGCTTGTTCGCTGCCTGCACAACTGCCGAGCAGCGCCAATCTGGCGCGCGAACCGGAGGCGCGGCGGCTGGCGGCGGGCGATTATGCCTTCGTGATCGACGCTCTCGGTCCGTGCGAGCGGCGCATCACCAGCGGCGGGTAAGCGGCAAGGCGGGTTGACCCTGCGCGGGTGCAGGTTAAGCGCCGTCCCGGATTATTCCTGGAGGCCCGCTTGACCAATTCCGCCCCTGCGCCCCTGCGTATCGCCATCGCCGGTCTCGGCACGGTGGGAGTAGGCGTCATTCGCCTGCTTGCGACCAATGCCGGTATCATCGCCGCGCGCGCCGGGCGGCCAATCGAAGTGGTGGCGGTGAGCGCGCGCGACCGGAGCAAGGATCGCGGCGTCAGCATCGCTCCCTTTGCGTGGGAAGATGATATGACCGCGCTCGCCCGGCGCGACGATGTCGATGTGGTGGTGGAACTGGTCGGCGGATCTGATGGCCCCGCACTGGCGCTGTCGCGCGCGGCGCTGAGCGCAGGCAAAGGCCTCGTCACCGCCAACAAGGCGATGGTCGCGCATCACGGACTGGAACTGGCGCAGCTGGCCGAGGCCAACAATGCCGCGCTGAAGTTCGAGGCGGCGGTCGGCGGCGGCATTCCGGTGATCAAGGGGCTGCGCGAAGGCACCAGCGCCAATGCGTTGACCAAGGTTTACGGCATTCTCAACGGCACCTGCAATTACATCCTGTCGACCATGGAATCGACCGGCGCCGACTTCGCCGACGTGCTCGCAGAGGCGCAAGCGCGCGGCTTTGCCGAGGCCGATCCGGCATTCGACATCGAAGGCGTGGACGCGGCGCACAAGCTGGCGATCCTCGCGGCCATCGGGTTCGGCACGCGGATCGATTTCGTCGGCGTGCGGGTGAGCGGCATCACGCAGGTTCGCGCTGCCGACATTGCACAGGCCGATGCGCTCGGCTTCGTCATCCGGTTGATCGGCGAGGCCGACGTCGAGGACACGGCCGACGGCGCACGCCTGCTCCAGCGTGTGCGGCCCTGTCTGGTCGCCAAGGGGCATCCCCTAAGCGCGGTCGACGGTCCCACCAATGCGGTCGTGGCGGAAGGCAATTTCGTCGGCCGCCTGCTGTTTCAGGGCGCGGGCGCAGGTGACGGGCCGACTGCAAGTGCTGTCGCAGCCGACCTGATCGACATCGCGCGCGACGAAGTGGGCGCGCCGTTCTCGATTCCCGTGGCACAGCTTGCCGCGCTGCCGCCTGCCGAACCCGGGCACCGTACCGAACGCACTTATATCCGCTTCATGGTCAAGGACCGCCCCGGCGTGCTGGCCGAACTCACCGCAGCCTTGCGCGACGGTGATGTTTCGATCGAAAGCCTGATCCAGCAGGGCCGCAGCAGCGGCGGCGGCGAAGTGATGGTGGCGATGGTCACCCACGAAGGGCCGGAGCGCTGCGTGGCCAAGGCGCTGGCGCTGCTCGAAGGATCAGACAGTCTGACCGGCGAACCGCTGGTGCTGCCGATCCTGCCGCTTTAATCGTCCTGCGGGGTTGCGGGCAGGCCCAGTTCCGCTTCGATCCGGGCGCGCGCTGCATCCGATAGCGGCTCCATGTCCTCCTCGAGCGGCGGCAGGCCTTTCGCGACCCGAGCCGCGTCCGATCCGGCAGGGGGAGGCGGGATCGCCTCGACATCGATGATCAGCGCCGGAGGCTCCGGACAGGGCGGGATCAAGCACAGCCCGCTGGCACTGGCAGGCCCGCGAAAAATCCCCGGCCCGGCCACGTCGGGCGCGGGAATCGTGTTCGCCCCTTGCGTGCGCTCGGCATAGCGCCGCAGCCATGCCGCCCGGCTGCCGCTGTAATGTTGCGAGGTATCGACCTGCAATTCGCGGCAGACCACGATCTCGCCCGAGATTTCGCCCGCTTCGCGCTGATCCTCGCATTGCTTTACCAGCGCTGCGGTCGGGGTTTCGGGTGAAGGCGGCGGGGCGCGGATATCGATTACCGGCGGCGGTTCGGCCGCAGGAGCATCGGGGCCGAGATCAATCGGAATGCGTTCCTGCGCGGACAGCACCGGCGCTTGCAGGCCCGCAGCGAACAGGGCAGTGACAGCGAGCGCGGCGCGGACCACCCGCACGGCCTCAGTTCTTCTTCTTCGGTCGCGCCGGAACGGTGGTCTTGATCCCCATTGCCTCACGCCGGGCCTTTTCCTCTTCCTCGGACAGGTCGCCTTCTTGGCCCAGCGGCGGGAGGCCGCGGGCGATGCGATCGGCGTCGGAACCAGCGGGAGCCTTGGGCAGCGCCTCGACGTCGATGAACACCGCTGGCGGCGGCGCTCCTCCGAAACCGATCGGATTGCCATGATTGGGTATTCCGAATCCCTCGGGCGCGCGCGTGCCGCCTTTGAGCATGGTTTCCTGCGCATATCGCTTCTGCGTTTCTTCGCGATTGCCGGTCAGGGGGTTTTCGCCATTATCGCCGGTCTCGCGGCAAACCACGATCTCGCCGCTGATGGTGCCGGCATCGGCTTCGTCGCGGCATTCCTGCGCCTGCGCCTGATTGACTTCGCCGCGCGGCACCGTGACGGTCAGATTGACCCGGGAGGGCGGTGGCTCTGCCGCGCCCGGCTCGGCTTCGGCAGCAGGCGGTGTCGCGGCGGTGTCATCCTGAGCGGCCAAAGGCGCGGCAGCGAAAGACACCATCATCAGCGCGAGAGCCGACAGGGCGAGAGGAAAACCCGTTACGGCGGGTGCGGCATTGCTCGACAAACCCGTCTCCATCCGCTTATGCGCCGGGGTAATTAGAAATATCGCTGCAACCAGAGCAAAAAGAGGCTGAATTGCACATGAATTCTCCAACCGATACCGACGTGCTCGCAGGCAGGCAAGCCATGACCGATAACGCGATCCAGCGCGTGCTGGTGCTGGAAATGGTGCGCGTTACCGAAGCGGCGGCAATTGCCGCGGCACAATTGATCGGGCGCGGCGATGAAAAGGCGGCCGACGCGGCCGCGGTCGAAGCGATGCGCAAGGCGTTCGACACGCTGTATATGGATGGCACGGTGGTGATCGGCGAGGGCGAGCGCGACGAAGCGCCGATGCTCTATATTGGCGAGAAGGTCGGCATGGGCAAAGGGCCCAAGATCGACATCGCGCTCGATCCGCTCGAAGGCACCACCATCACCGCCAAGGCCGGGCCGAATGCGCTCGCGGTACTGGCGGCGGCGGAGGAGGGCTGTCTGCTTAACGCGCCCGACGTGTATATGGACAAGCTGGCGGTCGGCCCGGGCTACCCCGAAGGCATCATCGATCTCGCCAAGTCGCCGAGCGACAACGTGCGCGCCGTGGCCGAGGCCAAGGGCGTGGAGCCGCGCCAGATCAATGTCTGCGTGCTCGACCGGCCGCGCCATGCCGAACTGATCGCGGAACTGCGCGCGCTCGGCTGCGGGGTGGTGCTGATCGGTGATGGCGACGTGGCCGGCGTAATCGCGGTTACGGACGAAGACACCACGATCGACATGTACATGGGCCAGGGCGGCGCGCCCGAAGGCGTGCTGGCGGCAGCCGCGCTGCGCTGCGTTGGCGGCCAGTTCAACGGCAGGCTGGTGTTCCGCAATGATGACGAGAAGGCCCGCGCCCGCAAGTGGGGCATCACCGACCTCGACCGGATCTACAAGCTGGAAGACCTCGCCAAGGGAGATTGCATCTTTGCCGCGACCGGCGTGACCTCGGGATCGCTGCTCGACGGCGTAAAGCGCCGCCGCCGCCTCACGGGCGAGGTCTACATGACCACCGAAAGCGTGGTGATGCGCGCGTCTTCGGGCACGGTGCGGTGGATACGGGGCGAGCACCGGATCGCGTGATCTGTTAAAGAGAACGAGGACCGCCGCAAACGCGAGGGTCCTCCGCACCGTCTTCTAACAGCGTGCGGTGGATACGGGGCGAGCACCGGATCGCATAATCAGTTAAGAAAAACGAGGGTTGCGGCGAACGCGACGGTCCTCCGGCAACTTGCGGTGAATAGCGAGCAGCGTAGGGCGAAGGCTGGCGCGCGGGATTCTATTACAGTTTAGTGACATCAATGGTGTGCCGAATAACACCATAGGATGTCAGGAAAAGTCGAACTCTCACTTCAGCGTTCGCGCATCAGCAGTTGGTCGTGCAAGGCGGTCGTCGTCGTTATCTGCCTCGGGTTGGTCGCTGACGTCCTGCTGACTCTCTATGCCGGCGAGACGACGACAAGGGTTCTTGCGCGCATCTCGCTTGCGACCGACAATAGCATCCCGACCTTCATCTCATCGCTGCTGCTACTGAGTTGCGCGGCGCTTCTGGCTTTGACCGCCAAGGCCCAGCAGCAGAAGCGCGCGCAAAAGGTCTGGCCGTGGTGGTTCCTGTCGGCGGTCTTCGTCTTTCTGGCGATGGATGAAGTGGCGATGCTCCATGAACTCAGCGGTCAGGTGCTCGAACGGCTCGTGCCCGCGATCCAGACACTTGGCCCGATATTTCATTATGCCTGGACAGCGATTGCGGTGCCGCTTCTCATCGGGCTGGCGGTGCTGCTGGCTCCGTGGCTTTTCGCACTGCCGCCAAGGACGCGGCTGCTGTTCATCGGCTCGGCGGCGTTGTTCGTGTCGGGCGCGGTCGGTATCGAAATGATCAATTCGGTGATCGACGCGCAGTCCACCGGGCGCAGCCTCGCCTACAGCCTGATGACCGTGATCGAGGAAGCGCTTGAATTTGCCGGGGTGCTGTTGTTCCAGTTCGCCTTGCTGAAGAACCTTGGCGACAGTCGCTTCGATCTGAATATCGTGCTGCGCTGACAGCCTGCGATTGGCGGGTTCAACCGCAGCCTTTGTGGTTTCGTCTAGCTCGCTCCCGGCACAAGCGGATCCGGCCCCGCAGGAACGATACCCGCCGGATTTATGTGCGAATGGCTCTCGTAATAGTGGTGCCGGATGTGGTGGAAGTTCACCGTTTCGGCGATGTCCTCCAGTTCATAAAGCCGCCGGGTAAAGGCCGCTAGGTTCGGATAATCGGCGATCCTGCGGATGTTGCACTTGAAGTGCCCGTGATAGACCGGATCGAAGCGGATCAGCGTCGTCCAGAGCCGGATGTCTGCCTCGGTTAGCTGGCCCCCGACCAGCCATTCTTCGCCCTCCAGCCGCTTCTCCAACTCGTCGAGCATCGCAAACAGCGGTGTCACGGCCTGCTCGTATGCCTGCTGCGAGGCAGCGAAGCCGGCCTTGTACACGCCATTGTTCACCGCGTCGTAGACCCGGTCGTTCACCGCATCGATCTCGGCCCGGAGCGCCTCGGGATACAAATCGCGCTCATTCGCGCCGCAATCATCGAAGGCGTTGCCCAGCATGCGCAGGATATCGGCGCTTTCGTTGTTCACGATGGTGCCAGTCTTCGTGTCCCACAGCAGCGGCACGGTGACATGGCCGGAATAGTCGGGCTTGGCCCTCGTGTAGACCTGATGAAGGTGCTGCGCGCCGCATAGCGGATCGGGCGTCACGCATTCGCCTGACCGGAACGACCAGCCGCCCTCCTTCATCAGCCAGTGCACCACCACCAGCTCAATTGCGCCCGTAAGGCCTTTCAGGTGGCGCGCAATATTGGCCCGGTGCGCCCACGGGCAGGCGAGGCTGATATAGAGCCGATAGCGCCCCGGTTCGGCCGCGAATCCGCCTGTCCCGCTCGGGCCGGGCGATCCGTCGGGTGTTATCCAGTTACGAAAGGCGCTCTCGTCGCGCTCGAACGCGCCGCTATCGGCGTCATTGTAATCCCATTCGTCAAACCATTCGCCGTCTTTGAGGAAGCCCATGTTTCACCTTTATGCTATGATGGAGAAAGCAGGGTGCAAGCCATTGGGTTCCCAAGCCGCGCAAGACTATCCGCGTTGCAGCGGCTAAAGCGAGACTGGCTTGGGATAGAGAGCGAACCGGCGCGGCACATTGGCGTTTCGGCAGCGTTTTTTCAGAGCCATCAATCCGAACGAGAAGGAGAGCCGACCATGGCCACAGTCCCACCGGCCAAGCCAGACGAGATCCAGCCCGCCACGCCTCCGGAAAAGACCCCGCCGGTGCCGAACGAGCCGTTCGAGCCGCAGCCGCCCGAAACCGAGCCCACGCCCCCCGATATCGACGAACCCGGACGCGGGCCGGACGAACTGCCGCCGGGCGAGATGAGGTAAGCCAGCACACCTTCACGCTGCTTTCGACCCTTCGCCCACGCGCGACATCATCCAACCGGTCGACAACCGCGCCCTTGCGCGTTGCAATTCCATGACGCCTCGCTAGGCGGGTTGCGTCACGTGCCAACCGGGGATTCGCAGCGATGAAGATCATGTCCGGCAATTCGAACCTGCCGCTTGCCCGGGCCATTGCGGCCTATCTCGAAATCCCGCTGACCGATGCCAGCGTGCGTCGTTTCGCCGATGAGGAAGTGTTCGTCGAAATCCACGAAAACGTGCGCGGCGAAGACGTGTTTGTCGTCCAGCCGACCAGTTTTCCGGCCAATGACAACCTGATGGAACTGCTGATCTGCATCGATGCGCTGCGGCGTGCTTCGGCCAAGCGGATCACGGCGGTGGTGCCCTATTTCGGCTATGCCCGGCAGGATCGCAAACCCGGCCCGCGCACGCCGATTTCGGCCAAGCTGGTGGCGAACCTGATCACCGAGGCGGGCGCTGACCGGATGCTGGCAGTCGATCTGCACGCCGGGCAGATTCAGGGCTTTTTCGATATCCCGACCGATAATCTGTATGCCGCGCCGGTGATGGCGGCCGATATTCAGGCGCGGTACGGCGATCAGGATCTGATGGTCGTCTCCCCTGACGTAGGCGGCGTGGTGCGCGCGCGGGCACTGGCCAAGCGGCTCGACAATGCTCCGCTCGCGATCGTCGACAAGCGCCGTGACCGGCCGGGCGAAAGCGAAGTCATGAACATCATTGGCGACGTTTCGGGGCGCCACTGCATTCTGATCGACGACATCGTCGATTCGGGCGGAACGCTGTGCAACGCCGCCGAAGCGCTGCTGGAAAACGGCGCGAAGTCGGTCGCCGCCTATATTACCCACGGCGTGCTGTCGGGCGGCGCGGTGGCGCGGATCAACGGGTCGAAGCTGAAAGAGCTGGTGATTTCGGACTCGATCCGGCCGAGCGAGGCGGCAGAACAATCCGACCGCATCCGCATCATGACCATCGCCCCGCTGGTGGGCGAGGCGATCCGCCGGATTGCCGACGAAAGCTCGGTCAGCTCGCTGTTCGACTAACCTCGTCATTGCGAGCCGCAGGCGAAGCAATCCATGGCCCGACCTTTCACCAAGAGGAAACGGCAGCCCATGGATTGCCGCGTCGCTTCGCTCCTCGCAATGACGAAGGGGTGACGCAATGTTCGACCCTGCCGAAATGCGAGCCCTCCTGATCGAAGCGGCCCGCGCGCGTCAGGTCTTTACCTATGGCGGGATGCTCAACATCCTCGGCCACACCTTCACCCGCCCGCTGATGCGCCAGTTGTGCAAGGTGCTCGACCGGATCGACGAGGATGGACGAGCCTGTGGCGAACCGGGTCTAGCGGTGCTGGTGGTGCGCCAATCCGACGGGCTGCCGGGGCAGGGCTGGTTCGTCAGCCGCGCAGGCGTTTACGACGACTTGCCGCACGAATGGGAGGGGCCGGAGGCGCGGCGCTATGCAGAGGCTCGACAGGCTGAAGCGTTCGATTATTGGAAAGCGTCATGACCGATAAAGACCTCGCCCTCGCCCTGCGTCTTGCCGATGCTGCCGGAGCCGCGATCCGTCCGCTGTTTCGCGGCACGTGGGAATCCGAATGCAAGGCCGACCGCTCCTTCGTAACCGAAGCCGACCGCGCTGCCGAAGCCGCAATGCGGCGGCTGATCGAAGCGGAGTTCTCCCGCGACGGCATCATCGGCGAGGAATACGGCACCCGCAACGAAGGCGCAGGCCGCCAGTGGGTGCTGGATCCGATCGACGGCACCACCAGCTTTATCGCCGGACGCCCGATCTTCGGCACGCTGATCGCGCTGCTGCAGGATGGCTGGCCGGTGCTCGGCATCATCGATCAGCCGATTGCGGGCGAGCGCTGGGTGGGCCGTATCGGCCAGCCGACGCTGTTCAATGGCAAGCCTGCCGCCACCGCGCCGTGCAAGAACCTTTCCGATGCGGTGCTCGCCACCACCAGCCCGCACCTGTTCACCAATGAGGAAGCGGACGCCTTCATGTCGGTCGCCAAGCAAGTCGCCGAAAAGAAGATCATCTACGGCGGCGACTGCTACAATTACGGGCTTGTCGCCAGCGGCCATATCGATGTGGTGATCGAGGCCGGGCTAAAGCTGTATGATTATGCCGCGCTGGTGCCGGTGGTCGAAGGCGCAGGCGGGATGATGGCCGACTGGCAGGGCAATCCGCTCGATGCGGGGTCGGATGGCACGGTGATCGCACTGGGCGATCCTGCCCGGCTGGAGGATGTGCTGGAGGCGATGGGCTAGGCCGCCTGCTGCGTTCTGCCCTGATCCGACACCGCGCGCGAGGCTTCCCGAAAGGTGACCAGTCGTCGCTGGTCTTCTGCCCACAGTGCCAGCCGGACCGGGCCCAGTGCTTCGCGCGCCGTGAAGCGGTTCAGCGTGCGAAGCTCGGGCTTTGCATCCAGCACTTCGGTCAAGCGATAGAACGGAATCCGGCTCGCCAGGTGGTGGACGTGGTGCACGCCGATATTGCCGCTGAACCAGCGCAGCGGCTGGGGCAGGTCGAGATGCGAACTGCCCAGCAGCGCCGCATCATGGAACGACCAGTTATCGGCGGTATCCCAATGCGCCTCTTCGAACTGGTGCTGGACATAAAACAACAGCACACCCAGCGATGCCGCGACGAGCAGCACCGGCAGCACGACCATCACGGTTGCGGCCAAGCCGAAGCTGTAGATCAGCCCGCCCAGAATGGCGGCGATGACAATGTTGGTCGCCATGGAACTGACCCAGTAGGTCGCCCCTTCCTTCATCAGGCCGATCGGCAAGCGGTGGCGCAGCAGGAACAGATACGCAGGCCCGATCCCGAACAGCACGATCGGATGGCGGTACATGCGGTAAAGCAGGCGCTGTATCCGCGTGCCTTCGTAGAATTCGCGCACGGTCAGCGTATCGACATCGCCATTGCCGCGCGCATCCAGATTGCCGGTGCTGGCATGGTGGAGCGCGTGCGAGCGCTTCCAGCAATCATAGGGGGTGAAAGTGAGCACGCCCAATGCCCTGCCGGTCCAGTCATTGCCGAGCCTGCCGGGCAGAAACGCACCATGCCCGCAATCATGCTGGATGATGAATATCCGCAGCAGAAACAGCCCTGCCACCGGCACCAGCGCAAGCGCCAGATAGATGCCCGATTGCACCGCGAACAGCATCGCGGCCATGATGCCCGCAAATGGAACCAGCGTGATTGCCAGTTCCCAAAAGCTGCGTGCGGGGTGGGCCTTGGCGAAGATTTTCAGCTCGCGCATCAGCGCTCGCGGATCAAGCGCAGCGGTGCCAGCACGCTCTGCGCAATCGGGATTTGTCATCAAATTCTTTCTTGGTCGGGAGGATTCGCGGTTCTGATAGAAACATCTTTGCCGTAGAGATAGCTTGCTTGGAAGCGGTTTCCAGAGGTGGCCGTAATTCTGTCAGAAGTCCGCGCCGGCTTCAACGCCGCCGTGCTCCGTGCGCCGCAAAACCCTTGCCTTTCACCCCTCGCTTGCCTAAGCGCGCGCACTTCACTGACACGAATCAATCAGCCTGCCTGGCGACAAGGGCTGCCATGGCCGGTTCCGACGTGTCTCAATCAGGAGATGAAAATGCCCAAGCTGAAGACCAAGAGCGGTGTGAAGAAACGCTTCAAGATCACCGCCACCGGCAAGGTCAAGCACGGCGTCGCTGGCAAGCGTCACCGTCTGATCAGCCACAATGCGAAGTATATCCGCCAGAACCGCGGCACTTCCGTCCTGTCGGCGCATGATACGCCGACGATCAAGAAGTGGGCTCCGTACGGGCTGGATTGATGCGGCGGGCCATCGGCCCCGCGTCTTCAAGATAAGGATATACTAGTATGCCACGCATCAAACGCGGTGTTACCACCCGCGCCAAGCACAAGCGGATTCTCGATCAGGCCAAGGGCTATCGCGGTCGCCGCAAGAACACCATCCGCGTCGCCCGTCAGGCGGTCGAAAAGGCCGGGCAATACGCCTACCGCGACCGCAAGGTGAAGAAGCGCACGTTCCGCGCCCTGTGGATCCAGCGCATCAATGCTGCCGTCCGCATGGAAGGCCTGACCTATTCGCAGTTCATGCACGGCATCAAGCTGGCTGGCATCGAACTCGATCGCAAGTCCATGGCCGATCTCGCGATGAACGAAGGCGGCGCCTTCAAGTCGGTGATTCAGCAGGCGAAAGCCGCTTTGCCGGCCTGAAATCAGGTGAGCACATCCCTGCCAGCATAAAGCGGGCAGGGGCGACTTGGCGAACAGAACAGGGGCGGGCTCTTGCGGGAGCCTGCCCCTTTCGCGTTTCAGCCAACCGCACTGCGCGGTTGTACAAACCCGTCAACGTCCTTGTATAAATACGCCATCTGCGCGTATCTGAAGATATGGGCGACAATCGGCAGATCCAATCCGCCCCATCGGCGACACGGACAGGCGACTACAGCCTGACCGCCGAATTCCGCGACCCGCCCGCGCTGTTCGAGGGCTGCTTCACCACCTTTTATCACGTATCGCTCGATATCGGCCCGGATGGCGCGCAGCTCACCGATTACCTGCAGCCGGAATGGGGCAATATACGCTTCTTCTGCGGCAGCGCGCCCGAGGCGGTGATTGGCGAACAGCGGGTGGCCGGGGCACGGTTCGTCGCGACCGGGCCAAGCACGCTGCCGTGCCGGTTCACGGTAGGGCCGATGCGGATGTGGGGCGTGGGGTTCCTGCCGCTGGGCTGGGCGCGGTTCTTCGATGCCGATGCGAGCGCCTGCGCCAATCTCGTGTGCGATGGCGCCGAGCATCCCGCCTTTGCCCGGTTCGCCTGCCTCGACGAAGCCTTGTGCGATCCCGAAGCCACGCCCGATGAACAATATGCAGCGCTGGTCGATGCCATGACGCAAGTGATGCGTCCGACCCGCGACGATTCGCGCATCCGCCGCGTTCACACCGCGCTGGTCAGCGGCGATCAGGCTTCGGTCCACGATCTGGCCGATGCCTGCGCCATGAGTATCCGCACGCTGGAGCGTGTGTGCGCCCGCTATTTCGGCTTCTCGCCCAAGCTGCTGATGCGGCGTCAGCGGTTCATGCGCAGCCTCGCCACCTTCATGCTCCACCGCGGCAGCCGCTGGACCGAGGCGATGGACGATCATTACCACGATCAGGCGCAGTTCACCCGCGAGTTCCATGCATTCATGACCATGAACCCGAGCGAATATGCCGCGTTGGACCACCCGATCCTGACCTCGTTCATGAAAGCGCGTTTGCAGGCCCGGGGAAGCGCGGCCCAGACACTCGATTCGCCGCCGGATCGCGCCTGACCGGAGAATCTGCGATTCGAAGATGCGGGCGAAAGTGGCACGGCGTCATGACCGGCGAACCGCCTTCTTCCCCAATCTGAGGGATTGCCGGGCGGCATGCGTATAGCGCAATGTCACCATGACGTTTTACGGGGGGGAGCAACAGCGGATGTATGCGGCGAGGGGCCAGTCGGTCCACATGCACTACAGCTTGCCCGCCGCGCCGCTGCGGCCATTCGTCACGGCGTTTTACTGCGCCGATGTCACCTGCTCCCCGCGCGACGCATGGCTGGAGGATTATCTCCAACCCGAATGGGTCAATCTGCGGTTTCTGCTGAACACCGTGGCCCAATCCGCGATCGGCGCAGGGGAGTTGCAGCGCTGTTCCGATTTCAGCGTGACCGGACCGACCAGCCGGGCGTCTCGCTTTCGCCTGCGATCGGGGCGGGTCTGGGGAATCGGTCTTTTGCCGGAGGGATGGGCCGCGCTGCTTCCGGCGCAGGCGGGGGATTATGCCGATCGCCTGGTCGATGGGCTGGCCGATCCGGTCTTTGCAGGCTTCGTCCCGCTGGCGCGTGCACTGGCGGCGAACGACGGAGGTTTCGCGCAAGAGCTTGAGCTGATCGAGACGCATGTGGGCGAATTGTTCGCGCACGCTCCGCCGGTTGATCCGGCTATCGCCGCGTTAACCGCTGCACTGGCCGATCCGGAACGCGTCGCAGTGGCCGAACTGGCCGAGCAGCTCGGCATGACCACGCGCTCGCTCGAACGCCTGTCGCGGCGCGCTTTCGGTTTTACGCCCAAGCTGCTGCTGCGCCGCCAGCGATTCCTGCGCAGTCTTGCGCGCTTCATGCTCGACCCTTCGCTCAAATGGCTCGGCGCGCTGGACGACTTTTACTATGACCAGTCGCATTTCGTTCGCGACTTCCGGTGCTTCATGGGGATGAGCCCCTCGGCCTATGCCAAGCTCGACAAGCCGCTGCTGATCGCCGCGGCGCGGGCGCGGATGGCGGTGGCGGGGGAAGCGATGCAGGCGCTGCACCGGCCGGTCGGATCGGGCACGCTCTAGCCGGGTTTGCGCGACTGGTGCTTTGCAAAACCCGCCATTTGCGGCTAGCGGACGCGCGCGCGCACCGCGCCAACCGATACGACAGGTCATGACCGAACTTGAACTCGACAAACAGGCCGCGCTTGCCGCGATAGCCGATGCCGCCACCCTTGATGCGCTCGAGGAGCAGCGGCTTGCCGCGCTCGGCAAGAAGGGCTGGGTCAGTCTTGCCCTGAAAACGCTGGGCGGCATGAGCCCGGACGAGCGCACAGCTGCCGCCCCCGCTATCCAGAGCGCGCGCGCCGCGATTGCCGATGCGATCGAGGCCAAGAAAGCCGCGCTCGAAGCTGCCGAGCTCGAAGCGCAATTGGCGCGCGAAACGCTCGACCTGACGCTGCCCGCTGCGGCAGCGCCCAAGGGATCGGTGCACCCTGTCAGCCAGGTGATGGACGAACTCGCCGAAATCTTCGCCGATCTGGGCTTTGCCGTGGCGACAGGTCCGGAGATCGAGGACGACTGGCACAATTTCACCGCGCTCAACATGGACGAAACCCACCCGGCGCGGGCGATGCACGATACGTTCTATTTCCCGGATCGCACGCCCGAAGGCCGCGAGATTCTGCTTCGCACCCACACCTCGCCGGTGCAGATCCGTTCGATGCTGGATCAGGGCGCGCCGATCCGACTGATCGCGCCGGGCCGGGTTTATCGCAGCGACAGCGATGCCACCCACACGCCGATGTTCCATCAGGTCGAAGGGCTGGTGGTCGACAAGGACATTCACCTCGGCCACCTCAAATGGACGCTGGAAACCTTCTTCAAGGCGTTCTTCGAGCGTGAGGATATCGTGCTGCGGCTGCGCCCGTCCTACTTCCCCTTCACCGAGCCGAGCGTCGAGGTCGACGTCGGCTATTCCACCGAAGGCGGCCGCAGGGTCGTCGGCGGGCACGGCGATGCGCCGGGCCACGCGTGGATGGAACTGGGCGGCAGCGGGATGGTCAACCGCCGCGTGCTGGAATTCGCCGGGATTGACCCTGACGTATATCAGGGCTTCGCATTTGGCTTGGGGATCGACCGGATTGCCATGCTGAAATACGGGATGAATGATTTGCGCGCTTTCTTCGACGGCGACCCGCGCTGGCTGGCGCATTACGGGTTCAGCCCGTTCGACCAGCCGACACTGTCTGCGGGCGTGGGAGCGAAAGCATGAAGTTCTCGCTGACCTGGCTCAAGGATCACCTTGAGACCACCGCCACTGTCGCCGAAATCTGCGATGCGCTCAACGCCGTCGGGCTGGAAGTCGAAGGCGTCGAAGACCCGGCGGAGCGGCTTGCGGGCTTCCGCGTGGCCCACGTGTTGACCGCCGCGCGCCATCCCGATGCCGACAAGCTGCAGGTGCTCACCGTGGATACCGGAGAGGGTGATCCCTTGCAGGTTGTCTGCGGCGCGCCAAATGCGCGGGCCGGAATGAAGGGCGTGCTGGGTCTTCCCGGCGCGACCGTCCCTGCCAATGGCATGGTGCTGAGGAAGAGCGCGATCCGCGGGGTCGGATCCAACGGCATGATGTGTTCGGTGCGCGAGCTCGAACTGGGCGAGGATCACGACGGCATCATCGAACTGCCCGATGATGCGCCGGTCGGCACCAGCTTCGCCGACTATCACGGCGCATCGCCGGTGATCGAGGTGGCGGTGACACCCAACCGCCCCGATTGCATGGGGGTTTACGGCATCGCGCGCGATCTCGCGTCCAAGGGGCTGGGCACACTGAAGCCGATTGCCACGCCTTCGTTCAGCGCGTCGGGCGCGTGCCCGGTCGAAATCCGCACCGACGATCCGGAAGGCTGCCCGGCGTTCTATGGCCGCGTGATCAAGGGCGTCACCAACGGCGCCTCGCCCGACTGGTTGCAGCAGCGGCTGAAAAGCGCTGGGCAGCGACCGATTTCGCTGCTGGTCGACCTCACCAATTATCTGATGCTGGGCTACGGCCGTCCGGCGCACGTGTATGACCTCGCCAAGCTTTCGGGCGCGATGGCGGCGCGCCGGGCGATCGATGGCGAGCAATGCCAGGCGCTCAACGAGAAGACCTACACGCTCGACGCGAGCATGACGGTGATCGCCGATGAGAGCCAAGTACACGACATCGCCGGGATCATGGGCGGTGAGCATTCGGGCGTCAGCGAGACGACTACCGACGTGCTGCTCGAAATCGCCTATTTCGATCCTGCCCGGATCGGGGCGACCGGGCGCAAGCTGGGGCTGGCGAGCGACGCGCGCACCCGGTTCGAACGCGGGGTCGATCCTGAATTTCTGGATGCTGGCCTCGATCTGCTGACCGGACTGATTGTCGAGCTGGCGGGAGGCTCCGCCAGCGACGTGGTGCGCGCCGGTTCGCCGCCGAGCAATGCCAAGGTGATCGCGTTCGATCCGGCACTGACCACGCGCCTTGGCGGGGTGGAGGTGGCCGAGGCCGAGCAAAAGCGCATCCTTGAAAGCCTCGGCTTTGCCATCTCCGGCGACTGGCAGGTCACCTGCCCGCCGCGCCGCCACGACATCGAAGGCCCCGCCGATCTGGTCGAGGAAGTCGTCCGCATCCACGGGCTCGACAAGGTGGCGAGCGTCGCTTTGCCCCGCGCAGAAGGCGTCGCCCGCCCGACAGCGACGCCGCAACAGAAGCTTGAACGCGGCTTGCGCCGTGCCGCCGCCGCAACCGGCCTCAACGAAGCGATAACGTGGAGCTTCCTGCCCGAATGGGCGGCGGAGCATTTCTCGTCAGACCAGCCGCTGTGGGTGCTCGCCAATCCGATCAGCGAAGACATGAAGGCAATGCGCCCCTCGCTGCTGCCCGGCCTGCTGATGGCGGCCAAGCGTAACGCCGATCGCGGCGCCAGCGGCTCGCGGCTGTTCGAAATCGGGCGGCGATATTTCCGCGCCGGCAATGGTCTGAGCGAGGAAAAGCCGACCCTCGGCATCGTGCTGGCGGGCGAAAAGGCGGAGCGCGGCTGGCAGGCTGGCAAGGCCAAGGTGTTGGATGCCTACGACGCCAAGGCGTTGGCGCTCCAGCTGCTCGAGGCGGCTGGCGCGCCGATCCAGAACCTGATGGTGATGGGAGAGGCGGGCGCGCAGTTCCACCCCGGCCAGTCCGCGACGCTGCGGCTCGGCCCCAAGACCGTGCTGGCGCGTTTCGGCATGGTGCATCCGGCAACGCTCAAGGCTTTCGATGTCGACGGCCCGATTGCGGCGGTCGAACTGTTCCTCGATGCCATCCCGGCCAGGAAGAACGCCGCCTTTGCCCGCCCCACCTTCGCTCCGCCCGCGCTGCAGGCGGTGACCCGCGACTTCGCCTTCCTGGTGCCTGTCACGCTGGCCGCCGGCGATCTCGTTCGTAGCGTGCAGGGCGCGGACAAGGCGGTGATCACCGGGGTGCGCGTGTTCGACGTGTTCGCGGGCGCGGGCGTTCCCGAAGGCCACAAGTCGCTCGCCATAGAAGTCACGCTGCAGCCGGGCGAGGCCAGCTTCAAGGATGCCGACCTCAAGGCGCTGGCCGAGAAAATCATCGCTGCCGCCGCCAAGCTGGGGGCCGCATTGCGCGGCTGATGCCTGCGCTCGGGAAACATCATGTCCAATCGCCGCACCTTCGCGATCATCTCGCACCCTGACGCGGGGAAAACCACGCTCACCGAAAAGCTGCTGCTGCAAGGCGGCGCGATCCACCTTGCGGGCGAGGTTAAGGCGCGCGGGCAGGCGCGGCGCGCGCGGTCGGACTGGATGAAGATCGAACAGCAGCGCGGGATTTCGGTCACGTCCAGCGTGATGACCTTCGCGCGCGACGGGATCACCTTCAACCTGCTCGACACGCCGGGGCACGAGGATTTCTCCGAAGACACCTATCGCACCCTGACCGCAGTCGATTCGGCGGTGATGGTGATCGACGCGGCGAAAGGCATCGAACCGCAGACCCGCAAGCTGTTCGAAGTATGCCGTTTGCGTTCGGTGCCGATCATCACCTTCGTCAACAAGGTCGACCGCGAAGGCCGCGATCCGTTCGAAACGCTGGACGAGGTCGCCGATATGCTCGCGCTCGATGTCAGCCCGCAGATGTGGCCGATCGGCATGGGCGGCGAGTTCGAGGGCATTCTCGATTTCGCCACCGAAACGGTCAGCCGCGGCGAAGGCAATTCGCGCGAATTTCTCGGGAAGCGTGATGCGGACGCGGCGATACCCGAGCGCTTCGCCGACGAGATAGAACTGGCGCGCGGCGGCTATCCCGAATTCGACCTCGAAGCGTTTCGCAACGGCGATCTCACCCCGGTCTATTTCGGATCGGCATTGAAGAATTTCGGCGTGACCGAACTGATCGACGCCATTGCCCGCTACGCCCCGCCGCCGCGGCCGCAGCCCGCGGGCGAGGAGCAGATCGAGCCGACCCGCGACGAGGTCACCGGCTTCATCTTCAAGGTGCAGGCCAATATGGACCCCAACCACCGTGACCGGATCGCGTTTATGCGGCAGGTTTCGGGCACGTTCAAACGCGGGATGAAGCTCACCCCGTCAGGTCTGGGCAAGCCGATTGCGGTGCATTCGCCGATCCTGTTCTTCGCGCAGGACCGCGAGATCGCCGATACCGCCGAGGCGGGCGACATTATCGGCATCCCCAATCACGGCACACTGCGGGTGGGCGATACCCTGTCCGAACGCAATCAGGTGCGCTTCACCGGGCTGCCCAACTTCGCGCCGGAAATCCTGCGCCGCGTGCAGTTGCGCGATCCGACCAAGACCAAGCAATTGCGCAAGGCGTTGGACGACCTCAGCGAAGAGGGCGTGATCCAGGTGTTCTATCCCGAGATCGGATCGCAGCACATCGTCGGCGTGGTCGGCCAGCTGCAGCTAGAAGTGCTGATTTCGCGGCTGGAGGCGGAATACAAGGTCGAGGCGGTGCTCGAACCATCGCCCTTCGCCACGGCGCGCTGGATCAAGGGCGACGACAAGGCGCTCGACGAATTCGCCGGGTTCAACCGCGCCAATGTCGCGCGCGACCGTGATGGCGACATGGTGTTCATGGCCAAAAGCCCGTGGGACGTGAGCTATCAGGTCGAAAAGAACCCCGGACTGGTGTTTTCGGCGACCAAGGAACGGTAAGGGGTCGCGGTAGGCTTGCGAGCGGGCGACGTTCGCGGCATTGCATTACTTATGCACGACACCGGCCCTACTTCGCAGACCTTCATCTCCCAGCGCCTTCGCCTCAATTACGAAGACTGGGGCGGCAGGGGCAAGCCGCCGCTGGTGCTGGTGCATGGCGGGCGCGATCATGCGCGCAGCTGGGATTGGACCGCCAAGGCGCTGCGTGAAAATTACCACATCATTGCGTTGGACCACCGCGGCCACGGCGATAGCGACTGGGTGTCCGACGGGGTCTATTCCGCGGCTGACATGGTCTATGATCTGGCGCAGCTGATCCATCAGCTCGGCGTCGGCCCGGTGCGGATGGTGGCACATTCGATGGGCGGCAATGTGGCGCTGCGCTATGCCGGAGCCTTCCCCGACATGGTGACCAAGCTGGTGGCGATCGAAGGGCTCGGCCCGTCGCCGGAACTGCGCGAAAAACAGCGCGCCGTGCCCTATCCCGAGCGCCTCGCCGAATGGATCGAGAAGAAGCGCAAGGCGGCCGGGCGATCGCCGCGCAAATATGACAGCATCGAAGCCGCCTTCGCCCGGATGATCGAGGAAAACGCCTACCTCACCGAGGAACAGGCGCGGCATCTGACCGTCCACGGGGTCAACCGCAACGAGGACGGCACCTATAGCTGGAAGTTCGATCCGCACCTCAACGTCTGGCCGGTCGAGGATGTGGCGGACGAATTCATCGCTGCGCTGTGGAGTGCTATCACCTGCCCGACGCTGCTGCTTTACGGTGCGGATAGCTGGGCTTCGAACCCGGAGAAGGACGGGCGGATTGCCCATTTCAACACCGCCAGGGTGATCGAGTTCGAAAAGGCCGGTCACTGGCTGCACCACGACCAGTTCGATCGCTTCATCGCCACCTTGCGCGATTTCCTCTGAAAGGCGGCGCGATGTCTGAGTTGTTCGATCGCCTGAATGATGATCACATCGCGATGATCGCCGCCCAGCCAGTGTTCTTCGTCGCCACCGCCGCTGCCGAGGGGCGCATCAATCTCAGCCCCAAGGGGTATGACGCGGTGCGGGTGCTGGGGCCGAGCCGGCTGGCATGGCTCGATCTGGGCGGATCGGGCAACGAAACGCACGCGCATCTCGCTGAAGATGGCCGGATCACGCTGATGTTCTGCAATTTTCAGCAGCCCGCGCTGATCCTCAGGGCCTATGGCCGCGGTGTTCCGGTGCTGCCGCAGGACGCGGAGTGGGAGGATTTGGCGGCGCATTTCACGCTGCTTCCCGGTACCCGCCAGATTTTCGATATCGCGGTGGACAGCGTGCAGACCAGCTGCGGCTGGGGTGTGCCGCTGATGACGCTGGAAGACGAGCGCGCCACACTGGTGAAATATCACCGTCAGGCCGACCCCACGACGTGGGAGAGCAAGACCGCCGCCCGCACCCGCAGCATCGACGGCCTGCCGACCCGGCCAAGCGACCGCTACATCGCGGGCGAATGAGCGATCGGGGCGGCTGAAGCGCCCGATGCGGCGCAATCCCTGCCTAATTTATAATCATTTGATTAAAGCCTAGGCAGGGGTTCTCCCGCGCCTGCGAAGAATCCATCCAAAATCCCTGCTGCAACTGCGTTACACAAATGTGGCACGTTAGTTGCATTGCCTCTCGTGCCGGAATGGTCCGGCGCGACAGGGGGCATGAATGAAGTTCATCATCGCCATCATCAAGCCATTCAAGCTCGATGAAGTGCGTCAGGCGCTGAGCGCCATCGGCATTGCCGGGATGACGGTTACCGAGGTCAAGGGCTTCGGTCGCCAGAAAGGGCAGACCGAGATTTATCGGGGTGCCGAATATTCCACCAACATGCTGCCCAAGGTGAAGCTCGAAATCGCCGCAAGCGACGAGATCGCCGCGCAGGTGGTCGAAACCATCCAGCAAACCGCCAACACCGGCTCGATCGGTGATGGCAAGATTTTCGTGCTCGATCTCGCATCGGCCACGCGCATCCGCACCGGCGAAGCCGGCGAAACCGCACT
Source organism: Erythrobacter sp. (assembly GCF_024305245.1). Lineage (GTDB taxonomy): Bacteria > Pseudomonadota > Alphaproteobacteria > Sphingomonadales > Sphingomonadaceae > Erythrobacter. The sequence continues at coordinate 124,473 of NZ_JAMWYX010000008.1, forward strand.
TTGAGGGGGACAGGGACCTTGGACCGTATTTTTCTTCGTCTTGCCGCCCTTGCTGTCGGCACCATGCTGGCTGCCGAACCGGCGCTGGCCGCACCCGCCGTTCCCAATCCGGGCAACAATGCCTGGATGATGACATCGACCATCCTCGTATTGCTGATGATCCTGCCTGGTCTCGCGCTGTTCTACGGCGGCCTCACCCGGTCGAAGAACATGCTGTCGACCATGACGCAGATCGGGGCGACTGCGTGCCTCGCGATGCTGATCTGGGTGATGTGGGGCTACAGCCTCGCGTTCGGCGACACTGTTTATGAAGGCACGCTCGGCCTGTTCATCAGCGGGGGCAGTTACTTCCTGTCGGGCACCGATGCCAGCAGCACGGCGGCGACCTTCACCGATGAAGTCATCAGCAAATATGTCTTCATCAGCTTTCAGATGACCTTCGCTGCGATCACCGCTGCGCTGATCCTCGGCGCTACGGCGGAACGCATGAAATTCAGCGCGGTGATGGCCTTCGTGCCGATCTGGCTGACCATCGTTTACTTCCCGATTGCGCACATGGTGTGGGCGGGCGGTGGCCTGCTGTTCGAAGACGGCGCGCTCGATTTTGCCGGCGGCACCGTGGTCCACATCAACGCCGGGGTTTCCGGACTGGTGCTGGCCTATCTGCTCGGCAAGCGTCGTGGCTTTCCCTCGGAACCGATGCCCCCGCACAGCATGGTCATGACGATGATCGGCACGGGCTTGCTGTGGGTGGGCTGGTTCGGGTTCAACGCCGGTTCGGCGCTCGAAGCCGACGGTTCGGCGGGCCTCGCGATGATCAACACCTTCGTCGCAACTGCGGCAGGCGCGCTCACCTGGATGGTGATCGAGCGGGCTGCAGGCCACAAGGGATCGGCGCTGGGCTTCTGCTCGGGTGTGATTGCCGGCCTGGTCGCGGTGACACCGGCTGCAGGCAATAGCGGCCCGTTCGGCGCGATCCTGCTCGGCATTGTCGCATCGGCTGTCTGCTATGTCTTCGTCGCCAAGGTTAAGGCGAAGTTCGGTTACGACGACTCGCTTGATGCTTTCGGCATCCACGGGATCGGCGGCATTGTCGGCGCGATCGGCACGGCGGTGGTGTACCAGCCCTTCCTCGGCGGCCCCGGCGACGGCTCGACCCCGCTCGCCGACCAGCTCGGAGTCCAGGTCTTCAGCGTCCTGGTCACCATCGGCTGGGCCGCCATCGGCACCTTGATTGCAGGCTTCCTCGTCAAGCTGACCATTGGCCTCCGGGTCGATGAAGAAGCCGAGATCAACGGCCTCGATATCTCTGAACACGGGGAGCGCGCCTACAACTAGGCACCTTCTCCACCAAGCTTGGCGGGGGGAGGCTCTCTCTCCCTCTCCTCTCCCCCCGCCTCACCTTGTTCCTCCTGCGAACGAACACACTTGATATGGCCGGAGTAGCGCAAGCTCTCCGGCCTTTTTTTGTTTGGATTGTTTGTGATGCGACCGCGCCTCCGCGCGGTCGTCCTCGCCGCGTTTCGCCCTGCGGGCTAGCGGCTGCGGGCGGGCGGTCGCCCTTGCGGCCCGCCCGCTAGCGGGCAGGATCAGCGTTCGAGGGTGGCGTTGGGGCTTAACCTCTTTCCGCCGCCATCACGAAATCCGCGCACCGCTCGCCGATCATGATGCTGGGCGCGTTGGTGTTGCCGCTGACCAGCTTTGGCATCACGCTCGCATCGGCCACCCACAGCCCTTCGAGCCCGTTGAGCTTCAGCGTCGGATCGACCACCGCATCGGCGTCCGAACCCATGCGGCAGGTGCCGACCGGGTGATAGACCGTGTCGGCGCGGTTGCGGATCATGTCGTCGAGCGCGGCATTGTCGTTCAGATCGACGGGGTGCCGGTCGGTCGGGCCATAGGCCTGCAACGGCGGCGCTTCGGCGATCCGGTGCGACAGGCGCACGCCTGCGCGCAGGCAGGCCATGTCGCGCTCGTCATCGAGGAAGTTGGGATCGATCAGCGGCGCAGCGGCAGCATCGGGCGAGCCGAGCCGCACCGTCCCGCGGCTTTCGGGGCGCAGCACGCAGGCGTGAAGCGAAAAGCCGTGCGCCTTGATCTTCTCGCGACCGTGATCTTCCAGCACCGCAGGGACGAAGTGCCACTGCACGTCGGGTGCGGGCGAATCGGGCAGCACCGTCCAGAACCCGCCAGCTTCGGCATAGGGGGTGGTCATCACACCGCTACGCTTGCGGCGATGTTCGATCATGGCGCCGACCATCCGCAGGCTTCCCTTCAGCGAACTGCCGATCGGAACGTCGCTCGTCGTCTCCCAGCCGGAGACATAATCGATATGGTCCTGCAGGTCGCTGCCGACCGCAGGCCGGTCGATCACCACGTCGATCCCGTGCGTCTTGAGGTGCGCCGCGGGTCCGATGCCGGACAGCATCAGGATTTGCGGGGTGTTGAAGGTTCCGGCGGACAGCACGACGCCGCGGCGGGCGAACAGGGTCTCCACCTTGCCCTTCCGCCGCACCTGCACGCCGGTAACCCGGCCATCCTCGATCACCAGTTTTTCGACCGCAGTATCGGTCCGCACGGTGACATTGCCCTGATCGCGGACCGGTTCGACATAGGCGCGCGCCGCAGACCATCGTTCGCCCTTGTGCTGGGTGACCTGATAGATCCCGAAGCCTTCCTGCCGATCGCCGTTGAAATCGCGCGTGGTGCGCAACTGCAGCGCGGCGGCGGCTTCGACGAAGGCATGGCTGGCGGGATTGACGGCGGTCTGGTCCGAAACGAACAGCGGGCCGCTCGCCCCGTGGTATTCATCCGCGCCGCGCTCGTTCGCTTCGGCGCGCTTGAAGTAGGGGAGCACGTCATCGTAGCTCCAGCCGGTGCAGCCTTCCGCGGCCCAATTGTCGTAATCCCAGCGGTTGCCGCGGATATAGACCATCGCGTTGATCGCCGAGGAACCGCCAAGCCCGCGTCCGCGCGGCTGGTATCCGGTGCGCCCGTTCAACCCCTTCTGCGGGACGGTGTCGTATCGGTAGTTCGATTTTTCAGGGATGAAGGGCATGAAGCCCGGTGTCTTGATCCAGACATTATTATTATGACCGCCGGCCTCGATCAGGCAGACGCGGCGCGTACCATCGACAGCCAGACGGCCCGCAACGGCGCTGCCCGCACTGCCACCGCCGATGACGATGTAGTCGAAGCTTTCCATGTTCTCTCCCTTTTGGGGGGAGACTAGGCAGCTTCGGTTGCCTCTGCAATCGCGTTTCGAGTCGCAACTGATGTTGCGGCGGGTGCATCATCCCCGCCGGCGCGGGCCTGCCAGCGGGCGCGGATCATGTCGGATGTCTCGCGGCTGCCATCATGGGTCCAGCCGGGTTCGCGCAGCAGATAGCTCAGCTTGTGCCGCCACGGCGCGCGCCAGATGTCCGCGATCATCCCGATCCATTCGTGGAACACCGCCCACAGCAGGTTGAAGCTGCCGAGCTGCTTCACGATGCCGTACCGGATCGCTTCTTCATCGCGCTCCTGCTCGAACGTGCCGAACATCCGGTCCCAGATGATGAAAACGCCCGCGTAATTCCGGTCGAGATAGCGCGGATTAGTGGCGTGGTGGACGCGGTGGTGCGACGGCGTGTTCATCACCGCTTCGAACCAGCGCGGCATGCGCTTGATCGCCTCGGTATGGATCCAGAACTGGTAGATGAGGTTGAACCCGCCACAGATCGCGATCATTGCCGGGTGAAAGCCGAGCAGCACCAGCGGCACCGCAAACAGGAAGCCGAAGGTGAACATGCCGGTCCACGTTTGCCGCAGCGCGGTCGACAGATTGTAGTGCTGCGAGGAATGGTGGTTCACATGGCTCGCCCACATCCACCGCACGCGGTGCCCGGCGCGGTGGACCCAGTAATATTTGAGGTCGTCGAGCACGAAGCACACCGGCCATGCCCACCACACGGCCCACCATTCGGGGCCGAAGTCGAAGACCTGGTATTCGTAGGCTGCCAGAAACGCAGCGACCGCGAAACCGCCCAGCAATGCCCCTGCGACAGTCGAGCCCAATCCGAAGGCGAGGCTGACGAGGGTATCCTTCGGCTCGTACGCTTCGGGCGCCCGCAGTTTGGCCCAGAGCATCTCGGCCAGAACCGCGACCACGAACAGCGGCACGGCATATTGGGTGGGGTTGAAATCAGGCATCGCCGGGCGATCCTAGCCGATTGATCGCGTCGGCCCAAGCGGCAGGATCGGGGATGGTCAGAAACACCCGGCCGAATCGCGCCTCTCCGCAATCGATGGCGATATTGAACGTGTCCGATTCGCCGGTCAGTGCCGCCCGAGCCTGCGCCGTCAGCAAGCGTCCGGCAAAGCGATTGCCGTGCGCCTTGATCAGCATGATCCGGCCTTCGCCGTCGCGTACCAGTGCGCCTGTGCCCTTCTCGTCGCAGGCAATGTCCACGGGAGTGAAGCCGTCGTCGACCTCGCCTGCGATTGCCCGGACTGCGTCAGCATGGTTGAGAGGCGCGCGCGGACCGAGTCGCATCCACCACGCAAGGGCCGCAAGGGCGACAATCGCGACCAGCGATCCGGCGGTTTGGAGCAAGAGCGGGGATGCCTCCACCCCGCTGCCTCAATGCGCGGCGAGCATGTCGATCAGCGCGCGAATCGGGCTGATATCGTAGCCCGCTCGCGCCGCGATGCGGGTGATTTCTTCGGGATCGCTGCCTTCCTTGGCCTCGGCCAGCGCCCAAAGAAAGGTCGAGCGGGTACCAGAACGGCAATAGGCGAGAATCGGGCCCTCGGCCTGATCGAGCGCGGCGATCATCGCATCGACCTGTGGTTCGCTGAAGCCCGAATGGCCGATCGGAATCTCGACGTAATTGAGCCCCGCAGCCGCTGCGGCAGCAGCAATTTCGGCCCCCTGCGGCGCATCAGGGTCTTCCCCGTCGGGCCGATTGTTGACGATCATCGTGATGCCCGAGGCCGCTGCCTCGGCGATGTCGCCGACGCCAAGTTGCGGGCTGACCAGCACATTTTCGGTGAGTTTGCGAAATCCGCTCATGGTTCAATCCTGCCGTCGGGAGCCTTGATCCGCCGCGTCATGCCCAACCATGAAGGTTCACACAAGCACCTGTGTCGACCGGTTGTGCAGCGCTGCTTCGCGGCCCGACTCCGGTTCCGGTAAAATCGTTCGCAAAGCAACTCGTTGTGCGCTATGGTTGGCCCGTAAATGTGCTCCGATCCATCGAGCTCGGGGTCACTGTGTCCGGTACGGCTCGCTGTCCACGTCATCGGCACACTGGAGGACGGGCAGCGTGGCAAGGTACGTTTCGAAATATGGGTTACGATAGGGGACGCCGGCGCGGACGCGACAAACGCGACGGTTTCGGCGAAGAAGGCTTCGATCCGTTTGGCGGCGGGAATGACGGCTTCTCGCCTCCGCGCGAATTTGGCGGCGGTGGTGACCGGTTCGGCGGCGGCGGAGGCGGCGATCGCTTCGGTGGCGGCGGCGGCGGCGGTGATCGCTTCGGTGGCGGCGGCCCACGTGGCGGTCCCGGCGGCGGTCCGCGCGGTCCGGGTGGCCCAGGCGGCGGCGCTGGCGCAGGCGGCTTCAGCCGCATGCCGGCGCAGGTCGTCGGCACCGGCAAGGGCATCGTGAAGTTCTTCAACAGCCAGAAAGGCTTCGGCTTCATCCAGCAGGAAGGTGGAGGCGAAGATGTCTTCGTCCACATCAGTGCGGTTGAGCGGGCCGGGCTGGAAAGCCTTGCCGAAGGGCAGGAACTGCAGTTCAACCTGATCGATCGCGGCGGCAAGGTGTCGGCGCAGGATCTCCAGATCGTCGGCGATGTGATTGAAGCCCCGCAGAAGCCTGCAGCGCCGCAGCGCGAACTCACCGGAGAACGCGTTACGGGTACGGTCAAGTTCTTCAACGCGATGAAGGGCTTCGGCTTTCTGGTGCGTGACGACGGACAGCCCGATGCTTTCGTGCACATCAGCGCGGTCGAGCGTTCCGGCCTTTCCGCCATCAACGAAGGCGAACGGTTCGAATTCGACCTCGAGGTCGATCGGCGCGGCAAGCACTCGGCGGTCAACCTCGTGCCGATCGAAGCCTGACGGCTTCTTTTCGGCCCGCACGCCATTTGACGCGCGAAGGCCGGAAGATTATTGAATTGCAGATGGCGGCTCTGGTTAGGGCCGCCATTTGCGTTTTGTCTTACCCGCTCACCAATTCAGGATTATGCCGATGTCTACACCAGCGCTCATGCCCGTCTATCCGCGTTGCGGCGTGCGGCCGGTTCGCGGCGAGCACTGCCACCTGATCGACGAGGACGGCACCCGCTATCTCGATTTCGCCAGCGGCATCGCGGTCAATCTGCTCGGCCATTCGCACGAAGGCCTGATCGGGGCGATCCAGCAACAGGCGGCGACGCTGATGCACGTCTCCAATCTCTACGGCAGTCCGCAGGGCGAGAAATTGGCGCAGAAGCTGGTCGACACCACCTTCGGAGACACGGTGTTTTTCACCAATTCCGGAGCCGAAGCGGTCGAGGCGGCGATCAAGACCGCACGCGCCTATCACCAGAACGCAGGCGAGGCGGGCGACGCCAGCCGGTTCGAAATCATCACCTTCCACAACGCCTTCCACGGTCGCACGATGGCGACAATCAGCGCATCGAACCAGGCCAAGATGCACCACGGCTTTTCGCCGCTGCTCGAAGGGTTCAAGTACGCGCAGTTCGACGATCTCGAAGCCGCCAAGGCGCTGATCGGGCCGCATACCGCCGGGATCATGGTTGAGCCGATTCAGGGCGAGGGCGGTATCCGTCCGGCATCGCAGGAGTTCATGCAGGGGCTGCGCGCGCTCGCGGACGAGCATGATCTCATGCTGATCCTCGACGAAGTGCAATGCGGCGTCGCGCGCACCGGAACGCTGTACGCCTATGAGCAATACGGGATCGAGCCCGATATCCTCGCGACCGCCAAGGGCATCGGCGGCGGGTTTCCGCTCGGCGCCTGTATCGCCACCGAAAAGGCCGCGCGCGGTATGACCTTCGGCACCCACGGATCGACCTATGGCGGCAATCCGCTGGCGATGGCGGCGGGAACGGCGGTGATGGACGCCGTCGCCAACGAGGCATTTCTCGGTGAAGTGCGCGAAAAGGGCGAACGGCTGCGCAAGGGTCTCGAACAGTTCATCGGCAATTATCCCGAGCTGTTCGAACTGGTGCGCGGCAAGGGGTTGATGCTCGGCCTCAAGATGAAGGTGGAGAGCCGCCCGTTCTTCGTCCACCTGCGAGACCACCATCAGCTGCTGACAGTGGCGGCGGGTGACGATACCATCCGCATCATCCCGCCGCTGGTGATCGGCGATGCCGAGATCGACGAATTTTTCGACAAACTGTCGGCCGGTGCCGCCAGCTTCAAGGTGCCTGAACCGGCATGACCGGCGCTGGGGGGCGGTATCGCCATTTTCTCGACCTCGCCGATGCGGGAGCCGATGATGTTGCGGCGATGATCAATGACGCGATCGATCGCAAGGCTGCGCGCGCCGGGTTGCCCAAGGGCACGCCCGACGCCGATGCTCCGCTGGCGGGCCGGGTGCTGGCGCTGGGGTTTGAAAAGAACTCGACCCGCACCCGTGTCAGCTTCGACATGGCGATGCGCCAACTGGGCGGCAGCGTGCTGTTCCTCGACTCAAGCTCGAGCCAGCTTGGGCGGGGCGAAACCATCGCTGACACCGCGCGGGTGCTCAGCCGAATGGTCGACGGCATCATGCTGCGCACCGACGACCACGCGAAAATCGAGGAAATGGCGCGTCACGCCAGCGTGCCCGTGATCAATGGTCTCACCGATCGTTCGCACCCCTGCCAGATCGTCGCCGATCTGCTGACCATGATCGAACATGGCAAGGCGCTTCCGGGCCTCGAGGTTGCCTGGTTCGGGGACGGCAACAACGTGCTGCATTCGATTCTCGGAGCGGCCGGATTGTTCAAGTTCAACGTCCGGGTGGCGACACCGGCGGGTTACGAGCCCGACCCGGCCTTCGTGGCAGCCGCGCGTGCGAACGGGGCGGCCGTGACGATGACGCAGGACGCGGCGGTAGCGGCGCGGGGCGCAGACGTGCTCGTGACCGACACGTGGATTTCGATGGGGCAGGCCGACGCAGCGGAAAAGCGCGCGGCAATGGCGCCCTATCAGGTCAATGCCGCGCTGATGGCGCAGGCGAAGGCTGATGCGCTGTTCCTGCATTGCCTGCCCGCGCATGTGGGCGAAGAGGTCAGCGAGGACGTGTTCGAAGGCCCGCGATCGGCAGTGTTCGACGAAGCCGAAAACCGCATCCATGCGCAAAAATCGGTGCTTTTGTGGAGCTTTGGGCTGCTCGGCACCTGATCGACGAGGGCGAGGGTCTTCCGTCTGCCATGATCCGTCCCCATATGGCGGCGCATGGCTGACACGAAAGAGACCTTTTCCGACAAACTCCTGGGCTTCACGCTTCCGGGCCGCAGCGCGCGCGGGCGTCTGGTGCGGATGGAAGGCGTGCTCGAAGATGTGCTGTCGGCACATGATTATCCCCCACCGATCACCCACTTGCTGGGCGAGGCGCTGGTGCTGGGTGCATTGATCGGCGGCTTGCTGAAGGGCGAAACCGCGCAGATGACGATGCAGGCGCAGACCAAGGGCGGCATCGTCAATCTGTTGGTGTGCGATTATCGCGCCGGAGCGGTTCGCGGCTATGCCGATTTCGATGCCGAGCGGCTCGCCAGTCTCGGGGCCAACCCTTCGCTCGCCGCGCTGTTCGGCGAGGGCTTCCTCGCGATCACCTTCGAAACCGAGGGACGCCAGCGCTACCAGGGGATTGTCCCGCTCGAAGGAAGCAGCCTGGCCGAGGCGTGCGAACTCTACTTCAGCCAATCGGAACAGATCCCCACGCTGATCCGGGTGGCCAGCCGCGCCGGCGCAAATGGCAGAATGGCTGCCGGGTTGCTGTTGCAGCATCTGGCCGACGGCGAGGAGGGCCGAGAGCGCCTGCATGTCCGCATGGATCATCCCGATTGGGAGCATGTCGCAATTATGGCCGGTTCGATCAGTCATGACGAACTGCTCGATCCCGCGCTCTCACTTGAAGCCATTGCCTGGCGCTTGTTCCACGAAGAGGAAGAGGTGCGGGTGCTGGGCGGAGACAGGCTGTCGCGCGGCTGCCGGTGCAGCGCCGAACACTACGCCACCATCATCGCGCGCTTCCCACCCGAAGAACAAGAGGCGATGCGGAACGAGGAGGGTGTGGTCGTGGTCGATTGCGCCTTTTGTTCGCGCCTGTTCGAACTGACAGTCTAGCGGTTCGTCGAAAAACTTGCGCAACATACGCGCGGATACTTACAAGCCAATCAGGCAACGAAAGGGCATGACTGCGGCCATGAAGCAGAATTCCAACAGGCATTTGCAGGCAATCGGGTATGGCGGATTGTTCCTCGCCGGACTGGTCTCGCTGGCAGTCCCGGCCCTCGCGCAGGGCAACGGGCTCGCCATGCTCGGGACGCTTGCCAAGGGTGAGTGGACCGTCAAGCATCGCGACGGCTCGCCTGAGCGCAAGATCTGTGTGCGTGCGGGACACGAATTGATCCAGCTGAAGCATCAAGAGGCCGGGTGCAGCCGGTTTGTCGTGGAAGACGGCGCGGCCAAGGTCACAGTGCAGTATACGTGCCCTGGCAATGGCTACGGGCGCACCAGTGTCCGCCGTGAAACCGCCGGTCTTGTGCAGCTGGAAAGCCAGGGCATACACGCCGGGCTGCCGTTTCAATTCGTCGCGGAAGCACGACGTACCGGCAATTGCTGAACAGGGCTGATTGCCTTTGCATGCGGGCGTGATAGGTGCGGGCTATGAACGGCTCGCTATCGAATTCACCCCCGCAATTGGCTGTTGTCCTGCTGTCGGGCGGGCTGGATTCGATGGTTACGGCGGCGCTGGCCAAGGAGCAGGGGTTCGCCGTCCACGCTCTGAGCGTGGACTATGGGCAGCGGCACCGGCTCGAGCTTGAATCAGCAAGGAGAATTGCCGAGCGGCTGTGCCTCGTGCGCCACACCGAAATTGCGCTCGATTTGCGGGCGTTCGGCGGCTCTGCGCTGACAGACACGATCGATGTGCCCAAAAGCGGGGTCGGCGCGGAAATTCCGGTTACCTACGTCCCGGCTCGCAATCTCGTGTTCCTCGCGCTGACCACGGCCTGTGCCGAGGCAGCGGGCGCGCGCGATGTGTTCATTGGGGTCAATGCACTCGACTATTCCGGCTATCCCGATTGCCGCCCTGAGTTCATCGCAAGTTTCACAGAGACAGCCCGGCTCGGCACCAAGGCCGGAGTGGAAGGCGCGCCATTCACGATCCATGCTCCGCTGCAGCACCTGAACAAAGCCGACATTGCCCGCGAATGCCAAAGGCTGGGGCTGGATCCGGCATGGAGCTGGTCGTGCTACGATCCGACGCCAGAGGGGCAGGCTTGCGGCCTGTGCGATTCGTGCCGCTTGCGCAGAAAGGGTTTTGCCGAAGCCGGGATTGTCGATAGCACCCGCTACGACGCATAAGGCGGCCCATGCGGCTGACCGATAAACAAACCACGGGACAGGGGTTCATTTTTTGAGCAACGATGCAACTGCGGCGCAGGTCCGCGAAGATGCGCCAGCGTCTGCCTATAGCTGGTATGTGCTCGGCGTATTGGTGGTGGTCTATATCCTCAACTTCATCGACCGTCAGATCCTTTCGATCCTTGCTGTCGATATCAAGCGCGATCTCGATCTGACTGATGGACAGTTGGGGTTTCTGGGCGGAGCGGCCTTCGCAGTATTTTACGCCTTGTTCGGGGTGCCTTTGGGGCGATTGGCAGATCGCTGGCATCGTGTGCGGCTGCTCACGCTCGGGCTTGTATTGTGGTCCACCATGACGGCGCTATCCGGTTTCGCTCGCAATTATCTGACGCTGTCGCTGGCACGCATGGGGGTCGGTGTTGGTGAAGCGACCGCCAGTCCGACGGCCTATTCGTTGATTTCGGACTATTTTCCGTCTCGCCAGCGCGCCACGGCTTTGGCGATCTATTCGTCTGGCCTGTACCTTGGTGGCGGCGTGTCGCTGTTCATCGGCGCGAAGATTTCGAAGGTCTGGGACGCGGCCTATCCTGGAGGAGGAGCGGCGGGCCTGGTGGGCTGGCAAGCGGCTTTTCTGGCGGTGGGTGTGCCCGGCCTTCTACTCGCCTTGTGGGTCGCATCGCTGCGTGAACCGGCGCGGCCAGCTGAACACAACGCGACTGGCCGACACCCCTTAAGCGACTTCTTCGTCGACCTCTCGATGCTGTTACCGCCATTTACATTGTTTCATGCAATGCGCCGCGGCTGGACGGCGTTGGTCATCAACGTGGCCATGGCCGCAGCCATGACCGGGCTTGCGGTGATCATGATCGGCCTGACCGGCAACCTGCCCCAGTGGTCAGCGATGGCGTTTGGATATTACGCGGTGTTTTCCTGGGCTGCGACGTTACGCCGGCACGACCCGGCGACCTTCAGCCTTATCTGGGGCACGCCCGCATTCATCTGCACGGCGCTGGGGTATGGGCTCGTTTCACTCGGAGCCTATGCACTGGCATTCTGGTCGGCGCCCTACGCAGAGACGGTGCTCAAGCTGCCGAAAGAGGAGCTGGCCTTTGTGCTCGGCGGCAGCGGTGCGCTGTCGGGCTTCCTTGGCGTGATCTTGGGCGGACGGATGTCTGACTGGTTGCGGTCGCGCAACCCATCGGGACGTATACTGGTGATCATGTTCGGGATTGTCGCACCGGTGATCCCGATCTGGATCGGTTTCACTACCGAGAACGCAGGCCTGTTCTATGTCATGAACTTCCTTGCGGGGCTGTTCGCGGCCACCGCCTTGGGCGCAGCGGCAGCGACGACGCAAGATTTGGTGCTGCCGCGGATGCGCGGGACGGCCACGGCGTCGTTCTTTCTCGCAACCACGTTGGTCGGACTGGCAATCGGCCCTTACATGGTCGGGCAGATATCTGAGCTGACCGGGAGCATGAGAATTGGCTTGCTGTCGCTGATCGGGGTCGCTCCGATCTCGCTCGCGCTGCTGATCTATGCTTATCGCGCGCTTCCCGATGCAGAAGCGACCATTGCCCTGCGAGCACGCGCAGCAACGGGAGAGTGAGGCTGTGACAGATTGCCACGCAGCGAGGCGGTGTGGGCTGCGGTTTGCAGCACGGGTCAGGCCCGGCACACTTACGTGATTTTTCTGGCGGGTACGGAGATAATCCAGTCGCCAATCCCCACTACGGCAAAACCCTTGTCACGATGCTGTGACCAGGCAGCAGACAGACGTCCCTAGCCAGCAGATAGATAGCGTATCGGACAGTCTATGCTTTCTGAAGGCAGCGAATCCCAATGCCTATAGGCCAACAAAAAAGGGGCCGGATTTCTCCGGCCCCTTTTCAATCTTTGCCTGAGGCAATGACTTACATGCCGGTACCCGGTCCGTAGGTCACCTCAACGCGGCGGTTCTGTGCTTCACGCACACCGTCCGCAGTCGGAACGCGCGGCTGCGATTCGCCGAACGCTTCACCGGTGATGCGACCATCGGGAACGCCGCGACCGCTGAGGTAGCTGCGGACCGATGCATTACGACGCTCAGCCAAGCCCATGTTGTATGTCACCGAACCGGCACGGTCGGTGTGACCAGCCAGCATCACGTTCGCAGTGCCGCAGTTTGCATACGCAGTGACGGCATTGTTGAGGATGGTCGCCGCTTCGGCAGTGATGTCCGACTTATCGAAGTCGAAGAACACGATGTACGGCCCCGTGTTGCACGGCGCAGGTGGCGGTGGCGGGGGGGGCGGAGGAGGCGGCGGCGGCGGCGGCGGCGGCGGCGGAGCCGGCGGCGCAGGCGGCGCAGGCGGCGGAGCTTCCTCGCCACCAAAGTTGTAGGTGATCGTACCCAACAGCGAGTGCGTGCTCAGCTTGGTCTCAATGTCGCGACCGATCGGATCAACAAGATTGATACCCGGAGCATTGAAGTATCGATACTTAAGGCCAACATCCAGTGAATCGCTAATTGGCGCGCGGATTCCCGCGAGCAGCTGCCACGCCAATCCCGTATCAGAATCGTCGTAGGCGCCGGGACCCCGCAAATCGAAATTTGCGTTCTGGTCGACGCGAGCCACACCAATACCACCACCAGCAAACGCCTGAAGGCCGTCGTCATCGCCGAAATCAAAAACGCCGTTGATCATGAAACTGACGACGTCAACATCTCCTAGGGCGGGGCCTGATTGACCGGTCAGACGACCCTCGCGGCCCCCAGGGCTACCTATCGGATCAATTTGCAGACCTTCGGTGCCGGCAGCGACGGTGTCCACATACGCTTGGCGATGGCTGGCCTCGGCTTCCAAACGGAAGGCCCCAAAGTCGTAACCAACCGCCGCACCGACATCGTAGCCTGTGTTGTAGTTCACCTGAGCGTCGTCGGCGGTGCCGTCCACGTCCAAGCTCTGATCTTCAACGATCATAGCTCCCGCATCACCCTGAATGTACCATTGGCCTTCACGGGCCATGGCGGGCGTAGTCAGCGCGGTCGAAGCCATCGCCATTCCTATGACGAACTTGCGCATTCAAAATTCCCCTTTGTTATCTAATTGAGGCACCTGCGCTCTTTATCTTTTCCCCATTGAAGAGGCAAGCGGTCAATAGAAGGCTGGTGTTGCAAGAATGCATCTATTGTGACTTTGTGAAGAAAAGCATAATTGCCTGCCCCCCACCGGATGCTTGAGGGTTTTAACGCGTTAGGGACATTAAGAGCCTGAAGGTTTGCGAGGATTTGTAGCAGGGCAGAGCGAGGCTCCACGTCAATGACGGCGAGCCCATCGGACAACTTCGGGATGCCGGCTGCCTCCTAGCCTGAGTGAAAACACAGCCTTTGTTCTGCCGTCCGGTCGAACAGTCGGGCTCCCTCGGTTGGGGCAACGAAGTGGCAGGCACCAGCCAAGCAGATGGCGACGCGGTCGGCATGGAGCCGCCATGCGCCTTCGGCAGGTGCGGTCACTCGGTAGCAGTCGCCATTGGGAAAACTGAGCGAAGGCGCGTTAACTGAAGCAAGGACCACTAACGATTTCAGGAAAGATAACCAGACTGGTTAAACAAGGGGTTGCGATCTGCCTCAAATAATCCCGATCGCCTTGCCCGCGCGTTCGAACATGCCGAGGATTGTCTGCACCTGCTCCGCCGTATGTTCCGCGCACAATGAACAGCGCAGCAAGGTCATGCCTGCGGGCGTCGCCGGTGGGCGGGCGAGATTGACGTAGAGGCCCTCTTTCAAGAGCGCTTCCCACATCATCGCGCCCTTTTCCAGATCGGGCATGATCACCGCGATGATCGCGCTTTGCGGGGTATCGGTGCCGAGCTGGAAACCCAGCGCTTTCAGCCCGCCGTGGAGCGTGCGGCTGTTCTCCCACAGATGCGCGCGCTTGTTACCGCCGTGCATCAGCTTGCGGATCGAGGTGGCGCTGCTTGCCATCACAGCGGGCGGCAGTGCGGCGGTGAAGACATAGGGGCGGCACACCAGCCGCAGCACTTCGAACTTCGGGTGGTTCGACACGCAGAAGCCGCCGACCGTGCCGACGCTTTTGGAAAAAGTGCCGATGATGAAATCGACGTCGTCCAGCACGCCCTGTTCTTCGGCCACGCCGCGCCCGTGTTCGCCGATGAAGCCCATCGAGTGCGCTTCGTCGACCAACACCGTTGCGCCGTTTTCCTTGCAGACGCGAACCATCTCTTTCAGCGGGGCGACATCGCCCATCATCGAATAGACGCCTTCGAGCACGACCAGCTTGCCCGCGCCTTCAGGCACGCGCTTCAGGCGTTTTTCCAGCGCTTCGACGTCATTATGCTTGAAAGGCACGACCTCGGCACTGCCCATCGCGCAGCCATCCCAGATCGATGCGTGGCTATCGATGTCGAGGATGATGTAATCACCCTTGCCCGCCAGCGTCGAAATGATCCCGAGGTTGGCCTGATACCCGGTCGAAAACACCATGGCATGATCCATCGCGTAAAATTCGCGCAAGGCGGTTTCGACATCACGGTGATCGCGGAAGGTGCCGTTGAGCACCCGGCTGCCGGTGGTGCCAGCGCCGAAATCCTGCATCGCTGCCTGTCCTGCCGCAATCACGTCAGGATCGAAGGTCATGCCCATGTAATTATAGGTGCCGAGCAGGATAGTATCGCGCCCGTTGCATATCGCCTGCGTCGGCGACAGCACTTCGTCCATCACCAGGCTGAACGGGTCTTCCACCCCAGCGGCCAGCAGGGCTTCGCGGGTCTGGATGATCGGGTCGAACTTGGCCAGCAGGTCAACCCTTTCGGGTGCTGATGCAGCTTCGGCGGATTTAAGTATGGTCTCGCTCATGATGGCTCTCTATCAGCTATCCTGCAGCTTGTGGACTGCCGAAACGAGCTGGCCGTAGGTATCGATCTCGGCCTGCTGGTTCATGCTGATGATGATGTCGAACTCGTCCTCGATCGCGGCGACGAAATCCATCACCGTCAGGCTGTCGAATTCCAGATCGCCGGCAAAGGTGGTTGCAGGTTCCACCGCAACGCCTTTCTTGTTGAACGGTTCGATCAGGGTGCGGATGCGCTCTTCGACTTCGGCGGGATTCATGGGACAAGAGCTTTCGTTGCGTTGGTTGTCGGGCGTTGCCGCCACATATAATACGCTTGCAAAACGGCGGATGATGCAGCTTGTCAAGGTTTGGCCGCTGGGGCGGGATGATTTGGGGGTGCGCCGTGAGTGAAAACGAGCCTGAGGAAGCGCCCAGCGCGCCGCTATCGGTGAACAGCGTTCACCTGATACGCACCGCGCAATTGAACACGCTGTCACTATCGCAGATGGCCGACGGCAAGGCCAATATCCTGATCGGCGCGACATTTGTGGTGTTTTCGCTGGTGATTACCCAAGCGTTTTCGGGCGACGTCAACTGGTCGGTGATCTGCCTCGCGGTGACAGCCTTTGCATCGGCAATCTGCGCCGTATTGGCGATTACCCCGCCGATGCGTGCGAAGGCGGTCGCACGGGAACATTTCAACCCCCTGTTTTTCGGACACTTTTCGACGATTTCCGAAGAACAGTGGACCACTGATCTGTTTGATGCCCTGCGATCAGACGAGGCGCTGTACCGGATCATGTTGCGCGATCTCTACCAGAACGGGCAGGTGCTCCACCGCCGCAAATATCGCTATCTGGCGCTCGCCTATCGCCTGTTTCTGGGTGGGCTGGGGCTGACGCTGGGCGTGTTCCTGATCGAGAACCTGATCTAGGCGGCAGGCAGCAAATCGCGCACCGCGTTCATGAACGGGCTGATCGAAACCGGCTTGGACAGATACCCTGCCGCGCCTGCTGCACGAATCCGTTCTTCATCACCCTTGGCCGCAAAGGCCGTCACCGCCAGCACCGGAATCGCGCTGAGCATCCGGTCAGCCTTGGCCGCCTCGATCAGGTCGACACCCGATATCCCGCCGAGCTGGATGTCCATGATGATGAGATCGGGCGCCATCGCCCGCGCCGTGGCCAGCACGGTGCTGCCATCGGCCACCGGCTCGACCTCGAACCCGTTGGCCCTGAGAACGTCACAGAACAATTTCCTGTTGAGGTCATTATCCTCGACAACCATTATCCGTTTTGTCACTGCTCGCCCCGCATTCGCCCGTCTTACGACTAACCTTGCCTGAAGGACAGGACAATCCCGCTTCGCCCGCAAGCCGAACCCGTGCACCCGCAGACCCTGGCGCTGGCCGCACTCGGCTGGATCCTTGAAGGCGAGGATCGCGCCGCGCGCTACCTTGATATGACTGGGCTCGATCCCGATACTCTTAGGGCCGGGCTGGGCGATCCGATGATCCTGGCCTCGGCGCTGGAATTTCTCACCAACCACGAACCCGACCTGATCCGTGCGGCCGAGGCGCTCGCGGTAACGCCGGAGGAACTGGTTGCCGCCAAGGACGCTTTGACATCATGACCCGCCCCCTGATCATCTCCGACTGCGACGAAGTGCTGCTGCACATGGTCGCCCCGTTCAAGGACTGGCTGGAGGCGAGCCAGGGGGTTGCCTTCAACCTTGAAGGCCACAATTTCACCGAGGCGCTGCGCTGGCAGGAAAACGGCGAGCTGCTGGCTCCGGCGGATATCTGGAAAATGCTGGGCCGGTTTTTCGATAACGAAATGGACAGCCAGATGCCGATTGCAGGCGCGGTCGACGGGATCAACACGTTGGCTGAAAAGGCCGACGTGGTGATTCTCACCAACCTTGTCGATGGCCACCGCGATGCCCGGGCCGCACAGCTGGCGGCGGTCGGTATCAATGCGCGGGTGTTCACCAACCAAGGCCCGAAAGGCCCGGCGCTGAAGGCGATCATGGACGAATACGCGCCGACCCACGCGGTGTTCATCGACGATCTGGCGCAGCATCACGCCTCGGTCGCCGGGATTACCCCGCATGTCACACGGCTGCACCTGTGCGGCGAACCGATGATCGCCCACGCCATTGATTGCGCGCACAAAGCGGGCCACGCCGAAGCCCGGATCGACACCTGGGATGAAGCCCTGCCGTGGCTGCTTAAACGTTTGGAGGATTGAAAATGACCATTTCCGCAAAATTGGCCGAACTCGGCATTACTCTGCCCAAAGCCGCGGCTCCGGTTGCCAGCTATGTGCCGGTGGTGGCGCATGGCGGCTTTGCCTATGTATCCGGCCAGTTGCCGTTCGTGGACGGCGCGCTGATCAAGGGACGGCTGGGCGATGATGTCAATGTCGAAGCCGGGCAGGCCGCCGCGCGTGCCTGCGGGCTGATGATCATCGCGCAACTGGATGCGGCGGGCCTGCTCGACCGCGTGGAGCGGATCGTCAAATTGGGTGCCTTCATCAATTGCACTGCCGATTTCACCGATCAGCCCGAAGTCGCCAATGGCGCGTCAGATCTGATGGAGCAGGTGTTTGGCGATGCCGGCAAGCACGCCCGCGCCGCTGTCGGCGTGCCTGCCCTGCCGCGCGGCGCGGCGGTGGAAGTCGATGCGATCGTCGCGTTGAAGGATGCCTGACGCTTGGTGGCCGAACGCCGCGCTCCGGATTGGCTGACCCGGTGGGAATACGCCCATCGCGGACTGCATGGGGAGGGCGTGCCGGAAAATTCCCGCGCGGCGGCGGCGGCGGCCATTGCGGCGGGCATGGGGATCGAATGCGATGTCCAGCGCAGCCGCGACGATCACCCGATGGTGTTTCACGATTGGGATCTCGCGCGGCTGACGGGAGGGGAAGGTGAAACCGGGCAGCGGATTGCGGAAGAGCTCGAAACCCTGCGCCTGCTCGGCACCGATCAACTCCCGATGAGGCTGGTGACACTTCTTGAATTCGTCGCGGGCCGCGTGCCGGTGCTGATCGAGATCAAGTCGCGCCCGGGCTACGATGTGGAGCGGACCTGTCAGTGTGTCAGCCTGCTGCTCAAGGACTATTCCGGCGATCATGCCGTTATGAGCTTCGATCCCCGCGTCCCCCGCTGGTTCCGCCGACAGTCGTTAGAAACCCCGTGCGGGTTGGTCATGCGAGAGGACGAATTCGGCCACACGCAATCGGCATGGCAAAGGCGGCTGGCGCGGTGGATCGCCCGGCCCGATTTCCTCGCCTATCATATCGCCGCCTTGCCCAGCCGGTGGGTCGTCCGGCTGCGCGCCAAGGGGATGCCGGTGCTGACCTGGACGGTTAATTCACCCGAGACGAGGCGCTTGGCGCTGGCGAACGCCGATGCGCTGATCGTCGAAGGCGCGGGCGTCGCATGAGTGATCGCGAGTTGATCGTCCGCCTTGCCCCTTCCGTCGGCAGCTTCGATGCGACCGAATGGAACGCGCTCGGTGGCAAGGACAACCCCTTCGTCTCCCACGAATTTCTGACCGCGATGGAGGATTCGGGGTCTGTCGGGCCCGGCACCGGATGGGAGCCTGCGCCGATTGCGATCACCGATGATGCGGGCGGGTTGCTGGCTGCGATGCCATCCTATGTCAAAGCGCATAGTCAGGGCGAATATGTGTTCGATCATAGCTGGGCCGATGCGTGGCACCGGGCAGGCGGGCGCTATTATCCCAAGCTCCAGATTGCTGCGCCGTTCACCCCCGCGACCGGGCCGCGCCTTTTGCTCTCCGACCCGGCGCTTGCCGCGCATCTGCTCAAGGGCGCGGAGGTCGTGTGCGCGCAGAACGGAATGTCATCGGCCCACGCCACCTTCATCGCGCCCGAACAGTTGCCGCTGTTCGAGAACGCGGGATGGATGAAGCGCTCGGATATCCAGTTCCACTGGTTCAATCGCGGCTATGACAGCTTCGACGACTTCCTCGGCGCGCTCGCTTCGCGCAAGCGCAAGGATCTGCGGAAAGAGCGTGCGGCGGCGGTCAATGGGCTGACAATCCGGCACATCACCGGCGCGGACATAACCGAGGAACACTGGGACGCGTTCTGGATATTCTATCAGGATACCGGCGCGCGCAAATGGGGCCAGCCTTACCTGACCCGCGAAGCTTTCAGCCTGCTCGGCCAGCGTATGGGCGACCGGATCATCCTGATCCTTGCCTATGACGGGGACGAACCGACTGCGGGCGCGCTGAACTTCGCCGGGTCGGAGGCGCTGTATGGCCGATACTGGGGCTGCAGACGCGACGTGCGATTCCTGCATTTCGAGCTGTGCTATTATCAGGCGATCGACATCGCAATTGCGCGCGGGCTGAGGCGCGTCGAGGCGGGCGCGCAGGGCGGGCATAAGCTGGCACGCGGATATGAGCCGGTGCAGACGTGGTCGGCACACTGGATCTCCGATCCCGGCTTCGGCGCAGCGGTCGCGGATTTCCTCGAACGCGAACGCGCGGGCGTTGCTACCGACCAGATGTATCTCGGCACCCGCACCCCGTTCAAAAAGGGCGGCTAACGCCTGCTCAGGCGGCGCGCATCCGCTCCTGCGTCAACCACTGGCGCGCACGGCGCTGGGCTTCGGCGATTTCGCGAGCGGTCATGTCGTCGGAGATGTCTGCCCGGCAATGCGAGGCTTCATCGTGACCGCGTGCGGCGGCCAGATTGAACCATTTGTGCGCTTCGATCAGATCGCATTCTGCACCATTGCTACCCGTGGAAAAAGCCACACCGAGATCGAAGCAGGCCGTGGCATCGCCATGGGCCGCAGCCGCAAGCCAGCGTGCCAACGCCAGGTCGATTTCCGGATCAGCGCGTGTTTCACGTGAAAGATTTTTCCCCCGGCCTTTAATCGTGATCAGTTGCATTGTTAGTCCCCGTTACCCACCGAACCGCTCGCTTGCGGCCCTCCGTTGCCCAAGAATTCGGCTAACATGGTCAAGAATTGGTTAACGCGCCCGTGACTTTCTGGCTTTCGCCGCCCGGGCTGCAGCGCCTTTCGCGCCGCATCGCCGCCTTTCGTCGCCGGCGTTTGCCAAACCCGCTTGTGTGCTCGGAGGGGCTTGCCTATAGCGCGCCCATAGCTGCAACGGGCCGGGGTCGAATGGACCGATGAAAACGTTCAGGCGCCAGCACATACGGCCCTTGCAAGCAGCTTTATGGGATTAGAGGGCGACATGGCATCTGCGGCGTCTGACGAAATCGACATCCTCGAAAAGGCCAAGCGCCTGCTCGCCGAGGACTACGTCCCGAGCGAGGACGAGGAATACATGAGCGAACGGCAGCAGACCTATTTCAGGATGCTGCTGATCGAATGGAAACGTTCGATCCATTCCGCCGCCGGACAGACCCTGCAATCGCTGGCGGACGGCCCGCTGCGCGAGGCGGATCTTACCGATCGCGCGTCGAGCGAAACCGACTGGGGCATCGAACTGCGCACCCGCGACCGTCAACGCAAGCTGGTGGCCAAGATCGATTCCGCGCTGCGCCGGCTGGAACAGGGTGAATACGGCTATTGCGAGGTGTCGGGTGATCCGATCGGTCTGCGCCGCCTGATCGCCCGTCCGGTCGCGACCATGACCGTTGAGGCACAGGAAGCCCACGAACGCCGCGAAAAAATCTCGCGCGACGACTGATCCTAAACCATCGTGCAGCGGCCTGTCCCGGCTTGGGACGGCATCGTCGATAGCGGCCGCTTGCGGCCTGTAATTTACCTCCCGTTTACCGCATTTGCCTACCGCGTCATGGCGTTTGTCGGGCTAATATCCTATTCTGCACGACGTCGTCGCTGGGACGATACGCAATGACATGGGGGCGATCCTGAAATGACGGGAGTTGAGACACGGAGCGTGGCGCGCGACAGCCTGTTCCTGTTGGCCGACATTCGCATCGAGCAGGGGCTCGATGCCCACCGGGTGCGCGTGCGCAACCTCTCCGACGGCGGAATGATGGCCGAAGGCAGTCTGAAGGTTCAGCGCGGCAACCGCGTCGATATCGAACTGCGCAATATCGGCATTGTCCCCGGGAGCGTCGCCTGGGTCCAGGACAACCGCATCGGAATCGCGTTCGATGAGGAAATCGATTCCCAGTTGGCGCGCCGTCCGTTGCAAAGCGACAATTTGCCGGCAGCGTCGCTGGTCAAGCCCTCATGGGCGCATCGCGCACCGCCGCCACCGGAACCGGGCAAGCTCCGCAAGATCTGATCGCGATGCACCGGGATTTCGCCGGATAATAAACCACTGGTCAAGCTGACCGCCGCATCGCAAGCTGCTACGCACACCGCGATGCGAATCCGCCTGACCTTGTTGCCGATATTGCTTCTGCTCGCTTCCTGTGGCCCTTCCAGCGGCGACGGGCCGATCAGTGTGGCGATCATCGGCACGCCCGAGAGCCTGTTTCAGCAGAGCGTAAGGCTTTCGCCCGGAGCCCAGCACCTGCGTGCGGCAACCTTCGAAGGCCTGGTTTCGCTCGATCCCGGAGGGCAGGTCGTCCCGGCGCTGGCGGAGCGCTGGATCGTCACCGATGACGGGCTCAGCTATATTTTCCGTCTGCGCGAAGGCAACTGGCCCGATGACCAGGAGATTACCGCCGCCGACGTCCGCCGCCTGCTGCGTGAGAACATCCGGCGTCTGCGCGGTACTTCGCTCGGCCTCGATCTGGGCAAGGTAGAAGAAATCCGCGCGATGACGGGGCGCGTGGTCGAAGTGCGACTGTCCGCGCCGATGCCCGATTTCCTGCGCCTGCTCGCTCAGCCCGAACTCGGCTTCGTCAAAAGCGGCAGCGGGGCAGGGCCGATGGTTGTGTCGCGCGATGAGGATGGGCCGCTGGCCCGCCTGTCCGCTCTGCCGCCCGAAACACGCGGCATGCCGGCACGCGAGGACTGGGAGGCGATCGCGCGCCCACTATACATTCAGCCATTGTCGACCACCGAAGCCGTCGCCGCCTTTTCGCGCGGGGATGTCGATCTGGTGCTGGGGGGCAGCATCATCGATTTCCCGCTGGCCGAGGCCGGTCCGCTGTCACGCGGAACGATTCAGGTCGATCCGGCGATGGGCCTGCTCGGGCTGGTCATCCGCAAGGAGACCGACCTGCTCGCCGATCCGGCCCGGCGTGAGGCTTTGTCGATGGCGATCGACCGCTCGGCGCTGATCCAGCCGTTCGGGCTTGGCGGCTGGCAGGCCAGCACCTGGATCGTGCCGCCGGGCCTGTTCGCCGATTCGCAGTTTCCGCCGCAGCGCTGGCCGGAACTCTCAATCGAGCAACGCCGCGAAACCGCAGCGGCCCGCATCCGGGCATGGGAAGCGCAATCCGGCGAAGATGCACAAATCAGCGTCGGCCTGCCCGATGGCCCCGGCAGCGATCTGCTGCTGCGCCAGCTCGCCGATGCCTGGGCCACCATCGGTGTCAGCGTGGAACGCAAGGCACCGGGCGAAGGGGCCGAAATCGAGCTTCGCGACGCTATCGCGCGCTATTCCTCGCCGCGCTGGTATCTCAACCAGTTCCACTGCGCGCTCGACGCCGGCTTGTGTTCGCCCGACGCCGATGCGCTGGTGCGCCAATCGCTGACGGAACCCGACCCGGCCGAGCGCGAGCGGTTGCTCGCCGAAGCCCATGCTGAACTGGTCGAACAGGAAGTCTATATTCCGCTCGGCGCGCCGGTGCGCTGGTCGTTGGTGCGCGGATCGCTCAGGAATTACCTCGCCAACCAGTGGGGGCTCCACCCCTTGTTCCCGCTGTCCCAGCCCCCCACATGACAGTGATGGATACGAACACCAACCGCCGCCCCGACGCCCCGCGTATCATCGGGATGACATTGCCCACCGGGAGCGATCCTGCCTCCGTGCGCGCGCGGGTGACGGCGATGGAGCATCTGCTCGAACGCAGTTTCGTGGTGCCCGGCGTGAATGTTCCGGTCGGGCTGGATGCGCTGGTCGGGCTGATTCCGGTGCTGGGCGAGATCGTGACCGCGTCGATGGGTGCCTATATCGTGTGGGAGGCGCGTAATCTCGGCCTCCCCAAGTGGAAGCTCGCGCGGATGGGCATGAACGTGGTGTTCGACACCGCGATCGGCGCGATTCCGATCCTGGGCGACGCGGCGGATTTCGTCTTCCGTTCCAACACCAGAAACCTCAAGATAATCCTGCGGCATATCGACAAGCACCATCCCGAGGCCCGCGTTATCGAGGGATAGTTCCCATGGCTGCCGCCCCGCGCTAGGGACAGTGCTTCATGGCCGACAACGTCACCTACGCCAGCTATCTCGATCTGGGCCGCGTGCTAGCAGCGCAGCACCCGGCATCGGACGCGCATGACGAATTGCTGTTCATCATCGTCCATCAGGCGAGCGAGCTGTGGCTCAAACTGTGCCTGCACGAATTGACCGCCGCGCGCGAATGTATCGAGGCCGACAACCTGCGCCCGGCGTTCAAGATGCTCGCCAGAGTGGCGCGCGCGCAGCAACAATTGATCCAGAGCTGGGATGTGCTTAGCACCATGACCCCGCATGATTATTCCGCGATCCGCCCGCATCTGGGCGCATCGAGCGGGTTCCAGTCGGCGCAGTACCGGATGATGGAATTCATGCTGGGGGGACGCGATGGCCGCCATGTGAAGCTGCACAAGAGCAATGAAGACTGGGCGCCGCGGCTGGAGGCGGAGCGCGGGCGCGCAAGCCTGTATGACGCCGCGATCCACCTGCTGGCGCGGCGCGGATTCGCCATTGATGCAGCTGCGGCGGCGCGCGATACGACTGCGCCCTATCAGCACAATGCCAGTGTCGAGGCGGCATGGGCGGCGATCTACCGCGACCCGCAGGATCACTGGGATCTGTATGAACTCGCCGAAAAGCTGGTCGATCTGGAATACCATTTCCAGCGCTGGCGGTTCGGCCATCTCAAGACGGTGGAGCGGATCATCGGCTTCAAACGCGGCACCGGAGGCACCCCCGGCGTGCCCTACCTCGAAGGCGTGCTGAAGCAGGCGTTCTTCCCCGAACTGCTCAGCGTGAGAACCGCGATATGACGCCCCAAAAGCAAAGGCGGATCTGGGACATTTCGCAGAAGTTGCGCCCCGGCCTGCCGGTGTGGCCGGGCGATACCGCTTTCACGCAGGCGGGCACGTGGCAGATGGAGGACGGCTCGCCCGTCAATGTCTCGGCGCTGACCATGTCGACCCATTCGGGCGCGCACGCCGATGCGCCGCTGCATTACGCGGCAGACGCGCCTGATATCGCCAGCGTCGATTTGGCGCCTTATCTGGGCGAATGTCTGGTGATCGATGCACGAGAAGCGGAGCCGCTGATCCTGCCCGAGCACCTGCCCGAATTGCACGGAACGCAGCGCGTATTGTTCCGCACCTTTGCGGCCTTCCCGCAGGATGCGTGGGAGGACGAAACCGTCGCTATTGCGCCTGCCACCATCGATGCGCTGGCAACGGCAGGCGTGCGGCTGGTGGGGCTCGACGGGCCGTCGATCGATCCGCAGATGTCGAAGACGATGGACGCGCACCTTGCGGTGCTGCGCCACGATATCCGGGTGCTGGAAGGGCTGGTGCTCGATGCGGTGCCGCCGGGCCGCTATGAACTGATCGCGCTGCCGCTGCCGATCGTTGGTGGCGATGCCTCGCCCGTGCGCGCGGTGCTGAGGGAGTTGGTATGAGCCCTGAAGAACGCGCCCGCGAATTCGATGCCGCCGATCCGCTCGGCCCCTATCGCGACCGGTTCACGCTGCCAGAAGGCGTGATCTACCTCGACGGCAATTCGCTCGGCGCGCTGCCCAAGGCGACCCCGGCGGCGATGGCGCGCGTGGTGGAGCAGGAGTGGGGCGCGGGGCTGATCCGGTCGTGGAACGGCCCTGATTTTGGTGGGGCAGGCTGGTTCGACGCGGCAAGCCGCATCGGCGGCAAAATCGCGCCACTGATCGGGGCCGCTCCGCACGAAGTGATCGCCTGCGATTCGACCAGCGTGAACCTGTTCAAGCTGATCGCAGCGGCGCTGGCCATGCGCCCGGGCCGCAAGGTGATCCTGTCCGAGCCGCGAAATTTCCCGACGGATCTTTACATGATCGCCGGGCTGGAGCGGCAGGGGCTGGCGGAGCGGCGGCTGGCGGAACGGGAACGGTTGGTGGAAGCGCTGGACGATGATGTCGCGCTGCTGATGCTCACCCATGTGCATTACAAGAGCGGCGCGTTGCACGACATGGCGGCGCTCACCCGCGCCGCGCATGAAGCGGGCGCGCTGGTGCTGTGGGACCTGTCGCATTCGACCGGGGCGATGCCGGTTGACCTCACCGGCGCAGGCGCGGATTTCGCGGTAGGATGCGGGTACAAATACCTGTGCGGAGGGCCGGGTGCGCCAGCCTTCGCCTTTGTCGCGGAGCGGCACCACCCCGCGCTCGATCAGCCGCTGACCGGGTGGTTCGGTCACGCCGCGCCGTTCGCCTTCTCCGACAACTACGCCCCTGCGCCGGGGGTCGAGCAGCTGATGTGCGGCACCTCTCCGGTACTGGGCCTCGCCGCACTGGAGGTGGGCGTCGATTTGATCGCAGAGATCGGGGTGGGGCGGCTTTACGCGAAGTCTCAGGCGTTGTCGGAGTTCTTCCTCGAATGCCTGATGGCGCTCGAGGTCGATCTCGAACTGGTCAGCCCGCCCAAAAGTAACGCGCGCGGCAGCCAGCTATCGTTCCGCCACCCCGATGCCTACGCGATCTGCCAGGCCCTGATCGCGCGCGGCGTGATCGGCGATTTCCGCGATCCCGACGTGCTGCGGCTGGGCTTCGCGCCTGCCTATGTCGGCTTCGCCGACATCGCTGCGGCTGCGCGGAATCTGGCTGAGGTGCTGGCGAGCGGGGAGTGGCAAAGAGCGGAGTTCAGCCAAAGGGCAGCGGTGACCTGATCGACCGAGCTGCTGCGTCTGCGGATGATCGATTATATGTGGTTTGTGACCGCTCTGATCGCGCCTGATGAGCTTCAGACCGCATCAGCCTGCGCGCGGCGGCGACGAATCAGGATCAGGCAGGCCATCATGCCAACCATCGTGATGTAGGCACCTTTGTCCGCATGGTTGGCACCTAGAAAGACATCGCAGAACCAGAACGCCAACGAGGCTCCCGCAAGCCCTGCGCCTCCATCTCGCAGGCGGACATCATCGGTCATTGGATCCCTCGGTGTAATTGCAATCGCACTGAAGCATTTCAGGAAATCGCTACGACTTCAGCGAATAACCCTCAAGCCTCCAGCTCGATGTCCCAGTAGAGCCAGTCGCGCCACGTCTCGTGCAGGTACCCCGGCGGGAACTGCTTGCCGTGCTGCTGCAATTGCCAGCTCGTCGGACGGATCGGGGTGCGGTGCACCGGCATTCCGGCCTGCTTGGGGGTGCGCCCGCCTTTCTTCATGTTGCATGGCGCGCAGGCGGTTATGATGTTCTCCCACGTGGTGCGCCCGCCCAGCCGGCGCGGGATCACGTGGTCGAAGGTCAGGTGGTCGGTGCTGCCGCAATACTGGCACTGGAAACGGTCGCGCAGGAACAGGTTGAAGCGGGTGAAGGCGGGAAATTCGCTGTGCTTCACATATTGCCGCAGCGCGATCACGCTGGGGATCTTCATGTCGAGGCTGGGCGAATGCACCTCGCGTTCGTAGCTGGCGACAATGTCCACCCGGTCGAGGAACACCGCCTTGATGGCGGTCTGCCATGGCCACAGGCTCAGCGGGTAATAGGACAGCGGGGTGTAATCGGCGTTGAGCACCAGCGCCGGGCAGGCCGAAAGGTTGCGCGTCGGGTCTTCATCGACGCCGCGAAACCGGGCTGCTTTCTCGATCAGTTCGGCGTTGAACACTGCGCGCGTCCCTTCCTGATTGACCTGAACATGCCGTGGCAGGCGAAAGAGTCAAACCCGTGACAGGGTCGCTATCCACAGTGACAGCCTGTGGCCAAGTCTGTGGATGACGCAAGGATAGCTGCTGTGGCATGGCCGTGGGCGATGCCGGAACCTAGCCAAATCGTTACCCGTTTCGCGCCGAGCCCCAACGGGCCGCTGCACCTCGGCCATGCGCTTTCGGCGATTATCGCGCATGATCTGGCCAAGGCTGGTGGCGGACGATTTCTGCTGCGAATAGAGGATATTGACGGGCCGCGATCCCGCCCGGAACTGGCCGACGAGTTTCGCCGCGATCTGGCATGGCTGGGGTTGGAATGGGACGAAGTGCCCGCGCAATCGACCCGGCTGGAAAGCTATGCGGCGGCGGCACAGGCGCTGAAGGCGCGCGGGCTGCTTTATCCCTGCACCTGCACCCGCAAGCAGATCGAGGCGGCGGGAGCCATCGCCGGTTCCGATGGGCTGATTTACCCCGGCACCTGCAAGCACACGCCGCCCGAATCGGCTCGCGGCGCTGCATGGCGGCTCGATGCGGCAGCGGCGCTGGCTGCGACAGGGGCGATCAACTGGAAGGATGCCCTGGCAGGCACCATTCCGGTCGACCTCACCCAACTTGGCGATGTTGTGCTGGTCAGGAAAGATCTGCCCGCCAGCTATCACCTCGCCGTCACGCTCGACGATGCAGCCGACCGGGTCACGCTGGTGACGCGCGGCGCCGATCTGTTTGCGGCCACTCACGTCCACCGCACCTTGCAGGCGCTGCTCGGGCTGCCGGTGCCGCGCTGGCATCACCATGCGCTGCTGACGGACGACACAGGGCAGAAACTCGCCAAGCGGCGCGGTTCGCCTGCGCTGGCCGAACGGCGGCTGGCGGGCGAGGATGGCCGGATGCTTGCACAGCAAGTACGGTTGCAGCATTTGCGGCTTGGAACTTGAGGCCGGACTGTCCATTTAAGAGCCATGAACTATTTCCTCATCGCCGTTTTGCTCGTCCTGATGGGCCTTGTCGCGTTTTCGCTGATCAAGGGCATCGTGGCTTTTCTTAAAACCACCAAGATCGACCTCGAAACGGGCGAGAGCGAAACTGCCACCGATATGCAACTCGCCCAGAACAAGGCGATGTTCGCGCGGATCAAGTATCAGGCGCTGGCGATCGTGGTGGTGGCGATCATTCTCGCTGTCGCTCGCTGATCACAGGCGCCTGCCCTGATGGTCAAGCTCAACAAGATTTACACCCGCACCGGGGATGACGGGACGACCGGTCTGGTCGATGGCTCGCGCTGCCCGAAATTCTCTGCCCGTATCAGCGCGATGGGGCTGGTGGACGAAGCGAACAGCGCGATCGGCCTTGCCATCTGTGCGATTGCCGACGCGGACCAGCGCGCGCTGCTGATCCGGGTTCAGAACGATATATTCGATTTGGGCGCCGATCTGGCGACTCCGGCGGAGAACGACGATTTCACCTCGTCCGAAATGGTGCTGCGGATCGTGCCCGCGCAGGCCGAATGGATCGAGGCGCAGATCGATGCGCTCAACGAACGGCTCGAACCGCTGACCAGTTTCGTGCTGCCCGGCGGCAGCGAAGCGGCGGCGCGTGTCCATGTCGCCCGCGCCACCACCCGCGCGGCCGAACGCGCGATGGTAACGCTGGCGGCAGAGACTCCGGTCAATCCCGCGGCGCTCGCCTATATCAACCGGCTGTCCGATCTGCTGTTCGTGCTCGCCCGCGTGGCGAATGCCGACGGGCGCGAGGATGTGAAGTGGGTTCCCGGCGCTAATCGCTAGTCAGCGCTGATGATCCTCGCTAGGGCGGCGCCATTGCTGCACTTGCGAAGGGAATTGCCATGCGCAACATCGCCGTCATCGGCGCCGGCCAGATGGGAACCGGCATTGCTCAGACTGTGGCCGCTCATGGTATGGCCGTCATGCTGTCGGACGTTGATCTGGCCCGCGCCGAAGCGGGCAAGGCCGCCATCGACAAGGCGCTAGTCAAGCTGATGGGTCGCGGCAAGATCGAGGCCGCCGACGCCGAGGCGCTGCTCGCCCGGATCACTCCCGTCGCCGATTACGCGCCTTTCGCCGAAGCCGACCTGATCATCGAAGCCGCCACCGAGCGCGAGGAAATCAAGAACGCGATCTTCGAGAGCGCCGGAAAGGTGCTGAGCGCCAATGCGATCATGGCGTCGAACACCTCGTCGATACCGATCACCCGCATGGCCAATTTTTCGCCCGATCCTGCGCGTTTTATCGGGCTGCATTTCTTCAATCCGGTGCCTGTCATGGGCCTGATCGAAGTCATCCCCGGCCTCGCCACGGCGGAAGGCACGACCGACCGCATCACCGCCTTCGCCCGCGGGCTGGGCAAGGAAGTGGTGCTGAGCCAGGACGAACCCGGCTTCGTCGTCAACCGCATCCTGCTGCCGATGATCAACGAGGCGGTGTTCGTGCTCGGACAGGGCACGGCGGGGATCGAGGATATCGACAAGGGCTGCCGTCTGGGTCTCAACCACCCGATGGGGCCGCTGCAACTGGCGGATTTCGTCGGGCTCGACACCTGTCTCGACATCATCACCGTGCTGTACCGGACCACCCGCGACAGCAAGTACCGGCCTGCGCCGCTGCTGGTGAAATATGTCGAGGCCGGGTGGCTGGGGCGCAAGACCGGGCGCGGCTTTTATGATTACACCGGCGAGGCACCGGTTCCCACACGCTGACCGCCGAAAGCCGGGCCTTCGTCAGTCGGGTGCGCCCGCCCTGTCCGGTCGCGGAACGGGCACTCCGGGAAAATCGGGGGTCACAGGCCCGCCGACAGGTACAGGGGGTGCGGCATTGCGGCTCGTGGAGCGTGAGGGCCGGTTCGGACCGGATGGTGTTTCCGGCTCGTCCGGGATGACTTCCTCGGCGGAATAATCACCGAACACCGGCGCGGTCGTGCCGCCCCAGCCACTTGCAGGATCAAGCGGCTCGGCAATAACGCGGGGCTTCTCGGACACCGTTGGCGCCTGTTCGGGCGCCGTTTCGCGCTGCTTGGCGAAGCGATCGATCGTTGCGTCCAGCACCCCGTTGCCATCGCGCGGCCCGACCATCATCAAGGTGCTGATGATCGTCATTGCGGCGAAGACCAGCGCGGTCTTGCTGTTGGCGAGAGGACTCTTCGACATGGGGGCAGGCTAGATCGGACAGGGTTAAGGTTCGGTGCACGCGGTTCGGCGCGTCAGGTGCCCGCGCCGCCGCTCGGCGTGCAACCTCGGCCACGTGTGGGGCGTTAGGTGGATGAAAGGAAATCGACCATGACCCAACGTAACACACCATCACCGGACGGCGGGCGGCCCGCAGGCCTCGCGCCCGAAAACCACAATTCCGAACAGGATCAGCGCGGCCAGCAGGCGCAGGATGTCGCCGCCGATGCTCAGAACGGTGTCAACGAACAGCCGGGCGGCACCGAAAGCCGCAAGCGTCCTTCGCCCGGCGTGGACAACGTCGCAGGCAGCGAAACCGATCTGGTCGAGGAAATGCGCCGGATGGAAGATACCGGCCGGATCGATAATTCGGCCTATGTCGGCGAACCCAATCACGACGACACGCCGGGCAAGTATGATCCGGGCAATGACGGCGATGATGACGTTGTCGTCGGCGGGAAGGACGGCACGCGCGAGAGCGGACGGCCTCGCCGATAGAGCGGACGCGCCCTAGCGTACGGCGGGCAGGCCGCGCTTCCACTCATACAGCAGATCCAGCGCCTCGCGCGGGGTCAGCGCATCGAGATCGGCAGCGCGCAAAACCTCGGCCAATTGCTGTTCTGCCGATGCAGGCGCTGGTTCGGGGCGAAGCGCCGCAAACAGCGGCAGATCGCCCAGGCCAGCGGCAATCCCGCCGGTCGCCTCGCGGGTCGCCTCGAGCTTTTCGAGCACGGATTTGGCCCGCTCGACCACTGCGGCGGGCACCCCCGCGAGCCGCGCCACCGCCAGCCCGTAAGACCGGTCCGCCGGCCCTTCGGCCAATTCGTGCAGCAGCACCAGATCGCCCTGCCATTCGCGTGCGCGGACATGGTGAAGGCTCAGCGCCTCGCAGGTTTCCGCCAGCCGCGCGAGTTCATGATAATGGGTGGCGAACAGGCAGCGGCACGCGATACGCGAATGCACAGCTTCGGCCACCGCCCAGGCCAGCGCTAGACCGTCATAGGTCGATGTGCCGCGCCCGACTTCGTCCAGAATAACGAAGCTGCGCTGCGTCGTCTGCGCGAGGATGGCGGCGGTCTCGACCATCTCGACCATGAAGGTAGAACGGCCGCGTGCCAGATTATCCGCCGCACCGACCCGGCTGAACAATCTGTCGACCAGCCCGATCCGGGCCGATGTTGCCGGGACGAAGCATCCGGCCTGCGCCAGCAGCACGATCAGGGCGTTCTGCCGCAGGAAGGTCGATTTGCCGCCCATGTTCGGCCCGCCAATCAGCCACAACCGGTTGGCAGTGCCGAGCGTGCAATCATTGGCGACGAACCGATCGCCCGCCTTGGCGAGCGCCGCTTCGACCACCGGATGCCGCCCGCCGGTGATGGCAAGCGCGGTGTCCTCGGCAATTTCCGGACGGCACCAGTCGCCTTCGCCTGCGCGTTCGGCAATGGCGGCAGCGACATCGATCCGGGCGAGCGCGGCGGCAGTCGCGGCGATGGCTTCCCGCGCCGCGACGACTTCGCCCACCAGCTCCTCGAAATGCGCTTCTTCCGCTGCCAGCGCGTGGCCGCCCGCCTCGGCGATGCGCCCGGCTTCCTCGTGCAGCTTGAGCGAATTGAACCGCACCGCGTCCTTCATCGTCTGGCGGTGGGTAAAGCTGCTGTCGGGTGCCATCAGCCGGTCGGCATGGCGCGCCGCGACCTCGATGAAATAGCCCAGCACGCCGTTGTGGCGGATTTTCAGCGTGGCGATGCCGGTGTCCTCGCGATACCGCGCCTCCATTGCCGCAATCGCCCGGCGCGCATCGCCCGACGTGGCGCGCAATTCGTCCAGTCCGGCGTCGTACCCGTCGGCGATATAGCCTCCATTGCCGCGCTCGGTCGGGGGCGAGGGGACGAGTGCGCGGGAGAACAGATCGGTCAGCGCGCCGTGGCCGATGAGGCGGGTCAGCACTTCGTCCAGCAGCGCAGGCTTGTCGGGCGCGCCGCTTAGCCAGTGATGCAACCGCATCGCTTCGGTGAGGCCATCGCGCAACTGCCCCAGATCGCGCGGGGAACCTCTGCCCGCCACCACCCGTCCGAGCGCACGGCCCAGATCGGGGATCGCGCGCAGGGCGTCGCGCAATTGCGCGCGCTCGATCGGACGGTCGCGCCAGAACTGCACCATCGCCAGCCGAGCCTCGATCGCCGCGCGGTCGAGCAGCGGTGCGGAAAGGTCTTCGGCCAGCAGTCGCGACCCCGCCCCGGTGATGCAGCGGTCGACCGCGCCAATCAGGCTGCCCGCGCGCGCGCCGGTGGTGGATTCGAGGATCTCGAGGCTGGCCCGCGTCGCCTCATCCATCGCCATTCCCGCCGCGCCCGCGCGCAGCACCGGCGGGAGCAACAGCGGCAGTTTGCCGCGCCCGGCATGGTCGAGATAGGCGATCAGGCCCGCTGCTGCCGCCAGCATCGCGCGGGTGAACTCCCCGAACGCGTCCAGCGTGGCGACACCATGAACCGCCTTCAGCCGCTCCGCCCCGGAATCGCTGGCGAATGTGCTGCGGGGGCGCAGGATCGCCTCGTCCGTCGCGCCAAGGGCTTCGGTCTCCCAATCTTCAGGCACCACCACCTCGCTCGGCGTAATCCGGGCGAGTGCCGCGCCGAGCATTGCGGGCGCGCATTCCTCCAGCACCATCGCCCCGGTCGAAACGTCGCAGGCGGCGATCCCGATGGTGCCGCGCAGTTCCGCCAGCGCCACCAGCACATTGGCGCGGCGCGGGTTCAGCAGGGCTTCCTCTGTCAGAGTGCCCGCCGTCACCAGCCGCACGATCGCGCGGCCCACCAGCGCCTTTGACGAAGGCGTGCCTTCGCGCTTGGCCCGCGCCTTGGCTTCGTCGGGCGTTTCCACCTGCTCGGCAATCGCCACCCGGCAACCCGCCTTGATCAGCCGCGCCAGATAGCCTTCTGCCGAATGCACCGGCACCCCGCACATCGGGATCGGCTGGCCATTATGCTCGCCCCGCGTGGTCAGGGCGATGTCGAGAATCTGGGCCGCTGCGCGCGCATCATCGAAGAACAATTCGAAGAAATCGCCCATCCGGTAGAACAGCAGCGCATCGCCCGCTTCTTCCCGCAAAGCGAGATACTGCGCCATCATCGGGGTGGGCTTCGATGACGGTGGGGGATCGTGGAGGGCAGGCATTCTGCGGGACTAGCCACACACGCGCCGATTCGGAATGACTGCCCTTACGGCTTTCCCCCGATGCAGGCCATTTGTGGCCTATCGCTGCGCTACCCGCGCCGCTAAGACCAGCCGCTCACAAGCGGATCAAGGCAAGAGGGACCGGGCAACATGGCCGATGAAAACGCCAATCAGAACAAGGGCGGGTTCACCACTCGCGAGGCGCTGTTCTATCACGAGACGATCCGTCCCGGTAAGCTGGAGATCGTCGCCACCAAACCGATGACCTCGCAGCGCGACCTCAGCCTTGCCTATTCGCCCGGTGTGGCCGCGCCAGTGGAAGCGATCGCCGCCGATCCCGCACTCGCCGCGCGCTACACCGCCAAGGCGAACCTTGTGGCGGTGATCAGCAACGGCACCGCGATCCTCGGGCTGGGCAATCTTGGCGCGCTGGCATCGAAGCCGGTGATGGAAGGCAAGGCGGTGCTGTTCAAACGCTTTGCCGACGTGGATTCGATCGACATCGAACTCGATACCGAAGACCCCGAAGCCTTCATCAACGCGGTCGCCCTGATGGAGCCGACGTTCGGCGGTATCAACCTTGAGGATATCAAGGCGCCCGAATGCTTCATCATCGAAGCCGCGCTGCGCGAACGCATGAAGATCCCAGTGATGCATGACGACCAGCACGGCACCGCGATCATCACCGCCGCCGGCCTGCTCAATGCCTGCCACATCACCGGGCGCGATTTCCGCGATGTGAAGGTGGTGGTCAACGGCGCAGGCGCGGCGGCGATTGCCTGCACCGCGCTGATCAAGGCGATGGGCGTGCCCCATGAAAACGTCATCATGTGCGACCGCTCCGGCCCGATCACGCCGGGTCGCGAAGGCGTCGACCAGTGGAAGAGCGCGCACGCTGTCGCGACAACCGCCACCAGCCTTGAAGAGGCGCTGGCGGGGGCGGACATCTTCCTCGGCCTGTCGGCGGCGGGCGCGCTGAAGCCCGAATGGGTGCGCAAGATGGCGGACAAGCCGATCATCTTTGCGATGGCCAACCCGGTGCCGGAAATTATGCCCGATGAAGCCAAGGCGGTGCGCCCCGATGCGATCATCGCCACCGGGCGCAGCGATTTCCCCAATCAGGTCAACAATGTGCTGGGCTTCCCCTTCATCTTCCGCGGTGCGCTGGATGTGCAGGCGACCACCATCAATGAAGAAATGAAGGTCGCAGCCGCCCAAGCCATCGCCGAACTCGCGCGGCAGCAGGTGCCGGAGGAAGTGGCGAGCGCCTATGGCAAGAACCACAAGTTCGGCACCGATTACATCATCCCCGCGCCGTTCGACCCGCGCCTGATCGAGGTCGTATCCTCTGCCGTGGCCAAGGCGGCGATGGATTCGGGCGTGGCGCGCGCGCGGATCGAGGATTTCGAGGCGTATCGCATCCAGCTGCGCTCGCGCCTCAACCCCACCACTTCGGTGCTGTCGGGCGTCTACGAAGTCGCCAAGGCCAATCCCAAGCGGATGGTGTTTGCCGAGGCGGAGGAGGAAGTGGTGCTGCGCGCCGCGATCCAGTTCCGCGATTTCGGCTACGGCACGCCAATTCTGGTAGGCCGCACCAAGGCGGTGCTCGACAAGCTGCACCAGCTTTCGGTGGCCGATCCGTCCAGTTTCGAGATCCAGAATTCAGCCGATAGCGAGCATGTGCCCGCGATGGTCGACTTCCTCTACAAGCGCTTGCAACGGCGCGGCTTTACCGAGCGTGACGTGCGCCGCATGGTCAATCAGGAACGCAATGTGTTCGCCGCGCTGCTGGTTGCGCTGGGGCATGGTGACGGGATCATCACCGGCATGACCCGCACCTTTGCCCAGACAGTGCGCGAAGTGAACCTGGTGCTGGAGCACAAGCAGGGCGCGCTGCCGTTCGGCATCCACATGATGATCGGCAAGAACCACACCACATTCCTTGCCGACACCACGATCAACGAACGCCCCAACGCATTGGAACTGGCCCATATCGCCAAGGAGACCGCTGCGGTCGCGCGCCGCATGGGGCATGAGCCGCGGGTCGCGTTTCTCAGCTATTCGACCTTCGGCAACCCCTCGGGCCAATGGCTCACCAGCATCCGCGAGGCGGTGGCGATCCTCGACCGGGAGGATCCCGGCTTCGAATACGAAGGCGAAATGGCCCCCGATGCCGCGCTCAACCCCAAGGTGATGGCGCTGTATCCGTTCAGCCGCCTGTCGGGCCCTGCCAACGTGCTGGTCATGCCTGGCCTGCAATCGGCCAACCTGTCGGCCAAGCTACTGCGCGAGTTGGGCAGCAATGCCACCATCGGCCCGATGCTGATCGGCATGGAAAAGCCGGTGCAGATCGTGCCGATGACGGCGGCGGTGCCCGATGTGCTGACGCTCGCCGTGCTGGCGGGCGCAGGGGTGGTGGGCTGAGAACTCGAAGGGCCCGGCCAGCGCGGCCGAGCCCTTCGGCAATGATCAGGCCTGCGCAGCGGCCCGGTTGACTTCACCCGAGGCGATCGAGGTCATGTGCTTGTCGCCGTCGCGCGTGTTGTCGAGACATTTGTCGAGCACCTTGGCATCGTCCTTCAGCCCCAGCCGTTTGGCGAAAGCGGAGGCGGTGCCATAGCCCGAGATGCCGTAGTGGGTCATGCGCTGGTACTGTGCGATGATCGAGGCATCGCGCACGTCCTCATCCGCAATGTCGGCCTCGATCCCGTGGGCGCGGGCTTCGGCCACAAGGCCTTCCATGCCCTTGCAATGTTCGCCGCGCGGGTCGGCATCGTGGTTCTGGATCAGACGCTTGATCTGGTCCATTCCTTCCTCGATCCCGTCGACACCTGCTTTTAACGCGCTTTTCAAGTCTTCGGAATGCGCTGCCTTGTGCAGCTCCTGCGTGACCTTGGCCGATTGGCGGTTGGCGCTGTAGATGTCCTGCAGCTGATCGATATACAGATCTTTGAGAGTGTTGATGGTCATGTCGGTCGTCTCCCTTGGTTGTCCGGTTGTCGCCCCCATGCCCCATCAGTGGCTCAGACAGGCAAATGTTCCGGCTTGCGGGCGATGCGATGGAGGGGATCGGACGAGGCGCGATCAAGCTGCGGCGGGATGCTGTTGGAGACACATGAGACACTGTCCAGAGCAGGAAAACGGAGGCCTTTTCGAGCGCCCCTCCGGGCGCTTATCCTCGGCGCGTTTCGATCCCTGCGGTATCGAGCGCCTGCGGGCGGGCGGTTGGCCTTGCGGCCCTTCGGGACCGTAATCTGTTTGCAGGCTGCGTGTCGCAATCCGTGCGGATCGAGCGGCGGGACGGAGTGGCAATGCGACATGATGATGGGCTAGCCTGGCGAGACGGCTGTAGGAAAGCGGAACGGAAGGCGGCGCGAATGAACCGGGCGAAAGCGGGCCTTGCCTATTGGGGCATCATCTTCGCGCTGGGCTTCGTGCTCGGCACCATCCGCACGCTGTGGCTGGCACCGCTGGTCGGACTCTTGCCCGCGACCGCACTCGAATTGCCGCTGATGCTGACGGCAAGCTGGTTCGCGGCTAGCTGGCTGATGCGGCGATTCGGTATCGGCACCGGCGGAGCGGCGCTGGTGGTGGGTGCGCTCGCCTTCACGCTGCTGATGGTGGCCGAATACGCGCTGGCGGTGGTTCTGGCGCGGCAGACCCCCGCGCAATGGCTCGCGGGCCTCGGCCAGCCGCACGCGCTGCTGGGACTGGCGGGACAGGTGATATTCGCGCTGATCCCGTGGTGGCGGGCGGGGCGGAGTGCCTAACGCCGCCGAAAACGGAAGTAACAGATTTGGGTTCCAAAACTTCCGTACATATTGTTTTATAGATCAAAAATCGTCGAATTGCCAGTTCCAAATTTCCAAAAGTAAGCACCGGATAATCACCGAAATCAAGTTGCATTTGGCCCAGGAAAGGACATTCGTGCGGGCATCTCATCGTCCGTAGCGGCCAGGAGGGTGGATTGGCGTCATTCGATCCGGGATATGTTCCGTTGTGGCAATGCCCGAAGCGGCCAAACGAGCCTGCTGGGATTCTTCCACGTTCTCCCGGATGATAGCGGTTGCTTCGATTAGATCTTCAGACGCCGCTTTGGCCCTGAGATGCAGTGCCCCGTTGCAGAAAGCACGGGCGAAGGCGGCGCCATGAAATTCAGAAACATATCTTCTGCCCTTGCTGCCGGATATTATCGCCGACGTCAGGCACGATCATTTCGCGATGTCATATTCCGCGACAGTTGTGGACGCCTGAGGCCAATCCAATAGTATGGGTGCTGGCATGATGTTCAGCTATCTCGTTCTTGCGCTGCAGGCCTTCACAGTGCCTGCAGGGCAGGATTTCAACTGCACACCCACCCGTGTCTGGGATGGGGACGGACCCGTCTGGTGCGCCGAAGGGCCGAGGCTACGGCTTTCCGGAATAGCGGCGCGCGAGCTGGATGGCAGCTGTTCGTCCGGTCACCCGTGTCCGACCAGCGATCCGCTTGCTTCGAGAGATGCGCTTGTTTCGCTGCTTGGAACCCGGACGGGTGAGGGGCGCCATGGGCATATCCTTGTTTCCGGGCCGACCATGCGCTGTACCTCGACAGGAAGCGCTGGTGGCAACCGAACCGGGGCATGGTGTGTATCGCCGAAGTCAGGGGATATCAGCTGTGCCATGGTCCGCGGCGGCTGGGCTGCGCGTTGGGAGCTGTTTTGGCAAGGACATCGCTGCTGATGAAAGACTGGGGCACCGACCCTGACGAAAAGCCTGACCGCCGGGTCTGGACTGAGGCGGTTGCGCTCGGTATTGCCGTCGTTGCAGCCTATCTGGCCGTCGCCTATCTTCTCGCGATGTCCTTGCTTGAGTGACGGCGATCGGGGCTATAACGGACGCGTGTCGAAGACCTCGCACGCAGAACGTCCGGATCAGCGGCTCACAACTTCGACAACGACAGAGAACTGGGTCGCAAGCCGCTATTCCGCAATCGGGCCGATCCCGGTCAGGCGCGATCGCGAAGCCAATGTGGCAACTTCAGACGTCTGCTCGCCGGGTCACACCGCTCTCAAATCAGCGGTCGGCGTCCCAGGGACAGCTCGTTATAAAAAGGGATTCGGCTCGCTGAGCATCGAGCTAGCCGCGGACATTCCGGTCTGGCTCCGGCTTCATCGCTTCCGATATGATACTGGTTTCTAGCAGGATCATCCAAACCACATCGGCGGCGGCGGGTTCATGTCACGGGCCGCTTCAAGCGCTTCCACGTCGTCGTTCGAAAGGTGGCTGGCCTGATT
Organism: Erythrobacter sp.; assembly: GCF_024305245.1. Classification (GTDB taxonomy): domain Bacteria; phylum Pseudomonadota; class Alphaproteobacteria; order Sphingomonadales; family Sphingomonadaceae; genus Erythrobacter. Next base: position 163,435 of record NZ_JAMWYX010000008.1, read on the forward strand.
CATCTGCGCCAGAGCACTTCCGACCCGGAGGCGCCCGTCAGGACGAAGCAGCTGTTCGAGGATTTCGCGAGCTTCGTCCTCGGGGCTCCGGTGATTCTCGATCGCACGAAGTCTGAGCGCACGAAGTGCGTTCTGCGAGAGCCCGTGAAGATTGATGGTGACCAATTTGCATCCTCTCGGCTCACTGCCGCTCGCACCACACGGGCGTCGAAGGCCGTGCAGTGTGGGCGGGGCGCTGCATCGCAACCCGCCAGGTGATGTCCATGCGGATCGCGGTAACGCAAGGTTGGTTCCGTTAGTGCTCGGCCGTATCACCGGCCATCTCACCCCCTGTCAGGAGCGCCAGCGTCCGGCATGTCCTCAGCGGGGGCACGTCGGGTCTCGTCCGAAGCAGGCCCTGTACACATGCGCAAGACAGCTTGCATCGTCCGGGAAGGCTGAAAAACTCCTGCAAGCTGGTTCCATTATAACCCGGACGGTTCGAACGATGACCCGAAGGGGCATAGCCAAGGTTGAAGACCGGCATTTCTGCTCCGCGCCATGGAGTCCCGAATGTTCTGAAATATCAGCAGTTCGTGATTGATCAAGCCCGGCTGGTCGGCGGGTTCGCGGTCGTCCGGAGCGAACGGCAGGTTCTGTCCGGTCCCTATTTTCGTCTCCGGTTGCGCGATTCTCGCGTGTGCGGCGCTTGTTGTACGTAGCTTGATCCCGCGATGCCGATCGTGTCGCCTCCCCTTCAGGAGCACAGGGTCAGAGTGATGGGCCAGAGTGATGAGCATGACGCGCGCGCACGAGATATGGGCGATGGCTCTCTGGGTCGAGACGCACCACGCGGCAGACGGCCATGATGTGATTGCGGATCGCATTGCCGCTCTGGAGGACAAAGGCGAGCATGAGGGTGCGGCGCTGTGGCGTGCGGTGGGGAGGCACTACGCACAGCTGAGAACCGGCATTATCCCGATCCATGGCCAGCCAGAGACCCGGTCACATTAGCGCTGTCCTACTCCGAACATAATGTGAACATAGGGGCCTGTCATCGAAGCGGAGGCCCTCATGTTGATACTCGATCCGGCGGTCATCGCCGCCCTTGCCGTCCTCGTCACCGCCATCTCGGCGCTCGTATGGTCTGTCAGGCGCAAGCCCTAGAAGCAACAGGCGCACAGCGCGCAAGGAACCGTTCCGTCCCCCGCCTTCCGGCGTAACGCAGTGCTGCGGTCTGCAAAGTGGTCAGCTCCAGGTCGGCGTTGCAGGCGAACGCCATCAGCGTGCCGCCCGACAGGCATGACGATCCTGTTCGAGGTCCCGCGCATCAAACGGGAGGGTGAGGGAAAACCTGTTCCGGTTCGTACCCTGTGGGTACGAGGCCTTCCCGTGCGCCGGAGCTGGCATGGCGTCTCCGGCCGCCCCGTCAAGCGACCCTGCTCCCGGGGGCGCGGCATTGATCGTTGGGCCCCGCGCGCACGCCGCCCGCCGCTGGCGTGGATCAGGGACCGGCCTGTCCGGTGACCTGGCCCCTCCGGGAGCGTCCGACTCCGGTCATGACAGATCGTCTGGCTGCTGGCCGGGTGCGCGTTGTTGGCCGGGGCAGCCCGCTGGTCAGCGTGTCGCTGATGTCGCGGCGACCAGAAACTCGTCTTCAACCAGGAAGAGACGCATGCCGGACGATGATGGCATTGAGTCCACCGGGACCGCGACCAGCAGCAATTTGTGCGGCTCCCCGAGGAGCAATAGCGCGGGTGATCCTTATCGCGCCTCACGCCCGGCGCCGGTTTCGTCCAGTTCCGCGATCAGTGCCCGGGTCACACCATTGGTCCAGCCGAAACCGTCCTGCAGCGGATACTCGCCGCCGCCGCCCGGGCGCTGCTCTTCAATATCGTACTTTTCGAGCATCTTGCCGGTCCCGCGCCAGGTTCGCTCGACAGTCGCGACCCAGCGCGCCGCAATTGTGCGGGCCAGAGCATGCTCACCATAGTTTTTCAGCGCTTCGGCCGCGACCCATTGCAGCGGCGCCCAGCCATTGGGCGCGTCCCACTGCTGGCCGGTCCGCGCAAGTGTGGTACGCAGGCCCCCGGGCGCCAGCAGGTCCTTGCGAACGGTCGAGGCGACCGCGCGTGCCTGATCCCGGGACGCGATTCCGGCGAACAGCGGATAGAGCGTGGCTGCCGACAAGACCGGCGTCAGGCGCCGGGACTCGCGATCCCAATCACCGAAGCGCGCCTGCGACCCATTCCAAAGATACCGGTTTATGGCTGCATGACGTCGCTCGGCCAGCGCCGCGAAGGTGCCGGCACATGCCGCCTCCGCACTCGCGCGGCACCGCCGCGCGATCGTGGTCTCCAGCGTCCACAACAGGCTGTTGAGATCGACCGGGACAATGTCGGTGGTGCGGATCGTCGCCAGCCGGGCGGGGTCCGAGAGCCAGCGCGAAGAGAAGTCCCAGCCGCTTTCCGCCCCGGCGCGAAGGTGTCGATAGACAATGGCCGGATCGCGATTGCTTTCGCGCGCGGTGGCCACATCCTCGGCCCAGCTCTCGTCGCGCGGGGTTGCCTTGTCGTCCCAGTAGCGGTTGAGCAGCGAGCCGTCCGGCATCCGCACCACCCGCTCGCAGGCGCCGTGTGTTCCGGCGCAGGCCGCACCGCGCATCCAATAGGCGTGCTCGGCCCGCAGCGCCGCCAGCCGCGCCCTGGCGAGCGCGGGCGAATCATTGTCGGACAGGCCCACCATCAACGCGAAGAACGGCGGCTGGGAGCGGCTGAGGTAATAGCTCCGTGTGCCATTGGGGATATGGCCGTAACGTTCGATCAGGCTGACAAAATCGGCGAGCATCGCCTCGACCAGGTCGTCCCGCCCGTCGACCTTCAGCCCCAGCATGGTGAAGTAGCTGTCCCAGTAGTAGATCTCGCGGAAGCGTCCACCCGGCACGACATAGGGCGCCGGCAGCGCCAGTGCCGAAGACCCGGCAGGCGGATCGAGCGGTGGGCGGGTGAGCTGCGGCCACAGGCCGCCGATATGCGCCACGAGATTATCGGCGGTGTCCTGCGCCCCGTCCCCCGGGAGAATGAAATGCCGTTCGACGAACGCCCGCAGCGCCTCGCGGGTTGCCGGACGCTCCTGCTCGTAGGCGGTCAGGATTGCTTCGGGCCGCGCCCGCGCCGTGGCGTCGACGAAGGTCTTGCCATCGTCGAAGACCCTCTCGCGCTGCACGGCTTCGAACAGAGGACCGTAAAGCTCCGCCGGGCTCGGCGGGGCGGCGCTCGCGGCCCCCGGCAGCATCAGGGCGGCGACCGCAATCATTGCACGCAAAAGGATGGATCGGCTCAACTCGTATTCTCCTGACCGGCAGCCCCGGAAAAGCGTGGTCATCCGTGAACCGGACCGGACAGCCGTGAATGGGGCGCGTCGGCACCGCGCCAGATTACAGCGCTTCCGGCGCCCGGGCATTGCTCTGTGCCAGCTCGACACTATTCGTGAAGTTCTCGGCTTGGAGCTGCAGAGTCCAGCGATCGTCGATATCGGGTGCCGCGCGGACGATCAACGAAAAGCGGTGCGCACAGACCGCGGGCCGATCGACCCCGGTTCCGATCCGGGATGCGACGGTCGAGCCCGTCTCCGACGCGGAAGCGCAAGCCCGAACCCGGGATGGCGGCTTCAGTCCTGTTTGCGCCGGCAGCCGGAATTCTCGGGTCGACCGCTTTGCGGACACTGCCCATTTGTAAGCCGTTCGCCGCGCTTGCGCGATCGCGAATGCCGCTTGAGAGTGCCTGACGCAGCAGCTAGATCGTGGGCGGTGCGGAAGGGGAATATATGAAAACAGGAATTTTCGCGGCAGCTCTTGGCCTATCGGTCATCATGCCGCCGATCGCTGCGGCGCAGACAACCATTATTCACGCGGGTCGCCTGATCGACGTGCCTGGCGAACCTCCGCGCGGACCATCGACAATCATTATCGATGATGGCCTGATCGTTTCGGTGGAGGATGGCTATGCGCAAATTCCCGACGGCGCCGCGTTCATCGACCTGAGCGATCAGACGGTGCTCCCCGGCCTGATCGATAGCCACGTGCATCTGACCAGCGATGCCGGCGGCCTGGCAGGGCAGCTGGAAGCCGTCACACTATCCCCCGCCACCCAGGCCTTCAATGCGCAGGCCAATGGGATGAAGACGCTGCGCGCGGGCTTCACCACGGTCCGTAATTTGGGCGACGGCGACGGAGCGGTGTTGGCGCTGCGCGACGCGATCAATGCCGGCAAGACGATGGGGCCGCGGATCGTTGATGCCGGTTCCAGCTTGTCGGGTACGGCTGGCCACTCCGATGACGCACTCGGCTATCGTGACGAACTGCGCCCCTTTTTCGCGGGTGCGGGCACAACCTGTGACGGGGCGGAAGACTGTCGCCGCGCGACCCGGCAACAAATCGGGCGCGGTGCCGACGTGATCAAGATGACCATCACCGGCGGGGTCAACAGCCGCATCGGCGCGGGTCTGGGCAGCCAGATGTTCGATGATGAAGCGGCGGCGGTCGTTGCCACGGCGCGGATGTTCGGGCGCAAGGTGGCGGTCCATTCGCATGGCGCCGACGGGACGCTGCAGGCGCTGAAACTCGGGGTCGATTCGATCGAACATGGCACGATGCTGACCGAGGAAGTGATCGCGCTGTGGGCCAAGAGCAAAACCTACTATGTCCCGACGCTGTCGACGGTGAACGGGTATAAGGAAAGACTTGCGGCCAACCCCGATGCCTATGAACCCGACGTCCTCGCCAAGATCAATTGGCGCATCGATATCACCGGCAAGACGCTTGAGGTGCTTGTCCCGCGCGGCGTGCGCATAGCCTTCGGCACCGACGCTGGTGTGTCGAAACATGGCCGCAACGGCGATGAATTCGAACTCATGGTCGCACACGGAATGACGCCCGAAAGCGCGCTGATCGCAGCCACGATCAACGCCGCTGACCTGCTCGGCCTGTCTGATCAGATCGGCACGATCGCACCGGGCAAGAGCGCCGACATCATCGCGGTCGCAGGCGATCCCCTGGCAGATGTGTCGACCTTCCAAAATGTCCGGTTCGTCATGGCGCGTGGCGCGGTGCTCGAGCTGGAATAGTCGGCCGGTAAGGATCATGCATGGCTGGTGTTTGGAAGAATTTGCCGGCTTTGTATCAGGTCAGCTGAATGATCCTGGCGTCGTGCGTTTTCCACCCGCTTGCGGTCATTGACGACAGTTCGGCGTGCGCCTGATACCGGACGGGCAGCAAGGCGGGTTGATCGCCGAACAACAGAGTTTTGGCAAAGTCCGTCTGCAGTGACCAGCGTGGACTCCCGTCGCTCTGGTCAGCGAGCATCAACCGGTGCCCGACGCCTTGCAAGCGCGTTGGGCGATTCGGATTCGCCGTCATGGACGAAGGGTAGCGCAGTCTCGCAACGCAGCGCATCAAGGACGGTGGCTTGGGGAAGGGGGAAGATGGGGAAGGCCTTCCCCTGAGCCGAAGCCGGACTCCCGTCTCCGGCTACCCCTTCAAGCGGGGACACCCCGCAACGCCCCGAAAGAAGCGGAGCGGGGCTGATGACGCGCACTGTCCCGCGCATCTGACAATGCGCTCCTGAGGGCGCGACCTTTTCTGTTCCGGGCCCCGCACGCACTCCGCCTTCGGCCGGCACATTGCAGGGATCAGCCTGTCAGGCGACTTGGCCCCGCCGGAGCGTCCGATCCCGGTCATGATGCATTGCCGGCCTGCAGCCGGGGTGCGCGCTGTTTGCCGGGGCAGCGCGCTGGTCGCTCGCCGTCCATGAGGCACGGGGGGCTGCGGACGGCGCGCGGAGGTGATTTCGCGTGACATGCGACATGTCACGGGCCCGGTATTCACGCCGAAATCACTGCGCGCCGCCGTTGCTGGTGTCATCCCGCGAAAGGCGCGGGGTGGGCGGCGCGCCCGTCTGGGCACGGTCCGGCCAGCCGCAACCCGGCCTCTGTGAGGACCGGGTCTTCCATTCCATTGCAGTCCTTGCCGCACGGGCTGGTGAGCCCGCCATTTGCGGCATGCGGATGCGGCTGCCCGCCCCGCGCCTTCCTGGTCGCTGTCACCGCCCACCCCGCCCCTTCCGCCGGGCCGGTGTGTGGGGAGTTGGGAAGTTCGGGAGACGGATGATGGCGCGTGGAAATGGCAAGGGCAGTGCAAGGAGCGGGCGGTGCAGGGCGGTGCGGAGCGCCGCTGGCGCGCAAGGCACGCGCGGGTCGCTTTATGATGACGTGACCGCGACCATTATCGGCCAGCTTGAGGAAGGGCTTTTCCCGTGGGTCAGGCCGTGGAGCGCAGCGCTGGCTGCGCCCGGCCTGCCGCGCAATGCGGTGACGGGCCGCGCCTATTCGGGGATCAATGTGCTGATCCTGTGGGGCGCGGTGATCGAGGGCGGCTATCCGTCGCAGGGCTGGCTGACCTTCCGCCAGGCGCTCGCCGCGGGCGGCTGCGTGCGCAAGGGTGAACGCGGACGTACGGTGTTCTATGCCGACCGCTTTGTGCCCAAAGGCGAGCGCGAGGGCAGCGACGGCAGCGAGGAACCGCGCGCGATTGCGTTCCTCAAGCGTTTCACCGTGTTCAATGTCGCGCAGTGCGAGGGCTTGCCCGAAAACATAACCGCCGCGCCGGTGCCGCTGCCCGAGCGCGAATTGCATGAGAATGCAGAAGCGCTGATTGCAGCCACGGGCGCGGATGTCCGGATTGGCGGGGCGGAGGCCTTCTATTCGCCTTGCGCCGACTATGTGCAGGTTCCTCCGCAGCCCGCCTTCCATCACCAGATCGATTACTATCGCACTGCGCTGCACGAGCTCGGCCACTGGACCGGCCATGCCTCGCGGCTGGGCCGCGACCAGACCGGACGGTTCGGGTCGGCTGCCTATGCGCGCGAGGAATTGGTGGCCGAACTGGCAGCCGCCTTCCTGTGCGCCGCGCTCGGCATCCAGCCGACCGTGCGCCATGCCGATTACCTCGGCGGCTGGCTCGCTGTGCTGCGCGCCGACAACCGCGCGATTTTCCGCGCCGCCAGTCAGGCGAGCACAGCAGCCGAGTTCCTGCTCGCCTGCCGGTCGCTCGACCCGGAGATAGCGGCATGAGCAGGTCGCCCGAACCTGCCCGCGATGGCGTATCCGATGCCGAGGGCGGGGGCTTCGCGGTCGAAACAACCGAGGCGGGGCTGCAGACGCTGGTGCCGGGCGTCGCGCCGGTCACGCTTGGCGACCGGCTCGCCGTGCTCGCCGCCGCGCCGCTGGTGCCGGCAAAGCGCCAGCGCCCTGTCGATCACGGGCTGTTCGACATCAACGCCCGCAACCAGCTCGAGTTGTTCTGAAAGGGAGGCCCTTGCCATGGAACTGCTTACATCTGTCCTGCGCATCGGCTTGCTCGCCAATGGCGCAAACCGAGGCGACAATCTGCCGGTCGTCAAGTTTTTCAATCCCTTGGGCGCGGCGACCTGGCTGATCAGTGAGCTGGATGCGGATGGCGACACGCTGTTCGGGCTTGCCGATCTCGGCTTCGGCTGTCCCGAACTGGGGTCAGTGAGTCTCGCCGAACTGCAGTCGGTCAGATCGCCGCTCGGCCTCGGCATCGCGCGCGATCTGCATTTCGCCGCCAAGCATCCGCTGTCGGTCTATGCCGCAGCGGCGCGCGCGCGAGGCCGGATCACCGAGCATCCCGACCACCTCGACCATGCCGCCGCCATGCTCGCGCGCGCCAGCGCTTCGGGGCGCAGCCGTTCACCGCCATAGCCCCAAGCGGCGGATGATGCCCGCGCGCGGCTCCCCCCGC
>NZ_JAMWYX010000009.1 GCF_024305245.1 Erythrobacter sp.
TGCCCAGCCAAGGAAACCTACGGCAGAAAACTCTAGCCGCGAATGGTCCGGTTTTCAGGTGGCAGAGCACAGCGCGCCAAGCGGCCCTCGATCTGGAATCGCGCATAGGCGACAGCGCTTTGGCTCATCTGAACCATCGAGGTGTGGATCAGTCGCAGCACAATTTGCCGTAAGCTTTGGCTCTGCTCGAAGGCAGCCGCAAACCGGCCGGAATCTATCCGCAGCGCATGCGTGTCACCGATTTGCATGAAAGTTTCATGCGGGGAGCAGTTCGATCCGAGCACCTGCGAAAGGCCGGAGACACCTTCGAACCCGATCACACCAATCTCGGTCCGCTCGCCATCAGTCGAAAGCGCGGTCATCGATGCGACGCCGCCCTCAAGGAAATACATGTGCCTGATGTGTTCGTTCGTGCGCGCCAGCACGTCGTCACGTTCAAGCGGAACCCGCTCAAGATGGGGCGCCAACAGTTCCTGGTCCGGATGCGACAAGGCTTTGATTATCAGATTTGGGCTTTCAATCAGCGGATCGTGAGACACTTTCCTGCCCCTTGGTTGGGGCGAGAGTGCGAAAGCCAAACAGCCGCCCGCGCCCTGGTAGATCAGCGAACGATGCATTCGATGTGGCGATAAAGAGGTAGAAGGCAAGCAGTCGGCGACCTCCTCGAGACGCCCGAACCCGATTTTCTCTCCGACGAGCGCAATCCTCACCGCTACCCATCGTCTAGGTTCGCTATCGAACCGACAGCTTCTTTGTTGCGATTTATTCATCCTGCTAGAAGGCGGGTAAAAACCGTCATTGATGGTGGAGGGAAATCGCGGTGGAAAGCAGGATATCGGCCCTTGTGGTGGAGGACGATTTCTTCATTGCTCTCGAGCTGAAGGAGCATTTGGAGAACCGCGGGTTCGATGTCATCGGGCCGACTTCAAGTCTTTCAGCTGCTCGTGACATTCTCGCAAGACACTCGCCCGATGTCGTCCTGCTCGACATCAACATGGGAAGCGACGGGCTTTCATACGATTTTGCCTTGCATGCAAAACGCCTCGGAGTGCCGTTCGTTTTCATCACCGGCTATGATGCTGTCGCCGTCAATCATGCTGCGTTCGATCATACCCCGCTGATGGTCAAACCAGTCGATCTCGATCAGGTGGTGAAGCAGATCGAACTGGTGTGTTCCTGAGCATGGGGCTGGCAGATTGCGTGTAACCGGCCGTGCCTGCTGCCGCCGCATAACCTAGGAATCCGCCAACCAGCTTCGGCAGGTCAGTCCCCAGGATCCAAAATCTTGAAATGCGATCCGTCGGGGCTTTTCGGTCAACCATGAGCTTCCGAAGAGATCTAGCCGGTGCGAAACGGCCGCTCGATCGCTTGGTTTATAGCCTCATGAAGCGTTGCGGTGGTCCACGGTTTATCTACAACAGGCACCGCGGGTAATCTTTGCTGCACCTGTGACCGGCTGGAGGTGACGAACACCACAGGAACGGGCACGTCCGAGCAGATCGTAGCGATAGCTTCGGCTCCAGTCCCGCCGACGATCATGTGGTCGGCGATGATAAGATCAGGGCACTGCTGCTCGGCATAAGCAATCGCCTGCCGCATGCGAGTGGCCAAATCGAAAGTGGCATAGCCGAGTTCCCCCAGAGCCTCTTTCATTTCGACGGCAAGCCAAAAATCGTCTTCGATTATCAACGCGTGGGAAACGACACCGCTCCATTTTGCAGGGGGAGCACCATGTCTCTCAGCCATCAGCTCCCTGAAATTCGGCTGATGATGTAGCCTAGTTAACACGATACGGGCCAGATGTCCTCCCCCGTCGCTTTTCCACCCACATGCGGTCATAGCGAAATCGGTTGCTAGCCCCCAAAAGCAGACCAAGCGCAACGCTAGCCTATCTTCACACTGGCAATCGGGTTGGCCAAATTGAATCATTCTCTGCGCTATCGCTACGCCCCCGGATCAATTCCGGGGCGACATCGTTGACAAGCGGGTGAACGCCAAACCAACCCGGTTCCCGCCGCCACGATTGATAAATCCGATCTTCGCAATCGCAACAATCACCTTTTGTGCAGCGCAGAATACCCTATCTGGGCAGCATCAGTTTCAACCCTCTCTCTCAACCCCATCAAAAGGAAAATTCCCATGGGTATTATCGGTTCGACTCTCCAGCCGTTCAAGGCGACCGCGTTTCAGGCGGGCAAGGATTTCTTCGACGTCACCGACGCCGATCTCGCCGGCAAGTGGTCGGTGTTCTTCTTCTACCCGGCCGATTTCACCTTCGTGTGTCCGACCGAGCTTGAAGACATGGGCGAAAAGTACGGCCAGCTTCAGGCGATGGGCGTTGAAGTCTATGGCGTCAGCACCGACACGCATTTCAGCCACAAGGCCTGGCACGACACTTCGGACAAGATCGGCAAGCTGACCTTCCCGTTCCTGGGCGACCAGAACCACGTGCTGTCGAACCAGTTCGGCGTGCTGCGCGAAGGCGTTGGTCTGGCCGACCGTGCGACCTTCGTGGTCGATCCGGACGGCGTGATCCAGATCATGGAAATCACCTGTGAAGGCGTGGGCCGCAATGCCAACGAACTGACCCGCAAGATCAAGGCCGCGCAGTATGTGCGGGCTAACCCCGGTCAGGTCTGCCCGGCAGCGTGGGAAGAAGGCAGCGACACGCTGGCTCCCTCGCTCGACCTCGTCGGCAAGATCTGACGTAACAAGACCGGCCAGCGCGGGGGATCCCCTCCCCCCCTCGAAACCTCGCGCTGGCCGTAAAATCCCGATGGCGCCAAGCCCTCGGGTCGTAGCCGGGACCGGATGTGCCCGCCCACTCCCCCCCCCCCTTGTCGGGCAGGTGGCATCCGGTTCCGCGTTACCTCACCTACGAATTATCCCAGAATTCACGCGCGCCCGCCGCGCCCGGAGGACATCATGCTCGACGCCGCAATGCAGGCCCAGCTGAAGCAATATCTCGGCAATTTGCGCGAAGGGATCGAACTGGTCGCCTCGCTCGATGATAGCGAGAAGTCGCGCCAGACCCGCGCCCTGATCGAACAGATCGCCGCGCAGCACGATCTGGTGTCCGCACAGTTCGACGGCACCGATGATCGCAAGCCCAGCTTCGTGATCCGCCGCGCCAGCGACCCGGCCAAGTGGGTGCGCTTTGCCGGCCTGCCGATGGGGCATGAATTCACGTCGCTGGTGCTCGCGCTGCTGTGGGCCGGCGGCCACCCGCCCAAGGTTGACGCCGACCTGATCGAACAGGTGCGCGCGCTGGAAGGCGATTTCAATTTCGAGATGTTCTTCTCGCTCAGCTGTCACAACTGCCCCGACGTGGTGCAGGCGCTGACGCTGATGGCATTCGAAAACCCGCGCATCACCGTAACCCTGATCGAAGGCGGCACGTTCCAGGACGAGGTCGAGCGCCGCGACATCATGGCGGTGCCCGCGACCTTCCTGAATGGCGAACCGTTCTACGACGGCAAGATGGAACTAGCCGAGATCCTGTCCAAGCTTGACGTCAATGCCGATGCGCGTGCGGCGGAAAAGCTTGCCTCCAAGGCTCCGTTCGAGGTGCTGGTGGTGGGCGGCGGCCCTGCCGGTGCGGCGGCGGCGGTCTATACCGCGCGCAAGGGCTTCAGCACGGGGATCGCGGCCGAACGCTTTGGCGGGCAGCTGATGGACACGCTCGGGATCGAGAACCTGCCCGGCACCTCCTATACCGAAGGGCCGAAGCTGACCGACAGCCTGAAAGCCCACGTCGGTGAATACGAGATCGACCTGATGGATCTGGCCCGCGCGGTGGAATTGAAGCCCGCGAAGGACGTCGGCGGCTATCACGAAGTGGTGATGGCCAATGGCGCGACCCTCAAGGCGCGTTCGCTGGTGCTTTCCACCGGCGCGCGCTGGCGCAATCTCGGCGTGCCGGGCGAAGCGGAGTATCGCAACAAGGGCGTGGCCTATTGCCCGCACTGCGACGGCCCGCTGTTCAAGGGCAAGCGCATCGCGGTGATCGGCGGGGGCAATTCCGGCGTCGAAGCGGCGATCGACCTCGCCAAGATCGTCGGCCACGTCACACTGATCGAATTCGACACCAAACTGCGCGCCGACGAAGTGCTGCAACGCAAGCTGCGCTCGATGCCGAATGTCGAGATCATCACCAACGGCCAGACCACCGAAGTGCTGGGTGACGGCACCCGCGTGAACGGGCTGGTGGTGAAGGACCGTGCGAGCGGCGATGAACGCCGGATCACGCTCGAAGGCGTGTTCATCCAGATCGGCCTTGTTCCCAACACCGAATGGCTGCGGGAAACCGGACTTGAACTCAGCAAGTTCGGCGAGATCATCATCGACGATCACGGCGCGACCAACCTCCCCGGCATCTACGCCGCGGGCGATTGCACCACTGTGCCGCACAAGCAGATCGTGGTGGCGATGGGCGAAGGCGCGAAGGCCGGCCTCGGCGCGTTCGACTTCCTGATCCGCAACGAGCCGGTCGAGGATATCGCGCAAGCCGCATAATTTGTAGGGGCGCGCTCGCATCCGCGAGTGCGCTTCCTCGCTCACGCGACCTGAAGGTCGCATCGCTGCGGGCGGCCAGTCGGCCTTGCGGGCTCCCCTGCGGGAGCCCGTTTTTTCATCCCGCCACGGCTCGCTTGATCGCAACTTCGGCCCGCGAATGCGGACCGCAAGGGCGACTGCCCGCCCGCAGGCCCGCAAGGGCCGAGGATTTCGCACGCCGGATGGCGTGCGGAGTATAATCGCCTTACTCAATCAATCGCCGCGCATTAATCGATTGGACGCACCATCCTGAAAGCGTAATCTTCTCGCCATAGGCTCTCCCCCTCGGGGCGAGTCTGACAAAACAACGGCTGAGAGGAGACACGATCATGGATGCCAAGACCGGAGAAATGAGCGGCGGCTGCCCGTTCCACGGATCGAGCGAAATGCGCAACCTGCTGGGACGCACCAACCGCGACTGGTGGCCCGATGCGCTGCAGCTCGACATTCTGACCGAGCAGGGCAAAAGCGCCAATCCCTATGGCGAGGATTTCGATTATGCCGAGGCCTTCAACGCGCTCGATTACAATGCACTGAAGGCTGACCTGACCGCGCTGATGACCGATAGCCAGCCGTGGTGGCCGGCGGATTACGGCCACTACGGCCCGTTCTTCATCCGCATGGCGTGGCACGCCGCAGGTACTTACCGTACCGGTGATGGACGTGGTGGGGCTGGAAGCGGCCAGCAGCGGTTCGCTCCGCTCAATTCCTGGCCCGACAACGGCAACCTCGACAAGGCGCGCCGCCTGTTGTGGCCGATCAAGCAGAAATACGGCAGGAATATCAGCTGGGCCGACCTGTTCATCCTCACCGGCAATGTCGCCATCGAAAGCATGGGCGGCCCGGTGTTCGGTTTCGGCGGCGGACGCAAGGACGTGTTCGAGCCCGAGTCGGTCTACTGGGGCACCGAAGAGCAATGGGTCAACGAAGGCGTTGCCACCCGCATCCACCCCAAGGAAGGCCGCGCGCTCGAAAACCCGCTCGCCGCGATCCAGATGGGCCTGATCTACGTCAATCCCGAAGGGCCGCAGGGCAACCCGCATGACCCCGAAGGCATGGCCCGCGACATGCGCGAAACCTTCGCCCGGATGGCGATGAACGACGAGGAAACCGTCGCGCTCACCGCAGGCGGTCACGCCTTCGGCAAGTGTCACGGCGCGCACCCGGCCGATACCTTCGGCGGCGCTCCGGAAAGCGAAGACCTGCACCTGATGGGCTTCGGCTGGCTGAACGACGAGGAGGAGATCGCCAACGGCAACATCACCACCTCCGGCATCGAAGGCGCCTGGACCCCCAACCCGACCGCGTGGGGCAACGACTACTTCCGGCTGCTGTTCAAGTACGAATTTGAGCTGGTGCAGTCGCCTGCCGGGGCCAACCAGTGGACCCCGATCAATCCCGATCCCGAGGACATGGCCCCCGATGCGCGCGACCCTTCGAAGAAGGTGCCGACGATCATGACCACCGCCGACATGGCGCTGAAGCGTGATCCGGAATATCGCAAGATTTCCGAGCGTTTCCTCAACGATCAGGCGGCGCTGGACGATGCCTTTGCGCGCGCATGGTTCAAGCTGTGCCACCGCGATATGGGGCCGAAGATCCGGTACATGGGCCCCGAAGTCCCGGCCGAAGACCTGATCTGGCAGGACCCGGTTCCCGCCGGCACCGCGCCTTCGGATGCGGAGGTCGCCCGCTTCAAGGACGCGATCCTCGGCAGCGGATTGTCGGTGCGCGAACTGGTCAAGGCGGCATGGGCTTCGGCCTCGACCTACCGCAATTCGGACCACCGCGGCGGCGCCAACGGCGCGCGCGTCCGGCTGGAACCGCAGCGCGGCTGGGCGGTCAACGATCCCGAGGAACTGGGCAAGGTGCTCGACACCATCGAGGCGCATCGCGGTTCGCTGAGCATGGCCGACGCGATCGTGCTGGCAGGCTCGGCAGCGGTCGAGAAGGCTGCCAAGGACGCCGGGTTCGACGTGACCGTGCCATTCATGGGCGGGCGCGGCGATGCGACCGAGGAACACACCGATGCGGCCAGCTTCGAACCGATGGAGCCGCTTGCCGACGGCTTCCGCAACTACCTCAAGACCAAGGCCAGCGTGAAGACTGAGGAAATGCTGATCGACCGCGCGCATCTGCTCGGCCTGTCGATCCCGGAAATGACGGTGCTGGTCGGCGGGCTGCGTGCCTTGGGCGCAGTGAGCAAGCACGCGCATCACGGCTACAAGATCGGCGTCCTCACCGACACCCCGGGCAGGCTTACCCCCGATTTCTTCCGCAACCTGCTCGACATGGGGACCAAGTGGTCGCCCGTCGATGAAAGCGGGGACGAGGAATATGTCGGGGTGGACCGCGCCACCGGCGAGGAAAAGTGGCGCGCGACCCGCACCGATCTGGTGTTCGGATCGAACTCGCAGCTGCGCGCGCAGGCCGAGGTCTATGCCGAAAACGGATGCGAGGGCAAATTCGTGTGCGACTTCATCTCGGCCTGGAACAAGGTGATGAACGCGGACCGCTTCGATGTGAGCTTCGCAAAGTATCACGCGTAATACCTGATGCACCCTCATCCATCCTGACCTTCTCCTTGTGGTCAGGGTCGCAATCGGCCCCCGGCGCATTACCCATGCGCCGGGGGCCTTTTTCGTGTCTGTTTGCGATCCTGCGCCGTGCTTCTATGCTGGCAATCGGTCATGCGCCGGGGGAGGACATAATCGATGCAGATGGTCGGAGTTGAAACGGCAAGCGAAGGTCGCCGCGCGGCGATTTTGCGTACTATCACCCTCGGCTTCGCCACCGATCCGGTCGCGCGCTGGGTGTGGCCCGATCCGGCCCAATATTTCGAGATCCAGCCGCAATTCGCCGACGCCTTCGGTGGAAACGGGTTTGTGCATGGCAGCGTCTACGAGACCGACTGTCGGCGCGCCGCCGCGATGTGGTTGCCGCCCGAGGTCGAGCCCGATTCCGACCGCATGATGCTGCTCGCCGCGCAGAGCGTCGCGCCGGAACGGCTGGAGGAAATCGGCGCATTCATGGCGCAGATGGACGATTTCCACCCGAAAGCGCCGTGCTGGTACCTGCCGATGATCGCGGCCGATCCGTTCGCAACCGGACAGGGCCTAGGGGCCGCCCTGATGAAGCACGCCTTGACGGTCGTCGACCAGGCCGGTCTGCCCGCCTATCTGGAATCGTCGAACCCGCGCAACATCTCGCTGTATGAACGGCACGGGTTCGCGGTGATGGGCGAGATTCAGGCAGGTACATCGCCGGTCATGACGCCGATGTATCGCGCCGCGAGGGGTTAGGCACACGGCCTAAATCCAGCGCGCATCCTTCAGGTCGGCGACCTTGGCGCGGGCCACAGGCGCCTCCAGATCACGCGCCAGCTTCAGGCGAATATTGCGCCCGTCGCGCAGCACATCCTCCACCGCAGCGCGGGCGACCCACCAGCTGCGGTGGACCTGCATCCCTTCCAGATCGCCCAAAAGCTGCATCGCATCGCGCAGCCGCATCAGCACCAGCGCCGATCCCAGCGCAGTATGGACGCGGACATAATGATCCTCCATCTCCAAGGCGACGATATCGCTGCCCAGTTCCGGCGGCAGCTGGTCGTATAGCGGGTTGGAAGTGCTTGAAGACAGGCTCACCTGCGATGGCACCGGCGCGGCGGGCCGCCGCGGAATGCCTTCGGCGCGTTCCGCATACCGGCCCAGAACATTGAACAACAAGGTCACAGCGCCGCCGATAACGAAGACGTAGAAATAGCTCGTTAGCGCCTGCTCGGGCGTAGGCAGTGGCGGCAGGTCGGGCATGAACTGGATGAAATAGATCACCACGGTCATCGGCACGGTGCCGATCACGACAGCGACAAGCCACAAGGGCGCCTTTGGCAACGCCAGCGCATCGTGCGCCCGATCAACCCAGTACCCCATCGGCGAATAGATCACGTAGCCAAGGTAGGCAAAGGCGAGCCAGGTGAGCAGCCGAACCGGAAAGGGTTCGCCGATCGATCCGAACGGTCCGATGATGGCGAGGAAGACGGCAATCACAGTCATGATCGCGAGGTCGGTCAGCGTCCTGCGCCAGAACAGTGCACGATTGCTCATTGCCGGTTCGCCTGATCCCACTGCCATACTAACCCGAATGCCTGCCCATTCGCGCTTCGTAAAGTGGCAAAGGGGCACCGAACCACCGAACCGGCGTGCATTTCACGAACGGCCCGGCCGCATGGCGTAGTGAGCGTTGCTGGCGAACAGGCGCGCTTCATTGTGGCTCCAACAGCAATTCGCAACGGAGCTTTCGCCATGACCAGTGCAACCTTTTCCAACCCGATGGCCGCGTTCAAGCGCTTCAACCGCTCCGCCGGTGCGATGGACCTTGCGCCTTTCACCCGCTCGATCGTGCTGGTGTCAGGGACGGTGATGACAGCCGTGTGCATCCTTGCGGTTGCGCGGGCGCTGTTCGGTTTTGCGCCGGACTTACCGCATCTGGGCAATGCCGCGGTGATGTTCCATGTCGCCACCGTCATCCCCTGCGTGCCGCTGGGCCTGTTCCTCCTTGTCGCACCCAAGGGCACGCCCATGCACAAGCAACTCGGCAAGCTGTGGATTGCCCTGATGGTGATTACCGCGACTTCGACGTTGTTCATCCACGAAGGCATGGCGATGTCATGGATCCATATCTTCGTGCCCTTCACCTACCGTGCTGCGTGGCTGACGGTCCGCAAGGCGCGGGCGGGCGACATCAAGGGGCACAAGGCCGAGATCGTGAGCCTGTTCGTGGGCGCATTGATGATCCCCGGTATCTTCGCCTTTATCCTGCCCGGCCGCCTGATGAACGTGATGCTGCTGGGTTGAGCGCATTGCCGGGCCGGTGCCGCGCGCGACTTGTCCTGCCAGCCCGAAGCCGATAGCCTTCCGGTTCCGAGCATTAAGGGCTTTCGTCATGCATGTCCGGCTTGTGATCCTGATCGCGATGGCGATCGCGTGGCTGCCTTTGGCGCCTGCCAGGGCGGCCCAATCTGCTGTCTTGCCCGACGAACTGGCGCTGCCCGACGAACTGGCGCTGCCCGACGAACTGGCGCTGCGCGGCGGTGCCATTATCGAAGTCTTGCTGAACGGCGCGCCGGTCCAGCTTGAGGTCAGCGCCGAGGCGTTCGGCCCGCCGATCGTCAATCCCGATCTTGCCGCCCGGCTGCAACTGGTCGCGACGGGCCAGCGCGGGTGGCTGTTCGGCCCCGTCTCGGTACCCGGCTGGAGCGGCGTGGAAACGATCGATTTCGGCGCCGGGCCGCAGGCGATGACGATCAGCTGGGCGGATCGTCCAGTATCGACCCGCGCCGATGGCGTAATCGGCGTGCACAACCTGCCGCACAAGCGCATCACCTTCGAACTTGCGGCACCCGTTCCCGGCGAGCGGACACATATCTTCACGCTGGCACGGGCAGGCGGGCGCAATAATGCCCGGCTCGGCACCGAGGTGACGGTGGGCAAGAGGCGGCTGATGATGGTGTTCGTGCCCGAACGGGCCGAAAACCTGATCACCGCGCCCACTGCCAATTTCATCGCGACCCATCTCGACGGCGGGTTCGTGCCGGGTTCGGATGGCACCGCGATCATGGACTTCGCGGTCGAACGCCCGACCCGGACCATGCGTATCGCCCGGCCGCTGGAACTGGGCGAGTTGCTGATCGATACCTTCGCGGTGCGGGTGGAGGATTACGGTGACCCCAAGCGGGTGGGCGAGATCGGCGAAGACGATCCGCGCTTCCGGAAAGGCCAGATCCTCGTCAGCCGCCGCAAAGGGCGCGGCAAGCCCGATCTGCTGACCCGGATCGGCCGCGACCAGATCGCGCATTGTTCGCGCCTGACCTATGATGTCGAGCGGCGCGAAATCCGGCTGTTCTGCGCTGACCGGCAGGAATAGGGCGCCGGTCCGGCTCAGCCGCCACGTGCGATCCGGTAACGCCGCGCACGCGGGTCGCCGCCAGTGGTGGCCTCGACACAGCAGATGCAATCCTCGGCGACCAGACGCTGATAGAACCGCGTGAACACCGCCGCGTACCAGAGAAACAGGCTCTCTGGCGGCGGGATGACGTCACCGGCGGCGCTGCGATCTATGCTGAAACGCCACGCCCCTTGCGGCGCGAACACCCCCGCCCCGATGAAGGTCCACGCATGTTTGCGGATCGCCGCCATCAGCAGCGGTGCGGCAAGGCGCGCGGGCAGGTGCCGCAGCAGCCAGACGGCGGGTCCGGGGATGCGGTTGGCGATGATGTAATCGGCGGTGCGACTGCCCGCCTCCTCCGCGATGGTGAAACTACCGAGCGGATCGTGCAGCGCCAGCCAGCGGTGCAGCCTGAGCGCATGCAATTCGGGTATCATGGACTCGCCCGACGGCAGCAGGTCGATCTGCGCGTCGGCAAGGATCGCCAGCGTTTCGGCATGGCCCAGCCGTTCTTCCATCACCGTCACCGCCTGCAAGACGGCGTTCGGCCCAATCAGCGCTGCGGCAGGTGCGCCGCCCACATCACAGCTCCAGCCGGTCCTGTGCGCGTTCTTGCCCTCTGGCTTTCATCTGTGCCCGCACCGCATCGCGCCGTTCCTGCGCCTGCGCGGCCTTGTCGGCATTAGTTTCCCAATCGGTCGCGGCATCGGCCGCCGCTGCGCGGCTTTCGTCGAAGTGGAAATCGAGCCTTTTCGATGTCTGCGGCCCCCAATACCCGGCTTTGCCGAGATCGTAGAACGTCCGCTTGAACCCGGCCCTGAGGAAGGCATAGAGGCACCCTAGCAGGTACCGCCGCCGGAAGCCGGTGCCGCGCCACGGATAGTGGAACAGCGCCTTTTGCATATAGAACCGGCGGTAGTTCTTCATCACCCCGTTGAGCAGTTCCCCGCGCTCCATCGCTGCGGGCTTCATGATCGGGGTGACGAAATTGTACTTGCTGAAATCGTGGACCTCGACCTGATCCTTCAGTTCCTCGAACAGTGGGGTGTAGGGCCAGGGCGTGTACATCGCCCAATTGGCAAGATCGGGCTGCCAGTCCCACGCCATCTGGTAGGTTTCCTCCAGCGTCTCGGGCGTTTCATTGTCCAGCCCGACGATGAACTGGGCCTCGACGAAAATGTCGGCCTCGCGCAGCAGGCGGATTGCTTCCTTGTTCTCGCCGACCTTGGTTTCCTTGTTGAACCGGTCGAGCTTCATCTGCGCTGCCGCCTCGGTGCCGAGGCTGACGTGGACGAGCCCAGCCTTGCGGTAGAAGGACAGCAATTCCTTGTCGCGGTAGATATCGGTGACGCGGGTGTTGATGCCCCACTTGACCTTGTCGGGCAGGCCGCGATCAATCAATTCCTGACAGAACCTGATGAATGTCTTGCGGTTGATCGTCGGTTCCTCGTCGGCGAGGATGAAGAACCCGACGCCGTGCTTTTCATGCAGCTCCTGAATTTCGTCGACCACGTCCTTGGGATCGCGCACGCGGTAGTCGCGCCAGAACTTCCACTGCGAACAGAACGAGCAGGTGAAGGGGCAGCCGCGCGCCAAGTTAGGGATGGCGACGCGGGTGCCCAAGGGGATGTACTTGTACTGGTCCCAGTCGAGGATGTCCCAATCGGGCTTGATGCTGGCCATGTCCTTGATAGTGGGCGCGGCTTCGGTGGCGATGATCTGCTCGCCGTCGCGGTAGGCCAGACCCTGAATGTTGCGGCGGTCGGCAATCCAGCGGCCTTCCTTGATCGCGGTGAACAGCTCGACCGCGATCTCCTCGCCCTCGCCGCGCACGATCACGTCGATATGCGGGGCTTCGGCCAGAACCTGCCCGTACATAAAGGTCGCGTGGATACCGCCCAGCACCCGCACGGCCGTAGGCACGGTCAGCGCGGCGACTTCGAGCACGCGCTCGGCAGCGTAGATTGACGGGGTGATCGCGGTGGTGCCGACCACATCGGGTTGGAGCGCGGCAATGCGCGCCGCGAGGTCATCATCCGACAAGCCTTCGGTCATCGCGTCGATGAAGTGGATATCGTCGAACCCGGCGCGGCGCAGCGGGCCGGTGAGGTAGGGCACCCATGCAGGCGGCCATGTGCCTGCAATCTCTGCCCCGCCGGAACGGTAATTGGGATGAACGAACAGAATGCGCATGGGCCGACTCCCCCTCTTGGATGGTGCCAAGGTGGGGGAAGAAGCGACGGTGCGCTTTGCGTCAGATCAAATTAGCGCAACAGGCGATCAGCCCTGCTTTTCAGCATGTTCCTTGCGCGCCAGTTCATGCAGCCAGTCCGCGTGGCGGGGGGCTTTCTTGGTCTGCGACCATTCCTCCAGCATGACAGGCGCAACGCGGGCGAGTTCGGCATATTGTTCGTCCGTCCCGATATCGGCGGCGAGTTCCACGCGGTGGCCGTTGGGGTCGAAGAAGTAGATCGACTTGAAGATGCCGTGATGCGTCGGGCCGAGCACGTCGATGCCCTGCGCCTCGATATGCGCCTTGGCGGCCAGCAGCGCAGCCTCGTCCGGCACCTTCAGCGCCAGATGCTGCACCCATACAGGGGTATTGGCGTCCCGGCCCATGTCCGGCTGATTCGGCAGTTCGAAAAAGGCGAGGATGTTGCCGTTCCCCGCATCGAGGAAGATATGCATGTAGGGATCATACTCGCCCGTGGACGGCACGTGATCCTCCGCAAACGCGGTGGTGTAGGTCATGCCAAGCACGCGGGCGTACCACTCCACCGTCTCCTTCGCGTCCTTGCAGCGATAGGCGGCGTGGTGGATTCCGGCGAGATTAACGGGGTGGGTCATGTTCATTCCTCTCCTCTCGTCATTGCGAGCGCAGCGAAGCAATCCATAGACTGCCCTAGCGCCCGGATGCGACGGCAATCCATGGATTGCCACGTCGCCTTCGGCTCCTCGCAATGACGAAATCAGTTACTCCGCCGGTTCCTCGACATTCAGCACGCCGCGGATGATCTGGTCGCGTTCGAGGCTTTCGAACAGGGCTTTGAAATTGCCCTCGCCAAAGCCGTCATCGCCCTTGCGCTGGATGAATTCGAAGAACACCGGACCGACCTGCGCCTGCGCGAAGATCTGCAGCAGCAGACGGGGGCTGCCGCCTTCGGTGGTGCCATCGAGCAGGATACCGCGCATCTGAAGATTGCTCACGTCCTCGCCGTGGCCGGGCAGACGTTCGTCGAGCATCTCGTAATAGGTCGCGGGCGGCGCGGTCATGAAGGGAACGCCAAGCTTCTGGAGGCGGTCCCAGCACGCCGGGAGATCTTCGCAGATCAGCGCGATGTGCTGAATGCCTTCGCCGTTGAAGGCCTTCAGGAACTCGTCGATCTGGCCCTTGCCGCCTTCACCTTCCTCGTTGAGCGGGATGCGGATCTTGCCGTCGGGCGCGGTCAGCGCTTTCGAGGTCAGGCCGGTATATTCGCCCTTGATGTCGAAGAACCGGATCTCGCGGAAGTTGAACAGGGTCTCGTAGTAATCGGCCCAGTACTTCATCCGACCCGAATAGACGTTGTGGGTGAGGTGATCGATGGTGTGGAAGCCCGCGCCTTCGGGGTGCTTTTCGGCGCCGGGCAGGTATTCGAAATCGATGTCGTAGATGGTGAGGCCGTTGCCGCTTGCCGCACCGTCATAGCGGTCGACGAGATAGAGGATCGCGCCGCCGATTCCGCGGATCGCGGGAATGCGCAATTCCATCGGCCCGGGATCATTGGCGACCGGCTCTGCGCCCTGGGCGATCAAGTGGTCATAGGCCTTGGCCGCATCGCGCACGCGGAAGGCCATCCCGCAGGCCGACGCGCCATGTTCGCGCGCGAAATACCAAGCCGCGCTGCGCGGTTCGTAATTGGCGATAAGGTTGATGCCGCCCTGCCGCCACAGGTGCACGTCCTTCGACCGGTGCTGTGCCACGCGAGTGAAGCCCATCGCCTGAAAGACCGGCTCGAGCACGCCCTTTTCGGGTGCGCAGAACTCGACGAATTCGAACCCGTCGAGGCCCGCGGGGTTTTCGAACAGGTCTTTGGTGGGCGCATTCATGACAGTGATCCCCGCTGGCTGGCAGTTAGTTTCAATTGAAACCAAATACCCCAAATCGCCGGTTCGCGCAAGGGTGGGAGGGCTGGCTAGACGACCCGCCCGATGTTCCGCTTGCTGTCATCGCGGCTCACCGCCAGCTGCGCTCCGAATGGCTGCCCACCTTCGAACGCCGCTGCTGTGGCCGGATCAGCGAGGTCGGCATTGCCGCACACCCGCTCGCCCGCCGGATTGCGCCCGATGAAAATCGCCGCGTCACCCTTTGGCGAACGGTTGATGGTGTAGGTTTCGACCGTGGCTCGATCGAACGGTGCGGTGGCGACAGGAACGGCGTCACTTGCCTTCGGAAGCTTGGCGAAGCGGTCGTTGGCGCTCCAGTCGGCGGGCGTGGTGGAGTAAATGCCGGTGGCATATTTGCTCATCCACCCGCCATTCGCGCCGACCAGTGCGAAACTGCCCCGGTCGGCCCGCACCCGATGCACCGCCTCGGCGATGGCATGGGCCGAGTAGTTGTTCCCCGCCCCGCCGAAGAACGGAAGGCCGCCAGTCAGCGTCAGCCCGCGCGGGTCGTCGGCGGAAAGGCCGAAGTGGTCGCACTGATTGAACACGGGGATCGCGAAGCAGGAATAGAAATCGATGTAGCGCATGTCGGCCATCTCCTTCCCCGCCCGCGCCAGCGCCGCATCGACGCTGGCGATGGAGGCGGGGTTGGCCGCAAGATCGGGCCGCTCTGACAGCTTGAGTTCGGTGGCGGCGGTCACGGCGTGGATGTGCACCCACTTGTCCTCCGGCACGCCCAGCGCACGGGCCAATCCTGCGCTGGCGACGATGATCGCTGCCGCCTGATTCACCTGATCGCGCGCCACGGTCATGCGCGGATAGGGTTCGGCAACGATGCGGTTGCGGTCGGTAACCGTCGCCAGTTCCTCCGCGCTGCGCTCCACCGGCGCAGCGGAGTGCGGGTTCGCCGCCGCCACCTTGGTGAAGGGCGCGAATAGTGTGCCGATTTCGCGGCGGTAGTCGTCCAGTCCCAAGCCAAGCTTGGCCCGCCGTGCGTTTTCCGCCAGCGCATAAAGCGGGATCGCCCCGCTTGCGCCGTGGGCGAACAGCGCAGGCTCCAGCAATTCCTCCACCCCGAAACCCTGATCCTCAAAGTCCCCTGCGACCTCCTCCGACCAGTCGGGCTTTTCGCCCTTGGCCGACAGCGCCAGCACGGTCGAGATCGCTTCGGCACCGACGATCACCGCACATTGGCTTTCACCCGCCGCGATGGCCGCCGCGAATTCGCCGACCAATTGCTGGTTGGTCTGCCCGCCGGTGGTGGTCAGGATCGCCCGCTTGGGGTTCGCGCCGACGCGCTGCGCCAAGGCGCGCGGCACATTGTTGGGCGCGCCGAACGGCGGCACCCGATCCGGGCGCGACATTTCGAAGGCCCGGATCGCGGCGAGCGTATCGATCGCACCCGCCACGTTTCCGCTCGCTCCGGCATCGGCAATCGCCGCGGCCAGCGCCCGCCCGCCAAGGTCCATATAGGAGAGGGCGGCATAGCCAGGCTCGCCCACCCTCTCCGAATACTGGCCCACCCCGATGATCACCGGAGTGGAATCAGGCACCTCAGTCGACAAAGCCGTCGACCCGCTCGACGATGATCGCCGGCGCCATCCCGCCCGCCGCGCACATCGTCACGAGGCCATAACGCCCGCCGCGCCGTTCCAGCTCATCGACAACAGTGCCGATCAGGATCGACCCGGTTGCGCCAATCGGGTGGCCCAGCGCAATCGAGCCGCCATTGACGTTGACCTTGTCCCAATCGAGCCCGAGATCGCGCACGAACTTGGCGGCGACGACCGCGAAGGCTTCGTTGATTTCGAACAGGTCGATGTCGTCGGTGGTGAGGCCCGCCTTGGCCAGCACCTTCTTCGCCGCAGGCACCGGTGCATTCAGCATCAGCGTCGGATCATCGCCCATATTGGCGGTGGCGACGATGCGGGCGCGCGGCTTCAGCCCGTGCTTCTGGGCGTAATCCTTGCTGGTCACCAGCACGGCGGCTGAGCCGTCTACGACGCCCGAAGAATTGCCCGCATGATGGAAATGCTCGATCTCCAGATCGGGGTACTTCTGGTTGATCAGCTTGCGGAAGGTGGTGCCATTGGCGTCCAGCGGCACGTCGGCAATCTTGGTGAAGGCCGGTTCCAGCTTGCCCAGATCCTCCATCGTCGTCTGCGGCCGCGGATATTCGTCATGGTCGAGCAGCACGGTGCCATCATCCGCTACGACCGGCACCACCGACTTGGCGAAGCGCCCTTCGGCCATCGCTTCGGCAGCGCGCTGCTGCGAGCGGTAGCCGACTTCGTCCAGTTCGGCGCGAGTGAAGCCTTCCATGCTGGCGATCGCATCACCGCAAATGCCCTGGTGCGACTGCGGGTGCACCGCCTGCAGGCGTTCGTTGTAGCTGCCCATCATCGGCGGCTTCAATCCGGCCTGCATCTTGTCCTTCGCCATCGCGGCGGTGAGGCTCATCATTTCGGTGCCGCCGGCGACGACGCAATCCTCCATTCCGCTCATCACCTGCGCGGCTGCCAGCGCCACGCTGGTGATCCCGCCGCCGCAGAACCTGTCGAGCGTGGTGCCCGACGACGTGATGTCATAGCCTGCATCCAGCGCCGCCATGCGGCCCAGATCGCCCGCCTGCATCCCGTCTTGCGTGCTGACCGACCAGATCACGTCATCGACGGTCTTGGTGTCGAGATTGTTGCGATCCTTGATCGCCTTCATCACGGTCGCGGCGAGGTGCTGCGGGTGCTGCGCGGCAAGCGCACCCTTGCCCTGCTTGCCGATCCCGCGCGGGGTGCGCACTGCGTCGATGATGTAAGCGTCTGCCATGGTGATCCTCTCCGATCTATTGAAAATGCGGTTGACGCGTTCGTAAAGCGCCTGCACCACTCGCACAAGAATTGAGTTTCAATTCGAAATGCCAATTTCGATAGGGCCCAAGCTGTCAGGGCCAAGCCACCAAGGGAGAGAACCGTGAGCGAAACCGCCACACAAGAAGTTTTGACCGAAGTTCAGGACGGCGTCCTGATCGTCACCATCAACCGCCCCGAAGCCAAGAACGCCATGACCAAGGCCGCAGCCGAGGGAATCGCGGCAGCGATGGACCGGCTGGATGCCGAAGACGATCTGCGCGTCGGCATCATCACCGGCGCGGGCGGCACGTTCTGTTCGGGCATGGATCTGAAAGGCTTTCTGCGCGGCGAAACCCCCAGCGTCGAAGGGCGCGGGTTCGGCGGCGTGGTGCAGGCTCCGCCCGCCAAGCCGCTGATCGCAGCGGCCGAAGGCTATGCCTTGGCCGGCGGGCTTGAGCTGATGATCGCCTGCGATCTGGTCGTCGCGCACAAGGACGCAAAGTTCGGCATTCCCGAAGTGAAGCGCGGGTTGGTGGCAGCAGCGGGCGGTGTGATGATGCTGCCCGACCAGATCCCCGAACGGATCGCGCTCGAACTGGCGCTCACCGGTGATTTCATCGGGGCGGAGCGCGCTTACAGCCTCGGCATGATCAATGAGGTGACCGACGGCCCAGCACTCGATGCAGCCAAGGCGCTTGCCGCGAAGATCGCCGCCAACGGCCCGCTGGCGGTGAAGGTGTCCAAGGCGGTGATGAAGCAATCGCGCGGTTGGGCGATGGAAGACCGCTACGCCAAGCAGGGCGAATTAATCGGCCCCGTGTTCGTCAGCCACGACGCGCGCGAAGGCGCGGCGGCGTTTGCTGAAAAGCGCAAGCCCAACTGGACTGGCAAATAGCGCAATTCTCCGTTTGCCCTGAGCCTGTCGAAGGGCTGCCCTGCTCTTCTGCCAATGGTGCAGAAGAAGGCAGTGCTTCGACAAGCTCCCCGCGAACGGTTCTGTAGTCTGAGAGAGAGGAACCAAAATGCCCGTCATCGATGTGCCGCAGCCGGCCTTCATGGAAGAAGAAGAAATCGCCATCTTCGCCGACGCGGTCGGCAAGTTCTATCAACAACACGCGCCTGAAAAGCGCGTTCACAAATGGCGTGATGACGGGCAGGTCGAACGCGAATTCTGGCGCGAGGCGGGCGCGGCGGGTCTGCTCGGCGTGTCGGTTCCCGAAGCCTATGGCGGCCACGGCGGCGATTTCCGGCATGACATGGTGGTGATCGACCAGCAGGCCAAGCACGGCGTCGAAGGCTTCGGCGCGTCGCTCCACAACACCATCATCCTGCCCTATCTGGTGCGCCACGGCACCGAGGAGCAGAAGCAGAAATACCTGCCGCGCCTCGTCACCGGCGACCTCGTCAGCGCGATCGCGATGAGCGAGCCGGATGCCGGGTCCGACCTTCAGGCGATCAAGACCACCGCGCTGAAGGACGGCAACGGCTACCGCCTCAACGGCTCGAAAACGTGGATCTCGAACGGGCAACTGGCCGATTTC
Organism: Erythrobacter sp.; assembly: GCF_024305245.1. Classification (GTDB taxonomy): domain Bacteria; phylum Pseudomonadota; class Alphaproteobacteria; order Sphingomonadales; family Sphingomonadaceae; genus Erythrobacter. The sequence goes on from NZ_JAMWYX010000009.1 coordinate 19,031, forward strand.
ATCATCGTCGTCGCCAAGACCGATCCGGCGGAAGGTGCGAAGGGCATTTCGCTGCTGTTGCTCGAAACCGAAGGCGCGGAAGGCTTCGCACGCGGCAAGAAGCTCGACAAGATCGGGCTCGATGCGCAGGACACCAGCGAGCTGTTCTTCGACAACGTGTTCATTCCGGCCGACAATCTGCTCGGCGGCGTGGAAGGGCGCGGGTTCTACCAGTTGATGGGCGAACTGCCACAGGAACGGTTGGTGATCGCAATGAACGCCATTTCGGGGATCGAAAAGGCGCTCGACGTGACGGTCGAATACGTCAAGAACCGCAAGGCTTTCGGCAAGACGATCTGGGATTTCCAGAACACCCAGTTCGTGCTGGCCGATCTGAAGGCGCGCGGAACCGCGGCGCGGGTGTTCGTCAATGATTGCATTGCCAAGCTGCTCGAAGGCAAGCTCGACGTAGCGACTGCCAGCATGGCGAAATACTGGGTCACCGAATTGCAGTCCGAAGTGGTAGACAAGTGCCTGCAATTCCACGGCGGCGCGGGCTATATCAATGATTACGCCATCGCCCGCATGTACCGCGACACCCGTATTGCGCGGATTTACGGCGGATCGAACGAGATCATGAAGATGCTGATCGCAAGGAGTATGTGATTTGTTTGCGTGCCCGCCTCCGCGGGCACGTCCTCGCTAGACGTCCTCCGCTACGCTACGGACCCGCTGCGGGCGGGCGGTCGCCCTTGCGGTCGCTAAAGCGACCGTTACAGCGCCCAGTTCGAAGAATGGAAAGGCGGCCCCGCAGCGGGCCGCCTTTTTCGTGCCCACCTCAAGCCTTGCACGTCGCGGTGTAACGACGCCGAAGGCGTCGCAAGCGCGACTGCGCGCCCGCAGGTGCCCCGACGCAAAGCGGCGGAAACGCACCGAGGACGCACCCGCCGAGGCGGGTGAGAAAAACAAAAAAGACAAAGGGCAGCTCGCTTATCGCGAGCCGCCCCCTCTCCCGCTCCGTTTCGGAGCTAACTGGTTACAGCCGTCAGAACCTGGCGCGCAAAGTCACACCATACTGGCGCGGCGGCAGGGTAAAGGCCGAACGCGAGTTGGCCGCGCCCGAACCGCGCAAAGTGGTGTTGAACGTCACCCCGCGCACCACTTCATCGGTCAGGTTCGTCACCCAGCCTTCGATTGCATAGGCGCCATCAGCAAAGCGAAGTCCTGCGCGAAGGTTTACGAAAGCCTTGCCGTCCTGAATGTCGGCGATGATCGGCGGCGCGGTGTCGATCGCTTCCTGCAGGCCGCCCGCTGCGGCGATCTCTGCAGCACCGGGCAGAATGATCGCCTGGGTCGAGGTGCGCTGATCGTCTTCGATACGAACTTGTCCCGAGAGGAAGAATTCGGTCGAATCGTTGATCGGCTTCTCCCACAATCCACCCATCAGCGCGATCACGTGCGGCGCGTTGGTCAGATCGTTACCGCACAGCGCCAGCACCTGCACCGAGGTTTGCGTACCGGCGCAATCATCGGGATAGCTGGCCTTCAGGAACGTCGCCCCGAGGTTGAAGGTCAATTCATCACTGGGCCGGATGCGGCCTTCGATTTCGACCCCGCGCGTTTCTGCCACGGGCACGTTGAAGGTGGCGAACGCGGTTCCGGTGAATTCGAGCACCTGGAAGTTGCTGAACTCTTCATAGAACGCCGCGATATTGACCGTGGCATTGCCGTTTGCCGTCTGCGCCTTGAGCCCGATTTCATAAGCGTCGACCTCTTCCGAGAGGAAGGTCGGATCGGCCCCCGCCACCGCAGCGGTGGTATCCAGGTTGATCCCGCCCGCCTTGTAGCCGTGCGTGAAGCTGGCATAGGCATTGACCGAAGGACTGAATTCATAGCCGAGGTTGATCGTGTAGATCAGTTCCTCGTCGTCGAATTCAGACTGGAACGTGCGCACCAGCGGCAAGACGGCAGCTTGTGGTAGATCGGCCGGAGCGGTGAAGCCGAAGCAGCCCAGCCCGATGAAGGAAGGCACCAGCGCACCCGGAACCACGCCGGCTCCGATCGCACCCAGCGTCGCGGGGCAGATCTGATTGTTGCTTGCCGTCTGGGTGAACCCACCCGACTTTTCCTCCCACGAATAGCGCGCGCCCAGCGTCAGTTCGAGGCCGTCGGTAAGCTCGAGCGAATTGTGCGTGAAGATCGCGTAGCTCTTGGCGGACTGCTGGAACCGGTTGGTGTTGGTGGTGCCCGCCGGATCGACGCCGGTGAACACTGTCAGCGGGTTCGGCCCGAGCGCACCGCCGGTCGGCACAAACAGCAGCGCGCCGACGTTTTCACCGTAATCCTGACCCAGCGCAAAGCTGACCGACTGGTCGAGTTGTTCGTCCGAATAGAAGCCGCCAACCATGTAATTCAGCGCGCCGCCCATCGCTTCGCCCTGCAGGCGAAGTTCGGCCGTCCAGGTCTCGATTTCGAGGTCGAGCGCATCGACGTTGAAGATGTCGAGCCCGGTGAAATCGGAATCGTAAGCCTCGAAGCTTTGATAGGTGCGCCATGAACCGATGAAGATCAGGTCCGCATTGTCAGAGACCGGGAATTCGAGTTCGCCCGTGACGCCGTAATTGTCGACATCGGCGCGCGGCGCGAAGTTTGCCGAGACGATGCGGTCGTCGAGCGCCTGTTCGAAGGTGCCCTGATCGCGCGGTGTGGTGGAAACCGTCGGCTGACCGTTGCCGCCATTGGCGCCGAGCCCGACCGCGGCATAGGCACCGCCGGTGACCAGCGGCGACTGGTACAATTCAATCGCGCCGCAGCAGCTTGACTGGCTCTTGGAATAATCGGCGATGATGCGTCCGCGCAGGCCACTGTCCGTATCCCAGCCGAGTTGCCCGCGAACCAGCCACTGATCGACATCATTGGTATCGCCGACCTCGGCACCGGTCCGATCCACGACCGTCAGGAAACCGTCGCGCTGGCGGTAAGCGCCGGTGAGGCGCACGGCCACCGTATCCTTGACGATCGGTGCATTGATCGCGCCCTGCACGCTGATCTCGTCGAAATTGCCGTAGCCGGCATTCACAAAGCCGCCGAACTCGGTGACATCGGGGCGGACGTTGGTGATGGTCAGCGCGCCAGCCGACGTGTTGCGGCCGAACAGCGTGCCCTGCGGTCCGCGCAGCACTTCGACCCGCTCGACATCGACGAATTCGCTCAGCGCGACGCCGGGCCGCGACTGGTAGGCACCGTCGACGAAGATGCCGACCGCGCTTTCAAAGCCGATATTGTTCGACGTGGTGCCGATCCCGCGCACACGCAACACCACCGAGCCCGAGGCGAGCTGCGCCTGCGAGCTGGTGAAGCTGGGGGCAAGTGCCGAAATCTGCTGGATATTGACCACGCCCTGATTGTCGAGCTGCTGCGGCGAGATCGCCGTCACCGCCAACGGAATGTCCTGCACGTCCTGCGCGCGGCGGGTGGCGGTCACGATGATGACGTTGTCGTCCCTGACCTGCGGGGTCTCGGGTGCTTCGTCCTGGGCAAATGCGGGGGTGGTAAGCGCGCTGCAGGCCAAAAGGCCACCAGCAAAAGCTGAAAGCTTGCGTGTCATGTTGATCCTCTCTCCACAATCCAGCCGACTTCTCGCCGATCTCGGGTTTGTGGAGGGAGCCTATCAGGGTCCGGCAACCTAACAAGAGTCGCAGACAAGTTCTCGAGAATAGTAGCATAAATGCAACATACTTTGTTGCAGCGCAGCATCATGCCAGTGGCAGCACCGGTTTGTGAAGCATAGTTGCGCCAACTAGTCTTGCGGACGTTTGCTGCACCCGAAGGCGGGCCGCGTCGGCTTGGGGTGCAAAGTCAGTTGCAGTTTGCCATTCAAGACTCGCTTTTGCCCCGCCGGTGTGGTTACATCGCTGTCAATAAGGGAGAGAGAGGGCCATGCCAGCCACACCGCCAGATTTCGACGTGCTGATCGTCGGTGCCGGAATTTCCGGGATCGGAATGGCCGCGCACATGGAATTGAAGGCGCCGCACCATAGCTATGCCATTGTCGAGCGGCGCGACAATCTTGGCGGGACGTGGGATCTGTTCCGCTATCCCGGCATCCGTTCGGACAGCGACATGCACACGCTGGGCTTCGATTTCGAGCCGTGGCGGCATGAAAAGTCGATCGCCGATGCACCGGCGATCCTCGATTATCTCGACCGCATCGTGGACGAGCGCGGCATCCGCCAGCACATCCGTTTCGGCCACAAGGTCATCAGCGCCGATTTCCACCATGCCGACGCGCGCTGGCATGTCGAAATGGAACTGGCCGACGGGTCGCGCACCCGCATGACCGCGAATTTCATCTATCTCGGCTCGGGCTATTACGATTACGATGAAGCCTATGATCCGGGCTTCGATCTCGGGGAATTCGAAGGGCAGGTGGTTCACCCGCAATTCTGGCCCGAGGATCTCGACTACGCGAACAAGCGGGTGGTGGTGATTGGTTCGGGCGCAACCGCGGTGACGATCGTCCCGGCAATGGCCGAAAAGGCGGCGCATGTGACCATGCTCCAGCGCACGCCGACGTGGATGTTCACGCGCCCGGCCAAGGACGCGATCGCCAATTTCCTGCGCAAGGTGCTGCCCGAACAGCTGGCCTACCGGCTCACGCGGTTCAAGAATATCAAGATGCAGGATTTCAGCTTCAAGCTGGCGCGCGACAATCCGCAGAAGGTGAAGGACGCGCTCTACAAGAAGATCGAAGCCGCGCTCGGCCCCGATTACGACAAGGACAGCTTCACCCCGCCCTATAATCCGTGGGAACAGCGGCTGTGCCTGGTGCCCGATGAAGACCTGTTCCGGGCGATGAAAGCAGGCAAGGCCGACATCGTGACGGGCCACATCGCCAGCTTCGAAAAGGGCGGCGTAAGGCTTGCCAATGGCGAGTTTCTGCCGGCCGACATCGTCGTGACCGCCACAGGGCTGAAACTGGCCGTCGCCGGGAAGATCGCCATTCATGTCGATGGCGAGCCGGTCGCGTTCAACCAGCGGTTCTATTACAAGGGCTGCATGTTCTCGAACCTGCCCAATCTTGCGGTGGTGTTCGGCTATTTGAACGCCAGCTGGACGCTGCGGGCGGACATCAATTCGGATTACGTCTGCCGCGTGCTCGAACATATGCGCAAGACCGGCACCACCATCGCCACCCCGGTGCTGACTCCGGAGGGCGAGGCCGCCATCACCGAAGACGACGTGTTCGATTTCTCCAGCGGCTATATCCAGCGCGGCAAGCATATCATGCCGCGCAATTCGGTGTCCTATCCGTGGCGGCTCAATCAGGAATATGTGATCGACCGCAAGCAGATGAAGGATGATCCGCTGACCGACGGCATCCTGACCTTCACCCGCGCCGGGGCCAATGCGGCGACCACCGGGGAGCAGCTGGAAGCGGCGGAATGATTGCTGATCGTCGTTGCGGGGGATGTGTGCCTCGCAACGACGAATCTCTTTTGATTACGCCCGCCTTCGCCTAACCCGTCTGCATGACATCTCCCGAAAAGATCTGGACCGCCGCGCTTGTCGTGATCGGCGATGAAATCCTCTCCGGCCGCACGCAGGACAAGAACATCGCGCAGGTCGCAAGCTGGCTGCAGGTGCAGGGCATCCGGCTGGCCGAAGTGCGGGTCGTGCCCGATATCGAGGCGCGGATCGTCGCGGCGGTCAACGAACTGCGGGCCGCCAACGACTATCTGTTCACCACCGGCGGGATCGGCCCCACGCATGACGACATCACCGTAGACGCCGTCGCCGCCGCGTTGGGCGTTCCGGTGGTCATCCACCCCGAAGCACGGGCGCTGCTGGAAAACTACTACGCGACCAAGGGCGGGCTTAACGAAGGCCGCCTGCGGATGGCCCGCGTACCCGAAGGATCGGAGCTGATCCCCAACCGCATGTCGGGCGCGCCCGGCATCCGGCGCGGCAACCTGTTCCTGATGGCGGGCGTGCCGCACATCACGGCTGGAATGCTCGATGCGCTCACCGGCCAGCTTGAAGGCGGCGCTCCGCTGTTGACCGAGACCATCGGCTGCTGGGTCGCCGAAAGCGAGATTGCCGATCTGCTCCGGCAGGTCGAAATCGCGCACGAAACCTGCCAGATCGGCTCCTACCCGTTCTTCCGCGAAGGCCGGGTGGGCGCCAATTTCGTGGTGCGATCCACCAGTGCGGAGGATCTGAGGCGCTGTTGCGACAGCCTTGCCAGCGGGCTGGTCGCCAGCGGACATACGGTAACGCCCGGCGGAATCTGACCTTCGCGCCTGCCAAAGAGACATCATCACGCGGTCTTAACCCTTTGCCTTTAGTGGCTTTGCGCCATGACCCGCGTCTATATCACTATCGACACCGAGTATTCCTCGGGGCTCTATACCGGGCCGGGACCGGCTGACCGGGCGGAAAACTACGCCCGTTCGATCGCCTGCATCACGCCCCAGGGCGCTGCGGGCATTACCCACAAGATCGATCTGCTGAACGAATACGGCCAGAAAGCGGTGTTCTTTGTCGATCCCATGCCCGCGCTGGTGTGGGGCGTAGCGGCGATCGAGGATATTGTCGGCCCGCTCATCGCTGCCGGGCAGGACGTGCAGTTGCATTGCCATACCGAATGGCTCGGACTGGCGGGCAGCGCCAATCCGCTGCCGTCGAAACGGACCGGCCGCAACATCGCCGATTTTCCCTTCGAGGAACAATGCCAGATCCTCGAATACGCCCGCGCGACGCTGATGGCGGCGGGCGCGCCGGAGCCCGTTGCGTTCCGTGCGGGCAATTACGGAGCGGATGACAATACCTTGCGCGCGCTGGCGGCAATCGGCCTCGCCTATGATTCGAGCCATTGCCCGGCGCTCGCGGGCGGCGATTGCCGGATCAGCCTCGGCCCCGAAGACCGCGACCCCGTACTGCATCATGGCGTGATCGAGGTTCCCGCCGGCACCATCGGCACGATGAGCGGCGGGCAGCGCCACGCCCAGATCACCGCGCTGACCCTTGCCGAGATGCTCGCCGCGATCCGCCATGCACGCGACGGCGGGCAGGAAAGCTTCACGCTGGTCAGCCACTCCTTCGAACTCATCAATCGTCGCCGGATGGCGGTGAACCGCATCGTCCGCCGCCGCTTTGCCGGGCTGGTGCGCGCCCTCGCCACCATGCGCGGGGTTCAGACCGCCACCTTCGCCGATGACCCGCCGCCGCTGCCGGCACTTGGCGGCAATAGCCAACCGCTCCCCGCCAGTCCGATACGCACCGGCATGCGGTTGGCCGAGCAGATGGTCTCGAACTCGCTCTACGGCGCGCTTTAGGGCCGGACGATGGCAGAGGCGCGTCAGGTCGGGATTGATTTCACCATCGGTGCGCGCCGATTGGCCGTGGTCCCGCGCAGCCTTGCCACCTGGAGCTTCGGCCTCGAACAGGTGCTCGCCCGCGACCTCCCAGATCCGCCACTGCCCGGCCCGGACGGCGTGCGCGTGTTGTCGGCCCCGACCGAACGACTAGACGAACTCGCCGCTCGCCTCCCGGGCTTTGTCGCGGGGGGCCGGCAGGATTATCGCCGCCACTATATCGACATGGGGCAGAGCTTTGCCGATTACCTCGCGCAGTTCTCGGGCAAGACCCGCTCGACCCTGCGGCGCAAGGCGCGCAAACTTGCCGAAGAGACCGGCGGCTACACCATCACCGACCATCGCAGCCCGGCCGAGATCGAGCGCTTTCTGACTGCCGCCCTGCCCTTGTCCGCGCGCACCTACCAGGCCCGGTTGCTCGATGCCGGTTTGCCCGACACCCCTGTTGCGCGCCGCGCCATGCTGGAGGCGGCCGAGGATGACCGGATGCGCGCCTTCCTGCTCCACGCCAGGGGGCAGGCAATCGCCTATCTTGCGCTACCCGTGGCGGGCGAGACTCTGGTCTATGCCCATCTCGGCTATGATCCCGATCACGCCCGCCTGTCGCCCGGCACAGTGCTGCAGATGGACGCGCTGGAGCTGCTGTTTGCCGAGGAGCGTTACCGCTGGTTCGACTTCACCGAGGGCGAAGGCGCGCACAAGGCGATGTTCGGCACCCACTGCGCGGCCTGCACCAGCCTGATGCTGCTGCGCCCGACGCTGGCCAATCGCGCCTTGCTGATGTCGCGGGGGGCGTTTGACGCGGGGGTGGCGCAGGCCAAGGCGCTGGCGGTCAAATCCGGTGCGCTCGGGCGGATCCGGGCAGGCTTACGCGCCTGAGCGCGGATCGCGATCGGGGTTGGCCGCACGCCGACGATTGCTGATCTGCTTGCGAAACCGCTCCTGCATCGCCCGCCGTTCGGACGGGTACGCCCCGCCGAGCAGTCCGAACCGCAGCGCCAGATACAGCCACACCGCAGCGAACACGCCGAGCAGCGCGCCTGCCGCCAGGCCAAGGCGAAGATCGTAATGCAGGATCAGCGCAAAGGCAGCGATGGCGAAACCGATGACAAACCACTTGGGATCGAGAAACGACCCGTCGTCGGGGGAAGCGCCCATCCGATTATCCTTTTTATGAGCGCGCCGGGAGAGGATGCCGTGGCGCGAACTTGTCACCTAAGATGGTGATACAGTTCAGGAAAATCAATGGGTCAAACGGCCCCTTAGCGGGTGTCGTGCGCGCGTTCCTCGCGCTGGCGGTGGGTCGCTTCTTCCGCCTTGCGCAAGTTGGCGCGACTGGCGCGGCGGTTGACGATCCAGCCATAAAGCATGGCGATGAGCAGCAGGGCGGCACCGACCGGAGGGGCCAGCCGGGCATCGGTGAGATAGACCGCGACAAGGATCGCAATCGCGGCGACGATGATGACGGCTTTGATCATGGGATACTCCTTCCCTCTGATCAACGCGGCAGGGCGCGCGCATGATCCGGCTTCGAAGACCGCCCGTCGCGGCCCCGCCGCCGCCCGACGCAAAAGGGGCCGGACGCACACGGCATCCGGCCCCTGAATGCGCCGCAAGCGGCGCTGTAGGAAAGTGCTCCGATCAACTGACGCGCCTCTCGATCCCGCAGGGACCGCAAGGCCAACCGGCCGCCCGCCGCGATGCTGCCGTCAGGTAGCATGAGCGAGGAAAGGCGAGCGCGGATGCGCTCGCCTCCCGAACAGATTACGCTCCTTCGACCTCGGCGAGGTCGACCTTGAGGCCCGGGCCCATCGACGAGGTGAGCGAGATCTTCTGGACATATTTGCCCTTAGACCCGCTCGGCTTGGCTTTCACCACCGCCTCGGTCAGCGCCTTGAAGTTGGCCATCAGCGCGTCATCGGAGAAGCTCAGCTTGCCGATGCCGGAGTGGATGATGCCCTGCTTTTCCACGCGGAATTCGACCTGGCCGGCCTTGGCATCCTTCACCGCCTGTTCGACATTCGGGGTCACCGTGCCGAGCTTCGGGTTCGGCATCAGCCCCTTGGGGCCGAGCGTCTTGCCCAGACGGCCGACGATACCCATCATGTCGGGCGATGCGATCACGCGGTCGTAATCGAGGTTGCCCGCCATCATGTCTTCCATCAGGTCTTCCGCGCCGACCTTGTCAGCCCCGGCAGCCAGCGCCTTTTCAGCGTTGTCGCCGCGCGCGAACACGGCCACGCGCACGTCCTTGCCGGTGCCCGACGGCAGCGACACCATGCCGCGCACCATCTGATCGGCGTGACGCGGATCGACGCCGAGGTTCATCGCGACTTCGACGGTTTCGTCGAACTTGCGCTTGAACTGGCGCAAAGTGGCCAGCGCTTCCTCAACCGAATAGAGCTTCTCGCGATCGAGATTGGCCATTTCCTTGGCCTGCTTCGAAATCTTCACCATCGGATTAGCCCTCCACCACTTCGAGGCCCATCGAACGGGCGCTGCCTGCGATGATCTTCATCGCCTGATCAATGTCGTTCGCGTTCAGATCGGCCATCTTGGCTTCCGCGATTTCCTTGATCTGCGACTGCTTGATGGTTCCGGCCGAAATCTTGCTGGGCTCCTTCGAACCCGACTTCAGGCCAGCCGCCTTCTTGAGGAAGTAGGACGCCGGCGGGGTCTTGGTGATGAAGGTGAACGAGCGATCCGCATAGACCGTGATCACGGTCGGGATCGGCATGCCCTTTTCCATTTCCTGCGTCGAGGCGTTGAATGCCTTGCAGAATTCCATGATGTTCACGCCGCGCTGACCCAGTGCCGGGCCGATCGGCGGCGAGGGAGTCGCAGAGCCCGCGGGCACCTGCAACTTGATATAGCCTTCAATTTTCTTGGCCATGAGGCCTTACTCCTATCGCACTATTGCCCCGTTCTTTCGACCCGCCCGTCCTGAGCTTGTCGAAGGAGGCTCATGTTGAGCGGTCAAACGCCTCTGCTTGTGCATTGCAGCGGCTCCCGCACGGAATCGCTGCACCCGAGGGCCAGCGAAGGCGCGCGCATAGCGGTTTGGGGGCGGAATGCAAGGCTGCTCTGCCTGAACGGCGTTCAGCATTGCCGCTGGGTTGCCGAAGTAGGAGACACATGAGACACTGTCCAGGAAGCGAAAAGCTGCCCCCGATTTGGCGCTTCGGCGCACGCACGCCGTGACCACATCAAGAGAGCGGGGAACAAGACGTTCGATGCACATTCCTGCGCCTTATCGCCGCGCAGGCCGGTAGGAAAATGGTTGCGTCAGCGTGACCCGCCGCGACCGGCCGATGGCTTGTTATTCACTGCGTCTTCAATCATTAACTTCCATCATGCTACGCCAAACCGGTCAGGCCAGTCAGGGGCAATCATGATCACTATCGCCATTCGTGCACGCCAAATCGTTTCGAGCAATGTCGACAGCCTTGTCAGCAAGGCGGGCGAGCCGCGCAAGATGCTGCGGCTGCTGCAATCCGAGATCGAGGAAGCGCTGATCGCGCTCCACGGCGATGCCGCCAAGGCGCGCCGCCAGCAAACCCGCTTGCACGATACCGCCGCACGGTTAGCTGCCGGGGCCGAAGACTGGACCGGCAAGGCCAAGATTGCCGTCGATCACGGACGCGAAGACCTCGCCCGCGCGGCCTTGCTTACCCGCGAGGCCGAGCGCGCAAAGGCTGCGGACGCTACCGCCGCTGCTGCCGCGCTCGATTCGCAGATCGCGGACGCCAATGCCGTGATCGCCGAGCTCGAGGCCAAGCGCGCCGTGATCAGCGCCCGCATCGCCGACCTTGTTCAGCCCGAAACGTCGGAACGGCGCATGGCGGACGCCCAGCGCGAAACCCATATCGACAGGCGGATCGACCGGATCGAGGCGCTCGAACGCCGCGCCGGATTTGCCGATGTCCCGGCCGGCGCCCCCTCGCCCGCATCGCTGGATGACGAAATTGCCGGCTTGCAGCAGTCCAGTGCGATCGATGCGGAACTGGCAGCGATGAAGGCAGCGCCCGCTCCGGCAAAGAAGGCGGCGGGCAAGAAGCGCGGCTGAGGGGATTCGGTTCGCCAATCCGCTGACGCCATTTCCGGCAATCAAACTGCGCGCGGCACCCGCAGACCCTTTGTGCGGCTGGTGAGGTGGAACGCGCGGCACAGCGCGCACTTGTAGGCGCGCAAGGTGGTATCGGCCCGTAAAGCCACGGCATCGGCCTCCTCACGGGTGGCGAAGCGGCGCTTGCGCTGACAGATGCCGAGGCTGGTTTTCACGAACGGGTCATACCTAAGCCGTTTGGCGATTAACCGGCTTCGCCAGAAGTCGCGAGCGCACGCGCGCGAGCCGCAGGCGCTCTGGCGCGCAGCGCCAGAAACCGCGCCGAGGACGCGCCCGCGGAGGCGGGCGCGAAAAACCTACTTCGCCAGTTCGACCTGTTCGAAGTCCAACTCGACCGGGGTTGCGCGGCCGAAGATCGACACGCTGACCTTGACCTTGGCCTTGTCGAAATCGAGCTCTTCCACGATGCCGTTGAAGCTGGCGAAGGGGCCATCGAGCACCTTGACCGAATCGCCGATTTCGTAATCGACGCTGATCTCGCGCTTGGGCGTGGACTGGGCTTCGGCGACGCCGCCGAAGTAGCGCGCGGCTTCTTTTTCCGAGATCGGCTGCGGCTTGTTGCCCGATCCGAGGAAGCCGGTGACCTTGGGCGTGTTCTTGACCAGGTGATAGACATCATCGGTCATGTTCAGCTTGGCCAGCACGTAGCCAGGCATGAACTTGCGTTCGACCTGCACCTTTTTGCCGCGCTTGACCTCGGTGATGGTCTCGGTCGGGACCTGCACTTCCTCGACCCCTTCGGACAGGCCGAGCCGGTCGGCCTCGGAAATGATCGCGTCGCGAACCTTGTTCTCGAAACCCGAATAAGCGTGAATGATGTACCAGCGAGCCATGGATTGTCCTTGGAATGACGTCTGACGGGCAGCCCTGCAGGGGCGCGAATTACTTCAGCAGGCCGATCGCTGCGCCCACCAGCGCGGCAAAGGCGCTGTCGATGGCGAGGAAGAACAGCGACAGGATCACCATGAAGATGAACACGAAGATCGCCGTGCGCACCGTTTCGTCGCGGGTCGGCCACACGATCTTCGCGGTTTCGGCACGCACCTGGTTGACGAATTCCGCCACCGAGGTCTTGCGCTTCTTTTCTTCGGTCACATTCTTCTGCTCGGCCATCTGAGCCTCGTTCCTTCGGTAGTGCCTGCGTCTTCGCCGGTCGGCTTTCAGGTAGGGGGCCGCGCCGTCCGGGACAAGGTCTCGGAGGGGCTGGATGATTGCCGATGTCGGGAAGACCGCGCCCCTTTACGTCCGGCGCACAGCAAATGCAAGATGATGCTCGCATGCATCAGCCGGTGCGCCGATAGCGGAAAAGAGGGACGGCAGGGCTAGGCAAGGCGAAAGCGCGGCTCTAGCGTGCACGCCCTGACACATCACGGCTTCGGCAACGGGTTTGCATGAGGCCGCAACTTCGGGGATCACATCAACATGGCAGCAGGCAGCACGATGTCGCTGGGGGAGCGGCTGGTCGCGCCCGTCACCAATGTCTCGGACTTCATCTGGGCGGGCACGTGGAACGGGGTGGAACTGCTGCCCTTCCCGCCGATGACGATCATCCTGCTGGGCATCGGCCTGTGGATCATGGTCGGCCTGAGGTTCTATCCGATCGTCAAGCTGGGCAGCGCCTTTGCCGGGCTGTTCGCCAGCCGCAAGGGTTCGGGCGCGGGCGAGATCAGCCCCTTCGCCGCGCTCTCCACCGCGCTGTCGGGGCAGGTCGGCACCGGCAATCTGGCGGGGGTCGCCACCGCGATCGCGCTGGGCGGTCCGGGCGCGATCTTCTGGATGTGGATCACGGCCCTGTTCGGCATGGCCTTGGCCTTTGCGGAAGGCAGCCTTGCGATTCGCTATCGTGAACGCACCGCCGACGGCGTCTATCGCGGCGGGCCGATGACCTACATCATGATGGGCCTCGGTCCGAAGTGGACGTGGCTGGCGGTGGTGTTCTGTATCGGCACGCTGTTTTCCGCGCTGGTCACCGGCAATTCGATCCAGGCCAACGAAGTCGCTAGCGGCCTCAACGAATTGTTCGGGTGGGAACGCTGGTTCGGCGGCGCCGTGGTCGCGATTGCGGTGTTCATCGTCATCATCGGCGGGATCAAGTCGATCGGCACCGTCGCGGAAAAGGTCGTGCCGTTCATGGCGGCGACCTATATCGTCATGGCCCTGATCGCGCTGGCGCTGAACTTCGGCGATTTGCCCGAAACCTTCAGCCGCATCTTTGCAGGGGCATTCAACTTCCAGAGCGCTAGCGGCGGGTTCGCGGGCGCGGCGCTGATCCTCGCACTGCGCGCGGGGGTGGCGCGCGGCCTTTTCTCGAACGAGGCGGGTCAGGGTTCGACCGCGATGGCCCATGCCGTCGCCCAGACCGACGATCCCGAACTGCAGGGCCGCATGGCGATGATGGGCACCTTCATCGATACCATCATCATCTGCACCATGACCGCGCTGGTGATCCTGACCGTGCAGGGCGACTTCGCCTATCAGGGGCAAAGCGTCGAGCACGTGTGGCAGTCCGACCTCGGCACCACTGCGATGAGCGGGTTCGTGACGACATCCGGCGCGTTTGCCGCGGCGTTCCCGTTCCCGATCGCGGGCATCCCGCTGGGCACACTGGTCGCTTCGGTCGCGCTGATCCTGTTCGTGTTCACCACGCTGCTGACGTGGAGCTATTACGGCGAACGCGCGATCACCTTCCTGTATGACCGCATCCCGGGCGCAAGCCGCCGCGGCGAAAAGGCGCTGCATATCGGCTGGCGGGTGCTGTGGTGCGCAGGCATCTATGTCGGCGCGACTCAGCCTTCGCAGCTGGTCTGGCGGCTGGGCGACATCTCCAACGCGGCGATGGCGCTGCCCAACCTGCTGGCGCTGCTGATGCTGTCGGGCGTGGTGTTCGCGCTGTCCCGCGGGAATCGCACAGCCGGCAAGGACCATACCGCCGATGCGCCGGTGGAGCCGGCGGAATAGTAAAGGCCAAGACGGGAAGCGCTTGAACCCGCGGAGGCGGGTTCGCAAGAAAATGGCAGGGGTGTGCGGACTCGAACCGCAGGCCCTCGGTTTTGGAGACCGATGCTCTACCAACTGAGCTACACCCCTGCAGCGCGTCGGAGCGGTGCCTTTATCGAAGGCTCCCGGGATAGGCAATCCTCTTTGCAGGCCTCTTTGCAGGCTGGCCTCATCGCAAAGGGCTGACCTTCAGGCCTCTGCGTGCTGGCATCGCGGGCCGGTCGCATGTATTGTGGAGTGCAGCCATGCATGCCCCTCTTCGCCCTCCTATCCCGGTCGAAACCTTGCTGCTCGCCTATCGCAGCGGCATTTTTCCGATGGCCGACCGGCGCGAGGATACCGAAGTGTTCTGGGTCGAACCGCGCGAGCGGGCGATTTTGCCGCTGGACGGGCTGCATATCTCGAAATCGCTGCGCAAGGTGCTGCGCAGCGACGGCTTCACCGTCACGCTCGATCGCGCCTTCGAACAGGTCGTCCGAGCCTGCGCCGAGCCGCGCGCGGATCATCCCGAAACCTGGATCAGCGAGCGTATCGTGCAAAGCTATGTCGGCCTGCACCGCGCCGGCCATGCCCATTCGGTCGAATGCTGGGTGGACAGCGCGAGCGGCGAGCGCACGCTGGTCGGCGGGCTCTACGGGGTCAGTTTCGACCGTGTGTTCTGCGGGGAAAGCATGTTCAGCCGCGCGCCCAACGCCAGCAAGGTCGCGCTGGCATGGCTGGTGGCGCTGCTGCGGCAGGCGGGATTCGCGCTGCTCGATTGCCAGTTCATGACCGAACACCTGCGCACGATGGGGGCGATCGAGATCCCGCAGCGCGATTACCGTCGCCGCGTCGATCTGGCGCATGGTCGCCCCGCCACCAGTCTCGGCACGGCATGGCGATACTTCAGCGAGGGCGCAGGTTACGCGCCCGGTGCAGGAGCTGGGGTCGGCGATGCAGCGGGCCCGGCCGCAGCATCCTCGCCCGGCCAGCGCATCGCGCAATCCTTGACCCAGACATCATAGACCGGGTGTTCGACCACGTTGAGGCTGGGCGATTCGCGGAACAGCCAGCCGGAGAACACACGGGCATGGCTGTCGCTCCCGCGCTCAAGGATATCGACCTGCACGAACGCACCGGTTTCCTGCGGCAGTTCCCATGGCGCGGTGCGCTCGCAGGCGGACAGGCGGACGATCACCGGGCCAATCTCGGCGCTCTCGCCCGGCTTCAGGATGATGTCCTGCGAGACATTGTTGCGTTTGTTCAGCAGGCCGAGCGTCGCGACCCGCTGATCCATCGGGGTGGTGCCATTATCGCTCACCGCACCCTCGACCGGCGGCGCCGAAGGGGTGTCGACCGGCGAATCCAGCGGAACGTTCGCGGTTTCGGGCTCGCCAGCGCTATCGCACGCGGCAAGCGCCAATGCGCAGACCAGCGGCGCAGCAGAAAGCGAAAGCCGCATGGCCCGCGTCAGCCTTCGGTGCTGCCGGGCGTCCACGCCTCGTAATCGCCCACCGCGCGGGCGCGCTTGCCGCCGCGCTCCAATGCGCCTTGCGGGAAATAGGCTTGGCGTGTGCCGGTCGCGTTGGGGGTGTAATCCACTTCCCACACCTTGGGCGGGGGCAGATGGCTTTCGGGCACTTCGTCATAGGTGCCGTGCAGCCATCCGTGCCATTCGGACGGCACGCAACTGGCATCATTGACGCCTGCATAGATCACCCAGCGCTTTCCGCGTTGGGTGTAGGAGCCGTTATTCGCCCCGCCCTTCGCCTTGGCGCGGTAATATTTGTTACCCGCGGCATCGGTGCCGACATGCTCGCCGCCCGCGCGGCTGGCCCAGAGGTGCGTGCCGATGGTGGCACCGTCCCACCAGGTGAAGATTTTTGCGAGAATTCCCATGGCCGCAGCGCCTAGCGGAATTGGCGGAGAGCGCCAAGGAGGAAGATTAGCGAGGCAAGGCGTATTCGACTTTGTCCCCCGGCACGATCCCCAGTTCCGCTGCCCGCCCTGCGCGCAGTTCGAGCACTGCGGAGGCCACTCCCGAGGATGCCACCGAATCGAGCGAATAGGGCACCGTATTGGCTGCGATATTGGTGATCCGTCCGTCCGGCCCGACAAAGATGATGTCGAGCGAAAGCGGCGTATTCTTCATCCAGAAGCTGCGCGGTTGTGGCACCGCCGAAGGAAACAGCATCCCTTCATTATCGCCCAGCTCGGTGCGGAACATCAGCCCCTTGTTCTGCGCCTGCGGACTGGCGGCGAGTTCGACCTTGAACGGCAGGCGCTTGTCACCGCGCATGACCACCAGATCGATCACCTCCAACCCCGAGACCGGGTGGCGAGCGACCTCCGCGCTCGTGGCGGCAGCCGGTGTCTGCGCCCGTGCCGTGGCGGTTTCGCCCGGCGAACATGCCGCCAGCGTTCCCACCGCGATCAGTCCGACCGACTGCCTGATCATGCGCGTTACCATGTGCCTTCGATCCCTTCCTCGTCCGCGGCTTCTTCCAGCCATTGCGTGACATCCTCCTCCCGGCTTGCGGCAAGGATGAAACGCACGTGTTCATACTGGTGGCCTGCGCGCAGCATTGCTGCAACGGCTTTCTCGTGCGCCTTGCGCCGCGCCAGCGGGTCGCTGCTGACCTCGCGTCCGGCGCCCCACGGGCCGATTCGCTTTTTCTGCGCCATCAGCGCGGCGGCCTTGCGGTTCGCGCTTTCGCCGGGGGCGGTGTCTTGCCGGATGCCCTCGTCGACACCAGCGGCCCACAATGCTTGCTCGACCCGCCGTCCGCCATATCCGCGCGCGCCCAGATCGCGTGCCCGTGCGCGGGCATAGGCGGCATCATCGACATATCCCAGTTCGACCAGTCGGGCGATCAGAGCGGGAATGTCGATCCGCGCCTCGCGCCCATCCGCATCCGTCGCGGTGCCGCGCTCTCGCAATTTGCGCAGCAGATAGGCCTCCAACCGCGCCCCGGTGCTGGCGAAACGCGCGGCATAGGACAGCGCCAGATCGCGCAAGGCGGCCTCGTCCAGCGGCGGCTTGACGCGCTTTTCGCCCCGCACCCGGCGGGGTCGATCCTCTGCGGCATCACTACCGCGGGATGACGAATTCGCTTTACCTGAAACCATTTCGCCTTATTCGTGCCACTTTCCTTATCAATGCGGACAACTGGACAGGGCCGGATTATGCCCGGCACAACGGGGCAATGCCAGAGCGCAGCAGGAGAATTCCCTCGATAAGCGCCGCAACTTACGGGTATCGCGATAAACTATGACCGACGCCGTTTTGACGCCGACGCCGAATGATTGCGATCTGCCGCGGATTCGCGCGCAGTTCGCCACGTTCAACGATGCGATCGACTATGCCGCGAAAAGCCGCAAGGGGCTTAATTTCCACGATATGCGCGGTGAATTGGCGCGGGTCTATCCCTATGCCGAAATGCGCGAGGATGCGCTGGCGATGGCGCGCCGTCTGGTCGCAGCCGGGATCGGCAAGGAAGACCGCGTCGCGCTGATCGCGGAAACCGGGGCGGAGTTTGCCGCTTTGTTCTGCGCCTGCGTCTATGCCGGGGCGTGGCCGGTGCCGCTGCCACTGCCGACCACCTTCGGCGGCAAGGAAAATTACATCGACCAGCTGGCGGTACAATTGGTGAGCTGCGACCCCAAGCTGCTGCTCTATCCGGCGGAAATCACCGAAATGGCAGAGGCCGCCGCCGCGCGGCAGGGCTGCAATGCCGAAAGCTGGCAGGATTTCGCCGCCCGGCCTGCGCCCGATCACCCGCTGCCCGAAGCCAGCCCGGAGGACATCTGCTACCTGCAATATTCCAGCGGATCGACCCGTTTTCCCACCGGCGTGGCGGTGACCCACAAGGCGCTGCTGCACAATCTCTACGGCCACTCCACCACCATGGAACTGGGCGAAAATGACCGCTGCGTCAGTTGGTTGCCGTGGTATCACGACATGGGGCTGGTCGGCTGCCTGCTGTCGCTGATCGCCAATCAGGTGTCGGGCGATTACCTGAAGCCCGATGCCTTCGCCCGCCGTCCGCTGGCGTGGCTTGACATGATCAGCCGCAATTCGGGCAACACGCTCTCCTATTCGCCGACCTTCGGCTACGACATCTGTGCGCGCCGCATTTCCAGCCAGAGCCAGGTCGCCGAACGGTTCGACCTGTCGCGCTGGCGGATTGCGGGCAACGGCGCGGACATGATCCGTCCGGACGTGATGCAGAACTTCGTCAACGCGTTCGCGCCTGCCGGGTTCAAGGCTTCGTCCTTCACCCCGTCCTATGGTTTGGCCGAAGCGGTGCTGGCGGTGACGGTGATGCCGCCGGGCGAAGGCATCCGGGTCGAACTGGTCGAGGAAGAACGCCTGTCGGGCGCGCCGCGCGATCTGTCGCGTCCGGCCCGCTACCGCGCCATCGTCAATTGCGGCAAGGCGCTGCCCGACATGGAGGTGGCGATCCGCGGAGAGGACGGCCACAGCCGCACGGATCACCAGATCGGCAAGGTGTGGTGCCGCGGGCCGAGCGTGATGCATTCCTATTTCCGCAACGCCGAAGCGACCGAGGATTGCCTCGTCGACGATTGGCTCGACACCGGGGACATGGGCTACACCGCCAATGGCTATCTGTTCATCGTCGGCCGGGCGAAGGACATGATCATCATCAACGGCAAGAACCACTGGCCGCAGGATATCGAATGGGCGGTGGAACAGCTGCCCGGCTTCAACCACGGCGATATCGCGGCGTTCTCGATAGAGATGGAAAACGGCGAGGAAGCGCCCGCCGTGCTGGTGCATTGCCGCGTGTCCGATCCGGTCGAACGGGTGAAACTGCGCGAACAGATCGCCGACAAGGTGCGGTCCGTTACGGGCATGAGCTGCATCGTCGAACTGGTGCCCCCGCGCACCCTGCCACGCACGTCGTCAGGCAAGCTCAGCCGCGCCAAGGCGAAGAAGCTGTATCTGGCGGGCGAAATCGTGCCGATCCAGCTGGCGGCGTGAAGGCCCGGCCCGACCGGGTCTAGTCTAGGCCAGCTTGAACGGCTCCAGAAACACGCGCGCGGTCTTGGTCGGCTGCCGCGCCGACCAGATCTTCTCGGCGAATGACTGCGTGTGCTTGTGCTGGTCGGCGAGGAACGCATACAGCTGATCGTGCGGAACCAGAAACCAGTCCCGCCGCGCGGTGTGGTTCCACGGCGCATCGGGAAACAGCATCCAGGTATCGCGTTCGCCATAGCGGTGCCAATCCACGGTCAGACGGCTTTTCAATTGCACCGCGATCAGTTCCCCGTCGGCGCGGCGCAGCACCAGATCCTCACCCTCCACATCGGCTTCGGGGCGATAGACCCGGTAACCCGCGCGGATCAGCCGCGCGGTCGCCTCCGCGCGATTGGCCGCTTCGATGAGGGGCGATGGCAGAGTGCGCTTCACTCCGCTTCCGGCGCCCAGCGCGCACGAACCGGGCCGGAGCCGCTGAGCAGATCGACGGTGACGCCCTGTTTGCGAAGCTCGGCTTCGGCCTGTTCGGCCGCCTCTTCCTCGCCGGTCAGCACCACGGCGCGGTCAAGCCGCTGCGCTGCCCACGCGATCACTGCCAGGGCTTCGCTGCCCTGCGCGTTCGGCCCGTCTTCGCCGAACGGGACGGCCTCCGGTAACGCGGCTCTGGGCGGGATCAGCTCGATCGTCCATTCGGGCTCGGTCGCGCTAATCCGCTGTTCGAGTGTGCGATAGGCGGCAAGGCCCGCATCGCCGAGCCGCCGCGATCGCACCAGCGCGTGGCGGCGGCTGCGGTCGATCAAGACGTCGCTTTCGGGCACCCCGGCAGCGAGCGACAACCGGACGGCAAGCGATTTGAGGCGCTCGTCTGCGGCGGCCTGTTCGCGCGCGCGGGTCGCGGAAAGCTGCGCCCGCTGGGCCGCGCCTGCCCCAGTCTCGGTCTGCGTCTGGGTCAGGGTCAGCGCCACCGGGCGGCCCAGCCGATTGCTCAGCGCGCGGGCGATTTCACTTTCCGCATCGGGCCGGATCACCGGCGTGAACATGATCGCGCTGACATTCAGCGGTGCGGACGAGAAATCGATCTGCAGCGCATCGAGCTGCGCGGGCCCATCGAACCGCTCGCGAATGGCATCGCTGACGATCCGCTGGGCATTGGTTTCCCACGCGATCTGTTGCAGCGAAAAGCCCAATGGCACCGCCAGCCCGATGAACACCGTCAGCAAGGCGACGTTCTGGAACATCGTATTGCGCGCGCTCAGCGAGTTGCGGAAACCATACAGCTTGGCCATCACGAAGGCGGTGAGCGCAATGGTCAGCAAGTTGGTGACAAACAGCAGCAGCGATCCGGAAAACACCGTCCAGTTCCAGGTCGCAAGGCCAAAGCCGACCACCGCCAGCGGCGGCATCAAGGCGGTGGCGATCGCCACGCCCACGATGGTGCCTTCGCGCCCGCGGATCATCGCATAGGCACCGGCAAGCGCCGAGAACAGCGCCACGAACAGATCGAACAGATTGGGCCGCGTGCGGGCGGCGATTTCCTCGGTGATGGTCTGGATCGGCGAGAGATAGACCAGCGCGCCGCACAGCAGCACCGCCATCAGGCTGCCCAGCAGCAGCGTGCGGCCGCACTGCTTGATCCAGTCCCAGTCCCCGATGGCGAGCGCAAAGCCCAGCCCCATGATCGGCCCCATCAGCGGCGACAACAACATCGCCCCGATCACCACCGCAGGCGAGGACAACAGCAGGCCGAGCACGGCGATCCCGCCGCTCATCGCGGTCATGAACAGGTATCGTTCGGACAGCGAGCCATCCTCGCGCCGCCGCTCGATCACTTCGGCCTGATCGACTTGGCCGACGACCTTTTCCACCCACCGCGTGCGGACGAATTCGATCAGCTCGGTCAGCGAGGACTGGACATTGGCGGTTTCCGCAGAGCCGGAGCCGGAGCGTGCGGCGCCCTTCGAGGCTTCGTCCCGACTGCCGTTCGCGTCGGTTTCGCGTTCCCGGACGAGCGCGACATCCTCGGCGCCGATGTCGGCTCCCGGCTGGGGAGCGGTCTGGGAACGGGGCGTGTCGATCATCGGCGTGCCTTCATGAAATGCCTCAACACCATCGCCCTAAACCGCGGATGGATAATTGCCAATCGCCCCGCACTTTACCGCAACAGCAATGGACGCGGGACGCCGATCCGGAGTAGCGTGCAAGCCGAACTTGAAAGGTGTGTTTTAGATCACTAATACAGTCGATATCGTCCCGCGCGAACAGCGCCGGCTGACAGGGAGCACGAGACAGGCATGAGCACCGAAAACCAGACGGCGACAGCGACCGCCACCGCCAAAGAATTTTCGCTCACTCCGCCCGATCCGGTGCCGAACGTCGCGCCCGAACAGGCGATCGGGCTGGTGCCGGTTAGCACCGAACAGAAAAGCAAGCTCGACACCAAGGTCAATGCCTTCGTCGATGATCTGGTCTCGGCCGATGCCAATTCACCGGCGTTCGGCGAGAAGGTCGATCAGATCACCCGCATGGGACAGGAACAGATCCGCGCCGCATCGGCTATGTCGAACCGCTTCCTCGATCGTCCGGTGCGGGCGATGGACGGCGATGGCACCGTGGGCAAGGATCTGGCCGAACTGCGCCGCACGGTCGAAGATCTCGATCCGGGCCGCAAGGGCAAGCTGTCCGGCCCGCGCAAGATCCTCGGCATCATCCCGTTCGGCAACAAGCTGAAGAACTATTTCGACAGCTACACATCGGCGCAGGGGCATATTTCCTCGATCCTCACCCGGCTGGAAAGCGGCAAGAAGGAACTCCACCTCGATAACGCCGCGATCGATACCGAGCGGCAGAAGCTGTGGGCGGCGATGGGCGAGCTGGAGCAGATGATCCACATCGCCAAGACGCTCGACGCGCGGCTGGAGGCGAAAGCGCTCGAACTCGACAGCAGCGATCCGGCCAAGGCCAAGGCGCTGCGCGAAAGCGCGCTGTTCTACGTCCGCCAGCGCACGCAGGACTTGCTGACGCAGATGGCGGTGAGCGTGCAGGGCTACCTCGCGCTCGATCTGGTCAAGAAGAACAACATCGAACTGGTGAAGGGCGTGGATCGCGCCAGCACCACCACCGTTGGCGCGCTGCGCACGGCGGTGACGGTGGCGCAGGCGATGACCAACCAGCGGCTTGTGCTGGGGCAGATCACCGCATTGAACAAGACCACCAGCGACATCATCGATTCGACCAGCACGTTGCTGCGCGAACAGACCGCGCAAATCCACGAACAGGCGGCGTCCAGCACGATCCCGCTGGAAACGCTGCAACGCGCCTTCCAGAACATCTATGACACGATGGACGAGGTCGACAATTTCAAGGTGCGCGCGCTCGATTCGATGAAGCAGACGGTGACCACGCTGTCGGCCGAAGTCGAGAAGTCGAAGGGCTATATCGCCCGCGCCGAAGGACAGGCGCAGGCGCAGGCCAAGGTCGCCTCGCAGACCCCGTCGCTGCTTGCGCTGGATAAGTAATGCCCGACACGACCCGCGAATCCGACCGTATCCTGCGTGAGGCCAAGACCAGCCTCGCGGTGCAGCGAGATGGCGGCACGCACCGGCCTGCGCGCGGGAGCATCGGGCGCGGGTCGGCGGAGCTGAAGCGCAAGAATCTGGTGAAGCGCGCCAAGGGCTTGGGCGCAACACTGCTGGCGATCATCGCTGCGGTGATCGCAGCCGGGATCGTGATCGGCGGGATCGGGTTTGCCGGTGTGATGCTCGCGGTGGCGGCAGTGGTCGCGGCGGTGCTGTTCTTTGCTTTCGTACCCAAGGCGAAAACCCCCAAGCGCGCCGAACTCACCCTCGGCAACCCGCAGCAGATGGTGGCGCGTACCGAATTATGGCTGGAGGCGCAGCGCCCGGCCCTGCCCCCGCCCGCGCAAGGGATCGTCGATCAGCTTGGCGTACAGCTGGACGCGTTAGGGCTGCAATTGCAGACCATCGATGCCGCACACCCGGCGATGGCGGAAGTGCGCGAGCTAGTGGGCGAATATATCCCCGAGACGATCGATAATTACCGCAAGGTTCCGGCCCAGCTGCGTCAGGAGCAGCACGCGGGCCAGACCGCCGACGAGCGCCTGACCGCCAGCCTCTCCAAACTTTCGGGCGAAGTCGACCGCGTCACCCGGCGGCTGGCCGAAGGCGCGCTTGACGATCTGGCGATCAAGAGCCGCTATCTCGAATACCGCTATGGCGGGGCCGAGGCGCTGGAAGATATGCGCGAAACCGCGCCGGACACGGGCGTGCCGCTGCCGGATTTTTCGCCCGATCTCTCGGTCGCACCCAAGACGAAGCAGGAACGCTGAACGATGCGCGTAACGCTGACCCATGATCTCACCCGCGAAGAAGTGCGCCGCCGGATGCGCGCCCATGCCGATGAAATCGCAGGATTCTTTCCCCCTGGGCTGGCGAGCGTCACCACCACCTGGAGCAGCGAAGACCGGATGGATATCGCCGCCGAGGTGATGGGCTTCACGATCCCCGGCGGGGTCGAGGTAGGCGATAACGAGGTGGTGATCGAAATGGACCTGCCGATGCTGCTCAGCGTGATGCGCGGCCCGCTCGAACATGCGGTGAAGAAGGAAGGCAAGCGCCTGCTCGCCCCCTGATCGGCTGGCGGAGCCTATGCCGCCCGCACCAGTAACGTCACTTCGGCGCCGCTGAAATCGAGGCTGGCGAGGCTTTCCGCATACAGGCACTCCCCCGCTCCGGCGCGCGCCGGGCTATCCCGCGATGCCACTTCGCCCGCCAGCGGCAGCGCCAGCAGCGCGCCTGCAAAGGCGGCATGGGTCGCCGCATCGGGCGCACCTTCGACCCGGTCGAGCCGGAAATACGGCGCATCGAACAGCACCTGCCCGCGCTCCTTCACACGGCCGCGGTGTTCCGCGGCATAAGGCACGCCCCGTGCCACAGCCAACCCGCGTTCGAGATGCAGTTCGCGCGGACGGCCATAATCGTACAGGCGAAAGGTGGTGTCGCTGTTCTGCTGCACTTCGACCAGTGACAGGCCCGGCCCGATGGCGTGAACCGTGCCTGCGGGCAGATAGAACAGATCGCCCGCCTGCGCCGGATGCCACGTGAGCAGCTGTTCGATCGTCCCGTCCCGCGCGGCGGCATCAATCTCCTCCGGCGTCACCGTGCGCTCGAACCCGATCGCAAGCCGGGCACCGGGTTCTGCGTCGAGGATCAGCCAGCATTCCTCCTTGCCAGCCTCGCCCGGCAGAGCCTCGGCATTGGACGGATGCACCTGTACCGAAAGCTTCTCCGAGGTGAACAGATATTTGACCAGCACCTGCGGCAGTTCGGGCGGCGGTTCGAACCAGATTTCGCCGATCCGTTCGCCTTCAGGCGCGTTAAAGGCGTCAGGCAGATGCTCGCGGCCCCAGACCTTGGCGACCATGCGGGTGGGAAGCTGGCGGGCGGCCATCGTCACTGGTTCACCGCGCCTGGCAGTTTGCCGACACGCTGCGCGCCGTCCCGGGTGGTGACCAGCACTTCGTCGCCGGACACGATGATGCACAGGTCTTCCAGGCCCACCGCCGAAATACGCGGGCCGTCGGTCAGCGCAAAGACGCCGCGGCACTGATCGAGATCGACCGGCCCGCCGCGCGCGACATTGCCTTGCGCATCCGCCGTGTCCGCCAGCGCATCGGCGAGCGCGGCCCAGTTGCCGATGTCGGACCAGCCCATGCTGGCCGGCACCATCGCTGCGCGCGCGGTGTTTTCCATCACCGCGTAATCGATCGAATCCCCTTCGATCGCGTTAAAGGCTGCAGGTGCCGGGTGGAACCGTGCGCCATCTTCGCGCCCTTCGGCCACCGCCTGCTTCACCAGCCGCGCCATATCCGGGCGATAGGCGCCCAGTTCATCCAGCAGATGCCCTGCCCGAAAGGCGAAGATTCCGCCGTTCCAGCTGAACCGGCCGCTGGCGAGGTATTCCTGCGCGTGCGCCAGATCGGGCTTTTCGACGAACCGAGCGATGGCATTGCCGCCCGGCAACGGCTCCCCCCGTTCGAGATAGCCATAACCGGTTTCGGGCCGATCGGGCGCGATGCCGAACGACACGAGGTAATCCTGACGCGCCAACTCGGCCGCCGCCAGCGCAGCGGCGCGAAAAGCGGCAGAATCGGCAATGTGGTGATCGCTCGGGCACACCAGCATCACCGCATCCTCCGGCAGTAGCGCAGAGGCGAGCGCGATGGCGGGCGCGGTGTTGCGGGCGGAAGGCTCCACCACCAGCCGCGCGCCCGATGCATCGCCCAGCTGCGCCATGATCAGATCGCCATGCGCCGCGCCCGCCACCACCATCGGCGGGGCAAAGCGATCATCCCCGGCGACGCGGCGCACGGCCTGTTCGAACAGGGTTTCATCGCTCACCAGCGGCAGGAACGGCTTGGGCAGGGCCTTGCGACTGAGGGGCCAAAGCCGCGTGCCGCTGCCGCCGCACAGGATGACCGGATGAATGGCTGTCACTTGGGGATTCCTCGCTTTGCGTCGCTATATCAGATGACGTTCGGGAAACGAGTCTGCGCCGCCTCTTATTCCATGCCTAACGCCGAAACCGTCATCAGAACCACCGTTGACGCCAATAGAACGGCGCGGCAACCGGATTGCCTGCGCTGTCCATCGCCGGACGGAAGCCGAGCCGCGCCTCGACCAGCTGGCAGGTGAGGCGATCGGCCTCGGGGTCGGGACTCGGGCGATAGATGCTGCAATCGCGCGCGCGCCCGTCTGCCCCCACGATCACGCGCACGATCACTTCGGTGCCCTGCCGCGCGCTTCGTCCGCCCTCGGGCACCGGAAAATCGCGGGCATTGTCGATGCTGCCGGAAATGTGCACCGGCTTGCTCACCGCCACCCCGCCCTGCCCACCGCCGCGATTTCCGCTGCCGGTGCCCAACCCGCTGCCCGCAGCCCCGGTGCCTGCGCCAGCTTCGGTCGCGCCTGATCGGGTGGCGGTGCCGGTGGATGAGGCGCGCGGCCGGGGCGGTTCCTCACGCAGGTTTCTGGGCGGCGTTGGCTGCGTTACCGGCTGCGGCACGGCTTCGCGTCCGGGATCGCCCTGTGCGCCCTCGTCGGGCTCGGGCTGGTTTTCGGGCGGCGGCGGATCAGGCGGCGTGGTGACGGTAACGGTGAAGGCCGACACCACCCGATCCTCGACCGACGCGGTGAAATCGGGCGCGAATGCGCTGGCGAGACCATACAACCCGGCCACGTGCAGCAACACGATGCCCGCCAGCAAGGGCACGCTGGGACGGCGACGACGGCGACGAAAGCCGCTGCGCCCCGTCATTTGGGCATCCGGATCAATTGCGATTACCTCCGTTTCGGGCGAGGTTCTAACGGAAAACCGACGCGAAATCCTATAGTAGGCTAATGGATTTTGGCGATGGAGCCCAAGGATCGATCGCGCGACGACTCCTGTTCGGGGTGCGGGGCATGATAGCCCGGACACTATCAGCGATCCCGCAAGCCGGGATGGCGCGGCTGTGCGCCTGCAGCTCAAACATCTTGACGATCCGCCACATCTGCCCCTGTCCCCGCCGCAGCGTTCCTGGCTCGCTTCGCTGCGGATCGCGGCCGGACCGATCGATCGACCTGCGCTCATTGCAGCGCTGACCGGCGGCGCCGGCTTTTTCCTACTCGCCTGCATCAGCCTGATGCTGGCGCGCGGCGGAGACATGGTGACGCCGTTATGGCTGCCCAATGCGGTGGCTGTAGTCGTGCTGCTGCGCGTCCGGCTGAGCAATGAATGGCTGTTCCTGACGCTCACCTTCGTCGGCGGGCTGTCCGCCAACATGGTCGCGCAATTACCGGCGGAGATGGCGCTGGTGTTCTCCATCGCCAACACGGTCGAGATCGCACTGGTTCTGGCCCTGACCCGGCAAAGCGGGGGCAGGCCATGCGACATGAGTCGGCTGTCGGATCTGGCGCGCTTCGTCTGGGCGGGCGGGCTGGTCGGCCCGCTGATGTCGGGGCTGCTGGCCGCGCCGGTCATGGCCAGCGATCTTGCAGGATTGCGCGAAGGGGCGGTGACCTGGTTCCTGACCGACAGCATGGCGATGGTGCTGATCGTTCCCGCCTGCCTGCTGCTGATCGATCGGCTGCGCGGCACGCTGCCCCCGGCGCCCGCGCGCCCGCTGGAACAGTTCGCGCTGCTGCTGGGCGGCATGACCTGCGCGGTGCTGGTGTTCAATCAGGCACCCTACACGCTGATCTTCCTGATCCAGCCGATCACTCTGCTCCATGCGTTCCGGCTCGGCAGCCTTGGAACCGCCGTGCATGTGACCGGCGTCGCGCTGGTGGCGGCTGTGATGAGCTGGGCGGGGCTCGGCCCGATTGCAGCAGCTTCGGGCGAGGGTATCGCGCAGCTGCACCTGCTGCAGGCCTTCATCGCCGCCAATTTTCTCACCGGCCTGCCCGTCGCCGCGATCCTTGCCGGACGTGACCGGATGATGGCCCAGCTCGAAGCGGGTAAGCGGCAGGTGGATCTGCTGGCCGACAACATCACCGACGCGGTGCTGCGCTATGATCTTGACGGGGTGTGCACCTATGCCTCCCCCTCGGTGCGCGACGTGACGGGCGCGGCGCCCGAAGCGATGATCGGCAAACGGTTTACGGCCCGGCTGCATCCCGAAGCGCGCGACCGGGTGGTGCTGGCGTTCGGACGGCTACGCGACGGCACTTCCGACAAGGAGCGCGTGACCTACCGCCGGTTTCAGGACAGTCCCGATGGTACGCAGGTGTTTCTCGAAGCCGATTGCGCGGTCATCCGCAATCCTGAAACCGGGCTTCGCGAAGGCGTGGTGGTGGCCGCGCGCGACGTGACCGAGCGGGTCGAACTGGAATTGCTGCTGACCCGCGCCCGCCGCCTTGCCGAAGATGCGGCTCAGGCCAAATCGGACTTCCTCGCCAACATGAGCCACGAAATCCGCACGCCGATGAACGGGGTGCTGGGGTTTGCCGAGCTCCTGCTTCAGGGCGATCTCGACACCGATCAGCGGCGCCACGCCGATATGATCGTGCAATCGGGCCGGTCGATGATGATGCTGCTCAACGACGTGCTCGATTTCTCGAAGATCGAAAGCGGCCAGTTCACCATCGATCACGCCCCGGTCGATCTGCACGCCACCCTGGCGGAATGCGCTGCGCTGCACCGTTACGCGGCGCAGCAAAAGGGGCTGACGCTGGAATTCGCCTTCGACTGCGGCGACGCTGCCGATGGCCGCTTGGACGACGAGCGACGGCCTTGGATTGTTACCGATGGGCTCAGGCTGCGCCAGATCATGCTCAATCTGCTCGGCAATGCGATCAAGTTCACCGGTGCGGGCAGTATCCGCCTCACCTACGGCGTGAGCGAGAGCGAAGTGTGCATCACCGTTGCCGATACCGGCATCGGCATCGGCGCCGCCCGCTTGGAGACGATCTTCCAGCCGTTCATTCAGGGTGAAAGCAACATCGCGCGGCGTTTCGGCGGCACCGGGCTGGGTCTGTCGATCAGCCGCCAGCTGGCGACCCTGCTCGGCGGGCGTATCACGGTGACGAGCGAGCCGGGCCAAGGATCGCGCTTCACGCTTTCGCTGCCCGCCCGACTGGTCAGCCCGGATACCGCGTCCGAAAAGGTCGAACCGGCCGAACCGCGCAAGCTGCCCACCGCCGCCGCGCGCATCCTGCTGGTCGAGGATCACGATATCAACCGCATGCTGATGACCGATATGCTCGAAAGCTGCGGGCAGGAGGTCGAGATTGCGCATGACGGGAACGAGGCGATCGCCATGGTCATCGACAGCATGATGCGCGGCACGCTGTTCGATCTGGTGCTGATGGATGTGCAGATGCCCGGCTGCGATGGCTATGCCGCCACCCGCGCGATCAGGGCAGAAGGCATCGGTCCTGACCTGCTGCCGATCGTGGCGCTTACCGCCAATGCCTTCCCAGAGGATGTCTCTGCTGCCCGCGCGGCGGGGATGCAGGCGCATCTGGCCAAGCCGATTGCGCTGGCCGATCTGGCGCGGGCGCTGCAACGCTGGCTGCCGACCCGGATTGTCGAAACTCCGCCGAACGGCGCGGCTCTGCTGCCCAAACCCACGGCTGCCAGCAGGGTTTCGCCGCGGCTAGTCGCCCGGTGGGAAACACGCAGACATGAGGCGATCAAGGCGGTGCGACTGGCCCTGCAAGACGGGACACTGTCCGCTGAGCAGGCCGCGTCTCCGGCCGCGCAAAAGCTGGCGACGCTGCTGCACAAGCTCGCCGGCAGCGCAGGCATGTTCGGGGAACCGGGCTTGGGGGACAGCGCGGGCGCGCTCGAACGGGCGCTGACGAGCGGACAGAGCGGCGACACCGGCGTAGCGCTGGCGCGCGCGATGCTGGCGCTGGCCGACCGCCCCGATAATGCGCGGCCGCGCAAGGTCGGCAGCGCAGCAAGCTGAGAGGTGCGGGCGCGCTGCCTCGCACCCAAACGCCCCCAACACAGACGGCCCCGCCCAAACACCAACTTTCCAAATACAAACGGCGGAGCCCGAAGGCCCCGCCGCTCATGTATCCTGTCAGGCAGGCGACGAATTAGAATTCGTAGCGCGCACCCACCTGGATCCGCCATGCCGACGGTCCCGGTGCGATGAAGTTCTGATCATCGGGCGCGAAGCCGGTGATGATGTAGCGGCCCTGTGCATCCACACCGCCATCGACCACATCGACGAAGTCAGGGCGGCGACGCAGCACGTTCCAGTCATTGTCCACGAGGTTGAGGAAGTTCTGGAAGTCCGCAAACAGCGTGACCTTGTCCTGCTTGATGCCGGTGATCTTGCCAATGAACGGCAGTTCCTGCGCGAAACGCAGATCCATGTCGAAGTGCCAGTCGTTGCTGCAGGTGTTGCGCTCGATCGACGCGCCGGGAGTGAAATCGCACCCGCTGGCGTTGACGTAGTCGATCAGTGACTGAACCGCACCCGCGTTGGACGAAGGCGACACGTTCGGATCATTCACGCCGCTCGGGACATAGAGCAGCGCATTGTCCGTGCCCGAAGCCGAGTCGTTGAACACCGCACCACCATCGAAGGTCAGGCTGTAAGGCAGGCCCGAACGCGCCCGGAAGAAGATCCCGAAGCTCGTGTCGTACCCGTCGACGAATTCTTCACGCAGGTTGAAGGTCGCGGTGATGTTGTGGCGCACTTCGAAGTTCGAGGTCGACACCGCCGGGTTCTGCCGGTCGAACGCCGCGGTAACATCATACGACGAGGTTGCCGTCGACGAACCGTTGTTGCGGTTGTTCTGCGAATCGGTGAACGCGTAGCCGAAGTTCACGTTGAACGAACCGCCATCGGTCAGCAGGCCGCCCTGGAACCGCTTCGACAGGATGATCGAAGCGACGTGGCTTTCGTAGCTCGGCCCGTTGGTCAGCTGGATTTCGTCATCACGACCGGTAGCAAAGCAGGCCGCATTGACGTTGGTGTAGACCGGCGGAGTGCCGCCTGTGCCCTGCAATTCAGCAGTACAGCCAGCATTGTTGGCATCAATCGCACGATAGATCGGGCGACCATCCACGGTGAACCCGCCATCGGCCCGGCGCACGTCCGGGGTCTGCGACAGGTCAACGAAGTTCAGCGTGTCGTTGAACCGCGAGTAGATGTAATCGAGGTTCAGCTTCCAGTTGCTGAAGAACCCGGTCTCGGTGCCGAACGTGGTGCCGAAACCGATGTTTGCGCGCACGACAGTCGGCACGTCGAATTCCGGATCGGTCGACTGGATGTCGCCCAGACCGTTGGCTGCCTGATCGGACCCGGCAGCGGTGATGCAGCTGGGGAAACCGATGAAGTTACCCGATGCATCAAGCACCGACGGCTGGCCATCGGCATTGCGCGGAAGCTGGGCTGCCGAGCAGTTGTTCGATGTGCCGAGGCCGGTCGAGAAGCCGTTGTTCGAGAAGGCGTTGGAGAAATACACCACCGGATCGCCGCCCGAGAACACGCCGACACCGCCGGTCAGACGCGAATTCGAGAAGAAGCCGTCATTGTCGAATTCATAAGTTGCCGAAAGACGCGGCAGCAGAATCGGGTCGAGGCGGCTGAACGGCGTCGAATTGGTGAAGCCGTAGCGATTGAGGAACTGCGGGTTGGCGCGCGGCGTATCCCCATCGAACATCTGCACGCGGATACCGGCGTTGATCGCCAGCTGATCGGTCGCCTGCCATTCGTCCTGAGCGTAAAACGAGTAGACCTGACGGCTGAACAGCGCACCGGCTTCGTTGATGTCGCCGGTCGGAGTTGCGTTGATGTCCCCGGCGATTGCCACGCCGTCCACCACATCGTCCGCATCCGGGAAGATGGTTGTTCCGCCCGAAAGCAGTCCGTTGCGGAAATCGTCGAGGCTGGAGAAGTACAGCGAACCGGTCGCGTTGACAGCGAACAGGTTGAACACTTCCAGATCGTTGATTTCAGCGCCCAGCTTGAAGAAGTGGCCGCTGCCCGCATCGATGTTCATCTGGAAGCGGGCCTGATCGATCTTCGTGTCGAGCTGGTTGGCCGAACGGAAGATGCCCGGGCCGGTCGACAGGATGCCGTTCTGCGAAGTCTGCCCGGCAACCGGATCGAGACCGACGACAAGGCGAACGATCGGATTATCCGACTGGGCTTCCCCGCCGCCGAACGGCCCCTGCACGTCGCCCACTTCGGCGCGGCTGGCACGCAGTTCGGTCGAAACAGTGTCGTTCCACTCGGAATAGAGGCGGACCGAATAGTAGTTCGAGATCGTGCCTTCGTCTTCGAACGAGTTGAGGCCGGTCAGGTTCTGGCCGCCGAAATCGGATTCGACGTTGGTTTCCTCGAGCCGCTGGTAGGTGGCTTCGAGGCGGTGACCTTCGGCGAGAACGGCGTCGAGACGGCCGAAATAACGCACCGAAGCTTCGGGCAGCGCGGTCGGATAGCCGCCGATGTCCTGGCCATAAACATCGCTCGCAATCTGAGCGAATTCGTCGAACTGACCCTGGGTCACGAAATTGGCTTCGTTGACGAAGCCGCCGCCCGTGGGGCCGAACTCGTTGCCGTCGCCCAGATCGGTTTCTTCATAGCCGAAGCTGAAGAACAGGCGATCCTTGATGATCGGGCCGGAGAGCGTGGCGCCCCAGCGCTTTTCCTGGCTGCCGGTGTCGAGATCGCCGACCATGCCGCCATCGAAATAGGTGATGAAGGCCGAGCCACTGAACTCGTTGCCGCCGCCCTTGGTGACGACGTTCACGAGACAGCCGGTGAAATCCGAATATTCGACATCGAACGGCGCGAATTCGACCGAGACCTGATCGACCACGTCGAACGGCAGCGGCAGCGCGTTACGCGCGGCAAACGGGGTGCCATTGAGGCCGAACACGTCGGCCTGCACGATGCCGTCGACGGTGAAGGTGTTCGAACGGTCATTGCCGCCGAGGCAGGAAATGCGCTCCACGTCGTTCTGGTTGTCGAGCGCGACGCGCGGGTCGATGCGGATGATGTCGCGAATGTCGCGGGTGATCGACGGGAAGGATTCGAGCTCTTCCTGGCCGAAGGCGGTGCCCGGCCCGACAGCGACCTGGCTGACCCGTGCGCGGGCGCCAGTCACGACGATCGTGCTGTCGCTGCCGCCAGTGGCGGTCGAAGCGAGCGTGAAGTTGAACGCGGTGCGGCCGCCGATATTGGTGGCGACGTTTTCGACCGTCTGGCCTTCGTAACCGTCGGCAACCACGGTGATGTCGTATTCGCCCGGCTGCAGCGAGGTGATGCGGAAACCGCCGTCCGAACCGGTGGTGGTGGTGCGGCTCGCATTGGTCGAGGTGTTGGTGACAGTCACCACAGCGCCCGAGATGGCGTTGCCGCTATCGTCGGTGATCTGGCCTTCGACGCCCGAAGTGATCTGCTGGGCCGCCGCCGGCGCGACGAATGTGGTGGTAGCAGCAAGGCTGACGACGCTTGCTGCGAGAAGGTACTTAAGCTTCATGAAAGTAGCCCCTGATGACTATGGAGAGGGTGAATAGGAGAGGGTGTCGGGTCGCCCTAGGCCCGCCTGACTGCGGAAAAGCGACTGTTCTGTGACAGTTTGATGAAACCGGCCGCTCTCGCAATGCGTTTCCTGACGTAGCGTATCCCGCAGTGCACAAAATTACGCGCATTTCTGCGACTTCGGAAAACAGGTGTTGCATCCGTGCAACGAACAGAAGGTTTTTGGCGGCAAGGCTTTTTGGCGCTGCCGCACCCGACTCAGGCGAGGTTGATCTCGCGCAGACGCTGCATCAGGAAATCATGCGCGGAGATCGGCTCGGGCGGCGGGGCCTGATCGTCCGCGCCCACGCATTCGGGCAGCGGCTCGATCATGAAGTCGGGCCGGAAATGCAGGAAGAACGGCATCGAATAACGCGATCGCCGCGCCGCTTCTCCGCGCGGGTTGACGACCCGGTGGGTGGTCGACCGCAACCGGCCGTTGGTCTGGCGTTCGAGCATGTCGCCGACATTGATGACAAGCGCGCCCTCCGCCGCCGGAATGGGCAGCCATTCGCCCTGCCGGGTGAGCAGTTCGAGGCCCGCTTCCTCGGCCCCCAGCAGCAGGGTGATGGTGTTGATATCGCCATGCGCAGCGGCGCGAATCGCGCCTTCGGGTGCACCTTCGCCCAGCGGCGGATAATGCAGCAGGCGCATCACCGAATTGCCGTCCTCCACACTTGGCGCAAAGAAGTCGCGCGGGCGGCCAAGGTGTAGCGCAATCGCTTCCAGCACGCGCGCGCCCGCGGCCTCGAACGCGGCGAACAGCGCGCTCATCGTTTCGCGGAAGCCATCGACCTCATCGGGCCAGATATTGGGTGCCATGAATTCGGTGAGAGGGTGTCCGGGCGGCAGGCTGCGGCCGACGTGCCAGAACTCCTTGAGGTCGAACACCTCGGCGTCCTTGGCCTTTTCGGTGCCGAACGGGGTGTAGCCGCGCGCGCCGCCGCCGCCGTCGATCTTGTAGCTGCGCTTGACGCTGTCGGGCAGCGCGAAGAACGCCTTGGAGACCGCCTCGGCCTCGTCGATCAATTGCTGCGGGATGCCGTGATCGCGCACCACGGCAAAGCCGTATTCGGCAAAGCTGCGCCCGAGTTCGTCGGCGATGGTTTCAAGCGGCTGGGCAAGCGAGACGGATGCGATGTCGTTCATGCGCGCCCCTTACACCCGCGCCCGCGCGCCTGCCAAGAGGCACGCGGTCACGCACTTCGCGTTCACGCAATTACAGCGGCAGAAACAGGCTCGCCAGCGCGGCGCTCATCAGGTTGGCGAGGCTGCCAGCGGCGAGCGCCTTCAGCCCCAGCCGAGCGATCACCGGCCGCTGGTTCGGGGCAAGCCCGCCGGTCACCGCCATCTGGATCGCGATCGAGCTGAAATTGGCGAACCCGCACAAGGCGAAGGTAACGATGGCGCGGCTGCGCGCCGTCAGCTGGTCGCCGGTCATCGCGCCCAGATCGATGAAGGCGACGAATTCGTTGAGCACGATCTTGGTGCCGAACAACCCGCCCGCGATCCGCGCCTGATCCCAGTCGGGAATGCCGATCAGGAACATCACCGGCGCGAACAGGTATCCGAGCAGTTTCTGGAAGCTGAGGGTTTCGAACCACAGGGCGGTTTCCGGCCCCATCGGCGCTCCGAGCCCGGCGGAAAGAGCGACGACGCCCGATCCGATCCCGCCGAGCATCCCGTTGGCGAGCGCCACCAGCGCGACGAACACCATCACCATCGCGCCCACCGCGACCGCCAGCTTGACGCCCGTCTGCGTGCCCTGCGCCGCGGCTTCGATGATGTTGGCCGGACGATGGCCTTCCTCGAAGGTTTCGGCGGCCATCACTTCGTCGGACTTGCCGCTTTCAACCATTCCTGCAGGCCCGACAGCGCTGATCCGGGCTTGCGGCAATTCCACTTCCTGCCCGTTTTCGTCATACATCACCACGCGGGTCGCCTCCGCCACGGCGTTGGCCTTGCCCCGCGCGCGCATCACGGCGGCGGCGGCAACCGCATTGTCCTGCCCCGGTGCGACGGGCGCATCATCGGGCATGATGATCTTCGCCATCAGGATCCCGCCCGGCGCCGACATGAACGCCGCCGCCAACAGGAACGGGACGGCGTCTGTGCCGATAAAGCTGGCATATGCCGCCAGAATGGTCCCCGCCACGCCCGCCATGCCGACCACCATCAGCGTGAACAGCCGCGCGGGCGAGAGCGAAGCGAGATAGGGCCGCACCACCAGCGGGCTTTCCGATTGGCCGACAAAAATATTCGCCGCCGCGCCCAGCGCCTCGACCCGGCTGATGCCGGTGATCCAGCCGATCGCCCCGCCCACCCAGCGCACCAGCCGCTGCATGATGCCGAGGTGGTAGAGGATCGAGACGATCGCGGCGAAGAACACGATCACCGGCAATGCGGCGATCACGAAGGTGTTGGCGAAGGGATTGCTCTCCATCGGCCCGAACACGCTGGTGATGCCGACCTTGGAAAAATCGAGCAGCGCGATCACCCCGCCCGAAAGCCCGCCGATCACCGCCACGCCGATATCGGTGCGCAGCACGATCAACGCGGTGAAGGCCTGCAACGCGAACGCCGATCCGACCACGCGCAGATTGATCTTGCGCTTGGCGGAGGACAGCATGAAGGCGATGGCCAGAATGGCGACGACCCCTGCCAGGCTCAGCAGGATGGACGTGATACTCTCGTTCACGGCTGCGAATTGCCCCTTGTTGCGCGCAAAAGCGAACTGATCCCTTGCGGCACGCGGTGATTGGCTCTGCCGCTGCCGTGGCGCGGGCGTGGCAGTTTGCGCAGGCAGTTGCAAGCCGGGAACCGCAGCGCGATACGACATTGTGGTGACAGCGCGGCGTCCGGCGCTTTTCTTTTGCCGGTGTGCTGGCTACGCCTTTGTCGATGAACGACACCCAGCCTGCGGCGCCCTCCTCCGCCCTGACGATGCCCTTGGGCCTGTTCGTATTCACGCTGCTGTATGGCGGGATGACGGTGCTGGCAGGCGTGCTGGCGTTCAAGCAGGTGCAATTGTGGCCGACTGATCTGGCGGTGGAGAGCGGGATCTTCGCGTTCCTGCTGCTGGTGGTTATCTCGAGCACCCTGTCGCAGCTATACGGGCGCACATTTGCACAAAGGATGGTGTGGTGGGGGTTCCTGCCGCTGTTGATTTCTTCGTTGCTGATGGCGCTGGTGCTGAACCTGCCCGCCTCGACCGAGATGGCGGCAGACCGGGCCGATGATCTGATCGCGTTCGAACGGGTGCATTCGACCGTGTGGCGCGTCTGGGCGGCAGGCCCGGCGGCTTACATCACCTCGCTGCTGCTCAACATCTGGATTTTCGACCGGTTGAAGGGCGAAGGCGCGGAATCGACCATCGGCTTGATGGTCCGCGGCGCGGTGGCCTCGGCGCTCAGTCAGGCGGTCGATTCGGTGATCTTCATCACGCTGGCGTTTTATGGCCTGTTCCCGATCATGAATCTGCTGATCGGACAGGTGATCGCCAAGGTTGTGCTCAGCCTCGTTCTGGTGCCCTTCCTCATCACCTTCGGGGTGCGCGCAGCGCGCTGGCTGGATCGGCGGGGCAGCGATTCGGCGCTTTGAGCCGGCGCGGACGTGGGTTATCTTCCCGCCATAAAGGGGGAGAATGGCACATGAAATTCGCGATCACAGTCCTGCTTGCCGGCACCATCGCGCTCGGCGCGTGCAACGAAAGCGTCGGCGGGCCGGGCGCGAGCACCTATTATGATTGCGGCGGCGGAACGCGGCTCAAGGTCGATTATGTCGATGCAGGCAGCGTGATGGTGCAGATGAACGACAATGCCCCCGTCACCATCCCCGCCGAACGCGCAGCCTCGGGCGCGAAATACATGAGCGCGACCCACCAGTTCTGGTCGAACGGCAACGAGGCCATGTGGACGGTCGGCCGGATGGCCCCGATGACCTGCACCAAGGTGGCCCTGCCCCGCGGGATGTGAGGCAAGCCCATAACGCCGGAGTGGCACACCCGCCGGTCGCGCAGAGACGCGCCCGAAGGGCGCGCGAGCGAAGACGTCGCAGCCCGCAGGGGCAGCGGGAAACAATAATGGTGAGCCCGACAGGATTCGAACCTGTGACCCGCTGATTAAAAGTCAGCTGCTCTACCTACTGAGCTACGGGCCCACATGCTCCGGCTTCGGCGCCGGGAGCGGGGCTCACCTAGGCAGGGGGCGCGGGCGGGTCAAGCGGGCATGGAGTTGCGACAGGCTCAATCCGCTCACCGGATCGCGCCAGCGCGGGGCGATCGCCGCCGCCGGGCCGAGCACAAAGGTGCGATTGCGGAACGCCGGGTGCGGGATGGCGAGGCCCGCCGATGCCCCTCCCGATCGCCAGAGCCCGCCGCTCCACAGCACGATATCGCAATCGAGCACGCGGTCGCCCCAGCGCTGTCCGGGCCGCCGCCCGAAGGCGCGCTCGGTGCGTTTGCACGCGGCCAGCAAGGCGGACGGCGCAAGGTCGCTTTCCAGCACCAGCGCAGCGTTGGCAAACTGCCGCCGGGCCGCGCCCATGGCTGCGCTGGCGATCACCGGCGAGCGGGACAGGACCGTGCCGAAAACGGCGAACTCCTCCATCGCGGCGCGCACAACTTGCGGCGGCGGGCCATAGAGGCCGTGCCGCCGGTTGCTGCCCAGCGCGATCAGGTAAAGGCTGCTCAAGCGGGTGCCGATCTAGATATCTTCGGCGATCCGGCCATAAAGCTGCGGGCGGCGGTCGCGGAAGAAGCCCATGCCCGCCCGATGCATCGCCGCACGTGCCAGATCGAGCCGGGCGATCAGCACGCCGCTTTCCGCCGCGCCATATTCGGCGAGGTAATCGCCCCACTCGTCGGTGATGAAGGAATGGCCGTAGAAACTTTGCGCGCGCTCTGCCGGGCCTTCCGGGCCGATGCGATTGCTGGCGACCACCGGCATGCAGTTCGACACCGCATGGCCGATCATCGCGCGTCGCCACATCCGGCTGGTATCGAGCGCCGCGTCATACGGCTCGGACCCGATCGCGGTAGGATACAGCAGCAGTTCCGCGCCCAGCAGCGCCATCACCCGGGCGGCTTCGGGATACCATTGGTCCCAGCACACGCCGACGCCGACCTTGACCAGCGCGCCATCCTCGCCCGGCACATCCCACACCTTGAAGCCATCATTGCCCGGGCGGAAATAGTATTTTTCCTCGTACCCCGGCCCATCGGGAATGTGGCTTTTGCGGTAGGTGCCCATCAGCGCGCCATCGGGGCCGATCATCGCGAGGGTGTTGTAATAGTGATGCCCGTCCCGCTCGAAAAAGCTGGTGGGGATCGTCACCTTCAGCCGCGCGGCGAGTTCCTGCATCGCGATCACGCTGGGATGGTCGGCGCAAGGACGGGCCAGCGCGAACAGCGCCTCGTCCTCGTCACGGCAGAAATATTCGCCCGAAAACAGCTCGGGCGGCAGGATCAGCTGCGCACCCTTGGCGGCGGCTTCTTCCACCAGCACGCTGACAGCGGCGATGTTGGTGGCCTCATCCGCAGAGGCCAAGGCAAGCTGAAGGGCGGCGACAGTGATAGCGGTCATGCCGCCTCCCTTAGCGGGTTATTGTGCCTTCTTGAACAGAAGAGTCATCCGGTCGCTTTCGCCCTTGCCCTTCAGGTCTTCACGCTTGGTCGCCAGCGAAGGCGGCATTTCCCACACGCCTTGCGCGTGATCGGCAGTATCGTTGGGATTGGCGTTGATATCGCTGCGTTCGACCAGTTCGAAGCCCTGCAGGCGCATGAAATCGATCATGTCGGCTTCGCGCAGGTATCCCTTCGAACCATTGGCATAGGACCACGCCGCATCGGCCTTCGCACGGTGCTGGACGATGCCGATCATGCCGTCATCCTTGAGCAGTTCGCGCATCGCCCGGATCTCGGTGTCGGCGGTGCCCGAACGGGTCGGGCTGTGCAGCGCACGGATCACCAGGATACGGTCGAAGGTGCCCTTCTGGTCATCTGGGATGGCATCGAGCGTCATGCCGGAAAACTTTTCCGCGGGCAGACCGGTGTAACCGGCAACTTCGGCGCCGAAGCCTGCCGCCATGTCGCGCACGCGCTGCTGGCGCGCCGGATCGGAGGTGGCGGTGAGCGGGTTGGTGTAAAGGCCGACAAGCTGCCCCTCGCCGCCGAGATAATGACCCAGCAGGCGCGAATACCAGCCGCCGCCGGGCGAATATTCGCCGACCTTCATGTCCGGCGCGACGCGGAAGAAGGCGAGCGTTTCTTCCGGATTGCGGAACTGGTCGCGCGTGGCATCTTCGGCGCGGGTCGGGTGATTGATTGCGCCCGACAATGCCTCGGCGTGGGTCTTGAGGAAGGAGTCCGCGGTATCGGTCTTCATGCCGTGATGATCGGCGAGAACGGGCGCGGCGATGGCAAGGCCGCTCGCGGTGGCGAGGGCAAGGATCAGCTTCTTCATGGGTATTCTCCCTTGGGAAATGCAGTTGAACCGGAACACACAAGTGGCATTTCCGATCCGCCGTCCTATCTCTGGCAGAAATAAGCGGAGATTTCGATGAGCAATTTGGAAACGGTGATTGTCGCAGGCGGGTGCTTCTGGTGCACCGAAGCGGTGTTCCGCGATGTGGTTGGCGTGAGCCAGGTCGAGAGCGGGTATATCGGCGGAACCAAGCCCGATCCGACCTACAAGGAAGTGTGCACCGGCACCACCGGCCATGCCGAAGCGATCCGGGTGACGTACGATCCCGACACGATCAGTCTGGGCCAGATGTATGACGTGTTCCTCGGCACGCATGATCCGACGCAGTTGAACCGGCAGGGCGGCGATGTCGGCACGCAATATCGTTCAGCGATCTTCCCGCTGTCCGCCGAACAGGGCGAGGAAGCCAAGGCTGCGATCGGGCGCTGGAATGCCGAGAACGGCAAGATGGCGGTGACCACTATCGAAGGTCTCGACGGCGGCGCGCAGGTAATGGAGTGGTATCCGGCCGAGGGCTATCATCAGGAATACTGGGACGGCGAAGGCCAGCGCAACCCCTATTGCCTCGCGGTGATCCCGCCCAAGCTGATGAAATTGCGCAAGAGCTTTCAGAAATATGTGAAGTAGCAAACACATCTCATCATCGTCGCCCCGTGCTTGACACGGGGCTTGGCTTTTCTTGAGCAGGAGTTGGATAAAGAAGCCAAGCCCCGGATCAAGTCCGGGGCGACGGATTGGGTGTTACTTCACCCACCGCCCTGCAAAAAACCCGTCCAGCCCGCCTTGATCGGGCAGCATTCCCGGGTGAGTGCGCAGCCAGCCCTCAGGTGTGGGTGCGAGACCGGCAGGGAGCTCATCCGCCGTGATCGGCGCAGGACTTAGACCGCAATTGGCGTCGAT
Organism: Erythrobacter sp.; assembly: GCF_024305245.1. Classification (GTDB taxonomy): domain Bacteria; phylum Pseudomonadota; class Alphaproteobacteria; order Sphingomonadales; family Sphingomonadaceae; genus Erythrobacter. The sequence continues at coordinate 59,916 of NZ_JAMWYX010000009.1, forward strand.
CCACGCCGCCTGTTGCTCACCTTCCTCGGCCTCCAGCGAGCACACCGCATAGACCATCACCCCGCCGGGGTTGAGCCATTCCGCCGCCTTGGCCGCCAGTGCGCGCTGCAGTTCCACCAGTTCGGGGATCTGCCGCGCGCCGATACGGTGCAGCACGTCGGGGTGACGGCGGCAGGTGCCGGTCGCGGTGCAGGGCGCGTCGATCAGGATGGCATCGAAGCGGTGCTTCGGCTCCCACGTCAAAGCGTCCGCGCGCACTGGCGAGGCTTTCAGTCCGGTGCGCTTCAGGTTGTCCTTGAGCAGATCAAGCCGCCGCTTGCTCATGTCGAGCGCGGTGACATTCCACCCGGCTGCTGCCAGTTGCATCGTCTTGCCGCCGGGTGCGGCGCACAGGTCGAGCGCGTGCTTGCCCTCCCCCGCACCCAGCAGCCGCGCCGGGATCGACGCGGCGAGATCCTGCACCCACCAATCACCCGCCTTGAAATCGGCGAGGCTCTCCACCGCAGCACCGCGCGGCAGGCGGATATGGCCGGGGGCAAGGCTGATGCCGCCCATCTGGACGGCCCGGGTTTCGGTTTCGCCTGTGTCTTTCAATGCCAGATCGAGTTCGGGCGGGAAGGCAAGTCCGGGGGCGATCGCGGCGGCGCGGTCTTCGCCCCAACGAGCGCGGGCGGCCTCGGGCAAGGTCGGCGCTTCGGGCAGCACGCTTCGGCCCGGCTTTACCAGCGCCGAAAACACGCCATGCGCCAACCTTCGCGGTCCGCCTGTCAGCAGTGGCAATCCGGTCGCGATCACGGCATGCGGCGGCGTGTCGAGCCGCAGCGCCTGCGTCAGCATGATCCGCAGCACCATCCGCGCCTTGGCGTCATCGGGCAGGTTCTGCTTGGTCGCGCTGTCGATCAGGGCGTCGAGATCGGTCATCCAGCGCAAGGTCTCGCCCGCAATCGCCTTGGCGAGCGCGCGGTCGGGCGCGGTGCGGATGTCGCCCAGCGCGCCGCCTTCAGCCTGTTCGAGCGTCCCTCCCCGGCGCAATACGGCATCGAGCAGACGAAGCGCGGCGCGGCGCACGGGTAATCCGGGGGTAGCTGGCATGGGCGGCCCTTAAAGCATCGCGCGGAAAAGTGGGAACCGGTTTTTCGCTTCCCGGCGATGCGGCCACAAAAGCGCGCCGAACCTTTATTGAAACCAAGCGCCTGCATGCGCATTTGCTTCACATGACCAAACAGAAATCCGAAGCCGCCAAAGCGTTCAGGAAGCCTGCGCATTGGACCAATGATCCGGTGCCCGCGCCCAAACAGACCGATCCGCTTAAAGACGAGCCGCGCGAGCTTTCCCCGACCCGTTACGGCGACTGGGAAAAAAACGGCATCGCCTGGGATTTTTGAAGGTTTTTTGTTTTCGCCCTCAGGCGCCGGGCGCGGCCCGTCCGGGCCGCTTGGCTTCCGCGCCATAAGGCGCGGCGCGCGGTCGCGCTTGCGACGCCTGCGGCGTCGGCCCCGGACAAGCACGCGGCGCAGAATGATCGAGCGGGTATAGATCCCGCCTAGACCCCTTTTAGACCCCGGCTCGCCAATTTTTCACATGAAACATTTTACAGAGGCACGAAACGCACCTTCAGCCCATCCTTGGGTTGCGGAATAGGCCAGTCCTGCCAATCGGGCTTGTACCCGGGCGCGGCTTCGATCCGGTAGCGTTGCAGCAACTCCGCCAGCAGCACCTTCACCTGCATATAGGCAAAATGCAGGCCGAGGCACATATGCGCCCCGCCGCCGAACGGCACCCAGGCATATTTGTGCCGCGCCTTCACCTGATCGGGCGTGAAGCGCAGCGGATCGAAGGTGAAGGGATTGTCCCAATATTCCTCCGAATGGTGGGTCCAGTAGATGTTGATCCCCACCATCGTGCCCGCCGGAATGCGGTATCCGCCATATTCGAATTCGCGCAGCGCGCGGCGCGGCATCGAGGGAACCGGCGGGATCATCCGCAGCGATTCCTTGAACGCCATTTCGGTGAGGTCGAGCTTGGCAAGATCGTCGTAATCGAGCGGGCGCGGCTCGCCCGCACCGTCCGGCCCGCCGGTGACCGCGAAAATCTCGTCGCGCAGCTTCTCCTGCCACTGGGGGTTCACAGCGAGATAATAGATCAGCGATGTGGCCGACGACGTGATCGTGTCATGCGCGGCCATCATCAGGAAGTTCATGTGATCGACCACTTCGTCGACCGGCAGCAGCGATCCATCCTCGCGGGTAGCGGTGGCGAACTGGCTGAACATGTCCTGCCCGCCGCCTTCCGCACGCCGGCGCAGCGTTTCCTTGGTGAAGTAGTCGACCAGAAACGCCCGGCCATCGACGCCCTTCTTCATCTTGGTAAAGGGCAGCGGCTTGCGCACCGGCGCGACCGAGGCCTGCACCATATCGACGAAAGCCGCGTTGATCTTGTCCGCTTCCGGCCCCCACGGCAGGCCGATGAAACTGTCGGCGGCGAGATCGAGGGTGAGCTTCTTGATCGCGGGATAGAATTCCATCGGCCCCGCCCAGCCTGCCACTTCGCGGGCGATCCCGCGATTGAGCGCGCCTGAATAGTGCCGCATCGGTTCGGGCTTGAAGGCGATCGACAGCGCGCGGCGATCAATCCTGTGATGGTCGAAATCCATCAGCATCAACCCGCGCGGGAACAGCTGGTCGAGGATCGGGCCCCAGCCTTGCTCCGACGAGAAGATCTTGTCCTTGTTGAACAACAGCAGCTCGTTGGCTTCCGCGCCGATCAGCGCGACCTGCCAGCCGCCAAAGGCGCGGTTCTTGTAGACCTTGCCATGGGCGGCGATCATCCGCTCGGCAAAGGCGTGCGGATCGGCCAGCATGGTGAAGGTATTGCCCACCAGCGGCCAGCCCGCATCGCCCGGAATATGCGCGAGATCGGCCTCGCCCATGCGCTGCTCGCTCCAGTGGCGGGGCGCTTCCGCCACGGCGGCATCACGGGAAGGCGGGGCTTCGGCAAGGGTGGCCATGATGGTCTCGGCGCTCCGTATCAGGTTCGGATTAGCAACTGACCTTGGTGTAAATAACTCGCGCGGTTAAATCCAGCCCGAAAGCTCGCGCCGCAGCATCGCTTCGACCATGGCAAGGCCGCTGCCGGAAGTGTTGAGGCAATCGAGCACGGCGTATTCCTCGCCGCCTGCCTCGATAAATTCGTCGCGGCCCTCCAGCGCCAGTTCCTCCAGCGTCTCGACGCAATCGGCGGCAAAGCCGGGCGCGGCGACGACCAGACGCTTGGTGCCCTTCTGCCCTTCCTCGATCAGAGTCGTGTCGGTCGACGGTTCCAGCCAGCGCGCCGGGCCGAAGCGCGACTGGAATGTCGTTTCGAACCGGACACCCGCGAATTCCGGCCGCTCGGCCAGTTGCTCGCGCAGCAGCCGCGAAGTCTTGGAGCAGTGGCAGTAATAGGGATCGCCCTTTTCGAGCGTGCGCAGCGGCATCCCGTGGAAGCTCAGCAGCATCACTTCGGGTCGGAAGGCGAGGCCTTGCACCTGTCGGCTCAGATCATCAGCAAGCGCGCCAAGATAATTGGGATCATCATGATAGGGCGGCACGAACCGCATCGCCGGCTGCCAGCGCATATCGCCCAGCACGCGCGCGACCTCGTCGAACACGGTCGCGGTGGTGGCGGCACAATATTGCGGATACATCGGCGCAATCAGGATGCGGTCGCAGCCCTTGGCCATCAGTTCGCCAATCCGCTGCTCGATCGAAGGATTGCCGTAACGCATCGCGTAATCGACCACGACCTTGTCGCCGAACCGGCCCACCATCGCTTCGGCCTGCCCTGCGGTGATGTCCGCCAGCGGCGATCCACGGTCGGTCCAGATCTTGGCATAGGCCCTGGCGCTCTTCTGAGGGCGGGTGTTGAGAATGATCCCGCGCAGGATCGGCTGCCACGCGATCGGCGGGATCTCGATCACGCGCCGGTCGGACAGGAACTGCTTGAGATAACGCCGCACCGAATCCGGGTCCGGCCCGTCGGGCGTACCCAGATTGACCAGCAATACGCCGATCAAGCCGCTCGAAACAGGGGGATGGTCGCCCGGAAGGCGCTGGGTCTGCCAGGTCATAGCCGTCCCAACGTCTCGCAGGGGTTTCGTTTCCGGGCACAAGCGGCGGCCCGGACAAGGTGTTGCAATTTTGTCCGGGTCATATGCCGTCCGAAAGTAGGGGCAATCGTCTCAGCCGCAAGCCTGTAGCCGAAAACAGCGCGTTGGCAATCGCCGGCGGGGCGACCACCGCGCCAAGCTCGCCCGGATCGGCCGGCGGGGCTTCGCTCGCGATGAATTCGATGCGCATTGCCGGGCAATCGGCCAGCACCGGCAGGCCCATAAGATCATAGTCGATGGTTTCAGGCATCCCGCTGCGCAGCTTGAACGGATTGCCCAGCGCGATGCCCATGCCGAACACCAGCCCGCCTTCGATCTGCTGGCGGGCGATGTCGTGATTGACGATCCGCCCGATGTCGACGGCTGCGGCCAGCTGGATGACGCGCACCCCGCCCTCGCCCTGACGCGCGGTGGCGACGCAGGCGATGCGCGCCGCTTCCGGCCCGTCGCCGATGCGTGCGCAGGCGAGGCCTTGGCCGCTCTGGTCGGCGCCGCCGTCCCATCCGGCCAGCTGCGCTGCGCGTTGCAGGCACGCCGCCAGCCGCACATCACTGCCGAGCATCGCCATCCGGAATGACAGGGGCTCGCGCCCGTATTTGGCCGCGATCTCATCGATGAAACTTTCGATGGCGAAGGTCGTCGGCCCGTGAGAATTGCCGCGCACCCGGCCGACCGGCAGGCCGATTTCCACCGGCACATGCTCGACCACCACACCGGGCAGATCATACGGCGGTACCGCGCCTTCGCAGGCCAGCGGGTCGGGCTCGCCGCTGGTTTCGCGGATCGCCGCCATGCTGGTGAGATTGCCGAACAGACGCTTGCCGAATTCGCGCGCGGCGGGCGGAGTGGCGATGCGGACGCGCAAGGCATCGATGGCCCCCTCGTCAGCCTCGGACAGCTGCGCGCCCAACAGCAGCCATGCGGGTGGACGCGGGCGGCTGCGGATCATCTCGTCCCGGCGCGGCCATGTCAGCTGCACCGGACGGCCGAGGGCGCGGGCGATCAGCGCGATTTCGATTGCGTGGTCGTGCTCCAGCCGCGCGTCGAAACTGCCGCCAGCGGGCATCGGATAAAGCGCCACGTTCTCGGTCGCGATACCGATCGCGCGGGCAGCGGCGATGCGCGCCTGTTCGGGCGCCTGGCTTGCCATCCACAGATCGAGCCGCCCATCGGCAAAGCGGGCTGCGGCGCAGGCCGTTTCGACCGGCGCTGCGTGATGCGGCTCGATCTCGTACCGGCGGCCCATGTCGACCCGCGTCATCGCGGCAGCGCCGAACCCGGTTTCGGCAATCGTGAACCCTTCCCCGCCGGTAAGCACCGTATCGAGCTTGGCAGCGATTTCATTGCTGCTGACCGGCGCGGCGACTGCGAATTTGGGCTTCATTGCGTCCAGCGCCGCATCGGCGCTCCACCATGTATCGGCGGCGACCGCCAGCCAGCGCTTGCTTTCGACGATCCCCGCCAGCCCGCGGATACCGGCGGCGGCATCGCGATCGAACCCGGCCAACTCGGAATCGTCGACCGGGCCGTGGCGGATCGAGGCGAACACCATGCCGGGCAGGCGCACGTCTCCGGCAAAGCGATAGGAACCATCAACCTTGGACGGCAGATCTAGCCGGGGATAGGCGGGGGCCTGATCGGAATCGGCAGGCAGCGGCGCTTCGCGCAAGGGTTCGGGGCGCAAGGGCGGCGGATCGGGCGGAGCGAACCCTGCGGCGCCTTCTGCCAACTCGCCGAAACTCGCGCGCTGGCTACCGTGAATAACGAAGCCGCCTTCGACCTCGCACTCCTCCCATGTCACACCCCAGCGCGATGCGGCCTCCTGCGCCAGCATCGCACGGGCAGCGGCGGCAGCTTCGCGGCAGGTTGTTTCATAGGCGGCGAGCGAGGTTCCTTCCGCGGTCGCGTTGAAACGCTGTGCGCCCGCGAACCGCGCCGCCATCAGCCCATCGGTGCGCGCCGAGAGACCGGCAGCGAGCGGATCCCACAGCGCGATCCATTTCTGCGCCAGCGGGACATTGCCATAGGCGCCCGAAACCGGCGCGGGCTCGACCGCGATCTGCCGCCAGTCGGCCCCCAGCTCATGCGCGACGATCTGCGGCAGCAGCGTGGTGATCCCCTGCCCCATTTCTAGCTGCGGGACAGCAACCGTTACCACGCCATCGGCGGCGATCTTGAGCCACGCGCCGAAAATATGTTCGCCGCGCGCCGCGACCAGCGGGGTGCGGTAGGCGCGCGGCATCAGCCACCACGCCACCAGCAGGCCTCCGCCTGCCGCCGCTCCGGCCAGCACGCCCCGCCGCGACACAGCCATCGATCAGACCGTCCCGGTTTCGAGCCAGCGTGCCAGCTTCTGCGCGATTGCCACGAACGGCGCGGCGGCATCGCCATCGCCGGCGGCGGGAGGCTCGCCCTTGTCGCCCGCGATCCGTGTTTCCAGCGTCAACGGCACCCGGCCGAGGAACGGGATTTCCAGCGCGGCGGCGAATTTTTCCACCCCGCCCGAACCGAAGGGGTCGCTGATATGGCCGCATTCGGGGCAGCAATAGCCCGCCATGTTCTCGACCAGCCCGATGATCGGCACCTCGCCCTGTTCGAACAATTGCCCGGCGCGCGCGGCATCGATCAGCGCGAGATCCTGCGGGGTCGAAACCAGTATCGCGCCATCGGGCTTGTGCGCGGACAGCATCGACAGCTGCACGTCGCCCGTTCCCGGCGGCAGGTCGACCAGCAGCAGATCGGTATCACCCCATTCGGCGTCGACCAGCTGGCTCAGCGCTTTGCCCGTCATCGGCCCGCGCCATGCCAGCGCCTTGCCCGGCGCAACGATGTGACCCATCGACAACACCTTGACCCCGTAGGGACTATCGATCGCCACCAGCTTGTCGCCTTCCGGCGTAGCGCCGGGCTTGATCCCCTCGGTCTTGAGCAGCTTGGGCTGCGAAGGGCCGTAGATGTCGCCATCGATCACGCCGACCTTGCGGCCCATCCGTGCGAGCGCGACTGCGAGATTGGTGGTGAGCGTCGACTTGCCGACCCCGCCCTTGCCCGATCCCACCGCAATCAGGCGGCGGCGGCGGCGCTCGCCGGTCAGCGCGACGCGCACTTCGTCCACCCCCGACAGCGGAGAAAGCGCGGCTGTGATGTCTGCCTCCAGCGCCGCGCGGTCGGTAGGGGACAGATCACCCGCCTCGGCCACGATCACCGCGCGCCCCGCGACCATCCGTGCCGACCGCACGCGATGATTGATTTCGGGCGTCAGGGCAGCGCGAATCAGCGCTTCTTCTGCCCCGATTTGACGGGGGGGCTGGCGGGTTGAATCCTGTGGCTTGCTCATTACGCCACGCCTCTACCATCAATTTCACGCAGCCAACCCCTGTTTTTCGCTGCAAGGCATACCTATAAGGGCATTATGCAAAGATTGGACGGTTGGAGAGAACGTCTTGGCGGGGCCGCTCGCGGCCTTGCCATGGCTGGCAACAAGAACCCCTGGGGCAATGCCGGCAAGGGTGATGAGCCCGGCGTGGATGGCCCGAGCGCGGATCGCGGTTCGGGCGGCGACGGGGGCGGCCCGCGCAACCCGTGGCTGCCGTCCGGCGGCGGCGAGCCCGGAAAGCGGCGTTCGGCCAGTATCGAGGATATCTTCAAGGGCCGCGGCCCCGAAGGCCCGCGCCGTTCCGGCGGCGGCGGCCCGGGCGGTCCGACCTTCCGTCTGCCCGAACGGCCCGGCGGCAAAAGCTGGGTTCCGGTGATCGTCGGCGGGGTCGCAGCGTTGTGGCTTGCCGTCAGCAGCGTGCACTTCATCCAGCCGGGCGAACAGGCGATCGTGACCTGGCTCGGCGGGAAGTATTCGACCACGCTCGATTCTGGCACCAACTGGACTGCGCCGTGGCCGATCCAGATGGTCGAGAAAGAGAACGTGACCCAGATCCGTTCGGAAGAAATTCCCGGCACTAACACCGAAAAGCTGATCCTGACCTCCGACCAGAACCTGGTCGATCTCAGCTACCTGATCCGCTGGAACATCTCCGATCTCGCGCTGTACAAGTACCAGCTCAACGATCCGCGCAACGCGCTGCTTGAAATCGGCGAAGCGGCGATGCGCGCCGCAGTGGCACGCAGGGGTCTGGATACGGTGCTGACCGGCGAAGGCCGCGCCGAGATCGAACAGGACGTGAACCAGCGCATGCAGGCGCGGCTCGATGCTTATCGTTCGGGCATCACCGTGCAAGGCATCGAGATCAACAAGGTCGATCCGCCGGGCCGCGTGGAAGAAGCGTTCAAGGACGTGTCCTCGGCCCAGCAGGATGCCGACGCCGCGATCAACCGCTCGCGTGCGGTGGCGCAGCAACAACTCGCCCGCGCGCAGGGTGATGCCAGCGAGTTCAACAATATCTACGAGGAATACCGCCTTGCGCCCGAGGTGACCCGTCGCCGGCTGTATTACGAGACCATGGAATCGGTGTTGTCCAAGACCGACAAGACGATCGTCGAATCCGGCAATGTAACACCCTATCTGCCGCTGCCCGAATTGCAGCGTCGCTCGCAAAGCGCGGCGCAGCCAGCGCGGCCGCAGGGAGAATAATGCGATGAACGCCCTCAAACAAAACTACAAGGCGGTGATCATCGCTGTCGCTGTGGTGATCGTGGCGCTGCTCGCCAGTGTGGTGATCGTGCCCGAAACCCATCAGGCGGTGGTTGTTCGTACCGGTCAGCCGGTGCGCATCTACAACATGTTCCGTCCGGAAGTGCCCTATGGCCAGACCGGCGCCGGAGTGCAGTTGCGCATTCCCTTCGTCGAACAGGTCCAGATGGTCGATCGCCGCGTGCTCGATCTCGATATGGAGCGCACGCAGGTGCTCTCCAACGATCAGCAGCGCCTGCAAGTGGATGCCTATGCGCGCTATCGCATCATCGATCCGGTCAAGCTGGTCGAACGCGCCGGCAACGAACGCGTGCTGGAAACACAGTTGCTGCCGATCCTCACCTCGGTGGTGCGGCAGGAACTGGGGCGGCGTCCGTTCGCCTCGCTGATCAGTGCCGAACGGGGCACGGCGATGGCCAACATCACCCGTACGCTTGACGAACAGGCGCGCAATTACGGCGCGCAGGTGCTGGACGTGCGGATCAAGGCGGCCGACTTGCCCGAAGGCCGCCCGCTCGACGCCGCCTTCACCCGGATGGAAACCGACCGTCAGGAAGAAGCTGCGACAATCCGTGCCGCGGGCAATCGCGATGCGCAGATCATTCTGGCCGAAGCCCAGGCCGACGCCGCGCGGATCTATGCCGATGCCTATAACAAGGACCCTGCCTTTTACGATTTCTACCGCGCCATGCAGAGCTATCGCCAGACCTTCCTGAGCGGTGAAGGCAGTTCGGCCATGGTCCTGTCGGACGACAGCGAATATTTCCGGCAGTTCCAGGGCCAGCGCTGAACGTCGTTGGACGGACTTCCTTTGACGTCCGGCGAATGGGGCGCCGCGTTCAATTGGTGTTCAGGGCCGGAACGCTTTTTCAGGCGCGCATCGGGCATGTTTGGCGGCACGCCCGCGTAGTCGCTGAGACAGAGTTTGGGGAACGCGGCGGGTCTTCCGCGCATTCCACACAAGATAAGGATCAAGAGGACGTGAACAAAGTGCGCTATGTATATGGACTCACGAGCGCGCTGCTGGTCGGCGGCGCTACGATCTCGCTGATCACCGGCACGCCGTTGGGCGCGCAGGTGGCACAGAACGATGATGCGGTGATGGACCGGGTGGTGCCGGTTGCCGGCGCGCCTGCCAGCTTCGCCGATCTCACCGCGCAGTTGCAACCGGCGGTGGTCAACATCTCCACCCGCCAGCGGATCGAAGTAAGCAACAACCCGTTTGCGGGCACGCCGTTTGCGGAACTGTTCAACCGCCGCGGCGGCAACCAGCCGCAGACGCGAGAGGCGCAGTCGCTGGGTTCGGGCTTCATCATTTCGGCCGACGGCTTCGTCGTCACCAACAACCACGTTGTTTCGCCGCCCAACACCAATGCGACGCTGGAAGAAATCACCGTCACCATGCCCGACGGGACGGAATACGAGGCGGAACTTGTCGGCTCCGACGCGGCGAGCGATCTTGCCGTGCTCAAGATCAATGCCAGCCGGACCTTCCCCTTCGTCACCTTCGGGGATTCCAGCGCGGCGCGCGTGGGCGAATGGGTGGTCGCAATCGGCAATCCCTTCGGCCTCGGCGGCACGGTAACCAGCGGGATCATTTCGGCGGTCTATCGCAACACCGGGCAGGGCGGCGCCTATGACCGCTACATCCAGACCGATGCCAGCATCAACCGCGGCAATTCGGGCGGCCCGCTGTTCGACATGCGCGGCAATGTGATCGGCATCAACAACGCGATCTTCTCGCCTTCGGGCGGCAGCGTCGGCATCGGCTTTGCCATCCCTGCGGAAATCGCTGCGCCGATCGTGGAGCAACTGAAAGCCGGTCAGGAGATCGAGCGCGGTTATCTCGGCGTGGGCCTTGCCCCGATCAACGAGGATTTCGCCGCATCGCTGGGCCTCGAAAAGCGCCAGGGCGAGTTCGTGCAGACGGTGCAGGACGACAGTCCGGCCGCACGCGCCGGGCTGCGTCCGGGCGACATCATCACCAAGGTCAACGGCAAGGACGTAAGCGCCGATCAGACCGTGTCGTTCCTCGTCGCCAATCTCGAACCGGGCGCGCAGGTACCGGTCGAATTGCAGCGTGATGGGAAAAAGCTGGCGCTCAACGTCACGCTCGGCAAGCGCCCGACCGAAGCTGAATTGCAGCAGCAGGCCCAGACCTTCGATCCCGATGCCGAAGAGCCGATGGAACCCGGCACTTCAGACGGTACGATCGAGGAAAAGCTCGGCCTGCAGGTGCTCGGCATGACGCCGCAGATCGCCCGCTCGCTCGGGGTTCCGGTGGACACCAGCGGTGTGGTGATCGGCGCGGTCGATCCCAATTCGGACGCAGCGCGCAAGGGCCTGCGCCGCGGCGACATCATCCTTTCGGCCAATTATCAAGCCATCGCGTCGGTCGAGGATCTGCTGGCGCAGGTCAACGCCGCCACCGCCGAAAACCGCGAGGCCATGCTGCTGCGCATCCAGCGCCGCAACCAGCCCCCGGCGTTCATCCCGGTACGCCTGCGCTGATCGCAAGCCTCAGGGCACACAAAAAGGGCGCCGGGAGCAGATCCCGGCGCCCTTTTTCGTGCGGTCCGATCTTTAATTGTCGGGCGGGATTGCGCCGCCGGTGGCTTCCTCAAGGAAATCCTGGCTTGCTGCGGGCGGCCCTTCCTGCGGGCGTGCACGTGGGCGCTCGCGCTCCCGATCACGTTCACGGTCCCGATCCCGGTCAAGAGGCCGCTCCCCTTCAATGCCGAACGGGCTGGGCGTCGGCTCGCGGCGGCCAGGTTCGATCAGGTTACCCTGCTCGTCGATGTAGTAATAATCATCCGGCTCGCCGAACATCGCCTCCTCGTCCGGCTCCAGCTGCCATTCGGGCAGTTCGACGGTGGTTTCGAATTCCTCGATCGCCCGGTCCTTGACCGCATAGCGCATATAGGCCGCAAACGCCTGCGCCGGGGCGCGTCCTCCTTGCAGACCAGAGACAGCCTTGGCATCGTCGCGGCCCATCCAGACCCCGGTCGTGATGCCGCTGGAAAAGCCGACGAACCAGCCATCCTTGTTCGATGACGTGGTGCCGGTCTTGCCCGCCACCGGTCGCCCGATCTGCGCTGCACGGCCAGTGCCGGTCTGCACCGCAGCCTGCAACAGATCGGTCATCCCTGCCGCCACATAATCGGGCACCAGCGTCCGTTCCTGCGCGCGTTCATGCTGGTAGAGCAGTTCCCCGTCGGCGGTTGTCACCTTGGCGATTCCGTAGGGCTCCACCCCCACCCCCTTCGCCGATACCACGGCGAAGGCGCGGGTCATTTCGATCAGGCGCACTTCCGACGATCCCAGCACCATCGACGGGAAGGTCGAAACCTCCGACGTGATGCCGAACCGCCGCGCCATCGAGGCGACCGTGCCGAACCCGACCTCGTTGCCGAGCTGCGCTGCGACCGTGTTGATCGAAAAGGCGAATGCGGTGCGCAGGTCGGTCTCGCCGATATTGCGACCGCTGGAATTGCGCGGGCTCCAGCCGTCGATCGTCACCGGCGTATCGACCACCATATCCTCGGGCGTGTAGCCCGCTTCCAGTGCGGCGAGATAGACGAACAGCTTCCACGACGACCCCGGCTGGCGCATCGCGGCGGTGGCGCGGTTGAAATTGGTGGCGACGTAATCCGTCCCGCCCACCAGCGCGAGGATCGCGCCGTCCCGGTCAAGGCTCACCAGCGCGCCCTGCGCTCCGCCCGGCGTATTCGCCTCGATCGCGGTGGTGGCCGCGCGCTGCATTCCGATGTCGAGGGTGGTCCACACCTCGATCGGTTCGAAGGTTTCGGGCAGGATGATGTCGAGTTGCGGCAGCACCCAATCGGTGAAATACCGCACCGAGTTCTGCCCGGCGGCCTCCTTCAATTGCACCGCGCCGACATCGACCATCGCCTGATCGGCCGTGATGTAGCCCTGCTCGCGCATAAGCCGCAGCACCACCTGCGCGCGGTCGACAGCGGCCTGAACATCGGCGGTGGGGGAATAGCGGCTCGGCGCCTTGACCAGCCCGGCGATGATCGCCGCTTCGCCCACGCTTAGTTCTGTCGCGGGGTGGCTGAAGAACTTGCGGCTGGCGCTGTCGACGCCATAGGCGCCGCCGCCGAAATAGACCTTGTTGAGATACAGCTCGAGGATTTCCTCCTTGGAGAACTTCCATTCGAGCGCCAGCGCCAGCACCGCCTCGCGCGCCTTGCGGTCGAAGGTGCGGTTGGAATTGAGGAACAGGTTGCGGGCCAGCTGCTGGGTGATGGTGGACGTGCCGCCCAGCCGCGCGCGCGATCCGGTCACGCCTTCGACCAGCGCGCCCGTCAGACGTACGGGATCGACCCCGATATGCGAGTGGAACCGCTTGTCCTCGACCGCGATCATCGCGTTCTTCATGTTGTCGGGGATTTCGTCGTAATCGAGCCACTCGCCGAAACTCGGCCCCAATTCGACGATTTCGCGCCCGTCACGCGCGCGCACCACGATCGTCTGGCCCGGCTGGTTGGCCACAAGCGCGGAATAGCTGGGAATCGATCGCGCTGCAAAGCCGACCGCAAAGCCGAGGAATATGACGCCCAGCAGCGCCAGCCCGCCAGCGATCCAGAACCCGCGCTTCAGCCATGCACGCAAGCGCGAGGGCGGCTTGCCCGCGCCGCTGCTGCCGCCGCTCGCCTTGCTGCGCGCAGGCGGAGCATCGGCCCGCTCTACTGCTGCCCGGCGGCTTCCGCGCGCACCCTTGTTCTGCAACCGGTCACCCCTTTTGGACATGGCCTGACGTTCTATCCGTTACTGCCCGTCACGACCGGGCGCGGCGGACCTGTGCATAGGCAAGTTGTAACCGGGGGTGAACCGCGCCGGCCGCCCTGTCCCCCGTTGCGGCAGGCACGCCTCAGCTGTCGGCCGGGGTAAACACCAGCGCGGCGGAATTGATGCAGTAGCGCAGGCCGCCGTGTTCGGGTGGGCCGTCTGGAAACACATGGCCCAGATGCCCGCCGCACTTGCCGCAGCGCACTTCGGTGCGGACCATGCCGTAAGCCGTGTCGCGGTGCTCCTCCACCACCTCTTCGTCGGCAGGCTTGGTGAAGGCGGGCCAGCCGCAGCCGGAATTGTACTTGGCGGTGGAATAGAACAGCTGCGTGCCGCAGGCGGCGCAGTGATATTCGCCCTCGTCATAGAACTTGTCATATTCGCCGGTGAAGGCGCGTTCGGTGCCCGCTTCGCGCAGCACGTGGTACTGCATCGGGTCGAGCTTCTCGCGCCATTCGGCGTCGGTCAGGCTGCGGGGGTCTGGGTTGTCCATGAATTATCCTCTCTGCTTACCTGCAATATCAGAGCGCGAGAGGAAATTCGCAAGCGTTGCGCCAATCACCCATCAACCAGCGCATAATGCGCAGGCGGCTGGATCACGTCCATCCGCTCGGTCAGCAGTGGGCGGAAGCTCGGGCGGCTCTTGAACACGGCATACCAGCCGCGCGATTGTTCGTGCCCGGCCCAGTCGATCCCGCCGAGATAATCCGCGACCGATATCTGCGCTGCCGCCGCCAGATCGGCGAGGCTCATGGTGGATCCCGCCACCCACGGGCGATTGTCGATCAGCCAGTCGAGATAGTCGAGATGGCCGTGGGCCAGCTTCATCGCGTTGCGCAGTGCGCCGCTATCAGGCGGCTGGCGCAGGATGCGTTTGCGCATCCGTTCGGACAGCAGGGGCGCGGTGACATCGGCGTAGAAATTCTCGTCGAACAGCGCGACCAGCCGGCGGATCTCGGCGCGTTGGGTGGCGGTGCCGTTGATCATCGGCGTGCGTTCGACCGTCTCTTCGAAATATTCGGCGATCGCGCGGCTATCGGCGATGGCGATATTCTTTTCGGGATTAACGATCACCGGCGTGCGTCCGGCCGGGTTGAGGTTGAAGAACATGTCCGACGCTGCCCACGGATCCTCGCGCACCAGATCATAGGCGATGTTCTTCTCGCTCAGCAGCAGGCGGATCTTGCGGCTGAACGGGCAGAGCGGGAATTGATGGAGTTGCCACATGTCGCGGTTATCCTTGCCTCATTTTCCGGGGCAAATCCAGCAGCGCATGGGGTGGGCACGGGGGATATGTCGATGCTTACAGCCCGGCAGCGGACTTCATCAGCAGGCAGGCGGGCATCATCGCCGGGATATCATCCGGGCTGGCCTTCAGCCGCTCGCCCTGCAGCGCGATCAGATCGAACGCGCCGCGCCGGTCTAGCCCGCGATCATCCATCAATTGCGCGATGGTGCGCACGAAGAATTCGCGCCCGCCGTCCTGATCGAGACCCAGCGGTCCCGCAGCGCCGCGCGCATCGCCTGCCTTCTGCCAATCACTGACAAAGGCGAATGCGACCGCGCAGCGCAAGGCGGCGGATTGCTGAAGGGTGAGGTCTTCGAGGCTGACAGGCGGCGCAGGCGCAGCTGGCGCGGCCTGAAGCGTGAGCGCGGCGGCGATGAGGGCGTGGATCATGCCCACTCCTATGCACCGCCGGATGAACCTGTGGCTACCGGAAAAGCCGATTGCCGCACCGGGCAATCCGTCCTAATCCGCAACGTGTCTTATGAGAGGAGACCTCACACAATGTTCAGTCACGTGATGATCGGCACCAATGATATTGATCGCGCCAAGGCATTCTACGATGCGGTACTCGGCGTCCTCGGGGCCGGCCCCGGGATGATCAACGAGGCGGGCACCGGCCACAAACGCCTGTTCTACATGCACGGCGGCAGCATCTTCGGGATCTCGCAACCGATCAACGATGAGCCTGCGAGCTGCGCAAATGGAGCCACGATAGGCTTCGCCTGCGACAGCCTTGAGCAGGTGCAGGCCTTCCACGACGCGGCGGTTGCCGCCGGTGGCAAGTCGATCGAAGACCCGCCGGGCCCGCGCACCGGATCGATGGGCACGCTCAACCTCGGCTATGTGCTCGATCCCGATGGCCACAAGCTGTGCATGTTGCACCGCGTAGGCTGAACCCTACCGGCTCAATTCGAACACCGCGAATTCGGCGCGCCAGTTTGCTGCTGGCGCGCCGATTTGCTGTTCATTGGCAAAGAACCACGCGCGCTCGATAGCCGCGCCTTTCAGCCGCGCCAGATCGCGGAAATCATCCACCGTAACGTGGTGGATGTTCTGGGTTTCGTACCAGCTCACCGGCAGCGCGCGCGTCACCGGCATCCGCCCGCCCAGCATCAGCGCCGCGCGCGTGCGCCAATGCGCGAAATTGGGGAATGAAACGAAGGCCCGGCGCCCCACCCGCAGCAGTTCATCAAGGATCAGGTCGGGCCGGGTCGCGGTCTGCAAAGTCTGGCTGAGGATCGCGTAATCGAACGCCTTGTCGGGGTAATTGGCAAGGTCGGCATTGGCATCGCCCTGCACCACGCTCAGCCCGCGCGATACGCAGCGTTCGACCAGTTCGCCGTCCAGTTCGATCCCGCGCGCATCGCAGCCGCTGGCGCTTTCCAGTTCGGCCATTAGCGCGCCGTCACCGCAACCGATGTCGAGCACCCGGCTGCCGGGCGCGACGTGGGCGGCGATGGCGGCAAGATCGGGGCGCAGGCTCATTCGACGAACCCCTTCACCACCCGGTCGAGCTGGTCGTGTTCGAGCAGGAAGCTGTCATGTCCATTGGGCGCGCTGAGTTCGACGAAGCTGACCTTCGCCCCCGCCGCGTTCAACGCGTGCACCACATGGCGGCTTTCGGCGGTGGGATACAGCCAGTCGGTATCGAAGCTGACGAGGCAGAACCGCGCATTGGTGCCTGCGAAGGCGGTGGCCAGCTTCCCGCCATGTTCCTCCGCGATGTCGAAGTAATCCATTGCGCGCGTGATGTAGAGGTAGCTGTTGGCATCGAACCGCCGGGTAAAGCCGCTGCCCTGATAGCGCAGGTAGCTTTCGACCTGAAACTCGGCATCGAAGCCGAACCCTTTCGCGTCCCGGTCCTGCAACCGGCGCCCGAACTTCTCGGTCAGCCCGGCTTCGGAAAGATAGGTGATATGCGCCGCCATCCGCGCCACGGCGAGGCCATTGTCGGGCCTGGCATCGCTGGCGTAGTAATCGCCGTCCGCCCAGGCCGGATCGGCCATGATCGCCTGCCGCCCGACTTCGTGAAAGGCGATGTTCTGCGCCGAATGGCGCGCGGTCGAGGCGATCACCAGCACCCGCGCCGCACGCTCGGGCCAGTTGGCGGCGAGGCTCAATGCCTGCATCCCGCCCATCGACCCGCCGACCACAGCGTGCAGCCGTGCGATCTCCAACCCGTCCAGCAGCGCCACCAGCCCGCGCACCATGTCGCGAATGGTGATGACGGGGAAGCGCATCGCATAGGGCGCGCCATCGGGCGCGAGGCTGGCGGGCCCGGTCGATCCCATGCAGGAACCGATGACATTGGCGCAGATCACGAAATGGCGATTGGTATCGATCGGCTTGCCCGGCCCGACCATCCGTTCCCACCAACCCGGCTTGCCGGTGATCGGATGCGGGCTGGCGAGGTACTGGTCGCCGGTCAGCGCGTGGCACACCAGCACCGCGTTGCTCTTGTCATCCGCGAGCGTGCCATAAGTCTCATAGGCAATCTGCGCACCCTCCAGCGCCTGTCCGCTGTCGAGCGGCAGGGAGTGGGGGATGTGATAGATCGAGGAAGAGCTAGCGGGTGCCATTGCCAGAAAGCGCAAAGCGGAAAAACAGCCCTTCGACAAGCTCGGGGCGAACGGTTAGAGGGATTTTTTCTGCATTCCGTTCGTGCTGCGCTTGTCGAAGCACTGCCTTTTCTTCAAGCGGCACATCACGATGACCATCACCAGACCTCAACCAAAGCCCTGGCCAAAGCCCTGGATCGCGCAGATCCACGCCTATGTGCCGGGCAAGTCCGAATCGGCGAGCGGCACCCCGCTGACCAAGCTTTCCGCCAACGAGAACCCGCTCGGCAGCAGCCCTGCGGCGCGTGCTGCCTTGGCCGAAGCGCATAATCCCGCCGATTATCCCGATCCCGATGCCCGCGCGTTGCGGGAGAAGATTGCGGCAGTGCACGGCCTTGATCCGGCGCGGATCGTCTGCGGCACGGGCTCCGGCGAATTGCTGCACTGCGCGGTGCAGGCATTGGCGGGGGTTGGCGATGAGGTGCTGGCCTCGCGCTATTCCTTCTCGCTCTACCCGCTGCTGGCGCACAAGGTCGGAGCGACACCGGTGTTTGCCGAGGATGATGGCTATACCGCCTCGGTCGATAACCTGCTGGCGGCGGTGACCCCGCAGACCCGCGTGGTGCTGCTCGACAACCCGAACAATCCGGTCGGCAGCTTTCTGCCCCCGTCCGAAGTCGCCCGCCTGCACGCTGGGTTGCCTTCGGACGTACTGCTGGTGGTGGACGAAGCCTACGGCGAGTACGTTGATCCGGCGCACCCGCACGCCGCCTTCGAACTGGCGGCGCGCCATGAGAACGTGCTGGTCAGCCGCACCTTCTCCAAGGCTTACGGCCTCGCATCCGAGCGGGTCGGCTGGGTGACGGGCTCGCCGCATCTGATCGATCTGGTCAACCGGCTGCGCGGCGCGTTCAATGTCTCGGTCAGCGGGCAGAAGGCCGCGCTGGCGGCGCTGGGCGATCAGGATTTCGTCGCCGCCACCCGCATCCACAACGCCGCCGAACGCGCGCGGCTGGTCGAGGCGATCGCTGCGCTGGGTAATCATGGTCTGTCGGCCTCCCCCAGCGAGGCCAATTTCCTGCTGGTGCATTTCGATGGCGAGGTGACCGCCGCCGCCGCGCTGGAGGCGTTGTCGGATGCCGGATATGCCGTGCGCCATCTGCCCTCGCAGGGCCTGCCCAATGCCCTGCGCATCACCATCGGCAAGTCGAACGACATGACCCGCGTGATTGCCGCCCTGCGCACCCTGTGCGGCGAGGCGGCATGACGATCACCCGCGTCGCGATCATCGGGCTGGGCCTGCTGGGCGGCTCGATCGGGCTGGCGGTCAAGGCACGCGGGCTGGACATCGCCACCACCGGCTTCGACCGTGATCCGGACGTGCGCAAGCGGGCCGGGGAGCGCGGGCTGGTCGATACGGTGTGCGACAGCGCCGCCGAAGCCGTGGCCAATGCCGATCTCGTAATCCTGTGCGTGCCTGTCGGCGCGATGGGCGCAGCGGCGCGTGAGCTTGCGCCCGGCCTCGCCCCGCATGCCATCGTCAGCGACGTCGGATCGTCCAAGGCCGCCGTGGCCGAGGCGCTCGCCGCGGCGCTGCCGGGCGCCTGCATCATCCCCGCCCACCCGGTCGCAGGCACCGAGCAAAGCGGGCCGGAGGCGGGGTTTGCCACCCTGTTCGCGGGCCGCTGGTGCATCATCACTCCCCCTGAAGACTGCGATCCGGCGGCGCTCGCGGCACTCTCCGGTTTCTGGACGGCGCTCGGCTCCAAGGTCGAGTTGATGGACGCCGCCCACCACGATCTGGTGCTCGCCGTCACCAGCCACATCCCGCACCTCATCGCCTACACCATCGTCGGCACCGCCAGCGATCTGGAGGACGTGACCCAGAGCGAAGTCATCAAGTACTCCGCCGGGGGCTTTCGCGATTTCACCCGCATCGCCGCGTCCGATCCGGTCATGTGGCGCGACGTGTTTCTGACCAATCGCGGCGCCGTGCTGGAGATGCTGGGGCGCTTTTCCGAAGATCTCACCGCGCTGCAGCGTGCGATCCGATCGGGCGACGGGGACACTCTGTTCGACCTGTTCACCCGCACCCGCGCGATCCGGCGGCAGGTGATCGAGCAAGGGCAGGACGACGAGCGCCCCGATTTCGGACGGGATCACTAGTCCGCCCCCGCTCCTGCCGGCGCGCCTGTAGGAGACACATGAGACACTGTCCAGGAACACAAAGACCGCCCGCCCCACGCGGGCCGGCGGAGCACAGCTGTACGCGATGGGAAAAGGGGAGATGCCTGCAGGTCATGCGGGCGTAGCTGGCAGGTCAGCCCCAAGTAGGAAAGCGCGCCTGAAAGACCTCCAGTCGACGTTTTGAACTGTTGCGGTGCAGCCGAGGGCCGCAGCGTGTCAGAATTGACGTTCTTTTGACGGTAGCGGTGATTGACCACCGCTTTGGCGCGCTGCAATTTGCGACAACGCCAGTGCGTTACCACTGCGCACAGAAAGTAGCGCGTTATCCTGCTTTGTCGGCGTGAACTGGGCTTTACCGCCTGCTGATCGGATCGACGCAAAATGATTTGATACGTCGAGCATGCGCCATCCAGGGAAGGGAAGAGGAATGAGCAAGTTTGAAAGCGCCCTATCGCGGCGTGCCTTTGCCGGGACTGTCCTTGCCGCCGGCGCCTTCGCAGCCACGCGCGGCCTTGCGCAAGGTGCTGCTCCCTCGATCACGGCTGAATCGCCGCTGGGGCCGTTCTATCCGGTCGGGTATCGCGGTGAGGATGACTTCGACATGACCATGCTCAAAGGTCACACGACCCGGGCGTTGGGCGAGGTTATCGAAGTCAGCGGCCGTGTGCTCGACCGATACGGCAAGCCGATGAAGAATGCCGCTCTGGATATCTGGCAAGCCAACTCGGTGGGGCGATACGCTCATGACAATGAACAGAACACCGCACCGCTGGACCCCAATTTTCAAGGCGTAGCCAAGCTGGTTACCGGCAATAGCGGCGAGTGGCGGATCAGGACGATCAAGCCGAAATTCTACGACACACCGCTTGGTGTTCGCACGCCGCACATCCACTTTGACGTGGTGGGCAGCGCCCACCGTCTGGTGGCGCAGATGTATTTTCCAGAGGAGACCGAGGCCAATGCCAAGGATTTCCTTTACAAGGACATAGGAGCTGGCGCGCCGACTTCTGTTGCGCAGCTCACTGCGCCCGCCACGTATCGCTGGGACATTGTCCTGATGGATGCGGCGCGATCCTGAAACAAGTTCGGCTGCTGGAGCCCGGATTTTTCCAAGAAGCAGCCTTTCAGCTATCCGTCCCAATAGACGATTGTTTCACAGGGTTGCCCATTCAATAGGAGTGGCCGCGCGGCTAACGATTCCATTGCGAGGGTTGCTTTGATCCTAATGCGCGCCATCTCAACCGAAGCAATCTGGAGGTTACCATGCGTTCAATTTGGTCATCGCTGCCACTCCTGCTCATCACTCAATCGCCAGTCTTGGCGCAAGGGGCCTCTGACCTGGCAAACGCGCATGCCGATCCCTTGCCCAGCGTGGAAGGCCCGATTTCTCCAACGGCATTTGTAATTGCCGAAATAGACGTACACGACCCTGTGGCTTACGAGGAATACAAGTCCGAGGCGGCGCGGCTGATTACCCAGTATGGTGGCCGCTATCTTGTCAGGGGCGGAGCCACCGAAATTATCGAAGGACAACCTCCGCAAGGGCGTCTCATCGTTCTTGAGTTCCCTAGCATGGCAGCGGCGAAAGCATTCCTGGAGTCTGACGAATACCGTCCGGTAGCGGCGGTTCGACACAGATCAGCGACTTCGCGCCTAATCCTCGCTGAAGGAATGGTGCCCTAAAATTCTCCAGTTGGCGGACGCTGAGACAGACTCTCGCAGAACAGGCGAGTCGACCTTGCTTTCGCCAATTCAGTTATAAGCTTTGCGCAGCCACCTCGATTGTCAAACGCTGGCTGCGTGCTTCCGGGGGGAGAGTATGGATCAGACATTTGCGAAGCGGCACGCCTATGACAGCAAATTGTGGGCTGGGCTGTGGCTTTATGCTGTGGTTATCGTTCTGATCGGTTTCAGTCGGCCGGTAACAGGGCGGTTTTTCGACGAGGTGCGCGAACCGGCAACGTGGACGCTGGTGATCCACGTCTTTTCGTTCTCGGCATGGTTGGGCCTGCTGGCGATTCAGGCGTGGTGCGCGGCGACAAAGCGCATGAAGTGGCACCGCACTTTCGGCCTCGCAATGTTGCCGCTTGCGGCAGTGATGGTCTGGTCCGGAATGACCGCCGAGTTCGATGGATTCCGGCGCGATTCCCCCTCTGGCGGCACCACTCAGTTTCTTGCAACAAGCAGCACCTTTTGTGCGGCCTTCACGGTGTTCGCGGTCCTTGCGTGGGTCAAGCGAACAGACCCGCCCGCTCACAAGCGGCTGATACTGCTGGCCACCGCCGCGATCCTCGGCGGGGCGCATGC
The DNA here is from genome assembly GCF_024305245.1 of Erythrobacter sp. Lineage (GTDB taxonomy): Bacteria > Pseudomonadota > Alphaproteobacteria > Sphingomonadales > Sphingomonadaceae > Erythrobacter. The sequence continues at coordinate 81,860 of NZ_JAMWYX010000009.1, forward strand.
GAGGATCATCGCGCTATTTCAGCCAGATGTTTGGGGCGTGTCCGACTTCATCCTTGCCCTGCCCTTATGGTTCGGCGGGACGTGGATCATCGTCGGCACCGGGATGGCCTATGACCTTTTGTCGCGTGGGGCCCTGCATCCAGTCTACAAATATGCAGCTCTGCCTTTGCTTTGCGCCAATGCTCTGGGCGCTTACCTGTATACCAGCCCGGATTTCAACGCATGGCTGGGACCGATCCTGACCGGATAGGCGCGGGCGAACCTGCGCCGCCACCACAAACCAACCAGCCCGTTTCAATCCTTCGCCTGGTCAAGCTTCTCGCGGGTTTGATCTCAGTCTGCTTTCCAACCCATCCCGCCATAAAGGCGACCAACCTGACCTCCCGAAAGCTGCCGCGCACCTATGCGCGGTGTGCAGCCGCCTCCGGGTCTGCCTTCAGGAATGACGGCTGGGCATTCAGCGCGTTGATCGCTGCGTGCACCCGCGCCTCGATCTCCTCGCGCGGCAGGCCTGCGGGGATCGTCTCGCCGACCTTGTAGGTGATCCGGCCCGGCCGCTTCACCACATGATGATAGGCCCGCCCGCTATCCACCGCGATCGGCACCACCGGCAGGCGCAGCAGCTTGTAAAGCCCGGCGAAACCCGCCTGCAGCCCCGGCTGCGCGCCATGCTCCACGCGGGTTCCTTCGGGAAAGATGATCAGCGGGCGGCCCTCGGCCACGCGCTGCTTGGCCAAGGCCAGCATCTGCCGCAGTGTCTTGGCCCCGTCGCCCCGCGCCACCGGGATCAGGCCGTAGATGCGCGCCGAACGGCCCCAGCCGGGGATGCCGAACAGTTCCTGCTTGGCGAACACCGCGGGAAAGGCGAACAGGCGCGGGGTGTCGATCGCCTCGAAGAAACTTTCATGCTTCATTGCGATCAGCACCGGCATGTCGGGGACCGCGCCGTCCATGACCACGTCGATACCGAGCAGGTGGCGCACGCACCACAGGTGCCACTGCCCCCACCGCGCCACGACCCCGCGCAGCCATGCCCTGCGCGCGACAACCGCCACCACCGACGCGACCACCAGCAGCGCGCTGCCGCCATAGAACAGCACGTAGAACACGAGGCTCCGCAGCGCGGCGATCAGCAGGCTCAAAGGTCGGCCAGTCCCGCCGCGCGGCTGGCGAGCAGCTTGTGATATTCGAGGAACAGCGTGCCGAATTGCGGCTGCGACGGCACGGCGTCGCGGATCACCGTGACATGATCGGGCAGCGTGCGGGCAAGTTCTCCCGCAGCGCGGCGCATGTGCCAGTCGGTCGTCACCAGCCGTAATGATCGCACCTCGTTCTGCGCCACCCACTTGGCAGTTTCGGACGCGTTGGAGCGGGTATCGACCGCCGCAAAGCCGAGCGTGACGCAGCATTCCATCTGTTCGGGCTCGACCGCGAACTGGGCGGCGAATTCGCCGGGTTTGACCTCGGGATCGACCCCGCTGACGAGCATCTTGTCCGCGAGCCCCGTATCTAGCACCTCCAGCCCGCGCGCGATCCGGCCAGCCCCGCCGGTGGGCACGATCACCGCATCGGTCGCCCCGGCCTCCGCCGCCGGACGCGGCAGCGCGACCACGAACCACAGGAAGCCGATCACCCAGATCAGGAACAGCACGGAAAGAATACGGCGGATCATCGCGGTGCCTAAAGCATGTTGCGAAGGGCGAGCGCAATGGTCATGCGTGCGGTCGCCAGCGCCAGCAGCACGCCGCCCAGCGGCACGGCGGCAATCACCAGCCAATCGCGGAAGGCCAGCCCGCCGCCGCGCGTCATTCCGGCGTCGAGCGCCGCGAATTGCTGGCCGAGCAGCCACACCGCTCCCAGCCCGAACGCGGTGCCCAGAATCGCCCCGAACGCCGCCTCGCGCAGCACTGTCCCCAGAAAAGTGCGGGTGATCTGCCGGTCGGTGCCGCCCAGCAGGTGGATGATCTCCACCGTCTCGCGGTGCTGGGCCAGCGAATTGCGCGACGCTAGCCAAACCGCCGCCGCGGTCGCCAGCGCAATCAGCGCGATCAGGCCCAGCGCCAGCCATTGCAGCGCGGCCAGCGCGCGGTAGACCGGGCGCAGCCAATCGCCCTGCGCATCGACCCGCGCATCGGGGACAGCAGCCGTCAGCGCGGTTTCGATCGCCGCGATCTCTGCTGGCGAGGCACGGCGCACCAGTTCGACATCGATCAGCGCCGGGATCGGCACATCGCCGCTGGTCGCCGCCGTGCCGAGCCACGGTTCGAGCAGCGCTGCAAGTTCGCTTTGCGGCACCAGCCTGACCGAGCGGACCAGATCCATGCCCTGCAACACCGCCACCGCGGCCTGCCCGCGCTGGTCGCGCAGGTCGGGGTTCGGCTCGATCACCTGCACCGTCACCGCCGAAGCGAGATCGGCGCGGGCGGTCTCGGCCAGATTGCGCAGCGCGAGCCCACCTGCAGCGGCGATCACCACCAGCGCGATCAGGATTGCGATCACCCACGGGATCAGCCCGCCCATGCGCGGCTGCGGCAGCAAGCGGGCGGCGCGCGGCGGCTTTGCGGTCAGGGTTGTCGCGGTTGTGGCCGGCGCCTCCTCGGGCGCTTCGGGCAGCGGCGGCACGCTCACAATTCGCGCTCCGGCCCGGCGGCAGGTCCGGCAGCCGGGCGCGGCGGATAGCGCAGCGCTCCGGTGGGATCGGACAGCTCGCCCTTGTTCAGCCGCATGATCAGCGAATCCGGCACTTTCTTGAGCAGGTGGACATCGTGGGTGGCGACCACCACGGTCGTTCCGACGCGATTGTTCAGCGCCTCGAACAGGCGCAGCAGTTTCAGCGCCATGTCGGGATCGACGTTGCCGGTCGGCTCGTCCGCGATCAGCATGCGCGGCCGTGCGATAACGGCGCGGGCGATGGCGACGCGCTGCTGTTCACCGCCGGAAAGCGTGGCCGGGATCGCATGCCCGCGATGCGCAAGGCCGACCCATTCGAGCATGTCCGACACCGCCTTCAGCACCCGCGCCTCGGGCGCACCGGCCAGCCGCAGCGGCAGCGCGACATTGTCGAAGGCGGTCAGGTGCGGCACCAGCCGGAAGTTCTGGAACACCACACCCAGCCGCTGCCGCAGATCGGGCAGGCGTTCGCGCGGCATGGTCATCAGATCCTGCCCGAACATCCGGATCGCCCCGCGCGAAGGCCGCTGGGCGAGGTAAAGCAGTTTCAGCAAACTGGTCTTACCCGCGCCGCTCGCCCCTGTAAGAAAGTAGAAGCTGCCGGGGTAGAGCGTGAAGCTGAGATTGCTCAGCACTTCGGGATCGGTGCCGTAACGCAGCCCGACATTGTCGAATTTCACGATTTCGGCGCTGCGATCGTTCATCGCTCGCACCTAACAGGGGTGCCGCACGGGGGGAAGTCGTACATGGCCAATTGGCCTATAGTGTGCGCGCGATGTGGAAAAAAGTGCCTAATCGACGCGGATCACCTTGCTTGCTCTTGTGCGGACGAGTCCGAAGACTATGCCGATACTGCAATGATTATCGCTTGCCCCGCCTGCAGCACCCGCTACGCGGTGCCCGATGCCGCCATCGGCAATGAGGGCCGCACCGTGCGCTGCGCCAAGTGCAAGCACAGCTGGTTTCAGGATCCGCCCGAGCTGGAACTGACCACGCCGATGGCGCCGCAAGAGCCGGAGCCTGATCCGCAGCCCCATTCGCAGCCGCAGCCCGAAGCGACCGCGCCCCCGCCCCCCGCGCCCCCGCCCTCTGCCCCGCCTTCGGAAGACACCGGTCCTTCGATCAACCGCTGGCGCACAAGTGACCGGCCCGATGCAGCGGCGCCGGCCGAACCGGAATCGACCATCGCGGCGCGGGCGCTGCGCCGGGGCCTGTCCCAGCGCGGGCCGGACGACCGGCAGGCCGAAGCTGCGCCTGTCTCCCCGCCGCCTCAGACGGAAACCGCCGCTCCGCCGTACAGAGAACCCGAGCCTCCGTTCGAAGACGATGCCGGCGATGATGATGACGGGGGTTCGCAGTTCGATTACCGCGCGCCGTTTACCCGGCGGCGCAACGCTCTCAGGATGTGGACGATCGCTGCGGTCATCTTTGCCCTGCTTGCAGGCGGCACCGCCGTTGCCGTCAATTACTATGGCCTGCCCGACTGGGCACCGTTCAACCGCCCGACCTTCGGGATCGGCGAGCCGGGTCTGGAGCTCGACTTCCCGAAGGAAGACCAGCGCAGCGACACACTGGAGAATGGCGAGAAGATATTCCGCGTGCGCGGCAGCATCAGCAATACCGCACGCGAGACGCTGGCTGTCCCCAATCTGCTGGTGGTGTTCAGCGACGCGCGCGAGCGCAATGTCGGGGATTGGGTGGTCGTTCCGGCGAAGCGCGAATTGGCGCCGGGCGAAACCGTCAACGTGACCGAAGCGATCGCCAATATTCCGCCCGGTGCCGCGGTCGCCGACCTCGGCTGGGCGCCGCGCTGAAGCGCAGGCGATCGGCTTTTTCATGGTGAGGCCAAGGGGCTTCGTCAAAGAGCTTGCGCGGCGCAGAACCCCTTGCTAGTGGCCCGCTCCTACCGCGGGGTCAGCCATTGGCTGCCCCGACAAACCCGAGTGCGGTCGTGGCGGAACTGGTAGACGCGCAACGTTGAGGTCGTTGTGGGCGAAAGCCCGTGGAAGTTCGAGTCTTCTCGACCGCACCAAACAGTCTCTCCCGAAAATCAGAAATCGCCTTCGGGCATACCGTGCGACGGAAACGGCGCAGTTCTGCGGGATTCCTCAAGTGGTTTGGGCGGCGCGTGTGTCAGAGCACGCAGAAAGAGCCGGATTTCCCGGCTCATTTCACCCCGTATCTCTGTCTGGAAAAAACTGACCGCAAGTGCGGCGGCGCTGCATCAAGCAGCGAACCCCAGCATACGCTCCTGCGCCCGCCAGCAGATCGGCAGATCAGCCTCCAGTAGCACTCTGCGGTTGAGCCGCGCGGGCTGGCGACCATCGATGATCGCTTCGGCGATGTGCGGGCTCAGCCATGATAGTCGGTAGAGCTTGCCGAGCTGCGTGCGGCAGCGCCCCTCGCGCTTGCCGAGCTGATTGAGGCTGAGGTCCGGCGAAGCCAGCACCAGCTCTCGGACCTCCCACGCCTCGGCGATCAAGCCTACCAGCTTGCGATCGATCCGGTCTGTCGTTGCAGTCTGGTCGATCCGAAGCTTCATTTCGCGGAACGGCTTGCGCTCTAGAAGCGGGAGTTCGAGCGACGCCTCGCTGTCAGACCCCAACGCCGCGAGGTTGATAACGACGCGCATGATGCCCGGGCCGATGGCAATACTGGCGATCAACGACCGGACTGTGTCGTCACGGGTCGACAGGTGAGCCAGCTCCAACCTGCGACAGTTTGCTGCGTCGAACAGCGCATTTAGTTGGCCCGCGTCCGGCAGGCCAGAGAGGCGGCGTAGCGCATGCTCATCATCCAGCAGGGTGGTCAGGTGATTCACGATGTGCCGCTCGATACTCGACTGCGCAATGCGGGTTGGAGCCGCTGCACCCTCTTTTGCGGCAAGATCCTTGCGGGTCTCGTAATAGGCATACCGACGCGTGCCCTTCTTCGTATAGGTCGGGACCATCGGACGGCCCTCGGGATCGGTCACCAGTCCGCGCAGCATCGCCTCATGCGGATCGTTGCTCTTGCGCTTTCGCGGCGGCGCCTTCTGCTGCAGCCGCGCCTGCACCGCGTTCCACAGCTCCTCATCGACGATGGGCTCGTGCTCGCCATCGTAGACCTTGCCCTTGTGCACGATCTTGCCGCGATAGATCGGATTGGAGAGCAGGTGGAACAGACTGCCTCGCTTGAACGGGATCCCGCCCCTGTGCGGTCCACTGGCGCGATGCTGAATCTTGGTTCTGATGCCTTCCGCCTCCAGTTCGGCAATCAGCTGGTTGGCTGAAGTCGAGGCGATGTAGCGGCGCATTATGGTTCTCACCCGCTCGGCTTCCTCAGGGACCGGTAACAGCTTACGCTCGATCACCTGGTAGCCGAGCGGCACTGGTCCGCCCATCCACAGACCCTTCTTCTTGGAGGCCGCGATCTTGTCGCGGATGCGCTCGCCGGTGACCTCGCGCTCGAACTGAGCGAAGCTGAGCAGCACGTTGAGGGTCAGGCGTCCCATGCTGGTGGTGGTGTTAAATGCCTGCGTTACGCTGACGAAGCTGGCATGCTTTGCATCCAGCCGTTCGACGATCTTGGCGAAGTCGGCGAGGCTACGGGTCAGGCGATCGACCTTGTAGACGACGATCACATCGACCAAACCCGAATCGATATCAGCTAGCAGCGCCACGAGACCGGGGCGCTGCATGGTGCCGCCGGAGAACCCGCCATCATCATAATGGTTCGGGACCAGTGACCAGCCTTCATGGCGCTGGCTCAGGATATATGCCTCGCAGGCCTCGCGCTGGGCATCGAGGCTATTGAACTCCTGCTCCAGACCATCTTCGGTCGACTTGCGGGTGTAGACCGCGCAGCGCAGCGACTTCATGCGGCATCTCCGGTCAGGCCGAAGAAGCGTGGGCCGTTGCGATGGGTGCCGGTAATCGCCTTGACGATCGCGGTGAGCGAGCGCCATGCTCGGCCATCATATTCGAAGCCTTCATTCAGCACCGTGACGGTGTGACCGGTGCCGTGCCAGTCGCGCACCAGCAGCGTGCCCGGCGAAAGTCGGCGGGAAGGTGGTACCATGCCATTGTCCCGCTGGGCTAGCGCGACCGCCTGTCGAAGCAGTCGCTTGCTCTCGCGGCTGAGCCCGCCCTGCTTCTTCTCCTGCAGCCGGTAGGCAATGCCGAGCCGCAGCAGATCCGGTGTGACCGACGGTGCGGGCGCGCCATGACAGCGCGCCCACTCCTCCTTCAGTTCGGCCGGCCCGAGTTCACCGAGCCGGTCGATGGTCATCAGCGCCCGCCGGCCCATCAGCTGCCCCGCTCTTCCGCCTGCTTGGCGGCAGGCGAGGATTCATTGGGCCGTTCCGCGGCGATCAGGTAGATCGACTTGCCTTCCTTGTCGCTCGCGCGGATCACCTCCTTGCCCTTCTTCCTAAGGCCAGTCAGGAACGCGCGGCATGTATGTGCCTGCCAGCCGGTTGCATCGCACATAGCTTCGAGGCTGGCGCCGCCCTTGCGCGATAGCAACGCCTCGACTGCCGAAGCCTTGGTCGGGCGGGATTGTTCGGTCGCCACAGCGCGGGCGGCGCCCCCAATCGACACGCCGGCGGGGATCGACTTGGCAGTCTTCTTGCTGGTAGCAGCCGGGACCGATGTCGTTTCCTGCTTCTTAGGGGCCTCTGATGAGGCTTTAAGACGCATCTTAGAAGCTTTCGCGACGTTTGTTGAATCGCCGCCGTCGACGGCGCGTGCTGCGATGTCGAGCATAGTGTCGGTGTTTGTCATTGGTGGTTCTCCTGATCGAAGCAGCGACCATTGCTGCCCCCACCACTCGAAGCCCCGGTTTGCCCTAGGCGTCGGGGGCTGCGGCCGCTCGAGAGCCGCTATTCAGTGACAGCACCAATGCTTGGGGCGCGGGAGAAGTCCAGGAAACAATGTCAGTTTTGCGCCCCCATCCCGGTCCTGTCGCTGGCTTGCCGACCGCAAAAGCGGACAAGGGTCACCAATCGGCTGCGATGGGCCGGATCTGGGACAAAACTCCCAGTCGGCACCGCCTACCCAAACGACCGATTTCGCCGAAACCGGCGGTTCAGGAAGCAACGAAGACGGCGCTGGGGAAGCCTGCAACTGGTCAATGAGCGCCGCAGCATATTCAACCGTTACATGGGCATCGCAGGCTCACGCGATGGCAAGGCTGATGCAAATCTAAAGCTGCCTATGTGGCGGCGAGTTCGACGAGGGTATCGATTTGTTCCGCAATGCGGTCGGCAAATTCTGTTGGCAACTTCAAGACTGCAGCAGAGTACAATGCAATACGTTTCGCAAATTGACGACTTCTGGCCTCAGCGAATAATTGTCCTGTGCGACGATCGGCGATGTCATCATGCTTAGCGAGTTGTCTGAGTGCCAGCTCACGAAGCCCAAGAGCAGGGCTTCGCAACATTGTAGGCGCTTCTAGCAACCCACGCAGAAGCTGAAGCAAATTGGGCCAAGCAACCAAGGCGGTTTCCTGCTCAGTGTTACTGTCATGTGCCCGAAGCAGCTCATACAGCCGCCGCAGATTAGCGACTCCCTCCGGACCACCCCAAAGATAGTACCGGACAACCTGGCCAAATTCCTTCTCATCCTCGTTAAGGTCCAAAATGTTCCTTAGGTCGCCGACCATCATTGTAAGCATCAGCGCCATGCAAACGCAGATTTCATTAAAGATCGCGAGATGCGACGACTTGGCTGGATTGAGCTCTCCCTTTAGCGGAAGGATCCTCGATATGACTCTCCTGAACGACCTTGCTACGTCCTGCGTAAGGGGCACCTCTTGGTGAAGGATGTGAAGGATCTCCCCGCCGGGCGAAAACTTCTGAGCTGCATCATGCAGTAAATGCCAGTTGTTCAGATCCCCGCCGTACGATCTCAGAGCAGCATACTCCGGGTTAGTTGCTGAGGCGAAGTTATCAAAGCCACCCGATCCAAATACATTGATGCCGAGTTGCCGTGCCGCCAGCCTGTGCGCTCGCTCCGCGGGTTTACCCATCAAGAGCATCCCATCCTCTGCGCCGACTAGCTTCAGCAAGCCGCTAAGCCAGAGTGCTCTGGCAATGGCAGGACCCCCTGTGCTTTTACAGTCAAAGATAGATTTAGAGATCGACCCATCTTGACGCAGCCAAATACCCAAGACATCAATATCAGTAATAATTTTGGGAGCGCTCGTTAAGTCGACAGATGTGAAAACATTAACCTCGGTGAACGACAGCATACCCGACGCCACACAGAACTTCAATGCGCTATTTTTAGCCGGATTATCTTTGTCACTTTTCGCCATATCACACCAATGCAAGGGTAAGTTGCTCCCACTGCTCTTTTGCAGCAGCACTAGGCGCAACCTTCTGCCTTTCCCTCAAAGAACGACTTCCAAGAACACTTGTCACATATTTCTCATCCATCTGCAAAAGCGCTCTCGCCTCTTTGTCATGACGCATTTCCACGCGAGCTGACCCACCTTCGGCTAGCATAATTGCTAGTCTCACGGCCTCTTCGTTCTCTTCTGTTCTACGAAGATGAAATTGGTGCCAACCAGGTTTCGTTTCAACGAAATAACCAATGTTGAATACCGCAGCGACCTTACCGTATTGACGGAACGCCTCCGTATTTGCGCCGAGATATCCGTCTCGTAGCAACGCATTTAGCAGAATAGCGGGTTTATTTATGGCGTAACTAAACGGTAAAAGCTGTCCCTTCCTGACTGCAGAGAGAAGAGCCATTGCTCGCTCGTAAATCTCCCTATTACCAGGGGATAGGCGGGCGGCACCAGGACGTGGAGTAAAAAGGAAAGTTTCCCTGAAGCTACCAATCTCGAGAGTTGGAGGCTTTAGCATATTCTCAGCGGCGAGCAGTTTTATAAGATGGACCTGAGTAGTGGTGAGCGGCTGACCAGCGACCTGTTGGCTCGCGATGATCATTGAGAGAGGCCAGCCTTGATGCGACTGAAGAATATTGAGTACGTAACTAAAATCGGTACCACCAACTTTTGCAAGTAAATCTGCCAAAGCCGCATTGTTATCAGCGAAATAAACGGGACTTAATAGTACCGTCTGACCTCTAGCCCGGTGTTGAGTAATGAGGCCACTATCAGCACCGATGGTAAGGCATCTTTGCGCAAGCCCCTTTTCGATGCCCATACCGGCTATGAGACGGTCAGCGTTCTCTGGATGCTCTTTGAGCTTGGCCATGATCGCGACCATAGCCTGCTCTGTCTCATTAAATGAATATTGATCTGAGTAATCGCCAATTATCTGGTAGACGTCTTCGAAATAAGGAACATCCGGATCGATTTTGGTGATGGTTTTTCCGGTCTCGTACAGCTTGACCATTCCGGATTCACTCAGAGTTCTGAGAACAGGTTTCAGAGCGACTGTCGGGATGTTAAAGAGAGAGTCAGAAACCCTAGACAGAACCGCATAGTCGAGCTCTGGTAGACCCCTTATCTGCACGGCAAGCGACGCCGCCATCCCAATAATCCTGAGATCGTCAAAATCACCGACTTCGAACGCTCCGACGCCAGCTTGAATGTCGCTTGCAAACTCAGCGAGCTGTTTGCCTTTCAAGAATTTTCCCGCTGCCACTTTGATCCCTCAGTTGCCCATTCGCCTTCTGCTACAGCAGATAGTGCCCGCCAAAGATAGCCATCTGCAAGGAGTTACGCTTGCTAAAATGAGAGTGAGGGGCGCAGATCATGCATCAGAACATGGCTCAATCCTTTGGCATTGTGGCAAGCCGATGAACTTTGTCGAGCTCCCAAACTGGGAGAGGCCGATTATCACCTCAGAACATCTTATCAAATTCCGGGTGACACTCGAGGTCAGCAAGAGCCGCCTCCCTGCATCAACCGCCCCGCCTCGCTGAGCGTTCGTCAAGTCATCCACGAGACCAACTACGGTTATTAATAGCACGTTCGCTGCGCGATCACGTTAACGAAGTGGCGCCTTCCAGGGGGCGAAGACGTTCATTTTCCGCGACAATGAGTGACTGCGTTTGGTCGTGTTCAGTCCTGTTTGGCGCGCGCGACGCACTGCCGTTCACTTCAAATAATCCTTCAGCTCAAGCTATCCCGGCCGATCGGACTTCAGCCAACCGAGCGGAACAAGCGCGTGATCACGCCATTGTTCGGCAAGTACCACGTTATCAAGGTCACCCCATACATCGTCGTCGGCATGGTCGAGGACGATAACCTGAAGGCGTCCGTTGGCGGCTGCCACCTGCTCCCCGAGCAACGCGAACACTTTACGTACGGCTTCGACGTCTTGGTCGCGCCACGTAACTGGATCGGCCTTTTGATCGCCGGCTGTCCGGCGCGGAAAATAGACCTGGCTAGGCTGATCGTAGATCAGCAATCCGGGAACGGGGTGATGGGGCAGCGACAGGAAAAACGTTTGTAGAGCGAGGGTCAACGCAACGTGATAGGCGAGCCAGTTCGCGCCGCTACCGATCTCCCATAAATAGTCGTCCCGGGTCCCGCGAATCACCTTCACCGTCAGGTCCTGGATCATCAGACGGACCGGCGCTTCGGGCCATTCCGCATCGAGCCGTGGAATCAGGCGACCGGTCGTCGCTTCGATGCTGTCGATCGCGTTGCGGAGCTTCCGCTGGATCTCACCTTCCGAGACCCGCCGCTGCAATTCGGCAATGTCCGCCTTGAGCACATCAATCTGCTGGCGAAGGCCGGCGGATTGATCCGTCCTGTCGTAGAGCTCAAGCGCCTGTTCCAGCCGCCCAAGGAAACGCTCCATCCGGTCGAACCGGTCGATCGCCTGCTTGGCCTGCTGTGAGTTGCGCTCCAAAAGCCCAATCTCACGCTTGATCTCGTTCAGCAGGATCAGCGAGGTCTCCGCCTCTGCACGCAAACGATGTATCTCTTTGTCAAGCGTATCGGACACGCTGGGATGGGTTCGAAGACGAACTTCGATCGCAGACAGCGCGTCGCTCAGCTGCTCGACCTTCTCGCGGCCGCCATCCCCAAGCATCGCCACGACGTCCTCGGGGCGATCCTCGGGAACGAGTTGCTTGAGCCATTCGGAGATCGACAACCGATCCCGCTGGATCCGCAGTGCGCTCCCATACGCGTCACTGCTCTCGATCAGACGACGCAACTCGCTCAAGCGTTGGCGACGCTGCGTGAGTTCGGCAGCGACCCTGCTCTCTTCGTTGCGCAGTTCTCCCAGCCGTACAAGGGAAGCGTCGATGCCGGCAATGGTCGGATTTGCCGCGTCGCTATTGGACGCGACAATCTCACGCAGGAGATCGACGATGTCGGGCCAGTCGGTCGGGATTACCTAATCTGGCGGCAGCAGCCCGAATTCGATGGCCTGACGGATCCAAGACGTCGCTTCCAGCCTCCATGCATTTCCGGCCGTCACAAGCGCGCGCAAGTCGATCTCACGGCGCCGCAAAATACGGTTTAACCGGTCAAGCTCATGGCGTGCCTGAAGAACCTCGGCGGTCACGGCTTGCAGGATGTAGGGGAAAATCGTCTTTAGCTTGTCGCGATGCTCGCTGGTATCCGCCTTGAAAAACATAACGTCGGGATTGGCGACGATATTCTGCGGCTGGAACGTAAACGCCATGAGATCGCGAAAGCTCGGACGCGATTGCGAGGCGGCGTCGGAATCGGGCTCGAAACCGAGATTGGTGAGGCCGGCCAGCCTGTCGAGCACCTTCTTGACGTTACCTTGGGTAGTGTCCTTTCCCTCGATCCGGTGCGGGATCTCGATTGTGTCAGCCTCGATCAGGACCATGTCGCCGGTGCTCTGCTGATCCCCGGGCTCCCGGCGCGCGAGCAGCTTCTGCCCTTCAACCGTGTCGATCACGATGCCGAACCAGCTGCAATTCTCGCGAATGACGCCGACTGGGATCGCGCATTTGTCGGAGGCGAGGCAATAGTCGATGATCGGAATGACCGCAGATTTTCCAGTCTTCGACGCGCCGCTGATGACGTTCACGACACCCGGAAGGAAATCCAGCTCGCGGGGTTTTTCATCGGTACGTGGCCAGAGGATCAACTTGAGGAGCTGGAAATACATTAGAAGTCGATCCTCAAGGTTGAGGCGATCTGTGGAAGTCCGAGCTTGGAAAACCAGTAGCCGATCTTGTCGGCGGCGCTCGAAAATCCTTTCAGCCGTTCAGGAATGGAGGGCTTCTTCACATCGAAAAGATCGAGTGGATATCCGTGCAGCAGTGCGGAGCCATGGTCGATGCGAATGAGTTGAGATGTCGATGCGACGCCTATCGACTGGAGGCTGAGCTGCCTGAGCAAACGCGCGCGCGAGTGAAGCTGAACTAGGACCTCCCGTTCGCGGTCGAATTTAGCGGCGAAAAGTGTTAGGCCGGATGCCTTTCTGGTCGATGCCACGGCGTCGAACGTCTGCCGATGAAGCAGCATCGGCAGGACGAGGAAAGCGAGCAGGAAAGGCGCAGCTTCGGCAGCACCGTCCTCCTGATACCCGAGCGCGAAATTCCAGATGAGATAGGCGCCGATGGCAGGGTTCTGGATAAGTTCGATTTCGGCGAGGTCTGTGTTTACAAAGGCCGTCATTTAGGGGTTTCTCCCAGAAGCGATCCATAGTCCGCGTGCCAGCCGATTCGACGGCGATCGGCCAGATCGTTGAAACTCCCGTGGACGAAATGCCCAGGCACTACCCGCCCATCCAGCGGGGCCTGGTATTGCGCGCACTGACGGTAGACTAGCCGCCCCTGAACCGGCACGGACCGGTCAGAATGAAGGTCCGAGACATCGCCCCGGATCATGCCATGACGCCTAACAAGATCGTCATCCCAAGTATCGAGGCTGCCTGGAAAGATCACGCCGCGATCCGCCCAGTCGGCCTTGTCAGCCGAAGCCCGCAGATAGTCGCTGACGGCACGCAGGCGTTCTTCGTCATTAGCTTCGACGAACTCGAGCTGTCGGATGAAGGTCGGCCTAGTTGAGGCGATGTCGGCCACCAGGTCGTCGCTTGGTGCACCGGCGAACGACATGAGAAGGCCAGGCATATTGTTCTGCCGGACGAACGCGTGAAAATCGCGCCGGAATGCGTCGGCATCAAGGATTGGACGTTCGCCCCGCTGAATGAGACGGTCGAGCGCCTGCTTGGCCTGCCCGATACCGGACTTAATGATGATGTCGATTTGGTTCTCGCTGATGACCGGTAAAAGAACGGCCCGGATCACGTCGAGGGGATCTGCCCCTTCAGAGTCCAGCGCAAACCGCGTCACGATCGCCGTTTGTTGTTCGGCAGGCGCATCGAGAAACGGTTGGAGATGCTCGGCGCAACTAGGCACCGTCTTCCGTTTCGCCAGCTTGGCCCGAATGACCTTCAACGCAGCCTCGGCGGTAGCAACATCGTCAGCCGCCGACAGCGCCTGCACGAAATCGCCCTTTTTCAGCGGCGTCACATACAGGCGGTAATTGGTAGCGCCCGCATCAATCTCTTTGCCGACGATCATGGCTCGCCAGTTCTCGAACGCTTTCCAAAGATCGCCGGCCCAGTCAGACACCGGGTTTTGGCGGAGCGCACTCTTGGTCTGCTCCAGCAGCAGCTGGCCGGAGGGTTGATGGACCGCAACGTCGTCCTTGAACTCCAGCGATACCTTAGCGCCTTTCGGGCTTGTCAGCAGATGATAAAAGACCCGCACTGGCTGCAAGGCATAGCCAAGATATTGCCCAGGAGCGCTGTGTTTGGCAGGTTTCGTCTCCGCATTCATACGTTAGGCCCCCTTATCAACTATGCTGTTGAAGTCGCCGCGCAAGGTCAAGAGAATATGGCTGATTTCGGCGTACTCTTTCCAGACGTGAGCTGTATGAAACTCGCCACAGACGGATTGCTCGTGATTGTGCTCGATTTGGCGCGAAGCAAACATCGCCAGGCATCAACGTTGATGCATGAGCTCGCACATTCGATCCTCGATCAGGCATCAACTGAGCATGAGCCGAGCCATTAGCCGGCAAGATGGTTCGAACAGGTAAGCCACTAGGGATGCATCGACGCCTGCCTTGGCAGCGGCTCTGGAAGCCGCTTTGGTGCAATGGCCCCGCGACGGGGGTCGGACGATCCTGTGGGATGGCTGTTTACGGTGGCGCAGCGTAGAATCGGCCGGGCCGCTGCTCGCGTTCAGACCGCAGATCGGAGCGCACAGACCTTTCGCCTGCGCTTCTGCCCGATCCTTCGCTTCACGCCACCAGCTGTTGCAGCTGCGCATGAACGTTACGCCATGGCTTCATTAGATCCAAAGTTGGAACTGTGACAGTGTGGCCCTGGATTTGGAACGTTTCGTTGAGGGGAATGCCTGCTGCTGGATTCAGGAGAATGCCTTCGGCCCGACCAAAGCTGGGACCGCTGGCCGCTGCGTTTTTGAGGTAGCTAAACAGCTGATACAAGTTGCCCGAGTGGAAGCTTTCGGACCCATGATAGGTCTGTAGGGCGCTGGCATAATACTTGGTGTCGATGATAATGCGGCGGCTCGAGCCCCGCATAAACACGTCAGGGCGCATGGACGGCAGCCCCTCGCAGTTTCCCGTTACGATACCGAGTTGTCAGGTGCTAAGCAAACGTCTGCAGCATATCGGCTTTTGCGCAAAGCGCCTGCCTCGACCCAATACAGATCGGATCAGCTGCGAGGGGAATTACATGGCCTGGTTCACTCGGGAGACCGCCGTGCGGCGCACGTCGGCTTACCTGCTCGAGGACGCCGTTCGAAGTCACATGTCCTCCCGTTAGCAGCCATCCAGGCAAGAGCGCGTGCACGGTGTAAGCCCCATACTCCGCTACCCTTACCCCCCACAAATTCGAAGATGTCGCTGTCGGCTGAGGCGCGGAAGACATTCGAGGCGCTGTTGTGCTGCTGGAAGGTAGCCTGGATAGTGCCTTCGAACGATGGCGGGACCGGCCTGCCCCGGTCCAACGCGTCTTCAAGCACCGCATCGATAACTAGCTGGCGGTCCAATCCCATTGGGTGGTCCCACAAAGCGCGCACAAGATACGCGGCCCAGCCTCCGCCAAGTCTCTCGATCTGCTTGTCGATGTCTGCAAAAAAGTCGTCCATGTCCGTTGCTCCATTTGTTTAGGGCAACTGACCAAATGTTACCATCGAACGTCTGGGTCAAACAGAATTGAAAGGGATTTCATGGCGGTAGATTGAGCGAGGGGACTCCTTCCCGATCATTATCGCGTTCAGAGTCTGTTGCTGACCAAATCGGCGAGCAACAGAGTCTGCAGCTTGAGACGATTGGGAGCTTCTAGGCGAATAAGGATCTGGCTGCAGTTAGTGGCACCCGCATCCCAAACCCCGCTTAACATAAAATCACATGTCAATGTCTTCTACGGGATCATCGCAAACATGCGCATTAGATGCGTTTTAAGCGGAGTTGCGGAAAACTCGCCAGCAAACGGTCGGGGTTCGGGCAAGAGATATTGCTCGCAGACTGCCTCGGGCCTGCGGGCGAGGATACGCAGCGTTACGCCATGATCAGCGAACCCTTTGACAAAGTGCTGCGGGACCGGACCCGAACAGCCGATCGCGGAGACAGTGAACGGCCCGCTCATGGGGCTGGGCCGCGTTGCAGGATCTGCTCAAGTGCTGTGAACAGCGAGGGCGCTGCATCCGAGCGGGACCGAGCACGCCATGCAATATGCGCATCCGGCCTCACGAGCACCGCGCCGTCAGATTGAATGCCATAGGCTGCGAGGAAGGTGCCGTTGTCTTGCAACCCGGCACTTCCGACGCGGTAGCAGGCAACCGGGATGCCCAGCATACGGCGGGCGTCAGCGACGTCGCTCTCCCATTCTTGGCCTTCGGGGCCGACCAGAAGCGTGAAACTGGGACCGCACAGGTCGAGCGTCGAAAGCCGGTCGCCTTTCTGCCCCAGCCATACGTGCGGCGCGCGGCAACCGGGGGTCGCGGCCGGGATATAGTCGGAATAGGGATCGTCCGCCTGCTCGGGCGTGGTTCCGTCCGCTATTACCGCTTCAGAGCGATACCAGCTGCCGAACTCCACCCCGAGATGGTTCCCATATCGGCGCGATTCCGCCACGATCTCTTCGGTGGAAAGCCCACTGTCGCCGCCGGTTGCCGACGCGACATTAATGCGCTGCACGTTGGAGGCGTTGATGAAGGACTGCATCACGATTGCCTGCGACACCGGGCGGCGTTCGTCGTGATAGGTTGCCACCAGATCCCAGCCAGCCTTGCCCTGCGCGTAGAGCGCCAGCTTCCACATGGCATTGTGCATCCCTTGCAGGCCGGCGTTGACGCCCAACCCGCCGGTTGGGGGAAACTGGTGCGCTGCGTCGCCGCACACCACTGCCCGGCCCCTGGTGAAATGATCGACCGTCGTGGCGTTGAGCTCCCACAACCCCAACGATAGCACCTCGACATCGAGATCGGGCACTCCTGCGGCAGCGCGGACCCACTCAGCCGCGCGTTCCTTGGTGAAGTATTCGAGCGAGAATTGTTCGGGTTCGACATTGATCTGGGACAGCCACCGGCCATTGGCGTCAAGCGGTTGCAGCACCCCGATCGCCTGCTCGTTGTTCACGAACAGCAGCACACCCTTGCGGTCTTCGATATGGCTTTCGATGTCGGCCCGGAAATAGCAGTTCACCAGCTGCTTGACCGCGCGCTGCCCTTCAAGCTTGAGGCCGAGTGCATCGCGCATCGGGCTTGCCGCTCCGTCGGCGGCGACCATTGCGCAGCCGGAGATGATTTCCATATCGCCGGTAAGGCGGTTGCGAACCTCTACCGCGACGTCGGCATCGTGGTCTTCACCGCCGCGGATGAGGCGCACGGCCTCGGTCGAAAACCGCAGATCCACCAGCCCGCTGGCACGCAACGCCGCGAGCATGATTTCCTCGATCCGGTCCTGCGAGGTCATGGTCGGTTGAGCAGGGCTAACGTTCGGCCCCGGGCCTTCAAAGCCAAGCGATTCGATCTGGCCAAACTCCTCGCCGCAGGCGCTTTCGAGGAACCGGATCGGGCTTTTCCAGCCCGGCGGGCAATCGATGCTGCGCAGCCGATGATAGGTGGCCATGCCCCAGCCGCGCGCGATCTCCATTGTCCGGGTGTTGAAGTTGCGCGTTTTAGGATGCCACGAGGTGCGCGGGTGCTTCTCGATCAGAACGCTTGGCACACCGAACCGGCTAAGCTCCAACGCAGCACCGAGGCCGACCGGACCACCCCCGACAATAATGACTTTTCCCGTTTCCATCTTGGTATCCCCTTTCGTGGCAGGGCCCTTTCACGATCGGGATCCCGCTTGCTATCCTTGGGCGACTCACTATTAACGATACATATGTCTCATTAAGGAAATGCCATGTCAAGCGGGGTGCCAGCAGTGCCGCTGCGCAGAGCGGCAACCAAGCGGCCGGGTGGAAGAACCTCGGATGTTACAGAGCGGATCTTTGCCGCGACGGTGGCGCTGCTGGAGGAAGGCGGCATCGCGAGCGTGACCTTCCAGCGCGTCGCCGAGCAAGCGGGCGTGAGCCGCGCCACACTTTATCGCCGCTGGCCCGAACCGGTGTTTCTCGTCGGCGATGCCTTGGCGGCAACCGCGGCCGACAGGATTCGGATCGAAAACACCGGCAGTCTTCGTGGCGATCTTGCTGCAATGCTCACCCAAATCGGCGTATTCATTGAAAGCTCCACTGGGCGAGCCGCAATCGCCACAAGCTTGATGGGTCGGGTGCAACCCGAATTCACCACGCAGGCGAAGCTACTGTGGGAGCGGCGGCGCGAAGACGTCGCGCCAATTTTCGCGCGGGCGATAAAGCGAGGTGAACTAGCTGGTGATTGTGACACCGATGTCCTGTTTGCCGCGACTTCGGGCGCGCTCTACATGCGCATGATCGTGATGGCCAAGCCAATCGATGCCGAGTGGATCAGTCGGACACTCGCACTGGTGTTGCCGAGCGCCCCATAGTTCCGTCAAAAGATTGTCCTTTCACACCGGCCACAGGCCATAAGCACTGTCGACCTGCGAACCCAAGCGCGAAATGGAGGCTTCCAGCGGAACCAGACCTTCAATTTTGCGGAAGTGAACAACCGAACTTAGGTCGGCAGCTGCCGGAAGGTCTTAAGACTCTGCAGTCATTCCTTTGGAAAGGGCTGAAGTGCAGTTCTCTCGCCGAAACCGGAACTCAAGTTTGGCTCGCCGAGCCTCACAACGCGGGCACAACTGGTCCGAAGCCGCATGCCGATCTTGAGGCAGGCCTGATGTTGGGGCGAAGATCCAGAGATCAGGCGAGCATTGAGTTGCTTGCTTTTCGCGCACCGCCAGGAAGAAACTATGATGGAGGACGAAACTAGCCGGATTTTTCCCCGGCGCACGGTCCGGAACTCATGAAGCGCTGAACGATGTCGCGAAATAACTGCACCGTACGCTCAGTTTCTGGAGCGTTCGGCATGAGAACAGTCGACATTGCCAGACCGCGCACATGCGCAACCTGCCTGCCCTGAGGTTGAGGATCAGACCGAAGGCCAGGTATCAGCGGATGAGACAAATCCGGGTGCCTTCAGAGATTCAGGCGCACCCCAACCGACGTGCAGGAAGTCGCCAGCGATGTGGGCGTGCTGCCCGAAGGCGGTCATGGAGCAGATTGATGCGCTGTGGGCCGAACGAGTCTTGCCGGTGACCGGCCATACCGACTTCACCTCGCTGGCCGAGACCCTGCCGCGCTAGGCCCGGGTCAGATGCATATCGAAAAGCGAGAAGCCCCATCTACCACACGGTTCCGAGCTTCAGGCATCGAGGAGTTCGATCTAGCGGTTCCCCTCCAAGCGCCGTCATCCTGGCGGATCGGGTGAATTTAGCGCCCTCACAGTCTCACCATTCGCATGCCTGCTTCACCATATCGCGGGCCTTTTGCCGCACCGCGCGGGACGGCTGCGGAGATCTGGTCGATCTGTTCTAACGGAAGATCAAGCTCAGCTGCTTGCACTGAATCCTCCAAGGTCGCGATGCGCTTGACGCCGGGAATTGGTACGACCTGATCGCCCTGCGCGAGCAACCAGACTAGCGCGACCTGGGCAAGGCTGGCATCGTTGCGCTCTGCCACCGAGCGGATCACCTCGACGATTTCGAGATTGGCGGCGAAGTTCTCCTCCGACCATCGCGGATCATTCCGACGCCAATCGTCCTGCGGCAGATCGTCGCGGCTGCTTATCTGTCCCGTAAGGAAGCCGCGGCCAAGCGGACTGTAGGGGACGAAACCAATGCCGAGTTCGCGGCACAGCGGCAGAATGTCCTCTTCCACTCCTCGCTCCCAAATCGAATATTCGCTCTGCAGAGCGGTGATAGGGTGAACTTCATGGGCGCGGCGTAGTGTATCGGCTCCTGCTTCAGACAAGCCGAGGTGCCGAACTTTCCCTTCGTTCACAAGATCAGCCATCGTGCCGACCACGTCCTCGATGGGAACTTGAGGATCGACGCGATGCTGGTAGAAAAGATCGATGCAGTCGATGCCCAGCCGGCGAAGCGATCCCTCGCAGGCGCTTCGAATGTTCTGGGGTGTGCTGTCCACTCCCGATATACGGGTGCCGTCGAAACGGAAGCCGAACTTCGTGGCGATCACGAGGTTGTGCCGGCGGTCCTTGATTGCTTCGCCCAGCAGTTCCTCGTTCTGGAAGGGGCCATATATCTCCGCAGTATCGAAAAAGGTGACGCCCAGATCAATGGCGCGGTGGATGGTCCTGATGGCGCTGTCGGGATTCGCATCGTTCCCGTAGGTAATATTGCCGCCATGCACCATCGGCATGCAGCCAATCCCGATTGCGGAAACCTCGAGTCCTCGACCAAGCGTGCGATACTTCATTTTTCTCTCCTGCGGAGGTGCTGCGCGGGAAGATAGCAGACCTGACCGCACGGCACCAAGAAGGCTATCAGGGGTGTTGTCAGAGCAACTGTACTGGTCTGCATGAGGGCGAATTGCACTCCTTTTCAGAGGTATGTCTCGCTGAATTTTAGCCAGAGTTGGGCGTTCCAGCACCCGCAAACGCCTTTTCCGATCAAGAATAAAGCGAATAGCCGAGATCTGCTTCTGGTTGTGTGGTCGCCTCGCGCCCACGGTCTTGCCAGCTTGCCAAGCAGTGCGGGCATGCAGAGCGACGCCGTATCGTGCGTATCCCATCATCTTTCTCCTCGGCCGGAATTGGCCAACAGAAAGAATGATCGAACTCAAGGCAGCTTTTGGACCGTTTGCTGAATGGGAGGGGCCCGACCAAGGATCGGGCAAGCCGCATGTCGGCTTTTGGGCGGGGCCCTCCATGCACGGTGTAGCCGATTGTTTGTAATCCGGAACGGCAGCTCGTTGCAACGGATCCTTATGCGGAGTCTGCTTCCATGATCATCTGCCTCCAGATTCGACCATGCTGTCATACACAAGCCGAAAACCGACATTCGACGCGCCCAGTCCCGGGTCCCGCCCTTGGCGTGCTTGCGAGCGGTAACGCTGGCAGTAATTGGGCGCGCAGAGATAGCTTCCGCCTTTCACAACCCGGCTCGGTCCAACCGGATTCCTAGGATCATAGGCGGCGTTTTCGCTCGGGCCTTCGGGGTTGACTCTGGTGGCAGGATCGTGGCTGGGCCGGAAGAAATCGGCGGTCACCTCCCAAACATTTCCGACCATATCGTAGAGGCCAAGGGCATTGGGCGCAAAGCAGCCGACCGGGGCTACGCCTTTGAACCCGTCGCTGCCTTCGTTGACCACCGGGAACACGCCCTGCCAGCTATTAGCCACTTCCGGTCCCGGCTGATTTGCCGATCTTGTGCCTCCTGCTGCTGCAGCGAATTCCCATTCCGCCTCGGTCGGCAGGCGACCGCCTTTCCAGCGAGCATAGGCTTGCATGTCATCCCACGCGAGGTGCACCACTGGCTGATCGGGGCGCGCATCGGGGCCGTCGAGGCCATAGGGCTTGATCCAGCTGGCGCCGGGCACACGCTCGAAGGGGAGGTGCAGCTTGCCGTGGTGGCGAAGTCACTCGCCTGCGTCGGCTGCGTCGGAGCCTTGCTTTCGCTTTCCGCACAGGCCGCAAGGCTGATCACAGCAACGACGGCAATCAGTCCTCTCATCGGCGCACATCCCCGCTGCCAGCCGCAAGCGCCGCAATATCCTCGACCGAAGCGCGCAGGAAATCGCCAGGAACCGAATGCGCCCACTCGGCGCATGTCGTTGCAAAGTGAATAGTGGCAGCGCGCTCCATCCCGGTGATCA
Organism: Erythrobacter sp.; assembly: GCF_024305245.1. Lineage (GTDB taxonomy): Bacteria > Pseudomonadota > Alphaproteobacteria > Sphingomonadales > Sphingomonadaceae > Erythrobacter. The sequence continues at coordinate 103,758 of NZ_JAMWYX010000009.1, forward strand.
GGCCGTGCACGACGCCGGCGGCAAAGGCATCTCCCGTGCCGACCCTGTCGACGATGTTCCCGAGTTCGATGGTATGGCTCGTTGAAATTCCCTCTCGATCGGCCAGGAGCCCTGTCAAGGTTTGGCGGTCGCTCGACTGCACCTTGCGGCGAGTCGCGGCCATGTGCATCAGCTGCGGTGCGCGAGCGAACATCGTTTGCGCCGCGGCGTGGAAGCCTTCATCCGGTTCGCCGTCGCTGTAGTCCGCACCCACCATCAAGGCTACTGCGCGGCGGCCAGCGAACAGCAGATCGACCTCACACGAGAGCTCGAAAAGGATCGCGGCAGCCTCGCCCTCACGTCCCCGCCACAGCGTCGGCCGATAATTGGTGTCGAATGCAATCCTGACACCTGCGGCCTGGGCTGCGGTAATCGCGTTGCGCAAGGCAGCCAGCGCCCGCTCGCCAAGCGCAGCAGTGATCCCGCCTACGAACAGCCACTCCGCCCCGGCGAGCAGCCCGGGCCAGTCATAGGCCTCGGGCGCGATGCTGGCGAAGGCGGAATGCGCCCTGTCGTAAGTCACGCTTGAAGGTCGAGTCATCGCGCCAGGCTGAAGGTAGTACACCCCCATACGGCTGCTCGACATCGTCTTGGCTTCTAGCGATATGCCAGTTGCGAGTAATGCACGCCGCGCCCATTCGCCAATAGGGTTGTCCGGCAGCGTCGTTAACAGACTGACCTCATGACCGAAGCCAGCCAGCGCCACTGCGACATTGGCTTCGGCCCCGCCAATACATGCTTCCAACTGCGGCTGCTGAAACAACAGTCCGGGGGACGACGCACCGAGCCGAAGCAAGACCTCGCCAAAACTGACGATCCGCCCACGCCTATCGGTCCCAGCCGCGCCCATCACATCGTCCTAACGGGCCAGCCAGCCGCCATCCACGGCAAGGATATGACCTTGCACATAGTCGGCAGCGGGGCTGGCAAGGAACACGGCCGCCCCGCCGATGTCGGTCGGCAGTCCCCAGCGTCGTTCGGGAATCCGGTCGAGGATCTGCCGGTTGCGGGTCGCATCTTCCCGTAAAGCGGCGGTATTGCTGGTGGCGATATAGCCTGGCGCAATGGCGTTCACGTTGATCCCTTTTTCAGCCCATTCGTTCGCCATGAGCTTGGTCAGTCCGCCGATGCCGCTTTTGCTCGCCGTATAGCTTGGCACCCGGATGCCGCCTTGGAATGTAAGCATCGACGCAATATTGATGATCTTGCCACGCGGCCCATACTGGTTGGACCAGCCAACCATATGTTTGGCAACAGCCTGACACAGGAAAAACACTGTCTTGAGATTGGTGTCGAGCACCGCGTCCCAATCCTCTTCCGAGAAGGTCAGCGCATCCGCACGGCGGATTATCCCTGCGTTGTTGACCAGTATGTCGATACGGCCGAACGTGGCGATGATATGGTCAACAAGGCTCTGGACAGGAGCAGTCGAGGACAGATCAGCATTGAAGCTTACGCAGCGCCGCCCGAGCGCCTGAACAATTTCAATCGTCCTGCTGGCTTCGCTTCGCCCTACAGCGGCAATATTCGCCCCAGCCTCGGCAAGAGCGCAGGCAATCCCTTGTCCGATCCCGGTATTGGCGCCGGTCACGAGTGCCACCCGTCCGCTCAGGTCGAATTGTGACATCATGCAATTTTTCTCCAGTTGGCCCCGGCAGCCGGGCGATCGGTTGCAAGGAGGCGATTATGAGGCAAGCGGCGACTTGCGCTCAGTCGATACTCAGCGCGAACGGTCCGAGCGGCAGATCGGTCGCATCAAAGACATTGCAGATTGGGGCAGCATCCCAGCAGTATCGCACCAGCACCGGACTAGCGCCCTGCGGCACTGAGATGGTCACGCCGCCTTCGGAGAACTGCGCATCGGCAAAGCGGCAGGCCTTGCCCGCAGGATCATCGCACAACATGAACGGCCCGGGGCGCCCCCATGATGCGGCAAACAGCGCTCCGTTCGCATGCGATACGACCACTTCGACCGCGTTTCCTGTGCGGCGGGCGGAGATTGCTTCTGGTGGGCGATAGGCATCGGTCTTGCCATAGGCGAGCTTGAGCAGCGCCGCTCCGGCGCGCTGGCCAACCGGTTTCTTGATCGGCGGGTGAATGTCCAAGCGTTCACTCACATCGATCGTCACCACCAGCTCGGTCAATGGATCATCGCGTGCGACCAGCCGCTGCGCTTCGCGGATCGCGGCGGTTTCATCATCATCGGCAGCGCCCGAGATCGGGCCGAAACCGGCCAATTGCACGACCACGAACGGCACCTCGCTGCCGAAACGGCCGCGCCAGCTTTTGATCAACGTCTCAAGCAGCGTCCGGTATCTCGCCGTGGATTCAGCATTGTTGGCCTCGTTTTCCCCCTGATACCAGATTGCGCCGGCAAGCCGGGTCGGGCCTAGCGGGGCGACCATGCCGTTGAACAGATTGGCGTAGCTCTGGTTCGCCTTGTGGGCCCACTCCGTGCGAGGCCGTCCCTCCCACACATCGCTGACCTTGGCAGCGTACTGCGCGGGCGCTGTTGCCGGGTCTCGGCGGTAGGCATCAAGCATTGCAAGCTGGGTTTCCATTCCTCCCGCCACTGCAAGGCCTTCACGGGGCAGCCAAGAGCGGATCGGTGTGCCTCCGACAGAGGCGTTGATAAGGCCGACGATGACCTTTTCTTCTTCCGCGACCTTTCGCCCGGCAAAAAGGCATACTGCTGAGAAATCGAGCCACTTATCCCTCGCTTTGAGCCACTGCCCCGGCATTCCGAACTTAGGCGCCTCAACCAGCGAACTGACCTGTGGCACAGTCAGCAGACGTATATTCTCGTCGATTGCGAGGTTGCGATCCTCGGGGCGCAGCGATGAAGCCGACATCTTCCACACCATGTTCGACTGTCCCGAACACAGTATCACCTCTCCAATCGACACATCCCGCAGCTGAACCGCGCTACCCTGCGCGTTGACCGACAGAGTCAGTCCGGTAGCTGCGGCTCTTGCGGGCAGCTCGACCTGCCAGCGGCCATCGGCCTTAACGTTTGCCTCAAGCCCGGTGTCGCCTAACGTCACCTTGATCGTCGATCCTGGATTCCCCGATCCCCAGACCGGGATCGGCTCTCCCCGCTGGATGACCATGCCGGAAGAAAACGGCGCGCCCAGAGCCAGTTCTTCGGCTGCCACTGGAGCCGGAAGAATAGCGGCAGTTGCCATGGACAGCAGCCCGGATAACCATGTGCAGGCAAATTTCGTCATGAGATCATTCTTCCACTCTGACGACCAGCCGGACCGGCCCCAGCAAGCCTGACGGGTTGAGGGGCGATTGTGCCGTAACGTGCGGGTTGGTCGGATAGGTGAAGCGGCTGGCCCCGGCCTCGGCTTTCAGATCGCCGATGATGCGGTTTGCCCAGGTGTTGATGATCGTCACCTCGATCCTGTTCTCCCCCTTTTGCAGGGCATCCGAAACATCGATCCGCCAGGGCGCGGTCCATACTGTTCCGACCTCGCGTCCATTGACAGTGACGAGCGCGATGTCGCGTGCCACGCCAAGATCGAGCCAGACCTTGGCATTGGCCGGCAGGCGATCGAGGCTCACGGTCTTGCGATAAGTCGCGCGTCCGCTGTAATATTTCACCCCCGGCTCGACATGATCGGTCCAGTCCTGCAGTCGTGCAAAGCGGATGCTGGCAGGCCCGCCCAAGGCAGGGTCGAACGTCACGTCCCAGTCATGGTTCAGGTCGGCGAGCAGTTTCGTGGGCGAGACGGGACCATATTGCGGCAATCCCGGCGCAGTCTCGGCCGAGGCCACCAGCAGCACCGACTGAAATGCCTCCAAGCTGATCGGGCCGGCCATGAGAATGCCGTCATCCTGCACCGCCGCCAGCGCGCTGCGCGACCCGCTGACCGGATCCCATAGCTGCAGTGCCGGGTAGCCCGATTTCAGGACCGGATCGATTGTCACTGCCTGATCGGTCTGGTTGGCAAGGAAGAAGACATCTTCCCTGGCTGTGCTGACCTGCGTCCAACGGATGCTGGCATAATCGATTCCAGAGACTTGCGGCCTGATGCCCTGGGTAGCGAATATTGTCGCCAGGGTCCCGGCACAGTGCACCTGTCCGCCGCCGAACGCGGCAGAGGTGCTTCCTGCCAAACCACAATCGCCCCATAGTTCAGCCGCACCGGCGCGGACCCTGGCATCTGCCGCTGCGCTGTCGGCCAGACTGGGCGAGCGCAGCGGGGCCGATCCGAACATTTGTCCGCCAGCCGCGACATGTCCCGCCAGCACCTCCAGCAATTGCGGGGTCATCGTTTCGGACGGAGGCATCGCAAGGATTGCGTAGCTAGTACCATTGGGCAAAACCCAGCGCCCATCCCTGATCGTGACCAGCTTGGCCAATGCTTCGGTATTGACGTAATCGAATGCGACTCCGACGGGCGGCTCGGGATTGGCGAGACCGGACATTTTGGGTGTGTCCTCGCCGATGAAATACAGCACCTCGGCCTGGGGTACTCCGGCCTGCAGAACCCCGTGGGTTCGGCGCAGGTAATCGATCCATGCCTTGGCCTCGGGATACCAGGTATTGCCGCGATTGAATTCGCTGCCGAACCACGAGTTGACCCCGGCCAATCGGTCGTCCGGCTGGTGTATGTTCACATGCAGCACAAAGTGGTTGATGCCCTGCGCCGTCGCCTTGTCCCCTAGCCGCTTTAGAGACCACGGGGCGAGCGACCAGTGTCCTGCGGTTTCATCATTGGTAAAGGCCTCAGCCGAGACACGCGGCTTGTCATATACCCGTGCGGCCGAGACCGCGGCCGGAATCTCGATATCGCCGCGATATTCCGGATTGACCCAGAACTCCGCACCCACCTGATCGGATTGCCCGCCATATTGAAGGAATTCGCCGGGGAAGCCCCAGTGACCGTAGTTCTCTAGCCACAGCTGCATACCCGCATCATTGCTGAGCTTGCGCAGCCCTCCCACATATTCCCTCGAGATCACCTCGGATACGAGCTTGCGCAAATCCCACAGGAAGCGATCGGATTCGTCGGTGCTGCCGATGATCACGCCGCTCAGCGTCGGTAGATAAGGGACCGGGTCATAACCGAACCGTTCGACAAAGCGCCGGGCCATGTCGTCGGTCCAGTTCTGGGCACCCTGTTCGTAGCTGTCGGCGATCACCAGCGTGAAATTCGCCTTGGCTTGCGGGCTGAGCGCTGCGCGCGCGCGACCGACATAGCTTTCGAAGTGCGAGCGCAGGTGCACCGCGCTCATCTTGTCGATCTCCAGCCCGGTCGCAGCCGGCGTCGAAGGGCCGTTTTCGGCCCCCGTCGGCACCATTCCGAACCATGCCAGACGCCAGTTGCCGTGCGGCGGCTGCCAATCGATCGACCCGTCACTGAGCAGCCGGTCGGTCAAATCGAGAACTTTCTCCTCGGGCACGGCAAATTGCGGATCGTCCTGCGCACCCTCGACCGGCCAGAGATAGGCATCATAATCGGGCTCAGGGGTCTGCCACATCTTGCCAAGCTGCTTCTCGACATAACGCTCGATGAGCGGCGCTTCGCGCAAGGCAATATCGGCGAGCCGGATCGGATTGGAATCGGGTCCGCGGCGAACCTCGAGCCGGAACCGATCAGACGCGGTTGCCGGAATGCGAATCGTGATTGGCCCGTCATTCATCGGCCCGAGCTGGACGCGGGTCACCCGGCGATCGACAGTGAACTGCTCGATGCTGCGCCATTTTCCTGCCTCATCGGGCGCCAGCAGATCCATCTCGGCATAGAAGGCGTCCGGGCCGGGAAAGATCTGCAGCGTGCGCACAGTCCGGGACGCGCTCAATTGCAGTTCCAGCACTACAGGCGTGGCAGTGCCGGACGCCGGCAGTTCGATGATTTCAGTCGTGTCGAGCCTGCCGTCGGCCAGATTGGCCAGCATGCGTCCGCCCTGCATGACGCGCGCGCCTCGAGCGAGGTTGGCCGTTCCTGCACCCTCAGGGTAGGCCAGCAGCCGCACCGGCTGAAAACCCGGGTCCGCCGCGACAAGCCGTGTCGGCATGTCATGACTGCCTGTGACCCGATATTCCTGCACTGTCAGGCTGCGCATCGACTGTTCTGGCTTTACCCACGGACCGCCAGACTGGCTCCAGCCGGGGGAATTGAACATGCCAATGTTGACCTCGAGCCGCGCGGCTTCCTCCATCGCGTAGCGCAGCGCCTCCCACCATTCGGGCGAAAGGCTCGCGACTGGGCCGCGGTTGTCCGGATTGGTGTCGACATTGCCGATATAGGCCTCAGCAATACCGATCCGGCGCATCACCTCGAGATCCTTGGTGAGGCCTTCCTTCGCTATATCGTCGCTCACCCAATACCAGAAGGTCGAGGGCGCGGCGCTGCGCGGCGGATCAGAGAAAGCCGCAAGTGCGGGCGAGCGAACTGGCGAGGCGGTGGCCGCAGGAGCCTTGCTAACGCCCGAAGAAGCGCAGCCCGCAAGGAGTGCAGCGGCCGATCCCGTAAGAGCGACCCGCAGCGACGGAAACGTGATGTTGAAAACGCCCATAGCAGATCTATTCTGCCTTGGTTTCTAGCATCTCTGCGGCGAACAACAGCATGCCACCAACTCCGTAAAGCTGGCTCGACGCACTGTCAGTCTTCTGCGGGTCCTTGCCGACCTGTTGCACCCAACCGAGCTTGCCGTCATTTCCTACGGCGGCCCGCATAGCGTCCCACGACCGGTCGCGCGCGGTGACGTATTTTTCGCCCTCGAGCACGCCGTTGTTCAACCCCCACGCCAGGCCAAAGCCGAAAAAGCCTGTGCCGCTGGTTTCGGGATTGGTGACCAGCTCGGCATCCATCAGCGAGGTCGGCCAGTAGCCGTCAGGTCGCTGCAGAGTGATCAGCCGGTCGGCCATGGTGCGGAATGTCTTCATAAGGAGCGGGCGCTCGGGATGGTCTTCAGGCAGCGCCTCGATGAAGCGCGCCAGCCCGGCAAACACCCAGCCATTGCCGCGGCTCCAGAACACCTTCTTGCCGTTGGATGTGCGCGCATCGAAATAGCGGCTGTCGCGGAACAGCAAGCCGGTTTCAGGGTCTTGCAGATATTCGACCACCGCCCGCGTTTCCTTGGCCGCATAGTCGGCGTAGCGCGGATCGCCCGAGACCTTCGAAGCGAGCGCCCAGGACGGGGGCGCCATGAAGATCGCATCGGCCCAGCACCAGCGGCGCTGACACGCGCCTTCGGTGTGACCGTCTGCAGGCTCCTTGAATTCGAGGCTATTGGTGTAATTGCGGGCAATGATCTCGTCGAAAACCTGGGTGGTTTTTTTCATCACCGTCGGGTTTTCGTCGCGCAGCGCCAGCGCGGCATAGACCGCAGCGACCGCCTGATCATCGCCGTGCCAAGTGCGCTCGCCAAGTTCGAAGCCGTTTTCCAGTGCGAACTGCCGGACATGGGCCATCAGCCGCTTATCGCCAACCTTTGCGGCATAGCGTTCAAGCCCGATGTAGAAAGTCGCCTTTATCCAGCCACGCCCATAGGAACTTTCGGGCACCTTGAAGTCGAGGTAGTAAAGGTTGTCGTTGGCTGAGAGCTGCCATGCAGCGACTGCACAGCCAATCTCCCTTGCCGACGCCTTGCCGGGGCTGGCGAGCAACGCTCCGGACGATGCTGCGGCTGACTCCGGACAAGCATGTTCCAGAGCCTTACCGGCGCCAGAACCTTCATGTGCTGCGGCATTGGTCGCGATCACCATTGCCGAGGCAAGAAACACCCCGGCGAGCGCCAGACGATTAGACATGCGAATCTCTCCCCCTTGGGCCTGATCTCAGCCTCTTTGCTGCGGCGCATAGTGCCAACTCGCCCACCGATTGCAAGTCGCAAATGTTCATTTATGATTAGACTTGATCTAAATTGATGGGTCATGCAAGAAGGTGACGCGACCAGCTCGAAGGGCGCCGAAAGGCGCAACGCGACAGTCTGGTCTGCCTGGCAGATGAAACATCGTCGCCGGACGCAGGGGGGAAGTCTGATGGCGAGTTCGAACGTGATCCCAGCTAACGTGGCCCCAGGCGCGGCAGGCAGTGTCCGTCCGGCAGGGCGTTATCGCTGGCTAATCGTAGCCTTGCTATTTGCAGCGACCACGGTCAACTACATCGACCGGACAATGCTCGGGCTGCTTGTGCCGACGCTCGAAAAAGACCTCGGGTGGAGCGAGGACGATTATGGCACGATCGTCTCCGCCTTCCAAGCGGCCTATGCGCTCGGGTTCCTATTCATGGGCGCGCTGATCGACCGGCTCGGTCCGCGGATTGGCTATGCCATCGCGATCGCGATCTGGACGATTGGCCACGTCGCGCACGGCTTTGCCAGTTCAGTTACCGGCTTCATTGCCGCCCGTGTGGTGCTTGGCCTAGGCGAGGCGGGACACTTCCCCTCGGTGATCCGCGCCCTGAGCGAGTGGTTTCCGCAGAAGGAGCGAGCCTACGCCGTGGGGTGGGTCAACAGCGCCACCACGATCGGCGTGATCCTGACCGCCCCCACGATCGCGCTACTGATGGTGGTGTTTGGAGCAGACTGGCGCGAGACCTTTATCTACACCGGCATCTTCGGCGCGATCCTGCTTGTGCTGTGGCTACGGCTATACAGCGCGCCGCGCGAGAGCGGCAAAGTCAGCGAGGCCGAACTGGCGTGGATCGAGCACGATCCTCCCGAAAAGATCGATCAGATCGGCTGGGGACAGATCGTGAGGCGCCGCGAGGCCTGGGCCTTCGCCACAGCCAAGTTCCTGACCGATCCGGTGTGGTTCCTGATGCTGTTCTGGCTGCCGAAATATTTCGTCAGCACATATGACGTCGATCTCAAGGTCGTGCTGCTACCGATGGTGATTATGTATATCCTGTCAGACATCGGCAGCGTTCTTGGCGGATGGACATCATCGCGGCTGATCCAGCGCGGCCACAGCGTCAATTTCGCTCGCAAGGTGACGATGCTCGGCGCCGGCTTCTGCGTTTTGCCGCTGCTGGCGGTGACGGGTCTGGAAAACATGTGGCTGGCGGTGCTGCTGATCGGCATCGCGCTCGCCGGGCACCAGGCCTTTTCTTCCACCATTCTGTCGATCCCGGCGGATCTGTTCCCCAAGCGGGCGGTGGGGTCAGTCATCGGGCTTGGCGGCTTCGCGGGCGGGATCGGCGGCATGATCATGGCAAAATCCACCGGCATGGTGCTTGAGGCGACAGGTGGAAATTACACGTTGATCTTTGCCGCGTGCACGGTGGTCTATTTCACCGCAGTCTTGGCCGTGCACCTGCTGAGCCCGCGCTTGGCCCCGCTTGCGCCTGACGCCGTGGAGCCGAAGGCACTTGCCGATCTAAATTGATCAGTTTCGATCATTTTCTTGCGAAGGCCTGATTGTCGGCTAGGCTCGCAAACCGAACGAAGTGGGAGAGCACAGATGGAGGAATTCGAGCGCGTACCGGTGGCGCCGTCAGGGCTGAAGCCGGCGCGCTATTTCGCGGCCTCCTACGCCGGGGAACATGTCGCGGGAACGGAATTCGTGATCGGTGCCATGTTCGTTTCCTGGGGTGTCGGCGCTGGTGAGGTGATCTCAGGCCTTGTGCTCGGCAATCTGCTGGCGGTGCTCAGTTGGGTGTTGATCTGTGCCCCGATCGCAACCGACACGCGCCTGACGCTTTACGCCTACCTTGAAAAGATCGCCGGGCCGGGCTTCATCAAGATCTACAGCGTGATCAACGGCATCCTGTTCTGCGTCCTGGCGGGCGCGATGATCACCGTGTCGGCCAGCGCGGTGCGAATCCTGTTCGGAATTCCACCGCAGGTCGAATGGTATCCCACCAGCCCGATGTTCGTTCTTGTAGCGCTCGGGGTAGGCGCGGTGGTTTCCTTCGCGGCCATGCGCGGTTTCAGCTTTGTCGCACGCTTTGCCGAAGTGGCCTCACCCTGGATGATCCTGATGTTCTTCGTCGGCGGCGCGGCGATGCTGCCGCTGATCCTCGCCGCCACACCTTCGGTGCCGGACCTGACGGGCTGGAGCGACTTTCTTGCCATGGCCGAAGCGAGCATCTGGATCGATCAGGGCACTGATCTCGGCTTCTGGCATGTGGTGGCGATTGCCTGGGGTGCGAACCTCGCCTTTCACGGCGGGCTTGGCGACATGTCAATTTTGCGCTTTGCGCGGCGGTCTTCCTATGCGTGGTTCTCGGTCATTGGCATGTTCATCGGCCACTTTGCCGCCTGGCTTGCGGCGGGAATCATGGGCGCAGGTGCGGCGCTGCTGCTCAAACAGCCGTTGACCTCGCTCGATGCCGGCGAAGTCGCGTTCCAGGCGCTGGGGCCGGTCGGCATTCTTGTGGTGATCGTGGCCGGCTGGACCACCTCAAACCCGACGATCTATCGGTCGGGCCTTGCGTTCCAGTCGCTCCACCCGGCATGGTCGCGCGAACGGGTGACGCTTGTCGTCGGGGTCATCACCACCGTCATCGCCTGCTTTCCCTTCGTGTTCACCAAGCTGCTCGATTTCCTCGGCATCATGGCGTTGGTCATGGCGCCGATCGGCGGCCTGATCTTTGCCGAGCACGTGCTGTTCCGGCGCCTCGGGTTGACGCCGTACTGGCGCACGGCTCAGAATTTGACGATCAATCTCCCTGCACTGATCACCTGGGTCGGAAGCGTCGCACTTGCCTCGCTGCTCGGGTTCGGAATGGGTGTGCATGTCCTGTTTCTGTTCGTGCCGGCATGGCTGGCAGCAGCGGTGCTTTATCCTGTGCTAGCCGCGATGATGGGCGCGCGCGTTGCCGCAACGCCGCACATGGCCGCCGCCGAAACTGCCGAGCGGGCACGCCAACAGGCCGAGGCTGACATTCTCGAAAGCCATAAGGCGGTTGGCCTCGCCCGCGCGAGCGGCAGCCGGATGCTAATGGCGGGGGCCATGCTCTCGCTGTTCGGAGCAGTCTGGCTGGGCGCGACGGTGCTGGCAGGTGGCAGTCTGACGCAATTCCAGACGCTGATCATCTGGCCGACTGCGACCTATTTCGTGTTCGCGATCCTGCTGGCGCTGCGCGAACCGGAGGCAGCGGCATGAACCACCATGTGACAAGCGTAGCAATTTTGCTAGCGATGCCGGGCGCACTAGCGGCCTGCACGACATCATCGGAATCGGGGGCTGTCGCCGTGCCGGTCACAGTCGACCTGCGACTGCGTGAAACGCCAGAGGCCGCCTATCAATCGGTCAGCGAAGTCTTCGTCCCCCCCAGTCACGTGATTGGCGACGGGCTATTCCCTTATGAGGGGATCGGCTGGGAAAATGGTTATGTGGGTTATCGGCTTTATCTCGATGGCCGGTTGGTCACCGACATATTCGGCAAGCAGCGCCCCGACCACGCGCTGGCCGGGATTGCGCGGTTCGGATCATATCACGCCCTCGCTTCGTGGGGCATGGACGTGCTCAAGGTCGGCCCCAGCCTCGGCATCGGCGGGCTCGGGGTCATGCGCGAGGGCAAGCCTGCGCAATTTGGTGCGATTCCCCGCCTCTTTGCCCGCATCGAGAATATCGGCGGCGACGAAGGCACGTTCGTGATCGAGGCAGGAGGCATCGAGGCGGATGCCGGGTCATCCGGTCAGTTCTCGATGCGATACACCATGGGCAAGTTAAGCCCGTTGACGCGCGTGGCGGTAACGGCGGACCCGGCGCTGCCTCTAGCCAGCGGGATCGTGATGCATGACGGCGCAAGCTTCCTGCAGTCGGCGCCGGGTAGCAAGGGCCCCTGGCATTACATCGCGACCTTCGGGCCGCAGAGCGAAAACAAGGACAACCTCGGCATGGCGTTGTTCTACCGCGTGGATCAGGCCAGCTATGGCGGGCTTGCGAATACGACCCATTTCGTGACCTTTGCGGCGCCCCAGTTCGAATATGCCTTTCTTGCCGCTTGGGAGCGGGACGAAAGCGGGGTCAGGAACATCACCGATTTCGAAACGCTGCTCGAACGCGAAATCAAAAGGCTTCAAGCCGGTATGCAAGAGGATAGCTGATGAAGCGCAAGATCACCTCCCTGTTTTTGGGCGTCAGCCTGTGTCTTGTGCCCGTTGGAATGGGCGGGCCGTTGATGGCGGGCGGGACGATCGCCTCCACCAGTGCGCAGCCGGCCGCGCGATCTGAGCGACATGTAGACGCCTCGCGGCCCAACGTGCTGCTGATCGTGTTCGATGATCTGGGCTACGGCCAGCTCGGCGTCACCGGCCACCCCCTCATCAAGACCCCGAATATCGACCGGCTGGCACGCGAAGGAATGCTGTTCACCAATGGCTATTCCGGCGGGACAGTGTGTTCGCCTTCGCGGGTCTCGTTGATGACCGGGCGAGATGCGTCCCGCTTGAGCAGTCCTGCAAACGACATCCTGCTGCGGCCGCAAGACAGGACCTTCGCGCACTTGCTGAGCGCGGCGGGTTACAGCACCGCACTGTTCGGCAAGTTCGGGATCGGCAGCCAGTTCGGCTCTACCGATCCGATGGCGATGGGCTTTGGCCACTGGGTTGGCGTTCTGCACAATATCGAGGCCCACCGGCAATATCCGCCCTTCTTGTACCGCGACAATGAAGTGGTGTTCATCCGGGAGAACCTCGCAGGAGCCAAGGGCGCCTATGCCCAGCGGATGTTCACCGATGCCGCGCTGGCATTCCTCGACAAGCAAAATGGCACGCGCCCGTTTCTGGCGATGATGAGCTACACCGCGCCGCATTCGGAAATGGCTGCACCCGAGGAATTCATCGCGCCGTATCGCGGCAAGTTTCCTGAAACGCCGTATAATGGCTTGAAGGGCCCGACACCGGCGAGCCAGTTTCCCGAATACTATCCGGAACCGATCGCGCAGCCCAATGCTGTGCAGGCAGGGATGATTGCGGCGCTCGACGCCTATGTCGGTGAACTCCTCGCCAAGCTGGAGGAAAAGGGGATGGCGGACAGCACGCTGGTCATCCTCACCTCGGACAATGGGCCGCATACCGAAGGTGGCGGCGATATCATCGCCCAGTCCGCCGGCGGCCCCTATCGGGGAGGCAAGCGCGATCTTTCGGAAGGCGGCATCCATATGCCGCTAATCGTGCGATGGCCGGACGTTATCAGGCAAGGCCGTGTTGAGGACGAACCCGTCAGCTTTGCCGATTTCTTGCCAACGCTCGCCAGCCTGGCAGGGAATTCCGAACTTGCGACCCAGTGGGGCGTCAACGGCATGTCCTTTGCGCAATTGCTCCAAAGCGACAAGGCACGCCTGCCCGAACGGATGCTGTACTGGGCCTTTGCGCACAATCTCGGTGATCCGAATTCGGGTGAACTGGGCAAGGTCGAGCAGGCCGGACGGATTGGCAATTGGAAGGCCATTCGCAAGCATGCGGGAGCACCCGTAGATCTGTATGACCTTTCGGCAGACCCCGGCGAAAGCCGCAACCTTGCTGGCGCATACCCGAAAATCGCCTCCGACTTTGCCCGGCGCTTCGACGCCGAGTTGGAAGAACAGACGCGCTATCGCTGAGCGCGCCTGTTCTTCTAGTGGCTGCTCTTATGCGAGGGCGGCCTGCGGGACGTGATCCATGTCGTCGAATTCCTGGTTCTCTCCGCCCATCGACCAGATGAAGCTGTAGGCGCTGCTGCCGACCCCGCAATGCATCGACCAGGACGGGGAAAGTGCGGCCTCCTCGTTGTGGAGCGGCAGCGCCTTCATCTCGTCCGGCCGTCCCATAAAATGGAAAATCCGGGAGTCTTCGGGAAGATCGAAATAGAAATAGAATTCGGAACGCCGGTCATGGGTGTGTGGCGGGAAGGTGTTCCAGACGCTGCCTTGCGCGATGCATGTGAAGCCCATTACCAGCTGGCAGCTTTCGATGATTCCCGGCCTCAGCGGCTGAAAGATCGTACGCTCGTTACAGGTCGCCTTGTCTCCAAGATCGATCCGGTTGGCTTCAGCCTTCCTGACTAGCCGGTGCGGATATGCGGTATGGGCCGGATAGCTTACGAAGTAGAAGCGCGCTGGGTCGACCGGATTATCGCTTTCGAACCGGACCGCCTCATCGCAGCGCCCGACATAGAGGCTGTCGAGCCGATCGAGCGCAAAACGCTCATCGCCGATCCAGACCCGGCCGGGAGCTCCGATATTGATCACACCGACTTCGCGGCGCGCGGTAAAGGCGCCGCCCCCCAATTCGGCAAAAGAACCGAACACGAGCGGCTCGTCAAGCGGCACCGCGCTGCCGATGATCCCGCGATCAATGTCCGATAGGGTCATCGAAAGAACGCGGGGCTGCATCAGGCCTTCGATCACGAAGCTTTCGCGCAGTTCCTCGTTGCGCATGGTGCGATAGCGGTTCTGGTCTGCAGCAAATTTGCGTTGAAGGTTCACATCTGGCTCCGGGTGCCTGAGAAATATGATTGAAACTGCACACTAATGGTGTTTCGTGACTAGATATGCATGATATAGGCTGGAATTGAAAGAGGGAGAATTGCGATGGCGTCATACGCATGGGTGCTCAAAATCCGTCCGGGTTACGAGGATGAGTACAGGCGTCGCCACGACAAGATTTGGCCGGACATGTCTGAAACTCTCAACCGGTCGGGAATCCGCAACTATCACATCTTCAAACACGGGCTGACGCTGTTCGGCTATTTCGAAACCGACGACTTTACCGCTACCGCAGCGTTTCTTGAGGATAACGAGGTCAACCGGCGCTGGTCGGAATACATGGCCCCGATCATGGAAGTGGACATCGATCCGGCGACGCGCTTCCCCTATCTGTTGCCGAAGCAGTTCTCTCACGCCTGACCGGGCGCGGCCGATCAACGTTTGATCTTGTGCAGACGCAAGGTTGATGGCGGCGGAATGTCCGGCCGCGCCTGATCCTGATTGGCGTTTTCGGCCTGCCAGCTGAGGTAATAATCATAGGCGCTGTCGGCCGGCGCTCCTTCGGCTTTGCGCACGTTCAGCGGGATGCCGGGAATATCCTTGTAGCCCGAGATCACCGCCGGCGCGCTGCTGAAGGTTCCGGTGCCAGTCGTCTTTCCGCTGACCGGATCAACAATGAATTCGATCGGCTTGCTCCGGAGCGTAGCGCGCACCCGAATCGTGCCATCGGCCGCCACGAAAGGACCTTCACGAACGCTGAGAGCATTGCCCGGCAGACTACCGCCGCGGTCGAGATCCTGCTTAATGCCGGTCCAATCGCTGATTTGCTGCACCGTCCAGCTGTCACCCGACTTGCGGGCCAGCATGATTTGCGTGTCGCCGTTCGCGTCGTTCTTGAAATAGGATATCATCGGCGCGCCCGCCGCATCGAAACCGAGCCGCTGGTGCCCGTTAAGAAGTCCGGCACCGACCGGCACCGGGTCGACAATCTCGCCATTGGCAAGCGTGATCGGCAAGGACAGCGGCTTGCCGTTCGAATCCTCCCATGTCAGTAGATCCGGGCTGCGGGCATAGGAGACATTGTTATTGGTCGCCGCAGAAGGAGTGTCACGCCACACCCACACCATGTGGAAGCGTCCGTCCGGCCCGCGGTCAGGCCCGATGTAATAGGCAGAACGCTCTCCCTCACCGTCGAAAAATGCTGCACCATGCAGCAGGCTCCAAGTCTTCGACCCGGTGTCGAAGCGATGAAAAGTGAAGCTGCCGTTACCGCTGCCACCGATGCGGAAAGCGGCGATAAGGCGCCCTTGGGGATCATGGTCGAACCGGGGGTAAGTAACGCGCAACTCTTTCGCCGGATCGATGAGATAATCGATCTGTTCAAGCGAGCGGATGTCCCACGGGCGGGTTGAACGAAAATAGACCAGCGGATCGGCATGCATATTGCCCATCACGTGGACGTAACCTTCTTCATCGACATCTACGGTCACGTAGTTGTGGCTGTCCCAGCCCAGGAAGCTAGGCAGTTTATGATAGCGCCATGGGGTGCGCGGGGTCGAGCGATGGGCCACGCTCATCTGGCGATTGGCATCGTAATAGACGATGATCTGGTGCTGTCCCCGCTGGATCATTTGCGGGTGGGCGCGGTGACCGGACCACGTGAAGTCAATAGCCTCCACGCTGTGGTCTGGCGCCAAGACTGCGTCCGGCTGCCTATCGCTCTCCTTTGCCTGCACAGCGATTGGTATCGCCAGCAACATTGCCGAAGCCATCAGTCCACCGACGCCAAAGTCCCGCATCGTCATAGTAATTATCTCCATTCGGATCACCGGGCAGTCCGCGAGAAGGCAGCCGTCCGCCCGGTAATCACATCATTTCGGTTCAGAAGCGATAGGTCGCCGAGGCAGCGAAAGTACGGCCGTCATACTCGAACACCCGCAGCAGTGCTTCGGTGCCAAGATATTCCCGGCGCGAGGATTGGGTGATGTTGAACACCTCGAACCGCAATTGCAGCCCCTCCATCGGTTTTATCGCACCGCTGAAATCGAGTTGGTCGCGCGGAGCGACGCGGGTTGCCCCCCCGGTGAACGAGCCACCTCCTGCGAGCTGAATTTCCGACTGATTGTTGTAGGCAAGACGCGCTTCGAAGAGCTTGTCCTCGTAATAGCCAATCAAGTTGTAGGTATCTTCGGCCACGTTAAAAAGCTTAGCGCCATTGTCGCCGCCCGAGCGAACCCGCGTGTAGTTGGCTACGAAACCGGTGTTCTTGAGGAAGCCCGGCAGGAAATCGAGCCGCTGCTGGATCTGCGCCTCGAAACCGGTCACGTCGATCGTGTCGGGATTGTTGAGGCTGACATTGATGCGGATCCGCTGGGTGTCTCCTAAGTCATTGGTGAACACGCACCGCCCCTGGAACTGGCCGCTATCGGCAATCCTGATTTCGTTGAAGGTCTGGTCGCCGACTGTGAAGGTGCCGGAATCCGGACAGAAATTACTGAATCGGGTGATGTCGTCGATCAACGACTTGCGAAAGACCCCGATGGAAACCACGCTCCCCGGACGATTATACCAGCTCAAACCCAGATCGAACCCTTCCGACCGTCGCGGCCGGATGTCGAGTCCGCTGACATCGACGATCGTCGAAGGGATGAGATTGCCGTCGCTGCCCACGACTTCGGGCAGCGTGGCTTCGTCGG
The DNA here is from genome assembly GCF_024305245.1 of Erythrobacter sp. Taxonomy (GTDB): domain Bacteria; phylum Pseudomonadota; class Alphaproteobacteria; order Sphingomonadales; family Sphingomonadaceae; genus Erythrobacter. Next base: position 120,865 of record NZ_JAMWYX010000009.1, read on the forward strand.
GATCGCCACCCGGTTCGATCTCGCGGATCAGTGTCGGTGCCGGCGAGAATTCAGCGAGGTCCAGTGCCTCAAAGGTCTGATAATAGGCAGCGCGCACGACGAGCTCGGGAGTGATTTCGTAGATCGCATTAACGGATGGTAGGATGCGCTCGAAAACGTTGTTGGCTCGCGGCGGATCGAGCAGCGCCCCTTCGCGGAACACAAGATCCGGCCCGCCATTTTCGGCGCGGATCCGGGCAAGGTTGTTATAGAGCTCGTTGGCGACCGGAGTCAGACGCCCGCTCAAATCGGTTTTGACATAACGCACCCCGATATTGCCGCGCAGACCGATGTCAGAAGTTTCCTGCAGATCGAACTTCATCATTCCGTAGAGTTCGACCGTCTCACGTTTAGATCTGAAATTGCGATCGATGAAGTTGCGCGTCGGTATCCGCCGCAGGTACCCGGTCTCCTCGTTTAGAGGCAGCGCCTGCAGGATTTCATCGGCCGTGATGGTGGTTGCGCTCTCCTGGGTCAGTTCGGGGAAGAAGTTAGTGAGGTTTGCTGCGGTCGGGTTGAATACCACCCCGGCCGGCAATGTGCGTCCGGGATTGCCGAGCTGTTCGCGGACCAGTGGAATGTCGAGCGAGAGGAACTCGTCGAGTTCTGCGCCCGGGATACGACCGCCGGCAAACAGCGCCCCTTGCGCCACCCCGTCGTTGAGAACGAAGATATCATTGGTGAGCGCAGGGAAATTCAGTCCGAGCGCGGAATTGTCGGTGCGGGCACGTGTCGCGTTTTCATTGGAATAGAAGCCGCCCACCGCGATCTCTGTCAGCACAGTGCCAGTAAACTTGCGCACCAGGTCGAAGTCGATTGAAGTCAGGTCGCGATCGACCCGGTCGACGAAGCCGGCGACCAGAGGCGATATGGTGACTTGCTGTGTGGTACCGTTGGGCGCAACATTGGGGATGTTGATATTGGCGCCGATCAGGTCGGGACGGATCGTCCAGGTGCCCCCGACCGCGTTGGCAAGATCAAGCAGATTCGGCGGCAGGATCGTATTGATCGAAACGTCACGCAGACGGCCAGCAGTGCCGATATCGAAGACCGCGAGCGAGCCGTTGCCGGTATCGTCGATGCCGTCACCATCAACGTCCGGCGCGCCGGGACGCTGGTTGACGCGGTAATCATACTGGTTGAGCTCCGCGAGGCCCTTTGCCTTGGAATAAGTGCCGATGAGGTCGAACTTCCAGTCGTCATTTTCGAAATTGAACTGCGGGTAAAGCGCCCAAGTCTGGTCGAGCGCCGGAAATTCGCGGTTGCCGATCGCAGTCAGGTAATCGCTGACCATCACGCGGGGCACGAGGAAAACGTTCTCCTCAGGCCCGACATTGTTGAAATTGACCACCCCGACCGGCACCGGATTGCCCAGCGGTGTGACGATCGACTGCGCCGGATTCGGATTGACTAGAAAAATGTCCTGATTGGAATCGGTGAGGTCGCGACGGGTGAACAGCCCATCGACGCGGAACACCAGATCACCGGTGATCTCGTAACCGAAGCCGGCCGCTGCCGACACACGATAGCCTTCGTTGGTCTGCACGAACTGGCGAATCTCGCGCGGGAAAATGAAGACGTTGTTGAGACCGTTCTCTCCGACTGCCGGAACATCGAAGCTCGGATTGGGAATGCGGCTGACTACGTCATTCGAATCATCCGTCCCAGACGCACGCGTACCGGCAACGAACTGCGCGGTTTGCGCCGCCGTGTAATTGCCATAAGTGTTGATGCGGAAGGAATCGCGCCGGAACGATTGCTTGGAATAGGAGGCAACGCCGTAAACGGCAAGACGATCACTCAGCCGCTCGGCAACCGATGCGAAGAACGAAGGCGTGTATGCCTCTGTGGTTTCCTCATAACCCATTTCGGCACGCAGCACGACGCCGGACTTTCGTTGCAGTGCACCGGTGATGCGCAGATCGACCTGCGCCGCAAGACCGCCGGAGGGCGTATCGGCAGTGAACGACTTGATCACGTTCGCGCCGTTGAAAATGCCGCTTTCGAAAATACCGAACGGGTTGCCCACGTTCTCTCCGCGGGTGGGGGAGGCGATGTTCTGGTTCATCACGGTCGTCTTGGTAAAACGCCCGGGCAGGCCGCGTACGGAGATCGTGGCATCTCGGCGCCCCGCTTCGCGATTGATCTGCACGCCCGGAATGCGCTGAAGCGCCTCGCCGAGATTGAGATCAGGCGTTGAGCCAATATCATCAGAGGAAATGCCGTCGAGGATGACGTCGGCGTTCCTGCGGAACTCGAGCGCATCCTCAAGACTGGCGCGAAGGCCGCTGACCACGATTTCGTTGCTTTCTGGTTGGGGCGCCCCCTGCACGACCGGCTGCACGGGAGCTTGGCCAGATTTGGCGGCCTGCGCTTCGGCGGCGGCCGTCTTGTCGTCCTGTGACTGCGCATAAGCGGCACCAGGCAGGCACAGCGCCCCTGCAGCAGTGCCTAGCAGAAGTGCAGAATAGCGCGCCCGGCACCCATTCCTAGCGAAAAGGCTCATAGTTCTCTCTCCCCGATACCCTTGTTTTGACGATTTATGAGCGATTGATTTCGATCATGTCAATGCTCAATCGTGATATATATTGATCTTATTTGATCATTTTATGAAAATTATTGCATCCGCGCCTGCTGCCAGTGACCAATCGTGGCGGCGAATCCCTTTGGGCCCCCGCCTTGAGGGCCGCTGAGCGTGCCGCCGTGACCCGCCGACGGTCGGGCCGAACTGTCAGACGATCCCTGCCCCGAGGCCCACAGACTTGCGTTCCTGGCTCTTGCGTTCGCGGTATTTGCTCCGCCGATAGGTCGCGAGCCAGTCAATCGCACCACCCTGCTCGTCTCGCGCCTTGGAGAGAATCGGCGCAACGTCGGTTTCGTAGGCGCCGCGCAGCGTGCGGAAGGCGAGCATCACGTCATTGTCGTTCTGCGCCGCATGCAGCGCATCGCGATCGACCAGCAGCGCACGGGCATAGCATCCGGCAATTGTCTCGCCCGACGACAACATGCTCTCGATCGGATCGGTGACGTTGTGCGACTGGTCGATCATGTAGGCAGGTTCAAATCCACTGCGTGGGTTGCGTTCGGCCTCGATCAGTTCGTTGAAGACCAGAAACAGCTGGTGCGGATTGATACTGCCGCTGTCGAGATCATCATCGCCATATTTGCTGTCGTTGAAATGGAAGCCGCCGAGCTTGCCGGCATGGTGCAACCGCGCAACGATCTGTTCGATGTTCACATTCGGCGCATGATGCCCCAGATCGACCAGGCACTTGCACTTGTCCCCCAGAGCCTGCGCTGCCAGCAGCGAGCTGCCCCAGTCGGCAATCACGCTGGAATAGAAGGCGGGCTCGAACATCTTGTGTTCCAGCATCATTGTCCAGTCGCCTGGCAAAGCGGCGTAGACCTGCGCGGCGGCATCGAGATAGCGGTCGAGCGAGCGCCCCAGATCCTGCTGACCCGGGAAGTTGGTGCCATCGCCGACCCAGACAGTCAGCGCCCGCGAACCCAGCTTGCGACCGATTGCAATGCATTCGATGTTGTGCGCAATGGCCTGCTGGCGCGTCGCCTCCCGTGTCGACGACAGCGAGCCGGTCGCATAGCTGTGCGGCTGGCCGGGCTGATCCTGAAAGGTGTTGGAATTGACCGCATCGAAGCCAAGTCCGTAACTTTCAGCCTCTTCGCGCAGCGCCGCGTAATCGTCCACGAAGTCCCAGGGGAAGTGCGGGCTGACCCGCGGCGTGGCGCGCCCGAGCTGCTGGATTACCGCACAATCTTCAAGCTTTTCGTGGATGTTGGTTGGCTCGCCAGCGATCGGGAACTTGGCAAAACGCGTGCCGCCCCGCCCTGCGCCCCAGCTCGGCACGGCCACTCCGAAGGCCTTCACCTTGTCCTTAACCGCGTCGATCGCGATGCCACGGCGGGCAAGCTTGCGGCCAAGCGCGTCATATTCGTCATCAAGCGCCGGGCGCGAGACAGCGTTGAGTTCGTCCACCAGTTCGGTGGAAATCGGCAGCCCAGTCATATCCCTCTCCTCGCAGCCCGTCAGCGTGTGAACGCCTGGGCGTTCCCGGCATCGACATTGATCATGTTGCCGGTCGATTTTGCCGAAGCCTCGCTCGCGAACCAGTGAGTAGCCTCAGCGATATCCTGCGGCTGCACCGAGCGCTTGAGCAGCGATCGCTCACGATAGTGCTCTTCCAGCTCGGCACCGGAGTCGATCCCATGCGCCCCGGCGCGCTCCTTGCGCCAATCGCCGTCCCATATACGACTGCCCTTGATCACGGCATCGGGATTCACGACGTTGACCCTGATGCCGAAGCTTGCGCCTTCCAGCGCAAGGCAGCGCGCCAGATGATTGGCCGCTGCCTTGGCGCTGGCGTAGGCGCTGGCGTCCTTGGCTGCGGCCACCGCGTTCTTCGATCCAATGAAAATGACGCTGCTGCCGCCCTGATCGGCCATGCACTGAAGCAGGGGCCACGCATGCTTGGCGGTCAGGAAATAGCCTTGTGCCAGCACATCGAAATTCTTGGCCCAGAGCGCAACAGAGGTCTCCCCGATCGGCGCGGACGAGGCTATCCCCGCATTGGCGACCAGGATGTCCAGACCGCCGAATTCTCTCGCGCAGGCGGCGATGGCATCCGCCACCTGCTCCTCGCTGGTGACATCGCACACGACCGAGCGCACCACATCGACGCCGAATTTGTCCGACAGCTGTTCGCGGACGCTTTCGACCACACTGCCATCCAGATCGGCCAGCATCACGCAGGCCCCATCCTTGAGCAACCTTTCGGCCACCGCCGTGCCAATGCCTCCCGCGCCACCGGTAACGAGTGCGATCTTGCCGACCATTTCCCTGGGTGCTGGCATGCGCTGGAGCTTGGCCTCCTCGAGAAGCCAATACTCGATGTCGAAGGCCTCCTGCTCGTCAAGAGCGATGTAGTCACCAATTGCCTCAGCCCCGCGCATCACGTTGATTGCATTGAGGTAGAACTCCCCTGCAATCCGCGCCGTCGCCTTGTCTTTGGCAAAGGTGATTCGGCCAACACCGGGAACCAGCACCACGACAGGGTTGGCATCGCGCATCGCCGGAGAATTGTGACTCTTACAACGCGCGTAATAGGCGGCATATCCCCCCCGATATTGGGTGATTGCCTGAGCCAGATAGTCATCATCGTCAAGCCGCGCAGGATCGAGTGCTAGCGGCGCGATCTTCGTGCGCAAGAAGTGATCCGGACACGACGTCCCGAGCGCGGCCAGTCGTCCAAAATCCCGGCTGCCAACAAATTCGAGCGTGGCCGGATCATCCGAGAAATGCCCTACTTTGCGACGATCGCCCGCCATCAGGGCCCGCAGACGGGGCATCAAGCTTGCAGCAATTGCTGCGCGATCAGCTTCCGCGGCACACGACTTTCCGCCAAAAGCAGGGCCGGTAGCCAGTTTGGAGTTGAGGTAATCGACCGCCTCGGCAATCAGACGCACGGTTTGATCGTAGCATTCTTTGGCAGTGTCAGCCCAGCAGATGATGCCATGACCCGCCAGCATTGCTCCCTTCGCCTGCGGGTTGGCGCGGGCAAAGTCGCGAATTTGAACGCCGAGGGTGAATCCCGGTCGCTTCCATGGGAGCCAACCGATGTCATCACCCCACAACTCGCGCGTGGCCGCCTCACCGCCGCTTGAAGCAGCAAGAGCGATGATCGCGTCGGGGTGAACGTGATCGATGTGCTTGTACGTAAGCAGCGAATGCAGCGGCGTGTCGATGCTGGCCGCGCGGCCGTTAAGGTTGAAAGTGCAGTGGGGCAGGAAGCCGACCATCTTGTCGTCGTCCTCGTCACCACCATAGTGCGCCTCGAGGCCGAGCAGCTTTGACTGATACAGCGTAGCGAAACCGTTGAGCCCCATCGAGCCGATATCGCCACCCGACCCCTTAACCCACAGGACTTCAACGTCCTCGCCGGTGAGCGGGTCGCGCTCCATGACCTTGGCGGATGTATTTCCGCCACCAAAATTGGTGACAGTAAGGTCAGCACCGAGCAGGTTGGAGCGATAGAGCAGCAACTCGGCTTCACTCAGGGTGGAAGCTGCATGGCTGTCCCAACGATTGACTGGGATGGCAAAGGGGATCGCGGTCTCGGCGAGATGTCTGTCTGTGTTCATGGAAGGAATCTTTAACATCAGGGCTTTTCATAAGCAATCATTTTCGCTAACTCTCAATCATGAAATTTGGCGGGCTTATGTTCCGCGGAGGGACTGATGGACAAGGGCTTTGCGATCGTCGTCGATATTGGCAAAACCTTGAGCAAAGTGACGCTGTGGTCGCGCAGCGGACGCATGCTGAGCAAGCTCTCCCGTCCCAACCTGCGAGTATCGAAAGGCGACATTATCCGCCTCGATACTCGTGGAATTGCCGCTTTCGTGGAGGAATCTCTTTCCCACTTCGCTGGCCACCCTGTCGAGTACATCATACCGGTCGCCCACGGTGCCGCGATTGCCGCTGTTGAGAACGGCGCACTGGCCTATGTTCCGATCGACTATGAGCAGGAGCCGCCGGAGGAGATTGTCCGGGCTTACCGAAAGCAGCGGCCCGCCTTCCGTGAAACCGGATCTCCCGCACTGCCAGCGTGCCTCAATTGTGCAATTCAGCTGTTTTGGGCCGACACGCTCTATCCCGGTAAGGTAGGCTCGAGCACTCTGATGCCCTGGGCTCAGTATTGGGCCTGGTTCCTGTCGGGTGCAGCCGCCACCGAGGTTAGCAGCCTCGGCTGCCATTCCGATCTGTGGAACCCTGCTGAAGCCGAGTTCTCGGGCATGGCCGAAGAACAGGGTTGGGCCGGGCGCTTCGCGCCACTGCGACGCGCTGGGGATGTGGTGGGCACGTTGCGGCCCGATCTTGCGCGGCGCACCGGGTTGCCGAAGGAGGTGAAGATCCTTGCTGGACTGCACGATTCGAATGCTGCGTTAATAGCGGCCCGGGGATTTGCCGAAATCGAGGGGAAGGATGCGACGATCCTGTCGACTGGGACGTGGTTCATCGCGCTGCGCCTTGCCGGAACTGGGTGCGATCTCTCCGCTCTGCCCGAGCAGCGCGATTGCCTTGTCAATGTCGATCCCTCTGGCCACCCGATCCTCTCGGCCCGGTTCATGGGCGGGCGCGAGATCGAAATGCTGATCGAGCTCGATACGCGTCAGGTCGATATACGGCCCGACCAGCCGCGCCTGCTTGATGCGGTGCCGCATGTGCTTGCCGCCGGGGCAATGGTTTTGCCGACTCTGGCACCGGGAAACGGTCCTTTCCCGCATGGCACCGGCGGGTGGATCATTCAGCCCGACGACTGGTTCGCGCGGCGCGCCGGAGCGTGCCTCTATGCTGCGCTGATGGCGAATGAATCGCTCGATCTGATCGGATCGCGCGGACGATTGCTGATCGAGGGGCGCTTCGCTGAAGCCGAGGTGTTCGTCCGTGCCCTTGCCGCTTTGCGTCCCGACACCGAGGTGTTTGTAGCCAAAGCCCACAATGATGTGAGCTTTGGTGCGCTGCGCCTGATCGAGCCCGCGCTGCGCCCAACTGGCGAACTGCAGAGGATCGATCCACTGCCCTATGACCTAGCCGCCTATGCGAAAGCATGGCAGGGCCATCTGAAAGTCGCGCCATGATCGCCGCCAGCATCGATGACTACCGCGACCTTGCGCGCGCGCGATTGCCGCATTTCCTGTTCGAATATATCGATGGCGGCTCCTACGGCGAGATCACGCTGCGCCGTAATGCGGAGGACCTCCAGCATATAGTGCTGCGCCAGCGAGTGCTGCGCGATGTCTCTCAGATAGATCTGTCGAGCGAACTGTTCGGGCAACGCCTGAACCTGCCGGTGGCGCTCGCGCCGATCGGCCTTGCAGGCATGAATGCGCGACGTGGCGAATGCCAGGCAGCCCGCGCCGCAGCGAAGGCGGGCATCCCGTTCACGCTGTCCACGGTATCGGCGTGCAGCCTGGAGGAGGTGTCGGTGGCAACCGGCCAGCCGTTCTGGTTCCAACTATACATGATCCGCGATCGCGGTTTTCTTCGCGAGTTGCTAGCCCGCGCAATGGCAGCAAAGTGTTCCGCACTGGTGTTTACGGTCGACATGCCGGTGCCGGGCAGCCGCTATCGTGATTATCGGTCGGGCCTTGCTGGCGCACCAGGATTTGGTGGAGCCCTGCGCCGGACATGGCAGGGCGCAATGCGTCCGCGCTGGGCATGGGATGTCGGCGTTTGCGGGCGGCCGCATAGTCTCGGGAATGTCGCCCCGGTGCTGGAAGGCGGATCGGGAATTGAAGACTTCTTTGCCTGGATGCGTGGCAATTTCGATCCCTCGGTGACATGGGCCGATCTCGACTTTATCCGATCGGAATGGGTCGGCCCGCTGATCATCAAGGGCATCCTCGATCCCGAGGATGCCAGCCGCGCGGCCGATCTTGGCGCCGACGGGATCGTCGTATCCAATCACGGCGGTCGCCAGCTCGATGGCGCGCCCTCCACGGCCGAAGCACTGCCGCCAATAGCAGAGGCAGTCGGCGAGCGACTTACAGTGCTGGCCGATGGCGGAGTAAGAACCGGGCTGGACGTCGTGCGGATGTTGGCGCTTGGGGCCAAGGGTGTTCTGTTGGGACGCGCTTGGGCCTACGCGCTGGGTGCACGTGGAGAGCAGGGAGTAACGCACATGCTGCAACTTATCGAAGCGGAAATGCGCGTGGCGATGGCGCTTACTGGAATGACACGGATCAGCCAGATCACGCGCGAAATACTCGTACAGGATTAAGGCTCTAAACCTCGGGCGCTGCCAACTCGATCTGTTTGAGGCCTGCTTTTGCGAGCTGTTCGATAAGCTCGGAATCAGCAGCATCATCGGTGATCATGCGATCGATCCGGTCGAGCGCGCAGACGATCGCGCCGGACGAAGCCTCGAGCTTGCTGCTGTCCACCAGCAGTATCACCTCGTCAGTGCGGTCGAGAAACCGGCGCTGGCTCGCCACCAGCAGCGCATCGGCCTGGAAAATGCCACGGGGGCTCACCGCGGCGGCGCCGAGGAACAGCTTGCTGGCATGGAAATTTGGCATGCTCTCCTCGCCCGCGGGGGCCAGAATGATGTTCTGCTCACGGAAGATCGGGCCTGACGGCACCAGCAACTGCGTCGCTTCCTGCGGCAGCAAGGCGTTCACGATGTGCAGCGAATTGGTGAGCACCTGCAGGCTCATCTCGCCAAGATGTTCGCACATCTGGTACGTCGTCGTACCCCCGTCGATTATAATTCCTTCGCCCGACTTGCACAAATCGGCCGCCGCCTTGCCGATGGCGCGCTTCGCATCGATGTTCAGTTGAAGCGATTTCTCGAACGGTGTGCCAGCCAGACTGGCCGGTGCACCCGTCAGGTTGTGACCAGCGTCGACCGCCTTCGCACCTCCGTGCAGCCGGTTGATCTTGCCTAGCTTTTCCAGCCGAGCGAGATCGCGCCTTATCGTCGCCGGCGATGCATCAACCTCGGCCTCCAGATGCCGATAGGTGATAAAGCCTTTCTCGCGGAGCGCATTGAGAATGATTTCTTCGCGTTCGGCTGCATGCATGCCTTACTCCAGAGTATTCAAAGGTGCTGAACGCTGCCAGGGCCTCTGCTGCTAGCGCGTCTTTGACCTGACACGAAATCGGTGCCCTCATAGATCATCAAATTCGCGCAATTTCAAGCTCAGGGGCGCGCTGTCAGAATTGGGTAATTCACCCGCCCGGTGCAAGCCACTGCAAATGTTGGTGAAGGGAAGTGGACCAGTGATCTGGCGCTCGCCTTTCGCGTCCGGAGGATCGGGCCGATGCATGGCGAAGGGCAAAAATGGTCAAGTGGGCTTCTTCGAAGCCTTAAGGCTCTCGCGAAGTTCGTCATGGGAAATGCCGCCGTCGCGATTTCGGTCAACCCGGCCGAAGGCTCTTTGCACAACATCCGGTTGCATCCGCATTTCAGGGTCTGTCTGCTTGGCCGCCCATGCGCGCCGATGCGTTGTGAACTCCTCCAGCGAAACTGACTGGTCGCGATTTGCGTCCATCTTCTTCATTTGCTTTTGCGCTCGGCTGTCCGCCTCGTCGGCAGAGGCGGGAGCAGCAAAGAGCGGTGCCAGCAACAAGCACAGACCAATCGTCAGTTTTCTCGTTTTCATCGTACGTTCCCCCAATCCTCCCGACACGATGATCAGGTGTGACTGTACTTGATCCAGTAAGATTGCCTTCTATCGATTACAATAGCTCGCGCGGCCACGCGACAGTTGCCAAGCGCAGACGGAGCGAGACTCGCTGCTCTGTCATCTGCTCGAATTTCAAGCAGCGCTTTCAGCTTTTCGAATTGCAAATGGCGTTGGGGCATAATCATCGCGGGCAGTCGCAGTGTCGGCTTTTATTTCCGATGGCGGCTTGTCATCTATTGGACATCGGCATGGTCTCACACAGCAGGATTTTGCTATTTTCTAGAGGTAATATTAGCAAATTCCACAGCTTTCCCTGCGTCAAAAAGCTCCGCAACATCCACTTTGAGCGCCATGGACAAGCGCTCCAGCACAAGGACTGAAGGGTTTCGCACGCCGCGTTCAACGCCGCTTATGTAGCCCCGATCAAAGCCGCTATCGGTAGCAAAGTCTTCTTGCGTTAGTTCGCGTTGCGCGCGAAGGCGCCGCACGTTCCAACCAATGCGCTTGCGGATGTCCATTACAAGCGACGATCCATTCGCGCGACTGATAAGCCCACGACTTATAAGTCTCATTCCACTGGACTAGGCTCAATTGTTCGAGCACACCGAACCCATGACAAGAGCGCTTGGTATCCCGGTCCTGATCGATAACTCAGGTGATCAGATCGCCCTTGAGCGCATCTATCTCGGCGTCGGCAACCACAATGAAAAATGGCTCCAGGAGCTCATCCACGCCCATCCCGGCATCTTGCCAATGGCCGACATCGAGCCTGGCTTCGGCATGCTCATACCGGCTGCACTGGAAGTACCCTGTCCGCACGGCAAGATCGACAACCTCTTCCTGACGCCCTCGGGCGACATCGTCTTTATCGAGACCAAGCTTTGGCGTAACACTGAGATCAGACGCGAAGTCGTCGCGCAGACGCTCGACTATCTCTCTGCCCTTACTGCAATGAGCTTCGATGAGTTTCAGGCGGTGGTTACGAAGGGGGAAAAGGCACCCAAGCGACTTTACGATCTAGTGTCGGAGAACCCTGAAGCACTGCCCGAGGCAGACTTTATTGACGCTGTCTCCGCCAACCTGCGCCGCGGTCGGATGATCGCGATGGTCTTGGGCGACGGCATCCGCTCCGAGACCGAAACCCTCGCCGCCTTGCTGCAGAGCCATGCCGGCGCGCACTTCACCTTCGCGCTGGTTGAAGTCGCGACATGGCGGAATTCCGCAGGCGCAATCCTTGCCGTTCCTAGCACACTGGCAAAGACTGTGATGATCGAGAGAGGTATCGTCCGGATTGAGGGCGGCACCGTGCGGGTCGATTCTATTCCCGCCGAGAACAAAGCGCGCGCCCAATCGATCAGCATGAGCGACTTTATGGCGCTCATGGCCGCCCGGGATCCTGCGCTGCCAAGCGCCATCAATGCAATGCTCGACGCTCTCGCACTATTCGGAGTGTACGCGGACTTCAAACAGACCCTCAACCTGAAGGTCGACCTGCCCGACTACGATAAGCCCGTGAACTTTGGCTACATCGAAAAACAGGGTAAGTTCTGGTCCAATCCAGCAGCCTTGAATACTCCTGAAGAAGTTTGGCGCCCTTACTTTGACAAGCTGGCCGGCCTTATTGGCGGCCACCTGATCGACGAGCCCGGCAATCGGTATGTTGCGATCAGCGGCAGGTCTGCGCCGCGCATTACTGACCTGCTACCAGCGCATCAAGATGCCTGGGTAGCGGCAATAGAAGCGGCCATTCAGCGTCTGAACGACGTGGGCGCAAAATGACAGGTCCGGAAGATGACACTCTAGCGACGACTGAGATCACCGCACTTGATGACCCCGAGGGCTTTGTGATGCTCCAGTTCAAACCAGAGGCTCTTGCTCGCCACGGCTTGCCAGTGATCACGTATCCCATGCCAGTCGCCTTGCTCGAAATAATGCTTGGCAATGACGGCGAATCTCCCCTGCCTTTCATGCTTGCAGGCTTACAGATTTTTACTGCGCGTGGCGGTTGCCAGTGGGAAAATTTCGAGCCGGCACTGTTGAACCTGACCGAAAACTTGGCTCCTGACGACCGACGAGAGGAAATTTCAGCAGCAGGGGAAAACTGGTGGATCGAGCTCGGCGATATCGATCCGGCAGCTCCCGCGATCACTATCGAGCGCGACGGCAAACTGATCGCGGCAATGACGAAGCGCGAAGACGGGCGATTGCGAGCTACTGCTTTTCGCTCGCTCGACGGCAAGAGCGCGAACATGTTGATCGGCCTCTCGTTACGCCCTCACCCGGTCCACGGCGTATCAATGCGCGAGAACAATTGGGAATACGCGCTCGATTGTGCCGCAGCGAATGGAAACAACTACGCGGCGAGCCGCGGTGAAGCTTATCTTGGCTATTATCCCGATGGCATAGAGGCACGCCTATTGGAGATGATGCGACCTGCCTTGGTCGCGCTCCAACTTGGCGTCTGCTTTGCCTTCTCCGAATAAGCTAGCCCCTGATTCTTAAAAACCAGAGTCCAAAAAAAAGACGTTGCGGTAAGGCGGTCCTTCTGATCCTATACTGGCAGCACGCGTAGACAAACGTCCTAAGGACACCAAAGTCACAGAGCTCTAGTTCCTGGGCGCGGCAAAATCCTGAAATCGCGAGCGCGGCCTTTGGCCGAGTACGTGCGCCAATAGTAGCCGCCGCGCGGCTGCTGGAGGAATTCGCCATGACCACTCCTATTGTGAAGCCCGCACTTACCAAGCAGCTGAATGGTAAGTCCGTTCGCCGCCGTAAGCAGAATGCCGAAGCTGTTCGCGTCAACGAAGCCATCGTGTCTGGTGGGCGCAACGATTTGTTGCCGGACTGCAAAATTGAGTTCCTGTCCGTAGGTGACCTCAAGCCCGCCAAGCGCCGCACGCGAAAGCTGACCAATGACCAGCTGGAGCGCGTGATCCAAAGCATCAAGCGGAACGGCTTTGTCGGAGCAATCTTAATTCGCGATGGGCGGATCGTCGATGGTCACGTCCGTCTTGAGGCAGCGAAGCAGCTTGGCCTTTCAAAGATCCCATGCATCACAATTGAACATCTTACTGAAGACGAGACGCGTGTCCTTGCGCTCAGTATGAGCAGAATTGCCGAAACCGGGGAGTGGGATCTTGGGGAGCTCAAGCTCGAAATGGGTGAGCTCATCGAGCTGAATTTTGACTTGTCCGCCACCGGCTTCAGTGCTCAGGAGCAGGATATCATCCTCCTCGATCCTGCCGCTGCTGAGGCGGAAGAGGAGGAGGTGCCGGTTCCTCCCGCGGAGCCGGTAGCCAGGCTTGGCGACACTTTCCTATTGGACAAGCACCGCATTCACTGCGGGGATGCAACCAAGGCCGAAAGCTACTCTCATGCCTTGGACGGTCAGGTTGCCACGGCCTGCCTGACCGATCCTCCATATAACGTGAAAATAGAGAACAACGTGAGCGGGCTTGGCAAGCACAAGCATGGCGAGTTCGTGATGGCGTCGGGCGAAATGACCGACTCTGAGTTTAAGAAGTTCCTGGAGGAGTTCCTTGGGCATTGTTCCACCGCGCTCATCGATCGCGGCGCCCTTTTTGCATTCATTGACTGGCGGTCGAGCCACGTGCTGATCAACGCGGGCCTGGCTGTTGGCCTTAAGCTCATCAACCTCGCTGTGTGGGATAAAGGGGCAGGCGGCATGGGTGCCTTTTACAGGTCCGCCCATGAGTTGATCCCAATCTTCTGCAAGGGATCTTCCCCGGCGATCAACAACATTCAGCTGGGCCGGCACGGTCGCGATCGTTGCAACATATTCCGTTACACGTCCGCCCCCGGAGCAGCATAGTCGAGATGCAGCGCCCGTCCTGCCTCGATCAGCGCGCGGCCCTTCCGATCCGCGCCGGCGATCGCCAACACGCCTTCATAGGACGCGGGATAGGCGGGCGGTGCTGCGGGGCCATCATTGCCGACCGCTGCGACAACGATGATGCCGCGCGCGCGTGTCGCCTTGACCGCGCGTTCCACCAGCGAATTGCGCGGGCCCACAAGGCTGATCGTCACCACCTTACAGCCACTGGCCGAGAGCCAGCCGAGCGCTCTCGAAATCGCCAGCGCATTGCCGCCTGCGGGATCCTGCCCATACACATCCGCCACCCGGATCGTTTGCATCCCGCCAGCGCGCAGCAGGCTCGCCACCGCGCTGCCGTGGTCTGAGGCAAATGGCGCGCCCTCGGCAAATCCCTTGACCGCGGCCACTGGCACGGCCTTGCCCGGCGCGCCATCAATGATGCCGACGGGCGCGGTGATCGGTGCGGCCTGTGCAGTGGCGAGCGATAAGGCGAGAGGAGGGAACGCCGAAGTCGCGGTGGTCTGGCCCGCGGCGAAGTGCAGATGATCCGCGCTCAATTCCAGCTCCGGCACGATCTCGGCGGCGCGCGCCTGTGCCTCTGCCAGCGATTGGTCGGTGGGGATCCCAAGCCGGACGACCGCAATATCCAACCCCTCGATCCGTTCGGTGCCAAGCAGGCGAAAGCCCGACGCTTCGAGCTGTGCGACTTGAGTAGCGCTAGGCTCGATCGCCAGCAACTCGCCCCGCCGTGCGAGATCGCCGCGCATATCGCGCTCGATCACGTCGCTGTTCTGCCTCAGCAGACGCGCCAGCGTCTGGTCGCGGACGCGCAGTAGGCGCCGCGCCTCGCGTGCGGTGAGGCGGTCGGCGCTCTCCAGCGTCTCTTCAAGCATACCGGTGGCATTGCCGATCACCCCGCCAACATCCGGCAGGCGCGGCAATTGCAGCTGTGCCGAGACTGGCATTGCCATCATGACGGCCAGCGCCAGCACGGCAAGAATGGTGGGCAGATGCGGACGCATGGCTGTTTCCTTCGGCTATTTCGTCTTAAGCATGGATGAAACGAACGCCGCCAGCCGTTTCATCCAACAGAAAGGCACATTACGCTGTCCAGAAGCTTCGAACAGCAAGCGCTTGAGCTGCTGCCGCGATTGCGGCGGTTCGCGATCGGCCTTGCCGGTTCGCCGGCCGACGGCGACGATCTGTGCCAGATGACCATAGAGCGCGCTCTTTCCCGTCGCGACCAGTGGCAGGAGGGAACCCGGCTCGACAGCTGGATGTATCGGATCATGCGCAATATCTTCATCGACGAACGCCGTGCCAGTTCGCGTCGGAGCGAAACCTTCGTGGACGAGGAGGCAGGGCTTTCGGTCGGAGCGGATGGCGGGCAGGAAGCGCGGGTCGAACTATCAATGGTCGACCGCGCGATGGCGCGCCTGCCCGCGGACCAGCGCGAAGCTGTGCTGCTGGTCATGGTCGAGGGCTATTCCTACAAGGAGGCGGCAGTGATCGTCGATTGCCCGGTCGGCACGCTCAACTCACGGCTGGTGCGCGGACGCGACGCGCTGATGGCGATGCTGGAGGCGGTTCAATGAACATCACCGATGAAACTCTTGCTGCCTATGCCGACGGCGAGCTCGACGGGGCTGAGAAGGAACGGGTGGCTGCGGCGGTAGCAGCCGATCCGGCGCTGGCTGCCAAAATCGAGGCGCACCATGCGCTCAAAGCGCGCCTCGCAGCGCATTACGCGCCCTTGGCCAAAGAGGCGGTGCCGCCGCATCTCGCAGCGCTGCTCTCCGGCGCGCAGGACAAGGACGAACAGAACAGCGGCGAAGTGATCAGCTTTGCCGCCGAACGCCAGAAGCGCGGGCTGGTGCCGGTGCTACGACGCTGGGGGCCGATTGCCGGGCCTGCTCTGGCCGCATCGCTGGTGCTTGCTGTGCTTCAGCCCTGGCAGGGCAACCCCGAAGGCTATGCCGATCCGGCGCTCGCGACCGCGCTCGATACACTATTGGCAGCCAACCAACCTGCAGATGCCGAGACACGCATACTGCTCAGCTTCGAACGCGATAGCGGCGGATTGTGCCGGGCGTGGCGTGGCGAAACAGAAGGCGGGATTGCCTGCCGCGACGACACCGGCTGGAAGATAGAGCAGCAATTCGCGCTTGGCGGCGCACAATCGTCAGAGTTCCGTCAGGCAGGCAGTGAAGCCGATCTGCTGGCAGCGGCGCAGGACATGGCAGCGGGCGGCGCGCTCGACGCTGCCGAGGAACAAGTTGCACGAAACCGTGATTGGCAACCTTGAGAACCCCAAAAGAAGGGGCCGGCATTGCTGCCGGCCCCTAACCCCGTGTGCCTCAGAGAGCGGGGTTTGACGGATCAGTTGACGGTCACTGTGCCGCTGCGATAGCCGCGCTCGGCCATTTCCTCGATGTAGTGGACGCGCTCCTTGCGAAGCTCGCGGGCGTATTCCTCCCACGCATCGCGCAGATCCTCGATGTCGCTGGCACGGTCGAGATCCGAACGCAGTTCCTTTTGCGCTTCGGTGATATCGATGCGGTAATTGAACCACAGCTTGTTCTCGATCCCAGCGATCGGCGCGTTGAAGATCAACTGCTCCTCTTCGCGGGCCACCTTCTCTTCGATCAAGCCCGAAATGGCGGCATGGCCGGCCGTGGCAAGCAGGCCGAGGGTGATGGCAGCGGCAATCTTGAAAGACTTCATGGCGTTTCTCCGTTCATATGTCTCCCGGCGCTTGTCGAGCCGGTCGAAGGTGAAACGGATGGGGATGCGGGTTTAATTCACGATAGCATCCACGCCCCGCGAAAACGTGCAGTCGGCCCCGCGGAACCCTGTTTTGCGCTGGCGGCGCATCACGGCGGGGGTGCGACCAACGTCGCTGATCGTGCGTTGCCATCTTCGCCGCAGCACATCCTGCCTAATGCATAGTGCCTTCAACCGATTGAGGGTCCAGTCGCAGCCATAATCAAGATAGAATGGATGAAATCGGAATGCCCGTTCGTTTCAGAGATGAAGCAGCCCCGGCTGCGACCTTTCAATCTTGGAGCGACATCATGCGCAATTCGAAATTTATTCTCATCCTTACTGTAATTGGTGGTCCTGCATTCGCTCAAGAGGCCGCGCCAGCCTCTTCCGAAGACCCGAAGCCGGAGACCGCGATCACCCTGATCGCAGCTTCAGATTACGTCACGGGCGACCTCGCTGACCGCGAATATGAAACAGTAAGCTTTTCCACCGGCGCTCGGGTGACTTCGGGCAGGTTCTCCTTCGCCGCTTCGGTCCCTTACATCGTCACATCGGCTCCCGAAGATTTGATTGTGAGCGGTGGCGGGCTGCTGGGCACGTCGCTTCTGTCGCGCCCTTCCACCCAGCCCCGCACGGTAACCCGCGAAGGCATCGGCGATCTTACCTTGCAGGCCGACTATCAGATCCCACTGGGCGGGTTAAACGCATCAGTCGGTGGCACCATCAAGGTGCCCACTGCTTCGCGAGAGGCCGCCCTTGGGACTGGCGAGGTAGACTTCGGTGTTAATGGCCAAATCTCGCAGCGTTTCGGCAACGTGATCCCCTTCGTCACCGCCGGTTACACCGTCATAGGCGAACCCACTGGCTTTAGTGTACGCAACACCATGTCTGGCGCCGTCGGCAGCCAATTTGTCGTCAGCAAATCGAGTTCGGTCACGCTATCCTATAGTTACGACCAAGCAGCGACCCAATTGATCGAGGACAATCAATCTGTCGGCCTGGGTTTTGCCACCAATCTCGCTTCACGGCTGCAGCTTGGCGTTGATGCAAGGGCTGGACTGTCGGTCGATGCCCCGGACGCGCGTCTCGGGATAAGGCTGGGCGTGGGATTTTGAGTAAGAAGGTGCGTTTGATCGACACCTCTGCCCGACAGATCGTTTCAAGATTATTCGGATCTTCGTCCCGAACTACGGTGTGGAAGAGTGGCGCGAGCTTTCCTCGTCCAGCTCTAGATCGATATTCGATATTTCACGGTAGATCCCACCCGTCATTGGGCGAGGGGTTTGAACAACCATTTGTAAGCTGCGAAGCCGCGGACTGAAAAAATTTGGTCGAAAGATGGATCAATTTGACGAAAGGTCGAGCGCACACGAGCCACATAAACCGCGATCGACTGATCAAACACTTCGCCATCGAGCCAATCGGCGAGGTGCGCGCGTGTCAAAGCCCTGCCCTTTGCTACCACCAAAGCTTGCACGAGCTGATGCTGGACCCTTGGCAGCATCATTTCCGTTCTTTCAAAAACGAGAACGCCCTTGTCTTCAAGAGTGACATTGCCGAAACTGATCGAATGATCTTCAGACGACGATATACCACAATGTGGGCACTTCTGAACTATCATCACGTCTTCTCCTCAGAGCAGCCGAAGCCATCAACTGTGGCACTTCGACGCATTTTCCTGTCGCGACACTCCAAGCCCATTGCGCGACCTAGCTCGCGGCAGTGGGAAGGAACGTCCCGGCGATTGAGCGATGGAGGCGCAAAGCAGCATGACCAAGGTCGCTCGCGTGTGCTTACGTCACCGGCGCAAGCTGTGCAGCGCCGAGAATGCGCTCAACCGTCGGTTGCGCGCTGGGGGCTGGTGCCGGTTTTTCGAGCGAGATTGCGATCACGCTCCCGGCAGCAATGTCTTTGCGCATCTCGTCGGTAATCTCGACCACGAAGACCGAGCCACCAGTACCCTGTCCCAGCGAGCGTGGCTTTCCGTCGGGGCCGATCACCCACAATTCGGGAACGAGGTTCTGATCCGCAATTTCTGCAATGCGCGCGGTAAGTTTTCCATCTTGCCCTTCGTAGATCACGCTCAGCAGGGGCGCACCGTCTGCCTGGCTTACCTGTGCAACGCGGATGGCCGATGTAGCCACCTCGCCTTGCGCCTCGGCCAGAGCGAGCTTCTCGCCGAATTCCTGCGCCCGGTCGCGCTCGCCCAGGTAGAGCCCGCCAAGCACCATCGCTGCGACGGATGCAGCAATCGCTCCGAGCCGCCATCCGGATGCCGAACGCGGTTCGACTGACGGCGTGCCTGCATCATTGGCAGGCCGAGGGGGGACGCGCGCTTCGCGCCCCGCCGGGAAGGTGGCTTCCATTCGCTGCCACAGGTCATCCGGCGACCAGCCCTCGTCCCTGGGAGCCGTGCTGGCCCATTCGTGGCCAACCGCTTCCCACCGCGCCACGCGGGCTGCAAAATCACGATCAGTCGCGATGCGCGCTTCGGCTGCTGCGTGCGCGTCAGAATCCAGCATGCCGAGGGCATATTCTGCCGCCAGCATCTCCGGATCATTCGGGGCTGTGGAGTCATCAGTCATGGATCATTCTTTCGCGCATCATGCGAAGCCCCCGGCGGATCCGCGTCTTGACTGTTCCCAACGGCAAGCCTGTTTCATTTGCGACTTCGGAGTAGGTCATACCGCGCAAATAGGCGCTGCGGATCAGATTGGCATCGGCCGAGGCCAGATTCTCCACCTGCTGCCTTACATTGTCCGATTGTTCTACTCGGATGAGCATTTCTTCCGCAGTCTCACTTTGGTCAGCGACGAAGATCAGTTCGTCGTCACCGGTTGTCGGTCGGCGCTTATGGGCCCTGATCCAGTCGATGGCGCTGTTACGCGCAATCCGGGTCAACCAGGCCATCGGCGAGCCTTTCGTCTGATCGTAACTGGTCGCCCGGTTCCAGGCCTTCAAGTACACTTCATGCACTACGTCTTCGCTGGCTTCCCGGTTTTGAATAAAACTGAAACAAAGCGAATAAATTTCTCGAGACGTTTGCACGTAGAGTCGATGCATGGCTGCTTTCTCACCTTCTGCCATCGCAAGAAGGATCTGAAGTAGCTCACTATTCTGTGCGTCGTTGGCCATGCGCGCCGTGATTCTCCAGCTTCGGCAGACCGCGATCTAGGAAGGCGGCAGCAATTTAGGCAAGTTCAAAAAAATATTTCAACAAACCCAAAACCGGACGCGATCCGCCAGCGTAGGGCCTCGGCACAGTAACGTGCGCAGCCGCTCTATTGACGCATTGCGCGAGGAGAATTTGGGTGAAAATGAAACACGCACTGCCCCTGACTGCGGGGGTCATGATGGCGCTTGCAGGGGGCGCACTCTATGTAACCGGCGCTGGTGTTATAGCCGCTGACCACCTTGATCCGCCCGGCCGAACCAGCCCCGCAAATGACGCGACGCCCGACACAGCAGCAGATATCGCCGACATCTTCGCTTGGCACACCGCAACGGATATCAACCTCGTGTTGACCTTCGCTGGTCCGCAGGCTGCGGATCAGCCTGCGGTCTATGATCCCGATGTGCTCTACACGATCAATGTCTCGAACGCCGCACCGCGCACCACTCCCGACATTCCTGTCGAGGTTCGCTTCGGTCAGGCCTCGGGAAGCAACAGTTTCGGTGTTCAGGTTAGCGGCCTTCCCGGGGTAACCGGAACGATCGAAGGCGCGGTGGAGACCGATCTCGTCAAGGACGGCGTGCGCGTACGGACCGGTCTGTTCGACGATCCGTTCTTCTTCGATCTCCAAGGATTCCGCGACACGCTTTCAACCGGAACGTTGAGCTTCGACAACCAGCGCGACTTCTTCGCCGGGCAGAACCTCACGGCCATCGTCATTACGATTCCGCGCGACCGGATCGAAAACGGATCAAACCTGGTGGATGTGTGGGCCACCACTGCCCGTCTTGGAGGCCAACTGTAATGACAACGAAATTTTCAAGATCGCTTCGCGGAAAGTTGGCTACTGCTCCGCTGATTGTGACGCTCGGCCTCTTGGCGGCATGCGGGAACGACGAGATGGCGGCGCCTCCCGTCGTTGTCGCACCGACCCCGACGCCAAGCCCGACCCCCACGCCGACCAGCTTTGATGTTGGCCCTTGCCTTAACCAGGTCGTGCCCGGAACCGGCGGGGTGACAGTAGCAGGCGCCGTTGTTCCTGATACGTTGACGCTTAATCTTGCTGCCGATGCCGGGTTCCCCAATGGTCGGTTGCTAGCGGATCCGGTGATCGACGTTACTCTGGCGGTGATCTTCCTCGATCTCAGCCGCAACGGGCCGGGCACATTGGCTGGCCTGCCGCTCAACCCATCGGCCAACGACGTGCCTTTGCCCATGGGCTTTCCGTTCCTGGCGCCCGCGCAAGGAACACAGGTGATGACCTCGCCGGGTTCGGGCTTCACCTTCCGCACCGACGCGGCCAGCGCCTACACGCGGGTCGATCGCATGGGGATGCCGGCGGTGTCGACCGCACTGATCGGCTCGAGCCAGAAAAACGCCTATAACGACGCGGATCCCGTTAATGATGCCGACGGTGATTTCGTGCCGGAATTAACCTCGCAGCTGACGGGCCTGACCAATGCCCTGGCGGACGACCTGGTCGCGGCGGGGCTTACCCCTTGTGCCCGCGCCATGTGAGGTGATCGCCGGATCATCATCTTCTTCTGCCGCTGCCGGGCGGGCTCGATTTGATCGGGTCCGCCCGGCTCATCAAAGTGCAGCAACAACCTCATGACCAGACTGTTTCGTTGGCCGCTGATCGCACTGCTTGCGATCCTGACCATTGCGCTATTGCAATGGATGATCCAGCGCGGCGACGGCGAACCCGCGCCCGCATTCGCGATGGAAAGACCTGCGTTCGGTCCTGCGACATATCCTGAGCTTCTGGCCGTATCGAACGACCGTCTCGCCCTGTCGCAGGCCCGCGTCGAACGGGGCCCGAACGAATGGCTCCCTCGAGCCAGCGCCGGTGCTGCGGCGCTTTCGCTGTTCCGCCTGACGGGCCGGATCGGCTATCTCGACATGGCCGAGGCCCAGATCACTGCGGTCCGGAACCTTGCTCCGTCGCCCTCCGGCGTGCCCGAATTGCGGGCCGAACTGGCACTTGCGCAGCACGATCGGACTGGTGCGGCGCGTGATCTCGACATCCTTTCGCGCGCCGCCGTGACGCCCGAGAAGCCGACCCTGTCGGAAGCCGCCGCCATGCGCGGCGATCTGGCACTTTATTCGGGCGATCATGCCGAGGCTGCGCGCCTCTACCGCCAAGCAGCCCAGATCGATCCGCATATCAGCGTTTCACTGCGTATCGCCAACTTGCAGCGCGTCTCCGGCGAGTTCGATGCCGCTATCGCGACGCTGGCCGAAGCCACCCGAACCGAGAAACACACCCCTGTCGTGCTGTCGGGCATAGCGCTTCAGACCGGGATGATCGCAAGCGCACGCGGCGATTATCTTGCGGCGAGAGACTGGTACGACCGCGCAGAGGCGCTGTTTCCGGGACACTGGCTCACCACGCTCTACCGCGCCGAGGCGCGCCTCGCCAATGGCCAGACGGACCGCGCCATTGCCGATCTTGAAACGATCGCGCGCGATCACGGCCGGCCCGAGGCGATGGACATGCTGGCGTTTGTCTGGCGCGTTCGCGGAGACGCCACCCGCAGCCGTGATTGGGCGCGGAAATCTGGCGCGATCTGGCAGGAATGGACTGGCAAGTACCCCACTGCCTTCGCCGCCCATGCCGCAGAGCATGAGCTGGTGTTTGGCGATCTCAGCGAGGCTCTTCGACTGGCTAGGATCAACGCGCAAGCACGCCCCTTTGGCGAGGCGCGGCTGCTATTGGCGCGGGCGCTAATGGCGAATGATCAGGCCCGTGCGGCTTTGACTGAAATCAGCCTAGCCGAGCGGTCAGGCTGGCGATCCGCGCAGCTCTATGCGATCAAGGCGCAGGCGCTCACCATTCTTGGCGAGCCCGATGCTGCAGACGTCGCCAGCGAGCAGGCGCGCGTCATCAACCCGAAGATCAATGATCCGGCAACGAGGCTGATATGGCTCGCACACGGTTGATCCCGATCGTGACGGGGTGGCTCATCGCCCTTTTCGCGCTGACAGCCGCCGCCAGCGCGCACCAGTCGCCAAACAGCGAGGTCTATCTCGACTTTCAGGCCGACCGTGTTGAACTGGAGGTGGTATTACCGGCAGCAGAATATGCCTATGCCAGCGGCAACCGTGTTGCGGAAGATGACGCTGCACGGAGGCAGGCGCGGAGCTATCTCGCCGAAACCATTTCGGCCAGCAGCGAAGGTGGCGCTTGGCGCACAAAGATAAAAGGCGTCGCATTCGTCACCCGCGATGGCACGACAGACCTTGTCGCGACGCTCTCCCTGATGCCGCTACAGGCCTCGGACCTCAGTGAGTTCACGCTCGGCTGGCGCGCGGTCATCGGCGCAGTGCCCGACCACTTCGTGCTTGTCATGCTACGCCGCGACCCGGCGACCAAACTGGGCGACGAGCCCGATGTCATCGGCACCCTGCGCGGCGATCGCAACGTGCTTGCAATCAATCGCGGCGCGGCGCGCAGCTGGATGCCCTTTGCCAACGCGGTAAGCCTTGGCGCCGGGCATATTCTGGGCGGAATCGATCACCTCGCGTTCCTGCTCGCCCTGCTGCTTCCTTTGCCGCTGATAGCGCGAGGCGGGCGTTGGTGCGAAGCGCGCGGGGCCAGGACTACCATCCGCTCGGCCGCGATCCTGATTTCGGGCTTCACGCTGGGACACAGCGCCACCTTGATCGCGGCATCGCTGGGCGGGCTGACTTTGCCCGGCGCGCTGGTCGAAACGCTGATCGCGGTTTCGGTGCTGATTGCCGCGATCCACGCGATCCGCCCCATCTTCCCCCGCCACGAGGCTCTGTTTGCGACGCTATTCGGGCTGGTCCACGGCTTGGGTTTTGCCGGATTCCTGAGTTCGACGGATCTGTCCGTGGCGCGCAATATCGTCACGCTCCTCGGCTTCAACGTCGGGATCGAGCTGGTTCAGATCGCCATCGCACTCGCGATCGTCCCCGCACTGGTGACTATCGCTGCCACACCCGCCTATCAGCGGCTGCGTGCCGGAATGGCGCTGTTCTGTTGCGCCATCGCGGCGGTGTGGGTGGCGGACCGTTATATCGGCCTCGATGAAAACTTCGTCGCACCTTTCGAGGCGGCGGTCGAAACAAGCCTGATGCTGGTGTTTTTCACTGTACTTGTCGCCGGAGTCGTCCTTTTCGCGCGCCGCTCCACTGCGCCGAGGCCCCGCAAGATCTGATCCTCTTCTCGCTTCCGCAAAGGATATTCCATGTCTGCAAACACCGCATCGGCGTGCGCCCGAAGGCTGGTGATCGGAATGGCGGGGACAGCATTATGCGCGTTCGCCTCAGCCGCGACGGCACAGACCGCGACCGAACCCGACCTCCCCGAAAGGGAAAACGATGAGCCCCAACAGATCATCGTCTACGGCCGCGCGCTGGATGAAATCGGCACGGCCCGGTCGGGGTCGCAAGGAACGGTCGGATATGCCGATTTCGATGCTATCCCGATTTCGCGGGTGGGTGAATTGCTGGAAAACGTCCCCGGCCTGATCGCCACGCAGCATTCGGGCAGCGGCAAGGCCAACCAGTTCTTCCTGCGCGGGTTCAACCTTGATCACGGCACGGACTTTGCCGGGTTTGTTGATGGTGTGCCGATTAACATGCGCTCGCATGGTCATGGGCAGGGGTATCTCGATTTCAACTTCCTGATCCCCGAAGCGGTCGAGCGGATCGATTTCCGCAAAGGCCCCTATTTCGCCGATGTCGGCGATTTCAGCGCGGCCGGAACCGCTGCCTTCAAAACCGCCGACGCCTTGCGCCCCTTTGCCGAGGTGCAGGTCGGCGAATTCGGCTTCGTCCGAGGCGTCGCGGGGGGAAGCACCGTCCTCAGTGGCGGCGACTTGCTGATAGTGGGTGACGCGCAGTTCTACGACGGCCCGTGGGTGTTAGAGGAAGATCTGGAGCGGTTTGCAGGGCTGGTGAAATATTCCATCGGCGGCGAGGCCAACCGCTTTTCACTCCAGTTTAACGCCTATGACGCGCGCTGGACCTCGACCGATCAGGTGCCGGAGCGCGCGGTGGCCAGCGGTCTGATCGACCGGTTCGGCAATATTGACGATGACTTGGGTGGAAGCACAACCCGCTTGGGCGCGGTGTTGAACGGTGCTGTCGGCAATACTGCGTTTTCGGCTTATGCCACCCGATACGAATTCGAGTTGGTGTCCAACTTCACCTACTTTCTCGAAGAACCGGGGCGGGGTGACGAATTCGTGCAGCGCGACAAACGCTGGGTGTTGGGCGGCGCGGTGTCGCACCGGATCGAACGCGGGTCGGTCGCCATCAATATCGGCGCCGATCTGCGCCATGATGCAATCGACGAGGTCGGCCTGTTCCGCAGCATTGATGCGGCCCCGGTCGATGCCGTGCGGCTCGATGCGATCGACCAAACCGGGCTTGGCCTCTATGCCGATGGTCAGATCGCGATTGCGCCGGGTTTACGCGGCTTTGCCGGACTCAGGTTCGATTACCAGATGGTCGACGTGCGCTCTGATCTCGCCGCCAATTCGGGCAACGCCGACGATGACCTGTTTGCCCCCAAGGTTGGGCTGGCATGGCAGGCACTGACGAATATCGAACTTTACGCCAATTACGGTCAGTCCTTCCATTCCAACGACGCGCGCGGGGCGACCATCGCGGTCGACCCGGTCGGCGGCGATCCGGCGGAGCGGGTGCCTCTTCTGGTTCGGGCGGAGGGGGCCGAACTCGGCGCTCGGCTGGAGACATCGACGCTCGATGCCTCGCTGGTCGGCTTCTGGCTCGAACTCGATTCCGAACTGGTCTTCATCGGCGATGGCGGCGCGACCGAACCCAATGACGGATCGCGGCGCTATGGGGTGGAGGCCAATGTATTCTGGCGCCCGTTGCCCGGCGTGGTGATCGATGCCGCCTATTCCCATACCAATGCCAGGTTCGTTGGGCCGGGTGCTGCTACCGATGCCATCCCGGGCGCGGTTCCGGAGGTTTTCGCGGCGGGGATTGCGGTGAGCCCCCTTCCCAACCTCACAGTCACCACCCGCCTGCGCCATTTCAGCAGCGCTCCGCTGATCGAGGACCGCTCGGTCAGCTCGGACGCGACCACGCTGGTCAATCTGGCGGGCTATTACGATTTCGGCGCGATGAGATTGGGGGTCGAGGTGTTCAATCTGTTCGACGCCCGCGACGCTGACATCACCTATTTCTACGAATCGCGCCTACCCGGCGAATCAAGCGGCGTGGAAGATCGCCATTTCCACCCGGTAGAGCCGCGGCAGGTTCGGGCGAGCCTGAAATACTCCTTTTGAGAATGCTTGCCCGATTTTGGGGCGCGCTGATTTGGCGGCTTCAGGCGAGATCGGACGTTTGATCTCGCAACCGTGCACGACCTGATGTGGGTCGGGAGCACTCGCGGCTCAGTTCGGGCAGAAAATGGCGGCTTTGCCTCGTTTCTGGAAAATTCCTGCCGTTCAGGAATCGACCCCATTACCGTCATCCATCACCAATCGCCTCCTCGCTTTCGGGCTCGGTCGCTATTGTAAGGCAGATGGGCCAGTTTTTTACGGCCGAGCGCAGCCTCATTGCATATCGCCTCTGGCCGGAGGCCGGGCGTTACAAAAAAATTTTCTCCGATCCAATCTACCACCACCTCGCCGACGTAGGGCTGAGCGAGAGGACCGTCGGACCATGTAAACCCGCAGGGAAGACATGCGTTTTTACGATCAAGACAGGTGAGTAACGCCTGCCCAGCCACATAATCATTTCAGGCGTGAACTGCGTCTAAAATGAAGGTCAGACGGTAATCTCCCGGTCCTTTCGAGCATACGGCCACACAGCAAGTCCATGCTATTTCAGGAGTTTTTATGAGAACATTTGCAGTTGCCATCGCCGGGGTCACTCTGATGGCCACTCCTGCTCACGCGGATGATGGATTTGACGGTTTTTACGCGGGCGTTACGATTGGCTATGATTTCCAAGCCAGCGATAGCGATGAAACAATCACCTTCGACCGCGGTTCAAACGGTAGCTTTGGTGAAACCGTCACGACCGCTTCGGGCGCGAATGCGTTTTCGCCCGGCTTTTGTGGGGGCGAAGCCACTTCACCGCAAAACACGAATTGCACTCCTGATTCCGATGGCGTGAGTTTTGCTGCGCGTGCCGGATACGATTACCAGATGGGCAACGTGGTTCTCGGTGTTGTTGGCGAAATTGGCACGGCCGATGTTCGCGACTCTGTATCGGCGTTCAGCACTACACCGGCATTTTACTATATGGAGCGCAACATCGATTACACCGCGGCGCTCCGCCTGCGTGCCGGTTACACCGTGACCCAGTCAACCTTGCTTTATACCACGGGCGGGATCGCCTATGCCAAGCTCGATCAGTCATTCGAGTCCAGCAACACTGCAAATACCTTCACCGTGATTGCCGACGACCATGCCTATGGCTTCCAGATCGGCGCGGGACTAGAGCAGAAGATCGGCAGCAATTTTTCGCTCGGTATCGAATATCTCTACACCGGCTATAACGATGATGAGACGTTGATCCGCGTCGGCCAGGGAAGTGCCCCTGCCACCAACCCCTTTGTCCTTGCCGGCGGCGTGGATTTCAAGCGAGCGAATGACGATTTCAACTTGCAGTCCATCAAGGTTGTGGCGTCCTATCGCTTTTGATGGAGCTTCTGCACGGGGGCGGTGCGCAGGTGCCCCCGTGCAACAGACTTGATTGCGATGCCGGCAAACCACCCATTAGCAGCAGTTCGTTGCGATCAGCCGCGAGCCTGAAAGCCGTCAGGCAGCGATCGCCTCTCCTGAGCCGAAAACAGACCTTCCGCAAACGACTCCGAAGCGGCCTCGCGCCAGGGTTCCTTCAAAAAGAAGAAGTGTTCGCCCGCTGCTTCTCAAGCCCGTTCTTGCCGGAGGAAGTCGATGAAGGCCCTTAGCGGCGCGGGAACGTAGCGTCTGTCGTGGTAGAAGAGAAAAGGCCCCGAGAACGGCGTCGACCAGTCAGACAGGAGTTCCTGTAGGCTGCCGTCGGCCAGCAGATCGGCGTAGAAGCCCTCGAAACTGGCGGCGATCCCGAACCCAGCGGCAACCGCGGCGCGCTGTACCTCAAGCGCGTTGGTCGTCACCCGTGCTGGCGGGGATACATTGATTACCTCCCCGTCGCGCTCGAACTCCCATGGCAGCATCGTGCCGTGAAGGAAGCGGTGCCGGACGCAGGCGTGCTGCAACAAGTCGCGCGGGTGCTGCGGGATTCCGTGCAGCGCAAGATAGGATGGTGCCGCCACGCAGACATAGCGCTGCGTTTGCGGTCCGATCGGAACAGCAATCATGTTTTGCTCAAGCCGTTCGTCATACCGCACCCCTGCATCGAACCCTTCGCCGAGCACGTCGATGAAGCGGTCCTCGGCCTGCACTTCGACGGTAATGTCGGGATAGGCGGCCATGAAGCGGGCGAGCAGGTCCGGCAGCATCAGGCGGGCGACTACGCCCGGCACGTTGAGCCGCAGGGTACCGGCTGGGCTGTCACGATAGGCGTTGACGCTGTCGAGTGCCTCGTTGACGCCGGCGAGCGCTGGGCGCAGGCGGTCGAGCAGGCGCGCGCCCGCTTCGGTCGATTGAACGCTGCGGGTGGTGCGGTTGAGAAGACGCAGCCCGAGGCGCTTTTCCAGTCGGCGAACCGCTCCACTCAGGGCTGAGGCAGAAACGCCTTGCCGCGCGGCTGCGGCGCGAAAGCTGCGTTGCTCCGCCACGGCGGCAAAGGCGAGGAGGTCCTGCAGGTCGGCATCGCGCATTGTGCATCTCCTTGCACAGCCTGTCCGGTTTATTCTGGCTTATCGCACAATGCATGGCGCGGTAAATGGCGATCGTCACCCCGACGCGGAGATCATCATGCAGCACCGTCGCCTTGGCCAGACCGGCCCCGTTACTTCTTCGCTCGGCCTCGGCCTGATGGGCATGTCCGACTTCTACGGCTCAGCCGACGAGGGCGAAAGCATCGCCACGATCTATGCCGCGCTCGATGCAGGCGTCACCTTGCTCGACACCGGCGACTTCTATGGGGTCGGCCATAACGAAAGCCTGCTTGGCCGCGCGCTGGCTCAGAGTAGCCGCCGCGAGCAGGCGATTGTCAGCTTGAAGTTCGGGGCGCTACGCGATCCGGGGAGCGGCTTCGGCGGCTACCCACCACGCCTCGCCCGCGCACTAAATCTTACGCTGGTCGACATGACGTGCAGCGGCTCGGTTACAAGGCATGTTCTCACGGGAGGCCAATTTTTCCAAGATGCGCAAATTCGCACGTTGGGTCCAAATACGAGGCTTGTGACACTGACTGTAGGCGGCAACGATGTTGGCTTTGTGCGCGATCTCTACCTGTCGGCGGCGCGGAAGTCGGACTCGGTGACCGGAACGCTGATCCGGCAGTTCTGGTCAGGTCCTCCGGAAATTGATCAACGAAACTATGCGAAGCTGGAATCAGAACTGACGTCCCTTCTACACACGATCCGGACGCGATCTCCGGCAGCAACAGTAGTTGTCGCGACATACCCCACCGTCCTTCCGGCACACGGGACCTGTCCTCAGCTCAGATTGAGCAACGCCGAGGCCGCGCTCATGCGACAAGTGGAAAGCAAACTCGCCACTGTTACCCGCAAGGCGGCAAGGAATGGCGGAGCGAAGATTGTCGACATGAATGCTCTTGGTGCCAAGCATCATGCTTGCTCCAAATCACCTTGGACAAAAGGCTGGGGACCGATAGCTGGATCGCCCTTCCACCCCACCCTAGCCGGCGCGCAGGCAACGGCGGACGCCATCACCGCGGCGATTACTCCACGCTGAAAACTTCTGCCGCATCGGGAGCCGGCGAGGATGAGCAATGAAGCAGGATGCAGTGGGCGGCACGGCAAAAGCTCAGACTCCGAAGTAGGGAGTGGCAGTTATTGACCGGAATGAAGGCGCCTGGCCGACCGTCTGCTTTGCATCGTCCAAAAGGCAGGTTCTGTGAGAAGCGGACGTTTACCCGAGATGATATGAACGACCGGGTGTGGGGCGGCAGCCGTCGCTGTGATCAGATGGGCCGCGAATGGCGGCTTTGTCCCGCTTGTGGAAAATTCCTGCCGTTCATCTAGCGACCCCTGTGCAGACATTCACGCCGATGGCATAGTTCATTGATGGAACTGTTAGGCTTGGTCGGCAGCGTAGCGGCTGGGTTGTGGTTGATTGGCACGGGAGCCTTCATGGCTTTGCGGCCGGAGCGTACCCTGCATGTGCTAAGCCTCACGGCATCAACTCGAACGATCAACAATTTCGAGCAGGGGCTTCGCCTCAGCGGGGGGCTGGCACTGCTTCTACGTGCTCCCGCGTCAAAGTTGCCGCAGACATTTGAGGTCGCAGGATGGTTCATCGTGCTCTCTTCGCTGGTTCTGCTTGTCCTTCCGCTCCGCTGGCACGCTGACTACGCATGCTGGTGGGCCGACCGCCTTGCACCCGCCGCTGTTCGAGCAGTTGCGCCATTTTCAGCGCTTGCTGGCCTTGGACTGATTTATGTCGCCGCGTAAATTTCGGGCACGTCTGCTCCCCATCTAATCCCGGCCATGAGCGGCCATCGGAATCGATCCTGTTGCGGCCAGTGCGAGCTATGGTTTCAAGCGGTTCAAAGGAGCTAGCCCATTGCTTCGATAATTGGGCGGGCAAAGTCGGCATAAGAGTCGTTGCTGTATGCCCAAGCTGCCAGTGCATACCAACCAAACAGAATTGGTGCGCCCGACTTGTAAACAGGGTGAAGTGCTTTTCTGGCCGCAAGGTCATAGATCATTCCGAAGCAGATGATCAGCATCGACCCGCCAAACCCAACCAGCAAGTGCATGAAATAGGACTCGCTGCCCCAAAAGATGCCAGGATTGAACAAATCGAAGGTCCGAAGATGCGCCCCAGCGCAGATTGAGGCGGTTGCCATGAGTATAAGACGCTTGTGCGC
Organism: Erythrobacter sp.; assembly: GCF_024305245.1. Lineage (GTDB taxonomy): Bacteria > Pseudomonadota > Alphaproteobacteria > Sphingomonadales > Sphingomonadaceae > Erythrobacter. The sequence goes on from NZ_JAMWYX010000009.1 coordinate 151,836, forward strand.
GGATGGGCTTCCTCTTTTCAACCAAGCGAAAGCGACCAACACTACGAATGGCAAGATGTAGCTTCCCGTTATGGCCGAGAAACCGCCGTTTTGGCCACCCAGAATGCCGCGCTGAAGCCCTCTGATCTCGCTTAAACCTGCCGACCAGATCATAACTGCGGCTAAAGGAAGCATAGCTATCCCAAGGGTACGATGCCACTTCATGCGCTGCGTCGCAGCGAAGTAAGCTTGTGATGCAAGCAACACCATCGTAAGCGATGTGCCGGCCCCACCTTGCGCAGGTGATGTGAAGCGCCGAGTTTCCA